>CAWAVV010000008.1:0-86858 GCA_963785565.1 uncultured Alphaproteobacteria bacterium | reverse complement strand
GTCGCCACCGGCTCGGCGTTGACCCATTTCACCTTTGTCGCGCATGTCGGGGTGCTCCCGATCCAGGACAAGAATTTCGCGATCGTCTTTCTGGTGCCGAGCAACGCCCCCGGCGTCAAATTCATCTGCCGAGTCTCGAACGAGCAGCGCGCCGCCGTGCTCGGCAGCCCGTTCGACTACCCGCTGTCGAGCCGGCTCGACGAAAACGACGCGATCTTCGTCATGGACGACGTGCTGGTGCCGTGGGAGGACGTGTTCGTCTACGCCGACATCGACAAGGCCAACAGGTTCTTCCCCAATAGCGGGTTTCTGCCGCGCGCCATGCTGCAGGGCTGCACCCGCCTGGCGGTCAAGCTCGACTTCATCATCGGCCTGATGGTCAAGGCGACCGAGATCGCCGGCACCCGCGGGTTCCGCGGGGTCGAAGCCAACATCGGCGAGGTGATCGCCTGGCGCAATACGATGTGGGGGCTTTCCGACGCGATGGCCAAGAGCGCCGAACCGTGGGCCGGCGGCTGCGTATTGCCGGCGCTGGAGCCGGCGATGGCCTATCGCATCCTGGCGCCCGAGGCCTATGTCCAGATCAAGCACATGATCGAGAAAACCGTCGCCAGCAGCCTGATCTACCTCAACTCGCATGCCCGTGACTTCAAGACCCCGGAGTTGCGCCAATATCTCGACCGCTATGTCCGCGGCTCCGGCGGGGTCAGCGCGGTCGAGCGGGTCAAGCTGATGAAGCTGTTGTGGGACACGATCGGCAGCGAATTCGGCGCCCGCCACGAGCTCTACGAAATCAACTACGCCGGCAGCCACGAGGAAATCCGCATCGACGCCTTGCGGGCGGCGGTCGGCTCGGGCCAGTACGAGCGCTGGAAGAGTTTCGCCGACCAGTGCATGGCCGAATACGACCTCGACGGCTGGACCGTACCCGACCTGATCAACCCCGACGATGTCAGCGTCCTGGGCTAAACTAGATCGCGTTAGATCGGGCTTGCGGTCGGCCCATCCTTGCTAACAGGGCGAATTGGATCGAAACCCCGTTAGACAGACCTTGGCACCGTCCGCTCCGGTCGATCCATAAGGGGAAAATCAATTCGCCAACCCTATGATGTCGTCCAATAGCGCGCGCTGGGAATTAGTGTCGGCGCGTCTGTTTTCGCCGCAAATCGAGCTTGCTTGTTACGAAATGCTCGGAATCCCAGGAAGCCCGGTCCGCGGCCTGTGGGCAGAGGGAACAGGGGTTCCTGGCATTCCATCTTGATCAAGCCGGTTTGTCCTGAGGGGCACGCGCGAAAATTAGGCGGCATCGGAACCCGCGTCGATTAGGCGGCCTCCTGCGGCTTGTAGGGCTCGATCTTTGCGAGTTGGTCGGCGATACGGCGCTTGGCTTCGAGCGTGTCGTAGGCGTTCTGGAGGCGAAGGAAATGCCCTCGGACAGCCCAAAGAACCGGCACAACCGTAGATCGGTGTCGGCGGTGATGTCGCGGCTCCCGTTGACGATCGCGTGGATGCGGTTTCCTGGAACGCCGATCGCGTGAGCCAGCTGGTTCTGGCTCATGCCTAGCTCCCTCAGAAACTCTTCCTTGAGAATCTCGCCCGGGTGCGGGTTATGAAGCTCGCCCATCGTTTTTCCGTCAATGATAGTCGACAATCTCTACGTCATCTGCGTGGCCGTCCGACCATACGAAGCATATGCGCCATTGCTCGTTGATCCGGATGCTCATTTGCCCGGCCCGATCTCCTCTCAGCAATTCGAGGCGGTTTCCCGGCGGGCCCCGGAGATCGTCCAAAGTGTGCGAGGCATCAATCTGCCGCCGTGTTCGTAGCGCCCGATCTTGGTCTCGCGGGAAAACATCCGGCTCAATCGCCCGTACCAAATTCCCTCGGTGTCCTTGCAGTTGCGCGATCGGATCATCCGCCCAGCTAGTAGAGTAATTCTGACAGATCGTACTTTGCCACACCGGCGAAGGCCGGTGCCTATGGCTGACATGGGTCCCGGCCTTCGCCGGGATGACGAGAACAGGGAGCTGCCGTCAAACCGCCCCCGCCCGCGCCTTGGCCCAGCTGTCGCGCAGGCCGACCGTGCGGTTGAAGACCAGACGGCCCGGCCGCGAGTTGGGGTCGAGGCAGAAATAACCCTGGCGCTCGAACTGCACCGGCTCGCCCGGTAGCGCGTCGGCGAGCGCCGGCTCGAGCCGGCTCCCGGTCAGTACTTCGAGCGATTGCGGGTTCAGATCGGCGAAGAAATCGCCGGCGGCGCCGGGGTCGGGGCGGGTGAAGAGCGCGTTGTAGAGGCGGATTTCCGCCGGCACGGCGCTGGCCGCATCGACCCAATGCAGGGTTGCCCGAACCTTGCGGCCATCGGGCGCGTTGCCGCCGCGGGTCGCCGGATCGTAGGTGCAGATCAGTTCGACGACCTCGCCCGCCGCGTTCTTCACGACCTCTCGGCAGGTGACGAAATAGGCGTAGCGCAGCCGCACCTCGCGTCCCGGCGCCAGGCGGTAGAAGTTCTTTGGCGGGTTTTCCATGAAATCGTCGCGTTCGACATAGAGCTCGCGGCCGAACGCGCATGCGGCGCGTACCGGCGGCGGGATCCTCCGGGTTGTTGATCGCGTCGATCTCCTCCGCTGCCCCCTCGGGATAGTTCTCGATCACGAGCTTCAACGGGCGCAGCACCGCCATTCGGCGAGGCGCCACCTTGTTCAAATGCTCGCGGACGGCATGGTCGAACATCGCGACATCGACGAGACTGTTCGCGCGGGCGACGCCGACCCGGCGGGCAAAATCGCGGATCGCCGCCGCCGGCACCCCGCGCCGCCGCAGCCCGGCCAGGGTCGGCATGCGCGGATCGTCCCAGCCGTCGACCCGGCCCTGGCGGACGAGCTCGGTCAGAAACCGCTTCGACAACACCGTATAGTTGATGTTGAGGCGCGCGGACTCGTATTGCCGCGGCCGCGACGGCACCGGCAGATTGTCCAGAAGCCAGTCGTAAAGCGGCCGGTGGTCTTCGAATTCGAGCGTGCACAAGGAATGCGTCACGCCTTCGATCGCGTCCGATTGGCCGTGCGCAAAATCATAGCTCGGATAGATGCACCATTTGGTCCCGGTGCGCGGGTGTGCGGTATGCAGGATGCGGTAGAGCACCGGGTCGCGCAGATTGATGTTGCCTGAAGCCATGTCGATCTTGGCGCGCAATACCCGCGCCCCGTTCGGGAACTCGCCGGCCCGCATGCGGCGGAACAGGTCGAGGTTCTCGGCGACGTTGCGCTCGCGATACGGGCTGTTGCGGCCCGGCTCGGTCAGGGTGCCGCGCATCGCCCGCATCTCGTCAGCCGGAAGATCGTCGATATAAGCCTTGCCGGCGCGGATCAGATGCTCCGCCCAGTCGTAGAGCTGCTCGAAATAATCCGAGGCATGGTAGAGGTGCCGGCCCCAGTCGAAGCCGAGCCAGCGCACGTCGCGCTCGATCGCGTCGATATATTCCTGCTCTTCCTTGGTCGGGTTGGTATCATCGAAACGCAGGTGGCAGCGTCCGCCATATTCCTGCGCCACCCCGAAATTGAGGCAGATCGCCTTGGCGTGACCGATATGGAGATAGCCGTTGGGCTCGGGTGGGAACCGCGTCACGACCTCTTTCGTGCGCCCCGCGGCAAGATCGGCCTCGATGATGTCGCGGATGAAGTCGCGCCCCGCCGTTGCCGTCTCGCTCGCCATCGCATTCCTCGGTTAGATCGCGAGCCTAATGTGGCCAATCCGCATAGACCCGCCAAGCCCGCTGGAAAAAAGGCGCGGCCGGCTGATCGTCTCACGTCGCCAAGGCCATAGCCAACGCCAGCCTAAGCGGCGAGGATCGCCGAATAACGCTTGGCCTCAGCAGCTGACCATGCCGGTTGAACCGACCGACTTATCGCGACGCCCGCGCAACTACGCAATCGTTACCGCGGTCATGGTGGTCGTGATCATCTACGGCTCGCTGTACCCGTTCGACTTCAGCGTGCCGACCGGCGGGCGCGGTCCGGTAAGTGTGTTGCTCGCCAGCTGGGCGGACCGGCCTTCGCGCGGCGACTTCTTGGCTAATATCCTGCTGTACGTGCCGTTGGGATTTTTCGGCATGTTGTCGTTTTCCCGACGTGTCGGGTTTTGGCGCCGGCTATTCCTGGTGGTCGCCGGCGGCGCGGCGTTGTCGGTGACGATGGAGTTGATCCAATATTACGATGCCGGCCGCGTCACCAATGCCAGCGATGTCTACACAAACACGTTCGGCACATTGATTGGCGCTTCGGTCGCGATGCTGTTCTCCGACCGCGTCAGCCTTCCGCTATTGCGGGAAATCATAAGGCGACCGGCGCCGACGCTGCTCATCGCGGCCTGGATCGGGTATCGCTTTTATCCCTTTGTGCCGACAATCGACCTCCACAAATACTGGCACGCGCTGAGGCCGGTGATCCTCGACCCGATCCCGGCGCCTTACCCTCTCTACCGGCATACCTCGATTTGGTTGACACTTTTTGTCTTGATCGAGGCGATCTTCGGCCGTCGCCGCTCGGCCATGCTCGCGCCGCTGTTTGCCGCATTCGTTCTGTCTGCCCGCGTGCTGATCATCTCGACGATCCTCAGCGCCGCAGAGGTCGTCGGCGCGTTGGTCGCGGTCTGTCTTTGGCCGCTCCTCCTTGGCCTCAATCAGCGCCTTCGAACCGCTTTAGTGTTTCTGTTGCTCGGCAAGCTACGTTGTCATGGAGCGGCTTGAACCCTTTCAATTCGAGCCCTTCGCCCGTCCGTTCGGTTGGGTGCCGTTCAACAGCTTCATGAATGGATCGGCCGAGGTAGACGTCCTGTCGTTCATGGAAAAATGTTTTCTGTACGGCAGCTTGCTCTTCCTTCTCGGCAGAGCCGGGATGCGCCCGGTCTTTGCCGCCATTCTCGTCGCCGGCACGCTGTTCGCGACCAGCTGGGCGGAAACCTATCTTCCGGATCGCTCGGCGGAAATCACCGATGCGCTGATGACCCTGCTGATCGCCGGCGGCTTCGCACTGATCGGCGACAAGCATGATCGGCGGGCCGGCCGCAGGTAAAGCGCAGCCCGCTGCTCTTGCCCTGAACCGCTTCGACGAGGCTTTGCTCCACCGGTCGAGACCGACGCTTGCGGCGTCGATCATCGACCGGCCGGGGAGAACGCTTAGGTGCGCGGAGCGCCGAGATGCTTGTGGAAGAAGGCAAAGACCTTGTGCCAGCCGTCGACCGCCTGCTCCGGCCGGTAATTCGGCCGATAATGCGCGAAAAACGCGTGGCCGGCGCCGTCATACCGATGGAATTCGTAATTCTTGCCGTGCTTCTTCAGTTCCGCCTCGGTGCGGTTGACCTGGTCGGCCGACGGGTTCGGGTCCTCATTGCCGAACAGGCCCAACAACGGCGTATTGATGCCCGAGGTGAACTCGATCGGCGCCGTCGGCTGGGCCTTGGTCAGCCGCGACTTGTCGTCGACGATGACATTGCCGCCCCAGCAATCGACCGCACCCTGGATCAAATGCGACAGCTTGCAGGCGACCAGATAGGTCTGCCGCCCGCCGGAGCAAAAGCCGATGACCCCGACCTTGCCGCTGGCATGCGGCTGCGAGCGCAGGAAGTCGATGGCGCCGGTCACGTCGCCGAGCATCTGCTCGTCGGGGACGCCGCCGCCCTCGCGCACTTTGTTGACGACCTCCTCATGCGCTCCGTCGCCGACCCGGAAATACAGGCTCGGCGCCACCGCGGCATAGCCGTGATGCGCGAATTTGCGGGCGACCTCGCAGGTCCACTCGTCCCAACCCGGCATGTGATGGATCACGACGACGCCGGGATGCGGCCCGTCATTGCTCGGGTGCGCGTAATACGCCTCGCCGCGCGCGCCGCCATGACCGCGATAAGTTGCCATTCCCGCCTGGATGTTGCGAAATGCCATGTCGGTCCTCCCTCGGATTGCCGGCGGCTCTCTTCGCACCGAACCCGGCGACACGCAAGCCGCGTGTCGGAAGCCATCGTTATCGTGGCTTGACAATTCCGCAGCCGTTCCAACCCTGCACGATCGGGGTGCGGGAGGAGAAGCCGATGAATAGTGCGCTGGACGGGCTTCGCGTGCTGGATTTTACGACGACGATCGCCGGGCCGCATTGCGGGCGGATGCTGGCCGATCTCGGCGCCGAGGTGATCAAGATCGAGGCGCCGGAGGGCGACATGATGCGCACCCGGCCTCCGCTGCGCAGCGGCGCCAGCACCAGCTTTGGCCAATTGAACGCCGGCAAAAAGAGCATTGCCCTCGATCTGAAATCGCCGCACGGGGTCGAGGCGGCGCGCAGGCTCGTCGCCACCGCCGATGTCGTGGTCGAGAATTTCCGGCCCGGCGTCATGCGGCGCTTCGGGCTCGATTACCCGGCGATGAGGGAGATCAAGCCCGACCTCGTCTATTGTGCGATTTCCGGTTATGGCCAGACCGGCCCTTCGGCCGAACTGCCGGCCTATGCGCCGGTGATCCATGCCTCTTCGGGCTACGATCTCGCCCAGATCGCCCATCAGGAAGAAGCGCGGCGCCCGGATTATTGCGGCATTTTCATCGCCGACGTGCTGACCGGCACCTACGCCTTTGGCGCGATCATGACCGCGCTCTACCAGCGCCAGATGACTGGCGAGGGCCAGATGATCGACGTATCGATGCTCGAAAGCATGCTGAGCCTGACCTTGAGCGAAATTCAGGCGGCACAATTCGCGGTGGCGCCGCCCGGGCGGCCGATCTTCGGCCCGATCGCCACCAAGGACGGCTATATCATGCTGGCGATTGCCAGCGAGCGGACGTTCCAGAACCTCGCCGCCGGCAGCGGCCATCCCGGCTGGATCACCGATCCACGGTTCGCGCAATATACCGACCGGCGCCGGCATTGGGGCGATCTCGTCGACGAGCTCGAGCTGTGGTCGAAGGAACGCACGACCGCCGAGGTCCAAGCGATCTTCGACCGCCATGGCGTGCCGTCCTCGCCCTATCGTACGGTCAAGGAAGCGATGACCGACCCGCAGCTCGCCCACCGCAACGCCTTCGCCGAGATCACCGATGCCGGCGGCACGTTCAGAGCGCTCAATCCGCCATTCCGGCTTTCCGCGGCACGCACCGCCGCGCAGCCTTTCGTCGCCGCGCTTGGTGAGCACACCGAAGAGGTGTTGGCCGAGATCGGCTACACCCATGCCGAGATCGCGGCGCTCCGCATCTGAAGCCGAAGTCTTGTTCTGGGGGGCTGCCTCACCCCGGATGGCCAGGTCAGTGCCGCCCCACCAGCGCCTCACGGGTGACCACGACGCCGAAGCGGTCAGCCGCACCAGATTGACCGTCTGCGCCAGCTCGGGCGAGCCTGAGTAATAGGCCGGCACGACGCCGTTGCCGACCTGCATCGGCCTGTCCCAATGGCCGAGGGCCAGATAGTCGGCCGCGGTCGCCGCGATCTCCTCGTCGCCGAACACCCAGGACGGGCGCAGCGGATTGGCGCGCGTTGCGGGCGGCTCGTAATGCCCGTGCCCGATCGCCACCTGCCAGCGGGTCGAGCGTGGCCGCGGCCCGCGCAACGGCGGCATGTCGAAATAGTCGCGATGGGAATGCCCCCAGACTTCAAGATCGTGCGCCGCGAAATGCACGGCCTCGTCATGTGTGACGCCGAGAATGGCGAGGTTCGGGATCTGCGCGAACCGGCCGCGGACGTAAACCGAGTTCGGCAAGGCCGGGTCGTGGTTGCCGGGCAGGATCACGACCGGCATGCCGGCATCGGCCAGCAGGCCCCCGGCGCGGTCGAGCAGCGCCACACCAAGCTGGTTGCTCTCAAAGGTGTCGCCGGCGAGCAGAACAACGTCCGCCCTCAGTGCCCGCGCGGTTTCCAGCACCGCCCGCAGCCCGCCGGTCTCGCCGCCCTCGCGGGCCGCGGCAACGCGCCCCTCGTCGACATGAATGTCGGAGCTGTGGACGACCACCACCTCCGCGCCGAGAACCGGTTGCGGCTTCTTGGGCGAGCGATCCATTGCCGATTTATAGCGGTCGGCCCGACCGCTGAGCAATACGGCGGATCGCCTTCTGCGCCAATTGCGCGGACCGGGCGGTTATCCGGGCTGGGCAAGTTAAGTCGGCGTGGGAACGACACCGCGCGCCGCCCAGGCGGTTGCGGCCATCGCACGCGGGCCATCGGCGGCGCCGGCTGAGATAAGCGCGGCGCACCGCCGCGGCAAGGCGGTCCAACCGCTCCGGAGCGAGCCCTTTGACGTAGTCTCCAACGGGCCCTTGGGCGTTTTCGATCGGCTCCCAATAATCCGCAAAGTCGCGGTATTCCATTCGGATGGTCAGCGAGCAGGCGTCGACCTCGCCGAGCCCCACCTCGTGAAAGGCCGCGGCGAGTTCGCCGGGACCGGTGAGCGGGCTCGAATAGTGGCGGGCGCGGGCGCGGTCTGCCGCCGGATCGAGCGCGGCAGCAGTGTCCCAGAAGATCCGCTGATAGATCAGCCCGCCGGGAAAGTCCCAGACCGCGGCGGCAACCACCCCGCCCGGACGGGTGACCCGCCGCATCGCCGCGAGGGCGCGGATCGGATCGGACACGAAATTGAGGGCGAGCAGCGAAAACGAGCGGTCGAAGCTCGCGTCCGGAAGGTCGAGGGCAACGGCATCGCCGGTCGCGAAGCTCAGCCGCGGATCAGCGGAGCGCGATGCTGCAAAGGCGACATAAGGTGCGGCGATGTCGATGCCGAGGATTGCCGCAGGCTCGGACCGGGCAGCGAGCATCGAGGGCCAGGCTGCCGGTTCCGCAGCCGACATCGAGCACCCGCTCGCCGGGCGCGATCCCGGCCCAGGCGATCAGCTCGCGCGCCAGCAGCGGGCTCCAGCGCCCCATCAACCGCTCGTAAGCCTGCGCGCTGGTCGCGGAGTAGCGCGACGGCATCGAGCGAAACCTGGGTTTTCCGGACTTCAGGGATCGGGCGCCGGCCTGACCGTCGCCGCGGCGAGGACCGCGAGGTCGGCGGCAGACCGCCGTGTGCGCCTTATCCTCGATCGCGTGGTATCGCTCCACGACACGAGAGCCGAATGCCGTCAGCTCGGCGCCGCCGCCGCCTTGGCCGCCATGCTTGGTCGCGATCACCGGCTGATCGAACAGGCCGTTCAGCGCATCGACCAACAGCCAGGCACGGCGATACGACATCCCCATCGAGCGCCCGGCCGCCGAAATCGAGCCATGATCACGAATCGCCTCGAGCAGCCGTATCTTGCCATGGCCGACGGCCTGTCCGGGTCCGAAATCGAGACGCAAGGTGAGCCTCGCCATTGGCGCAGTATAGCCGATGCGAAAGGCGAGCACAGCCGGGTTGCACGGCCGAGCCGGTCATCGGCCCCGCCGCCAAACGAACAGGCGGCCAGCGCCTCAACCCCCGACCCTTCGAGATATCCATTTACGATATATCCCACGCACCCGGAGCGCCAGGCGGCAATTCGCGCAGGCCTGTTATCGCCTTGTGGGTTAGCGCTTGACGCCGAATGCCGGCAACTTCTATCGTCACGATATATACTAATCATATACAGCGACTTCGACCTCTGTTCGCTCCCGGCAAGCAGCGTGGCGACGGGCAGATGGATCAGCCTTTCGCCCTGACTTGGTTACGGAGAAAAGCTCATGCGCATCGTGATAGCGGTCTAGTGTCGCCGCCGTCGTCTTGACTGTCCTGACGACGCTCGGGCCGGTCCGGGCGGCATGGGCGGACGATGTCGTGGTGTTCGCCGCCGCCAGCCTCAAAAATGCACTCGACGACGCTTCACACGCGTTCGCGGGCGCTGGCGGCGCCTCGGTCAAAATCTCCTATGCGGCCAGCTCGCAACTGGCCAAGCAGATCGAGAGCGGCGCCCCGGCGGACATCTTCATCTCGGCCGATCTCGCCTGGATGGATTACGTGCAAAAGCGCAATCTGATACAGCCGGCGACGCGGAAGAACCTGCTCGGCAACCAACTCGTGCTGGTTGCGCCGGCGGACAGCAACGTCAAGGTCGACATCAAACCCGGCTTCGATCTCGCCGGGTTGCTGAACGGCGGGCGCTTGGCGATGGCCGATCCCGCCAGCGTTCCTGCCGGCAAATACGGCAAGGCGGCGCTCCAAAAGCTCGGCGTATGGGATGCCGTGCAGCCGCATGTCGCCGGCGCAGAAAACGTCCGCGCCGCGTTGTTGTTCGTCGACCGCAAGGAGACACCGCTCGGGATCGTCTACGCCACCGACGCCGCGTCGGATCCCAAGGTCAAAATCGTCGGGGTGTTTCCCGAGGATACGCACCCGCCGATCATCTACCCGGCGGCGCTGACAGCGGCGAGCAAGAACCCCGACGCGGCGAAGTTCCTCCAGTTTCTCGAATCGCCGGCGGCGCGGCCGGCATTCGAACAGCAGGGCTTCACCGTGCTCGGAGCCGCCAAATAAGTGTGCTCGACCCGCGGGCGGAAACGCAGCTCACTCCCCCTTCACGACGCCAATAATTTTACCGCCACCTCGCCAGCCGGTGTCGGCTGACCCGGCCCCGGAGTGGGCCTACGCCATCGCAGAATGGCCGGGCCTTTACCGGAATTCGCCGCCTGGGGCGGAGCTGGGCCGGCCGGGTTTGGGTGGTCAGCCTTCCGCGGTCGCCAGGCTTTTGACGGTGCGGAACAGCGCCTGGGCGCCGCTCAAATAGGCCTCGAACGCGGCCTCGGAAACCAGACGGCCATCGAGAAACCGGCGCAGCCGATAGGGGTTGGTGCCCGGCGGGTTGATCCCGCTCTCGGCCAGGGTCGCCGAACCGACCCCGGCAGCTTCGAGAACCGCAATCGCGGAGGAATGGGCCAGCCCGCTCGGATAGCAGAAGTGTCTAAAGCTGTGCTCCGGCCGGCCGCAGGCCCTGGCCAATGCCGCCCGGTTGTCGGCGATCTCGCGTTCGAGATGGTCGGAGGCCACATTGGACGAGCGGTGGCGATGGGTGTGCAATTGGATGTCCAGGCCGCGCCGGTCGGCCGCGCCGATCTCGGCCGCGCTCATCAGATGAAACTGGCGGCTCTCCCACCATTCTTCGGTGGTCACGCCAAACCGGGCGGCGCACGCGCGCAGCGCCTGCTCGCGTCGCTGCCAGCGAGGGCAATTTCACGATCTCGGCGGTTATCGCGAACCGCTCGCTCGGCGACCGGCCGGCGCGCCTCAAGATGTAATCGACGGCGACATTGACCACCGGGATTTGGTGGTCGGCGTACCACGTCGTCACATAGACGGTCGCCGGCAGGCCCAGTCCTTCGAGGATCGGCAGCATATGGCTGTAGGTCGAGCTCCAGCCGTCATCGATCGTGATCACCACCGCGTGGTCCGGTAAACTGCCGTCATCAAGCCGCTGCACCGCCTCGGCGAGCGGCAATACCGGATAGCGCGAATTCCGCAACCAGGTCATCCGCCGCTCGAATTGTTCCGGCCGCATGAATAAATGATTGCCGTACTGATACCCCGGCGTCGTCCACAACCCATGATAGGCCAGGATCCGCAGGCTTTTGCGCGACACCCGCCGCGACAGGGCGAACAGCAGCCCCTCTTTCATCAAGCTACACCGGTAATTGTATGTCTAGAGGAAAGTCCGCCCTATACCTGCAGAAACACTAATGATCGGTTACTGAGCATCTCCATAAGGATCCAAAAGTTGACTGCTGGGCATGGCATAGGCTGTACGAGTGACGGCATCACGTCGGCGGGTCATCGGTCAGCGCGGCCGCGGTCGAGCCCCGCCGGATCGAGGGGTCGCCCTTCTTTGCCGACCGTTGAAGCGCCCGTCGTCGGGACTGACGAACTGCGGCTTGTGCGAAAGCAACATCTGCGGAGTGGGACCGGCGTGAGCTGCGTTCGAGCGCCAGACGCGCCCCGTTTCTGGGGTGCATGGCTCGTTATCGCGCTGCTGGCGGTGACCGCTTGTGCGCCAAAGGTGGACCAGGCCGGCGATCCCCCCAACGCGCAGCGCGGTTCTCATCCCAACGCCCGCGCGGCTCGCCGACGACAAATTCGTCACCGCAGACGGCCAGCTTCTGCCGCTGCGCAAATGGTTGCCTCAGGGCCAGGCCAAAGCAGTGATCCTGGCGCTCCACGGGTTCAACGATTACAGCAACGCGCTGGATGGGCCGGGAACGATTTGGGCCAAGCTCGGGATCGCCACCTATGCCTATGACCAGCGCGGCTTTGGCGCAGCCCCGGGGCGCGGACGGTGGCCGGGGCGCGCCACCCTCGCCGCCGATGCCGCAAGCGCGAGCCGGATCTTGCGCCGCCTTTATCCCGGGGTGCCGCTGTACCTTCTCGGCGAGAGCATGGGCGGAGCTGTGGCGATCATCGCGATGACCGGTGAGAGCGGCACCCCGATCCCCGATGTTGATGGCGTTATCCTGATAGCGCCGGCGGTATGGGGCCGGCCGACGATGGACCTGTTGCCCCGCGTGGCGCTATGGATCGGGGTACGCGTGGCGCCGGGGCTCACCCTGACCGGCCGCGGGCTCCACATTCAGGCTTCGGACAATATTCCGATGCTGCGCGCGCTGGCGCGCGACCCGCTGGTGATCAAGGATACCCGCATCGACACGATCTGGGGCCTTGTCAATCTGATGGACGCCGCCCTCGCCTCGGCCCCGCGGCTCCGTGCGCCGTTGCTGCTGATGTACGGAGCCGAGGACGAGATCATACCGAAACGGCCGATCCGCCGCTTTGTCCGCGCGCTTCCACCTGATTCGCGCGGTCGCTGCATTTTCGCCTATTACGAGCATGGCTACCACATGCTGCTGCGCGACCTCGAAGGCCCGGCAGTAATCGCCGATGTCGCCGGCTGGGTGCTGGCGCCCGGAGCGCCGCTGCTCTCGGGCGCGGATCGGGGCGTTTTCGAAGCCGCTTTGGGTGGGACCACGCAAGCCTCGCTCGGCGAGCGCTGAGGCGATGCCGTCCCCGATCGTCCTGCGGCTTCTGCTGTTGCTGTTCCTGGCCAACGGGACGCCGGTGATGGTTAAGAAGCTTCTCGGTAACCGTTGGTCTTACCCTCTCGACGGCGACCGGGAATTCATAGACGGCAGGCCGCTGTTCGGACGCTCAAAGACGATACGCGGCGTGACCCTCGCGATCCTGTCGACGACGGCTGGGGCAGCTCTGCTCGATCTCGGCTGGAGGATCGGGGTGTTGGTCGGCACTCTGGCGATGGTCGGCGACTTATCCTCGAGCTTTTTGAAGCGCCGCCTCGGCCGGCCGTCGAGCAGCCCGGCGGTCGGGCTCGATCAGATACCGGAGTCGCTATTTCCGCTGCTCGGCTGCGTCGGTCCGTTGTCATTGACCGTGGCCGATGTTGCGATCGGGGTGGCGATTTTCTTCGTCGCCGAGTTGCTGGTCTCTCGTGTGCTCTACGCATTCGACCTGCGCGACCGTCCCTATTAGCGCTCAGCCGCGCCGCAAGCGGTGCAAGGTGATTTCCGGAGGGCAATTCAGCCGCACCGCAACGATGCACGATCCGACCCCGACCGAGGTGTATCCGACCATGCGGCGATAGCGCCACGGTCCCGACCCCATGCGCCTCGGGAGAGTCGCGTCCAAGGTGATCGGGATGGCGCCGGGCAAGCAGATTTGCCCGCCATGGGTGTGCCCGCTTAGCAGCACATCGAAATCGGCATGCGCCGCCTGACGATAGATCTCCGGCGTGTGCGACAGCAGGATCGAAAATTCGTCGTCGGGAATCTGCAAGGCGGCCTTTTCGATATTATCGACCCGGTAGTAATGGGCGTCGTCGATGCCGGCCAGATGGATGCGCTGAGCACCGCGAACAAGCGGCTCGGTTTCGTTGAGCAACATGCGGATTCCCATCGCTTCCAAGGCCGGGACCATGCGGATCGAGTCGTGATTTCCCAAGACGCCGTATACCGGTCCAGCGAGGTGAGCGCGCATCCGCGCCATGCCCTCGATGGTCGCGTCATAGGGTCCGAAGGTTTTCCCGCGATAATCGCCGGTCAGGACACAAAGGTCGTAACGCAGCTCGGGCAGCAGTTCGATCAGGCGCAGCATCGCGCCTTGGTTCATGTCGACGTGCAGATCGCTGATCTGAAGGATCGTGAAATCGTCGAACGCCGGCGGCAGCGCGGACATGATCATGTCGTGACGCCGGATTTGCACATTTTCGGCGTTCCTGCGGGCCCGTCCGTACAGCCCGCTGAGCTTCAGCGCCCCGCGAATCACCGTGGGGCTGAAATACCAATTCTCGGGGTGAAAGAAGTTGAGGCCCTGGCCAAAGACGCGCCCCTCATGGTCGTCCTCGATGCCGAGCCGCAGCTTCGCATGCAGTCGCCCGAGGCGTTGCTCCAGCTTTTCGATTATGTCCTGGTCCATCGCGGACTTGATACAGTCACCCAAGCGTTCTCCAGCCGACGAGGACGATAAGCACCAGTATTCGTAAAAGGTTAATTTAGATCTAAATTAACAGGTTCATTCCCGATTTGCAAAGCTTATTCGACGATCATTAACACTGCCCACGGACCGGGTCGACGGTGCGGAGCCACACGGCCCCCGTTTCCTTCCGCCGCCGGGATTGCTCGGGCGCGACTGCCGTGCGATTTGACCGCCCCTACCATCCCAGCGCATAGGCCGCGCGGCGGGGATCGGCCCCGGCTTCCATGACGCCGCGCTTCTTGTCTACATCGATGGCGCAGACCGCACCCGCGGTCCAGATCCAATCGGGCCAGCGCTGGATCTCGTGGCCGCGCCGCGCCAGCTCGGCGATCACCGGCTCGGGGATGCGGGCCTCAATCGCCAATCGGCCGGGGTAGTAGTCGTAGGGCGCGAAAGAGGACGGATAGCTGTAGCTCGCAAAGCGCGGACTCTCGATCGCCGCCTGCACGTCTTGACCGAACGTGAACAAGTTCAGCAACACCTGCAGCATCGCCTGGCTCTGCACATCGCCGCCGGGTGTGCCGAACGGCAGAAAGCGGTCGCCGCCCTTGATCGCCAAGGCCGGGTTCGGGGTCAGCCGCGGTCGCTTGCCGGGGGCGACGCCGGCCGGATGGCGCGGATCGGGGCGCGATTGCGAGCCGCGGTTGGAGGGGATCAGACCGGTCCCCGGCACCACCGGCGAGCCGTAGGAGCCGTCGCTCGGCGTCGCCGAGAACAGATTGCCGTAGCGGTCGGCGACGCAGACATAGGAGGTGTCGGGTTCGGGATTCGGGTCGCCCGCGGCTGGGGCAAAACGGCCGGTGCTGCGGCCGATCTCGCCGCCAAGCTTTCCGGCCGGCGGCATTTCCGGCCAGGCGCGGTCGGGGCGGATCAGCTTTCGCCGCTCGGCCGCGTATTCCTGCGAGATCAAGGTCGCAAGCGGCACCTCGACCAGTGCAGGGTCGCCGTAATAGGCCTCACGGTCGGCAAAGGCGAGCTTCAGCGCCTCGGTGAGGTGATGCACGTAGTCGGCGCTGTTGTGCCCGAGGCCGGCAAGATTGGTCCCCTCGAGCAAGGCCAAGGTCTGCAACAGCACCGGGCCCTGGCACCACGCCCCGCAAGTGAAGACTTCGAGATCGCCGAAGCGGCGGCGCTCCGGCCTGGTAATGGGTGAGCGGTATTCGGCCAGATCCTCGGCCGACAACAGTCCGCCTTCCTGCTTCATGAAGGCGATGATCTTCTTGGCGATGTCGCCGCGATAGAAGGCATCGCGCGCCGCTTCGAGCCCGGCCTCTCGGCCCCGCGCGACGGCGGCGCGCTCCTCGTCGGCCATGTATTGCAACGAACCGGCGAGATCGGTCTGACGGAACACCTCTCCCGTCTCCGGTACGCGTCCGTTAGGTAGAAAGATCGCCGCCGAGGACGGCCAGGCGCGATGGTCGGCCTCATGCCGCTTCAGGCTTTCGGCCATCAGCGGATACATCGGAAAGCCTTCGCCGGCGAGCCGGGTCGCCGCCGCCGCGACCTCGCCAAAGCTCATCGTGCCGTAGCGCCTGAGCGCGGTGATCCAGGCATCGGGCGCGGCGGGGACCACGGTGCGGAGCACACCCTTGGGGATCTTGCCGCCGTGCTCGCGCATGAACAGTTCGGGGTCGAGCGCTTTTGGCCAGGCGCCGAGTCCGGCGATGGTCACGACCTCTTTTTTTTCGGCAAGGTAGATCATGATCGGCGCGACGCCGGCGACATCGACGAGATCGCTCTGCAATACGCCGAGTGCGATCCCAGCGGCGCACCCCGCATCGATCGCGTTGCCGCCTGCCTCGAGGATCGCGAACCCGGCGGTGGCGGCGAGATAGTGGCCGGCCGCGATGGCATGACGGGTCACGGCGATGGTCGGACGGTGCGCGGTTGCTGCGGTCATGGCGAGCCCCTTGCGCGATGCTGAGTGTGCGCCACAGTAGCGCTTGACCGGCCGCCGATAGAAGAGGCGTTGTCGCAGCGACGGGGGGATTGCGATGAAACCTTTCTTGCGCTGCGGGCGAAGCAATTGCGTCGGATGAGATGGCGGCGGGAGCGCCGCACTGAAGCGGCGCCAGACGAGGGCGGCCTGCTGGTGCTGGCGGCATTGGCGCTGATCGCGGGCGCAGGATCGGGGCTGATCGTCGCAATCTTTCGCTTGGCGCTGACCCGAGCCGATCGCTGGCGCAACGAACTGATCGCCCACGCCCATCATCAGCCCGCTGCTCGGTTTGGTGCTGGTCGTCGCCGGCTCTGCGGCCGCCGTGGCGCTCGCCGCGTGGCTAGTGCGGCGGTTTTCACCGTATGCTTCCGGGAGCGGCATTCCCCAGGTCGAGGCAGCGCTGACCGGCGACCTGCCGCCGGCTCCGCCACGGCTTATTTCGGTCAAGTTCTTTGGCGGCCTCTTGGCAATCGGCGCCGGCATGGCTTTGGGCCGCGAGGGCCCGAGCGTACAAATGGGCGCGGTTGTCGCCGATCTCGTCGGCAAGTGGTTCCGCCGCTCGTGGCCGGATTTGCGGACCCTGCTCGCTGCCGGCGCCGGCGCCGGGCTCGCTGTGGCCTTCAACGCACCGATCGCCGGTGCGATTTTCGTGCTCGAAGAGTTGGTGCGACGGCTAGAGACCCGGATTGCGATCGCTGCCCTCGGCGCGTCATCTACGGCAATCCTGATTTCGCGGCTGTTTCTCGGCGACGCTCCGGATTTCCAGGTCGCGGTCTCGGCGCAGGCGGTGACGGCCACCGGCCCCCTGCCCTACGCCGTCGCGGCAACCTGGCCGCTGTTTCTGGCGCTCGGGGTCGTCGCCGGGGTCGGGGCCAGCTTCTACAACCGTGCGATCCTCGGCGCGATCTCGCTGGCGGAACGGCTCGACAAGCGCTGGCCGATCGAAATCCAGGCCGCGGCGATCGGCGCACTCGTCGGTATCATCGGTTGGTTCTCGCCGGAGCTGATCGGCGGCGGTGACGACATCACTCAGCGGGTGCTGACCGCCGGCACGGCGCTCGGCGCGATCCCGCTCGCCTTTGTCGTGCGCTTCGGGCTCGGCGCGGCGTGCTATGCCGTCCGTACGCCAGGCGGACTGTTCGCGCCGTTGCTGGTGCTGGGCGCCCAGTTGGGGCTCCTCTTCGGAGCGCTGTGCCAAGCGGCATTCCCCAGTCTCGGCATCGAGCCGGAGGCGTTCGCCGTCGTCGGCATGGCAGCGTTTTTCACCGGCGTCGTGCAGGCGCCGGTGACCGGGATCGTGCTCGTCACCGAGATGACTGCGGCGTTTACGACCTTGCTGCCGATGCTGGCGGCGTGTTTCGCGGCAATGGTCGCCGCTAATCTGCTGCGCAGCTTGCCGATCTATGATTCGCTGCGCGAACGCGTCATCACCCAGACCCGATCGCCGCCATGAGCAATCTCCTGTTGCCGGCGGGCAGCCCCGCCTTATCCTCAGGTGGGATAAACCTGAATGCTGCTGGCCACAGAGTTGGCGACGTGCTCCTTGGTGATCACCCCGGCGACATCCCCCGGCCGCGGTACGCCGTGACCGCGGACAACGAGAGCCATGCCCGCTCGTCTGCGCCAAATCCGCTGGATCACATCGAAAATGATATCGTCCTCGCGCACGATGGTAAAATCGCGGTTCGCAAGATCCCGCAGAGTAGCGCCGGATCGGGTGTCTTCCGAGGCGGTTCTGAGGGCGGTATTGACGCGCAACACGCCAAGAATGCGATTATCCTCGATAATCACGACATGACGCATTCGGCCGGCATGATCGGAACGACCAAGAAAGCTGTTGAAGCTGACCTCGCTCGGCGCCAGTACCACGTCGGTGTCCATCACCTCTTTGGCGCGGCGGACGAGGAACATGTTTGCGTGTAGGGCTTTGGGTATAACGTGCCCGCGACGGTAGAGCTTCAAGGTGTAGATATTCTCGCGCGACAGCACGCGCCGCACACCGACACTGAAGGCAACCGCCAGGATCATCGGCAAGACGATGTCGTAGTCGCGCGTCATTTCGAAAATCATGGCGACGGCGGTCATCACCGCGCCGGTGCCGCCGCCTACCATCGCTCCCATGCCCACCATGGCAAAGGACGGAACGTTGATGGCGAGCGGCAGATGAAGGGCGGAAAGCGCGGCCGCAAACGCGCCCCCGATCGTCGCCCCCATATATAGGGAGGGCGAGAAGATCCCACCCGACGAACCGGATCCGAGGCTGAGCGTGGTGGCCAGCAGCTTGCACAGAAACAGCAGGAATAGCAGTCCGGCCCCCGCCAATTGGCCGAGGAGGATCACCTCCACCGTCGCGTAGCCGACGCCCTCGACGTAGTAATGGCCAAAGCGCTGCATCAGCGCATACATCAACACGCCGACGAGCAGCATGCCCAAAATATGGCGGGTGTAGCGCTCTGCGATCTTGTCAAAAAGATCTTCCAACAGGTGCAGCCCGCGGACAAAGCCAGCGGCGGCGACGCCGGTGATCACCCCGAGCAATGCATAAAGGCAGAGCATGATGCCCGAGGTGGCGTCGACGCTCAAAGGGACGAGATGTGGGACGGCGAACGCCGGCTGAGGACCGAAAAAGAACTCGCCCGATGAACGTCGCCGTGCCGGTGGCAAGCGCAACCGGTAAAAATGTGCGGGAACTGACCTCGGGCATCATCAGCTCGATAGCGAACAGGACGCCGCCGATCGGCGTATTGAAAGTGGCGGCGATACCGCTCCCCGCACCCGCGGCAACAAGAATGATCCGCTCCCCCGGCGACATTCGCACTATCTGGCCCAGGGTCGATCCGAGAGCCGACCCGATCTGGATGATCGGGCCCTCGCGACCGACAGCCGCACCACTGCCGATCGCGATCGCCGAAGCCAGCGACTTCACGACAGCGACAATGGGCCGGATCACGCCGCCGCCATAATAGATCGCGTCCATAACCTCGGGCACGCCGTGGCCCCGGGCCTCGGGGGCAAAGGTGTTGACGAGGAACGTCACCGCCACGCCACCCAGCACCGGAACCAGAATGACGAACGGCCCCCATGGGCTCGCGGGCGTGAACAGGTTGGCGTCGTACCGAAATGCCCACCTGCCGAGAAATAGGACGTTGTGGATCAACCCGATCAAATCACGGAAGCCAATCGCGCCAAACCCGGTCACGACGCCGACGATCAGGGCTAGAATTGAAAGATGGACCAGCCCGATTCGGCGGATTTCGCTATGGATCTTAGACTCTGCGGCGCTCTCGGTTTCGGCCGAGGACAGGGCGGCTTCCGGGACCGTCGAGCGACCAATTGACGGAAGCGGTCGTGGCTCTCCTGCCATCGAGTTTCTCCGCTAAGATCGCGGGTCCGACCAAAAGCCGGAGGCATCGCGGTTTACCTCACCTGGGACAAACGGTCGAGCTTGCGCGGTGTCATGTGGCAACATGGCGCTCAGCCCCCCAGCGGATGCGCCTCGGTGAGATCAAAGCGGGCAAGCAGTCCGCCGGGGCATATGGCTATTGACCTTCATCGCGAGGGAAACATGAGCGACTATGATCTGGTGATCCGCAACGGCACGGTGGCAACCGCGGCCGATACGATGGAATGCGATGTCGGCGTCAAGGATGGGGTTATCGCCACCCTGGGCCGCAATCTCGCGCCGGGAACCCGCGAAATCGACGCCGCCGGCAAGCTGGTGCTGCCGGGCGGGATCGACAGCCATTGCCATATCGAGCAACGCTCGTCCGCCGGGGTTGTCTGCGCCGACGATTTCTACAGCGCGACCGTGTCGGCTGCGTTTGGCGGCACCACCACGGTGATCCCGTTTGCCGCCCAGCATCGCGGCCAGTCCTTGCGCCAGGTCGTCGCGGAATATCACGAGGCGGCGCGGCCAAAGGCGATCATCGATTACGCCTTTCACCTGATCATTTCAGACCCGAGCGAGCAGGTCATGGGGCAGGAACTCCCGGCCTTGATCCGCGACGGCTACACCTCGTTCAAGGTTTACATGACTTACGATTTGTTGCAGCTGAACGACGGGCAGATGCTCGACATCCTGGCGTTGGCGCGGCGCGAGGGCGCGCTGGTCATGGTCCATGCCGAAAACTACGACATAATCAAATGGCTGACCGCGCGCCTGCTGGAGCGCGGGCTCGGGGCGCCCCGCTACCACGCAGTCAGCCATGCGCGGCTTGCCGAGGGCGAGGCAACCAACCGCGCGGTGACCTTGTCCCAGCTGCTCGACGTGCCGATCCTCTTGGTCCATGTCTCGGCCGCCGAAGCGATCGAGGTCATCCGCAGCGCCCAGACCAAGGGCCTCAAGATCTATGGCGAGACCTGCCCGCAATATTTGTTCCTGACCGCCGAAGACATCGCCAAGCCCGGCCTCGAAGGCGCCAAGTTCTGCTGCAGCCCGCCGCCGCGCGATCGTCAGGCGCAGGAGGCGGTCTGGGCCGGCCTGAAAAACGGCACCTTCCAGGTGTTTTCCTCCGATCACGCGCCTTACCGCTACGACGCCTCCGGCAAGCTGCCGCATGGCGAGCGAACGACCTTCAAGGACATCGCCAACGGCGTACCGGGCATCGAACTGCGCCTGCCGTTGTTGTTTTCCGAGGGTGTGCAGCAGGGCCGGCTCGACCTCAACGCCTTTGTCGCCTTGACCGCAACCAACCACGCCAAGCTCTACGGGCTTCACCCTCGGAAGGGGACGATCGCCGTCGGCAGCGACGCCGACATCGCGATCTGGGACCCCGAGCGCGAGACCACGATCACCGCCGGCCTGCTGCACGACAATGTCGGCTACACCCCGTATGAAGGCCGCAAATTACGCGGCTGGCCGGTCACCGTGCTGAGCCGTGGCCGGGTAATCGTCGAAAATGGGGCCCTCGCCGCCCCCCGCGGCAGCGGCGTCTTCCTCCCCTGCGCCCTCTCCGCCGCCGCCAAACCCGCCGGCGCTCCGGTCCCGGAATTGGCTTTTACCGCCGAACAAGGCGCGGCGCTTGTCTAATCCAATTTGGCAGCGCCCTTAGGAGCGCAGCCGAGGGATTATCTCAGAGGCGATAATCTCGACCTGGTCGGGCTGGTAGCGGTAGGGGATCAAGATCAATTTCTGGACGCCGGCGGCGAGCTGGGCACGCAGTTGGGCGACGCATTCGTCGACGGTGCCGATGATCGCCGCATCCTTGGTCGACTTGCTCCAGGCCGCATAATCCCATTCCTGGCCGAGCCATTCCAGCATCGCCGGCTCGACCGCCGCGCGCGACGGGCCGACATAGATCGGCAATTGGTTGGCGTTGAGCAGGCTCGCCGGGTCCTTGCCCGCCGCCTCGGCAAAACCGCGGACCTTGGCCCAGGATCGCGCGAAACTCTCGGGCGTGTAGAAATAGGTCAGCCAGCCTCCGTTCAGCGCCGCGCGTTTCAATACGCGATCGACGTAGCCGCCGATCAGCATCGGTGGCAGGCGCTGCGGCTTTGGCGAGAGGTTCGAACCGCGGAAGACATGCGGCGGGTATTCGCCGTTCACCTGCTCCTCTGTCCACAGCCGGCGCAGGATTTCGAGGCTGCGGTCCATGATCCGGCCGCGCTCGTGAAACGGTACGCCGACCGCGTCGAATTCGCGCTTGTACCAGCCCGAGGCCATGCCGAGCAGCAGCCGGCCGCCGGCGATCAGGTCGAGGCTGGACAATTCCTTGGCCAGCACCGCCGGGTTGCGCAATGGCAATACGAGAACGCCGGTCCCGAGCTTTATCCTGCTGGTGCGGGCCGCGACGGCGCTCAGCAGGGTCAGCGAGTTGATGACCGGGAACGGCGGATCGACCCCAAGAAAAATATGGTCCCAGACCCAGACCGAATCGAACCCCAGCGCCTCGGCCGTGACCGCGTAGTCGATCAGCGCCCGCGGATCCGGCAGCTCCGGCCAAGTGGTAAAATTCCGCATCGCGACGCCGAAGGTGTTCGAAAAGATCGTCATCGCGACCAGCCTTTCACGCGGTGTAGAGCCGTTCGGGGTCGAGGTGGCGGAGAACCGCGAGTTCGGCTTTAGTCGGGGGATCGGTGGCCTGGAGGTCGGCGGCGATCAGCATCTCGAAACCGGTGTTTTCCCGCACCTGCGCGACCGTTGCGCCGGGGTGCAATGCCAACAACGTCATCCGCTTTGAACGTGCGTCAAAGCCAAAGAAGCCGAGATCGGTCACCACCCGAGACATGCCGCCGGCGATCAGCCCGCTGTCGCGCCGGCTCTCGCCGCCGGCAAGAAAGCCCGGGCTGGTGATGAAATCGACGCGTTCGACAAAGCGCCGCTTCTCATGCTTCATCGCCACAATCATCTGCGTCAGACTGGCGATGTCGTTGCCGCCGCCGGTCCCGGGCAGGCGCGTCGCAGGCCGCTGCGGGCCGCCGATCAACGAGCTGTTCAAATTTCCATATTGGTCGATCTGGGCGCCGCCCATAAACCCCACATCGACATAGCCGCGTTGGAGCAGCAGCAAAACATCGGTGCTGCCCAGCACCATATTGGCGCGCCTCGTGCAGCGCTGCTCGTTGGTCGAAGGCGGTAATTGGCCTGGCTCGACGAATGCGCCGATGGTGCCGCCCTCGAACAGGATGGTCAGACCGGGGCCGTGCAGCCGCTGCGCCAATGTCGCCGCCAGTAGTGGAATACCGACGCCGGCGAACACGACCTGCCCATCTCGCAGCAGCCGTGCGCTCATCACCGCGAGCAGCTCGCTCGCGGTATAGGTTGCCGCATCAATCGTCATAGATGCTTTTCCCCCGGCGGGTAGCATCGAGCAACTCGGCGAGCCCAAGCAGGTCGAGATACTCGCTCCAGGATTTGGGGCCGTAGAAATAGCGCTCGAGATAGTCGCGCATTCCCGCCTCGGGGTCCTGCTTCAACTGCGCGGCATAGCCGTCAAGATGCGCGAACAGCGGCTCATAGAGCCCGTAGCACTCGTGCGGGGCCGAGCCGTAAGGCGCCTCGACGACGGCGTCGACCGCGAAGAACGGGATTTTGGTCCGGTCGGGCCGGCGGCGGATCTGGTCGTTCGAGACGATGCGTTCTGTAGTCAGGATCACCCGGTTCGCGGCCATTGCGATATCGAGATCCATAAACGGCAGTCCGTCGATCTGGGCGTTGCCATACGGGTCGCAACGTTGGACGTGGATCAGCGCGACATCCGGGTTCAGCGCAGGCACCAGCACCAGCTTCTCACTGGTGAACGGGCAGTCGATGACCCTGGTATCGGGCAATTGGGCGATCACGTCAGAGCCCAGCATCGAGCGCATCGGCAGAAACGGCACGCCCATCGCCCCGGCGCGAAAGCGCAGCCCGACCGCCATGTGGCTCCACTCCTCGAAACGCGCCCGGTTCGATTCGACGTAGAGACGCATGATCCGCGAGACGCCCCAGACGATGCCCAGGCTGAACCAGCTGGTCAGAATGTGCCGGCTCACACCCGAAGCGAACAGCAGCTCACCCTCGCTCGAGGTGATGCTGCGGGCGCAGCTGAGGTCGCGGCGGCCGGCGCGGATCAGCGCCCAGATCATCGCCATCGGGGTGCGTGACAGGGTGCTGCCACCGATACCGACCGAGGCGCCGTCGGGCACCAGCGCCGCCGCCTCTTCAAGCGACATGACTTTCTCGCGCAGGCTGCGGTCGCGCTCTTGCGTGCGCCGGCGCAATTCGCCGTAGCCCAGGGTCAACAGACACCTCCGATGCTGGCGTTGAACTCGGCGATCAGCGCGTCCCAAGCGGGTAGGGTTTCGCGCAGCTCCGCCCAGAAGCTTTGCCCGCGGCGGCGCTCGAAGGCGTCGAGCGTCACGCCCTGCTGCTCGACCCAGGTATAATAGCCGAGGTTGAAAATTCGCGTCCGCTCGTGATGGGTCAACTCCAGCACATCGCTGTCGGCGGCGCCGAGCAGATGCTGGCCAAAGATTTCGCCCGCATTGACCGCGTCGAACCCGTCCGGATAGCGCGCCGCGAGGTATTTGCGCCGCTCGCTGCCGTAGAGCGCGGCGCTGTCGGTGGCGACGGTGACGAGCAGGTCTTCTTCGCCGAGTTCCAGACGCTTGGCGGTCTTGATCGCCGCGACCAGATTGGCGATGCCCGACAGCCCCAGAAACTTCAGTTCCGAGACGGTTTCCGGATCGATTTGGCGCCGGGCCGACAGATAGGACCGTCCGGCCTCGCTGTTGAACAACAGATCGAGCGCCCCGGTGCTGAGATCGGAGACGCCGACTACGATGTCGGTGTTCATGACGTTGTGGATCAGCGGCACATGCTTGTCACCAATCCCCTGAATGTTGTGCTCGCCAAAGCCGTTGCGCAGCAGGGTCGGGCATTCGCTGGCTTCCGCCGCGACGATGCGCGCGCCATGCTTCTCCTTCAGGTAGTCGCCCGCGGCCAAGGTCCCGGCCGACCCCGACGCGGCAACAAAGGCGGCCAGCCGCAACCGGGGCCGCAGGGCCCGAAGCGTCTCGAAGACACATGCCAGCGCCGGCCCGGTGCAGGCATAATGCGCGAGGTAATTGCCGAACTCGGCGAACTGGTTGAGGATGATGTTGCTCGGATCGCGCGCCAATTCGGCGCATTTATCATAGATTTCCTTGACGTTGCTCTCCGAGCCTGAAGTGCGAATGATGTCCTCGGGCCGGCTGACCCACCCCCGCAACCAATCGAACCGCTCCTCGCTCATGCCCTCGGGCAAGACGGCGACGCCGCGGCAATCGAGGATGCGCGAAATCGCGATCCCGCCGCGGCAGTAATTCCCCGTCGACGGCCACACCGCGCGGTGATGCTCGGGGTCGAACCGGCCCGTCACCAGACGCGGGATCAGACAGCCATATGCCGCCAGCACCTTATGCGCGCCGATCAATGGGAAGAGGGCGCCCAGCGCCACCACGATCGGGGCGCGCACCCCGGTCAACTCCGGCGGCAGCAGCAGATATGCCGGCGTCTTGGCGAGACCGGAGCGAGCACGATTGTTGTACCAATGCAGGCGAAAGAGGTTGGCAGGGTCGGGCCGATCGGGATCGACTGAATGAAGGGCTGCGGCCCGCGCGGCCGGGATGCGCGAAGGGTCGGCGAGTTCGGCGAAGCTCGGCAATCTTACGCCTGCTCGGCCGAGCCACCGCGCGGCGCGGTCGCGGACAGCGGGCGCGACGATCGTCGTCGTTATCTCGCCATCGTCCATCGGTCGCCCGAAACCCAGGCCATCGCGCAGTTTGGCGCACCCGCCCTGCGTCAGGCAATAGACGGCGCTGGCCGGGTCAAAGGCTCGGTGATGTCACTGAAGGCTCGGGCTTGCCGCTGTTGCGCCAGCCGAGCCGAGAAGCGTCTACTGCATTCCGAGCCGTGCGCCACCGAGGCCGCAGCTGACGCAATTCGCCAGGGTGAAAGTGACCTTGCCGCTGTCGTCGTCAACGACGAACATGACCGGCACACCCTGGCGGTCGAGCCAAACGGCATAGCTGGTGTCGCCGGTTATCTCGTATTTCTGGGCGCGAACCGGTCTGCCGTCGATGTCGACGACCGTCTCTTGGCCGCCGCTAACACGCACCCGCTCGATCTTGCCGCTGTCGGGCCGCATCATCGTGCTGGAAGCGAGGAAGTTGGCCGACCATGGGTTTGCCGGATGTACCGTCGCCGGCGCGGTGATCGTGCCTTGCGGCGAATTGATCACAAAGCTGTTGCCGCGCGCCTCGCCTCTGACGACCGTCGATTGGCTGCCTTTGTTGGTGACGCCATTGAATGAGATCAGGCGGTTGCCCTGCCAACGCTCGGTGCGCTGGGCATCCTCGTTGTAGAGCTTGATGCCGAGCATTTTGACTTCGAAATGCGCGCGCGTCAGGACTGTGGTGCCGCCGTTGGCGGGCTCGACCGTGTTGATATAACTGCCGATATCGCCGTAACGCGAATGCGTCACTCGGTAGGTCAGCTGAAGCGGCGTCGCAGCCGCGGCCGGGATGACGAAGACAGCAATCAAGGAGAGGACAGCGCCGATCGCGGCAAATCCGGAAATCCCGGTCTGGCGCGGCGACCGTTTTTGCGAGCCCGCATTGCCTTGGGTCATGGTTTCTCCCCCCGAACCAAATGCCCCCGCCGCGCCGCGTCGCGGATCAGCGTGGTTAAAGATAGCGCAAAAGAGCACTTCCGTTCAAGAAGATATTATTACAAGCATCGGTCGAAGAGCAGGCCTTGGAGATTTTGTCGGCATACCCATTCCATTTCGCTCCCGTTAGAGGTGATGGGTGTAGACCTGGGATGACAACTGACAAGTCGACGAATTATGCTGTCGAGCGTTCTGAGATACCCGACAGCAACGATGAAGCACGGCAAATTCGGCATTCTTGTCGGGTTTCGGCCTCACCCTCGCGATCGACGCCGACACTCGCGCCAAAACCGCGGCACATTTGTTCGCGCGCCGGATTAGCGCACGGCCTCGGGCTCCTCGCGGATGTTCTTGGCGATCTCTTTCTGACGGTCGAATTCCTGCCGCCGGCGCTGTAGTTCTTCCGGAGACAGGCGCTCGATGTTGCAGTAGTCGAGCTTCCACGACGGGTCCTCGCTCCAGCGCAGCGGCGATTGCACGGTGTTTCGCGGCGCCGACGCACTCTCGAGCACGCGCAG
The DNA here is from genome assembly GCA_963785565.1 of uncultured Alphaproteobacteria bacterium. Classification (GTDB taxonomy): domain Bacteria; phylum Pseudomonadota; class Alphaproteobacteria; order ATCC43930; family CGMCC-115725; genus AP-15. The sequence goes on along the minus strand of CAWAVV010000008.1, from coordinate 59,820 downwards.
CGCCAATGCCAGGGTAAACACTTGCGAGTCGGGATCGTTCGGGCGCCCTGCCGCGTTGCCCAGCGGAAAATCGCTAAACAGAAAGCGCGGCACGCCGACGTGCTCGACAATGTCCTTGGCGCAGCCCATCACGATTGTGGCAATGCCGTTCATCTCCAAATGCCGGGCGGCCAGACATAACGTCTGGTGACAGACCGGGCAATTGGGAACCAGGATCGCGGCATCCGCGCCATCGGCGCGGCAGCGCGCGAGCAATTCCGGGCAATCCTGGTCGAGGGTGGTGCGCTGACTGCGGTTGGTCGGTGCGCCGTGGAAGCGCCTAGCCACCGCACCGATGCGGCCCGACGCCGCCATATGCCGCAATTGCGGCAGCGGGAACCACGTGTTGATGTCTTCGGCGGTCGTATGCTCCCGGTCATAGGCGACATGGGAAATCCGCAGATCGTGGTCGATTGCGGCGTCACCGGAATAGACCTGATAGAACTTGGCGGCGGCATTGTAGGAAGCGCCCGGCCCCTGGTCGCCCTTATCGGGCTGGTAGGGGGCCGCGGTGGTGATCAGCGCAACGCGGCATTCGGCCAGCGGTTTGCCGAGCGGTTGAAACGGCACCTCGGCATAATGCGCCCAGCGATACGGCGCGCCATAGCCTAGTCCCTGATAATATTGGCGGATCCGTTGCAAATAGGGGATCGGCGCGTCGTAATCCGCGGCGAAGCCCAAACCGGCGTCCGATCCGCTCATCGATCGCTTCCTCGCGGAACTAGTGGGAAAAGCCGAACAGCTGGTGTGCGTTGTGGTGCAGGATCTTGTCGAGCGCGGCTTGGGGCAGCCCGAGCCGGCTGATATAGCCGAAGGTCTCCTTGTACGCCTCGTAATCCTGCAACACCGGATAGTCGCTGCCGGTCACCAGATGGTCGGCCCCGAACGCCTCCAGAGCGCAGGTAAAGGCAGCTTTCGAACCATAGCACACGGTATCGTAATAGAATTTCTTGGCGGTGACGCTCGGGGCTTCGGCGAGGTTGGGATGGCCGCTCTGGCTCTGACCCTGCTGGTCGAGGCGGTTCAACAGCATCGGGATCGGCCCGCCCAAATGCGGCACGATGAATTTGATGTTCGGATAGCGGTGCGGGATTTGCTTGGCGATCATGTGCAACACAAAGGTGGCGTCCTCGAGCGAGGTGCCGACCGACCCCCGGTAATTGTAATCGACGATGAACGGCGAACAGATGCCGGTGCCGGCCGGGTGCACGAACAACACCGCCCTGCGCCGGTTCATCTCGGCGTAGATCGGCTCGAACTCGGTCTCGGCGACCGATCGGTTCAGGCAGATTATGTTCATATTGACGCCGACACAGCCCAGCTGGTCGAAGCCACGCTCCATTTCCTTCAGCGCCGCGTCGATGTGCGGCAATGGCAGCATCACGTATGAGGCGATGCGTTGCGGGTAGCGGTGGGCCAGATCGGCATAGCCGTCGTTCAGCATCTGCACGGCTTTGACGCATTCGGCCTCGTCCGGCAGATAAGGCGGATGGTTCGGCGACAGCACCTGCTTTTCGACCCCGGCCGCGTCCATCAGCTCAAACCGCCCCTGAATGTCCTCCGGCGAATCCGAGAACGGATGGCGCGCCATTCCGCGCTTGACCGGCAGATGGACCGGCGACGCAAACCTGTCACCCATCAACTCGCTGAAATTCCTCGGCGTGTAGTGAGCATGGACATCGACGATCATCGAATGGCTCCGTCCAAGTGGCTGCTGTCGCTGAGGCCAGCCTAAGCCGCCCCGGAGTGCACAGGCAAGACACTGCTGGCTCGCCACATCGCGGCAGCATGGACGGAAACGCTCAGAAGAGGCTCAGCTGATCGCCTTGTTGCGGGGGCGGGCGAAAGCGGGTGGTGTCGAGGGGACGCGTCGTCCGCTGATTGAAGCCGAGGCTGCGGCAGGCGCGGTCGAACCTCAGCCGCAACATCTCGGCATATGGGCCGGTGCCGGACATCCGCTTCGACCAGGCCGAGTCGTACAGCCGGCCGCCATGGGCCTGCGCCACCAGCGACAGCACATGCGCCGCCTTATTCGGGAAATGGGCATCGAGCCATTCCCGAAACAGCTCCTTCAATTCGAGCGGCAAGCGAAGCAAGGTATAGCCGGCCGAAGTCGCGCCGGCGGTGCGCGCCCGATCGAGAATTTGCTCCATCTCGGCGTCGTTGAGCGCCGGGATCATCGGTGCGCTGAGCACGCCCGTCGGGACGCCGGCGGCAACGAGCGCGGTTATCGTTTCGAGCCGGCGTTCGGGGGTGGCGGCCCGCGGCTCCATCACCCGCGCCAGAGTGCGGTCGAGTGTGGTCACCGAGATCGTGACGATCGCCAGCCTGTCCTTAGCCATCTCGGAGAGGATGTCGAGGTCGCGCTGGATCAACGCGGATTTGCTGACGATAGTGACCGGATGGCGGAAATCCCGCAGCACTTCGAGGATCGAGCGGGTGATCTCGAGCCGACGCTCGACCGGCTGATACGGATCGGTGTTGCTGCCCAGCGCGATCGGTCGGCAGGAATAGCCGTTCCTGCGCAATTCAGCCGCGAGCAGGCTCGCCGCCTGCGGTTTGTAGAACAGCCGGCTTTCGAAATCGAGGCCGGGCGACAGGCCGAGATAGGCGTGGCTCGGCCGCGCATAGCAATAGATGCAGCCATGCTCGCAGCCCCGATAGGGGTTGATCGAGCGGTCGAAGCCGATGTCGGGCGAGTCGTTGCGGGCGATGATCGTCCGCGTCGAGTCGACGGTCAGGGTCGTGGTTAGCGGCATGGGCTCGGCATCGGCCGCATCCCAGCCATCGTCGAAGCCCACCCGCCTTTCGGCTTCGAAACGGCCGCTGCCGTTGCTGGCCGCGCCACGTCCCTTGCGTGGTCCGATCGTGCTCGACATATCCATGCCGGACAGAATGGCGCGTAATTGAGAACATATCAAGAACTATCTCGGGTCTCGGTCGTTATCCCGACGCTGAACGCAGCCGAGACGCTGCCGTCCTTGCTAAACGCGCTGAGTTCGGCGCCGCCGGTCCGCGAGATCATCATCGCCGATGGCGGCTCAGTCGACCAAACGATCACCCTCGCCGAAGCCGCCAAGGCAAGGATCGTAACCGCACCGCGCGGCCGCGGCAGCCAGCTCGCCGCCGGCGGCGCCGTGGCAGCGGGCGCGTGGCTGCTTTTCCTGCATGCCGATTGCCGGCCGGCGCTAGGGTGGCCGGAAGCAGTTGCGGCCTTTCTCGAGGCGCTGCCGGCGCAGGACCGGGCTGGTTATTTCGATTTCGCGCTGGACGATACGGCGTCCGCTGCGCGGCGGTTGGAGCGGATCGTCGCCTGGCGCTGCCGGGTTCTCGCGCTCCCCTATGGCGATCAGGGGCTGTTGATCAGCCGCGCGCTGTACGATGCTGTCGGCGGCTTCGCCACGCTGCCGCTGATGGAGGATGTAGATCTGGTGCGAAGGCTCAGCCGCCGCCGGCTTGCCCGGATTGGGGTGTGCTGCGTTGCCTCGGCACACCGCTACCGGCGGGACGGCTATTGGCGCCGGCCCTTGCGCAATCTGTTTTGCCTCTCGCTCTATCTCGCCGGAATGCCGCCCGAACGGATCGCGCGGGTCTACGGCTGATGCGCTGTCATCTCGTGCTGTTCGTGCGCGCGCCGGCGCTGGGGCAGGGCAAGCGCAGGCTCGCAAAGGACGTCGGCGAGCTCGCGGCATTGCGGTTCGAGCGGCGGATGATCGCGCTGTTGCTGCGTCGTCTGGGCGCCGACCGGCGCTGGGATTTGCAGGTTGCGGTGACGCCGGACCGGGCATGCCGCCGCATCCGGCATTGGCGCCGAGGGACGACGGCCGTGTCCCGGCAGGGCGGCGGCGATCTTGGCCAACGCATGCGCCGCGTCATCGCCGGCGCGCCGCGGGGCCCGGTGGTGCTTGTCGGCAGCGACATACCCGCGATAGAGACCCGCCACATCGCCGCCGCGTTCCGCCAGCTCGGCGCGCACGATTTGGTTTTTGGCCCAGCCGCCGATGGCGGGTTCTGGCTCGTCGGCGCGCGGCGCCGCCCGCGATTGCCGCCCCTGTTCGAGAAGGTGCGGTGGTCGAGCCCGCATGCGCTCGCCGATACGCTCGCCCGCGTGCCGGGCAGCGTCACGGTCGGCTTCGTCGAGAGCCTCGAAGATGTCGATGACGGCGACAGTCTATCGCCGCCTCAATCCGCGGCGCGGGTTCTGATCTCGCTTCGCCCCTCGCCCTCCGAAGCTTGCGCACGACGCGCAATCGGATTTAATCGCTGGGCTCATGGCGCATGGTGGGTGTGAACAAGTTGCCGTCTTCGGGGCAGTTCAGGGTCAGGGTCCCGATCGGCCCGTCTTCGGCATAGAGGATGGTTTCGTAACTCGTCGCGGGGCTCCTCTCGCGGCGGCAATTTCGGCTCGGGAACGGAGGTGGAGAGATGTTGCAAGATTTGCTGCCCCAGGCGGAACGGATCGCGGCAAAGCTCAAGGCGCGCAACGAGACGATATCGATCGCCGAATCCTCGACCGCCGGTATGATCTCGGCGGCATTGCTGGCGATTGCCGGCGCTTCGGCCTATTTCATGGGCGGCGCGGTCGTCTACACGCGGCAATCGCGGAGCGCGCTGCTCGCGGTGACCGATCAGGAGCTGACCGGGCATCACCCCGTCGACCGAACCCTATGCGCTGCTGTTCGCCCGCAAGATCCGCGGCAAGCTGGCGACAACCTGGTCGGTGGGCGAGACCGGAACCGCCGGACCGACCGGCAGCCGCTACGGCCATGCCGCCGGGCATTCCTGCATCGCCGTGATCGGCCCCAATGGCGAGCGCTCGATGACCGTCGAGACCGGCAAGTCCGACCGCGTCGACAACATGCGCACGTTCTCGATGGCCGCTCTGGATCTGCTGGAAAAAGCGCTCGGCTGAGGTTGCGAGTTTCGTACCGCCGATCGTCCTTGGTTCAACAAGCGACGGCTCGCCACGAACGTGGTTAGACGCCGAATATTTTATGGAATTGCCGCTTGCGTTCCGGGCGGAACAGCGTATCTATCCGGTTCTCGACGCACTCGCACGTGCCTATGGCCCATGGTGGTTATGCAACGACGTAACGCGTCCTTTTTGGTCGTCCGGCCGCGAGGCCGGTCCCGAGAGGGAGGTCGATATGGTTGCTATCCGACTGAGGGGCGTGGTGCCCTGCCCTGACGCGAACCTTCGCGGGACGCGCCTACGCGGGCGGGGTAACCGGGTCATCGACCCGAGTAGTTTAAGCTAAGCATTAAAGACCAACCGGGCCGGGCATAAAGACCGGCTTGGCTTTTCTGGTTTGCGCTCGGTTCAAAACCCGAGGGTGCGGCAGCGTGATTTTTCATGTTGTCCGGGCTCCCGGATTGGACTCGGCGCACTTGCTTCGCTCAGCCGCCTCGCGGGAAGGATGACCCCCAATAATGAATGAGAGGATTTCGCGCTTCCTCGCCGAAAATTCGCCCGAGACCCCATGCCTCGTCGTCGATCTCAAGGCGATCGCGGAGGCGTACGATGCATTGTGCCGGCATCTGCCGCTCGCCCGCATCTATTACGCGGTCAAGGCCAACCCCGCCCCCGCAATCGTCGCCATGCTCGAAGGCAAGAGCGCCAATTTCGACGTCGCGAGCCGCGGGGAAATCGAGCTCTGCCTCGACAACGGCGTCACCGCCGATCGGCTCTCTTATGGCAACACGATCAAAAAGGAAAAGGACATAGCCTTCGCCTATGGCGCGGGGTTGCGGCTGTTTGCCTTCGACAGCGCGCACGAACTCGACAAATTGGCGCGGGCCGCCCCTGGCGCGCAGGTCTTCTGCCGCATCCTGGTCGACTGCGCGGGGGCCGAGTGGCCGCTGTCGCGCAAGTTCGGCTGCGCCCCCGAGATGGCAGTCGGGCTGCTGCGCCGAGCGCGGGAACTCGATCTCGACCCATACGGAGTGTCGTTTCATGTCGGCTCGCAGCAGACCGATCTCGGGCAGTGGGACGGCGCCATCGGGGCCGCCGCGCGCATGTTTTCGCTGCTCGCCGAGGCCGATATCGATCTGCGGATGGTCAATATCGGCGGAGGATTTCCGGCGCACTACACTGGGGAGGTGCCGGCGGTCGAGCGCTATGCCCGCGCGGTCATGGCGGCGGTCACCCGACATTTCGGCAACCATCTGCCGGAGATCGTCATCGAGCCCGGGCGCTCGCTGGTCGGCGACGCCGGCGTGATCCAGAGCGAGGTCGTGCTGATCTCGGAAAAGGGCGGCGGCGACAACCGGCGCTGGGTCTATCTCGATGTCGGCAAGTTCAACGGGCTCGCCGAGACCATGGACGAGAGCATCAAATACCGGATCGCGACACCGGGCCGTGGCGGGCGATGTGGCCCCGTGGTCCTCGCCGGGCCGACCTGCGACAGCGCCGACATCCTCTATGAGCGGACCGAATACCGGCTGCCGCTGGGGCTCGAAGTTGGCGACAGGATCGAGATCCAGTCGGCCGGCGCCTATACCGCGAGCTATGCCTCGGTCGGGTTCAACGGCTTCGCCCCGATCCGCACCTATTGCATCTGAGCCTTTTTCCCTCTCCCCGCCGGCGGGGAGAGGGCCAGGGTGAGGGGCGTTGCTCCACTTTCTGCGCGGCGATGACGGCCGAGACGACGTCCGGCCGCCCGCGACTTCCTGCACCAGCTTTCGCAGCATCGCCTCGGCGAAGCTGTGAAAATCGCGCGCGGCAAGGACAAAGGCAGCCGGCCCGCCGATTACATTGTGGCGATAGTAATCTTCGAGCCAGGGCTCCTCGGTCAGAATCGCGAGCCCGTTGATCGAAATCCCGGCCGCCGTGATACGGTCGCGCGCCGCGGCCGGAGGCGCGCCGAAATCGGTCATTCCGTCGCCTGAAATATCGATCACGCGCCGCGCCGCGGGCGCCGGTAAACGGTCGAACTGGGCCGCAGCGGCGGCGAGCGCCGCGCCGATCGCGGTCAGGCCGCTCGAACTGCGCCCGGTGGCCCGCACCGCCGCGGCGAAAGCACCCGCACTCCGCCTGTCGGTAACCGCGGTCCAGTCGACGGTAACCTTGATCTTGTCGGGGTCCGACCATTCGAGCACCAGAACCTCGATCCCGCCTGGGGCGGCGGCGATCGCCTGCAATAGTCGCGGATCCTCGAAGGCCCGCGCGATGCCGTCATGCTGCAGAATGTAGGAATCGGGCGTCACGCTGGCGGAAACATCGACCGCCAGCACGACGCCAAGGGCTGCGCCCTGCGCCGGAATGGCGGCGAGCCAGATCATCACGGCAAGCACAAGAAATCGGCGCATGGCAATGCGTTATCGACGCTGGCTGGAGAAAGCGATCTTCGATTGCAAGAGGGAGCGGCAGAGCCTACTGCCAGCGCCGTTGCGACGCTATAAGCTGAGGTCCGGCAATTCCGGGAGGGAGAGGTATGAGGAGAACGATCTGGGTATGCGCGGGGCTTGCGCTCGGCATGATGGCGGTCGGCGCCTTGCGGCGCCAAAACACCCGGCGGAAAAGGGAGAAAAGGGGCCGCCGGCCTGCGGTGCGCTGACGTTCCGCGCGGTGGCTTCCGGGGCGAGCGATGGCGAGCAGCAGGCCGGCTACTACCGGTCGCGCTATGGCACGCTCGCGCTGCATGCCGATGTCAAAGGTGGCCAAGCGACCGACTATTTCGTGCTCGCCGACGGCAAGCGGCTCGCCGCCGCGCCGGCGACGCTGCCCGATTGGGCCGCGAATTGCGCTGTCGAAAAGAAATTGCCCAAACCGGCTGTCGCCGGAACCTCGCCTTGCACCGGTCAGCGGTTCAAGGTCGTTCTTGCTCACGCCGGCAACGAGCGCTTGGGATTACTCTACGGTTTCGACGGCTCGGCCTGGCATTTTTGCAGCGCCGGCGCCTATTGACGCGATGTCGTCGCGGCTTCGAATATCGTCGGCCATCCTTGCGCTTCACCGCCATTGCCACCACGAAATTGTCATGTAATGTGCTAGTCATGAACAGCCGCGGGCGACGCAGCTTTGGCTAGTTGCAACCTGCCGCCGCCGAAGAAACTGATGGAAGCGACCAACCCGTTCCGTGGCGTTGGCCAGGTGCCGGCATAGGGAGAGCATGATGCTTGAGTTGTTGGACCAGCAAACCAAGTTGACGGCGAATCAGTGGAAGATCGCTGGCGCCGCGACGCTTGGCGACATGCTCGATTTCTTCGACTTCTTCCTGATCGGCTTTGTTTTGGCCTTCGTTGTGAAGGAATGGCATCTAACTTACGGTCAGTCAGGCGCGATCCTGCTCGCCTCGGGTGTCAGTGCCCCATTCGGCTCGCTGATGTACGGCTGGATGGCCGACAAGGTCGGCCGGCGCACGGCGCTGATCACCGCCGTTCTGAACGTCTCGATCGCTACCGGCGCGATGGCGCTGACGCCGGAAGGAGGGTGGATCTATTTGGTGGTCTGCCGCTTCTTCGTTGGCTTCGCCGTGACCGGCTTGTATTCAGTCGACATCACCCTGATGCAAGAGTTTTCGCCGGCCAGTAAGCGCGGCTGGTTCACCGGGATCACGACGACGATGTTGCCGGCCGGCCAGTTGCTCGCCGCGTTGCTCGGGGCGTTCGCCGCGCCCTATATCGGCTGGCGCGGGATGGTAGCTGTCGGCTTGCTGCCGGCGTTCCTATGCTTGTACATCCGCGCTTTCGTCCCCGAATCGCCGTACTGGCTGCTGCGCCAGGGCCGGGTCGAAGAGGCGCGGCGGGCGTTGGCCTGGGCGCTGAAAATGGATCCCGCCAAAATCGCGTTACCGGCGGTACCTCCTACCATCGAGCACACACGCTGGCTCGAGATCTTCAAATATCCGCGCAGCATTATCGCCGGCTGCCTGACCGGGCTGACCCAGACCGGCGGCGTCGCGCTCGCCCTGTGGTTGGTGACGCTGTTGGTCATGGTGCTGAAGGTCACTCCAGCCGAGGCGTCGAAATTGGTGATCTGGATCAGCCTGATGGCGATCGCCGGCCGGTTCTTTTGCTCGTGGATCTCGGACGCGTGGGGACGCCGCGCCTCGGGCATCGTCAGTTGCTTGGTCTCGGCGCTGTTCATGTCGCTGGCGGGTTATCTGCACAATGTCTTCATTGGCGGCGCTTCGATGTTCTTCGTGATGATCTTGCTGCAAAGCTTCATGGGCAGCGGCAATTACTCGATTGTCGGGCCCTATATGGGCGAGTTGTGGCCGGCGCGGCTGCGCGGCAGCGGCATGGGGTTCGTTTATGGCGTCGGCAATCTCGGCAAGTTTATCGGCCCGGCCGGATTGGCGCTGATCGCGGGCTCGTCGAACCTCGTCAGTCCAAAGGCGACGCTCGACGCGCTGATCCCCGGCTTTAATTATTTCGCGTTCTGGTATGTGCTGGGCGCGCTCGCCTTCTGGCTGATCGCCATGGAAACCCGCGGCCGCACGATCGACGAGATCGACAGCGCGCTGGGCGGGGCGCGAACGGTTGCGGCGGAACGAGCCGCCGGCAACTGAGAGCAGCGGTGAACGGGCGGAATCGAGATTATCCGCCCGCTCAACGGTTCTGGGTCCAGTCGTCGCGCCACAGGAAATCGGGGCCGAGCTGGTCGAGGCTCGGGCAGCCGATCTGGGCCATCACCAGGTCGATTTCGTTGCGGAAGATGTCGACCACCTTCTTGACCCCGGGGACCCCACCAACGATGGCGCCATAGAGCGTCGGCCGGCCGAAAAAGACGAATTGCGCGCCTAGGCACCAGGCGATCAGGATATCGGCGCCACGGCGCACCCCGCTGTCGAGCATGATCGTCAGCTTGTCGCCGACCGCCGCCTTGATCGCCGGCAAGGCGTCGAGCGAGGCTGGGGCCTGGTCGAGCTGGCGACCGCCATGGTTCGAGACGATGATCCCGTCGACGCCGATCTCGGCCGCGCGGATCGCATCGGCCGGGTTCAAGATCCCCTTCACTACGAGCGGGCGCGGGAACAGCCGCCGATAGCGTTCGAGATCGCGCCAAGTCTGCGCCGCGGCCGGCGTCTGGCTGCGGCCGAGCGCAATCGAATCCGCCTTGCTTGCCCCCGGGCCGGCATGCGGCAACCAATTCCCCAAGCCAGGCGCGCCGCCATGCCTGACATAGTCGATGACCCAAGCCGGGTGGGTCATCGCCTCCAGCAGGACTGACGGCTTTAGCTGCAACGCCTCCATGACGCCGCCGTTGCGGACGCGGCCAAAGCCGCTGCGGTAGTTGCGTTCGCGCTTCGGATGCACCGGCACGTCGACGGTCAGCACCAGGGCGCCGACCCCGGCATCGCGGGCGCGCCCGATCAGCGCATCCGAGAAGTTGCCGTCCTTGGCCGCATAGAGTTGAAACCAGACATTATTCGGAGCGGCCCGCGCCGCCTCTTCCATAGAGGCGTTGCTGCCGCCCGACATGATGTACGGGATGTTCTGAGCCGCCGCCGCTTCGGCCAGCATCACCTCGCCTTCCCGCCGGTAGAGACCGACACCACCGGTCGGCGAGATGCCGAACGGGCTCGAATAGGTGCGGCCGAACACCGTCGCGGACTGGTCACGCTTGGAAACATCGACCAGGTAGCGCGGCAGCAGCCGATGCCTATGAAACGCGGCTTCGTTGCGCGCGAGGCCGCGCTCGTCCTCCACCCCGCCCTCGATATAGTCAAAGATGATCTTCGGCAGCTTGCGCTTCGCCATCCGGTGCAGGTCTTCGATGTTGATCGCCTGATCGACTTTCATGGTGCGATGACCTCCGACAGATGGCGTTTTCTCGGCAGTGACTGTTAGCAGCGGCCTGACCCGATCAGGCGTTGCGCCGCCAATCGTCCTGCCACAGGAAATCGGGGCCGAGCTGGTCGATGCTGGGGCAGCCGATCTGGCCCATGACCAGATCGATCTCGCCGCTCAAGATCGAGATCGCCTTGTTGACCCCGGGAATGCCGCCGGCGGCGGCGCCGTAGAGGGTCGGCCGGCCCATGAAGACGAATTTCGCGCCGAGGCACATCGCGATCAGGATGTCGGCGCCGCGCCGCACACCGCTGTCGAGCATCACCGTCAGCTTGTCGCCCACCGCCTCTTTGATCGCCGGCAAGACGTCGAGCGAGGCCGGCGCCTGGTCGAGCTGCCGGCCGCCATGGTTCGAGACGATAATTCCATCGCAGCCGATCTCGGCGGCGCGCAGCGCATCGGCCGGGTTCATGATGCCCTTGACGACCAGGGCGCGCGGAAACAACCGCCGGTAATTCTCCAAATCGCGCCAGGTCTGCGCGTTGAACGGCATCAGCGAACGCGAAAAGTTGTAGACCGCTTCGGCATTGGCCCCGTTCGGCGCGTAGGGTTGCCAATTCTGCAGCATCGGCGTGCCGCCGCCGTGGCGAAGATATTCGACGATCCAGCCGGGATGGGTCAGCGCCTCGGCCAGGATCGACGGCTTCAGGCTGAGCGCCTGAAACAAGCCGCCGCGAACATTGGCAAAGCCGTTCCTGATATTGCGCTCGCGTTTCGAGCCGACCGGCACGTCGACGGTCAGCACCAGGGCGCCGAGGCCGGCGTCTGCGGTGCGGCGAATCATGTCCTCGCGGATTTTGGCCTCGCCGGCGGCGTAAAGCTGATACCAGGCGTTGTTGGGCGCCACCCGGGCCGCCGCCTCGATCGAATCGTTGCTGGCCCCGGACATGATGTAAGGGATATTCGCCTTGACCGCGGCCTCGGCCAGCATCAGATCGGCGCCGCGGCGGAACAGGCCGGCGCCGCCGGTCGGCGAAATGCCGAACGGACTCGAGTAAACGTGGCCGAACAAGGTCGCCGCCTGATTTCGCACGGATACGTCGACCAGATAGCGCGGCAGTAGCTGGTGCTTGTGAAAGGCCGAGGTGTTGCGTTCAAGCCCGCGCTCGTCCTCAAGGCCCCCTTCAATGAAATCGAACGCGATCTTCGGCAGCCGCCGCTTGGCCATCCGGTGCAGGTCTTCGATGTTGATCGCCTCGTTCAGTCTCATCGCCACGCGGTCCCGCTGAAAGTGCCCGATGGACCAACAATGCTAATTTCGCGCACAGCCGACAACCCGTTAGGGCATCGCAACCGCCATGCCGAGCGCGCGGGCGGCAGCGGCCATGGCTCGATCGAAGGTGACCAGCGTCGCATCGAGACGGCCGGCGATCGCGATGTGCAGCGCATCGGGCGTCAGCAACGTCAGATCAAGCCGCCGCATATAGGCTGTGGCAGCAGCCACATCACCGGTGGTGAGTTCGGTTCGCTCGGTTAATCGCGCGGTCCAAACGTCAAAATCGGCGAGATCCTTCCGCGCGTCCTCGACGGTTGTCTCCCGGGTGCGGACCCGTCTCGCAATCGCGGATGCAAATTCGGCGGCGGCGAAGTCGCTGACGATTAGCCGCTCCGCATTGCTTTGTATGAAATCATCCGCGCGCTCGCTCAGCGGCTCGACAGTCAATAACCCGACGAGAATGTTGGCATCAAGGTAAAGCCTCACTTCTCGCCCTCATCGCGCATCTCGCGAATGAGGGTGGCTGCGTCGGTTTTAGCCGGGGCCCGGCCGACGCGTCTGGCGCGCAACCATTCGATGTCCGCCTCGGTAATCGGACCCGGCGCCGGCCGCACTGGTTTCAGCTCCACGACCGGCTCGCCGCGGCGGGTGATGACGATACCCTCGCCCTTGAGGGCGCGATCGATCAGCTTCGACAGCTGGTTCTTGGCTTCAGCGACACTGTGAGTACTCATCAGCCCAAGATAGCCATCTGATGGCCATCAATCGAGACTTGGATTCGGCTCCCAGCGGGTGTCAAGATCGGCCATCCTGTTTGATCCCGCCTTCGTGGGGTCGGATTGCGTGGCTCGGCTGTTGTGGACCCATCTTCGATCAGCACCGCAATAACCGGCGGGCGTGCGGGGGCGCCAGCGCCGCGACTTGACCAGCGGATGCGATTTGACCGCTATGTTCTCGATCGCGCTCGCGGCTGCCTCATACACGATGAGGCCGAGATTCCGCTCCGACCGAAAACCTTCGCAGTCCTTGATTACCTCGTCGAAAATTCTGCGCGGCTGGTCTCGAAAGACGAGCTTTTTTCGGCCGTCTGGCCGGATTTGGCGGTCACGGACGATACGCTGGTGCAGAGCGTGGGCGAGCTGCGCCGGGCCTTGGGAGAAGACGGCCAACGCCTGATCCGGACCGTACCGCGCCGCGGCTATCGGCTGGACGCTGCCGTGGCGCCTGTTGCCGCTTCGACGGTGGATGAGGCTGCGGATTCGACCGCGTACCGGCAAGTAAGCGACGCGCCAACGCCGGCCGACATGGCGTCGCCGACGGCACCCGCCCGTGGACGTCGGGGAGGCGCAAGGCCGGCGACGGTAGTGCTCGCGGCCGTGCTGGTCGCCGCCCTCATAGGCGTCGGGTTTGCCGGCGGCTGGAAGGCGCTCGTCCGCTCTGCTGCAGGGACCCGAGCCGGGGCCGAGATCATCGCGTCGGCCGAGAAGCCGACGATTGCGGTCTTGCCCTTTACCAATTTCAGCGCCGAGACCACTCGCGACTATTTGGTGGACGGCTTGACGCAAGACCTGATCGACGCCCTCGGTCGCTTTTCCGAGTTGACGGTGATGTCGTGGAACGCCGTCTTGCCGTACCGAGGGAAGCCGGCAAGCCCCGCCGCTGCCTCCCGCGCGCTGGGTGTTCGCTATCAGGTGGAAGGCAGTGTGCGACAAAACGGCGACCGGGTGCGGGTCGATGCGCGGCTCGTCGATACAGCCGGGCAGGTGCTGTGGTCCGCCCGCTTCGACAGCCCTGCGGCCGATCTGTTTTCGTTGCAGGACAAGATTGCCGCCGAAATTGCCGGGATCTTGGCGGTCCGGGTGACGCGGGCCGAAGGGCGGCGTGCATTCGCCGGGTCCCCCAAAAATCTCGAAGGCTACGATTTGGTGTTGCGCGCCAGGCCGGCCTTGCAGCGCCCCGAGCGCGGGAGCCTCGCGGCAGCGCGGGAGCTGTTGCGGGACGCGATCGAGCGCGATCCGAACCTGGCCGCCGCCTATGCGGGGCTCGCGGAAAGCTATTACATCGCCGTCTCGATGGGCTGGGCGGAAGAACCGATGCGCTCGCTAGGCCGCGCTGCAGAGGCGGCGGCGAAGGCCCTCGATATCGACGACTCCAATGTGCGCGCGCATGTCATCCTCGGCCGGATCAGCATTTTTTTCCATCGCTACACCGAGGCTCTCGCCGAGATGGACCGCGCGATTGCGATCAACCCGAACGACGCCCATGCCCTGGCCGGCCGCGGCAACGCGTTGATGTGGATGGGGCAGAGCGACAACGCAATCGCGGCGCTGGAAGCCGCCCAGCGTCTCGACCCCGATCTCGGCCCGCTCGACTGCTTCGCCCTCAGCCTTGCTTACTACCTGAAGGGGCGTTACGGCGCCGCGATCGAAGAGGCTCGGCTCAACATTCGCAAGGCGCCCGGCGCGAACTTTAGCCGGATTATCTTGGCCGCCGCCTATGCCGAGGCCGACCGAGGCGAAGACGCCGCCCGAATCGTATCCAAGGTCCGCCGACTCGATCCGACCTTCGATCCGCAGCAATTCGGCAGCAAATTCCTCAGCCCGGGGGATCTTGCGAACCTGCGGGCTGGACTGCGCAAGGCCGGCCTGTTGTCGAGCCCATTGGCCTCCCCGCCACCGGCCGAATGACGCAGACGCGAACCCTTATTCAAATTTCGCCGGCGAAGAGAACGGCTGGGTAGCGTCCACGACAACCATGACCAGCGCATTCAGGGCGTTCGAGCCGTTGCTGAAGGCTTGCATCGGTGTGCCGAGGGCGTCTCCCGGCATCCCTTGGCCGGCCCCGACCTGCATCACGCCGCTCGGCGTCTTTTCCCCGAGCCGACCGCTCAGGACATAGAAGGTTTCGGAGCCCGGATGGGTGTGCACCCGCGTCTTGGCGCCCGGTGATCCGGTTGCGCTGTTGACGCGCAGCAGATAGCTGGAGGCGGTGATCCTCGGGATCGGACCGATCTCGGCGACTTTGTGTCCCTCGGCGGTTGCGCTGCCCTTGGCGCCCAGTGTGAACAGCCACGCTTTGCCATCGGCCTCGGCGGCCACAGCGGCGGGGCCGGCGGCGGACTGTGCCTCCCCGAGCGTGGCAAAATTCTCGATCCGCCAGTAGAGCGGCCCGGCGGGAAGCTGCTCGAGTTTCTTTTCGGCCAGCGGCTTGACGACAAATTTTTCCTGCGCCATTGCCGGCGGCACCAGCAGCTCCGCCATTCCGAGCGACAGCAGCAGTGCGATGAGCAGCAATGCCGCGAATGATCCCGTTTTCATCGGCTCCCCCGGCTTTCGGCCGATCACTGCTTGGGCAGGATCGGCCGGTTGCTGTTCGCCTTGGCAATGTTTACAGCAAGGTTCTTCTTGAACAGGGCGGGTCCGGCCGGAGGCGCTTTGCCGAAAACGTAGAGCTTGCCGTCGCTAATTAGCCAATTCTCCGGGTTCGCCACAACGATCTGGCCGAGCGAGAGCGCCATCGCGCAGTAATTGCCGAATTGCGGCGCGTAATGCACCGGATCGGCCTTGAACATGTCACGATGGGAGGCGCTCGCAAACTGCCAGCGGTAATCATCCCACTGATATTCCAACGCGGGGAGCCCGCGCACCGGTTTTCCGTCGGTGAAGTAGGCAACCGGGTCATAGCCTTTGATCGCGAGCGGGGTATCTTCGGAGGCCGCAGGCTGCCAAGTCGCTGTAATGGCCGTACTGACGAACAGAACAGCAAGTCCGCTCATCGCATGCCGCCGCGACAGGCCGGCCCTTGGCCGCGCATCCGGTAATGCTCCTTCCATCCCCATCGCTCCTATGCGTCGCTGATCGCGCCGGGCGGGCGCCGCTGGTCACCGCGGCAAGCTGAGCAGCGTCGACGGCCGAGCGTAACGAAAGAAATCGAAGGAAAAGCCGAAATTTTGCGAAATCCGCCCGAAACCGCAGGCTTTCAGGGCCACCGGGGCGCGCGCCGAGCAAGCCGCAGCAGTACCCGGCTCTGATCCCTTTAGCGGTTGCGCTGCCAATCGTCCTGCCACAGGAAATCGGGGCCGAGCTGGTCAAGGCTCGGACAGCCGATCTGGCCCATGACCAGGTCGATCTCGTTGACGAAGATGTCGATCGCCTTTTTGACGCCGGGCAACCCCCCGGCGGCCGCGCCATAGAGCGTCGGCCGCCCGAAGAAGCAGAAATCGGCGCCGAGACACAGTGCTATCAGTATATCGGCGCCGCGGCGAACCCCGCTGTCGAGCAGCAAGGTCAGCTTGTCGCCGACCGCGGCCTTGATCGCCGGCAACACGTCGAGCGAGCCCGGCGCCTGATCGAGCTGGCGCCCGCCATGGTTCGACACCAGGATGCCGTCGCAGCCGACCTCGACGCAGCGTAACGCGTCGGCGGGGCTCATGATGCCTTTTACGACGAGGGCGCGCGGGAACAGCTTGCGGTAGGTCTCCAGATCGCGCCAAGTCTGGGCGTTGAACGGTCGCAGCGAGCTGGAGTGCTTGTAGACCGCCTCGGCGTCCGATCCGGCCGGCGCATAAGGCTGCCAATTCTGCAACATCGGGGTCCCGCCGCCGCGCCGCAGATATTCCACGATCCAGCCGGGATGGGTCATCGCTTCCAGCAGGATCGACGGCTTCAGGCTCAATGCCTGGAACAGGCCGCCACGGATGTTGGCAAAGCCGTTCCTGATGTTGCGCTCGCGCTTCGATCCAGCCGGGGTATCGACGGTCAGGACCAACGCGCCGAGCCCGGCATCGGCGGTGCGCCGGATCAGGTCGGCGTTGACCGCGGGATCGCGCGCGGCATAGAGCTGATACCAGTGGTTCTTCGGCGCGATCTTGGCCGCCGCCTCGATCGAATCGTTGCTGGCGCCGGACATGATGTAGGGGATATTCGCGTCGCGCGCGGCCTCGGCCAGCATCAGGTCGGCGTGGTAGCGGAACAGCCCGGCGCCGCCGGTCGGCGAGATCCCGAACGGGCTCGCAAAGGTCTGGCCGAATATCGTTTTCGACTGGTCACGGGTCGAGACGTCGACCAGATAGCGCGGCAACAGCTGGTGCTTGTGAAACGCAGAAGTGTTGGTTTCGAGGCCGCGTTCGTCTTCGAGGCCGCCTTCGATGAAATCGAACGCGATCTTCGGCAGCCGCCGCTTGGCCATGCGGTGCAGGTCTTCGATGTTGACGGCTTTGTCGATGTTCATTGTCGTCCGCTCTCCCGGCCCGCGCTAAAACAGCGCAGCATCGCGTATTTTTGCGTCATTCGACAATCCCCCGGCGGCGCGTGGCTGGGGTGTGGCCGCGTCGGGCTGGCGGCACCCGCGCCGCTGTCGGGCCGATGTGCCTCGTTCGCCGACCGCGTCGCCTTCCGTCATCTCGATGCAGGCCGGGACCAATTTCGACTACGGGCGCCGTGTTCGTCGTGCGGCGCGTATGACCTGCGGGGTCAGTTGCCGCCGGTCACGTCGATCGTGACGCCGGTGACGAAATCGGCGTCGCTCGAGGCCAGAAAACAGATCACCTTGGCTTGGTCGGGCGCCTCGGCAATCCGCCGCAACGGCGTGCGCTCGATTTCGGCCGCCTGGTCCTCGGGGCTCTGCTGCTCCCAGCGCGGGCGGATGCGCTCGGTCAGGGTGCGGCTCGGTGCGATCGCGTTGACGTTGATGCCGAAGGGCCCGAGCTCGAAGGCAATCTTGCGGGTAAAGGCGATGATCCCGCCCTTGGCGGCGGCATAGGCGGCGCTGCTCGACTCGCTCAGACCGCGTCCGGCGATCGAGGAAAGGTTGACGATCTTGCCGCGGCGCTGGCGCTTCATGACCGGCGCCACCGCGTGGCAGAACAGAAACGTGCCGTCGAGGTTGAACGCGATCAGCCGCTGCCAGTCGTCGAGAGTCAGCTGATCCATCGTCGCGCCGGGATGCGGGATGATCGTGCTGCCGCCGACCGCGTTGACCAGGATGTCGATGGCGCCAAACTCCTGCGTAACGGAGGCGACGAGCGCGTCGACCTGCGCGGCGCCGAGGACGTCGGTGCGTCGCGCGTGCGCCCGCCCCCCGGCCGCGCGTAACGCCGCGACCGTCGCGTCGAGCCGCCCCTCGTCGATGTCGACGGCGACCACGACCGCCCCTTCGCGCGCCATGATGTCGGCGGTGGCGCGGCCGATCCCGCTTGCCGCCGCGGTAATGATTGCGACCCGGTCGGAAAAGCGCATGGTTTCCTCATCTCGTTTGCTTGTTTTGCTCGTCATTCCGCCTGAATTCACCCTCTCCCCCGTAATGGGCGGAGAGGGGATGCTTTCATGTTGCCGACGGCTACGGCGAGCTTCGCATTATCGGCCGCCGCAGCAAAGGGGCCGTTGATCGGGCTTGGCTTTGGCGGCGCTGCTTGGCTAGGTTGGCCGTCGTCTGATGGCAATGGAAAAGGGCCGGTCATGGAATTCGGCATGTTTCACGAGTTTCCGTCGCTCCCCGGTCGCTCCGAGAGCGAGGCCTTCGACGAGGCCATGGAACAGGTCGACGCCGCCGAGCGGCTGGGGCTCGACGTAATGTGGCTGGCGGAGCTCCATTTCGAGCCGCGGCGGTCGTTGCTGTCGGCGCCGCTCAGCATCGCCAGCGCCATCGCCGCGCGCACCCGGCGCATCAAGATCGGCATCGCCGTGCAGGTCTTGCCGTTGTGCCACCCGCTGCGCATCGCCGAGGAGGCCGCCACGGTCGACCAGCTGAGCCACGGCAGGCTGATTTTTGGGGTCGGGCGCAGCGGTGTGGCGCAGACATACGAGGCCTATGGCGTCTCTTATGCCGAGAGCCAAGCCCGGTTTCGCGAAATCCTCGACGTGGTCGAGCGAGCCTGGACCGAGCCGACATTTTCCTACGAAGGCGCCTACCATCGCTTCAAGAATGTCAGTGTCGTGCCGAAGCCGTACCAGAAGCCGATGCCGCCGATCCGCATTGCCGCCAGCACGCCCGATACCTTTCCGGCGATCGGCCGGCGCGGCGTGCCGGTCTTTGCCTCGGTGCGCCACACCAGCTGGTCCGATCTCGCCGCGCAGATCCGCACCTACCACGACGCCTGGGAGACGGCCGGCCATCCGGGCCGCGGTCAGGTCTTTGTCTCGGCCCCGACCTATATCGCCGAGACCGAGGCGCGCGCCCGCGGCGAGCCCAGAGAAAGCATCATGCATTTCTACCATGAGCAGGCGAATTTGCTCGAAGGGGCCGCGAAGCTGGTCGATCCGGTGACCGCCGCACGGCGCATGCGGCGGGTTCACGACTTGCGCGCCCGCAGCTATGAGGACGCGTTGGGCGCCAACGTGCTGATCGGCACGCCCGACACGATCGCCGAGAAGCTCAAAACGCTGCAGGCGGAAATCGGGTTGAGCGGGATTCTCGCCGAGCTGAATTGCGGCGGGCTGATCCCGCACCGGCACGTGGTCGGCGCGATGCAATTTGTGTGCGGAGGTCATGCCTCGGTTCGCTTCGACCGACCGGGCGAGCCTCTGACCATTTGAACCAAGCGTAGGGGGAATTGCGATGCTGACCTTGTATTTGTCGCCGGGATCGAGCGCGATGGCGACGCATATCGCCTTGCACGAGATCGGCGTGCCGTTCGAAAGCCGGCCGCTCTCATTCGCCAAGCGCGAGCAGCACGCGCCCGGATATCTGGCGATCAATCCCGAAGGCAAGGTCCCGACCTTGCTGATCGACGGGCTCCCGCTGACCGAAGTCGCGGCGACGCTCTACTATCTCGCCAAGCGCTACCCCGAGGCGGGCCTATGGCCGCAGGGCGGCATCGAAGCCGAGGCGCAGGCGATTTCCTGGATGTCGTTTATCGCCGCGACGGTGCATCCGGCGCGCCGCGTCGGTCTCGAACGGTGGAAAGAGGTGTTCAAAATCGCCGGCCCGCGGCTCGGATCGAGGGAATGGGCGGTCGGTGGCCATTATTCGATCGCCGACATCCACCTTTTCCGTCTCTATTGGCGGTTCAAGACCACGACTTCACCGGCGCCCGGCGAATATCCGAGCCTCGACGCCCATTTTGAGCGGATGATGGCGCGCCCGGCGGTAAGGAAGACGATCGAGATCGAGAGCGCGATCGGCTACAACCTGCCGTAGTTAATCGTCCCCGCATGGGATGAGCGAGGCTCGACGCTTGCGTGTTCGTCATCCGGGCGGTGATGATGGCGGCGGTTGGACCCATTTCCGCCATCAGGCGCCGGCTTTGCCGGTCTGAGATGGATAAGCTGCAAGCGCGGCAACCATCAAACGCTGTTGCGGCGTCAGCCCTCTCCTTTTTCCTTCATCGACTTTTGATCCCACAGCCTTAGGCTATAGCCGTCGGGATCGCGGAGTTCTGCGCCATAACCCCAGAACACCTTCATCGGGGGGTGAACAAAGGAAACGCCGGCAGCAGTCAACCTCTGGTGCGCCGCTTCGACATCGTCCACTTGAATCGTGAACGAGATACCGGGGCAGACAGTCACTTCGCCTTCATACAGAAAGATCGTCAGGTCGGCGTCATCGCGCATCGCCGCCGTCTTGCGGTCGGGTATCTCGAATTCTACTTCGAAGCCGAGACGGCTTTTGTACCAGTCGCGCGATTTTTGCCAGTCATTGACCGGCAGAGACAGGTGATCGAGCCTGACCATCGTGGCGCCCTCCGTGATCGGTGCTCCCTCACTTCGATGGTTACGTCTGCTTGTAGAAGCGGGCGGCGTTGTCCCAGAACAATTTCCGCTGCGTTTCCGGCTTTAGGGTCCGCCAAGCGAGGATGTTTTCGATCGAATCCGGGAATTGGCATTCCGAATGCGGGTAGTCGGAAGCGTACATCAGCAAATCGTCGCCGAGGAACTGGGTGACATGGGTGAACATGTCCTCGCCTTCCTGGCGCTCGATGCTGCAGAAGAAGCGGCCGCTCGTGATGTACTCGCTCGGCTTCCGCTCGAGTGGTGCAACGCCGCCGACATAGACCGCCTGCTCGTCCATGCGCCGCGCCCAGAACGGCAGCCAGCCAAAGCCGCATTCCAGCACGCCCATGCGCAAGCTTGGATACCGGTCGAAGATCCCGCCGCCGATGAATGAAGCCACGAACCGCATCGCGCCCCACGGGTGGGAGGCCATGCGGCCGAGAAAGATGTTGTCCCATACGTCCTGGTAGCCAGGATAGTGCGGCGGGTTCCAAGTCGAGCTGTGATGCGCGATCGGCAAATCGTGGTCGGCGGCAGCCCGCCAGATCGGGTCGAGGTCGGGATGATCGGGCGGCATATCGGTCGGCAACAGCGGCTTGACCGCGACCGCCCATTTCGAATTGCCCCACTCGCGGATCTCGCGCACCGCCTCATCGACGTTGCGGGTCGAGGCGACGATCAGGCCCTTCAGCCGGGTCGGGAACTGCCCGCAAAAATCCGCCATATGGCGGTGATAGGCGCGGGCCATCCCGACCTCGAATGACGGGTCCGGCAGGCCGACGAAGCTCATGAACGAGCCGGGAATTAGGAAATGGATGTCCGTCCCCTCGTCGTCCATGTCCTTGACGCGGTTCTCGGCCTGATCGTCCTGCACCCCCGGCCGGGGCAGTTTGCCGCCGCGCCATTGCGACTCGCGTCCGGTGAAGGTCCCGCGCGGCGCCGCCTCCCCCAGCACCCGCCGATAAAATTTTCTGCCGAAACCGTAGTGGTGGCGACCCTCGCCGCTGGCCTGACGGTAAGGCGCCAATTCGGCAAGCCGCGGCCGAAAGCTCGGATCCACGTATCGCTCCAGCACCTCGGCGGCTGGATTGACATGAGTATCGGCATCATAAACTCGGAAACCGCTCTTCATGCTGCCTCCTCCTTCATGCCCTCCTAAGGACGCCGCGTTCGGACTGGTCTGGCCGGTGATCTCAGGTCTGCTTGAAGAAGCGGTCGGCGTTGCCGGAGAGCAGCTTTTTCTTGGTGTCGTCCTTCAGGCTTTGCCAGGCGAGGATGTTATCGACGGAGTTCGGGAACTGGCATTCCGAATGCGGATAATCGGAGGCGTACATCAGCACGCCGTCGCCCAAGAAGCTGGTGACATGAGCGAACATGTCCTCGCCTTCATGGTGCTCGATGCTGCAGAAGAAGCGGCCGCTCGCCATGTATTCGCTGGGCTTGTGCTTCAGCGGCGCGGTGCCGCCGACATAGACCGCCTGCTCGTCGAGTCGCCTGGCCCAGAACGGCAGCCAGCCGAAGCCGCCTTCGAGCACGCCCATGCGCAGGGTTGGGAACCGGTCAAACAGCCCGCCGCCGACGAACGAGGCGACGAACCGCATCGCCCCCCAGGGGTGGGCGGCGGCGCGGCCGATAAAGATATTCTCCCACAGATCCAGGTAGCCCGGATAGTAAGGTGGGTTCCAAGTGAAGCTGTGATTTGCGATCGGCAGATCGTGATCGGCGGCCGCCTGCCAGATCGGATACAGGTCCGGGTGATCGGCCGGCATGTCTTTGGCGAGCAACGGCAGCACCGCCACCGCCCATTTCGAGTTGCCCCATTCGCGGATCTCGCGCACCGCCTCGGGCACGTTGCGCGACGAGGCCACGATCAGGCTCTTCAGCCGGTCGGGATGACCGGCGCAGAAATCCGACATATGGCGGTGGTAGGCGCGGATCATGCCGATTTCGAGCGCCGGGTCATCGAGCCCGACGACGCTAAGCCACGAGGTTGGGATCAGGAAGTGAGTGTCAACGCCTTCCTCGTCCATGTCGGCCACGCGGTTCCCAGGCTGATCGTCCTGGATGCCGGGCCGCGGCATTTTGGTGCCCCGCCACTGCGTTTCGCGCCCGGTAAACGTGTCGGCCGGGGCCTTTTCGCCCAGGACGCGGCGGTAGTATTTGGTCCCGACCCGATATTGGTGCATCGGGGCGCCGCCCCCGACTCCTTGACCGCTCGGCAGCCGATACGGCTCCAGTTCAGGGAGCCTCGCGCGAAAGCTCGGATCGACATAGCGATCCAGCACTTCGGCGGCCGGATTGACATGAGTGTCGGAATCGTAAGCGCGGTAACCGTTTCTCATCCTGTCTCTCCCTCGTTCGACCTCGCCGGCGCGGGTCCTAACTCCCACCGCGCCATCATAGGATCGCCCAACAGGGCTTGTCGACCACGGGGTGACCGCGCCGCTGCTCAGCGTAGATGCGCCAGATAATAGGCCAATTCGACCAGCTGAGAGTCGTCGACCGGCTGCAATGCCTCGGCCATCGTCGCGTCGTAACCGTGCCGGCCCCCGCTCTTGTACTCGCGCAACGTCTTCAATAAATAGTCTTCGCGCTGGTCGGCGATCCGCGGCACGTTCTCCTGTCCGGAAAAATCTGGGCGATGGCAGATATTGCAGTGGTTCTGTGCGACGAAAGAGCGGGCGCGATCGAGGCGCGCCGGGTCGCCGGGATCGGCGGGCGGCTTCGGCGCGGGCAGCTTGGCGATCGCTGCAGCCATTTCCTGCAAATTATCGTCGCTCAGGCCCTTCGCCATATCGTTCATTGGCGCGCCAATGCGCATCTTTTCGCGGAACAGGAACAGCTGGATTACCGTGTACGGCGCCCGCTGCGCCCCGAGCGAGGGCACATTCTCGGTCTGCGACTGCCCGTCGGCGCCATGGCAGGCGAGGCAGGCCGCCAACTTCTCCGAGATGTCCGCAGCCTGAGAGGGCAGCGCGGCGGCAAGCCAAGCGGCGGCGAGCCCGGCCTTGAAGACGCCCCGCATCAACTAGTGGCGGCTGCTGACCCGCTGTGGCCCGTAGGTAATCCGATAGACCGCGCCGTTGAAGTCGTCCGACAGCAGCATCGAGCCGTCCTTCAGCCACTCCATGTCGACCGGCCGGCCGAGATATTTTTTACCGTCGACCAGGAAGCCGGTGATGAATGGCTCGACGGACCGCACCGTGCCGTCGGCATTGAGGTGCGCGATGACGACATCGCCGCCGATCTTGTGGGTCTTGTTCCACGAGCCGTGGCGGGCGATGAAGATCGCGTCGCGGTACTGCGCTGGGAACATGTGCCCGGTGTAGAAGCGCATGCCGAGCGGCGCCGAATGTGGCCCGAGCTGCGCCACCGGCTTGGTGAATTCGTTGCAGCTGTGGCCCCAGCCGTAGATCGGGTCGGGGATGTCGCCGCCGTCGCAATAAGGAAAGCCGAAATTATCCTTTCCGGGGTGGAGAATCCGGTTCAGCTTATCCTGCGGCTCGTCCTCCGACAGCCAGTCGCGCTGGTTCTCGGTAAAATAGAGGATCTTCGATCCCGGCTGAAAATCCATGCCGACGACCTGGCGGATGCCGTGCGCGACGATCTCCGCGTCGCTGCCGTCGAGGTTGATGCTGCGGATCTGGGCATTCGTCGCCGGCGGCATGCAGATGTTGCACGGCGCGCCGATGTTAAAATAGAGCCGGTTGTCCGGCCCGAGGGCGAGAAACTTCCAGCCGTGCGGCTCATAGCTCGGCAGATCGCTGTAGATGACGGCAGGCTTGGCGTCGTCGAGATGGTCCTCGACATTCTTGATCATCGAGATCTTGTTGATCTCGGCGATAAACAGATCGCCCCCGTGGAGAGCGATGCCGTTCGGCGAATGCAGCCCTTTGACCAGAATCTTGACCTCACGCTTGCCGTTTTGGTTGACGACCGCATAAACGCGGTCGAGGACACGGGTGCTGACGAACACCGTCCCCTTGTCGTCGACCCTAATCGAGCGCGCGCCGGGCAGCCCCGCCTGGTAGATCTCGAGATGAAAGTTCTTGGGCAGGCGCAAAGCCGCCACCGGCAGTTTGTCGGCGGCGGTGGGGATCGGCAGCGCCGCGACCGGCGCCAGGGTCGCGGCCGCCTCGGTGTCCGGCATCGCCTGCGTCCACGACGGCTTGCCGGGCGCTATTGCCGGCCCCGGCAGCGCGGCGGCGGGCGGTGTTGGCGGCGGCGCCGCCGCTGGTGCGGCAGCCGGCGCCGGACTGACCGGCGATTGCTGAGCGCCGGCCGGCGCCGCGGCGGCGAAAAGCCCGCCGAGCGTTGCCGCGAGCAACACGGTTCGCGAACACGACAGAAAGGTCGTCATGGCAGTCCTCCCGTTGCGGCGCTGTTCGCCAGATACGTCACCCGTTCACCCGGACGTGGGCGCGAGTGAATATCGCGCGACGGGGAATTGCAACTGCCACGTTACATCAGGCGCTCGTCATCGCGCTGAGACCCCCGCGGTCCGGACCGAGCCGGGCCGCGCGCAGTCCGGCCCACTTATCGCCGGCTAATCGGCGGAGTGGCCGCATCGGGGTTGCGGGCGAAAACGCCCGCACCCGCTTCTCCACTATTCCGCGGCCTGCGGCATCTGCTTGATGTCAGTTGAATAGCGCAGGTGCACCGGGGCGTCGGCTTCGAACGGATCAGTCAGGCCCAGTTCCTTGCCGTACTCGCGCATCGCCGGCATGACTTCCTGACCGAGCAAGCGGATGCAGGTCCGCGCGTCCTCGTTGCTGACGTTGCCGTCATTGCCCCACAGCCCGTAGATGCTGGGACGGGTCTCTTCGAGAACGTGGCGCAGTTTCGGGATCACCGTTTTCGGCGTGCCGTAGATCACCCGCCCGTCGGCGACCTGCTTTTCGAAGGTGGGCCGGCCGCGCGGGCTCTCCGCCCGTCCGACCGCGAACTCGACAAAATTCCGCCGAAACTCGGGCGAGAAATAGCCCGCCGGGTTCGACCACACCGGATGGGCGAGACCGGTGAACTCACCCTGCATCCACAAGAACTGGCGGGCGTTCTTCTCCGCCTTTTCTTCGCTGTCGGAGACGTGGACCTGTTGCAAATAGCCGCGGTTTTGCGGCCCCGCCTCGTAGCCGACCTCGCGCGCAACCTCGTCGTAGAGCTTCCAGATGTTCTTGGTCGCCTCGATCGAGGTGTTGAGCGCGATATAGGGATAGCGTTGCTTGGCCGCCCAGATGATCGTCTCCTTACTCAATACGCCCGGGATCCACACCCGCGGATAGGGTTTTTGCAACGGCACCGCCCACGGGTTGACCACGCGGTGCTGATAATGGGTGCCTTCCCAGCGGAACGGCCCTTGCCGGGTCCAGGCGGCGACGACCAGGTCGTGCGCCTCCTCGAAGCGCTCTCGGTTGTAGGCCGGGCTGACGCCATTGGCGAGCTGCTCCTGGCCGCCGCCGCGCACAAAGCCCGAGACCAGCCGTCCCCGCGAGATCATGTCGATCATCGCCAATTCCTCGGCGAGCCGCACCGGGTTTTCGGCCAACGGCAGCGGGTTGCCGAGCAGCACGATTTTCGCCTTCTTGGTCACAGCGGCGAGGATCGCGGCGAAGATGTTGCATTTGGCCTGCATGCAGAACGGCGCATTGTGGTGCTCGTTCAACATGAAGCCTTCGACGCCCATCTCCTCGGCGTAAATATATTGTTCGAGGTATTCATTGTAGAGCCGGCTGCCGGCAACCGGATCGTAATATTTGTTCGAGAACATCAGAGCGGTGGCGCCGAATTCGAGGCCGATATCGGCCGGGTAGGCGGACATCGGCTGCTCGGTGAAATACATCACATGCATGGCTTCCTCCTGTTCCTCTCGCCCCGCGCCGCGCGAACGCGACGCGGGCGTCCCTCAATTTTCGGCAATGAAACTGCTGACGAGGCGCGCGAGCGCATCCGGTTGCTCCATGTCGACGCAATGCCCCGACGCGCGCACAATTTCGAACCGCGCCTTCGGCAAGGCCGCCGCATAAAGTTCTCCGGCGCTGCGCGGCACGATCTTGTCGTCGTCGCCCCAAACGACCAACGCCGGCGACCTCACCCCGCCCAGCAGATGCGGCAAGGTCTGGCTGTACATGTACGGCTTCCAGGCGATCCGGAAGCACATCTCGCGGCAGAGATCCCAATCGACCAGCTGGTCGGTCGACACGTCGCCGTAGATGCCGGCGAACGCCGTCTGATCGTGAAACCCGGCCTGGGCATAGTCGAGATAACTGACGATCGCCTGGTCGAGGATGTCGCCCTCGGGCGGCTTCAACCCCATCGCGCCCACCAGAACCAGGCGG
The DNA here is from genome assembly GCA_963785565.1 of uncultured Alphaproteobacteria bacterium. GTDB lineage: Bacteria > Pseudomonadota > Alphaproteobacteria > ATCC43930 > CGMCC-115725 > AP-15. The sequence continues at coordinate 32,728 of CAWAVV010000008.1, read as the reverse complement.
TGCAGCTCGGTGGGGGCCATCGTCGCCATCTCGGCCGCGATCCACCCGCCAAAGCCGAGCCCAACCAGCGAGGCTCGTTCGATGCCAAGATCGGACAACAGCCATTGATAGATCACGGCGACGTCGCGCACACTGCGCAGCCATTGCGGGCGCTCGGATTTACCGTAGCCCGGGTGGTGCGGAACAATCACGTCGAAGCGGCTCGCCAGCGCATCGTAAAACTCGAGCTGATCGGGACTGCCGATATCGTGATGCAATACCACGACCGGGCGGCCGCTGCCGGCGCGCGCGAGGTGCAGCTTGCCTCCGGCCACCTCGACCTCGCTGCGGGTCCAGTCCGTGCCCTTCGCCATCGCCGCTCCTCTCCCGATGCCCCGTATCGCAGCGTAGCGCCGCGCCGGCCACACCCGCAACCGAGCGTTTGGTCATTGCAGGGTTGCATAATAGTAAGCCGATGAGATCATGAGTACGCTCATCTTGCTTTAGCTGCATCGTCTTTCCGACCCGAAAGGCGATTCGGCTAGGCTTGAGCGTCCCACCCACGGAGAGAATCATGCTGGTTGTTACCACCGAGAATATCGCCGGCCATCGGGTGAGCGAGATCAAGGGCCAATGTTTTGGCGTCGTCGTCAGGAGCCGCGGCCTTGGTGGCAACATCATGGCCGGGCTGCGCTCGATCGTCGGCGGCGAGATCCACGAATACACCCTGCTGCTGGAGGAGGCGCGGCGCCACGCGATCGACCGCTTGGTTGAAAACGCGACCGCCATGGGCGCCAATGCGATTTTGATGATGCGCTTCGATTCCGCCGAGATCGGTCAGACAATGAGCGAGATCGTCGCATACGGGACGGCGGCCGTCGTCGAGCCCCTGCCCGGATGATCCCGCGGGTGCTGCGCGCGGCTCTGCTCGTCGTCGGCCTTGCTCTGCTGGCCGGCGCGGCGGCGTTCGCGCATGCCGGTTGTGGCCTCGGCGTGACCCTGCGCCTCGCTCTCCCTGGCCTCTTGCTGGTCGTCGCGATCCTGTTCGAGCGCTGGCGCTACAAACGCGTGGCCGGTAGCCGCCCGGGGCCGGAATGGGTCGCGACCGCCGAGCGCTTTGTCGACCCCGAAAGCGGCAAGCTCATCACCGTGTACTACCAACCCTCGACCGGCGAACGCCGTTACGTCGCCGTCTGAGCCGCCTGCCTCACCGCGATTGCCGGCTTTGCTATTTGACGGTGATGTCCCCGGTCATTCCGGCCCAGTCGTGATCGGCGCAGCGCATGTCGTAATGGCCGGGCCGTTTTGCGACAAAGTACAAATCCTTCTGCGCGCCGGGCTGGAGCACCAGTTCCGTGTGCTCCCGGTTCAGCGCCTCGGGGTTGCGCAATGCGACCGCCTTGAAAAAATCCGGCGCGGTCAGCTCGTGCGCTTCATGCCCGCGGTTGACGACATGCAGCCGATAAGCGCCGCCGCGGCGAAACATCAGATGATCAGGCAGAAAACGATAATCGACGGCCACGACGGTAACGAGCCGCGCCTTGGCCCAGTCGGCCGCCGCTGCCTCCCGGAGGGGCGGCGCGACCCAGGCGAGCGCGGCCATAAGCCCTATCGAAAGGATCCGCCGGCGCTTTGGTGGCATGCGATCCCCTCTGTCCGATCAACGTCACATCTCCGCGGCGGACAACCGTCTCGATCAAGCGAGAACGACAAAATATAATTGCTCACGGAGGTTGATGGAGGGCGTGTTTTGGTCCATCGGCCTTCCCGAGCCGGGCGACGGCCCCCCGACCGATAGGTTGCGCGCCAGGGCGGGTGATCGGAATGGGAACTGCGCGACTTTTGTCCGACCAAGAAAGTCGTACACTCTTCCCGGCATGTTTATGGCGAGCCATGCATCAGCGGTGGCTGAACATCTGAAAGTCCCGCTACACCCGCCATTCGTTCTCACAGATGAGAAACGCGGCAACCGGCAACCGCAGCGCGTATATCGTCGACCGCACACTCAGCCGGCCGTGGCCAGCGCGGGAAGGAACAGCTGCCCACGCAGTCAAGGATGGCTGGGACGTCGGAGGGATCGATGTGAAACCCCTTTAAGACGGCGACGAGATCCTGGCGCCACCGCAGCTCGGTTGCCGCGATGTCGGCCTTGCAGGCCGCAACAGCAGCGTCAGCCGCTTTCTGCTGCGCGGCGGAGCAATGCGTATGCCAGTCGCAAACGCTGCCGCACTCCGGGATTTCGCCGCCATAAATACCCGTAGCGTTTCCGCCAGATGCCCAAGTGAGTGGGGCGATCAGAGTGATGGCGAAGATCTTCATGGGCAGCGAAAAGACGCGGGCCATACGCATCCTAGGTCCTCCTTCTCCCCCGCCGTGTAGCCGTTGCCCCCAGCCGCGCGGCGAGGACGGTAGTGTGGAGGGAAACGGCGGGGCAGACAAGCGGACTTCAGGTAAAGTCTGCTCAAACGCGGCCCTTGACGCCCGGCGGACTTTCCTTTGTCCTATTTTTGTTCGAAGGATCGGCGGCGCGAGGTTTCTGTGGATCGACAAATGAAAGTAATAAATCTGAAGAATTTGGAGGACTTCGGAGAGAAACTTCATACGCTTAGAAGTTCTACTGCCAGACCAGGCGATCTTCTATTTCGTGGCCAGGCTGATGCGGCGTGGTCTCTTCGAACAACCCTTGAGCGCCGCGAAAACTTCAACCCTGGCGCTAGTAAATATTATCAGCGTGTCAGCGTTATCAAGCCCCAAGTCGAAGCCTTCACGCAGACTCGATGGAGTCTTCCCGATTATGATGCGCTGATCAAATTTTGGCAAAGCTCAGATTCTATGAGAAAATTGAGCTTCTTGGGAGACTTTCCGGGATACATCTACATGATTTATTTACGCCATCATGGGTTTCCCTCACCATTGCTGGATTGGAGCAGCTCGCCCTACGTAGCCGCATATTTTGCGTTCAATAGCTCTTCACCAAAAGATAGAGCCATCTATGCTTATTCCGAAATGTCCGAATCGGGAAAGGCGCACAGTGGCCGTCAACCCGAGATCTATAGTTTCGGGCCATCCGTGAGAGGGCACAAACGCCATTTTCTGCAGCAATCTCAATACACGCTCTGTCTCAAATTTCATCGGGATCTGGGAAGTGGGGAGAACGAGTGGCACTTCGCGCAACACGACAATGTCTTCGACCGCGGCGAATCGGATCAAGATATCATTACGAAATTCATATTGCCCTCTACGGAACGCGTGAAGGTTTTGAAGTTACTCGACGAATTTAATTTAAATGCATTCTCGTTGTTCGGATCGGAAGAAAGCCTTATGGAGACGATGGCACTACGAGAATTCGACCTCACCGATTGAGCCAGGGACTCCAGCGCGCTGCGAGGGCGACCGGTTGGACTGCATGCACGCGATGGCAATCGTCGTCAGGCCGCCGAACCGAGCCGCCGCCCGCCTCGACCGTGACAGCGGCGCGCCATATAGTCTTGTGGCGCGGTTCTTGGAGGCCGGCATGAAATTCGGGCTTTTTGGTGGGGCGCGGGCCAAGGGTGGGCCTGCCGGCGACAGTTCGGCCTATCACGACTTCGTCAACTATGTGGTCGAGGCCGAGAAGCTCGGTTTTTCGAGCGTCTTTTTGGTCGAGCACCATTTCACCGGCTTTGGCCAAGTCTCGGCGTCGATGAGCATGCTCGCCTTTCTGGCGGCGCGCACCGAGCGCATCCGCCTCGGCACCGCGGTGGTCGTATTGCCGTGGCACAACCCGATCCTGGTCGCCGAGCAGGCGGCGACGCTCGACCTCTTATCGAACGGGCGGCTCGATTTCGGTGTCGGCAAGGGTTACCGCAGCTACGAATTCTCCGGCTTCTGCATTGCGCCCGAGGAGGCGACCGAGCGCTTCGACGAGGCGATGGAGGTGATCCGCAAGGCGTGGACCTCGCCCGGCCGGTTCTCCTATCACGGCAAGCGCTGGCGCTTTGACGATGTCGTGGTCGAGCCGAGCCCGGTCCAACAGCCGCACCCGCCTTTCTGGCTCGGCGCGGGCAGCGCCGAATCGATCCGCCGTGCCGCGCGCGAGGGCTACAATCTGCTGCTCGACCAGATTGCCCCGACCGGCCTGATCGTCGATCGCGTCGCCACTTTCCGCCGGGAATGCGAGCGGGTCGGGCGGCGCTGGGACCCGATGTCGGTCGGCGTCACCCGGGGGTTGCAGATCGTCCACAACGACGAAGAACGGCGGCGCGCGATCGCGACTCGCCGCCAGGTGCTGAAGAACATCGGCGATCTCGCCCGCGGCCCAGGTGCTGATTACTATGCTCAAATCAAAGAGGATGAGGATTCATTCGTGCTCGACGACGCGCCGTTGCTCGGCACGCCCGAGGAGATCATTGGCCAATTGAAGCGGCTCGAAGCCGGCGGTGTCGAGAATGTGCTGTTCGCCGCCCCCGGCGCCTCGGTTGCCGGCCTGCGCACCTTCGCCGAGCAGATCATGCCCGCCTTCGCCGACTCCCCGCTGTCGCTCGCCCAAGTGTGACAGCGCCATAGAGACACAGCGAACACACCGTAGGGTGGCGAGCCTAGAGCGTGGGGCAAGAACCCCCATCACCGCGCACTGGCGACGATCAGCTTGTACTTGTCGTCGACCGCGATTTGCACATTGTAACCGGCCACGATTTGCCCGTGTTTGGAGAGCAGCCGAGCGTCCGGGTCAGTGCGCGAGAGCTGGCCATCGCCACTGTGCTGCAGATCGGCCAGATCGGCTTTGGCCGCCGCCCGGCGCTCACGCAAGCCTATCAGCCGCTGCGTCATCTCTTGTGCCGAAGGCGCCGGCGGCGCTGCGGCGCTCGCCTCCTCGGCCCTGTCGTTGGCGTCGAGTGCTGCGGCGTACTCGGCGATGCTGCGGTCCAAGGCCGCCATCTGCTCGTCCAGTCGCTTCTCGGTCAGGATGCTCGCCTTGCTGGCGTCGCCGTGGAAGAACGCGCCATCGATCGCCACCAACGCGCCGCCCAGCAAGTCCAGGCGGCGCGCCAAGCGCACAAACTCCCGGTTGACCGCCTGCAGCCCGGCGGCGTTGTTCTTGCGGAAATCGGCGATCGTGCGATAGCCGGGCGTCAATCCCCGCAACAGCCACATCACCTCGACATCGCGCCGCGTCTCGCGCGCCAGCCGGCGCGAGGAGCGCACCTGGTTGAGATAGCCGTAAAGATACAGCTTCAACAGATCGCCCGGAGCATAGGGCGGCTGGCCGGCGCCGCCGTCCGAGCCGACATCGCAGAACTCCAGCCCCATCAGGTCGAGCGAATCGACGTAGGCATCGATCGTCCGCACCGGATTGTCGCGATCGACATAGTCCTCCAGACACGGCGGCAACAGGCTCACCTGCTCCCGGCTGTGGCCGATCTTGTAGGTACGGTTTGTCATACCACAAATTGTATACCCGGCAGCCCGCCAGGGCTGGCGTTTCTTGCCCAGCCTCATTGCTCAACCCATCCTACACCTACTACTACACCTACTACACCTACTCTCCGATCACGGCGTGTAGACTTGGTTCACGTCCAGGACCGACAGCGGTCCGGCCCCACCGGCGTCATTGACCCCGGAAACCGCGTACAGCTTGCCGTCGATCACGGCCACGGCAAATCCGTGCCGCGGCGTCAGCATCCGCGCCTCCTTCAGCCAGCTGTTGGTTTTCGGGTCATACGCCTCGTTGCTGCGGAAGACGCCGCCGAAATCGTCGAGCCAGCCTTCGCCGCCGAGCACATGAACCTTGCCGGCGAGGGCGGCGACGCCGACCCCGCTGCGCGCCGTCGGCATCGGCATGCCGGTGGACCAAGTGCCGGAAGCGATGTCGTAGATTTCGGTCGTCGTGATGTTGGTCGACCAGCCGCCCGAAAAGGACGATCCGACCCGGCCGCCCATCACGTAGAGCTTACCGTCGAGATAGGCGACGCCATGATGGTTGCGCGGCAGGCTCATCGGCTTCAGGGTCGCCCAACTGTTCTTGCTCGTGTCGAACACCTCGAGCGTGCCGAGCATTTCGACCGGGCCGCCGGGGCTGAGGCCGTCGGGGAGGCTCGTGCCCGACGGGATCTTCGCCCCGCCCACGACATAGATCTTGTCGCCGCCGGCGGCGGCGGCGAGCGCCCCGCGCGGCGTCGGCATCGGCGGCAAGGCCGACCAGGTTTGTGCCCTGGTGTCGTAGGCCCAGGCCTTGTTTTCCGGATACCAGCCATTCTTGCCGGTGTCCGGTTGGCGGAACCCGCCGAACACATAAAACTTGTCGCCGACCGCTGCGGCGGCGGCGTGGTGGACCGGCACGGGGTTGGATTGCAGTTTGGTCCAGTCGCCGGTCTTCGGGTCGAACACCCAGAAGATGCCGAGCGGCCCTTTCGCCGTTTGGCCGCCATAGAGGTAGAGCTTGCCGCCGACGGCGGCGCCGATGACTTCGTTCGCCCCCTGCGGGATCGGCTTCGCCTCGGCCCAGCGCCCTTGCGCCGAGGCGCCGCTCGCGGCGAGCGCCAGCGCCAGTGCGGTGATCGGCATGATTTTCGCCAGCATGTGTCCTCCCGGTTTGACTCTGGAGCTTGGCGTTCGCCCTCGAAATGGCGCCGGTATGGTATGCTAAGCGATCGCGGAAAACGAATTGGGTCGCCGACTCGGAATTGGCGCGAAAGGGGCTGCGATGGAACAGCGGGTTGCGATCGTCACCGGCGGCTTGCGCGGCCTCGGCCGGGCGATGGCGTTGGGGCTGGCGCGCGAGGGTTGCCGGGTTCTAGCAATCGGCCATATCGAGACGGATGTGGCCGAATTCGAGCGCGAGATACACCGCACTCCGCTGGCCGAGCGCCTACACCCGCTCGTGGCCGATCTGCGCCGAGCCGCCGAGTGCGACCGGATCGTCGCCGCGGCCGAAGCTCAGCTCGGCCAGATAGACATCCTCGTCAACAATGCCGGGCTGACGTTCACCTATATCGATCCGCCCCGCTTCCGGCGGCCGACGATTCAGAAATTCTGGGAGGTCGGCGACGACATCGTCGAGAACGTGATCGCCACCAACTATCTCGCCGGCGACCGGCTGGCGCGCCGAGTGTCGCCGGGCATGGTGGCCCGCGGCTGGGGCCGCATCGTCAATGTGACGACCAAGCTCGACACGATGAACCGCGCCGGGACCCACCCTTACGGCGCCTCGAAGGCGGCGCTCGAAATGGCGACCGAGGTGTGGGCCAAGGAGACCGAGGGTACGGGTTTGACGATCAACATCGTCAACCCCGGCGCCGGCGCCAACACGCCGGGAATGGCCGAGGAGATGCGCGCGATGAGCCGCGACGGCCGCGCCGCGCGCCTCGTCGAACCGGACGAGATGGTGCCGCCCTTGCTCTACGTCGTCTCGCGCGAAGCCGACAAGGTCAACGGCTGGCGCTTCGACGCCAATCTCTGGGACCCCTCGCTACCCCCTGCCGAGGCCGCCAAACGCGCCGGCCGCCCCGCCGGCTTCGAAATGCACCCGGCCGGTTAATCGAGCATCGCGCCGCGGAGGACGTCATGACCGATCGGCTATCGCTGACTAATGCCCTCGCCGATGCCAACATCGACCGCAAGGCCGCCGAGCGTATCGCCACCGAGATCTTCGACGCGATTCAGGCCAATGTCGCGACCAAGGCGGATCTTCAAGAACTTAAGGCGGAACTGCTGCCGCGCATGAGCGAGCTTGAACATCGGATGACGTTGCGGTTCGGCAGTATCATGGTCTTCCTGACCGGAATCATTGTTGCCGCGATACGCTATTTGCCCCACGGCTGAAGTGCGCCCGGCTGATCAGGCGTAATGTTCGGCGGCCGAGGCCGCGCGTAGTGCCGCCCGCCCGCTTCGAAACGCGCCCGGCGCCCGTCCAGTTTGCCTCTCTGCGCTCGCAGGCGGAGCGGACACGGTGAAGAGAGGAAGACGAAGGCTGCGTTACGGTCGTGCGTGCTTCGAGACACGCCCTCTGGGCGCTCCTCAGCATGACGGAAGCCATTGATCGGATTAGAAAAAGTCGTCATCCTGAGGAGGCCGCGAAGCGGTCGTCTCGAAGAGCCTGCCCTCGCGAAGGCGGGGGACGCGCCGTGCTCCTCCAGCCCATTTCTAATGCTTTCACACGCTCGCCTGCCGGGATCCATTTCCGCCATGGGTACTGGCCGGAGCCTGTCCTCGGGCCGGCTAAAAGCCGGACCCGTGGGCCGATATGGCGAGGAGAAAATTGCCGCCGGCAGATCCGACGGGCTTCCGGTCCACCACCACGCCGGCTAATCGCTCACAGCAGACGCCCTTGGGTGTTGGCGCTCTCGCGCGCGGCGGTGCGGAAGGTGGCGGCGGCGTCGATCCGTGGGATGCGCGGGCGAATTCCCTGGAACAACTCGGCCAAAGTGATGATCTGAATTTTCGGCACACTCTCGAACGGCCCTTCGAACAGGCCGGCGGCAGCCGCCTCGCGCTCCATCGCGCGCGTCGGCATGGCGAGCGAGATCAAGACGCCGACCGCCGCCTTCTCGCGTTCGACGACGGCGATCAGGTCCCGCACCATGCCGACCCCGACATTCTCGCCGCCCTTGACCGAGATCAGCGCCTTCTCGGTCTTGTCCTTGTCGCTGCGAAAGAACAGGATGCCGTCGATGCCGCCATCGGCTCCCTTTTTCTTGCCGCCATAAGGCCGCGCATCGACCAACGACACCGCCCACCACTGGAACTGGTATTTGTCGCGGCGAGCGAGGTCGACCGCACTTTCCAAATCCTTCGGGGTGCCATGCACCTCAAACGCGACGCCGGGAAACGCGTCCTTGAGCCGCCGCTCGATCAGCGAAATCGCCAGATGCGTAATGTCGATGCCGATCCAGGCCCGCCCGAGTTTCTGCGCCGCATGAATCGTAGTCCCGCACCCGCAAAACGGGTCGAGAACCAGATCACCGGGATTCGACGACGCAGAAATGATCCGTTCCAACAGCGCAACCGGCTTCTGGGTCGGATAACCAAGCCGCTCCTGTGTTCCGGCGATGATGGGGGTGATATCGGTCCATAAATCTTGGAGCGGAACACCCGGCATTTCGTCGAGATAGCGCTTATATTCGGGCATGCCATCAAACGTATGGCGCAAACGTTCTTCAAGTGCGAATTGCCGCATGTTTTCCTTTGAGTACGCCCAATATCGGCCTGTATAGGGGCGCACTGCTTTGTATTCCCAACCCGGCTTTGGTTCCAAATACTCGTCATCGAGATCGGCCTGCCAACGCTCGCGTATGCCCTCTTGCTTTCTCACACGCCAATCATATTCGGTATCGCCGCCAGGGCGCGCGGCCGTCAGATCGCCGCGCCGATAATGCCGGCCAGTCTCTTCGTCTCTAAGTCGGTAATCCCGACCAACGTACGATTCATCATAGGGCGTATAGACCTCATTCCAGGTCCACTCCTCCCCTTTCGTGTAGAAGAGTATAATGTCGTGGATATGCCCGTGCAGTTTACGACCCTGTTTTGTGTCACTATGCGCACTCGACCTTTTCCAGACGATTTCCGATCGAAAATCCCTTGGACCAAAAATACCATCCAGCAACAGCTTCAAATAATGGCTGGCGGTCGGGTCGCAGTGCAGGTAGAGCGAGCCGGTCGGCTTTAAGACGCGGTGCAATTCGATCAGGCGCACGGCCATCATCGCCAGATAAGCCATCATGTCGTTTTCGCCCAAGAACGAGCGCATCGCGCGCAGCAGCTCGGCGGCTTGCGTTGATGGCGAAGCCAGGACGTCGGCGAAGGCGCGCTCCGCCTGCTCGCCCCAATGCCAGGTGTCCTCAAAGGCCTCGATCTGGGCGTCGGCGGCCTTGCCGGCCGGGCTCTTGAACAGGACGTTGTAATTGGCTTGGCTGTTGAACGGCGGGTCGAGGTAGATCAGATCGACGCTGTCGCTGGCTATCTCGTTACGCAGCACGTCGAGGTTATCACCGTAGTAAAGTGCGTTTGTCATCGGCTCTCCTGTTTTCCTTCCTCTCCGCCCCCGGGGGCGGAGAGGGCAGGGTGAGGTGGGGGAGCACCGCGTCCGGCAGCCCACCTCACCCTCCCGCTTCAGGCGGGTAGGCCGCCAACGCCCAGATCGATCAGCCGGCCGACCATCATCGCAAGATAGACCATCTGTCGACGCAAGCCGCAGAATTGCCGAGCGATGCGTTCGTTTCTCGGCAAGAACACTGTGGCTCGCCGTCGGCCCATCAGCCCGCCGGGATGCAGCCATTGGCCATGCCGTCCAGGCCAGCCGTACAATCGCCCATTTCACCTCGTATATTCCAACTCGTTGAGAAAGCTTCGATCGTGCAGCGGGCGGGATGAAACGCTGATCGTGCCCTCAACCTTTGGGGGAGATCTCGCTGCAGATTTGCTGCAGGTGCAGCACACCGGGATTCACCTGTTCAACGGCAGATTGCTGCTGACCGAAGGTGGCGATGTGACGACGATGTCTCGGCCCCCGCCAAACCCTCGCTCCTTTCCCTCTCGGGCAAAGCTCTATAGTGTCGCGGCGAAAGGGCGAGGGGGAACTGTTTGGTGGAGCAGCGCAATCTGGGAAAATCCGGGCTTCGCGTGTCGGCGCTCGGGCTCGGCTGCAACAATTTCGGCGGGCGCATCGATCTCGAGGCCACGCGGCGGGTCGTGCACAAGGCGCTCGATCTCGGCATCACTTTTTTTGACGAAGCCGACACCTATGGCGATCCTCGCGGCAGTTCCGAGACCTGTCTCGGCCAGATCCTCGGCGACCGCCGCAAGGACATCGTGCTGGCGACCAAATTCGCCCGGCCGATGGATGGCTCGGGCCGGTTCGAGGGCGCCTCGCGCCATTACATCATGGCCGAGGTCGAGGCCAGCCTGCGGCGGTTGCGGACCGACTGGATCGATCTCTACCAGCAGCATCAGCCCGACCCCTTAACCCCGATCGAGGAGACCCTGCGCGCCCTCGACGATCTGGTCCGCCAGGGCAAGGTCCGATACCTCGGCTGCTCTACCCTGCCGGGGTGGCAGGTGGTGGAGGCGCAATGGACCTCAAAACATCATGGGCTGCACCATTTCGTCTCGTGCCAGGAAGAATACAGCCTGCTCGCCCGCGACCTCGACGATGACATGATGTCGATGCTGGAGTCTTACGGGCTCGGGCTGATCCCGTTTCGCCCGCTGGCGAACGGATTGCTGACCGGCAAATATAAGCGCGGCGAGCCATTGCCGCGGGGAGCGCGCCTCAGTTCGGAATCAAGGGCGGCCGGGCGCTATCTGACCGAAGCGAACTGGGTGCTCGCCGAGCGCCTCGAAGGCTTTGCGGCCGAGCGTGGCCATACCTTGCTCGAACTGGCGCTGGGCTGGCTGCTGCACCGCCCGGCGGTGGCGAGCGTCATCGCCGGGGCGACGACGCCCGAACAAGTCGAACAGAATGTAAGCGCTCTGCCGCAGCGTGGCGATTGACGGCGGACGAGATGCAGGAGATCGATCGGCTGACTCGATAATTCGCGAACTCAAGGGAAGGAGACTGGGTATGGAAGTTCGACTGGACGGAAAAAGCGCGATCGTCACCGGCGGCAGCAAGGGCCTGGGTCTGGCGATAGCCAAGGAATTCGCCGCCTCGGGCGCCGATGTCGCGATCCTGGCGCGCGACCCGGCAACCCTGGCCGATGCGAAGGGCCAGATCCAGCGGGGCGCAAAGGGCAAGGTCGCGGCGATCAGTTGCGACGTGTCGAAAATGGCGCCGATCAAGGCGGCCTCATGACCAGGTCATGTCCGAATTCGGCAAGGTCGACATCTTCGTCAACAACGCCGGCCAGTCGACCCGCGGCCCGTCCGAGCAGCTGACCGACGAGCAATGGCAAGCCGATCTCGACCTCAAATTGTTCGCCCAGATCCGCTTTTGCCGCTCTGCTCTTTCCGCAGATGAAGCAGCGCAAATGGGGCCGAATCATCAGCGTTCTCAACATCGGCGCCAAGGCGCCGGGCGCCGACAGCGCCCCAACCTCGGTCAGCCGCGCCGCCCAGATGGCCTTCACTAAGGCATTGTCGCATGAGGGCGCGCCGCACAACGTGCTGGTAAATTCCCTGCATGTCGGGGTCATCGTCAGCGACCAGATCGTCCGCCGCCATCAGCGCGAGGGCGCCAATATCTCGCTCGAAGAAATGATCGCGCAGGCAGGCCGTGGGGTGCCGATGGGCCGTATGGGCCGGGCCGAGGAATTCGCCAACGTCGCCTGCTTCCTCGCTTCCGACGCCGCCTCTTATGTCACCGGCTGTGCCATCAACGTCGACGGCGGCCGCTCTCCGGTGGTGTGATCGGCTGATAACTGCGACGTGCGGCGCGAGCGGTCGCAAGGCCGGCTCGCGCCGACACCACCTAGTGTTCAGACTCATTCAGAAGGTTCACCCGGGTTCCTCTTCTATCGTCTTCCCGGCGAAGGAGCGTGTGAGGGAATTGAAGGATGGCTGGATCGGCACGGTGCGCCCTTAAGACAGCCGCGTTGCGGCTTCCTCAGGATGACGTGGTTTCTCAATGCTATCGTCCTGATTTTGCTGGGCAGCGCCGGTGCCCGGGCTGACGACAAACCGGACAACGCGCTGCCGGCGCGGGTGTCGACCCATCACGCCGTCACGCTGTCCGATCATCGCCTCGACTACGACGCGATCGCCGAGACTTTTGCGCTGACCGACCAAAAGGGGGCGACGACCGCCACGATCTTTACGGTGTCTTATCTCGCGGCGGCTCCTACCGGCGCGACCCGCCCGGTCAGCTTTGTGTTCAATGGCGGACCGGGTGCCGCCTCGGTGTTTTTACATTTGGGGGCGCTTGGGCCCAGGGTCATCGAGACCCCGGGAAACGGCGATGCGCCGAGCCCGCCGGTTCGCCTCGTCGACAATCCGGTGACTTGGCTTTCCTTTACCGATCTCGTCTTTATCGACCCGGTCGGAACGGGCTTCAGCCGCGGCGAGGGCAAAGAGCAAAATCCGGACAAGCCGTTTTGGGACGTGCATGCCGATCTCGACTCGCTCGACGCCGTGGTCCGGCTGTGGCTGACCCGCCACCAGCGCTGGCCGTCGCCGGTTTATCTCGTCGGCGAAAGCTATGGTGGGTTCCGGGCCGCCACGATGGCGCGGACCTTATCGCAGGATGTCGACGTTACGGTCAGCGGGCTTGTCCTGATCTCGCCGGCCCTCGATCTGTCCGCGCTCCATCCGAGCGAGCGCGACGTGCTTGCCGCGGGCTTTTTCCTGCCGGCCTATGCCGCCACCGCTGCCGCGCTGCACGTGCCTACAGCGGTCAGCGACCTCGCGGCGGTCGAGCATTTCGCCCTGACCGATTACCTTGTCGGCCTCGCCGGTCTCGAGGGCCGCCCGCCTCCCGGTAATCCCTTTATCGTGAGGGTTGCCGGAATGATCGGACTTCGCGAAGAGATCGTTCGCCGCTGGCGAGCGCGCGTCTCGAACCACGTGTTCGCCCGCGAGATTTTGCGGGACCGAGGCGATCAGGTCAGCGTTTACGACGGGACCATCGTCCGGCCTGCCCCCACCGGCGAAAACGGGGGCCCCGACCCATTGTTGCGGCCAGCCGCGGCCGCTTTCGGATCTGCATTCAATGCGTATGTCGCCGAGGCGCTGGGCTATCACACCGACCGGCCCTATCGGGTCCTGGCCGGTGATGTCTCCCGCCAGTGGAACTGGGAGGGCGAGCGCCAGGCAGGCAGTCGCGGCCTGCCAATGGCGTCGCTCGAGGCGGCGCTGCTGGCGCATCCCGGGACAAAAGTGCTGATCGCCAACGGCCGCTATGATTTGGTGACGCCCTATCTGGCGTCGCGCTGGCTGGTTGGGCAGCTGCAGATTCCGCCGGCGACGCGCGACGCGATCCGGCTTCGCGTCTATGAGGGCGGGCATATGATGTACCTGCGCCCGGCTTCACGCGGCGCCCTCGCTCAGGACGCAGCCCGGCTCTATGCCGCGCCCGCCGCCGGCGCCCCTTCCCAGTGATTGCCTCACGAAGCCGGAGTCCGGGCCGGGAAATCGCCGACCGCCGGGCGCGCGGCGGGCGTTTGTTGCATGAGCGCACGTTGCTGCGCGTGTGCGGGCTCGCCGCCGTACGCGCGCTGTTCGAAACCGACCCGGCGCGCGTCGAACGGCTGTTTTTCGAGCCGCGGTTACGCAGCGAAGCCGGTAGGTTCTGCTCGGTGCTCGCCCACGCCCGCAAGCCGTACCGCGAGATCGACCCAGGGGAATTGGCGCGGGTCGCCGGCACCGTGCTGCATGGCGGCATCGCCGCGATCGCCCGGCCGCGGCCGCTTGGCGCCTTCGACCCGGCGGCGGCGGCCGGCTGGGCGCGGGACGAAAAGCCGCTTCTGATCCTCGACGGCATCGGCAACCCGCATAATCTCGGCGCCATCGCCCGCACTGCGGCGTTTTTCGGTATCGAACGGATGCTGCTCGCCGATCGCCCCGAGCAGGCGCTCCCCTCGGATGCGAGCTATCGCGTGGCTGAAGGCGGGCTCGAGCACCTGACTCTCTCCCAAGCGGCGCTGCCGGCGGCTTTGGCAGGGCTGCGGCAGCGCTACCGCATCGTCGGCGCCACCCTCGGTCTCGGCGCGCCCCTCGCGAGACGCCCCGCCTGGCAAGCCCCCGGCCCTGATCTTAGGCAACGAAGAGAAGGGTCTCGACCCGGCGACCCTTGCCGCCTGCGACGAAATCGTGACGATCCCAGGTAACGGCCGGATACAGTCACTCAATGTCGCCGCCGCGGCTGCGATCCTGATCTACCTCGCGACCCGCCCGTGACCCTTGGGTCCTCGCGGGCGAGCGCGTCTCGGCAATCAGGCGGTCCAGCGCACCGTTCAGCGCGGCCTCAATCTCCGGCCGTCCCTCGATATGCCTCAGCAGCAACGCCGCGGCTTCGATTGTCGACAGCGCCTCGCGCCGGGGTTCGCGGCGGACGCGATTAAAGTGCGAAGGACGTTGCGGATTGAGCACCAGCCGGCGCAATTTGAGAAGCCACGGGTTGCGCCACCACAGCGACTTCGCCTCGCCCCAGCTGCCGTCGAGCAATATTGCGCCGTCGAGGTCGCGCAGCATCTCCCCCTGGTTCGCCGCCGCCTGGCCGTGGCGATCGAGAGCAATGACGTCGCGTTCCAGACCAAACGCCCTGGGGCGCACCGAACCGAGGTAAAGCACGGCCCAACGCCCTGGATCGGCCGGCCGTCCGAGCGCCCGCCCCAAATTCGGCCAAGACAGCCCAACGACCAGCTCGGCCCGCCGCAACATGGCAACCGTCAGGCCCGCCGTCGCCAACGTCTCCTTCTTCTCTCGCGGATGCTGCAGGATCAGGATCAAGAGCCCGTTGCTGATCGCGTCGCCGCTTTCCATCTCGGTCCTCCTTTCGGTTGCCCTCACGTTTGGGGACCACCGGGCAGGCCAGACGTTAGCATGTCCGGTCGCACAGTTTGCCGGACGGAGCCTGATGGCATAAATCTTATCCCGAGCCGCCGGAGTACGTAATCGAGGCCTTCATGCACAAACGCGTCCGCAAAGCCGTTTTCCCCGTCGCGGGGCTTGGGACCCGGTTCCTTCCGGCGACCAAGGCGATGCCCAAGGAAATGTTGCCGATTGTTGACAAGCCGTTGATTTACTACGCGGTCGAAGAGGCCAAGGCCGCGGGCATCGAGCAGTTCTTTTTTGTCACGGGCCGCGCGAAGAGTGCGATCGACGATCATTTCGACCGAGCCTTCGAGCTCGAAGCAACCTTACGCGAGCGCGGTAAGACTGATCTGCTCGAAGAGCTGGAGGCGGGGCTACCCGAGCCCGGACAGATCGCTTATACGCGGCAGCAGATGCCGCTCGGCCTCGGCCATGCCGTATGGTGCGCGCGTGGTCTCGTCGGCGACGAGCCTTTCGCCGTGTTGCTCGCCGACGATTTGATGGTATGCGACACGCCGTGCTTGGCGCAGATGGTTGCGGCTTATGGCGAGACCGGCGGCAACCTGGTGGCGGTGACCGAGGTGCCGCGCGAGCAGACCCGACGCTATGGCGTGCTCGACGTCGTCTCCGACGATGGCCGGCTGGTCCGGGCGCAGGGTGTCGTCGAGAAGCCCCAACCGGCAGCGGCGCCGTCGACATTAACGATCATCGGCCGCTACATCATTCAGCCTGAGGTGTTCGAGCATCTCGCCCGTGCCGAGGCCGGCAGCGGCGGCGAGATCCAGCTGACCGATGCCCTCGCCCGCCTGATCGACGACGGTCAAGCCTTTCACGGGCTCCGCTTCGAGGGCAAACGTTTCGATTGCGGCGACAAGCTCGGTTTTCTCGAAGCAACGATCGCGCTGGGGTTGAAGCATCCGGAACTCGGGCAAGATCTGCGCCGGGTCCTGAAGACCTATTTGTAAGCGGAGACGCCGATGCCTCATCGCTTCGACCCAACGATCCTGCGCGAATACGACATCCGTGGGATCGTCGGCCAGACTTTAACGGCTGCCGATGCGCAGGCAGTCGGGCGCACCTTTGCGCAGACGCTCGCCGCGGCCGGCGGCAGCCGCGTTGCGGCCGGCTATGATGGGAGGCTGACCTCGCCCGAGCTCGAAGCCGCACTGGTCGACGGTCTCACAATGGAGGGCGCCGATGTTGTGCGCATCGGCCGAGGGCCGACACCGATGCTCTACTACGCGGCTGCCACGCTCGGCGTCGATGGCGGTGTCATGGTCACCGGGTCGCACAACCCGCCCGAGTACAACGGTTTTAAATTCGTGCTCGGCGGCAAGCCGTTTTACGGCGCCGCGATCCGCGCGCTCGGCGAGACCGCTCTCGGACTCGGCGCCGCGCAATGTCCGCGGGGCCGGATCGAGGAGCGCCCGATTCGCGACGCCTATGTCGATAGGGTCGCGCAGGATTATGACGGATCGCATCCGCTGACTGTCGCCTGGGACCCCGCAAACGGCGCCACATGCGAGGTCGTGCAGCAGTTGACGGCTCGGTTGCCGGGCCGGCATATCCTGTTGAATGCGGTGATCGACGGCCGTTTTCCGGCGCACCATCCAGACCCGACCGTACCGGAAAATCTCCTGCAGCTGCAGGAAGCGGTGGTGCGCGAGCACTGTGACCTCGGCATCGCCTTCGACGGCGACGGCGATCGGATCGGCGTAGTCGATGCGCGCGGCGACATCTGGTGGGGCGATCAGCTGATGGTGGTGTTGGCGCGCGACGTGCTGACCCGGCATCCCGGCGCACCGATCCTGGCCGATGTCAAATCGAGCCAGGTTTTGTTCGACGAGATCGCCAGGATGGGCGGGCGCCCGGTAATGACCGCGACAGGGCACTCGCCGATCAAGGCGAAGCTCGCCGAGACCGGCGCGCCGCTGGCCGGCGAGATGAGCGGGCACATCTTTTACGCAGACGGTTATTACGGCTTTGACGATGCGGTCTATGTCGCGGTACGGCTGCTCGGCATTCTTGGCCGCTCATCGGAAAGCCTGGCCGCGCTGCGGGACAGGCTGCCGCATGTCGTCAATACTCCGGAACTGCGCTTTCCCTGTGCCGAAACACGCAAATTCGAGGTTGTGCGCGAGGTCGGCGAGCGGTTGCGCCAAGCCGCAGCCGAGATGACCGAGATCGACGGCGTGCGCGTGCGCACCCCCGACGGGTGGTGGCTGCTGCGCGTCTCGAATACCCAGGACGTGCTGGTCGCCCGTGCCGAATCTACAACCGTGGACGGCCTTGCCCGTCTGAAGGCCGCACTCTCCGCTCAACTCGCCGTCAGCGGCGTAGCATTGCCCGATTCTTGAGGCGGATTACCCGCGACTTCGCGGTCTTCAACCGCCCTGTGTTTGTTACCGATAGGCGACTTTGAGAACCGTCGGGGGAATCACCGCGCACGCGAGATTCTTTTTGTGGAGCAGAGCGCAGGTGGTCTGGGCTTCGCGCGGCGAGAAGTTCAGCAGGCGAGCTCGGTAGAGGCGGGTCCTTGTCGCCCAGCCCGGCTCGACGATATGCACGGGTTTGCCTTTGGCGATCGGCAGGCTCTCCGCCACCCGAGCGGCTTTCTCGGCCGCCGCCGGGGAGTGAAAGGCGCCGAGTTGGATCCCCCAGCGATCAACCGCCGGTGCTGTTGCGGGATGCGGCGACTCATGCGGCAACGTCGCCGCCTCGGCCTTGCCGACCGGCGAGAGATTCGCGGCGAGGCGCGTCGCAGCTTTGCCGAGAAGCCCGGACTTTGCTCGCGGCGGCAGCGTGGGCTGCTCATCCGCGGCGACTAGCGCACGCGGTGGCGGGGGCGCCGCGGGCGGCAGTAGAGCGGGTGCCTGACGATGCGCCGTCACGATCGAGCCCGGGACGCCGAGAGCTTCGAACCCCTGATCGAGCAGTGCGCCCATCTCGCGGTCGCGCGCGCCTCCCGAAACCCCGCCCAGAACGACGCCGATCAACCGATGCCCGTCGCGCACCGCGGAAGTCGCGAGGTTAAACCCCGAGGCACGGATATATCCGGTCTTGATCCCGTCGGCGCCAGGATACCAGTCGAGCAGATGATCGTGACCGACGATGATCTTCCCGCGAAAATTGAACGCTCGCGTCGAGAAATAGAGGTAGTCGCGCGGGTAATCATGATAGAGGGCGAGCGCCAGCTGCGCGGTGTCGCGAGCCGTCGTGTGCTGCTCGGCATCGGGCAGCCCGGAGGCGTTGCGATAGAATGTGCTCCGCATCCCAAGCTGCTCGGCTTTGCGGTTCATGTGCTCGGCGAACCCAGCCTCGCTACCGGCAAGGCCTTCCGCCAACACCGCGGCGGCATCGTTGGCCGAGCGGGTGACGATGCCGAGTATCAGATCTTGAACGTCGACCGAATCGCCCGGCCGCAGACCGAGCTTAGTCGGCGACTTGCTCGCCGCCTCGACGCTGACCGGCAGATACTGATCGAGCCGTAGCCGACCCGTGTTCAGCGCCTCGAAGGTCAGGTACAAGGTCATCATTTTGGTCAACGAGGCCGGATAGGTGACCGCGTCGGAGTTGTTCTCGCTCAACACTCGGCCGGTGTCGGCGTCCAGCACGATCGACCCGCTGACCAGCGCCGGGCCGAACCCGACGGTCCCTAGCCGGATGTGATGACGACCATGGAGCGCGGCTTGTGCGCCCCCAGCGCCAAGCCAGACCATTCCGGCAACCGCCATAACAACACCAATAATTCTCGAGGTACGCGGCCCGCCCCCGCGGGACCCGCCGCGTTTCTGACGCTTCACCCGTGTCACGACCACCCCCAATTCCCCTTGGACTGCACAGAATCGCCAACTCTACGCAGGCCGTCGCCAACGACAGTAGAAAAAAAGGCCAACCCTGTCCAGTTTTGCCGCTGCTCTTTTGGCAAATTCGGAAATTACATTCGGGGCGTCAGGCTGTGACTGATTGCCCGGACGGTCGTTGAACGCGAGTACCAGGCAACCAGCCGCACCGCTTCCGCCGCGTGCCGACGGCTAATTCTCCCGGCAAATCATGCCAGATCTTGTGCGACGCACAATTTCCGTTGCAAGGAAATGCTTGATCGGGGTAAGTTGCCCTGATGCAGCGCAACAGGGGCGTGGCCGGGAACGAGGATCACGGAATGGAACCCAAGGGGAAACGCTCTGGGCGCGACGCGGCGCCGGCCGAAAAGCCTGTCCCACAGACTGCGCCGGCTGAAGAGCCCGTCCCACAAACTGCGCCGGCTGAGACGCCGAACCACATTCCGCCCAGCGACGCGAGGGAATCAGATCCTGTGGTGGCACTGAGCCCGCGGGATGTGGTCGTGCAGCACGTCTCGTCGCTGGCGCCGGCGATCAGCGCAGGGCGTGGTGAACTCGTCGATTTCGGCAGTGGGACCGTTGCCGCAATGGAAGAATCGCGCGTCGCGATGGCCCGCGGGTTCGACGCGCTGAGCGAGGAGATGGCGGAGTTGGCGCGTTGCGGCATCGACACGGCCGCGCGCACCGCGATCGAGATGCTCGCGGTCAAATCGTTCTCCGATGCGATTGCGGTCAATGCCAGTTTCGCGCGCGCCAGCTTTGACAACTGGATCGGCGGCTCGGCCAAATTCTCCGAGCTCGGCGTCAAGCTCGCAGTCGAATCGTCGCGCCCATTCCTCACACGCCTCGGTAAGAGCTGGAGTTTGGCTGCTCACCCCGGCGGCTGACTCGCCAAGGAGCGCGCCCTCGCATTTGGTTCAGACTACAGCGGCATGGCGAGCGCCTGGTCGAGGTCGCGGATCAGGTCGTCGGCGGATTCGAGGCCGATCGACAGGCGGACGACATCGGGACCGGCGCCGGCCGCCTCGCGCTGCTCGTCCGAGAGCTGGCGGTGGGTGGTCGAGGCGGGGTGCAGGATCAGGCTGCGGGTGTCGCCGATATTGGCGAGGTGCGAGAACAGCTGCACATTTTCGACCAACCGGATCCCGGCCTCGTAGCCTCCCTTGACGCCGAAGGTGAAGACCGCACCCGCCCCTTTCGGCAGGTATTTCGCCGCCAATTCGCGATAGGGGCTGTCCTTGAGGCCGGCATAGGAGACCCAGGCGACGCGCGGATGAACGGCGAGGAATTCCGCCACCTTACCGGCATTCTCGACATGCCGGTCCATGCGCACGTGCAGGGTTTCGATACCGGTCAAGGTCAGAAACGCGTTCATCGGCGACAGGGTCGGGCCGAAATCGCGCAACGCCACGGCGCGCGCTTTCGTGGTGAACGCGAAATCGCCGAAATTCTCATAAAATTTGAGGCCGTGATAGGCGGGTTCGGGGTCGGTCAGGGACGGAAAGCGGTCGCCTTGCGCCCAGTCGAACCGGCCAGATTCGACGACGATGCCGCCCAGCGCATGGCCATGGCCGGAGAGGAACTTGGTCGTCGAATGGCACACGATATCGGCGCCCCAATCGAACGGCCGGCACAGATAGGGCGTCGCCAGGGTGTTGTCGACGATCAGCGGGATGCCGGTCTCGTGGGCGATCGCCGCCACCTTTTCGAGATCGACGACGATGCCGCCGGGGTTGGCGAGGCTCTCGACAAAGATCGCCTTGGTCCGCGAGGTTAAGGCGCGGCGGAAATTCTCCGGGTCGGCCGGGTCGACGAAATGGCACTTCCAGCCGAGCTTTTTGAACGACAGCCCGAACTGGGTCAGCGAGCCGCCATAAAGGTTGCGCGAGGCGAGAAACTCGTCGCCGGGTTCGAGCAGGGTAAAGAAAATCAGGAACTGCGCGGCGTGGCCCGAGGCGGCGGCGACCGCGGCCCGCCCGTCCTCGAGGCTCGCGACCCGCTCTTCGAGGACGGAGACGGTCGGGTTATTCAGCCGCGCATAGATGTAGCCGAAATTGTGCAGGTTGAAGAGCGAGGCGGCGTG
This sequence comes from uncultured Alphaproteobacteria bacterium, assembly GCA_963785565.1. Classification (GTDB taxonomy): domain Bacteria; phylum Pseudomonadota; class Alphaproteobacteria; order ATCC43930; family CGMCC-115725; genus AP-15. The sequence goes on along the minus strand of CAWAVV010000008.1, from coordinate 11,383 downwards.
ATCGACATCGTCGAACACATAGGCCGCGGTCTGATAAATCGGCGTCGAGCGCGCCCCGGTCACCGGGTCGGGCGCGGCGCCGGCATGGACCGCCCGGGTCTCGAAGCCATGCACGATATTGTGCGAGGCCGCCGGCCGCTCCTTGACCCGGCGGGCGAGCGGCGGCTCGGGCGGGCGGTTGCGGATGATGCCGCTGTTGACCCCGCTCCACGACAACTCGCCGCCGAGCCGCCCGAATTCGATCTTCGGGCAGCGGTTCATGATGACTTCGATGCCGACCGCCTCCGCTTTGGCCGCGGCAGCGTCATTGCGGATGCCGAGCTGCATCCACACCACCTTGGCGCCGATCGCGATCGCGTCCTCGACGATCGCCGGCGCCTCGCGCGCGGCGCGGAACATGTCGACCATATCGACCGGCTGGGGGATGTCGCGCAGATTGGCGTAGACGTTTTCTCCGAGCAGGGTCTGGCCGGCGATGCCGGGGTTGACCGGGATCACCCGGTAGCCTTTGTTTTGCAGATACTTCATGACGAAGTAACTGGGCCGGTTCCAGTTCGACGACGCGCCGACCATCGCGATCGTGCGCACCCGCTCCAAGATCGCGCGCAATTGCGCGTCGGAATAAGGGATCGGTTCGAGACCGCTCATGTCGGTGTGCCCGAAAAGTTGGCTGCGGTGATCTTCACGCCCCCGCCGCCCGCAGTGTCAAGCGCGCTTTAGGGCGCCGCAGCGCGGGTTGCCGCATCGATCGCGGCGCGCACGTCGCCGACGCGGCGGACCATTGCGTATTGCCAGCTGCCGTGCCGGCCGTGCGCGTTGACGGCGGCAGTCCATCGCCTCGCTGCCTGCTCTTTGATTTCTGCCAACGGGTCGTAGCCCTTGGTCTCAAGGATAAGGTGCCGGCCATCTCCGCCCTTGAGGCGGATAATGAAATCCGGCTCGTAATCGTGCGGCTGGCCGTTGTGGAAATAGGGGATCGCAAACCCGAGGCCGGCATTCTTGACGAAGGCGTCAACAGCAGGGTTTGTATCAATCAGGTAGGTCGCCGATTGCTCCCACTGCTTGGTATCGGCGACCGCGAAATTGACATGTGACCGCACGACCTCACGCACGTCGCGGCTCGTCCAAAAGCTGACTTCGGCGGTCGTGCCGTCGCCCCGGTTCTTTTCGAGGATCGGCAACTCGGGGATTTCGCCGCTGGCGGCGTCGGGATGGATCGCGCCCGCCAAGCGCTCGATCACCCACCCGTAATACGGCGACAGGAACACGTCGATCTGCTCTGCTGGCGCTTCCGGGATCACCTTCTCAGTGAGGTATCGGCGCACGATCAACGCCAGTTGCGGGAACAGCACATGCGGAGGCGCTTCGCAACCTTCTTGACCGACGTACTCCCGTGTCAGGTCGGCAGCCATATCGAACGCGAGCTCCTGCAATCGCCGGCCTGCCCGGAAGGGGTTGAGCGTTATGTCTTCCAACCGACCCGGCCCGGTTAGGCTCGGTCGCCCGGTATTGGTCGGCAACGCTCCCTTTACCTGCACTTCTGGAGGTATCTGCTTCGGGTCGATCCGTAAGGTTGCGAGCGATGCCCAGTCCACGGTGACTTGGTTGCGGATGCCTTGGCGGTAGCCGTCCACACGCGGGAAGCTGATGGAGAAGGCCGTCTTCTCGGGGATCGCATGGATGTGGTGTCGTTTCGGCTGCGCTGGCCGGGAACCGGCCTTGTTCTCCTTGAACGGGATGACCTCGAAGGGCACCCCCAATACCTTGGCGACTTCCTCCGTGAGTTTCCCGTCTTCGTCGAAATCGTCGTAGCTGCGACGGCGCAAGGCTCTGCCGACCACCTGTTCGCACAGCAGTTGCGACATGAAAGGACGCAGCCCGATGATGTGCGTCACCGTGTTGCAGTCCCACCCCTCGGTCAACATGCCGACGCTGACGATGCAGCGAATATCCCGTCCCGGGGGGTGTAACGGTCGGTGAAGCTTCTCGGCCAGTTCGGCGAACCCGTCCGGGTAGATCGGGCGCTGTTGCGTATCGAGCGGCCAGTTAGCGCGCCCCACGGTGTCGAGCGTGAAGCGCATCCACGCGACTTCATCGCTCTTGTTCCCATCCATCTCGGTTTCCTGAACGACCTTGCTGTCCACACGGATCGTCATCGTGCGATCGGGTGTATTGCGCAGTTCGTCGATCCGGGCGGGCGGGATGCCGATCGGCGGCTTGTTCTCAGCCAGCCACTCGTAGATCACCCGAGCGATGCGGGTGTTCTTGCAGACCAAGATAAAGACGGGCGGGCGGTTTTCATCGTCGCGCCCCGCCCATTCCTTGAGCATCTCCTCCCATAGCCCCCCGAGCATGACGATCGGCGTATTGGCGTATTTCAAAATCGCTTCTGGCTTCGGATTACTCTTTTTTCCCCCGCGTTCGGCGGGTGTCAGCCTCTCCAGTATCCAGTGCCAGATGTTGAAGTAGCCCGGAACCTCGCGGCCAGTCGTGTCGCGCACCGCCAGTTGCGGGATTTTGACCAACCCCGACTCGATGGCGTCGGTCAGGCCGAAATCGCTCACCACCCACGGAAAAATCGTATTCGTCGCCGAGCCGGCTCGGCCAATGAAATAAGGGGTCGCCGAAAGATCGATGCAGAAATTGATGCCCCGCAGCTTGTTGATCCGGTCCAGGCCATCCACCCAGACGGTCGCCTCCTTCACAAAGTAGTCTTCGTCTTCCTCGCCATCGTCTTCGTCCTCATGGTCGCCGTCGGCCGCCCGCTGGAGTCGGTAGGCATGGTGGGCTTCGTCGTTGATGACGAGGATGTTCTGCTTGCCGCCGACCTCGCGGCCAAGGATGCGGTTGACCAGCGCCGTATCGCTCTCGACATAGCGCACGGCCTCGATCTCGACCTTGTTAAGATTGCCCTGCCGGTCGCGATCCTCGTTAAGCACAGTCAGCAAGCCTGCTGCAACTTGGCGCTCCAACTCGGCGAGCGTGAGATAGCGCCTCCCCCTCATGCTGGTTGACTTCGCTGCGATGGTAATCGTTTCGCGGATGCGCACCGGCACCCCAGAGCGGTTCACCTTCGCGGGGACGCCGCTGATCTGAAGCCCTTGCGGCTCAAAGACGTGCCAGTTGGTAATCAGCACCCGGCCTTGCGTCAGATCGGGTATCAACCGTTCCGGCACCAGATCACGAGTGCGGTAGAGGCTCGCTTCGCCGCGTCTCGGGTCGAGTTCGCCAAGCCTGCTGCGGATCGTCACGTTCGGGCAGACGATCAGGACGACATCGGAAAATCGGGCATCCGAGCGGTCGTTGACCTTGTTCAAAATGCTCCACGCCGCGAGCATCGCCGCCACGGTCGATTTTCCAGAACCCGTCGCCATTTTGCACGCCATCCGGCTGAACGCCTTGAACCCGTCCGCCTTGCGGTCGGCGCTCGGCTCGTCGAGAGGAAGCGAGATGCCCTGCAAGAAATCCCGCCGCGCCTCGGTCAGAAAGATGATGGCTTCTGCGGCTTCCCGCTGCGCGAAGAACAGACGGGGATGTCGGCCGTCGCGGTTCCAATAAGCGATCAACTCGGCGGTCGTGCGGGTGATCCCCGATCGCCCAGCGGCGCGCCATTCGGCCATCCCCGAGCGGATCAAGTTGACGGCGGCAAGCTCGCGCCACTCGCCCCGCGCCGAATGCTCGTTGGTCTCCGGCACGTTCGGACTACGATAGTAGTAGCCGGCTGGCCGTCGCCCTTGTATGCGCAACGGTTGCTTGCCTTCCTCGATCTGCCAATATTCCCCCGGCTCATCAAACGGGCCGTTGAGGATCGGGTTTGGAACCTCGAAATCCGCCATCGCCTGCGCCCTCAAACGGCTTCGGAGAGCGGCTTGACGACGATCAATTCATTCCCGCGATCGTCGATGACCTTGACCGCCACTCGTTGATGCTCGCCCCCCTCAAATGGAGCGCTGACCGTCCCGGCCAGATGCTCCCACACGCTTTCATCATGCGTCGCCTTGAGCGCTTTTTTCAGGCTCTCCCACGCGCTGGTGCGCGGAAAGAAGACCTGACTGCCATGGAATACCAGACCGTTGTAGTCGGTATCGAGCAGCCACGCGGGCACGTCATCGCCCTTGAGATGGTTCGGCTCCATCGTGGTCGGATCGAAGCTGTCCAATCCGAGAAGGCTGACTTGGTATCGTGTCGGTTGACCACCGCCAGCGGGCGGTAGTCCTTGGAGGCGCACATCCGGCATCCCGCACACGCTGAAAATCTGGCTCGACCGCATGGTTTTTAGCAGATCGCCCATCATCAGGTCGGGTGTCGCCTGAACGTAAGTCGCCGGTATGTCGATAGCGCTCTCGCAGTCCTCAACTAGCCGCCGCGCGTTTGGTTGGATCGCAAAGCCGATCACGTATAGGTGCGTATAGCTCTTTCCGTGCGCTTCGCGGGCAGCCTCGAAAACCAGCGTCTCGCTGATTGCGCCGTTCTCTGGGCCAAAGACGAGCGCGACCGGCTTCTCTGCTCCGTTCTCAACGACCGCCTCGGCGGAAAGGGACAGCGACTTGGCGGGCGGGCGAACATTGCGAAGGGTGACCGCCTTGCCGCCCCCCAACTGAAGCACTGGAGAGCGTCGGAACACTTCAAGCATTCGATCGACATATGAACCAAAATCATTTTCAGTCGTGTCATTCATATCACTGCTATCGTTCCAACCCACGGGGGTCGGTATTGTCGCTTCTACACAAAATGGGCCGCTAACTCGGATGATTCCATCTGCTTCGTCCGGGTGATCGACCCGAACTTCCTCAACCATCGGTTCATTATTTGCCAAATTACCGAGGGTAATGTGGGGGACGATCCCACCAATTTCTTCTGCTTTCTTATTTTGGCGGCGAGAATAATCAAAGCCGCTCACTGGCCCACGTTGATCATCTCGTAAGCGGTAATAGGCGAAGGTAGCGGTGATTATGCGTTCTCTCGCCAGGGCAAGCGGCACTCGGCTTGTATCGATCGTAATCCATCGACGACCCCATTGCTCGGCAACGTAAGCGGTTGTCCCTGACCCACACGTCGGGTCAATGACCAGATCGGCGGGATCGGTTGTCATCAGAATGCAGCGCTCGATTACCTTCGTGTCTGTTTGGACAACGTAGGAAGGATCGGGTTCGCCTCTGGTATCTGTCCAAACATGCGTTAGTTCCGTGAAAGGAAAATCAGCGAGGTATCGTTTATAAATTCGCAGTCCTTCTTGTCTTAGAAGTCGATTCATTTCCCACAATCGGCGTGTTCCCTCCATACCGGACTTCCAGTGGCGATTCGGCTTACATGAGAGAGTATATTTCTTACCCTCGTGGGTTAGCTCAATATCTGGATCATTACCACCTTTTGATACGATGCTATCGGTCGTAAATATCCGCGCGTCGGTAGGAAGATTGACTATACCGTCGTTCGTAAATTCGCTAATTGGATGCAGCGAACCATCATCCAATTCTACTCGCTTGTATTCTAGTGCACCGGGTGTGCCAGCTTTTTGTGGTATGAAAAGCTTGTGGAATTTTACCTGTTCACGATCTCTTGCATACCAAAGAAGATAATCAGATGTTGTTGGAATAGTGAGGGTTGTGGAGCCGGATGTTTTCTGAAACGTGATTTGAGAAAGGAAATTGTCAGGTCCAAATACATCATCCAATAATTCGCGGACGTGATGTAGGTTTTCATCGCTAATCTGAACGAAGACGCTTCCGCGTTGGTGAAGAAGCTCCCGCGCTACCAGCAATCGATCTCGAAGATATACCAAGTATGAATGCAGGCCAAGTTCCCACGTGTCTCTGTAAGCTTTGACGGTCTCTGGTTCCCGTGTCATGTCATCATCTTGATTATGATCCACATCACGACGGCGAACGAATGGCTGGAAATTTGACCCGAACTTCACTCCATAGGGCGGGTCGATGTAGATCATCTGCACCTGACCACCGAGGCCCTCGTAGTGGAGCAGCGAATTCATCACGACGAGCGAGTCACCGAGGATCATTCGGTTGACCCACTTGTCCCGGTACTCGTATGCCTTGAGGACTTGATCGGCGATCGGGCGCTGCGGGTCGCCGAACAGATCGAACATGCCGAGTTGCGGACTGCGTGCTTCCTTGGTGTGGTCTTTTAGCGTCTCCACGATCGCCATCGTGGAGAGCCGTTCATGGACGAACAGCGGCAAGGTCGGCACGTCGAACGACAGGCGCTCCGCCTTGCCCGCCCAATTGAGGAACGGCTTACCGAGGCGCTTGAGTTGGTCGATCGCGTCACGCAAGCCGCGACACGTGGCCATGACAGTGCCGTCGTCCCGGCGGAAGATGCGCGGCTGATCGAACTCGTGCGGCGCGGGGAGCTTTGACGCTTGGTCAATCAGCGCCAGCAGCCATTCACCCTGTTCTCGCACCGGGTTCTTGCCATCCCATTCGAGCGACGGCGACAGCGAGGAGTCATAGCGGTAGGTGACCGGCGGCTTGCGCTTGCGGAACTGCGGCTGCGTCCCGACCTCCGGGCGCAATGCCATGTCGAACCCGGGATGCTGGTAAATCTCCGTCCGCCCCGACCGCGCCGCACTGCGCGCCATGTTCGTCCCCCTTTCGTTCCGCTCGCTTTTCTCGGTTGTAGCGGTGACTGATAAACAAGTCATGCGCAAAAAGCCGTCAAATCGCCTGTTGCTGCAGGGCGCCGGGTCGAGGCCAACCAAACTCAGCGTTGCCCTCTCCACTATCCAGTTGCTGACCCGAAAATTGCCATGAGCGCATGTTATGGGGCGGGCATGATCGGGTTTGCGATTTTTCTCGCGATCGGGTCCGTGCTCCTCGTCGGCGCGGCGAGGCGGCTGTTGCGGCTGAACGGGTGGTTTGCGGGGGGTACGGCGGGCCGCCGTGGGCGCTCGTGGCGATTCCCGGATAATTCCCGGTTCCATGGCCTTAACGGGAATTCAACTTCCCGGTTCGGGGATCGGCAAATTCGCATCAAGATATTGATTTATTGATATATATTGGACCGATACGGGACAAATCGGTGGAATTTTCCCGGTTATTTCCCGGTTAGACGGGAATTTCGTCGCGGTAACCGCGCTTTACGGGAATTCCGCCGCCGCCCGATCGCCCCCGCCTTCTCGCCCGGCTGCGCCGCATCACCAGGTCAGGGCGGTGCCCTTGAGCCCGACGCCGCCGTTTTTGTCGATTACCCCGAACAGCTGCAATCGGCACGGCCAAGCTGGATTGCAGCCGTCGCTCGTGCCGCCGAACCGATCGGCTCCGAGCCGCGGACCATAGCCGGGCGGCGCAGCGATGTCGGCCGGCGGCGATTGCAACATTAGCGGTCCTTGCCCCGGCGTGGCACCCGATGCCGGCATGGCCCGCTGCGCCTGGGCCGGCAGGCCGCACGCGCCGGCGATCAGCGCCGCGGCGACGGCCGGCCAGGCTCTTCTCATCGCCGGGACGGCGCCGGCGTCAAAGCGCCTTCAGCATCGTCTCGGCGCTGGAGACGTCGAATTGTCCGGGCTGCTCGACGTTCAGCGCCTTGACGACACCGTCGTCGACCAGCATCGAATAGCGTTGCGTACGGACGCCCATGCCTTCCTTGATGCGGTCAAGCTCGAGCCCGATCGCCCGCACGAAGTCGCCGCTGCCGTCGCCGAGCATGACGACCTTGCCGGCAGCGCCGCGTTCCTTGCCCCAGGCGTCCATGACAAACTGGTCGTTGACCGCGATGCAGGCGATGGTGTCGACGCCCTTGGCCTTGAGTTCGTCCGCATGGCTAACGTAGCCGGGGAGATGCCGCTCCGAGCAGGTCCGCGTATAAGCGCCGGGGACGCCAAACAGCGCCACCTTCTTGCCACGGAAAAAATCGTCGGTGGTGACCGCCTGGACCCCGTCCGGGCTCACATAGCGCAACGTCACCGAGGGCACCTTGTCGCCAACCTTGATGGTCATGGATCGTCCTCCCGAATGTCGGTGCCCCCATCCCAGCACAGCGCCGCCCCGGCATCAACCGATGATGCCATGTCGGGCGACCATTCGCTCGATCCGAGGGTGTATTGGACCGCGGCCGACTCCCTCGATCATGCCGCCATCCGGCGTCTGACCGCGGAGCTGAGCGAAGAGGAGGCGCGTCGGGCGCGGGCATTTCATTTCGATCGGGACCGAGCGACCTACATCGCCGCTCATGCAATGCTGCGCCGGATGTTGCGCGAGGCCCTTGGCGAGGGGCCGGATTTTGTGCTCAGCCCGCTCGGCCGGCCGGAGCTGATGCCCCGGCGAGACGGCAGGCCGGCGCCGTCGTTCAACCTCACCCATAGCTGTGATTTCGCCGCCTGCGCGATCTTGCACGGCGCGCCAATCGGGATCGATGCCGAGGACATTCGCCGCCCGATCAACGTCGCCGAGATGGCCGGGCGCTGGTTCCACCCATCGGAGCGCGGACTGCTGAACCGGATTGCGGAGGTAAAGCGCGTCGAGATGTTCTTTCGGATCTGGACAACCAAGGAGGCGATCGTGAAAACCACTGGACACGGACTGCGCATCGAACCTCAGCTTTTTGCCGTTGACCCCGATCGCGGTCGCGCAATCGTCTCCAAGGCGCTCGGCATCCCGACCCGCTGGCGGCTCGCGGAAGCAACCCCGCTGACCCATATCCGGCTCGCCCTCGCCGTCCCTGGACGAGGCTTACTGCTCCCTTCGCCTGTCCGCATCGAACTGGGGTGAACGCCCGGCATAGGCGACGAAGCAATCTCGGCCGAATCGGGCGTCATGCGAGGCGAGGCAGCACCTTTTCGGTCAGCAGCATAAAGGTTTCGTGGCTGAGCGGGGCGCAGAGCAGATAGTCGAGGCCGATCTCGTCGCGCAGCTGGAGGATTTGATCGACCACGGCCTCGGGCGTGCCGTGCAGGATCACCTCGTCGAGGTAGCGGCGGATCGGGTCGACCCCCTCGGGCGTGAAACTCGATTGCATCACCGGGCGGTGCTGGGCGCCGAGATAGGAATTGACGATCCATTGGGCGCCGGTGCGCGCCACGGCCGCCGCGTCGGCCATACTCCGGCCCAGCGCTACCAGCCGGGCTACCGGAATATCGCGCCCGGTCTCGGAAAAACCCGCCGCGGTCAGGCGCTCGGCATAGAGCCGGCGCTTGCGGCCGATCTCCGCGGCCGAGGAATGCGGGTCCATCAGGATCGAGAAGCCGCGGCTGGCAGCCCATTCGATCGCCCCCTCCGAGCTCGCCGCCATCCATACCGGCGGATGCGGGCGCTGCGCCGGCTTTGGCAAGACTTCGATACCGTCAAAGCGGAAGTGCTCTCCGGCAAAGCTCAGCCGCTCGTCGGTCCAGGCTTTGAGGACGATTTCGACGGTCTCGCGGAACCGCGACGTGCTCTCGTCGGGCGGCACACCGAACGCTTCGAACTCGACTCGGGCAAAACCGCGGCCGGCGCCCCAATTGACCCGCCCGCCGGACAATAGGTCAAGCAGCGCCACCTCTTCGGCAAGCCGCAGCGGATGATAAAACGGCGCCAGCGACACCCCGGTGCCGATGCGCAGCCGGTGGGTGCGGGCCGCCGCCAGCATGCCGACCATGTGCACCGACGGACACACGCTGAAGCTCGAAAAATGGTGCTCGGCGAGCCACACCGCGTCGTATCCGCTGCGGTCCATAATCTCGATCCGCTCGAGCGCGCGGGCATAAACCGTCGCCAGATCGACCCGCCGCTCCGGCCAGCTGAAGAATTGCAGCACCGCGAATTTCATTGGGTGACGATACCGGCCGGATAGCGGCCAGTCCAGCTGGCGGGACAGACGCGGCACTTGTGGCGGTCTCGCCCGCCCCGGCATGATGGCGATCGTCCAGCATCCCAGAGACGACGCCATGCCCGCTACGCCCGCACCGATCCTCACCGCCGACAGCATCACCAGAATTGGCGACGAGGCGAAGGGCGCGGTTGTCGTCAACGGCTCGCATGGCGGCCTCTTTGCCGCCTATCTCGCGGCCAAGCTCGGGGTCGCCGCGGCGATCTTCAACGACGCTGGGGTCGGCCGCGACGGCGCCGGCATCGCCGGCCTCCACTATCTCGCGCGCTTCGGCATCCCCGCTGCCGCAATCGGGCACATGACGGCGCGGATCGGCGACGGCGCCGACATGATGGCGCGCGGTCTTGTCACCCATGCGAATGCGCCGGCGATGAAACTCGGCTGTCGCCCCGGCCTCGCCTGCCGGGAGGCTGCCGCGGCCCTAAGGCGCGCCGCACCGCGCCGGGGCGAGCCGCCGTCCGAACGGGAATTGGCGTTTCTGCTGATCGCCGAGCCGCCGGCGGTGTGGGCGCTCAACTCGGCCTCGGCGGTCGGTCCCGAGCATGTCGGAACCATTGTCGTCACCGGGTCGCATGGCGGGTTGTTGGGTGGCCGGCCCGAGACCGCACTCAAATACGATGCGCTCGCCGCTCTCTATAACGATGCCGGGATCGGCATCGACGAGGCCGCGGTCACCCGGCTGCCGGCGCTTGATGCCCGCGGAATCTTCGCCGCCACGGTTACCGCGGCGAGCGCCCGCATCGGCGACGCCCGCTCGACTTATGAGGATGGTATCCTATCGCGTGTCAACGCGCATGCCGCCGGGCTCGGTATCGCTCCGGGCATAAGCGCGCGCGAGTTTGTCGCAACAATCCGCCGCGTCGCGGCCGACTGGGAGAAGTAGGCATGAGCGAAGCCAACCGCGTCAGCAACCGCCCCTCCGGCCGCATGAGCGGCGGTCGCGCCATGGCCGAGATGCTGAGGCTCGCCGAGGTCGGGCCGATGTTCGGCATGGGCGGGTTTCAGCTGTTGCCGTTCTACGACGCGCTGGCGCAGCTCGGCATGCGGCATTTTCTGATCAACGACGAGCGCTGCGGCGCTTTTGCCGCCGAGGCCTATGCGCGGGTCACCAACCGTCCGGGGATCTGCGACGGCACGCTCGGGCCGGGCGCCACCAACCTCGTGACCGGGTTGATCGAAGGACTGAACGCGGGCACCCCGATGATCGCTTTTGCCGGCGACACCAACCGATCCCATTCGTGGAAAAACATGACCCAGGAATGCCGACAGGTCGAGATCCTGCGGCCGGCGGTCAAGGAGCTGATCCGGGTCGAGCAGACGAGCCGGGTTCCCGAGCTGTTGCGTCGCGCCTTTGCGGTGGCGACATCGGGCCGGGCGGGACCGGTATTGGTGGATGTGCCGGAGGATGTCTGCCACGGCGAGCACGATTTCGCCGCCGAGGATTTCGCGATCGACCCGGCGACCTTGCGCGCGCCGTCTCGGCGCATCCGCCCCGACCGCGCCGACATCGCCCGCGCCGCTGCGCTGATCGCGCGCGCCGAGCGGCCGCTGATCCTGGCCGGTG
>CAWAVV010000007.1:0-140167 GCA_963785565.1 uncultured Alphaproteobacteria bacterium | reverse complement strand
GGGAAACGCCAGTGACGGATGCCGCAACGCCGCGTGACATCGTCGATTTTCAGTTGGCGGTGCTCGACGCCTACGAAAAGCTGCTTGCAAGTTGCAGCTGGGACGAGCCGCGGCTGAACGAAGCGTTAAAATCGATAATGTCCTCGATGCTGCCGCTGCTGCGGGCTCAGCGCGCGCTCGGCGAGCAGCTCTTCGCGTCGCATCAGGAGCTTATCCGGCAATATCGCCGCACGCTCGAAGCCTCGCTGCGCCAGTCAGATGGCCAGCCGGACGGCCCGGGCTAGCGGCCGCGCAATCGTCCGGGTGAGAAATGGCGCCCCACACATCCGATTGGCTGTTGGAGCGGATGTCGCGGTTTTCCGGCCGCCAGGCCATTCTCTGCGGCGACAGCGCAATGGAATACGCAGGTCTATGCACCCGTATCGCCGAATGGTCTCATATGCTCGACGCGTCGGACATTCGTCGCGGCGCCGTCGTCGCAATCGGCGGCGGGCATCATGCCGACACCGTGGCGCTGCTTCTGGCGCTGGCCCTCCATGGCTATATCGCCGTGCCTCTGCCCGCCGGCGGCGAAGCTCGGCGCCACTATCTCGATCTGGCGACTGCCGAGGCTGTCATCGAGTTGGGAGCCTGCGGGGATTGGGCGTGGTCCCGGCTGACGCCGGGAAAGCCGCCCGCCCTGCTGCAACGGCTGCGTGAAAGCGGTTCCGGGGGCTTGGTGGTGTTCAGCTCTGGGACGACCGGCCAGAGCAAGGCGGCGCTCTTCGACTTTCCGACCCTGATCGCACGCTACCGCGAAACCCGGCCCGCGCAGCGCACCTTGCTGTTTCTGCAGCTGGACCATCTGGGTGGCATCCATACTATGCTGCATACCCTGGCGCATGGCGGCGCGCTCGTCATCAGCGAGCACCGCGACCCCGACGCGGTCTGCCGCGCAATCGAACGCCATCGGGTCGCGCTGTTGCCTGCGACCCCGACATTCTTACGCATGCTGGCGCTGTCGGGCGCCTGCCGGCGGCACGATCTGTCTTCGTTGCAGCTGATCACCTACGGAACCGAGCCGATGGCGGCTGCGACATTGAAGTCCCTGACCGCGTTGTTTCCGGGGGCCCGTTTCAAGCAGACCTATGGCCTGTCGGAGCTCGGGGTCTTGCCGACCCGGTCAAAAGCCGAGCACCCGCTGTGGCTGCAAGTGGGCGGCGTCGGCTGTGAAATCCGCGTTGTCGACAACGTGCTTTGGGTACGCTCCGAGACGGCGATGCTCGGCTACCTGAATGCGCCCAACCCATTCGACGAGGATGGCTGGTATAACACCGAGGACGCGGTCGAAGTCGACGGCCCTTACGTGCGAATTCTCGGTCGGACCACCGATTTGATCAATGTCGGCGGACACAAGGTCTATCCCGCCGAGGTCGAAAATGTGTTGCTGGAAATGGACAATGTCTGCGAGGCAACCGTTTGGGGCCACGCCAGCCCGGTAACCGGCCAGGTCGTGGCGGCGCGGCTAAGCCTCGCGCACCCCGAGGATCAGGAATCGCTCGAACGACGCGTTTATCATTTCTGTCGCGACCGTCTGGCAGACTACAAGGCGCCGCTCTACATCGAGATTGCCGACGGCCAGCTCCATGGCCAGCGCTTCAAGAAAGTCCGTCCCGTCGGACCCGCCAGAGCCCAATGGCGCGCCCGGTCGTCTTGATCAGCGGCGGCAGCCGCGGGCTCGGCGCCGGGATCGCGCGCAAATGCCTCGACGCGGGATACGCTGTCGCCACCTTCAGCCGCTCGCCCACACCTTTTATCGAGACCGAGCAACAGCGCGATCCGCACGGCGAGCTGTTCTACTGGTCCGCGGTGGACAACCGCGACGACGCCGCTCTCGGCAGTTTCGTCGCTGATGTCGGCGACCGCTATGGGGCGATCGGCGCGCTGATCAATAATGCCGCGGTCGGTCGTTTTGGGTCCTTCCCGCTGATGCGCATCAATGAAATCGATGAAAGCATCGCCATTAATCTGCGCAGCAATATCGTGCTGGCGCGGTTGTGCGCGCCTGGCATGGTCGCGCATGGCGGAGGCTCGATCCTCAACATTTCGTCGGTCAATGCAGTGCGCGGCAGCGCCGGGGTCGCGGTCTACAGCGCCACCAAGGCAGCATTGGACGGGTTTACCCGGGCACTGGCGCGCGAGCTTGGCCCCGGCAACATCCGTGTCAATTCCTTGGCGCCCGGCTATTTCGACAGCGACATGGTGGCCGGGCTTACCGAGCGCCAGCGGCGCTCCATTGTGCGCCATACGCCGCTTGGCCGGCTCGGCGCCATCGACGAGATCGCCGGGGTGGCGCTGTTCCTGCTCTCGCCCGCGGCCGCTTTCATGACCGGACAGACCATCGTCATCGACGGAGGCCTTACGTGCTGACCGGAAAGCCCAGCGCCGACGAAATCCGACAGACCATCCGCCGCGTCATCACCGAGATCGTCGAGCGCAGCGGCCGCGCTGCGCCGGCGTTCGGCGACGACGACCTTCTCGTCGACACCGGATTGGCGTCGTTGGATCTGGCCGCCTTGGTCGCCAAGCTGGAACATGTCTGGCAGGTCGACCCGTTTCTCGAAGCGGTGGCGATCACCGAGATCCGCACGGTCGGCGATTTATGCCGAGCCTACCGGGATTTCATCGACGCCGCATGATGCCGGCCGCGGGCTTTCGCGATATTGCCGTTATCGGCATTGCCTGCCGGTTTCCAGGTGCCTCGACCGCGGAAATGTTCTGGGAGAATCTGATTGGCGGCGTCGAATCGATAACCTGTTTCTCCGACGAAGAGCTGCTCGCGGCAGGGGTCGAGGCTCGGCTCGTCAGTGATCCGCACTATGTCAAGGCCGCACCCATTCTCGCCGAGTACGACGGGTTCGACGCGGCGTTCTTCGGCTACGCGCCGCGCGAGGCGCGGCTGATGGATCCGCAGCAGCGGCTGTTTCTCGAAGTCGCCTGGGAGGCGTTCGAGGACGCCGGCTACGATCCCCTGGGCGATAAGGGCATCGTCGGCATCTATGCCGGAGCCGGCGGGCTGGTGTCGAGCTACGCGCTGCATCACGACCATCCCGAACTGCGCGGCCAGACCGGCGATCTAGGCCACATCGGCAACGACCGTGATTTCCTTCCCTCGCGCGTGGCGTTTAAGCTCGATCTGACCGGGCCGGCGGTCAACGTGCAGACCGCGTGTTCCACATCGCTGGTGGCGGTCCATCTGGCCTGCCGGGCTTTGCTCGACGGCGAGGCCGAGATGGCCTTGGCCGGCGCCTCGGTGGTTCGCGTTCCCCATATCAGCGGTTATCTCGCCGAGCCGGGCGGCATCTATTCGGCCGATGGTCATTGCCGCGCATTCGACGCCGAGGGCAATGGGACACTGTTCGGCAGTGGCGTCGCGGCGGTGATACTGAAGCCGCTGGCGGCGGCGATGGCGGATGGCGATCGCGTCTACGCAGTCATCAAGGGTTCCGCGGTCACCAATGACGGCGGGCTCAAGGTCAACTACACCGCGTCGGCGGTATCGGCCCAGGCCCGCGCCATGACCCAGGCGATGGCGCTCGCCGGTGTCGGGCCCGATAGTATCGGCTTTGTCGAGTGCCACGGCACCGCGACCACGCTCGGCGATCCGCTCGAAATCCAGGGGCTGACGCGTGCCTTTCGCAAGGGAACCGAGCGTACCCAGTTTTGCGCGATCGGTTCGGTCAAATCGAATTTCGGTCATCTTGAGCAATGCGCCGGGCTCGCCGGACTGATCAAGACGGTGCTGGCATTGCACCGCGGCCTGATCCCCCCGAGCCTGAACTATGCCAACCCCAATCCGCGCATCCCGTTCGAACGCTCGCCGTTTTTTGTAAACACCCGGACACAGCTGTTTCCGCCCGGAACCGCGCCACGCCGCGCCGGGGTCAATTCGGTCGGCATGGGCGGGACGAACGCCTTCGTCGTGCTCGAAGAGGCGCCGCCCCCGCCGGCGCGATCGGCAAGCGGCCGACCGCTCTACGGCTTGGCGCTTTCGGGCAAAACCGAGCTGGCGCTCGCCGCGCAAATCGCCAATTTTCGCGCGGCGCTGACGGCTAAGGACGCGCCCGAGTTGCGCGACGTCTCCTTTACGGCGAATTGCCGGCGCCATCATTTCGACCAGCGCTTCTGGGCTGTCGGCGCCGACCGCGGCGAGATGGCCGAAGCGCTCGACCGCTTCCTGGCCGGCGAGCAGACCCGGGCAAACGGAAAACCGGGGCCAATCACCTTCCTGTTCTCGGGGCAGGGATCGCAATACCTGCGCATGGGCGAGACGCTCTATCGAGACGAGGCCAATTTTCGGCGCGCGCTCGATCATTGTTTCGCGTTGTTCGAAGCCGAGGGCGTCGAATTGCGCGGCACGCTGTTCGGCGACGACGAGGTCCGCCTGACGCGCACGCTCTATGCCCAGCCGGCGCTGTTTTCACTACAAATCGCATTGGCCGATTTGTGGCGCGCCTGGGGGGTGACCCCCGACACGGTCATCGGTCACAGCATCGGCGAGTTCGCGGCGGCAGTGACGGCCGGCTCGTGTTCGATCGCCGATGCGGCCCGTCTCGTAGCGGCGCGCGCCCGGCTGATGGAGGACCTGCCCGAGCGGGGTGCGATGGCCTCGATTGGCGCCGGCCTCGAACAGGTGCGCGCATGGTGGCCCGGCCAGGACGATCGGCTTGCGATCGCGGCGGAGAACGCGCCCGATCGCACTGTGGTTTCGGGCAGCGGCGAAGCGGTCGCGGCGCTCGTCGAACAATGCCGCCGGCGGGGGCTGCCGGCGGTGCCGCTGAAGACCTCGCACGCCTTTCATTCGCCGCTGATGGCGCCGATGCTCGACGCGTTCACGGCGGTAGCGGCCGGCATCTCCTTTGCCGCGCCGAAAATTCGCTGGATCTCGACCTTTACTGGCACGGAGATGGTGGCGGCGCCGGATGCCGGCTACTGGCGCGACCAGATTCGTCATCCGGTTCGTTTTCGCCAGGCGATCGAGGCGGCGGCGTCGATTGCGGATACGTTCCTCGAGATCGGCCCTGGTGCGAGTCTCGGCGCGCTCGGTCGCCGGTGCGCGCCGCAGCGCGGCGTCTGGCTCTCGTCGCTGACCGAACCGGACCAGGATTGGGCCAGCGTCTTCGCGGCCCTCGGCGCTCTCTATCGGCAGGGGCGGACGATCCATTGGCAGATGGTCAAACCAGGCGGCGGCCGGCCCGTTAGTCTGCCGACCTACCCGTTCGAGCACGAACGGTTTTGGATCGAGCCATATCGCGCCGCTGCGCCCGCGGCTGGCAACGTATTGCGGCCCCGTCCGGAGCTGCCGCATCCGCTATTGGGCGAGCGGCTGGGCAAAGAGGGGGCGAGCTTCGAGGCGCTGCTGGGCCTCGACCGGTCCGGGTTCCTCGGCGATCACCGTGTCTTCGGCGATGCGATGCTGCCGACCGCGGCAATCTTGGACGCGGTGCTGGCGGCAGCCGAGCGCGCCGGTTTCTCGCAGCCGATGATCCAAGACTTCGTCTATGAGCGCGCGCTGACGATCCCTTCGGACGAGCCGATATGGACCGAAACGTCGATCGACAGCAGGGCCGACAGCGCGTCGTTCCGGCTGCAGAGCACCGGGATGGGGGCCGATGATCCCTGGCATCTCAATGCCAGCGGCACTGTGCATGTCGGTCCCGGACCCCTACCTCCACCCTTCCCGGTCCACCGGATGCGCGCGGGCCGTAAGATTGCGCCGGATCTGTTCTATCGATTTCTCGATCGCGTCGGCCTGTCCTATGGCATGGCTTTCCGCGGCGTCCGCCGACTGTGGCAAGACGGTGATCAAGTCTTCGCCGAAATCGCGTTGCCGGCCGGGCTCGATACCGCCGGCTACCATATCCACCCGGCGTTTCTCGATGCCTGCCTGCACGTCTATCCCGCACTGATCCCGCGCTACGGGCAGTTCGACGGCGTGCCGTCCGCGGAGTTGGGGGTATATGTCCCAATAACGATCGACGCCTTCCATCTCTATGAGTTGGGGGTCGAGCGCGCCTGGGTCCACGGAATCGTTGTTGATCGGGAGGCGGACGAGGCTCGGCTAAAACTCGACATTCGCGCTTATTGCGAAGATGGCCGGCCGATCGCCGTATTGCGCGGGCTGACCGTGCGCAGGGTCACCGGCGAGATGTCGGTCCCGGCCGAGGACGCAGGCTTCGGAGCGCTGCTCTACACCGTGGACTGGCGGGAAATGCCCGCTCCCGCTCCTGCCCCGCGATCGCCGAGGCATTGGTACATCATCGCCGATCAGGCCGGCATCGGCGAGCGCCTCGGGCATTTGCTGGCGGCCCAGGGCGCTACCGCGGTCGTGCTGACGTCGGACCTGCCTGCAGCCGACCGCTTTCTCGACGAGGCGCCCGAATGCGCGGTCGGTCTCGTTTATCTGCGGGCGCTCGATGCCCCGCCTGTCGATCTTGCTGGCCCGGCGCCGGCATCCCGGACCAATGCGCTCGTTTGTGGCGGGTGCCTCGATCTCGCCAAGGCGCTCGACCGGGTGCGCGACCGGTTTCGCGACCCGCCGCGGCTCTGGCTGGTGACGCGCGGCGCGGAAAACGCGCTGGCGCAGGCCCCGCTTTGGGGTTTGGGCCGCAGCTTCGCGCTCGAATATCCGGAGATGTGGGGCGGGCTGATCGATTTGCCGGCCGAAGCCGCATCGGACGCCGCCGCGGAACTGCTGCTCCGCGAATTGCAGGCGGGGGATGGCGAAGACCAAGTCGGCTATCGCGCCGGGAAGCGGCTGGTCCCCCGGCTCGCCCACGTGGCAAGCCTCGGGAAAACTGCGCCCAATCTCGCTGCCGAGGCGACTTATTGGATCGTCGGCGGCCTCGGCCGGCTCGGGCTGGAGACAGCCGCTGCGCTGATCGAGGCCGGCGCCAAGCATCTGGTATTGACCGGGCGCAACGGGCCGGATTCTGCCGGCAGCGCCGCGATTGAGCGGCTGCGGCGGGACGCTGAAGTGCAGTTCGTCGCAGCGGATGCCGCCGATGCAGCCGAAGTCGATGCCGTCGTGGCGCAGATCCGCGCGAACATGCCGCCACTTAAGGGCGTCATCCACGTCGCTGCCGTGTTCGAGGACGCGCTACTCGCCAATGCCGGCTGGGATCTCTTCAAGCGTGTCTTGCGACCGAAACTCGCCGGGGCCTGGAACCTGCATCGCGCGACCCTGGGGCTCGATCTCGATTTCTTCGGCCTGTTTTCGACCGTTCTGAGCCTGTGGGGGGCCGCGGGGCAAAGCGCCTACACCGCCGCCAACAGCTTTCTCGATGCTCTGGCGGTCTATCGGCGCGCCCACGGATTGCCGGCGACCGTGTTCAATTGGGGCCCGTGGGAGGATGCCGGACGCTGGGGAGCGGTCGGTGCCGCGCTGTGGAAGCAGCGTGGCACGGCGGCGCTGCCGCCCACGACCTGTCTGAAAATTCTGCTGTCTCATCTGGCCGACGGCCCGGCGCAAATAGTAGCAACCGATACGAGCTGGCCCGATCTTCTGACCCAGTTCGCCGAAGCCCCGGCGATCTATCGCGAGCTCGCGCTGACGGCCAAGCCCGCCGTGACCGCGAGCGCGCCGGACAGCGCGCGCAGGCAAGCCGAAGACACGATCGCCACCCATGCGGCGCAAGTGCTGGGGCTCAACGCCCGCATCGACGCGGCGCGGCCGCTCAACGAGCTGGGGCTCGACTCGCTGCTCGCCGTCACTCTCGCCAATCGGCTGCGGCGGGCGCTCGACTGCGCGGTGCCGACGGCGATTTTGCTGAAAGGGCTAAGTGTCAGGCAACTCGCCGCCGAACTTTTTCCCGAGCTGGTGCCCACACCTGAAGAGAGCGAGGCCGAGCAGGCTTCCGTCGCAGTGGTCGCCGGCAATCGCTGGCTTGTCATTCATCGGCCCAACTCTGGGGCCGGGCTCAGGCTCCTCGCTTTCCCGTTTGCCGGCGGCGGCGCCGCCACCTTCCGGCCCTGGGCCGAGCAGCTCGATCCCGATATCGAACTCGTCGCGATCGAGCCGCCGGGCCGCCAGACGCGCATCGACGAGGCGCCGATCCGCGAGATCGAGAGCCTGCTGCAACAGCTCGTTCCCGAGCTGCTGCCGTTTCTCGACAAGCCCTTTGCGGTATATGGCCATTGCCTGGGCGCGCTGACCCTATTCGAAACTGTGCGGCGATTGATCGGCGCGCACGGCCTAGCACCGGTACACATCTTCGTGTCGGGGGCGCGTCCTCCCGACGAGCTGCAGCGGCAACAGGAGTTCGAGACGGATCTGCTCGACCAGCTGCTGAAACTGCCGGAGTACAATCTGTTCGAGCCGATCCATCGGCAGCAGGACGAGGTCTTCAGCGAAGCGATCCGCCGCTTCAACGTCGTTGCCACCGAGAGCCTGGTGCAGGATCCGGAACTGCGCCGCCTGATCCTGCCCGCGATCCGCGCCGAATTCGAGATGGCGTCGAACTATCACTATGCGCCGGAACCCCCCTGGGATATCCCGATCACCTGCCTGACCGGGGTCCACGATACCTATGTTTCGGCGGAGAATGCGCGCTCTTGGGGCCGGTTCACAAAAAAGCGGTTTCAGCTGTACACGCTCGACAGCGAGCATTTCATCGTCGTCGACGACGACCGGTTTCTGATCCGCGTCATCAACCGCGAACTGACGAGCCCGCTATAGCCATGCCGCTGGCGATGCGTCTCTCGCGGTTCGGGGTCGGCAATCTGCGCCTTGAGCAGCTTCCCCCCGAGCCGCTGGGCGCCGGAATGGTGCGCGTCGCCTTTGCTGCGGTTTCGCTGAACCATCGCGACCTGCTGGTGATCCGCGGCGCCTATGGCCCCGATTTGCCACTACCGCTGATCCCGTGCAGCGACGCGGCCGGCGTGATCGTCGAGGTCGGCGACGGCGACGGCGGCATCGCGCCAGGCGACCGTGTTTGCACCCATATGGTTCCCGATTGGCTCGACGGACCCTTGGAGCCGCGGATGCGTCTGACCACTCTCGGCGGACCGGCGCAAGGCGTGCTGTGCGAAGAGCGAGTGTTGCCCATCGGCGCGGTGTTGCCGATCCCCGATGCGGTGTCGTTCGAAGAAGCCGCGTGCCTGCCGGTCGCCGGGCTGGCGGCCTGGAGCGCGCTGACGGCCGAGGCGCGGATCGGCCCCGGCAGCCAGGTCCTGCTGTCGGGCACCGGCGGAGTCAGCATGATGGGGCTCGGCATCGCCAAGGCGCTCGGCGCCCGCGTCGCCATGACCTCGTCCTCCGATCAGAAGCTCGCTCGGGTCGCGGCCCTCGGCGCCGATTTGACGGTGAATTACCGCAGCGAGGGCTGGGCCGAGGGGGTTCGCGAGTGGAGCGGTGGCGGCGTCGACGCCGTACTCGACATGGGTGGCGCCGAGAACTCTCGACCAGTCGGTTCGGGCGGCGCGCGACGGCGGCCTCGTAGCGTTGCTCGGCGCTGGGACGGCCGGCGGCCGATCGCCCGATCTAGCGCAAATCCTGATGCGCCGGATCCGCCTCCAGGGGATCTTTGTCGGGAGCCGCGCCGAGCTCGGCCGCTATGTTGCGTTCGTCGCCGCCCACCGCATCGCGCCGGTCATCGACCGCGTCTTCGACGGGCTGGGCAGCGCGCGGCAAGCCTTCGCCGACCTCGTCGCCGGCGCGCACCTCGGCAAAATCGTCATCGATTTCGGTCGCTAGTGGATCGACTTTGACACTTGTTTCCCACGGTGGACCTTTTCGATGATTGCATCGGGGTCGGCGGTCCAGATGAAGGGTTTGGGATCGTCGTTGGCCTCGCGCAGGAAGCGGTTGATGGCGGCCTGGAGATCGAGGATGCCTTTGAAGACGGCGCGTTTTGAGCCGCCGCCGGGTCAGCTTGGCACAGAAGCCCTCGACCGCGTTGAGCCAGGAGGCCGCGGTCGGGGTGAAGTGGAAATGAACGCTGGTGCCGGCCGAGCCAGGCGCGAACCTTGGGATGCTTGTGCGTGGCATAGTTGTCGACGATCAGATGCACCTCCCGTCCGGCCGGGGTTTCGCGGTTGATCTTGTTGAGGAAGCGGATGAATTCCTGATGCCGGTGGCGGCTCATGCACTGGCCGATGAGCTTGCCGTCGAGCAGGTTGAGCGCGGCGAACAACGTCGTCGTGCCGTGCCGCTTGTAATCGTGGGTCATCGTGCCGCAGCGGCCGCGTTTCGTCGGCAGCCCCGGCTGGGTGCGGTCGAGCGCCCCTGTTCGTGCCAGGGGCAGGCTCTGGATCTGCGACTTCTCGTCCACCGACAGCACCAGCGCGTGCTCGGGCGGGTCGATGTAGAGGCCGACGACATCGTGCAGCTTGGCGGCAAACTGCGGATCGTTCGACAGCTTGAAGGCGCGCACCCGATGCGGCTTCAGACCGTGCGCCGCCCAGATCCGCTGCACGCTGCGATGGCTGATCCCGGCGGCTTCGGCCAGCGCCCGGCCGGTCCAGTGCGTCGCCTCGCCCGGCGGTTCGGCCAGCGTCATCGCAACCACCTGCTCGATCGCCGCCGCCGTCAGCGGCTGTTTCCGGCTCGGCCGCGTCGCGTCGCGCAGCAGCCCGTCTATCCCCTCGGCCATAAAGCGGGCCTGCCAGCGCCAGATCGTTGGCTTGCCCTTGCCGGTCTGGCGCTGGATCGCCATCGTGCCGACCCCGGCGGCGCTCAGCAGCACAATCCGAGCCCGCCACACATGCTTCTGCGGGCTGTTGCCCGATCCGATCACCGCATCCAGCCGTTTGCGGTCGCCCGCACCAAGCCGCACTTAATGCCCTTCTTCATCCCCGCAAACTCGCACATCCGCCAGCCCCACGGGAATCATTTGCTAGCGTCAATCCACTAGATTGAACATCAGATGACGCCCTCTTCGGCGAGGCGTTCGACTTCACTGCGGGACCGGCTAAGTAGTTCGGTCAAAACCCACATGTTGTCTTCGCCATAACATGGCGCGCCGCGGTTGGTCGGGCCGCCGATATAAGCCGGCGTGGCGCTGAACTTCATCGGCAGCTCATAGATCGGCCAGGTGCCGACCTTGGTGCCGGTAACCTCGGTCAGCCATTTGAGGTGGCGCAGTTGCGGGTCGCCGTCGACCCGGTCCTCGGAATTCTGGCAGACCCCGGCTGGCACGCCAGCCTTCTGCAATTTCATCATGCAGTCGTACCGGTCCTGTGTGCGAGTCCATGAACCCACCGCGGCGTCGAGCGCATCCTGGTGCTGTAGCCGGTGATCCAGGGTGTCGAGGCGCCGGTCGTCGAGCCAATCGCTGCGTTCAGCTACCTGTGCCAGGGCGCGCCATTCATCATCGGTGAAGCACGCAATGGCGATCCATCGGTCCTTGCCGGCGCAAGGA
This sequence comes from uncultured Alphaproteobacteria bacterium, assembly GCA_963785565.1. Classification (GTDB taxonomy): domain Bacteria; phylum Pseudomonadota; class Alphaproteobacteria; order ATCC43930; family CGMCC-115725; genus AP-15. Next base: position 128,768 of record CAWAVV010000007.1, on the reverse strand, counting down.
TAGGCGCCGTGCGGCGCGGCCGGCTTATACGGCGAGCGGTTGCCGTAGCGCCGCCATTCGCGCCCATTGGCCGACCAGTCGAGAATTGTGGCGCCGGTCAGGAACAATCCCGACTCGCATTGCGACGCATCGATCCACTGGCCCTCGCCGGTGCGCTCGCGGTGATAGAGGGCGCCGAGCAAGGCCAGCGCGTAGCCGTAGGCGCCCATCCAGTCGAGATAGGAATAGCCCCAGCCGACCGGCATCGCCGGCTCCGGCAGGCCCGACATGTCTCCCTGCCCGCCGAAGGCTCCGGCTACCGGCCCGACCGTACGCATCCGCCCATAGGCGCCGTGCGCCCCCATCCCCGATTGCTGGATGTAGATGATGTCGGGCCGAATGCTCTTCAGCACGTCGTAGCCGAGCCCGAGGCGCTGCAATACGCCTGGTGAAAACCCCTCCGCGACAACGTCGCAGACGCGCACCAAATCCTTGGCGATCTGCAATCCCTTAGGGTGGCGGATATTCAACGAGATGCCCCGTTTGCCGGCGTTCTTGTTGTTGAACTGGCCGCCCATATCGGGGTCGCGCACGCCGGGCAGCGGACCGGTCGCCGCGTCCCGAGCCGCGCGGCCGCCGACCGGCGCCATCGCCGCGAGGCGGGTGTCCGGATTGTCCTTCCACTCGACTTTAAAGCTTTCGGCGCCCATCGCGGCCAGAAAACGGGTGCCGCCCGCGGAAGCAAGGAACCAGGCAAAGTCGAGGATTTTTACGCCCTGCAGAGGGAAAGGCTTGTTGTGCAATGCCGACAGCCTCGGGTTTGGCGCAGGGCGCGGCTCGGCCGGCACGCTCGGACGGCGGACTGCTTCGCCCAGAACTGCGGCAGTGTCTTCGCCCAGCAACGGTGCACGGCGGCCGACCTGCCAGCTAGTTTTGGTGCTGAGCCACTTGCTGGTGGGATAGCGGAAGCTGCGGCCATGCTCGGGGTGATGCACATCGGCAAAGCTCTTGCGCTGCAGCCAATGCTCGTCGAGCGCGTTTTCGTGCGGCTTGCGCAGCGGCGCCCATAAGAGGCCCGCATCCTGGGCCTCGCGCCACGGCATATCGCGATACGTCCAGGCGCGGACGAAGCGCTGCACGATGTCGAGCATGTGCGCCCGCGTTTCGTCGCCCGCGGCGGTCCCGGGCACCTGTCGCGCCCGAAGATCGACGTCCGGGGCCGGCGGCTGCAAATCCGCCTGCATGCCGTATTTGGAGAGCAACGGCACCAGGTTCTTCAGATCGCGCGCGCCCATGCCGTGGGTCATGAACCAACGCCCGTCCTTGGTGTGGCAGATGCCGGGCGAGTGGTTGGGTATTTCCGCCGCATGACGGTTGGTCAGCCGCCACAGCGGCACCCGCCGCATGACCCAGTACATGATGTCCTGCTCGGGGTTCTTCGATACCGCCTCGTGGATCGCCACCGAGACGTCCTGCCCCTTGCCCGAGCGATGCCGGTGGATCAGCGCGGCGATGATCCCGGTCGCCAATTGCTCGCCGGCGATGTGATAGGCATGCCAGATCTGCGGTGCGATGGGCGGCGTGTCGTATTCGAGGTTCGGATCGGGGTCGTAGCCGCAATTCATCATCACGCCGCCGAGTGCGAGATGGATCAGGTCCGAGCTATTGAAGTCCCGCCACGGCCCGTCATCGCCAAACGGCGTCATCCGCGCCGTCACCAGGGTCGGGAAGCGGGCCTCGAACCCCGGGCGGTCGAGCCCCAGCGCCGCGTTCAATGCGCCGCAACTGGCATCGAGCAGGACGTCGGCGCCGCCGAGCATGCCCAGCAGATGCTCGCGCGCCATTGGTTCCCGTAGATCCAGCACCACCGATTTTTTGTTCCGGTTGTAGTTCCAGAAAAACAGCGAGCGCTCCAGGCCCGGCTGATCATCCAGGAACGGGCCAATCCGCCTTGTGGCATTGCCCTCGGGCGGCTCGATCTTCACCACCTCGGCGCCGAGCCCTGCCAGCAGCAGTCCGGTATATTCGGCGCGTTCGTCGGCGATCTCGATCACCCGCACGCCGGCCAGCATGCCGGGGCCGGCATTGCCCATCATCTCGCCCGGTCCGGGCGCGACCGCGCCGACCTCCGCCATGGCGCTTCTTCCTCTCAGCGGTTTGCGGGGGCCCGCCCCGCGCCTCTTTGGGAGCGACGGGACCGCCGAAGATGGCGAGTCAGCCCACCGCTCCTAAGCTAGATTGTGGTTGACGCGGCGACGTTGTCAACTTGACGGCGAGCAGTCCACCAGGGCCGGGAGCCTGCAGATGTCGATTGCCGTGCCGTTGCTGAACTTACCGGCCCTATGCCTGAACGTCGAGGATGGGAGAAAGGCGCTCGCATTGGGGGCGCAGGGGGACGGTGTGCCTCTGGGGGTGGTGGTCGCCGACTACCACGCAAACGGTTGCGCCTTTCGATGCGAACGGGCTAAGACCGCAGCCGAGACGTCAGTGAGGGAGAAACGGCGTGGCGCGCGGAGCAGACCAGCACAAAAACCCGAAATCGAATATCGAGATCGCCCAGGAAGCGGTGATGCTGCCAATCGGCGAGATCGCCAGCGAAAAGCTTGCGATCCCCGAGGAGGCGATATCGCCCTACGGCAAATACAAGGCGAAGATCGCGCTCGATTACGTGCGCTCGCTGCCCGATCGGCCGAACGCCAAGCTGATCCTGGTCACCGCGATCACCCCGACCCCCGCCGGCGAAGGCAAGACGACGACGACGGTCGGGCTCGGCGACGCGCTCAACCTGATCGGCAAAAAGGCGATGCTGTGCCTGCGCGAAGCCAGCATGGGCCCGTGCTTTGGCGTCAAGGGCGGTGCGGCCGGCGGCGGCTATGCCCAGGTCGTGCCGATGGAGGACATCAACCTCCATTTCACCGGCGATATCCACGCGATCGGCGCCGCCAACAACCTGCTCGCGGCGATGGTCGACAATCACATCTATTATGGGCTCGATCCGCGCATCGATCCGCGCCGGGTCAGCTGGCGCCGCGCCATGGACATGAATGACCGGGCCTTGCGCTCGACCGTTTCCTCACTCGGCGGCGTCGCCAACGGCTATCCGCGCGAGGACGGGTTCGACATCACCGCCGCCTCGCAGGTGATGGCGACGTTCTGCCTGGCGACCGGCCTGCAGGATTTGCAGCGGCGGCTCGGCAATATCCACGTCGGCCAGACGCGGGAGCGCAAGCCGGTGACCGCCGCCGACGTCAAAGCGGCGGGATCGATGACCGCGCTGCTGAAGGACGCGCTCGCCCCCAATCTGGTGCAGACGATCGAGCACAACCCGGTCTTTATCCATGGCGGCCCGTTCGCCAATATCGCCCATGGCTGCAATTCGGTAATCGCGACCACATCCGCGCTCAAGCTCGCCGATTATGTGGTCACCGAGGCCGGGTTCGGCGCCGATCTCGGGGCCGAGAAGTTCATCGACATCAAGTGCCGCAAAGCGGGGCTCAGCCCGGCGGCGGCCGTCGTGGTGACGACGGTGCGCGCGCTGAAGATGCATGGCGGCGTGGCGCTCAATGCGCTGCGCGAGGAAAACGTCGAGGCGCTCGAAAAAGGGTTTGCCAACCTCTCCCGCCACCTTGGCAACATCCGCCAGTTCGGCGTGCCGGCGGTGGTCTCGGTCAACCGCTTCAGCGCCGACACCGCGCGCGAGCATGCCCGGCTCAAGGAGTTGTGCGCGGCCGAGGGCGTCAAGGCGGTCATCGCCGATCATTGGGCGGAGGGCGGGGAGGGGGCTGTCGAACTCGCTCATGCGGTCGTCGACCTCGCCGAGAGCGGGGCCGCGAAGCTCAAATTTCTCTATCCGGACGAGATGCCGCTGCTGGAAAAGGTTCGTACGATCGCTCAACGCATCTATGGCGCCGAAGACATCGAGGCCAGCAAACCGGTACAGGACCAGCTCGCCCAGTTGCAGGATCAGGGCTTCGGTCATTTCCCGGTGTGCATCGCCAAGACCCAGCTCAGCTTCACGACCGATCCCAACGCCAAGGGGGCGCCGAGCGGCCACACCGTGGCGATCCGCGAGGTGCGGCTGTCGGCCGGCGCGGAGTTCGTCGTCGCGATCTGCGGCGACATCATGACGATGCCCGGCCTTCCCCGCGTGCCGGCCGCAAACAATATCGAGGTCGATGCCGAGGGGCGGATCACCGGCCTGTTCTGAGCCGGCCTGTTCCGAGGTGGATCCCGCCGCAGTCAAGGCGTGGCGCCGGTCGGAGCGGGAGCGCCTGTTGGCGTTGCGCACCGGCGCCGCGCCGGTGCTGCGCCGGGAGTGGGGCCGCGAGCTTGAGGGTCGGCTGTGGGCGGTGCTGGCCGAGCGGCCGGGGATCACCCTCGGGGTCTATTGGCCGTTTAGGGCTGAATTCGACCCGCGCCCTCTCGTCGACCGGTTGCTCGCGGCAGGTTTCGCCGCGGCCTTGCCGGTGGTGGTCGACAAAAAGGGGCCGCTCGAATACCGGCGCTGGCGGCCGGGCGACCCGCTGATTGACGGGGTGTGGGGAATCCCCATACCGGCAAAGCGCGAGATTACGCTGCCGCAGGCGGTGCTGGCGCCGCTCGTCGGGTTCGACCGGCAATGCTACCGCCTGGGCTATGGAGGCGGCTATTTCGACCGCACCCTGGCCGCCCTAGCGCCGCGGCCGCTGGCGATCGGCGTTGGCTTCGAGTTCTCGCAACTCGAGACGATCCACCCCCAGGATTTCGATATCCCGATGGATCTGATCGTAACCGAGGCCGGGCTCCGCCAGCGCTAGCTTGGCTCGGCGATCAGGCCACCGACAGTTCGGCGACGAGCTGCCTGCCGCGTGTCTCGGGCCCGGCCCACACCGCCGCGGCGACACTAATGGCGGCTAAGATAGTGCCGAGCATCATCGGGATTGCAAATCCCGTATGCCAGTTGATCGCGAAATAGGTGATAACCGGCGCTGTCAAGCCGCCGAAGATGGCGCCCTGATGATAGACGAAACCGGACGCCGTTGCGCGCACCTCGGTCGGGAATCTCTCGGCGAGATAGGCCGGGTACAGCGTGTGCATGCCGCCGCCGCCAAACGCGCCCTGCAAGGTGAAAAACACGACGATCATCGTGAAGTCGTGGGTCAGCAGATAGAACGGCGCGATCGGGATGGTCAGCAGCGCCGGGATGATAATCGCCCAGCGCCGGCCGATGCGGTCCGCCATCCAGCCGTAAAACGAACCCGACAAGAAGAACACTATGCTTTGCAGCATGATCGGCAGGGCCACCAGCCCCGGGCTGAGATGCAGATCTTTCTGCAAATAGGTCGGGAACAGACCGCCGACCGAGTAGCCGACGACAAAGGCGCTGGCCATCCACCAGCATGCGGTCAAAGTGTTGGCGAGCAGGCCGCGCTTGAAGATCTTGACCAGCGGCACGCGGACTTCGCGGTGCTGGGTGCGCTGCAGCCTTCGGTTCTCGACCCAGACCGGCGGCTCTTTGACATAACGGCGGACAAAGACGATCCACAGCGCCGGCAGCACACCGAGCATCAGCAGGCCGCGCCATCCGATCGACGTATAGAGCAAGCCATAAGCCGCGCTCGACAGCAGGGCGCCGAGGCCCCACGAGGATTGCAGGACGCCGGCCATAAACCCGCGCGAGCGGATCGGCCAGCTTTCCATCGCCAACGCCGCGCCGCAGGGCCATTCCGCTCCCATGCCGATGCCGAGCAACGCACGGAATAAAAACAGAAACCAGAACGCCGGCGAGAAGGCGGCGATGAAGTTGCACGCCGAATACCACGCGATCGAGATCATCAACGGTTTCTTGCGGCCGATCCGGTCGGCGAGCCAACCCGAGGCGGTGGCGCCGACCAGGCGCATCCACAGGGTTAGGGTGAAGACCGCGGTCACCGCGGTCAGCGGCACGTGAAACTCCTGCGAGATCGGCAGCATGATCAACAGGAAGATCGTGAAATCGAAAGCATCGAGGGTCCAACCGAGCCAGGCGGCGACCCAGGCCAGCCACTGCTCTTTGGTTGGCTCCTTATACCACGGTATCGCATTTCGGGCGTCGACGGCGATTGACATGGACTTCTCCCTTGTTGATCGGCCCCTTAGGCGGGGCCCTTGTCGAATTCGTTTAGGCGGCGCCGATCTTGCTAGCTCTGGAGCTCGGCCCGATACGGCGCTGCGATGTTGGACAACATTCAGAAGCAAAAAGGCCTCTCTTGGTAATTACCAAGAGAGGCCCGTTGCCTGGTTTGCGAGCGGCCGTTCAGGCGACGACCAACTCGGGCGACATTTCGGTACCCCTGGTCTCGGGGCCGAACGCTACCGACAAGATAAAATTGGCGAGACCGAACAGGGTTCCTATTGCCATCGGGATCGCGAAACCGAGATTCCAGGTAATCGCGAAATAGGTCAGAATCGGCGGCACCATCGCGCCCGGGATGGCGCCGACGTGATAGCAAAAGCCGGTCGCGGTGCCGCGGATCTCGGTTGGGAACCGTTCGGTCAAGTAGCTCGGGACCTGTCCATACATGCCACCGCCGGCGAACAGCCCTTGCGCGACAAAGGCGATCACCACCCAGGTGAAGTTGCCCGAGAACAGATAGATCGGGACCAGCGGGATCGCGCACAGCGCCGGGATGATCATCGCCGGGCGGCGACCGATCTTATCCGACACCCAGCCCCAGCCCGAGCTGGCGAGAAACACCAGGATATTGGCGAAGGCGATCGGCGTTGCGATCAGCGCCGGGCTAAGACCGAGATCCTTTTGCAGATGGGTCGCGAACAGCGCGTTGATCGAATAGTAAGTGACAAACCCGGCCGCCTGGAACCAGCATGTGGTCACCGTATTGCCGATCATGCCGCGTTTGAAGATCTTGAGCAGCGGCACCCGGACCTCGCGCTTCTGGGTGCGCTGCAGCCGGCGGTTTTCGAGCCAAACTTCAGGCTCCTTGACAAAGTAGCGAATATAGACGAGGGCCAATGCCGGCGCGATGCCGACCCACAACATGCCGCGCCAGCCGACGTATTTGTAAAAGATGCCGTAGACCAGGCTCGAGAGCAGAAAGCCGAGGCCCCACGAGCCCTGCAGAACCCCGCTCATAAAGCCGCGTGAACGCTGCGGCCAGGTCTCCATCGCCAAAGAAGCACCGGCCGGCCATTCCGCGCCCATGAACAGACCGAGGAGTGCGCGGAACAACAGCAGGAACCAGAAGGCCGGTGAAAACCCGGCGATGAAATTGCACACCGAATAGCCGAAGATCGAGATCATCAACGGGATCTTGCGCCCGGCCCGATCGGCGAGCCAACCCGAAGCGGTCGCGCCAACGAGCCGCATCCATAGAGTCAACGTGAAGACGATGGTGACGGCAGTCAGCGGGACGTTAAACTCCTTGGCGATCGGCACCATGATCAGCAGGAAAATGGTGAAGTCGAAGGCGTCCAGGGTCCAGCCCATCCAGGCCGCGCCAAAGGCGTACCACTGATCCTTGGTCGGCTCTTTCCACCACGGAATCGAATTTGCCATCGCTGCCGTCGCCATCGCCCACACCTCTCCGTTTGAGACGGCCCCCGTAGCGGAGCCTTGCGTCCAGTGTAGGTCAGCGATGCGAAAATGTCCTCGCTTTTTTTAAGAGTTTATTGCACAGGATTCGTGCAACTTGGCCCGATGCCGCGTCGTGCTCGGGTGCGCGCAAGGCCCGAAGGCGCAAGCCTGATCAACCTGCCGACTAGCCGACCGCTCCGTCGCTTTCGTCAGAGTGCAACGAGGCCAGGGCCGGCTCCCAGGGATCGCGGTATTTGAGGCGGCCACCGCTTCGCTGAGGCCCGAGGCCGACAATCGAGCCGCGTCGGTGGAACTCCGCCAAGTTGTCGGCGCGATAGAGCGCCCCGCCGTCCCGCTCCCCCCTCGCGCGGTTTTTGCAGCGGAGCCACCGTACTCTCACCGGGACCGCGATTACGTAAAGCCGGTGCCGACAACCTGGCCTTCGGTTACAAAGCTCGAGACCGGCCGACAGCGGCGGCCTGAGCCGGCCGGGAGAGCGGGGGACATGGCCGAGGAGCGCGTCGAGGCAATCAACGACCGCAGCCGGCAAGAGCCCGAGGCGCAATGGCAGCGCACCTTGTGGGCGATGGTCGGCATCCAGTTTGTCATGACCATGGCGTTCTCGATGCTGAGCCCGATCATGCCGCTGTTTTTGCCGGTGCTCGGGGTCAAGTCGGCGAGCGCGGTCGCCTTGTGGGCCGGGATCCTCGCCGGGGTGACGTCTCTTGTCGCGGCTTTCGCCTCGCCGTTGTGGGGCCGCCTTGCCGACCGCCACGGGCGTAAATTGATGCTGTTGCGGTCGAGCCTGGCTGTCGGGCTGTTCGCGGGATTGATGGGGGCCGCGGGTAATGTCTGGCAGGTCTTCGCCTTTCGCGCGCTGATGGGTGTCTTTGCCGGCTTTTCGAGCACGGCGATCGCTCTGGTCGCGAGCCAAGCCCCCGAAGAGCGGCTCGGCTTTGCCCTTGGCTGGCTCAGCACCGGCCAGCTCGTCGGTTCGCTGGTCGGCCCGCTGCTCGGCGGCGCGCTCGCCGACGCGACCGGCAGTTACCGCATCCCGTTCTACTGCACCGCGGCGACGGTCCTGGTGTCGACCGGCTTCGTCTGGTTCGGCGTGCGCGAACGCTTTGTCGCCGCGCCTCAGGCGCGCGGCCGGCGCGCCGTGCTCAACAGTTTGATCGCAATAGCGCGCTCGCCGGGCCTGATGGCGCTGTTCTTTGTGCTGCTGATGGCGCAGTTCGGGGTGCGCACGGTGCAGCCGGTGGTGACCTTATTCGTCAAGCAGCTGCTGGGCGACCAGCCCAATCTTGCGACCCTGAGCGGTATCGCCTTCTCGATAACCGGCCTCTCCAATGTCGTGGCCGCTCCGTTCCTGGGTAACAAGAGCGACAAGATCGGCTACCGCCGGGTGCTGCTGATCGCGCTGCTGGGGGCGACCTTGACCACCTTGCCGCAGGCCTTCGCCGGCAGCTATTTGACGTTTACCGCCCTGCGCTTTGGCCTCGGGCTGTTCATCGGCGGAATTTTGCCGACCGCCAATGCGCTGGTCGGCCGGCTCGTTCCACGGGAGCAGCGCGGCACGGTTTACGGCATCACCGCCTCGGCCATGTTTCTCGGCAACTCGCTTGGCCCGCTGAGCGGCGGCGCGGTCGCCGCCGTGTTCGGGTTGCGCTGGGTGTTCCTGATTACCGGCATGGTGCTGCTGGCGAATCTAGTCTGGGTCTATTATCGGGTGCCCGAGTACGTCGACAGCACCAAATCCGCGGGTGCAGCATGAGAGTTTCCAGACTATGATCCCTGCCGGTGAAAACGATAATCCAGGAGAACGGGAGCATGGACCAGGACGCCAAAAAGACCGCGCTCAGAATGATCCCCTATGGGATCTATGTGCTGACCGCGGATGACGGAAAGGGCAACGTCGCTGCCGCCACTGTCAATTGGGTGACGCAGAGCGCCTTCAACCCGCCGCTCGTCGTGGTCGGGGTCAAAACCGATTCCGGCGCCTATCCGCTGATCAAGAGCACCAAGAACTTCGCCCTGAACATGCTGGGCAAGGACCACAAGGGGGTGGCGTTCACCTTCTTCAAGCCAACCAAGCTCGAAGACGGCAAGCTCTCCGGTCAGGCCATCCACAAAGGCGGCAACGGCGCCCCGATCCTCGATGCGGCATTGGCGGCGGTGGAGTGCAAGGTCACCAGCATCGTCGAGCAGGGCGACCACCACATCGTCGTCGGCGAGGTCGTCGAGGCGCATCTGCCCAAGCCGATTACCGGCCGCCCCGACGCCGCGATCCTCGAAATGAAAGAACTCGGCGACAACGTCTTTTACGGCGGCTGAGGCTTGGCGGCGGCGCGGCGGACTCTCTCCGGCGCGTCCGGTGTAATGACCAGATCGACAACGAGGACACCATGATGGAACAGCAACCTGCTCTTCAATGGCCGGCCGAGGGCAATGCCCGCGTTCCCTATCGGGTGTTTTCCGATCCGGAGGTCTATCGCGAGGAACTGGCGCGGATCTTTCTAGGGCCGACCTGGCAATTTCTGACACTCGCCGGCGAATTACCCGACCCGGGCGACTATCTGACGACCTTTCTTGGCGAGGCTCCGGTCATCGTCACCCGCGGACATGACGGCGCGATCCATGCGATGCTCAACCGCTGTGCCCACCGCGGCAATCTCGTCTGTCTGAAACGGCGCGGCCATGCCGACAATCTGACCTGCGTCTATCACGCCTGGCGCTACGATCTCGAAGGTAACCTCGACAGCGTCGCATTTCGCCGCGGCATCGCCGGGAAGGGCGGAATGCCGCAGAGCTTCCGCCTCGACCAGCACGGGCTGCGGAAATTGCGCGTCGATCACTTTGGCGACCTTGTCTTTGGCACATTGTCGCCCGACGCCCCACCGTTGGGCGATTACATCGGCAACCTGATCGGCACGCGCATTCATCGCGTTATGCACGGGAGACCGAAGATCCTGGGGAGAACCTCGCAGATCCTGCACAACAACTGGAAGCTCTATTTCGAGAACGTGCGCGACACCTATCACGCGACCCTGCTGCACTCCTTCTTCACGACCTTCCGGATTTCGCGCCTGACCGCGGAAGGCGGCGTCGATATTGCCGAGAACGGCGCGCATCACGCGAGCTACACCCGCAACAAGGTAGACCGCGTCGACCCCGAAACCTCGGACAAGCTCTATGCCGGTATGCCGTCCATGCGCGAGAATTTTCGGCTCGCAGATCCGGGTTTCCTGACCTCCGCCGAAGAATTCGGCGACGACACCACGACCCAGATTTTATCGCTGTTCCCGAATTTCGTGCTGCAACAGATCCAGAACAGCATCGCCTTGCGCCTGGTCTTGCCAAAGGGACCGGACAAGACCGAGCTGCAATGGATTTATCTCGGCTTCGACGAGGACAGCGCCGAACTCGCCGCGCTGCGCTTGGCGCAAGCCAATCTTGTTGGGCCTGCCGGCTATGTCTCGATGGAGGACGGTGCGGTCGGGAATTTCATCCAGCGTGCGATCCACGGCTCCGAGAGGGATTGTTCGGTGCTGGAAATGGGCGGTTTCGATCATGTCTCCGAGGCAAATCGGACGACAGAGGCCTCAGTTCGTGGTTTCTGGAATACCTATCGGCCGTTAATGGGGTTCTGAGACGATGAATCTCACGGCAGTGGCGCGGCGCTTGGAGCTGGAACAGCTCTATGCGGATTATGTCTACTGCCTCGATGCCGACGAGCTGGAGCGCTGGCCCGACTTCTTCACCGAGGATTGCTTCTACCGGATCACCTCGGCGGAAAATTATGACGCGGGCCTGCCGTTGGGGCTGATCTACGCGACCTCGCGCGATATGCTGAAGGATCGGGTCAGCGCCTTGCGCGAGGCCAATATTTACGAGCCCCAGCGCTACCGGCATTTGGTCTCGTCGATCAAGATCGTCGGAGACACGGCCGGAGTGCTCGATCTGGTAGCCAATTTCTTGGTCGTGCGCACCATGCAGGACGGCGACATGACGATCTTCGGCGCCGGGTGCTATATCGATCAGGTCAGGCGTGGCGGCGAGAGCTGGAAATTCGCCCGCAAGATCGTCGTCCTCGACAGCCGTCAGATCGACACATTGCTCGCGATCCCGATCTAGGCACTTGATCGGGGCGCCTCCACGGTAATCCGCCCTGCCTTGATCGCGTCGAGAAAAGTGCGCCAGTCTCTATCGCTCTGGTCGGCGTAAGCCATTGCGAATGCGGCGATCGCTTTGTCGAATTCGTTACCGTCATCGATGTAGGCCGATATCGCCGTCGCATCGCCGGCGCGGGCATGAGCGCGCGCAAGGGTGCGGCCGCATAGCCCGGCGTAAAACGGCAGCGCCGCTTCGAGCCGGGCGCCGACTTCGGCCAGGCGGTAATCCTTGAGCCGCCGGATGTAGAAATATCGGCCATCCACTGGAACCTCGGTCCACCCGAGAAAGATGTCGGTGGCCGCTTGCAGCATACGCTGGCCGACGACAACACGCTGACCGTGATTGGTATAGTCCGAAGCCCCGGCGTAAGAGGCCAGCACCGATTCCTGCGCTTCCTTGAGCTGGAGCAGCAACGGCGCCTCGTCGTCCGACATCAGCAGGCCGATGGCGCAGAACGTGCCGACGCTGCCGACTCCGACGACTTTGAAAGCGACGTCGTGCAGATGGTAGCGTCGTAGCAAGACCCGCCGGTCTTCCTGCAGCGTTTCGCCGTAAGAAGCGAAGGCTTTGCGCGCATGCAGCTCGTGCCGGCTCAGATGACGCACCAACGGGGGCTTGTCCTTGATTCGCCAGGTTCCTGCATGCTTTTCGACCAAGCCGAAATGTGCTTTGCCACTCTTCAAAATGTCGGCTAGCCGCTTTTCCACGCTGCGGCGGATCTTGACCGAGTTGATATCGGCGATCGCGGTGGCAAGATCGACGCGCGTGCCCCAAGCTTTGAGCGGCGGCAGCCGCGCCAGCCGCGCCATCTGCCGGCGATAATCGCGCGCCGCCAAGCGAGCAAGGCGGCGGCAGTCCTTATCCGGCATGTGAGCGACCCGACCGGCGACAACGAGGCTCGTCGCCAGACGCTTGACGTCCCATTCGAAGGGAGCCGGCAAGGTTTCGTCGAAATCGTTGATGTCGAAGACCGGCGTGCCTTCGGGGGACGCGTAGGCGCCGAAATTGTTCAGGTGGCAGTCGCCGCATGACTGGACCCGCAGCCCGGTCGCCGGCAGCGCGGCGAGATCGGCCGCCATGATCGCCGCGGCGCCGCGCAGAAAGGCAAACGGGTCGGTCTGCATCCGTGCATAGCGCACCGGCAGCAGCTCCGCGATCCGGTTCTTGCCCTGCTCGATCAGGATTTCGACCGGATCGCGGCGAGCAGAGCGGTACCATGCGCCTTGCGTTGCGAGCGCCACCCGCTGCCGCCATTCAAGACCAAGTTGATGCCGCTTTTCGACCGTCGCTACGCCTGGGCCGTGCTTGCTGGAGGACGGTGTATCCATGATCGTCACCTTTGCGGCGCCGCATGCAAGCCCGATGGCAGGCCGGGCGCCGACGGCCTGTGCCTAGTCCCGAGCGATGGCTATCGCCAGACGATCCGCGGCGCGTCGCCTAACTTGGCCGGCCCGAGATACATTTTCCCGTTCTGGATCGTGAACGAGGTCGCGATCTGCGGCTTGCCGTCGGGTCCGCGCTTGGCCAACGCCGAGAGCGCGATCTGTGCCAGCGCGGCCTCCTCGGTGTCCAGACGGCCGGCCTCGACGAGCGCGGACAGGATTGCGCCAAACCCCTCGATCCCCCCGGAAAAGGCGCCGATCGGCTGCAAATCCTGGTCAAGGGCAATCGTCCCGGTCGCGGCAGCGCCGAGCCCGCCCCAATTCAGCTGCAGATGATCGACCTCGATCGCGCCACCGGCGTCGCGCCATGCAGCGATCGCCTGCACCAGGGGCCCGTCCGGCACAGCGCCTTTAACCGTGACGCCAAACGCCAGGCCGTCAATCATGTCGCTAAAGCTCGGGGGCGGCGCCGACAGATGCATCTGCCGCAGATCGAGAGCCAGCTGGAGGAGCGGCTCAGTATGCGTCCGTGGCGGGTTTGCCGGCAGCCCGATCCAGGCCTGGGCCGCCTTGATCGGAACCCGGCCGCCCGCCTCGGCGCTGGCGTCCTGGAGGTTGAGCCACAGCGAGGTGGCGCCTTCGCTGCCGACCGAGACCGTGCCCTCGGCGGTTTGGGCCGCGAGCTTGACCGGGGGCCGGCTTCCCGCGGCGGCGAGGTCGGCCGCGAGCCCTTGGGGCGCATCGAGCCGCCAATTGGCGAAATCCCAGGGGCGGGCGCTGCCGGTCAATTCGGCTAAACGTACTTCCGGCGCCGGGGTCAGGGCGCGATCGCGCAGCGCCGCGCTCGAGAGTGCGATCCGGAAATGGAACGGGAAGCCGACGATGTGGAGGGTTTGCCAAGAAGCATCGATCTTTTGCGCCCGTATTGATTGCTGCCAGGCGACGACGCCATCCTCGATCCGGCCGGCGACGATCCACCAATAGACGGTATAGGCGCCGCCCAAGACCAGCAACACCACAACGGCAGCGAGACCGAGATGCGTCGAGCGGCGCATGCGCGCTATATAGCGGCCGGACCCGGCCGCCGCCAACCTCTGTTGTGGGGATCGCTGCCGCTTAAACCTTCAACACCTCGGCGCCGGACGCCGCCTCCAATTCGCAGGCGTTTACCGTCATCGACAGCATGCTGTAATAGCCGATCGCTCCGGTCAGCTGGATAAAGCCATCGTCGCCAAAGCGCGCCCGCAGCGCGTTGGCGGCTGCATCGTCAATGCGGTGCCGGCGCAACAGTTGCCGGGTGCCGTCTACGATCTGCGCGTCTTCAGGCGGGATGCCGCGCGAGTGGTCCTCGCGGATCGCGGTGATCGTCGCCTCGGGCACGCCGAGCCGCCGGGCGCCACCGGTCTGCGCGCCCCAGACGTAAACCGCCTCGAATTCGCGTGCGACGGTCATCGCCGCCAGCACCCGGACCCGCATGTCGAGCGAGCCCTCGAAACGCACGAACGCCCCCAAATGCGCGAGTTGGCCGGCGAGTTCAGGGCAGTGCAGGAATATCGTGAACGGACCCTGCAATGCGCCGCGGCTCGCCACGATCGAGTCGACGATCGCGCGGTCCTTTTCGGCCACCTGGTCTTTATTGGTAATCAGCGGGAGCCTCGCCATGATTCAATCCTTCCGGTCGTTATTGGCCTGCCGGACCGGAGAGTGCCTTCTCGGCCAGCACGCCACAAGTGCGGGAAACGGTGTCCCGAACACACGGCTCGGGTATGCTGCGGTGTTTCCGGTCTGCGGGAGACGGCGGGAGGGTCCGGTGTCCGGTGTGCTCGACGGCATTCGCGTCCTCGATTTCGGGCGCTATATCGCGGGGCCGTTCTGCGCGGCGTTGCTCGCCGATCTCGGCGCCGAGGTCATCCGCGTCGAGCGGATCGGCGGCGGTGAGGACCGCGGCTTCATCCCGGTCGGCGCCGGGCCGGATGGCGGCGGCGCGATGTTTCTGGCGATGAACCGCAACAAGCTGGGCATGACTCTGGACCCGGCTACACCCAAAGGCCGCGAGATCGTCAAAAAGCTGGTCGCAACCGCCGATGTCGTCGTCGCCAATCTACCGCCGCAAGTGTTGCGCGCGCTGGCGCTGGACCTCGATAGCCTGCGTCTGGTCAAGCCTGACATCATCTTGACGACCGTCACCGGATTTGGCGCCGGCGGGCCGTTGAGCCACAAGCACGGCTTCGACGGCATCGGCCAGGCGATGAGCGGTGCGGCCTATCTCTCCGGCGCGCCCGAGCAGCCGATCGCGATCAAATTGCCCTGGGTCGATTTCGGCACGGCCTGCCTATCCGCTTTCGGCACACTGGCGGCCTTGATCGAGCGCGGCAAGACCGGGCATGGCCAAAAGGTCGAGGGCGCGCTGTTGCGCACCGCGATCGCCTTTGCCAATGCCACGCTTGATCGAGCAGGCCTTGACCGGCGTCGACCGTGTCGCGACCCTCAACCGCGGCTTCAATTCGGCTCCGGCCGACATCTATCCGTGCAAGGATGGCTGGATCGTCGCCACCGTGATCGGCCCGGCGATGTTCCGGCGCTGGGCCCGGATGATCGGCGAGGAGCATTGGCTCGCTGACCCGCGCTTTGCCGACGACCAGTCGCGCGCCGATAACGGCGCGGTCATCGCGGCCCGTATGAGCGAATGGTGTGCCGAGCGGAGTTGCGCCGAGGCCTTAGCCGCGCTCGAAGAGGCCAGCATCGTCGCCGGCCAGGTCTACTCGCCGCAGCAGGCGCTCGACGACCCGCACATCCGCGCCGCCCATCTGCTCGAGGAGGCGCCCTATCCGACGCTCGCCGGCACCCTGCCTTTGGCGCCGACCCCGATCGAGCTCTCCGAGACCCCCGGCATCTATCGCCGCCCCGCGCCGCTGCTCGGCGAGCACACCGTTGAGATCCTGGCCAGCCTCGGCTATGGCGCGGCTGAAATTGCCGCGTTGCGCGAGGAGAGGGTGATCGGATGAGCAAAGCCTTCATCAAGGAAGCGGAGGACGACGCCGATCTGCCCGACGCGGCGCCGGCAATCCCGAGCGGGGTCAAGAACTACATGACCCCGCAGGGTCACCGCCAGCTGCGGGACGAGTTGCACCAGCTGTTGCGGGTGGAGCGGCCGACAGTGGTCGAAACCGTCGCTTGGGCGGCTGGGAACGGCGACCGGTCCGAAAACGGCGACTACATCTATGGCAAGCGCCGCCTGCGCGAAATCGACCGCCGCATCCGCTTTCTGTCGAAGCGTTTAGAGAGCGCCGAAGTGGTCGACCCGGCGCAGCAGAAAAATCGCGACCGGGTGTTTTTTGGCGCGACCGTTACCTACGCCAACGAAAGTGGCATCGAAACCACGATCACAATCGTCGGCATCGACGAAGCCGAGTTTGCCCGCGGTCAAGTCAGCTGGATTTCGCCGGTCGCCCGCGCGCTGATCAAGGCGTGTGAGGGCGACATTGTCGAACTGCGCGCGCCGGCCGGCATCGAACAGATCGAGGTTCTCGCCATAAGCTACGGCGACCGAGCTGGCGAGATTTGTTGAAATCCGGTGCATGGTAGAATCAACATTGCGGCGCAGGCAGGGGCGTGGCCGCAATCGG
The DNA here is from genome assembly GCA_963785565.1 of uncultured Alphaproteobacteria bacterium. Lineage (GTDB taxonomy): Bacteria > Pseudomonadota > Alphaproteobacteria > ATCC43930 > CGMCC-115725 > AP-15. Next base: position 112,056 of record CAWAVV010000007.1, on the reverse strand, counting down.
CATGGCCGAACATCGGAGATCCTTCGACATGACAGCACCCCATGGTCCACTCCACGGCGTCAAGGTTGTCGCCTGCTCCACCGCGCAAGCCGGCACGGTGCCCTACATGCTGATGGCCGATCTCGGCGCGGAGGTCATCAAGATCGAGGTGCCCGAGGTTGGCGATAATTCGCGCGGATCGAGCGTCATGCCGGGTTTCCCCAGCATCTATTTCGAAACCAACAATCGCGGGGTGAAGAGCGTCACCCTTAACCTGAAGACCCCGGAAGGCCGCGAAATCCTCCGCAAGCTGGTCGCGAAGGCGGACATCTTCGGCCAGAATTTCCGCCCCGGCGCCGCAGAGAAAAACGGCTTCGGCTATGTAGAACTGCGCAAGGTGAACCCGAAACTCGTCTATATGTCGATTTCGGGCTACGGCCCCAAGGGACCACACGCGGACCTGCCGGGGACCGATTCGATGGCGCAGGCGCTTGGCGGCATCGCCGAGGCCTATTCGACGCCGGGCCAGCCGCTAAAGACCGGTATCGTCTCGGTCGCCGACGAAACCTGCGCCATCCTGGCGTTTGGTGGGGCGCTCGCAGCACTGACCTACGCGCGGAGCACAGGCATCGGGCAAAAGGTCGATTGCTCGCTGCTCGGCGGCCAGATCCGCCTGATGGGCTGGACCCTGACGACCGCGATGTGGCGCAAACGCGATCCGGTCACCGGTCAGGCCCGCGTCACCGGCACGCCGCAGCGACCCGGCCTCAGCGCCAGCTTCAACGACCGGGACGGCAAGCCGCTGGTGCTCCAGCTGAACGGCGCCCGCAAGTGGCGGGACGCGATGACCGCGCTCGGCTTTTACCGGACGCTCGAAGAGGCCGGCTTTGGCGATCTCGGCGTGATCATCACATCCGACGAGAGGCGCGCAACATTGCTGCGGAAGTTGGACGAGTTGTTCGCGACCGGGTTGCGCGACGATTGGGTGGCGCGGCTGCGTGGCGCGGACATCGTCTCCGCCCCGATCAACACCTTGCTCGAAGCCTCGAACGATCCCGACGTGCTGGCCAATGGCTACGTGACCGAAATCGCCTATCCGGAACACGGCAAGACCTTGAAGGTGCATGGCTCGCCGTGGCATTTCTCCGAAACGCCGGCGCGTATCGGCATCGCTCCGGAACTCGGCAGTCACAACGACGCCGCTCTCGCCGAACTCGGCTACACCCCGGCGCAGATCGAGGATTTCCGGGAGCGAAAGATCATCTGACGCCGAGAAACCGTACAGGTTTTGTAGCGCGAATCCCCAGGCCATGCCCGGACGCCGGCTGGTCTCATCCATCTGAAGCAGAGCGGCTTTTCATCAACGGCAACCGGTGGCAATGTCCCCCTATGGTCCCGCTCTCGGTTCTCGATCTATCCCCGATCGTCGAAGGCGGCGATGCCGGTCAGTCGCTGCGCAACTCGCTCGATTTGGCGCGGCATGTCGAGGCGCTCGGTTACGAGCGATTCTGGATGGCCGAGCACCACAACCTGCCTGGAATTGCGAGTGCCGCGACTGCGGTCGCCCTCGCCCATGTCGCGGCCGGAACGAACAGCATCCGGATTGGCGCCGGCGGGATCATGCTGCCGAACCACGCGCCGCTCTTGATCGCCGAACAGTTCGGAACCCTTGCCGCTCTACATCCGGGGCGGGTCGAATTGGGTCTCGGCCGCGCGCCAGGGTCGGATCAGATCACCGCCCGCGCCGTGCGCCGAGCCTTGCTCGGCGGTGCCGAGAACTTTCCCGAGGAAGTCGTCGAACTGATGGGTTACTTCCAACCCGCCGAGCCGGACCAGGCGGTGCAGGCAGTTCCCGGCGCCGGGTTGGAGGTGCCGATCTGGATCTTGGGGTCCAGCACGTATGGCGCGCAGGTTGCCGCTTATCTCGGGCTGCCTTTCGCCTTCGCGTCGCATTTCGCGCCGGCGATGATGATGCAGGCGATGGCGATCTACCGCGAGCGCTTCCGTCCGTCCGCGCAGCTTTCCGCCCCCAATGTCATGCTCGGGATCACCGTCGTCGCGGCGGAATCGGATGACGAAGCGCGGTTTCTGTTCTCGTCGTTGCAGCAGTCGACCTTGAACAACAGGACCGGGCGGCGCGGCCGAGTGCCGCCGCCGGTCGAGGATTTCGAGGCGCGGCTCGATCCCTACGCCCGCGCGATCCTCGATGACGCGCAGTCCTGCGCCGTCGTCGGCGGCCCGGAAACGGTCAGGCGCGGCCTCGACGATTTCATCCGCCGGACCGGCGCTGACGAATTGATGGTGACCGCGAACATCTTCGACCACAGCAAACGGAAACGATCGTTCGAGATCGTGGCCGAAGTGCATGGCGGAATGAAGAAAGCCGCGACCGCTCTCGTAGACGCCAATCACTCGTAGACGAAAATTCCGTCGTCGAGGTCGGCGGCGGGGAACTGGTCCTTCTCGCTCCAATAGTCCTGGGTATGCTGCCATTCGGGCTTGTCGCCGCGCCTGGGCAGCAGGTGCATGCCGCGCATCATATAGCCGGGATTAAAGTTTTCGGGATCTATCCAGGGCAATAACGGCATGTCGCGGTCTTCCGGCCGCAAAGTCGGGGTGACCTTGCGGACGCCCTTTTCCTTCATGTGATTGAGCAACCGGCAGACAAAGTCAGCGACCAGGTCTGCGCGCAAGGTCCAGCTGGCGCGGAAATATCCGAAGACCCACGCCATGTTGGGCACGCCGGTAAACATCATGCCCCGATAGGTGACGGTGTCGGAGAAAATGAGGGGTTCGCCGTCGATCGCGAAGTCGATGTCGCCGAGTGCGTTGAGATGGAAGCCGGTGGCGGTAATGATGATGTCGGCTTCGAGACGCTCGCCGGATTTCAGAAGGATGCCGGTCTCCGTAAACGTTTCGATCTCATCGGTGACGACCGATGCCTTGCCGGCGCGGATCGCCTCCAGGAAGTCGCCGTCGGGAATGAAGGCTATGCGCTGACGCCATGGCCGGTATGTCGGCGTGAAATGGGTCGCCAAATCGTAATCGGGCCCTAGGTGGGCGCGAACTCCGGCGAGCAGCTCCTGCTTGACAACCTCCGGTTCAGTGAACGATCGGCTGGTAAACACGGCTTGTTCGTGCAGGATTTTCCTGCGCACGATCTCGTGGATCCAAGCCTCGTCTATACCCAGCTCGCGCAACTCGTCCGCGATCGCAACAGCATTGCGGCCGGTCCGGAAATAGGTCGGCGAGCGCTGCAGCATCGTGACGTGGCCGCAATCGGCCGCAATCGCCGGAATGAGGGTCGCCGCGGTGGCGCCTGAACCGATGACGATTACTCTTTTGCCCGCGTAGTCGAGATCCTCGGCCCACTCCTGCGGATGGACGATCTGGCCCCTGTAGCTCGCCATCCCGCCCCATTCGGGCGTGTAGCCCTGCGAGTGCCGGTAGTACCCTTGGCACATCCACAGGAAATTGGCGGCAAACCGGAGGCGTTCGCCGGAGTCAGTCCGGGTGGCTTCGAGGGTCCAGAGTTTTTTGCGGCTCGACCAGCGTGCCGACGTGATCTTGTGCCGATAGCGGATATGGCGGCCGAGATCGTTCTCGTTGATGACCTCGCCCATGTAGCGGAGGATCTCCGCCGCCGTTGCGATCGGCGCACTGGTCCATGGCTTGAAGCGATAGCCAAAGGTGTAGAGATCGCTGTCTGAGCGGATGCCGGGGTAGCGGTGGGTGAGCCAGGTTCCGCCAAAGCTTTCCTGCGTTTCGAGCACGACGAAGCTCGTTCCGGGGCACTGCTTGGTGAGATGATAGGCGCCGCCGACCCCGGAGATCCCGGCCCCGATGATCGCGACGTCGAAGATCTCGGTTTTCGGGTGCGCGCCGGTTTCGGCGGGCGTCGCGGCCTCTGTCATGGATTCCGATCTCCCTGTCTGCCGGCAGCTTACCTTATTCACCGGGCCGACCGCTCTTTACACCAGGTCGACCCGCGCATTGTGCCCGGAAGCGGCGGCGAGGCGGCGGTCGCGGGTCAAGAGCGGCGCGTCGAGCGCTTCCGCAAGTGCCACGTAGACGGCATCGTAGGCCGTCAGATTGTGCCGCAATTCCCAGACCCGTGGCAGCAGCACATCATGCGGGTTGCGGTACAAGGGAAAATCTAACAGATGGTTTAGCGCAGTGCGGCCACGAGCGGGCTCGATCTGCCCGGTCGCCGCATAGCGCCGCAGCACATGCGTCACCTCGATATCGATCAAATGGGGCGCATGCAGCGTCTGCCCAGTGCTACTGAGGCGCTCCCCCACAGACGCAGCAGCCGGTGTTCCCAGCAGAAGTTCCACGAGCGCGGAGGCGTCAATGACGATCACCTCGAATCGCGCTCGGCGCGGATCACCTCTTCCGGCGATGGTTGTGGGTTGGTTGCAGAGTGTTTCTCCAGGCGCTCAACCATCTCTGCGAGGCTGGGCCGCTCGGCCACGCGGCGCAGTTCGGCGAGAAGATAATCGGAAAGGGACATTCCTGCGAGCGCGGCACGCGATTTGAGCCGGCGGTGCACCGCATCGGGAACATTGCGGATCTGGATCATCTTGGACATGCGAAATAGATGAAAACATGGGAATCAGATGTCAAGTCATCAAGGGACGTTTGTCGGCCTTGAGGTTGTCATTCGCCCAAGCGCGTGGAACACTCCCTGTCACACGAGACGCGGAGGAAAGCCATGGATGTCGGCATGATGATGGTCTTCGCCAGCTATGGCTGGGACAGCATCGGCGACGATCGGGTTTGGGACGAAGAAATCCGCCTGGCGCGGTTGGCCGCAGATTCAGGCTTCGACGTGCTGTGGTCGGCCGAGCATCACTTCTTCGATTATTCCTTCTGCCCCGACAATCTGCAGCTGATGACTTATCTCGCGGCGGCTTGCCCGAGCGTGGGACTGGGGACTGCGGCGGTCATTGTGCCGTGGCATGACCCGCTGCGCGTAGCCGAGCAGGCGGCGGTATTGGACTTGTTGTGCAAAGGGCGGCTGCGGTTGGGGTTGGGACGCGGCCTCGCGCGCCGCGAGTTCGCGGCGTTTCGCGGAACGATGGACGAATCCCGCGAGCGCTTCGACGAAGCCGCCCCGATGATTGTGGCGGCGTTGCGCACCGGCTTTATCGAAGGCGACGGTAAATATTACAAACAACCGCGCATCGAAATCAGACCGCGCCCCAAATACGATTTCTCGGGCCGGATTTATGCCGTGGCCGCGAGCGAGGAGTTGGTGGAGGCCGCCGCCAAGCTCGGCGCGCATATGGTGATGTTTTCCGACCGGCCCTGGCACATGCGACTGCCCGCGATCGAGCGCAACCGCGAGCTTCACCAGAAATTCCATGGCCGCCCGGCGCCGCACATGATGATCACCGATTTCTGCATGTGCGCGCCGAATTTGGCGGAAGCCGAGGACAACGCCCGGAAATACATGGGCAAGTTCGTCGAGAGCAATTTCTACCATTACGAATTCCTCGGCGAGCACTTCAACACCGTGAAAGGCTACGACGCCTATGTGCAGAAGGCGGCGATCGCCCGCCAGGGCGGGCTCGAAGGCGCTGTCGCCGGGTTCATGCAGGCGGCGATTTGGGGCACGCCCGACCGCATCCTGCGCGAACTCGAAGCGCGCCGCGGGGTGCTCGGCGATTTCGAGCTGAACGCGGCGTTCCGCTTTGGCGGCGTACCGTACGACATCGCCGAGCGCGGATTGAATTTATTCGCGAAGGAAGTACTGCCGGTCCTGAAGACTTGGCAAACCCCAGACACCGCGCTTGCGGCGGAGTGAGGAACCAATGATTACGAAATTCGACAGCTCTTACTACGGCACCGCCGACATGGAGAATCTCGGCTATGCCGGGACGCCTATCAACGAGCGCTGCTACTCCAACGAGCAGCTCGCCGGTGCGCTGCACAAGGTCGTGAAGTACGCCAAGTGCATGGACGAGCGCGGCTTCAACACGTTCTGGATGGCCGAGCATCATTTCCAGCCGGAAGGCACGGAATTGATCCCGAACCTGCTGATGATGGCGATGCACCTCTGCGGCGTGACCAAAAACATCAGAATCGGCTGCGGCTTTAACGTCGTACCGATGTGGCATCCGCTGCGCCTGGCCGAAGACTATGCGATGGCCGATGTCCTGAGCGGCGGCCGGGTCATCTTCGGCGTCGCCCGCGGCTATCACACCCGCGAGGTCGAGAGCTTCGGCTCGCCGCTGATCGACCAGGACGCCAACCGCGAGATCTTCGAAGAGGGTGTCGATATCCTGTTCAAGGCGTTCGAGGGCAAGCCGTTCTCGCACAAGGGCAAGTACTACACGATCCCGCCGGAGGTGCCGTATCGCGGCTACACCTTGAAGGAGATCACCCTGGTGCCGGCCCCTGAGCGTCTGCCGGTCGAATGCTGGCAGCCGATTCAGAGCGGATCGGACCGCGCCTTCGACTTCATGGCCAAGCACGGCATCCGCGGGGTGATCGGCGGCGGCTCGGCCGAAGGCGGCGCGGTCGAGCGGCATATGCTCGGGTTTCAGGCCGCCTACGCGCGCCGCGGGATCAAGCTCGAACTCGGCGAGAAGCTGGCGCTCGGCTTCCAGTTTCACATCGCGAAGAACCGCGAAGACGGCATGCGCGAGGCGGCGAAACACTATGAGGAGAACATGAAGATGTTCGGTGAGCTACGCCTGGTGCGCGCGCTCTCGGACGAGCAGATCGCGGCGATGCGCGATCCCAGGCTCGCCGCCACGGCCAAATTGCCGCGTATCGAGGACGCGGTGAAAGCCGGCGGCTTCCTGACCGGTACGCCCGACGACATCGTCGAGCAGCTAAAAGCGGTCGAGAAGCGCTATCCCGGCATCGATCGTGTGATTTGCGCCACCCCGCTCGGCACCCCGCTCGAGATCCAGCTGGAAGATCTGGACCGGTTCGCGACGCAAGTGATCCCGGCCTTCCGCGACATCAGAACCGCCGCCGCGGCGCAGTAAGAGTCCCGGTCAGCCACCGGGTCGCGTCGCCAACAACACGACCCGCCGAACATTGTTCGCTGGGCCGGATGACGGACTCGCGCGCCGATACCGGACCTTGCAACTGAAGCCACGCAACTTCCTGGTTCGGAGCGTCCACGGAGGCGCCTGCCGCACCTGCTGTCAAGGTCAATCAGAGATTAACGCGGGGACCGACGAATAGCGGAAATCGACCGAATTTCATGGTCTGATCCCGTTGGTCTGAATGACTGCTCTCGACGTTGTTGACCAGCGAGGTTCCGGCCGACTGCCTCTGCCCCAACGGACCTTGGCCTCTGTAGCGCGCGCAAAACAAAGACGCATAAGTAAACGGCCAGTTGGCGAAAGTTTAAAAACAATAACAATCGGTCAATGATGGTTACAGCTTTGCCGAGGTACAATCACAAACCGAACCGAAAAATGTCACAGGGGAGAGTCTCTCCAGCATTATCCGGGCGAAGGGGCCGGAACTGCCCTAGGAAATGCCCAATCGCCGACCGCTAGATCTGCCAGCTTCGGTTGCGGGGCGGTTCGGAAAGGCAGACCCGCCAACAACAGCTTCGAGCGAGGGGAGCCATGGCGCTCGAGTTTCGAGTCCTCGGTAGACGTATGCGACGCTGGCGCAGCTCCCTGTTGCGGCCCTACGTATGCGGCTGAGAGGACTCAGTTCGGCAAAGCCGCCTGGTATGACCTCGTTGGCAGCAAGACCGCGAGCGGTGAGACCCTTGACACCGTTACCGCCACAGCAGCGCATCGCTCGCTGCCAATGGCCTCTTTCGCCAAGGTGATCGACCTCGACAACGGTCGCGCGGTCATCGTCAAAATCAATGATCGCGGTCCATACACCCGCGGACGGATAATCGACCTTTCGCCGCGCGCGGCGGATGCGCTGGACATGAAATCCGCTGGGGTGGCCAACGTTGTCATTGAGCCCTTGCTGAAGCAAGCGGCCCCGACCCTGGCTGCATTTCAAACCTTTGACACGATAGAAGCGCCATAGGTTGACCGAGGTGTCGGAGGCGGCTACATCCGTCACGACACCCGACCGGTCGCCTCGAGCAACCGGCCACAGGCTCGTTGCAGGCGTTCCCGGTTTGTCGGCGGGCGCGCGCATCTCCTAATCCAATGAGCCGCACCGCATTCGGCGTCCCCAAGCTACGAGCGCGTCATCATTGAGTTGTATTACGGGGCGGTTCGTAAGAGACGCGCTGAGCTCGCCAAGGAAGACATCCGAAGAAAAAGCAGCGTCCGCCTCCATTAAGTCCCGCGCGAGGCGACCAATGACGTCGCCAAAATCGCTTCTTTGTTGCGGCGACCTGCACCGCCCCCGGGTGCCGCCAAGCCTGGTCTGGTTTTCGGCTTGCTCCTTCGTCCCACGGAGCCTGGCTCGTGCCGATCGCGGGAATGTTGGTCGAGCGGGCTGAAGGCGGGACCGCATTCTCGCTATTGGCCGCATCTCTTACGGCGGCTTGATCGTCATCGCGACTGGCATACCCGATAGGATTCGAACCTGCGACCTCCGGGCTCGAGGGCTGTCGCTCTGATCCACTCTTGTCAGGTAAAGGATTGCCAATCAGCAGCGCCGGAGAAGCAATTTTTGCCGGCGGCGTGGCCACCCGATTTGGGAGAATTTCGTGAGCGATCACAGGCGGGGGTGCAAGCGCCCTTTCGCCCCACGACAAGAGGGCCAGCCCGCCCACGGCCGCAATGCCAGCCCCGTACCAGGCGACCGCTAAGTTCAGATGCTTCTTACGCTGTTGCAAGTCTTCTGCAACAGGAGTGCAGTCCTGAGCAGCAATGGCCGCACTGGATGGCTCGGGTTTGGGATGAAGCTCTTCAGCGCGATTCAAATCCTCGACCCGCACGTTCTGGTTCTGCGCCCCCGCCCTGCTGTCGAGCAGCGATAGCGCCTCGCGTATTTGCTCTGGACTCAGCTCGCGCTCAAATTCTAGATCGCTCATGCGGCGTCACCGGCAGTCCCAAAGACGTGATGCGCTGATATCTTCGAAGGTCGATGATATCGCTGTAGGTCCAAAACCGATCCCGGGGTACCCGAATCATTTATCTGGCAAAGGGTGCGCAAAGATTGCCCGGAATGAATGACAGCTTCCCAAAGCCCCGCGGTCCTGCGACTGGCTCCAAGTAATGTCCGGAACGGGGGCATGAGGACGCGTTCCCGGCCAAGGCTGAGCGCCCGGTGGTCGGTTCGGTCAAGAGACCTTCGCCGGGGTTCGGGACAACGGGCGAGACGCGCCGAAACCAGCCGTTCGCCTGTCATGGGTCGAACGAGGCAAATCGACCCACTGCAGTCGAACCATGCGCGTACAGCCAATGACGGCTTTGGAGGAGCATTCCCGGTCGCCCTGTTTTTGATCGACAGGGCGCCCCTTGACCGGAACGTATAGGGAACTCACATGACCAGCACCTTCGCCAAAGCTACGGTCATGGAAGCCTGTCCGTGCCAGTCACTGCGATCGCGTTAAGGCGTCTGCTCGCCGCTGTTATTTCGAGCAGGTTTCGAGGAATTCCACGCGGTTGCACCTGATCTCTTTTCGCCTCGCGCGCCCGCGCGTACGCAAGCCCGGCGCCGGTGGCCGGCCGGGAAGCCGAGCTGCTGATGGCCTTGTCGTCGGCGCCACAACACGGTGCTCGGAAGCGGGTGAAGCTTTGCCGGTGTTATTAGAAAGGGGTTTATTCTCGAAGCCGTCGTTCGTTTATGATCCGATTGGTATGATCCGACTGGTCGGATCAAGGATGAGGGGGAGCAGGCAATGGCCCAAATCGGGGATGCGAAGGGCGAATGGCGCGGTATCGGGTACCGCGACGATGCCGAACTCGGGGCATGGCTCGGCAAGCGGCCGCGCGAGGCGGCGCTGGAGCCCGCACTGCCGATCATCGACCCGCATCATCATTTCTGGGATACGCCGCAGCGTGGGCGATATCTGCTGCCCGAATTGCTCGACGACATCGGTGGGGGCCACAACATGGTCTCGACGGTGTTTCTCGAATGCCGCTCGATGTATCGCAAGGATGGCCCGGCGGAGATGGCGCCGGTCGGCGAGGTCGAGTTCGTCAACGGCATCGCGGCAATGAGCGCTTCGGGCGGCTATGGCCCGTGTCGAGTTGCCGAGGCCATCGTCGGCCATGCCGATTTGACCTTGGGAGCGCGGGTGCGCGAGGTTTTGGAGGCCGAGATCAGGGTCGGCGGCGGGCGCTTCCGCGGCATCCGTCACGGCGTCTCATGGGACCCGAACGACGCGATCCAGAAATTCGCCACGCGCTCGGTGCCGCCGCATCTGGTGCGCGACACGAAATTCCGCGAGGGGTTCGCCCAGCTCGCGCCGCTCGGGCTCAGCTTCGAGTCCTGGCAATATCATCCGCAATTGCCGGACGCGATCGACCTCGCCCGCGCCTTCCCCAACACCACGATCATCCTCAATCATGTCGGCGGCGTGCTCGGCGTCGGCCCCTATGCCGGGCATCGGCAGGAGATCCTCGCCGGCTGGAAAAAGGACATCGCCGAATTGGCCAAGTGCCCGAACGTCAACGTCAAGCTCGGCGGCGTCGGCATGACCTCGTTCGGGTTCGACTTCCACGAGCACGACCTGCCGCCGTCGTCCGAAGACCTCACTGCCGCTTGGCGCCAGTACATCGAGCCGTGCATCGAAGCCTTCGGTCCGAACCGCTGCATGTTCGAGAGCAACTTTCCACCGGACAAGCAATCCGGCGGCTATACCGAGTTGTGGAACGCGTTCAAGCGCATCTCTGCCGGCGCATCGGCCGCCGAAAAGACCGCACTCTACAGCGGCACCGCGGCGCGGGTGTACCGCATCGCCGCTCCCTGATCGGCCGGGTCCATTACCCAAGGCGGCGCGACAAGCGAAGGAGACATCAGTGCCTGCACCGTACGAAACCCATCGCGCACAACTCAAAGCCATCCTGTCGGCCTGGGGCATGCCGGAAGACAACGCGGAAGCGACCGCCGACATCCTCTCCTGGGCGGATCTGCACGGCGTCGACAGCCACGGCATCTCGATGATCCCCGGCTACGACCGGATGCGCCGCAGCGGGCGCGCAAACATGAAGGCCCGGCCGCGCATCATCAAGGATACGCCGGTCTCGGCGCTGGTCGACGGCGATGGCGGGCTTGGCCATGTACCGGCGCGTTTCGCCATGCAGGTGGCGATCGACAAGGCCAAGCGCTCCGGCATCGCGATCACGGCAGTGCGCAACTCCAGCCATTTCGGCGCTACCGGCTACTATAGCCTGATGGCGGCGAAGGAAGGGCTGATCGGCATGGCGTGCACCAGCAACTCCGTCGCTCAGGCAGCGCCGACCTTTGGCAAGGAGGCAAGGCTCGGCACCGATCCTTGGTCGTTCGCCGCGCCCAGCGCCGACGGGCGGCCGTTTCTGCTCGACATGGCGACCACGACGGTGGCCGCCGGGCGCATCCGCAACAAGGCCAATGAGGGATTGCCCTGCCCGCCCGGCTGGGTGCTGGACAAAGACGGGCAGCCCAGCACCGACCCCGCGGAAGCGCGCGAGAAAGGCGGTTTCCTGACCTCGCTCGGCGGCTCGCCGGAAGGCTCCAGCTACAAGGGCTATGGGCTGGCGGCGATGGTGAACATTCTCGCCTCGTGCCTGTCGGGGGCGACCTTGATCACCGACCCGATGGCCGGGAAGAAGCCGCAGGGCAACGATATCGGCCACTGCTTCATCGCGGTCGACCCGGGCCTGTTCCGTGACCACAACGAATTCACCGCCGACGTGACCCGCTTCTGCGACGATCTGCGGGCGACCAAGCCGATCGATCCTGGGCAGCCGGTCATGGTGGCCGGCGATCCGCAGTGGAACTATGCAGCGACGCGGATGCGGGAGGGCATCCCGGTTGGCGCCGGCCTCTTGAACCAGATCCGACAGGTCGCCCAGGCCTGCGCCGCCCCCTGGCTCTTGGATTGAGCCGCGGCGAGCAGCTGGATTAGGTCAAGCCGGGCGGCGCGCGGCGACCAGAAAGATGGTCGCGGGGAGCCGGATCGGGCCGGAAGCAGCTTCGGCGGCGAACGCGGCCTCGACCTCGCGCGCGATCGTCTGGCGGATCGCCTCGACGGGATTTTTCTCCTCGACCAGCCTGGCAGTCGGTCCCATGGCCAGCGCCTGACGCGCTTCTTCGTCGGGGCTGCCGCAAAGTATCGTCGGGTGGGCGCGCTCGACCATGATGTCGGCGAAGCCGGCCGCCATTAGAACCCCGCGGATATAATCGGGGTCGGCAAAGGCGAGCGGGCTGGGCTGGTGAGCAGGCTGCGGCGCCGGCGGCCCCAAATGGCGCAACGCGATGTCGTAGGAGATCAGCCAGTGCCGGTTCTCCGCGAGCGGCCCCCAGCAAGCAAAGACGAGGCGCCCGCCCGGCTTTAGCGCGCCACCGATATTGCGGAAGGCAGCCGCCGGATCGGCGAAGAACATCACGCCCATGCGCGAGGTCGCGAGATCGAAGGCGGCCGGTTCGAGCGCGAACACCTGTGCATCCCCCAGATGCAACGTGACATTGCGCAGCCCGTGCTCGCCGACCTTCTGACGCGCCGCCCCGAGCATCGGCTCGGATATGTCGACTGCGACGACTCGCCCATGCTCGCCGACCGCCGCGCCCAGCGGCAAGGTCAAGGCGCCGGTGCCGCAGCCGATTTCGAGCACACTCTCGCCTCCGGTGAGGCCCAGCCGCGCCAGCAACAATGCGAGGCTTTCCTGGTTGCGCCGCTCCCTGAACCCCGGGGTGGCGACCCAACGCGGCCCGGCAACCGTATTCCAATAGCGACGCTGCGCCGCGTTCGCGTCGAGAGCTTCTCCGGCCATCTCGCAAAATCCTTCCGTTCAGCCTAAATTTGCCCGCCCGCAGCGCAGCCGCTGAGGACGCGGCCAGCGCATTGCGTCACATGACTCCTGGAAGCTTTCGCCGGGGTGATCATTCGATCATTCGCCAACCGATCGCGGCGCCGAGCCGGCGGCGGCGAGGCGGCGCTTGGCTTCCTCGTAAAGGGATGACGGCAACGGCCCTTGCCGCAGGATGTCGAGATTGGTCTGCAGATGCGTCGGGTTGATCGTGCCGACGATGGTCGTGTCCAAATCCGGATTGGTGAACGTGAAGCGCAGAATGAACTCCATCGGGGTCATGCCGTCGAGCAAATCGTCGAGACGGGCCTGGCGCCAGCGTTCCCATTGCAGCCCGGCCTGCTTCCCTTCGGTCGGCGCACCCTTTGCCGCGCCGCCGCGAATGACGATGCCGGCGCCCTTTTGAGCGGCGGCGGCGATCGCCGCTTCGTGTTCGCGCTCTACCGCCGAGTACGGGATCTGAAAGACCTCGAAGACACCCATGTCGATGTGCTCAGTCAGGTGGGGCAATGTGCCGGACATTCCGACAAACCGCACCTTGCCGGCCTCCTTGAGTTCTAGGAGCGCTTCGAGCGCACCGTGCTCCTCCAGGGTCTGCCGGGACGGCGAAGAATGGAACTGGACGACGTCGAGATAGTCGGTCTTCATCCGCACCAGACTTTGTTCGACCCCGGCCACGACATTGTCTCGGGTGAAGACGTGCGCGTTTCGTTGGCCGCGCGGCGCCGTCGGCGCGCCGACCAGGCAGCCGCATTTGCTTGCCAGATAGTATTCAGAGCGCCGGTGCGAGATATAGCGGCCGATCCGCTCCTCGCTGAGCCCGTAATCGATCGAGGTGTCGATGTAATTGATGCCCGCATCGAGCACCTTGTTGAGGATGGTTTCCGCTTGGGCGTCGGTGATGTCGCGGGCACGCGGCGCGCCGCGCAATTCCATCGCGCCGTAGCCCAAGGCCGTGACCTGCAGCCCGGTCCGCCCGAGTTCACGTTTTGCTACGGCCATTCTCGTCCTCCATTCGCAACGTCGGTTCGATGTTAGACCGTCGACGCCGATCGGTCGAATGACGGTGGAGTCGAGGCGCTTGACAGCGGCCGCGCAAGCGGGCTGAGACTGGCTGCGGGTCAGCTTTGGCCGCGTGACGAACGCGATGGCCGGGTGGGGAGGTAAGCGGCGATGACACGGAAGACCAAGTTCTGGAACTCGAGTCGGCGCGAGGTCATCAAAGGGGGGGCGGCAGCGGCGGCTGCCGCGATGCTCCCGCTGGGCATCGCCGAGGCGCAGGCCGCCGATATTCCCCGCGATCAAACCATGATCCTGATCGGGATCAACAGCCGAGACGGCCGTTGGGTCGATTACGAGCTGTGGAACCCCTATGCGATTGGGGCGAACCACCAGAATGGACCGAACCTGATCTACGAGCCGCTGGCTTATTACAGCGCGTTTGCCGACAAATGGTACATGTGGCTGGCGGAGAGCTATGAGTTCACGGAGGACTTCAAGCAGCTCACGATCAAGACCCGCCAGGGCATCAAATGGAGCGACGGCACGCCGTTCAGCGCGGAGGACGTCGCCTATACGATGAATGCGTTGCGCGACCTCGGCCCCAAGGTGAAATGGGGTGTCGATGTCAATCAGGCGCTCGACACGGCGACCGTCACCGACCCGAACACGGTGCTGCTGAAGTTCAAGATCCCCTCGCCGCGGTTTTTCTTCTTCGCCACCTACAAATACGACATCGGCATCTACATCGTGCCGAAGCACATTTTCCAGGGCCAGGACTGGACCAGCTTCAAGCACTTCGACATCGCCAAGGGCTGGCCGGTCACGACCGGGCCGTGGCAAGTCGCGGAATCCTCGCTGCAGCAGAAGGTGTTCGAGCGCCGGGGTAATTGGTGGGCGGCCGAGCAGAAGCTGGCGCCGATGCCGCCGACCCAACGCCATATCTGGTTGCCCACGGTCAACGAGCAGAACACGGCGCAGGCCCAGATCACCAATCACTCGGATTTCGGCAGCACTCTGCAGCCCGCCACTTTCCCGACTGTGATCCGGCAGAACCCGAAGGTCACCTCGTATTCCGGGCAGAAGCCGCCTTGGGGTTATGTCGATTGGTGGCCGATTTCGCTCTACGTCAACAACGAGGTCAAACCGTTCGACGACAAGGATGTGCGCTGGGCGCTCAGCCACTACATCGACCGCCAGCAGGTCATCGCGGTCGGCTATCTCGGGGCCGATACCGTCTCTGCCCTGCCGATGCCGCCCTACAAGCCGCTGCTGCCGTATTTCGACGTGGTCAAGGACCTGCTCGCGAAATACGATACGCTCGAGTTCAATCCTAAGAAGGGCGACACCCTGCTCGAGGCGAAGGGGTTCAAGAAGAACGGCGGCATGTGGGAGACGCCGGACGGCAAGCCGTTCACCCTCGACATCATCGGCTTTGGCGCCTCAGGCCCGGCCATGGGACCGGTACTGGCCGAAATCCTGCGGCGTCATGGCGTCGCGGCGAGCCTGACGTTGCCGCCCGACTTCAACGACCGCTTCCAAAAGGGCCAGTATGCCGGTTCAATCTACGGCCACGGCGGCAGCATACGCGAGCCCTATGACACATTGCGCCTGTATCAAAGCCAGAGCATCGCTGTACCCGGCGCCCATGCGGTGAATTTCAGCCGCTGGAAGAACCCCGACTTCGACAAGATCGTCGACGAAGTTTACATCACCGACCCCAAGAACGTAGCGAAGCTGAAAGAGCTGTTCCGTGCGGCGATGGAGATCTGGCTGCCTGATCTGCCGGATATCCAGCTGGTGCAGAATTATCATCGCATTCCATTCAACTTGACCTACTGGAAGAACTTTCCGACTGAAGATAACGCCTACGTCAATGGCGCTTCCTGGCACCTGACGTTCCCGATGGTTTTGTGGAACCTGCAATCTGCGTAAAATCTCACCTGAAATGCTGCACCTCGCCGAGACTGGTGTGGACCACATAAGATACGATCTGAAGTCGTCTTGCGCGGGCTTGTCCCGCGTATCCACGTCTTCCTTTCGGGCGTCCGAAGACGTGGATGGCCGGGCCAAGCCCGGCCAAGACGAGAAGAGAAAACTGATTCTGCCCTTTTGCGGCCGTCACAACTTCTCCCGGACAGCCCCGCGCTTTCGTGCGAACGATGATTTTACGCTCGGCTGAGAGCGCTTAGCCCAGATGCACGCGATCTATATCGTCAAACGTTTCGGGGTCTTCCTGCTGATTGTCTGGCTGGCGGCGACGCTCAACTTTTTCCTGCCCAAATTGTCGGGGCGGGACCCGGTCCGCACCAAATTGCTCGAGGAGGCCTCGCTCGGCGGCTATGTGCATGCCGGCATCGAGGACATGGTAAAGGAGTATCAGAAGCGGTTTGGCCTGGATCAGCCGCTGTGGCGCCAATACCTGACCTATCTCGGCGCGGTATCGCGCGGCGACCTCAACTATTCCATTGCCAACTACCCGCGCACCGTCGTCGGCATGATCCGCGAAGCCCTGCCCTGGACCATCGGGCTGCTCGGGGTAACCACGCTGTTCTCTTTCGCTGCCGGCACGATCCTCGGCGCCCTGCTTGCTTGGCCGCACGCGCCCCATTGGATGCGGTGGCTGATGCCGCCGTTATGGGCGTTGCACGCGATCCCGTTCTTCCTGCTCGGGCTCGTTCTGAGCTGGCTGTTTGCCTTCAGGTTCCAGTGGTTTCCGATCTTCGGCGGCTATAGTGCCGGCGCCAATCCGGGGTGGGACTGGACCTTCATCCTCGATGTGTTGCGTCACGCCGTCCTGCCGGCGCTTTCCATCGTGCTTGTCTCGGTGGGCGGCTGGGCGCTCGCCATGCGCGGGATGATGGTAACCACGATGGGCGAGGACTACGTCACCTTCGCCGAGGCAAAGGGGCTTCGCAGCGCGACGATCTTTACCCGTTATTGCATGCGCAACGCGATCCTGCCGCAGACCACCGGGCTTGCTTTGGCCTTGGGCCAGATCCTGTCCGGCGCGGTGCTGGTCGAGGCGATCTTTGGCTACCCCGGGATCGGCGCGTTGCTGTTTCAAGCCATCGAGGAAAACGACTTTTTTCTGATTCAAGGGATTGTGTTCACAGTCATCGTCGCACTCGGCTTCGCGACGTTTGTGCTGGACGTGGTTTATCCCTGGCTCGACCCCCGCATTTCCTATCGCCAGGGCTAGGCCGAGTGCTCGGCTATCTTCGCCGCAACGTGTCGCTGGTGGTCGGGCTGGTGTTCCTTGGCATTCTGGCGGTGTTTATCGTCGTCGGCGCGCTGACGGTCGATACCGGCAATGCCCAGCCGCTGTCGGCGCCGGCGCTCCAGCCACCCTCCTGGGACTATCCGTTCGGCACCGACCGCCAGGGACGCGAACTGTTGGCGGTCATGGTGGCGGGCACGCCGCTGACATTACGCATTGGCTTTATTGCCGGGTTCATCGGCGTGAGTGTCGGCGCTGTGCTGGCCTTTACCGCCGCCTATTACCGCGGACGGGTGGACACGTTAATTCGCAGCATCGCGGATATCGGCCTGACGGTGCCCCAGTTGCTCGTGCTGATCATCATCGCAGTGTCGTTGAAGGGCAGCCTGACGGTGAATCAGATGGCGATCATCATCGCCTCCTTGGCTTGGCTCAGCCCGACCCGCACCATCCGCTCCCAGGTCCTGACCTTGCGCGAACGGGGCTATGTCGAAATCGCGCGCCTCAACGGCATGAGCGGGCCGGAGATCATCTTCGGCGAGCTGATGCCCAATCTGTTGCCCTATCTCGCGGCCACCTTGGTCGGCAGCGTCTCGGCGGCGATCCTCGCCTCGGTTGGGCTGGAAGTTTTGGGGCTCGGGCCGGTCGAGGCTCCGACCCTCGGCATGACGCTCTACTGGGTCAATTTCAACGCCGCGATCATCAATGGCTGGTGGTGGTGGTGGACCGCTCCGCTGGTCGTCATCGTCATGGTGTTCCTCGGCCTGTTTTTTCTGACCGCCGGCCTCGACGAGATCGCCAACCCCCGGTTGCGGCGATCGGTATGAGCGGCAGCATTTTGCGCGTCGAGCGGCTCCGCGTCGCCTATGACCATCCGCTCGGGCCCGTGCGCGCCGTCGACGAGGTAAGTTTTTCTCTGCTCCCGCGCGAGCGCTTTGGACTGGCCGGCGAATCCGGCTCAGGCAAATCGACGTTGGCGCTCGCCATCCTGCGGATGATCAAGCCACCGGGCCGGATCGAGGGGGGCGCTGTCTCGCTCGACGACACCGCCTTGTCCCGCCTGACCGACGACGAGATGCGCAGGCTGCGGCTGGCCGGCATCGCGATGGTCCCGCAAGGCTCAATGAACTCGCTCAACCCGGTGACGCGCATCCGCGAGCAGATCCGCGACGCATTGGCCGACCACGGCGAACGCCTGTCCAAGCGCGACATCGACACCCGCATACAGATGCTGCTGGCCCAGGTGGGGCTGTTGCCCGAAATTGCCGACCGATACCCGCACGAGCTGTCCGGCGGCATGAAGCAGCGCGCCTGCATTGCCATCGCGATCTGTTTGCAGCCGAAAGTGATTATTGCCGATGAGCCGACCAGCGCGCTCGACGTGGTTGTTCAGCGGCAGGTGATGGAAACCCTCGGCCGGGTGCAGGCCGCGCTCGGCGCCGCGGTGATCCTGATCGGCCACGATATCGGCCTGATGGCCCAGTTCGTGGACCGCCTGGGGATCATGTATGCGGGGCGGCTGGTCGAAGTGGCGCCGATCCACGACATCATCACCGCGCCGCGGCATCCCTATACGCGCATGCTGATCGACAGCCTGCCGTCCTTGGAGCGCAAAGGCGGATTGCGCGGCATTCCCGGTCTGGCGCCGGTCTTGCGCGAGCTCCCGCGAGGGCTGCGCCTTCCATCCCCGCTGCCCGATGGCGGAGGCGCGCTGTCGCACCGAGAGGCCGGCCGTGCGAGCCATTAGCGAGGATGCCAGCGTGGCTTGCCATTTCGCATGACGCCGCTGCTCGAACTGCGTAACGTCTCGAAACACTTCGCCGGCGGCATGCTCAGGCGGGAGCGCAAAGTTGCGCTCGAACATTTCTCGTTCGCGATCGACCCGGCGCTGCCGGGGATCACGGCGGTCGTCGGCGAAAGCGGCAGTGGCAAAACCACATTGGCGCGGCTGCTGCTGGGTCTGATCGAACCTTCCGAGGGTGAGGTCAGATACGAGGGGCGCCCATTGCCCGATCTGTCAGCCGCGCAGCGGCGGCAATTTCGCCGCGAGGTGCAGGCGATCTTCCAGGACCCGTACGAGGTCTACAACCCGTTCTACCGGGTGGACCACGTGCTGACGACGCCGGTGCGCAAATTCCGTCTGGCGCCGACACGGGCGGAGCGACGAGAGCTGGTCGAGGAAGCGTTGCGCGCGGTCGGTCTGCGTCCGGAGGAAATCCTCGGCCGCTATCCGCACCAGCTTTCCGGTGGGCAGCGGCAACGCATCATGGTGGCGCGCGCCCTGTTGCTGCGTCCGAGGCTGATCGTTGCCGACGAGCCGGTATCGATGGTGGACGCCTCGCTGCGCGCCACCATTCTCGGCAGCCTGCGCCAGCTGAACGAGGAGCTGGGGATCTCTATCCTCTATATCACCCACGACCTCGCTACGGCCTATCAGGTCGCCGACACGATCCTGGTGCTCTACCGCGCCTCGGTTGTCGAAGCCGGCGATGTGGAGCTGGTGGTGAAAGCGCCGCAGCACCCGTACACACAATTGCTGATCGGCGCGATCCCGCGCGTCAGCACGATACGCGACTGGGGGAAAGAGGAACGCAAATCTGAGAGCGGCGCGCCGGCGCATGGTTGTAAATTCGCCGATCGCTGCCCGGTCGGGATGCCTCAGTGCCTGACAGCCGCGCCGCCGCTCTATCGCACCGATCCGCGCCGCGCCGCAGCCTGCTTCCTGCTTAGCGAATGGCCGGCCCTGCCCCAAGAGGATCTCGGGGAAGTGCTGGCGCCGGACCGTGCGCGCAACTCGCGGGCTCTCGCCGCGTCATCGGCCTGAGCGCACCGGACAGCCTCCATTCACTCTACTTCGCGGCTTCCCGGCTCTTCGCCTGCTCGGCGGCGAAGTGACGCTCGACAGCGCTGGCGGCGGCGGCCTTGCGTTTGGCGCTGAAGGTTTCGCGATTGGTGCGCATCCAGTCCATCGATTGCGAGCGCCAGGCACTGCGCTCCTCGAAGCGCGGCAGCACGTAACGCGCGAACAATTCGTATGAGCGCTTGGTCGCCTCCCAATCGGCCCAGTCGTGGGCAAGCATCAGGATGCAGCCGAAGCCGCCCGTCTTGGCCCAGTAGTTCTCCAGCACCCGCAGCGCGTCGTCGGGAGTGCCGATGGCGCCGCGCCCGCCCGCGTTGATCTCCTCGATGCTTGGCATGCCGATCGCAGCGCCGCCCTCGGGGTTTACCGAATACGAGTAGAGCTGCCACTTCTCGAAGCCGGCGCGCACATTCTCGATCGCCTTCTCGCGGGTCTCGGCAATGTGGAACGGGGCCATCACGCGGTAATTGGCACGATCCATGGTCCGGCCTTGCGCCGCCGCTTCGGCATTGGCGAGTTCCCAGTTGTAGTCGAGCGTGTCGTAGCCGTTTGGGCTGCCTGCCATCACGCACAGCATGCCGAGATCGTAACGCCCGGCGAGCTTGCCGCCATATGGCGTGACCGCGCTGGCGATCGCCAGATGCGGCCGCGGTTTGGAATACGGGCGCAGCTGCAGCCGCGCCTCGATCATCGTATACCATTCGCTCTGCCGGGTGATGGTCTCGCCATCGAGCAGGCGGGTGATGATGTCGATTGCGTCGGCCATACGGTCGCGCTGGGTCTCGGGGTCGATGCCGAGCATCATCGCATCCGAGGGCAACAGGCCCGGGCCAAAGCCGAACATCGCCCGCCCACGGGTCTGATAGTCGAGCTGCACGATGCGGTCGGCGACCATGAACGGATGGTGGTAAGGCAGCGAGATCACCCCGGTGCCAAGACGGATGTGCCGGGTGCGCTCGGCGGCGGTGGCGATAAACAATTCGGGCTGGCCGTAGATTTCGTAACCGCCGGAATGGTGCTCGCCGATCCATGCCTCGGCGTAATTGTGCGTGTCCAGCCACTGCATCAGCTGGAAGTCGCGCTCCATGCAGAGCAGCGGATCCTCGTCGTTGGGATGAAACGGCGGCAGGAATACCCCGGCGCGCAATGTGCGGGACATGCTCATCGTGCTACTCCTCTGCTGGACGCGATGGCTCACTCAACCACAATTGCATCAGGCTCGCGAGATTCGCCATGGCGATCGGCAGGTTCCGATCGAATTTTTGCGGCGCTTCCTTGTCGGCTGCGTCGGTCACCGCACGGATTTCGAGCGATCCGATACTATTGAAGCGGGCCGCGCGGGCCGCGCCACTACCTTCCCAGGCGACGCAAGCGGCGCCCGTCTGATCGCGGATCGCGCGGGCGCGCGCCGAGGTGACGACATCCTCGTCACCGCTCGCGATCACGTCGAAGATGACGCGGAAGCCGCTGACAGCACGCGCCGCACACCGCAGTCCTGCGTTCGACGGTCCGTGACCGGCAAAGCGCGGAAGCGGCCGTGTCGCGAACAGAAGGCGATAATCGTGCTCGACCGTCTCCGTTCCGACCACGACGTCGCCGACCGCCAGCTCCGGCGCGAGACTGCCGGCGGCACCGGCGCAGATTACGAGTTCGACCGAGGGAAACAGGCTGATCAGATATTGGGCCTGAACCGCGAATTGCGTCTTGCCATGGCCGCCGGGTGCCACCAGGGCATGCCAGCGGCGGATATAGGCGGCATCGGTCTTAAGATCGCGAATACGTTCGACATGATGATGAGACGACTCGAACCTGCCCACCAGCAGCGACCACTCCGCGGCCAGGGGGCAAAGGATCAGAATCCGCGGTTCGAGCGCCGCTCCCATTCACGTGACTAGGGGTTGATGACCGTCGGGGTGCGGCTGATGACGAAGGCTTCGTGGCGCTCGATGAAGTCGACCGCGACTTCGGTGAACGCTTCCGGGCGGTCGGTGCTGATCGCGTGGCCGGCGTCGTAAACAAAGACCAAATGACTGTTGGGCATCAGCTCTTTGTAGAAATGCCCCATCTCCGGCGGAATAACCGCGTCGAGCGTGCCGAACAATACGAGCGTCGGGGTCGCCAGCTCGCGCAGGCGGCGCTCGAGGTCCGCGTCGCGGTCGGGGCCGCGCAGCCGATGCGTCAGGCGCGCCACCTTGGCCCGCACTTCCGGGTCTTGCGGCGGCATTGGGGCGACCCGCTCGGGGTGGGCAAAGAGCCGGCGCGCCATCTCCTCAGGCGAGCCCGAAGGCGCCTGCGCGCCCTTGGGGCGGATCGCCGCCGGAGCTTCGAGCACCAATGCCAGAACGCGCTCCGGATGCTGCGCCGCGAGCCACAGCGCCGTCTTGCCGCCGAACGAGGTGCCCATCAGGTTGAACCGGTCGATGCCCAGATTGGCGACCGCGTCGGCCATCGTCGCCGCCAGCGCAGGCATATCGCGCGACCTTGTGTTCTCGGCCGAGTTGCCGAAGCCCGGCATCTCGAACGCGATGACGCGGAACTGGCGGCTTAGGAGGTCGTGCCCCGGCGATAGACGCAGCCCGCCGGCGCCGTGCAGATGAACCAGCACGGGGCCCTGTCCGGCTTCCAGATAGCGAATGCGGAACCCGTCCGCCTCGACATGGTGCTCGCGAAACGCCGCGCCGGGTGTTGCCGGCGTCGATTGGTCTGCCACGATCGTTCTTCCTCCTAACCCATCAGGTCCTGACCAGCGGGATCAATCTCGCCCAGCGGTCCAGCAACGGCAGGATCTCCTCGGCCTTGGCCGGCGGCAGGCGCACGGTCATGCGGGCGATGCCGAGATCGCGGTTGCGCTTGAGCAGGTCCGGGTCCTCCGGCGCGCCGCCCAACGTCACCGACAGCGATTGCGGATCACGACCCACCTCTTTGGCCATCTCGCGCAAACGCGGCATAAATTCTTGAGGGCTGTCCGAACCGGCGGCAGCGGCGAACGGGATCAACCCGTCGCCGTAGCGAAGCGCTCGCCGCGCGGCGAGCCGGAAGGCGCCGCCGACGATGATCGGCGGATGCGGCTTCTGCACCGGCTTGGGCCAGGTCTGCATCGCCGGGAAATCGACGATCTTGCCGTGATATTCCGGCTTGTCGTTGCTCCAGATCTCTTTCATCGCCTCGATCTGCTCGCGCATCTTCAAGGTCCGGGTTTCGTAAACAGTGCCGTGGTCTTCCATCTCCTCGGCGTTCCAGCCGCAGCCGATGCCGAACAGGAAGCGGCCCTTCGACACCTGGTCCAGCGAGGCGACGGATTTTGCCGTCTGGATCGTGTCGCGCTGGATCACCAGACACACACCGGTGCCGAGCTTGAGGCGTGTCGTGACCGCGGCCGCGGCGCTCAACGTGACGAACGGATCCATCACATCGTAGTACTGCTTGGACAGCTCCATGTTGCCCGGCAGGCCGAAGCGCCGGGTGACCGGAATGTGCGAATGCTCGGCCACCCACAGCGAGTCGAAGCCGCGCTGCTCGAGCGCCACCGCCAATTCCGTCGGCGCCATCGAATAGTCGGTAAAGAAGATCGCCGCGCCGATTTCCATGGTCTTGCTCCTCCCGGCCTGAATCTCAAATCTCGCGGATGCGCGGCAAAACCTTTTTGCCGAACAGTTCGAGCGAGTGCATCAAATCGCCGAGATCGGTGGCGCCGGGGTTCTGGAAGGCGAGGTCCAGCACGCCGGCTCCCATTTCTTCGCGACAGCGTTTGACTTGCTCGACGACCGTATCCGGACCGCCGATGAAAGTCGTCGGCAAGACGCCGCCGACATTGGGCGCCCGCGGCTCGCCGGCAATATTGCGCATATCCGCCTTGAACAGCGCTTCGCGCACGCCCGGCCGCATCGGGAACGCCGCCGCGCCGCCGCTGCGCTGCTTCTGCAGCAATTCGTCGGCCTCGTCGTCGGTATCGGCGATGATGATGTTGGCGCGATAGAGCACCTGCTCCACGGTCGGCTGCCAGCCGTAGCGCGTGCACTGCTCGCGATAATATTGGGTCGATTTGCGCATGACCTCGAACGGGGCGAACGAGACGCCGAGCCCGACATGGAGGCGCGCGGCGAACGCGCAGGCCTCGCGGCTGGTGCCGAGCGCATAGGTCGGCGGATATGGCTGCTGCCAGGGACGCGGCCATACCGAGACGCTGCGGAACTGGTAGTGGCGGCCTTGCCAGCCAAACGGCTGCGGCTCGGTCCACGCCTTGAGGATCAGCTCCATGCCCTCGTCGGTGCGCTCGCGCGCCTCGGCGGGATTGAGATCAAAGGTCAGGTATTCGTTCGGCGTCCCGCGCAACAGCCCAACCACGAGGCGGCCCTCGGCGACATTGTCGAGCGTCGCCAGTTCCTCGGCGACGCGCACCGGGTTGCTTTGGGGCACGATCGGGCCGAGCACGGCCACCTTTATCTTCTTCAGGCGGGCGGCGATGTACGCTCCCGAGACCGCCGGGGCCGGGGTCAGGATCCGCGGCGAGTAGTGGTGCTCCGACACGCTGACCCAGTCGAAGCCGAGATCCTCGACAAATTCGACCCGCTCGATCATGTCGTGAAACGCCTTCGCGCCGGCTTCCTGATCATAGGCCCCGGCCGGCACCGGCCATTGCGACGGCACGGGTTGTGGCGCCGTGTAGCGCCCGGTCTCGAAATACGAAACCTTCATGGCTCGACCTCCGATACGCAAGGGCAGCGGAGCGGCTGCCTCGGTAAGCTTCTATCAGAACTCGGTCCCCGACTCTGCCGCAAGCGGCCGGGAATATAGGATGATGTTACACGTCGCGAATATGCGGCAGGACCTTCTCGCCGAACAGCGTCAGCGTGCTCAACAGGGTTTCCGGCTCGGCATCGCGGGTCTGGAAGAACAGGTCGAGCACGCCGATCCCCGCGTGATCATGGCAGCGCTTGACCTGGTCGATGACCGTATCCGGGCCGCCGAAGAAGTTTGTCGGCAACGTGCCGCCGACATTCGGCGTCCTGGTTTCGCCGGCGACATTGCGGGAATCGAGTTTGACCAGCGCGTCGCGCACCCGCGCGGGCATCGGCAATGGCGAGTGGGCCAGAGGGTTCTTCAGCGCCGCCTCGGCCTCGGCGTCGCTCTCGGCGAGCAGAATATTGGCCCGGTAGATGATCTGGTCCGGCTCCGGCTGCCAATCGTGACGCGCGCAGGCTTCGCGATAGTAGCGCGTCGCCTTGGCGCAGACCTCGAACGGCGCGTAGGACAGACCTAGGCCGAGCCGGTGGCGCGCCGCAAACTCGCAGGATTCGCGGCTGGTGCCGAGCGCGTAGGTCGGCGGATAGGGTTGCTGCAATGGGCGCGGCCAAACCGCGACGGTGCGGAACTGGAAATGACGCCCTTGCCAGCCGAATGGCTGCGGCTCGGTCCACGCCTTGAGGATCAGCTCCATGCCTTCGGTGGTGCGTTCGCGCGCCTCCTCGGGGTTGAGGCCGTAACTCAGATATTCCCCGGTCGTCCCACGCAACAGGCCGCACACCAGACGACCCGGCATCAGATTGTCCAGCAGCGCCAGTTCCTCTGCGATCCGCACCGGATTGCCCTGCGAGACGATCGGGCCGAGAACGGCGATCTTTATTCTCGGCGCATGCGCCGCCAGGTGCGAGGCAGCGACAATCGGAGCGGGGGTCAGGCGCCGCGGGGAATAGTGGTGCTCTGAAACGCTGACCCAGTCGAAGCCCAAGCGCTCGACATGCTGCGCCCGCTCGACCATGCCGCGATACGCGTCGGCGCCGGCGTCGAGGTCGTAGGCGGCAGGCGGCACCGGCCATTCGGGCGGCAGTTTCCCCGGCGCCCGGTAGCGCGCGGTTTCGAAATACGAGACTTTCATGGCTGTGGACCCAAGCTGGACTGCCTCGCCGCTTCTGACGCCCGCGGGTCGACCTGATTAAAACGACGCGCGAGATAGGCGCTCACCGTTACTGTGTGACCGGAATCTTGTACAGGTTCACAGCGTTTTCGAAGACCAGTTGGTTGAGCGCCTCTTTGCCTAAGGCCGCCTCCGCCGGAGCATGCCCCATCGCCCGGGAGTGGGGCCACGGACTGTCCATGCCGGGGAAGTCGCTCGCCCACAGGAAATTACCCAGACCGACCTCGGGCGCGCGCCGAAAACCGCCTTCTTCCTCGACCTCGAAGGTAAAGAAGACCTGACGCTTGACGAATTCGGTGGGCTTGTCGGAAAGCGGGAAGTCCGGCTTGAAGACGCGCGTGGCGGGCCCGCCAAAATCGTATTCGCGGTCGAAGCGCCAGAACAGGAACGGGACCCACCCGACGCCGGCCTCTTCGAGGACAAAGCGCAACGCGGGATGCCGATCGCAGATACCCGAGAACACGACCGCGCTCATCAGTTCCGCCATCAGCCCCATCGGGAAGTTGGCGACCCTCATCAAGGATTGATTGCGCGGTTCGAGGCCTGCAACCCCGACCCCGATCTGACGCGACCCGCCGGCGGGGTTGGCGTGCAGGTTGACCGGCAGGCGGGTCTCTGCCGCAGCCGCCCATACCGGCTCCCACATCTGATGGATGACCGGTTCAGGAGCGTTCGCCCAGTCAAAGATAACCCCTGTCGGAAGACGGAATTCGGCCACCCGCATCAGCTCCGCGACCGCCTCCGTGGGCGTCTGGCAAGGCAGCGGCAGAAGCAAGATGAACCGGCCGTTCGATTCCTCGTACAGTTCCCGCGCCCAATCGTTGACCGCCCGATAGCACGCAGCGCGCAGCTCCGGATTTTTGATTTGCCAGATCTGCTCGTAGGGGCCGTTGACGAGTTCGGCATCCACCCCGTCGCGGTCCATATCTTCGCAGCGATACTTGGCGTTTGCCGCGCGGAAGACGCCGGGCTCGGCCTCCTCGGGCAAACCCGCCCGCGTATAGCAATTGACGGGGCCCCGGCCCACGCCCGCCCAACCGACGCCGCTGAAAGGGCGCCCCTCGACGATCCACTGTCGGGCGCCGTCCGTCCCCTGCACGACTCTCGGCGCATCATCTTGGAATTTTCTCGGCAGACGCTTTGTCCATAAGTCGAAGGGAAGGTGCATTAGCCGGCAATGTCCGTCCGCGGACACCACGCCAAATCTCTTCTCCATCGCGCATTTCCCCTTTCAGAGGGTTGCCGGGGAGGGTGATCTGCAGCCTCCCCGGCGCATAGTCAATTTTCCGAAAAAACCTCAGTCGCCAAGTTGCGCCGCCAGCACCGCACCCGGTCGCTGACCGACGGCATAAGTCGTCAGCGGCGTGAGCGCGCCGGTTTCCTGATTGATTCGGTACGAAGCCAACCGGCCCGACGCCGTGCCGGCAGCAAAGATGAAATGGCCGGCAGGGTCCAGGCCGAAGGCGCTGGGGACCGCTTCGGTCGATACCCGCCCGATGGCCGTCAACCGCCCGGTGGCATTGTCGACCGCGAACCCGGCGATGCTGTTGTGGCCGCGATTGCCGACATACAGGAAGCGCCCCGACGGGGTGAGGTGGATCTGTGAGCAGGTATTCCGGGCGGTGTACCCGTCGGGTAGGGTCGAGATGGTCTGCGCCGCGGTGAGAGTGCCGGACGCCCGGTCAAGGCGATAGCTGGTGACGCTGCAGCCCTGCTCGTTGGAGAAATAGACCAGATTCTGAGTGGGATGAAAGCAGTAATGGCGTGGGCCGAGGCGTTCCGCCGGCTCGACCCGGAATGGAGAGTTGGCGGTCAACCGGCCGGTGTCGGCATCGAACCGGAACTGCATAATCACGTTTGGGCCGGGATTATCCTTTGGCGGTTCCAAAACATTGTCTTGGATACGGGCGATGTGAGGCACAAAGGCAAAGCGGTTGGACGGATCGGTCTGGATCGCGTGGGCGCCGGTGGCCGTCGCCAACCAGTCCTGCGACGGAGCACCAACCGCACCGTCTGTTCCAAGGTGATAGACCGCGGCGCCCCCGCCTTGATAATAGGCCGACAGCAGATACCGGCCCGCGCTGTCCGGGGCGAGAAACGTCGGCGCGTGCGCCTGCGAGATAGACCCTAGTAAGCTCAGCCCTCCGGTGCCCGGGTCGATCCGAAAACTCGAGATCGCCTCCCCGGTGCGCTGTCCGACATAGAGGGTGCGCCGGTCGGGGCTGATCGCCATCACCGACGGCCCGCCTGCGACCGGCAGCTCGGCCTGCGGCGTCAGCTGACCGGTGTCGGCATCCATCGAGAAGGCCGCGATCTTGTTGTCGTCTTGCGCGCAAACGTAGAGAGCGTATGGCATGTTTGTCCTCCCTTGGGATTTCCGTCGCAGGCGGTACAGTTGCCATACTCTACGCCAACGTCGACAAAAACCAAAACTGCCACCCGGCAACGCGGCCGAGGGTAGGGCGCAATAAGGCGGCGTGGCTTGACAATTGCGGCGCCGTTACCATTGGCAGAAACGGGGTGCGATTAACGCGATGCGCTTTTCTGCTCTGACCGAACGGCTCGCTCGAACCGGGCAGCGGGGCTGGGCCATTCATCAGGAGGCCCTGCGCCTGCGTGAGGCCGGCGCCGATGTGATTTTTCTGACCATCGGGGACCCCGACCAGGCGCCGCCGGAGGCGTTGATCGAAGCGACCGTCACGGCGTTGCGCGAGCACCGTACCGGGTACTCGCCAACCATCGGTTATCCCGCACTGCGCGAGGCGATCGCGGTCCGTCACGCCCGGCGCACCGGCCGCGTGTGCACCGCCGACAATGTCGTCGTGGTCCCGGGCGCGCAGGGCGGGGTTTATTGCGCGCTACAGTGCCTCGCCGGAGCCGGTGACGAGGTCATCGTCCCCGAGCCGATCTACGCCACCTACGAGGGCGTCGTCGGCGCCAGCGGCGCGCGGATAGTGACCGTCCCGCTCCGCGCCGACCGGGGGTTTCACCCTGATATCGAAGCGCTTTGCGCCGCCATCACGCCGCGCACCCGCGTGGTCTGGATCAACTCGCCGCACAACCCGACCGGGGCCGTGTTCACGACAACCGAGATCGAGGCTATCGCCGCGCTGTGCCGCGACCGCGATCTGTGGCTGTTGTCGGACGAGGTCTACGAGGATCTGGCCTTTACCCGGCCGCATGTCAGTCCGCGGTCGCTCCCGGAGATGGCCGATCGCACCGTCGTGGTCTCCAGCCTGTCGAAATCCCACGCCGTTCCCGCCTTTCGCCTGGGCTGGATTATCGGGCCGCCATCCCTGTGCCGTCACCTGTTCAACTTGCTGCTGTCCATGACTTACGGCAGTCCGGCCTTCATCCAGATCGGCGCCTTGGCCGCATTCCGCGAGGATCTTCCCGAGGTGGCGGCATTGCGCGCTGCCTATCAGACCCGCGCGGTGCAATTATGCGGTTTGCTGGGCGATGCGCCGAATTGCCGGGCGATCCCGCCCGAAGGCGGCATGTTCGTGCTGCTGGATATTCGGCCTAGCGGGCTCAATGCCCAGCAGTTCGCGCAACAGCTGCTTGAGCGCGAGCATGTGGCGGTGCTGCCTTGCGACAACTTTGGCCCGAGTGCCGTTGGACATCTGCGCATCGCGTTGTCCGCGCCCGACGCGCGCCTCGCCGAAGCCGGCCGGCGGATCGTCCGCTTCGCGCGCCAGCTCGCTTGATGCTCGGGGTCGGTCCAAATCGGCTGGTGACGATCTAGATTTGTTCTATGCTCCTCGCGATATTGGAGACGTCAACTCCAATATCGCCATCCTCATGAATATCAGCGGCTCCCGAAGTTTCGTTGAGCCGTTATCTCCAACTACCGGCAGCCAGGAAGCACAACATGAGCGAAACCGACAGAGTGGCGATCGTGACCGGTGCGGCAGGAGGCATCGGCAGGGCTATGACGCGCGGCTTGCTAGCGGCGGGCGTCCGGGTCGCGGGAATCGATCGCGACCGCGATCCGCTAGAGACGCTTGCGGCCGGAGCGCGTGAACAAGGAAAGGCCGCCGAGCTGCTCACCATCCAGACCGATCTTGCTGTCGATACCGCAGCCGATGAGGTCGTCAGTGCCACCCGCGCCCGGTTCGGCCAGATCGATATCCTAGTCAACAACGCCGGCATCGGGCCGGGCGCTATCCGTGCGGACAGTTGGCAGCGTCCGCTCAAGTTCTGGGAGGTCACCCCTGATCAGTGGCGCCGCTTCGTCGCGGTCCATACCACGGCGCCGTTGACACTCGCTAATGCCGTCGTGCCCGAAATGATGCGCCGGGGATGGGGCCGGATCGTCAATGTCACGACTAGCCTCGGCACAATGCTGAACGCCGGCTCCCCGACCTACGGGCCATCCAAGGCGGCGCTCGAAGCAATGAGCGCGATCATGGCGAAAGACCTCGACGGCACCGGGGTCACAGTCAACGTCCTGGTACCGGGCGGGGTCACCAACACGTCGATGATATCGGACGCAGCCGGCTTTGATCGAGCCCGGCTGATCCAGCCCGAGGTGATGGCGCCGCCGCTCGTCTGGCTCGTCTCTGACGCCGCCGGGAAAGTCACCGGGCGGCGGTTTCTAGCGGTTCATTGGGACCCGGCGTTGGTGCCCGAGCAAGCTGCCGAGAAAGCTGGCGCGCCGGTGGCCTGGACGAGCATTGCGACGATGCCGATCACACCGGGCCGCTCCTGAATAACAGCGACGGTATGGTAATAACAGCGGCGGTGTCGGTCAGCGAACCCGGTCGGCAATGCGCGAGAGGTGGTGGGCGGTGTCGCCGAACAGATGCTCAATGACCATGCACCGGCGAAAATAGTGGCCGACCGCGTATTCCTCAGTCATGCCAATGCCGCCATGCAATTGGATCGCATTCTGCGAAACGAACCGAGCGGCCTGGCCGACGCCGACCTTTGCCATCGAAATGTTGTGCGCGCGTTCTTCGGGATCGGTCTCGTCGACCATCATTGCCGCCAGCATCGCCATGCTGCGACCCTGCTCCAATGCGATCAGCATCTCCGCCGAGCGATGCTGCAAGGCTTGGTTCTGCCCGATCGGCTTCCCGAATTGCTGGCGCGTCTTTAGATATTCGAGGGTCAACGCATGCATCGCCTCCATCGCCCCGACGGCTTCCGCCGTTACGGCGGCGATGCCTGCCTCGACAACGCGCTCGATGACCGGCAAT
Organism: uncultured Alphaproteobacteria bacterium; assembly: GCA_963785565.1. Taxonomy (GTDB): domain Bacteria; phylum Pseudomonadota; class Alphaproteobacteria; order ATCC43930; family CGMCC-115725; genus AP-15. Next base: position 80,981 of record CAWAVV010000007.1, on the reverse strand, counting down.
GCCCGGCCGGGTTCACCGAGCAGGTCATCCGCATCGACTTCAACCCCGCTCAGTGAAATCTCCGCCGCCCGTGTCCCGTCGCGCATAGGATAGGAGCGGCGCGCCACGCCGTTCGCACTGGCGTCGACGAGAAACAAACTGATGCCGTCTGGGTCGTCGCGCTCGCCCGAACTGCGGGCGCTGACGATTAGCCGATCGGCGTTGTCGCCGTGCAAGACGACGCTCTTGGCGCCGTCGAGCACCCACCCGCTGCCAACCCTCGCCGTTGCCGTCGTCAGCACGTCGTTGAGATCGTAGCGCGCTTGCCGCTCGCCATGGGCGAAGGCGAGGGTCATCCGGCCTTCGGCGATTTGCGGCAGGATTGCGGATTGCTGCGCCTCGCTGCCGGCAAGCCGCAATGCTGTCCCGCTTAACACCACCGTTGTCAGATAAGGTTCGAGCGCCAGAACCCGGCCGAACGCCTCCATCGCCAGCATGGTATCGATCGCGCCGCCGCCGAAGCCGCCATATTCCTCCGCAAAGGGCAGGCCCAGCAGGCCAAGCTCGGCGTAACGCTCCCACATCAGCTTTCCGTAACCCTCGGGCTCGGCGAGGTAGCCGCGCCGTGCGGCGAAATCGTAATGGTCGGCGAGCAGGCGATCGACGCTGTCGCGCAGCAGGCGCTGCTCCTCGGTCAGGTCGAAATCCATCACAACCCCAATACGGCCTTGGTCAGGATGTTCTTCTGGATCTCGTTGGTGCCGCCATAGATCGAGGCGGCGCGCAGGAACAGGTAACTCTTCGTCGCCTCGGCCGCCCAGGCCGGCCCGAGCTCCGGCTCGTTGCTGAGCGCTTCCAATTCCTGCGCCCAGTCGGGCATCGCCAGCGGACCGCCGACATCCATCGCCAGCTCAGTCGTCGCCTGCAACAATTCGGTGCCCTTGATCTTCAATGCGGAGGACAATGGATCGGGCTTGCCGGCTTCGCTCTTCTCAAAGGCGGAGACGACGCGAAACTGGGTGATCTCGAGCGCCTTGAGGTCGACTTCGAGTTGGGCCACGCGCTGGCGGAAGGCAGGGTCGTCGATCAGCGGCTTCCCGTTCGCGCGCATCTCATGGGCCATCTCCTTGGCGAATTTGACCCGCTCCTTCGATTTGCCGAGCCGGGCGATACCGGTGCGCTCGTGGCCGAGCAGATATTTGGCGACGTCCCAGCCGCGATGCTCCTCGCCGACCAAATTCTCGACCGGGACACGCACATCGTCGAAGAACACCTCGTTCAGGTGATGGCTGCCATCGATCGAGACGATCGGCCGGACCGTGATGCCCGGTGTTCTCATGTCGAGCAGCAGGAACGAGATGCCCTCCTGCCGCTTCTTCGCCGCGGGATCGGTGCGCACCAGGCAGAAGCACCAGTCGGCATGATGCGCGGTCGATGTCCAGATCTTCTGGCCGTTGACGACATAATGATCGCCGTCACGCTTGGCCGCGGTCTTCAGCGAGGCGAGGTCCGAGCCAGCCCCCGGTTCGGAAAAACCCTGGCACCACCAATCGTCGATATTGGCGGCGCGCGGCAGAAAGTGGCGCTTCTGCTCCTCAGTGCCGAACTGGATCAGCACCGGGCCGATCATCGTGATGTTGAACGAGGAGACCTCGGGCGCCGGGGCCAGCTGGTTTTCCTCGAGAAAGATCATGCGCTGCACCGGCGTCCAGCCGGGGCCGCCATATTCCTTGGGCCAGTTGAACGCTGCCCAGCCGCGCTGGTTCAGAATGCGCTGCCAGCGCACGGTGTCTTCTTTGCGCGGCGCATAGCCGAGCCGCATCCGTTCGCGGATGTCGTCGGGCAGCTCGTCCCGGATAAAGCCGCGCAACTCATCGCGGAACGCCGTCTCGTCCGCGGAGAAGCGAAGATCCATGGCCCCTTTCCTCCCGTATTCTCGGCTAACCGAGCAGTCGCCGACGAAACGCGACTATATCGGCGATGGCGTTAGATGTTCCATGGGAAAGCAGCAGGGTCTCACCGGGTGCCGCTGCCGTTTTGCGTTGCCGACGATGCCGGAGCAGCCCATCCTGTCGCAGACAATCGCAGTCGTACGCGCCCATCAGCCTCAGGCAAGCTCGGAGGGACCAAGTGAACCGACCGTTGCTCGTGGTTGACGGCGATTTGTTCGCGCATCGCGCCTATCACGGCTTGCCCAAGTCGATCCGGCGGCATGGCGGCAAGGGTGGCGGCGCGATTATCGGTTTTGCGAATTTCCTGGTGCGATTGTACGAGCAGGAGCAGCCCCGCGCCGTGCTCGTCGGCTGGGATACATTGGACGCGCCGACCTACCGGCACCGGGCGCTCGCAAGCTATCAGAGCGGGCGCGCGTTTGACGCCGAGCTGTTGGATCAACTCGACATCCTGCCGCAATTCGTCGCTTCGTGCGGTTTCGCCTATGCGAAGGCGCCGGGGTATGAGGCGGACGACTTCCTGGCGGCCGCGGTGGCTCAGGAAGAGCGGCGTGGCGGGACCGCGGTTGTGGCGAGCGGCGACCGTGACGCCTTCCAGCTCGCATCTGACGCGACGACGATTCTACACCCGGTCCGAGCTGGCGAGATGGCGCGGATCGGGCCCGCCGAAGTGCGCGAGCGCTATGGTGTCGAACCCGGGCAGGTGCCTGATTTCATCGCCATCCGCGGCGACCCGTCAGACAAGATACCGGGTGCGCCGGGCATGGGGCCGAAAGGTGCGGCCAGCCTGCTGCGCCGATATGGGTCGCTCGAAGCGGCGCTCGCCGATGGCAGGTTCGCGGCCCAGGCAGACCAGCTCCGGCTCTACCGATCGATCGCGACAATGGATGCCGCCGCACCTCTCCCGGATCTACTCGACCAGACGCCGACCTGGGACATCGCGGCGAGCTTGGCGCGGGAATGGGAATTGAACCGGCTCGCCGACCGCCTCGTTGGACTTGGCCGCAAGGCCGCCCCCTCAGGCTGACCGGGAGTGACCGAGACCCGGCCTCTGCCTGTCAGCGCAGCTGCCGATGCCCGGTCCCGCGCCCAAAACCGACCCCCGCAATGCCGGCAATTTGCTGTTGCAAATCACCATTGCATCAGACTCAACATCTTAATGTCAGGCACAACCGAAATATCATCTTCACCTGAATATGCATTGACTGTGCCGGTGAAAATGTACCCACTCCCCCGAACCGTCTTTATTAGGCGCGACTGTTGGCACTCGTCCCCGAGCTTGCGGCGCAGGCGCCCAACCTGGACATCAATCGTCCGGTCATACGGCCCCACCTCGCGGCCGCGTGTTATTTCCAATAGTCGATCTCGGCTCAGGACATGATTTGCGTTGGTGATGAAGGCGACGAGAAGATCGAACTCTCCGGTGGTTAGACGAACCTCTTCTCCGGCCGGCGATAACAGCTCGCGTGCCGACATGTCGAGATGCCAACCCTCGAATTCTGCTCGCGAACGCTTCGAGGATGGTGTTTCCGTTACTGACCGCGCCGTGCGCCTCAGCACGCTCTTGACGCGTGCGAGCAGCTCGCGCAGATGAAATGGTTTCGACAGATAGTCGTCGGCACCCAACTCAAGCCCGACAATTCGGTCAATCATCTCGCCGCTGCCAGTGACGATGATGATCCCGGCTCCTGATTTTTCAGCGCGCAAGGTCCGGACAAGCGTCAGCCCATCTTCGTCGGGAAGCTTCACATCGAGAAGGACGAGATCCACCGGTGATTGGTTGATGACGCCGCGCATATCACTCCCATCTTGCGCTATGGATACCCGGTATCCCGCCGCAGCAAGATATTCCTTTACAATGGTGCAGATCTCCGGGTCGTCGTCGACCATCAGAATATGGCCGTTATCCTTCATGCTCAACTGACCCATTCCCTGCGGGTGAGTTTTCAATAACGCGCAGCAGGGAGCGTACAGCCTATCTTCATCTCTGCGCAATAGATATTCTGCCCTTATTCTAATGAACACTTGACTATTTATCACCAGATTAGGAATCATACTCTAAATTATTGATGTGATGCTAGACAGCAATAGAAATATTTAGCGTCTCTTCCCTCAGCGGCGGCGAGCGTCCATCCAACAAAAAATGAGTAATTGACACCCTCACCACATACGGCATAATTTACGCTGGAAGCGGATAAGGGGTAGGAGCCATGTCCGAACTCAACAGACCCGAACGGTTGCAGATCATGTTGAACCCTGAGGAAATCAGGGCACTGGATGATTGGCGGTTCGCCCGCCGCATGCCAAGCCGGGCCGCGGCGATTTGCGAACTGTTGAGACGCGGGCTAGCCGTCGAGGGCATTGCGTTGGAGACAGCCGGCAAGCACTCTTCGCGCTTCGGCGTGTTGGAGGAGGATTCGGCGAAATCTAACGATAACGGGTCGAAAGCGCGGGGCCAGCGCAGAAGCAATGGTGCGGCATAATTGATTGGACCCTTTGGCCGGTGTCGATCGGCGGCGAGTTTGGCCTGGGACTTGGAACTGAACCGGCTGGCCGACCGTCTCGCCGAACTCGGGCGCAAGCTCGCCGCTCGGGGTTAGCGTACGGCAGGTCTCATTGCTGGGACTCAGTTCGCCAGCGCGAGTGACGCAATCGTCGGTCGCGTCCCCGGCTAATCTACCCGCCCCCCTCCGCCGCCGGGGATGCCAAGCCATCGGGCGGCCACACCGCTATCCCCTCCGCCAGCGGAATGCGCAGGTTTCGGAACAACATCGAAAACATCATCCAGTTGCCCATGGCGATGACGAATTCCACCTGCTGTCCGGGGTCGGTGACATGTTTTGCCACCTCGGCCCAGGCGCCATCCGAGATGGATTTGCCGGCGAGGCACTCGTCGGTGGCGGCCAAGATCGCCTTGTCCGCCGCCGTCAACCGCTCGGAGTTCCGCCAGTCGCGCACCGCCAGAACATGCTCGGGCGGGATTCCCGCCGTCGTCGCCACCCGCCAGTGGTTTGTCCACTCGTAAGCCGAACCGGTGACCCAGCCGATCCGCATGATCATCAGTTCGCGCAACCGAGTGTCGAATTTGTTGTTCTCTAGCAGCTGGATCAATTGGCTGTACGCTACCCTCGCCACACCGGGATTGTTGGCCAACACGCGGAACGCCTCGCTCTGCGTGCGGCGCGCGGGCAAACCCATCGCCTCGCCGAGTTCGCGGGCGCGATCGAGCGGCACCATTGGCACGCGTGACGTCATCGTCGCTCTCCGCTGGTTGTTGCCCCGCCCTCATGTCGCTGACTGCGCTGCAGGGCGAGTTGGCCTGGCCCTACACCTTGCGCGAAAACCGCGCGCTTTCCTCGATCTCGGCTGCCGCTATCGCCCGGGCGAGCGCGCCGCTCAGCTCTTTGGCCGACTTAAGTGTGAGCTCGACTGCGACGCGCGTGCCCGGCCCGAGCGCCGAGTTCACGAAATCGATGGTGATGGCCTCTTCCAGCACGGCGTGGTGCGGGTGGTCATAGGACACCACCGAATGAGTGAGCCTGAACCACCCATCACCGCCCTTGCCCGCGCCGTCGGCGCCGACGATCTCGACGATCGAGGTGCACATGCCGGCGTTATTTGGCCAAGTGCTTGTGCAAGAACCCGAACACCTTCTGCCAGCCGTCCAATGCCTGCTCGATGCGGTAGGCCGGTCGGTCGTAGTAGAAGAAGCCGTGACCGGCGCCGTCGTAACGGTGAAACTCGTACTGTTTGCCGTGTTTCTTGAGCTCGGCCTCGTGCTGGTCCACCTGCTCCGGGGTCGGCGAACGATCCTCATTGCCGAACAGACCGAGCAGAGGGCAGGAAAGGCTCTTGGTGAACTCGATTGGCGCGGTCGGCTGTTTCGGGTTCAGCTCTTCCTTGCTCATCACCACCCGGCCGCCCCAAAGCTCGCACGCGGCGTTGATGCTCTTGGTATGACAGGCAAACAGGAAGGTCTGGCGGCCGCCCGAGCAGGTTCCGAACACCCCGACCTTGCCATTGAGCCAAGGCTGAGCGCGCAGCCAGCTGACGGCGCCCTCGGTGTCGCCGATGACCTGGGCGTCGGGAACGCCGCCTTCCGCGCGCACCTTGGCGGCGACATCATCGGCTTTGCCTTCGCCGGCACGGTGATAGAGGTTATGGCTGATCGTCGCATAGCCGTGATGAGCGAATTTTCGGGTCGCCTCGCGGTACCATTCGTCCCAGCCGGGCGCATGATGCAGGAGCACCATGCCAGGGAACGGGCCTGGCCCCAACGGCCGCGCCACATAGGCCGAGATCGGCTGATGCTTGTCGCCGTTGATCGCAATCGTCTCCGCAATCATGCCTTCGTAAGCCATCGTCGCTCCCCTTTCTGTTGCAGGCAGGCCGTCCGGTCGGCGGTCGTTTCACGCCGTATGGTTAGCTCAGCTGCGGGCCCGGGTCCATCCCCAGATACACTCGGCTACCGAGGGAGTGCTATTCCGGCAGGTGAAGATTGCCTGGATCTCGAACGCCGTGCCACTACAACTGGTAGAGCCCGGGCGCGTTCGCCGAGTGTACCCTGTCTCACGCAAGGATGATCCGCTCCTTATGCCCCGATGAGCATCTCGACCGTCGACAGCAACTGCGCGCCCATCGCCGCTTTCGCGGCCATGCCGAACGCAACGCCTATCTCCACATCTTTGTCTCCTCGCCAATCTTGCGGGATACAACACGTAAGCGAGGGTCCTGGGCAATGGGCATAGTGCTCGCTGCCCCTGGCGCCAGCTTTCGCGGGCATGACGGAAAGAAGGGCTCGGTCTGCGATGGTCGGCTTGTTTGGCCGTGAGGCTTGGGGTGGGGTATGGTGGCGGGCGCCGGTTATGGGCTGAGCGTGGGGATGCGGTCAGGGAGGATAGGGTGATCAAGCTCAAGGGTATCGGCCACGTCAATCTGCGGGTCGCCGACCAGGAGGTTTCGAAGCGGTTCTATCGTGACATTCTCGGCTTTGCGATCGCCGAGGAGGACCCGGATCACGGCGGCGTGTTCATGACCCTGGGCGAGAATTTCCATACCCTCGACATCGGCCAGCACCCCGCGCCGGATGAGGCGCAGCGCCCGCTACGCGGCCAGATCGGGCTCGGGCACATCGCCTTTCAGGTCGGCAGCTATGCCGCCTTGCGCGACGCCTATACGCATCTGGTCCGGAACGGCGTCGCCATCATGCGGGCGACCAACCACGTCAATCAGCGCAGCTTCTACTTCGCCGACCCCGACGGCAACACGCTCGAAATCTATTACGAGATGCCCCATGCGCTGCAGCTGTTCGCCGACGGGCGCACCGATCAGGACGAGGCGCTCGCCGTCAGCACCGCCGATGAGCCATTGCCGGATTGGCTGCTCGAAGACTGGCCCGGGCCCGAGATGGAGGCGCGGATCGAAGGGCTGCGCGCCCGCCACAAGGAGCGCGCGCCGGCCTGAGCCCCTACCCCGCCGCCGGCATTCTCGCGGGGGCTGGTGACCTCGTGACGGCGGGCGGGACCGGCCGGCCGAGGTTTGGCAAGAACGCCGTCAGCAGACCGATCGCCGGCAGAAACGCACAGACCTGGTAGACGAATTCAATGCTGGTGGCGTCGGCCAGCCGGCCGAGCAACGCCGCGCCGACGCCGGCCAATCCGAACGACAGGCCAAAAAACAGCCCGGCGATCGTGCCGATCTTTCCCGGCACCAGATCGAGCGCATAAACGATTATCGTCGACGAGGCGGAAGCCAGGGTCAGCCCGATCACCACGATCAACACGACTGTCCAGAACAGGCTGGCGTGCGGCAATAACAGGGTGAACGGCAATACGCCGAGGATCGAGCCCCACATCACCGATTTGCGGCCGATCCGATCGCTGAGCGGGCCGCCGATCAAGGTCCCGGCCGCCACCGACGCCAGAAAGACGAACAAATAGATCTGGGCGGTGGCCAGCGAGAGGTGGAACCTGCTGATCAGATAAAAGGCGAAATAGGTGTTGAGGCTGGTCGTGTAGAAAGCTTTCGAGAACACCAGCACCAGAAGGATGACCAACGCCCAGCCGATCTTTCGCCGCGACAAATCGGGTCCGGCGATCGCGTGGTGCGCCCGCGGCCGCGGCGGCGCCGAGCACTCTCTGCGGTACCAATTGCCGACCGAAAACAGCACCGTCATCGCCAGCAGCGCTGCCAGCGAGAACCAGCCGATGCTGCCCTGGCCCTTCGGGATCACGATAAAGGCGGCCAGGATCGGTCCCAACGACGAGCCGATATTGCCGCCGACCTGGAACACCGACTGCGCCAGGCCGTGTCGCCCGCCCGACGCCATTCGCGCCACCCGCGAGGCTTCAGGATGGAACACCGCGGAGCCCATGCCGACCATCGTCGCCGCGAGCAGCAGCATGACATAGCTGCCGGCATGGGAGAGCACCAACAGGCCGACCAGGGTCACGCCCATGCCGATCGCGAGCGAATAGGGCTGTGGGCGGTGATCGGTGGAGAGGCCGACCGCCGGCTGCAGCAAGGACGAGGTCAGCTGCATGGTCAAGGTGATCAGCCCGATCTGAGCGAAGCTCAGGCCGTAGGAACTCTTCAGCATCGGGTAGAGCGCCGGCACCAGGGACTGCATCATGTCGTTGAGGAAATGCGAAAAGCTCAGCGCCATGATGATCGAAAAGGCCGCCCCTTCGGCGGCCCTGCGGCGGCCCGTGCTGCGTTCCGCGGAAAGGGTCGTGCTCATAACCTCGCTCCGATGCGGCCGGCCTCGGCATTAGCCGCCCGTCTGGAGCGAGAATAACCCGCAACAGGACGCGCGTGGGGGGAAAGCTGCGCGCGCCGGGGCATGGCAGCCATTCAGCGGCGGGCGTCTTCGCGGATCCCTTTGCGTTCGCCTAAGCGATCCGAGTTTTACAGTTTCGCGACATTATGGAAGACGCGATTCGACGCGAGAAGCACGCCGGGGAATCGTGTGGCCTGTAGACGTTCTGGCTGATTGGAGATCACTATCTACCCTGGCGGAACCATCAGGGCCTGTCGAAATCCGCCCCTCGGCTCCCGCTCTCCCAAGCGCGAGTTGCCCCGATGACACCGACACGGAGGAACCCTGATGAGCGATGAACTCCCCACCGCCGCGCGCGTGTCGGACCCCGGCATCCGCGCGCTCTATCGCCAGGAAAACCGCTGGCAGGCCTGGCTCGATGTCGAGGCGGCGTTGGCCAAGGCGCAGGCCGAGCTCGGCATCATCCCGCAGGCGGCAGCCGAGGCGATCGGGCGGGCGGCGCATCTCGAACTCCTCGACCGCGCGCGCATCGACGAGGGTTTCGCACGCACGGGGCACACAATCGTGCCATTGGTCTGGGAACTCGGACGGGTCACCGGCGAGCCTCATGGCGGCTGGGTCCATTGGGGGGCGACGACCCAGAACATCACCCAGACCGGCGATCTGCTGGTGCTGCGCCAGGCGCATAAGGTTTTCCTCGGTCTGATCGCCGATGCTCTCCGGGCGATGGCCGACCTCGCCGAGCGCGGCGCCGAGATGCCGATCGCCGGGCGCACCCACGGCCAGCACGCATTGCCCGCGACCTTTGGCTACAAGCCGGCGGTGTGGATCGACGAGATGATCCGCCATGTCGAGCGGCTGCACCAGGCGGCGCCGCGGATTTTCGTCGCGATGCTGGGCGGCGGCGCCGGCACCTTCGCCTCATTGGGCGCGCAAGGGCCGGCGGTGCAGGCCGGCATCGGCAAACAGCTCGGCATGCTGCCGATGCGGGTCCCGGCGCGCACGTTGGGCGATCACCTGGCTGAGAACGTCTGCCTCTTGGGCCTGCTGGCCGCGACCTGCGGCAAGATCGGGCGCGAGATCTACACCCTGATGAAGACCGAATTCGGCGAGGTCGAGGAGCCGGTGCCGCCGGGCACCGTCGGCAGCTCGACGATGCCGCAAAAGCGCAACCCCAAGCTGTGCCAGGACGTCATCGCCGCTGCGGCCGAGGTGCGCGCGATGGTGCCGCTGGCGCTGGAGGCGATGCAGACCGAGCACGAGGCCGACCGCACCACCAGCCTGATGATGGAGGCGGCCGAGGCGCGCGCCGCGGTCGCGACCGGCGACATGCTCGCCCGCCTGGTCGAGGTGATGCGCGGGCTGCGGCTCGATCCCGAGCGTATGCGCCGGAACCTCGATCTCGGCGGCGGGCTGATCATGGCCGAGGCGGTGATGCTCGATCTGGGTGCGGCGATCGGCCGCCAGCACGCTCACGACGTCGTCTACGACGCGGCCCAGGCGGCGTTTGTCGAAAGCCGGCCGTTTTCGGAATTGCTCGCGGCCGACCCGCGGGTATCAGCGCACCTCGACCAAGCAGCGATCAAGGCGCTGCTCGACCCGACCGCCTATACCGGTCTGTGCGCCGAAATGGCCCGCGACGCCGCAGAGCGCGCCCGCGCCACCGCGGCCGGCATTGCCCGCGAGACCGGCGCAACCTAGGATCGCGTCAACGAACACCAACAGCGGGACACAAAATCATGGAATTCGGCGCTTCGATCTTTTTCACCGACTATTCGATCTCGCCGGCCGAGCTGGCGACGGCACTCGAGGAACGCGGCTTCGACTCGCTGTGGGCGGCCGAGCATTCGCATATTCCGGTGCCACGGCGCACGCCGGCGCCGGGCGGCGGCGAATTGGCCAAGCGCTATTACGACGTGATGGACCCGTTCGTGACCCTGACCGCGGCGGCGGGTGCGACCAAGCGGCTCAAACTCGCCACCGGCATCTGCCTGGTAATCCAGCGCGACACGATCCAAACCGCGAAGCTCGTCACCTCGATCGACCAGGTCTCGAACGGGCGGTTTCTATTCGGGATTGGCGGCGGCTGGAATGCCGAGGAAATCGAAAGCCACGGCACCGTTTTCGCCACCCGCATGCAGAAGATGCGCGAGCAGATGGAGGCGATGAAGGAGATCTGGACCAAGTCGACCGCCGAATATGACGGCGAAATCGTCAAGGTCCCATCGATGATGACTTGGCCCAAGCCGGTGCAGAAGCCATGGCCGCCAATCCTGCTGGGCGGCGCCTTTCCGTGGGCGGCGCGGCGCGCGATCCGCTATGGCGACGGCTGGTATCCGAACGCCAGCAGCGGCAATCCCGAGGAATACATGCCGCGCTTTCGTCAGATGGCGATCGACGCCGGCCGCGATCCCGCCAAGTTGCCGGTGACGATCGGCGGCGCGCCGGAAGACGCCGACCGGATCAAGCAATTTCGCGATCTCGGCGCCGTCCGGGTCAATGTGAGCCTGCCGGCTGAGGGGGCCGACCAGATCCTGCCGGTGCTCGACCGCTGGGCGAAATTGATCCGCCAAGTCCAATAGCAAGCGCTGGGCTCGCCTTATTCCCTCCCCCGGGGCGGGGGAGAGCCGGGGTGAAGGGCTATCCTGCTAAGCAGCTATGCGGAGATGATATTGCGAATTGATCGCAACTCGGCTACATTCAGGGCACCGATGTAGCCCGGGTACGCGCATGTACGTTTGTCTCTGCAACGCGATCACCGACCGCGACTTTCGCACCCACGCCGAGTGCCAAGGCTGCACGGTATCGGCGGTCTATCGGTCCCTGGGAAAAAAGCCGCAATGCGGCAAGTGCGTGCCTTTTGTTCGCCAGTTGCTGCGGCAAGTCGTCGAGCTCCCGCAGCGGCAGCCAGCCCCGGTGGCGGGCTGACCCCGCTCCGGTCTTGCGGCCAGACGCGGTCGCACCCAACATGATCTTGGGTCAGTTCCGCGGAGGGCGACAATGCGTGGCGATGCAACCGTCCTGCAACATCTGAATGCGGTGCTGAAAAACGAGCTTACCGCGATCAATCAGTATTTTCTGCATGCCCGCACCTTGCGGCATTGGGGCGTCATCAAACTCGGCGCCTACGAATACAGCGAGTTGATCGACGAGATGAAGCATGCCGACAAGCTGATCGAGCGCATTTTGTTCCTCGACGGCCTGCCCAATCTGCAGGATCTCAACAAACTTATGATCGGGGAAAGCGTGCAGGAGGTGCTCGAAAGCGATCTGCGGCTCGAGCAAGATGCCTTGCCGGCCCTGCGCGAGGGGATCGCCCATTGCGAGAGCGTCCGCGATTTCGTCACCCGCGACTTGTTCAGCGAGATCCTCGAAGCCGAAGAGGATCACGTGGACTTTATCGAGACGCAGCTCGACCTGATCCCCAAGATCGGCATCGAGAATTACATCCAGCTCCAATCCGGCCACGCCGAGTAGCGGAGAGCAAAGCGCGGGGCGGAACAGCGCAGCGCCGTCCGGTGCCGCTTGAGCCGGCGGAACAGGACAATCGGGCGTATTGATCAGCGCCGAAGGAGGCGGAGCAGGCTTCCGGCGGCTTAGTTACGGGGGGCGTGCTTTGAGAGGATACGCTGCAGGGTGCGGCGGTGCATTTTGAGGCGGCGGGCGGTTTCGGAGACGTTGCGCTCGCACAGCTCGAACACCCGCTGGATGTGCTCCCAGCGCACCCGATCGGCCGACATCGGATCCTCGGGCGGCTCGGGGGCGCCGTCCTCCTGGGCGAGCAGCGCGCGTTCGACGGCATCGGCGTCGGCGGGCTTGGGCAGGTAGTCGATCGCCCCCGCCTTGACCGCGGCGACCGCGGTCGCGATGTTGCCGTAGCCGGTCAGCATCACGATGCGGGCGCCGGGCCGCGCCTGGCGCAACGCACTGACGACTTCGAGACCGCGGCCGTCGCCGAGCCGCATATCGACGACGGCGAAGGCCGGCGGATGCTCGCTCGCCGCGGCGGCGCCGGCAGCGACGCTGTCGGCGGTGGCGACGACAAAACCGCGCCGCTCCATCGCCCGCGCCAGGCGCTGACACAAGGGCGCGTCGTCATCGACGATCAGCAGGGTGCGCTCGGCCTCGGGCAGCCCGCGCAGCGCGGCCGCGGTCCCCTCCGAGGAAGCAGGGCGGGTGGTTTGATCGGTCGCGTTCATCATTCTCGCCTCTGGCGTCTGCCGCGGCCCGGCTGCCTGCTAGCGATGGGCGTGCGCCGATGCCACGGGTTGACGGATCTTGTCCGAGGTTTCCAGATTGGCACGGTTCCAGGAAATCGCAACATGGGCCCCGCCTTCTTCGAGATTGTCGAAGGCGAGCGTGGCGCCGCTGCGCTCGAGCAAGCTCTGCGCGATGAAGATGCCGAGCCCCATATGGTCGGCGGCGCCGGCGCGGGTCGACAGATAGGGCTCGCCGAGCCGGCCTAGCAGATGGACCAGAAACCCCGGTCCGTCATCGCTGACCTCGACCGTGACCGTCGCCGGGTCCCAGAAGGTGGTGACCGTGACTTCTCGATCGGCGAATTGCACCGCGTTCTGGATCAAATTGTTGAGCCCGTGCAGGATCTCGGGACTGCGCCGGACCTGGGGTTCATCCTCCACCGGCGCCCCGGCGGTGGCAAAGATCAGCCTGACCCCATGCTCCTGGTGCGGCGCCGCGGCCGCCTCGACCAGGGCCGAGATCGGCAGCCTGGTGTAGGGCGAGCCACCATCCTCTTCCGGCCGTTGTGAAAGTTCGGCGAGGATACGGCGGCAGCGCTCGGACTGGCTCATCAGCAATGCGGCATCCTCGGCATGGGGGCTGTCAGGCGGCAGTTCGTGCGCCAGCTCCTTGGCGACGACCGCGATCGTCGCGAGCGGGCTGCCGAGCTCGTGCGCCGCCGCCGCGGCAAGGGCGCCGACCGCCGAGACCCGCTGCTCGCGGGCGAGCGCCAGCTGGGTTGCCGCCACCGCATCGCGCAAGCGGCGCGCGTCCTGCGCCACGCTCCAGGTGTAGCCGGCGATGAACACCGTCGCCAGCGCCAGCGCGGTCCAGATCCCAACGATGATTTCCGGCGGAAACACCAGGGGCCCGGGATCGGTGCGCCACGGCAATGGCAGATGCCACAAGGCCAACGCGCTGATCGCGGCCACGGCAAAGACCGACAGCACGATGACCGGGCGCCGCGACAGGATTGTCGCCGCCACCGTGACCGGCGCCAGGATCAGGATAGAGAACGGGTTCTGCAATCCGCCGGTCAAATAGAGCAGGATGGCGAGCTGGAGGATGTCATAGCCGAGACACAGCGAGGCATAACGCTCGCCGAGCCGGCGCGCCACCTGGCGATAGACGATCAGCACGAGATTGAGCAACACCGAGCCGGCGACGACGGCGAGCGCCGGGACCAGCGGCAGATGAAAGCCGAGCCCGTAATGGACGGTCAGGATCGCCAGCGCCTGGCCGGCAATCGCGACCCAACGGATCGGGACCAAGGTGCGCAGGCTGATGCGGCCCGAGCCGGCGGCAGGCTCGGTCGCGGCGGTCAAAGGGATATCAGTCACGGTGAGATCTCGTCTTTTCGCGTCCGGCGGCCGGTGGCCGAGCGTGGCCTTTGGCCGCCGCCCCGTCGAGCCTCATGCTGGCTGATTGTGCGCCGATGCGCCAGATAGGGCGATGCCCGCCCCTGCCATCATGTCGAGAATTGGCCGAGCGCTATCCGGCTGTGGCCGCGCTCGACGGGATCAGCTTTACCGCCGCGCACGACGCAACTGCCAGACGGCGCGCCGAGCGGGGATTGTGAAACCCGCGTCGAGCGTGCAGAATCGCGATGCCGGTCGATAAAACAAAGGGAGGGTGACGTGCAGCTGAGCCGCGAGGAACTCGTCAAGGCCTACCGCGCGATGGCGACGATCCGCCGCTTCGAGGAGCGGGTCCAGGAGGAATTCTCGAAGGGCGGAATTCCGGGCTTCGTCCATCTTTATGCCGGCGAGGAGGCCTCGGCGGTCGGGGTGTGCTCGCATCTGCGTGACGAGGATTACATCGCCAGCACCCATCGCGGGCACGGGCACTCGATCGCCAAAGGCTGCGACCCGGTCCTAATGATGCAGGAACTGTTCGCCAAAAAGGGCGGGCTGTGCGGCGGCAAGGGCGGCTCGATGCACATCGCCGATCTCGACCGCGGCATGCTCGGCGCCAACGGCATCGTCGGCGGTGGACCGCCGCTGGTGGTCGGCGCCGCACTCAGCGCCAAGACCTTGGGTCGCGGCACCGTCGCGGTCTCGTTCACCGGCGATGGCGGCTCGAACCAAGGAACCACCTTCGAGGCGATGAACATGGCGGTGGTGCTGAAACTGCCGGCGATCTTCGTCTTCGAAAACAACCAGTATGGCGAGGGAACCGGGTTCGCCTACGCCGTCGGCAGCCATGACATCGCCGGGCGCGCCAAGGGTTTCGGCCTGCCGGCGGTCAAGGTCGACGGCGACGATTTTTTCGCGGTGCACGAGGCGGCGGGCGAGGCGGTCGAGCGTGCCCGCGGCGGCGGGGGCCCCAGCGCCATCGAGGTCGACACCTGCCGCTTTTACGGCCACCACTCGGGCGATGCCCAGCTCTATCGCGGCAAAGACGAGGTCCGGCGGCTACGCGAGGAACGCGACTGCCTGAAGAACTTCCGCCGCCGGGTCGGTGAGGCGGCGCTGCTCGAAGCCGCGGAACTCGATATAGTCGAGAGCGAGGTCGCGGCCCTGATCGAGCGTGCGGTCGAGGCCGCACGCGAGGCGCTGCCGCCAGCGGACGCCGATCTGTTGACCGACGTCTATGTGTCGTACTGAAGGGCAAAAAAGAAAGGCATTGGTGCAACGATCCAGAGGGAACGCCGAATACACAGAAAGACAAATAGGTGACATCCACTCAAGCCCGCTATCAACGGATCGCACCGCTTTATGATGTTCTGGATTTTCCGTTTGAACGTCGGCGCTATCGCGCCTTGCGACCGCTGATGTTCGAGGACCTCGGCGGTCGGCTGCTGGACGCCGGTGTCGGCACTGGCCGCAATTGTGCCTTCTATCCGCCTGAGGCGATCGTTTCCGGCATCGATACGAGCCCGGCAATGCTGGCGCGTGCGCGACGCCGATGCCCCGCCGTTTCGGCGGCGGGCCGGCTCTACCGCATGGATGTCACCGAGCTGGAGTTTCCGACCGGATCGTTCGACGCGGCAGTCGCGACCTTCTTGTTTTGCGTTTTGCCCGATCGGCTGCAGGTGCCTGCGCTCCGGGAGCTTGGTCGAGTGGTCAAGCCGAGTGGGCTTATCCGGCTTCTGGAATATGTGCGGCCCCAAGGCATGCTGCGCCGTAGCATGTCGCGCCTCTGGCAACCATGGATCGCGTGGGCTTACGGGGCGAGCTTTGACCGACACACCGAAAACTACGTCCCTGCCGCCGGCCTCGATCTGGTCGCGAGCCGCTACGTTGTCGACGATCTTATCAAGTTGCTCACGTTACGCAGCAGGTAGCGGTCGGTCCGTCAAATGATATGACTTTTCCAAAGGATGAGCGATGCCGCAGAAATCGATCCGCCAGGCGTTGAACGAGGCGCTGGCCCAGGAGATGCGGCGCGACCCGCGCGTCGTCGTGATCGGCGAGGATGTCGCCGGCGGGGCCGGGACCGACGGCCAGCGCGATGCGTATGGCGGGGTCCTCGGCGTGACCAAGGGGCTTTTCGCCGAATTCGGCGAGGGGCGGGTGATCGACACGCCGATTACCGAATCCGCGATCATGGGCGCAGCGGCGGGCGCAGCGGTCACCGGGTTGCGCCCGGTTGCCGAGCTGATGTTCTCCGACTTTTTCGGTGTCTGCTTTGACCAGATCTTCAATCAGGCGGCCAAGTTCCGCTACATGTTCGGCGGCAAGGCCAAGACGCCGCTGGTGATCCGCACGATGATCGGTGCCGGCCGCAGTGCGGCGGCCCAGCATTCGCAGAGCCCCTACCACATCTTCACCTCGGTTCCGGGGCTCAAATGCGTGGTGCCGTCAAACGCATACGACGCCAAGGGGCTGTTGATCGAGGCGATCCGCGACGACGACCCGGTGATTTTCTGCGAGCACAAGCTGATGTACGACTTGCGCGCCGAGGTCCCGGACGAGCCCTATACGATCCCGTTCGGTGAAGCCAACATCGTGCGCGACGGCGACGACGTGACGGTCGTGGCGCTGTCGCGCATGGTGCATTACGCGAGCGAGGCGGCCGAGGCCTTGGCCAAGGAAGGGATCGAGTGCGAGCTGATCGACCCGCGCACGACCTCACCGCTCGACGAGGACACGATTCTCGAAAGCATCGAGCGCACCGGCCGGCTGGTCGTCGTCGACGAAGCGACGCCGCGCTGCAATATGGCCGCCGACATCGCGGCACTGGCGGTCGAGAAGGCGTTTGCCGCGCTCAAGGCCCCGGTCAAGCGGGTGACGGCGCCGCACACCCCGGTGCCATTTGCGCCGTCGCTCGAAAAACTCTATATCCCAAGCCCCGAGCGCATCGCCGATGGGGTGCGCGAAGTGTACGGCTATCGGCGATGAATGATGATCGTCGCGCGACGCGGCTAAACCTTCCTGCCGCCAGAGCCCGGGTTTACGACGTTCCTAATCATCCAAATTGGTTCGGCGGCGAAAAAACGGGTATGCACAAGCAACGGCAGGTTCTAGACTAAGCTTAGTTTAGTCGGAGCTGCCCGATGCGTACCGTCAACATTCACGCTGCAAAAACTCAGCTCTCGCGGCTCGTCGACGATGCGGCTAAGGGCGAGGAAATCGTCATCGCGAAAGCGGGCAAGCCGATCGCCCGGCTGGTGGCTCTAACCGACTCGCGGCCGCCGCGCCGCCTTGGAGGACTGCGCGGCAAAATAAAAATTCCCGAGGATTTCGACGCGCCGCTGCCGGACGACATTCTCGACGCGTTCGAGGGCCGCGAGTGAGGATCTTGCTCGACACCCATGTTCTATTGTGGGCGTTGGCGGAACCCGACCGGCTCGATCAGAACACGCTTGCCGCAATCCGCTCGGTCGAAAACGACGTGCTGTTCAGCGCTGTCAGCATTTGGGAAATCGCGATCAAGGCGGGATTGCGGCGCGCCGATTTCGTAGTCGATCCCATAGGAGTTCTCAGGGAAGCGCTCGACGCCGGACTGACCGAACTGGTCCTCGCTTCGAGCGTTGCGGCACTTGTCGCCGAATTGCCCCACCTGCACCGCGATCCGTTCGATCGGATGTTGATCGCACAGGCGATCGCCGAGCCAGCGTTCCTCTACACGGCTGATCCGCGCCTCGCCCCTTACTCGGAGTTGGTTCGGCAGATTGCTATCCGATAGCGCCGGCGGCTAACGCCCGATGATGCCGGCGGCGCCGCCGGGGTCGTAGCCGACGGCGACGCGGACGTCGACGACGCAGACCTTGCCGGCGCGGACCGCGGCGACCGCTTCGGTTATCGCCGCCACCAGCTTTTTCGGGTCCTCGACCGGGCCGATGCCGAGGCAGCCCTGGCCGCGCGCGAGGGTGGCGAGGTCGATGTCGGGATCGCGGATCGACTGGCCGATCCAGCGGTTCTCGACCGGCCGGCCGCGGTCGCGCGCGACCCGCTCCTGGTGCAGTTCGTCGTTGAAGAACGAGCGATTGTTAGCGATCACCACCAGTAGCGGGATGCTGTTGTGCACCGCCGTCCACAAGGCGGTGACCCCCATCAGGAAATCGCCGTCGCCGAGGATCGCGACCGGCAGCCGCCCGCTTCCGGTGTCGCGCAACGCCAGTGCGGCGCCGACCGCCATCCCCGGTCCCGAGCCAATGCCGCCGCCGCCATCGGTGCCGAGAAAATCGAGCGGGTGGCGGAAATCCCACATATGCTCGCCCCACGAGAGCGGCAGGCGGATCATCGTCGCCGCGCTGTCGCCCAGCACCTCCTTCAGCGCGGTCGCCAGCATCGGCACCTCGATGATCCGCGCGGTATCCAGCGCCGACAGTGGCGGCGGCGAGCGCCGCGCAAGCGGCGCCGCGCAGCGGCGGTGGGTTCGGGCGCAGCTCCCTGACCGCGGCCAGCAGCGGCGGCACCGCGGCATCGGGCTCGGCCAGCAGATAGACATCCGCCGGCGGCAGGCCTTGGTAATCCATGCTCCAGCCGTTGTGGACGTACTGGTCGAGCGAGATCTGGATGACCTTGCCGGCCGGCGGTCTCCCGTGGCAAGCGGTCTTCAGGGTGCCGGCGAGATCGACCCAATCGAGGCTCAGGATCACATCGGCCGCGGCGAGAAGCTCGACCCCTTCAGGCGATGACGTAGCCGGCCCTCCGCAATGCAGCGGGTGGTCGGTCGGGAACACCGCTCCGGTCTTGCGGTCGGTCATGACCCGCGCCCCGACCGCCTCGGCCAGCGCCACCCGGCGTTGCCACGACTCGGGATCGCGCGAGGCGCGGCCCATCAGGATCACCGGCCGCTCGGCCCGCGCCAGCAATTCCGCCGCCTGCCGCACCAGCGCGCCGCCTGGCTCGGACGACAGTGGTGGCGCAAAGCGCGCGATGTCGGGCATGACCGGCACGGTTTCGATTTCGTCCTCCTGCAAGGCCAGATCGAAATTGAGGTAGACCGGCCCGCGCGGCGCTGTCTGCGCGATCATGTTGGCGCGCAACACCGCCTCCTGCGCCGCGCCGATCGAGGAGGGCTGGTCGTCCCATTTGGAGAAATTGCGGATCAGCGCGCCCTGGTCGCGCGCCGTGTGAATCCATTCGATCCATGGCCGCCGCCGGGTCGCATCGAGCGCGCCGGTGGCGCCGAGCACAATCACCGGCGCCCGGTCGCACCAGGCGTTGAAGATCGCCATCGTCGCATGCATCAAGCCGACATTGGCGTGGACGATGGCGAGCATCGGCCGGCCCGTGACCTTGGCCCAGCCATGCGCCAACGCCACCGCGCTCTCCTCGTGCAGGCACAGCAACATGCGCGGCCGGCGATTGCCGAGATAGTTGACGAGGCTGTCGTGCAGGCCGCGATAACTCGACCCGGGATTCAGCGCGACATAGGGGATGTCGAGCTCGCGGATCGCCGCGGCGATCGCATCGCTGCCCCAGATCTTGTTCGACGGGGCGCTCGGCAATGGCCGGTCGATCTCATTCCCGGCGGCCTCCACCGGCTTCTCGGATGGAATATCCACAGCCTTCCTCCCTCGCGACGCCGCTCCCGCGCCGGATTACGCCCATTCCGCCGAGTCGGGCAAGATCGGCCGCGGCCGATTGCGCCGGCTGGCTGAAATATCAGCCGCCGCGCGCAACTTCCGCCGGACGCGCAGGACGAGATCGCCCATGCTGCGTCCGGCATCCTCTGTTGAGTTGCCGCTCAGTGCTTTCGCACGAACTTGTCAACGCTGCGCTCCTGGGTCAATCCGGCGTAGATGTCGCCGTGAGAGTCGACGCCCACGCCATGGACATGGCGGCTCTCCAGGCGAGTGAGTACTGCTCCGCTCGCATCGCGCACGCACACATAGGCGGGCTTGCCGTCGTCTTCCTGCTCGGCGATGTAATAATTTCCGTCCTTGCCGCGGGAGATGTCGTTAGGGCCCCCCATGCCGGTCCACTGGCCGAGGAAGTCGCCCTCCGGCGAGAAGATCTGGATGCGCTTGTTCGACCGGTCGGCGACGTAAAGCTTGCCGTCATCGTCGAACGCGATGCTGTGCGGCAGGTGGAACTGGCCCGCGGCCTGGCCCGGCGCGCCCCACGATTTGACCAGCCGGCCATCGCGCGTGAAGCGGTGCACGCGGGCGTTGCGGTAGCCGTCGGTCACGTAGATGTCGCCGTTGGCATGCGCCATCATCTCGGTCGGGTGATTGAACGGCCCCGCCGCGCGCTCGGCCAGCCAGTTGGCGACATGGCCCGTGTCGGAGTGGACGCCGCGCTGCCCCAGCTCCAACAGGGGCTTGCCGTCCAAGGTGAACGACTTCGCGACCGAGTCGGAGCGGTCGGTGGTGTAGACCGTGTCGCCGACGATTTTCAGCCCATGCGGGTCGGTGACCGCACCGCTGCCCCAGGAGCCCAGATGCTTGCCCTCGCGGTCGAAGACTACGACCGGAGGATCCCGGCGCTGGAACACGTAGATGCGGTCCTGCGCGTCGGCCGCCACCCGGCTGACCAACCCGAACGGTTCTCCATCGGGCGATTTAAGAAAATCGCGGACCAGCTCGTAGGTATATTTGCCTGTGCCAACCTGTGTCATTGCCGTCTTCCTCCCGGAAAGATGAGTGCGAAAATGTCCCCCGTCGCTTGCGGCGGCGCCATGCCCGCCCCTCCGCCACTCGCGCGGGGAGGGTTGGGGAGGGCCGACATTCCCCGGATTCCTGGTCTGTCAGACGCGATTCTCCGTCTCGGCGAGGCGCGCCGCAACGAAATTCGATCGCCGCCAACCCGTTGGCCGCCGATTGCCGGAGTTTGACCAACAGATGCCCGCGGCCGGCGCCACCACACCGCCGCTCGAAAGAACGGGGATTATATGCTCGACCCGCGATTACGGCGGTTGACGATGCCCCGCGGCTGCGCCACACCCGCCGGGAGCGGGAACAGGTAATGGGAAAGGTCGGACAATGGCGCTTTCGGATGTAAAGGCCCTGACTTTTGACGTGTTCGGCACAGTGGTGAACTGGCGCGACAGCATCGCGCGCGAGGCCAAGGCCTTTCTCGGGCCAAAGGGCTACGACAAGGACTGGCACGCCTTTGCCGATCAATGGCGTGCGCGCTATCAGCCGGCGATGGCCAAGGTGCGCAATGGCGAGCGCCCTTGGACCCGGCTCGACGACCTGCATCGCGAGAACCTGGTCGAGCTGTTGCCCGAGTTCGGGATTGCCGCGCTCAGCAAGGCGGAGGTCGACCATCTCAATCGTGCCTGGCATCGCCTCGACGGATGGCCGGATACCGTCGAGGGCCTGACCCGGCTCAAGCGCAAATTCATCCTGGCGACCTTGTCGAACGGCAATGTCGCGCTGATGGTCAACATGGCCAAATACGCGGGATTGCCATGGGACGCGATCCTCGGCGCGGAGGTCGCCCACGCCTACAAGCCGCAGCCCGAGGCGTATGACCGCACCGCCGCCTTTCTCGATCTGAAGCCCGAGGAGTGCATGATGGTCGCGGCGCATAACGGCGATCTGGTCGCGGCGCGCGGCCGCGGTTTCCATACCGCCTTTGTCGGCCGGCCATTGGAGCACGGCCCGAACAAGACCCGCGATTTCAAGGCCGAGCACGATTTCGACGTGATCGCCGACAGCTTTATCGATCTCGCCGCCAAGCTCGGCTGCTGACGCCGGTTCCGGCGGCGGCTCCGCGCAGCGTCAGGCGTGGAGATCGACGAACGCCTTGATCAGCCGGTTGACTTCGCCGGACTTTTCCAGATGCGGCAGATGTCCGGTCTCGTCGAGAATGTGCACCGGCCAGCGGGAGGCGAGCGCCTCGGCGTGCGCGACCGGGATGATGCGGTCGTCACGGCCCCAAATCAGCTGAACCGGGACCGCGAGTTCACCGATCCGGCCGGTCAGGTCGAGCGCTTGCCGGCCACCGGCGAACCACGCTCCAGCGATCGTTGTCAGCGCGGCGGTGACACCGTCCAAGCGCTTGTAGCGCAAGACTTCCTCGACCATCGCGCGGCTGACCAGAGAGGGGTCATGAACAAGCTGATTGAGCACCTCGACCGCCTCGCGGCGGCGCGCGGCATGGACGAAGCCGTCGATGAAGGCGGTGTTGAGCTCCGGCCCAAACCCGGCCGAGGCGATCAGGGTCAGGCTCGCAACGCGCTCCGGCCGGCGCAACGCCAGCAGTGCCCCGAGGGCACCGCCCATCGAATGCCCGACGACATGCATCCGCTCTATAGCGAGCGCATCCACCACGGCCTCGATCGCGTCGGCTAAGCTTTCGGGATCGCCCGAACCCACCTCCTTGCCCGAGCCGCCATGCCCGGGGAGATCGAGAGCGATCGTGCGCCGGCTCTCGGCGAGAGTCGGCTGGGTGAACATCCAGGTGTTGAGGTCGCCGCCAAACCCGTGGATCAGCGCGACCGGGAGGTTGTCGCCTTCACCGAGTTCCAGGTAGCGCAGCCGCCGCCCCGCGGCGTCGATCTCTCGCGGCTGGATCGCCTGCGCTTCCGCGCCGCTCTGGACCGCGGGTTCGACGGGGGCAAACTCGGCAACGTACGCGTCGATTTCGGCTTGGGGCACGGTCTCGGGCGCGGCTACCGCAAGCAAGGCGCCGACCGGCAAGGTGGCCCCGGCTTGCGCCACGATCCGCCGCAAGACACCGCCATCCGGGATTTCGAGGATATTGGTGATCTTGGTCGTCTCGATCTCCAGGAGTTCCTCGCCCGCCGCGAAATGCTGTCCTTCCTGCTTGAGCCAGCCGACGACCTTGCCCTCGGTCATCGTCAGCCCCCATTTGGGCATCGTGATCGGGGTGATCGCAGGGTTCATTGTCGTGGGACGAGCCGCGAGGCTCAATCGAACAGGCTCGAGACCGAACGCTCCTCGCTGATCCGGCGGATCGCCTCGGCCACCAGCGGCGCGATTGAGATTTGGCGAATGTTCTCGGCCGCCCGCACCGCTTCCGTCGCCACGATGCTGTCGGTCATGACCAGCATCTCGATCGGCGAGGCAACGACGCGCGCGACCGCACCGCCCGACAGCACCCCGTGCGAGACGTATGAGAACACCGCAGACGCGCCGGCGCCGATCAACGCCGTGGCCGCGTTGCACAGGGTGCCGGCGCTGTCGGCAATGTCGTCGACAAGGATGCAGCGGCGCCCGGAAACATCGCCGATGATATTCATGACCTCTGAGACCCCAGCCCGTTCCCGGCGCTTGTCGATGATCGCGAGATCGGCGTCCAGACGTCGGGCGATCTGCCGGGCGCGATAGACCCCGCCGACATCGGGGGCGACGATGGTCAGATCGCGGCGGGCGTGGTGGTCGAGGATGTCCTTTACCAGCACCGGTGCGGCGGCAAGATTATCGGTCGGGATGTCGAAAAAGCCCTGGATCTGGCCGGAGTGAAGATCGAGCGTCAGCACCCGGTCGGCGCCGGCCGCGGTGATCATATTGGCGACGAGCTTGGCCGAGATCGGGGTGCGCGGCGCGGACTTCCGATCCTGCCGGGCGTAGCCGAAATAGGGGAGCACCGCCGTCACCCGCCGCGCCGAACTGCGTTTCAACGCGTCGAGGCAGACCAGCAATTCCATCAGGTGGTCGTTTGCCGGATAGGAGGTCGACTGGATCACGAAGACGTCCTCGCCGCGCACGTTTTCGAGGATCTCGACAAACACCTCCATATCCGAGAAGCGGCGCACGCTCGCCTTGGTCAAAGGTAAGTCGAGATAGGCGGCGATGGCTTCAGCGAGCGGCCGATTGCTGTTGCAGGCAAGAATTTTCATGACGCACCGGCCCGCAGGCGCGCCGACGGGCCGAATCCCGCGGCTGCACGTAGCAGTAATGTAATATTTCGCGCTCAGCCTGGCAACCGCGCAGCCCTTGCCTCATGCCCCTTGCCTCGCGCCCCCTGCCTTATGGTCGACTGACCATCGGCGGGTTCAGGTTTTGCCGCCGGTTGGCGGGGCGCCGCGCGCGATCAGCGCCATGATCCCGTCCTGCGCCGAAACGGCGACCGTATAGGCGACATCGCCCCAAGAACCGTCCAGCAGGCCGGCCGGAACATCGTTCTCCTGGGCGACGTTGCCGATCTCGCCGCCATCCTTGTCGCGCACACGCCAGACGATCTTGACATGCTGCTTGCCGGATTCGGGCTTGCCGACGACGACATAGGCGTCGAGCAGAAGATCGGCCTTTGCCTGCGGATCGGAGACGATCGCGAGGTCTTGCCGCTTCAACAAGGTCGTAATGGCGCTTGCCAAAGCTGCTCCGCCGTCGCCGGGCGCGCCCTCGACCCCGCGGATCAGCAGCCGGGTCCGCCCCTCATCGGCGGCCTCGACCGGGGCTTTGTCCAGCAGCATAGCGGCGATCTGCTCGGCGCCGGCGGCAGCGAGCCGGGCGACGGCGTCGTCCTTTCCTTGTTGCCAATCTCCATCGGTGGCCTCGACCCGCTCTGCCCGCTCGCCGAGCAATTTGCCCGAGGGAGCGCGCAATTCCCACAGCACGACCACCGCCGCCTTGCCGTCGACGGGAGGCATCGGCTGCACCCGGCCGTCGAGTTGGTAGCTGGCGATGCTCGCCGTGCGATCGCTGGCGGCAATGTCGCGCTGTTGCAGCGCCTGCGCCATCGCGGGAGCGAGCTTTTCGGCCGTCGCCCGAGGCCCGCCTTTGAGCGGCGAGATCGCGACGCTGGCGTTATCGCGCAAAGCCAGCATCGGCGAGCCGGGTTTTGGCACATCGTCGGCGAAAGGGTGCGGCAGCGGTTGACAAGCGGCCAGCAACAGCACCGTCGCAGCGCCAGCCCGCCGCCATCCGGTCATTCGTCGAGCACGATGGCGGAGAGGCCGCGGCCGTAGGCGGTCTCGCCGCGCAAGCAGGCCCGGCGATAGCTGAAAAACCGCTGCTCGTCGGCGGCGGTATCGTGCCGAGCATGCTGCACCAGCCTCACCCCGGCCCGGCCAAGACGGTGCTCGACATAGCCGGCGAGGTCGAACATGAAATGACCGGAGCGGCGCGCCGGCGCAAAATAGGCCGCGGCGCCGGGATCTTCGGCGACGACCGGCTGGGGGAATTCGGGACCGACCTCGTAGGAAGCGGGGCCGATGCAGGGGCCGATCGCGGCGCGGATATGGCGAGGCTCTGCCCCGAGCTTGGCCATCTCGATGATAGTCGCCTCGACGACTCCGCCGAGCGCTCCACGCCAGCCGGCATGCGCGGCGCCGATCACTTGGGCGACCGGATCGTGGAGCAGGACCGGGGCGCAATCGGCCGCCAAAATGCCCAGCGCCACGCCGGGAACGCGCGAGACCATGCCGTCGGCTCGCGGCGCGTCCTCGCGCCAAGGGTCTTCGACAATGACCACCACGGCGCTGTGGATCTGCCGACAGGTCACCAGCCGGTCGGCCGCCAGATCCAGCTTGTCCAGCGCGATTGCGCGATTGCGCGCGACGTTCTCCGCGGGGTCGCCCGAGCCGAAGCCGCAGTTGAGCGATCCGAACAGGCCCTCGCTGACCCCGCCCCGCCGGGTAAAGAAGGCGTGTCGAACGGCGCCGTTCGCGTCCAGTACATCGAGAGCGATCATCACCGCGCTTCCGCAAATTCGAAACCGAAGGGCGCCGGCAGCCACGGCGAGACCAGAGCTATGGCCTTGAACAAATCGCCCATTTGGGCGGGGTCGAGCAAGCGCGCTACGCCGCTTTCGAGCCGCTGCCGCTGATCAGCGGTCGCCCGCTGGAGCAGGGCGCCGAGCCGGGCATGGGCGCCGAGCATGCCCAGGAGCCGGCCCTGAGGCACCGGCCCATAGGCATCGGCTCCGGCTGTGCGAGCCGCCTGCGCGAAGGCGGCAAAATCGACATGAGCGCTCAAATCGGCGCTCCCCGGGGATGCCAGCGCGTCAACCGGCCCGTGGCGGGAGATGGCGCGCAAGGTCGTCCCCGGCCGGCTCGGAAAGTGGCCGTAATCGATGAACAAGGCTGCGCCCGGATCGTGCGCGAGGCGGGCGCCGAGGCCGACGCTCAGGGCGAGCGCCTGGGGGCAGAACTCGAAGACGGCGCCCGGCCGAGCGGTATTGCGCAGGTTATCGGGGACCAGCAGCGAGAGGGCCGGGCTCTCCGGACCATCGGCAAAGACCAGCCGATCGTCGTGATCAAGCGCCACCATTCGCTCCGACCAGTCGCGATGCCCGCGCACGAGCTGGCGGATGGGCAGCGCGTCGAGGAATTCGTTGGCTACGATCAGCATCGGACCCGCCGGCAACTCGTCGAACCGGGTCAACCACACCGGGTCTGCATAAGCGAGCCGGCGTTTTTGTTCACCGCGCAGCACCGGGCTCGCCTCGACTAGATACAGGCGGATCGCGCGGCGCAGTTCGGGCACGGCGCCGGCAGCGCGCAACAGATCGTCGGCGAGTACGCCGCTCCCGGGACCCAGCTCCGCCAGAATCACGGGATCGGGTCGACCGATCTGCTCCCAGACCAGCGCACACCACAGCCCGATCAGCTCGCCGAAAACCTGGCTGATCTCGGGCGCCGTCACGAAATCGCCGGCGGCCCCGAACGGCCGGCGAGCGGCATAATAGCCGAGATCGGGATCGTGCAGAGCGATCGCCATATAGGCCGCGAGCGACAGCGGCCCCCCGTTGCGGATGCGGCGGGCGATCTTGTCGCCGAGCGCGTTCGCTGTCACGGCCGCGCAGAACGAGGCATCCGCCGGGCCCACAGGACGATCGCGATGCCGGCGATCAGCACCGGGATCGACAGCAGCTGGCCCATCGTCGTGCCGAAGATCAGATATCCCAGTTGCTGGTCCGGCTGGCGGAACAGCTCGCCCGACATACGAGCGACGGCGTAGCCGGCAAGGAACAGCCCGGTGACGATCCCCGGCGTTTCGCGGGCGCCGCGGCGTTCGGCGACGAACAGCAGCAGGAACAACAGGACCCCTTCGCACAACGCCTCGTAGAGTTGGCTCGGGTGACGCGGCACCGGGCCGCCATTCGGAAAGACCATCGCCCACGGCACATCGGTCGGCCGCCCATATAACTCGCCATTGATGAAATTGGCGATGCGGCCAAAGAACAGGCCGATCGGGATCGCCTCGGTGATGATGTCGGAAAAGGCGAAGAGCGGGATCGTCCGCAGGCGGGTAAACAGGATGATCGCGGCCGTCACCCCGATGGCGCCACCGTGAAATGACATTCCGCCATGCCACACATAGAGCGCCTGGAGCGGATGGGCGAAATAGTAGCCGGGATTGTAGAACAGCACATAGCCGATACGTCCGCCGAGCACGACACCGAGCGTCGCCCACACGAGGAAATCGTCTACATCCTGACGACCGACGAGATGGGGCGACCGGCCGGAGAGCGTTAGGCAATAACGCCAGCCGATCAACAACCCGACGATATAGGCGAGCGCGTACCAGCGGATCGCAAACGGGCCGATCGCGAGTGCGACGGGATCGATCGCGGGAAACGGGATTGCGAAAAACGGCATCGGCCCATTATCGCAGGCGGAGCGGCGAGCGCGAAGCGCCGCGCGGCGTTAGGGTTATAGGCATTGGCTTGCAGATCCGGACAGCTCGCAACGTCGCACCGCTGCCGGCAGCCAGTCAGCCCTCGCTAAACAGGAGAACCGCGCCGCTCGCCTCGCGCGCCGGCACGGCAAGGGCGCCGCCTGGCATCTCATCAAACGCGACGTGCCGCTGTGTCAGATGGTCGATCGTGCGCTGGAGCCGTTCGACGCCGAGTTCGAGGGCGACAATCCCCGGCGGCGAAAATCCGGGATCGATATCGATCCCCGGATGCATTGTCTGAAAATCATCGGGCGTGCTGAAGACAAGACGCTGCCGCCCGATATGGACGACCGCAACGGCGTCCGTCGTCGTCACCTGCACGATCCCGAACAGCCGATCGTAGGCCGGCAGCAGCGGAGCCGTGCCCTCGACCAGGACATGCACCGCCCTCAGCCCGATGGCGCCGTTGGGGTGGGCCAGCCATTCGGGGCGACGCATCAGCGCCGGCGTCAGGTGACTGCAGATAAAGCTGTCCGGCAGCCCTGGAGTATCCTCCGGCGCCAAGCCGATCAGGTTGAAACGGGGCTCGACGGCTCCCTCCGGCAGCTCCATCCGGCGGCCGAGCGCGCGCGGTTCGGAGGGATGAAGCTGGCGCTGCAGCAATGTCGAACGCACCTCCTCCGGCGCGCCTTGCGGTGCGAACGCCACTGCCCTCGGCCCTTCGCGCTGCGAGAGAAACGCGGCGAGATGCTGAGCGCGATCGTCGGGATCGACAATGCCGAGGAGTTCGAGAAAATCGCCCGCGAACATGATGCAGTAATTGGCCGTGCCCTGGCCGATATGGCGCCCGCGCGGCGAGAACGAGAAGCCAAGCCGTTCCCACACCCTGCGCGCCTGTTCGAGATCGCGGACGGCGACGATGACGTGATCGATGCCGGCGATGCCGCTCATCGCAGAGGCTCCCTTGCGCTACCGCAACCGCCGGCTCAGCAGCGACGCTCCGGAAACAGCAAGAACAGCCCGGACCGCGAGGCCGGGCAGACGCCGCGCTCGGTGATCAGCGCGGTGACGAGCCGTGCCGGGGTCACGTCGAAGGCGTAATTCTCGGCGGGGCTGCCCGCCGGGGTCAAGCGCACCGAAACCCGCTCCCCCGCCTCGGTCCAGCCTTCGATATGGGTGACCTCGCGGCTGTCGCGGCGTTCGATCGGGATCGCCGCGCCGCTCTCGATCTCCCAGTCGATCGTCGGCGAGGGTAGCGCCACGTAGAACGGAATATCGTTGTCGTGCGCCGCCAGCGCCTTCAGATAGGTGCCGATCTTGTTGGCGACGTCGCCGCCGGCCGTGGTGCGGTCGGTGCCGACGATACACAGATCGACGAGACCCTGCCGCATCAGATGGCCGCCCGCATTGTCGACGATGACCGTATGCGCAACCCCGTGCTGGCCGAGCTCCCAGGCGGTCAGGCCGGCGCCCTGATTACGCGGCCGGGTCTCATCCACCCAGACATGGACCGGGATGCCGTCGTCATTGGCGCGATAGATTGGGGCGAGGGCGGTGCCCCAATCGACCGTGGCGAGCCAGCCGGCGTTGCAATGGGTCAGAATATCGACACGGCCGCTCATGTCCTTGCGCCGCCATGCCTCTTCGATCAGCCGGGAGCCATGCTCGCCGATGGCGCGGCAGATCGCGACATCGGTCTCGGCGATCTCGCCGGCCTTGGTGAGGGCGGCGGCAAACCGCCGCCGCGGCGGGACTTCATGCAGCGCACGTTCCATTTCGCCGAGCGCCCAGCCCAGATTGACCGCGGTCGGACGGGTCGCGGCGAGCGTCGCCGCCGCTCGCTCAATCGCGGAATTGGAAGCGTCGGCGAGCGTCGCCAGCGCCATGCCGTAAGCCGCCGCGGCGCCGATCAGCGGCGCTCCGCGCACTTGCATCGTGCGGATCGCGTTCGCGGCATCGTCGAGACTCCTCAGCGCGACGATCACCAGCTCGTGCGGCAGTCTGGTCTGATCGATGATCTCGACGGTGCGCCGGTCAGCAGCCAGCCAGATCGTGCGCATCGGCCGGCCGCCAACGTTCATCTCATGTGGTCTCCCCAACAATCGGCGGTCCGAGCACGCGCCCGGCGACGGCGTCGAGACGGGCGAGCACCACCGGGTCACGCCGCTCAGGTGCGGTGATCAGCGCATGGTCGAGAGCATGCCGGCAGCCCTGAGGGCACAGGCCGGTATGCGCGGCAAGGAGCGGTACGACGCGGCGGACCAGCGCCTTGGCCTTTTGCGCGCCGGCGAGCAGCACGCCGACGATCATCTCGACCGTCACCGCGTCGTGCTCGGGATGCCAGCAGTCGTAATCGGCGACCATGCCCAACGTCGCATAGCACATTTCGGCCTCGCGGGCGAGCTTGGCCTCGGGCATGTTGGTCATTCCGATCACGTCGCAATTCCACGATCGGTAGAGCCGGCTTTCGGCAAGGGTCGAAAATTGCGGTCCCTCCATGACCAGATAGGTGCCGCCACGCTTCACCACCAATCCGGCCGGCGCCGCGGCCGTGGCCAGCGCGTCGCCGATCCGGCCGCACACCGGATGGGCCATCGAAACATGGGCGACGCAGCCGGCGCCAAAGAAGCTCTTGGGCCGGGCAAATGTGCGGTCGATAAATTGGTCGACGACGACGAAATCCCCGGGCGCAAGATCCTCGCGCAGGCTGCCGACCGCGGAAAGCGAGACGATATCGGTAACGCCGCAGCGTTTCAGTGCGTCGATGTTGGCGCGGAAATTGATTTCTGACGGCGGCAGCACGTGTCCGCGGCCGTGACGCGGCACGAACACGACCGGTTGGCCGTCGAGCGTGCCGAAGCAGAATTCATCCGAAGTTGACCCGAACGGGCTCTCGACCCGCCGCCATGCGACGTCGGCAAGCCCGTCGATCTCGTAAAGCCCGCTGCCGCCGATAATGCCGATGACGGGTGCGGTCATGTCAGGCTCAGTGGACGACCGTCCAGATTTTGCGCTTGGCCGCGTAGAAGATACCGACGACAACAATCAGGAACAGGAACACCTTGGCCCCGATACGATGGCGGGTGTCGAGCTGGGGCTGTGAAGCCCAGGCCAAAAAGGTGGCGGCATCGTGCGCCATCTGCGGCACCGTCGCCTTGGTTCCGTCGGCATAGGTCACTGCGCCATCGGTGAGCGGCGGCGGCATCGCGATCAGGTGCCCAAGGAAAAACTCGTTGTAATATCGCCCCGGCGGCACGGTGAACCCCGCTGGCGGCGGCTTGAAACCATTTAGGATCGCGAAGACATAGTCGGCGCCGCCGTCGCGCGCGTTGACGATCATCGACAGGTCGGGCGGGAGCGCGCCGCCGTTTGCTGCACGCGCCGCTTGTACATTCGGAAACGGGCCGGGGATCGGATCCGAAGCCCGGCCGGGCCGCTGGTACATCTGGCCCTGATCATTAGGCCCGTCGGTGACCTGGTCGCTCGCGGCAATGGCCTTGATTTCGCTCGGCGTATAACCGAGCCCCGCTAGGTCGCCGAAGCGCAGATGCTCGACGGCATGACAGGCTGAGCAGACTTGCTTGTAGACCTGAAAACCGCGTTGCGCCGCCGCGCGATCATAAGTGCCGAAAACCCCGTCGAACGACCATTGCTGGCGCGGCGGCGACGGGGTTTCATCGTCGGCTCGGGTGGCGGCGGGGGCCAGCGCCAGCATCGTCAGCAGCGCCGCCACCGCGGCCGGATATTTCACCATCTCAGGCTTTCTCTATCGGCGAGCCGGCGCCGCCCAACGGCGCTGCGCCGCCGAGCACCGTGGCGGCGATGCTGGTCGGCAACGGATGCGGGCGTTCGAGCCAGCCGATCAGCGGGAACAGGATCAGGAAGTGAACGTAGTAATACAGCGTGGCGATCTGGCCGACGCTCACGACGATGCCCTGCGGCGGGTTGAAGCCGACCCAGCCCAAGGCCAGCACGTCAATGACGAGCAGCCAAAACACCCATTTGTAGACCGGCCGAAATCGTGCGCTGCGCACCGGCGAGGTATCGAGCCAGGGCACGATGAACAACATGAACAACGAGCCGAACGAACAGATCACGCCGAGTAACTTGGCTGGGATACCGAAGATCGAAAACGTGATCGAGCGCAGAATCGCGTAATAAGGCAGCAGATACCATTCCGGGACGATATGGTTCGGCGTCAGCAACGGATTCGCCGGGATATAATTGTCTGGGTTGCCGAGAAAGTTCGGCGCATAGAATATAAAGAAGGCATAGATAAGAAGAAATACACACAACCCGAACATATCCTTGATCGTGTAATAAGGATGGAATGGGATCGAATCTTGTGGGCCCTTCATGTCGATGCCCAACGGATTGTTGGAGCCGAAGCGGTGCAGCGCGACCAGGTGCAGCAGCACGACCAACAGGATCACAAAGGGCAGCAGATAGTGCAGCGCATAAAAGCGGTGCAGGGTCGGATCCCCAACGGTAAAGCCGCCCCACAAGAACGTGACGATACTGTGGCCCACGAGCGGGATCGCCGAAAACAGACTGGTAATCACGGTGGCGGCCCAATAGCTCATCTGCCCCCACGGCAGCACGTATCCCATGAACGCAGTCGCTATCATCAATATCAGGATGATTACGCCAAGGATCCACAGCAATTCGCGCGGCGCCTTGTAAGAGCCGTAATAGAGTCCCCGGAAAATATGGATGTAGACGATCGCGAAAAACATCGACGCGCCGTTGGCGTGGGCGTAGCGCATCAGCCAGCCGTAATTGACGTCGCGCATAATGCGCTCGACCGAGTCGAAGGCGAGTTGCGCGCTCGGCGTATATTGCATCGCCAGGAAGATGCCGGTCACGATCATCACGACCAGCATGATCCCGGCGAGAGAACCGAAATTCCACCAATAGCTCAGGTTGCGAGGGGTTGGGTAATCGTAAAGCTCATGCCGCAACAGCGCCACAAACGGCAGCCGATGGTCGATCCAGCGGATGATCCCGTTGGTCGGCGGGGGAGGGGTGTCGGCCACATTGCTCTCCTAGCCGATCTCGATGGTGGCGCAGATCAAGCCCCGCCGCGGCTGAGCCCAGTCTCGACAACGGTCGAAATTGCGGCGGATCCGGTCGGGATGCACGTCGGCAATATGCTGGTGCGCCAAATCGGCCATTCAGAACCTCGTCACGCCGCGCCGGTTCGCCGGCCGCAGCCGTTGCGCGAAGCTATACTGTTGAAGAAGGCGAACTATGCGACAGACTGCCGCAGAAATGACCGCCACGGCGGTGGTCGCCTGGACCCGTGTAATACATGTGGACGCCGCGAAGAAAATCGAACGTCGAGTGGTTTCATCGGAGATCAGCTTGCGCCTCGCCCTATTTGAGCCGGACATACCGCAAAATACCGGGGCCTTGCTGCGGCTCGCTGCCTGTTTCGGGATCGCGGTCGATTTGATCGAGCCATGCGGGTTCTTGCTCGACGACCGGCGCCTCAGGCGCACAGCGCTCGACTATGCGGCTATCTGTCCGATCGTGCGCCACGCGTCGTGGCAGGCGTTTCTCGCGAACCGCGACCCTCGGTCACGGGTGCTGTTGATGACGACCTCCGGCACCGTGGCGCTGCACCGGTTTGCGTTTGAGGGCAACGATACGATCCTGCTCGGTCGGGAAAGCGCCGGGGTTCCGCCGGCGGTGCACGAAGCTGCGGCGGCGCGGATAGTGATCCCCTTGCGCGCGCCGGCCCGATCGCTCAACGTCGCCCTTGCCGGCGCGGTGGCGCTCGCCGAAGCGTTACGACAGACCGGCTTGTTCCCGTCGCCATGAGCCAAGCCGCCACCTTTCCCCCCGACCCCGACCGGTGCGACCGCGCCGCAACATGGTTTTCCGCGCTGCGCGACCACATCTGCGCGGCGTTCGAGGCAATCGAGGACGAATTTTCCGCCGAGCGTCCCGAGGATGGTCCGGCTGGCCGGTTCGAGCGCGCCCCGTGGCAACGCCCCGGCGGTGGCGGCGGGACCATCTCGGCCATGCGCGGGCGCGTGTTCGAAAAGGTCGGGGTCAACATCTCGACGGTGTCGGGTGAATTCTCGCCCGAGTTTCGCAACGACATCCCAGGCGCCGCGGCGGACCCGCGCTTTTGGGCGAGCGGGATCTCGCTTGTCGCCCATATGCGTTCGCCGCTGGTCCCGGCGGTGCATATGAACACCCGCCATATCGTCACCAGCAAAGCCTGGTTTGGCGGCGGAAGCGATCTAACTCCGATTTATCCGGATGCGGATGCGGAACAGATGTTTCACGCGGCCCTCGCCGCCACCTGCGCCGGCTACGACCCCGACTGCCACGCGCGCTTCAAGGCCTGGTGCGACGAATATTTTTTCCTCGAACATCGGGGCGAGGCGCGCGGCGCGGGCGGGATCTTCTTCGATTATCTCGACAGCGGTGATTGGCAGCGCGACTTCGGCTTTGTCCGCTCGGTCGGCGAGGCTTTCCTCGAGGTCTATCCGGCGATCGTGCGGCCGCGGATGCGGCTGCCTTGGACCGATGAGCAGCGCCGCCATCAGCTCGTTCGCCGCGGCCGCTACGTCGAGTTCAATCTGCTTTACGACCGCGGCACCCGGTTCGGGTTGAAGACCGGCGGTAATGTCGAGGCGATCCTGATGTCGTTGCCCCCCGAAGCGGCTTGGCCCTGACCCGACCCTCCGTCAGCTTGGTCAGACCTGCTGGATCGCGGAGAGCAACCAGGCGCCGCCGCGCGCGCGCACAAAGGTCCATATTTCCTCGGCCTCGACCGGTGTGCGGGGATCCCCGCCGACAACATCGCCGCGCTCTCCGGGCGCGGCGCCAAGGCGGACGACATAGTCGAGCGCCCGCCAGCGCATAAACGCCGTGGCGTATTGCCGATCGCGTTCCTCCCAGCTCTCGTTCAGCTCGCCCTTGAGAAGCCGCACATCGGAGACGACGTTGCTCACCCCCCGGCTCGTGTTGCGGGTCAGCTCATCGGCGAAATAGCTGAGCATTTCGGGGGTCATCAGTCGCCCGAGGCGCGCGAGATCGCCGGCGCTCCAGGCTTGCTGGATCGCCGCGTGCAGCTGCTGGAACGATTGAAGATCGGCATCGGCGAGGTTGATGTCGCGGCCACGGTCGCGAACGGCCGGCGCCGCCGCTGCTCCGGCCGAGCGAGCAGTGAACCCCCCTCCGCCAGGCCAACCCGACGATCCTGGCGCGCGGCGGAAGAAGCGGAACGCCAGCCAGATCAAGAAACCGATGATCGCGATCCACAGCAGGCCGCCGAGCGCCGATCCGGCTCCGCCGCCGGTCGCGGCATTGCCGGCGTGCCCGAACAGCCAGGAGCCGAACAGCCCGCCGGCGAGCCCGGTCAGAAACGGATGGCGCTGAAAAAGGCTGCCGCCGTAAGCGGGGTAGGCCGGCGCTGATGCGTAGCCGGACTGGCCGGGCTGCGGGGTCAGGCTGCGGTTCAGCGGCTGCGCGCCGTTGTTGTCCCAACTGCGCGTTCCGCGGCTGCCCATGCTCGATGGCCGGCCGCCAAACGAGCCGCCGCCTCGCGCCTCGGCAAGAGCCGGCGCCAGGGCGAGGAATGCACAACAGAAAAGCGCCAGGATAACGCGCCAGTTTCGTCCGGGTCTCGACATGGCCTCACCCGACTGCTGATGCGGAGATCGCCGTGCCGAAGGATATGGTGCGCTCCCTGCCCGGCGAAAGCAGCGGTTCGGAATATCGCGGTCGCCCGCTCGGGGGCAAACCGCGCCCGCGCTTGATCGGCGGTTCCCCGAGCCCCAAATATCACGGGTAGAAAATGTGGTCCACGGCGGGGCGCCGCGTACGGGCCCAGCCGCGGTATCTCGCTCGCCGATGAGGAGAAGAACGGATGTCCAGGCTGTCGCTGTTCAACTCGCCCCTACTCCTGGGCTTCGACCATTTCGAGCGGGCGCTCGACCGGGTGAGCAAAATCTCGAGCGACGGCTATCCGCCCTACAACATCGAGCAGCTCGGCGAGAATGAACTGCGCATCACCCTGGCGGTCGCGGGCTTTACGATGGGCGACCTCGGGATTACGGTCGAGGACAACCAACTCGTGGTCCGCGGCAAGCAGGTCGACGATGCGCAGCGCGTCTACCTGCATCGCGGCATCGCCGCGCGGCAATTTCAGCGCTCGTTCGTCCTGGCGGAAGGAATTGAGGTCAACGGCGCGTGGCTCGACAACGGGCTCCTTCATATCGATCTCGTCCGTCCCGAGGTCGAGACCAAGGTGCGCACGGTCGAGATCAAAAGCATCGGCGAAAGCCGGACGACGCGCTCACCGGAGTAAAAATCAGCCGCGGCCGAAGGCGCGGCTGGAAGGAAGGGATTAAATGGACAGGATCGAGCGGATAAAGCAGATGTCGGCGCGCGAGTTGGCGCTGTTCGGAATGCAGGATCTCGCCTACATCAAGGCGGTTGTGGTCGATGGCACAACCGGCTACGCCGTGCATGCCGCGGATGGCACGCAGATCGCAATGCTATCCAATCGCGACGTCGCCTTTGTGACCGTGCGGCAGCACGATCTCGAACCAGTGAGCGTGCACTAACCGGTCAGGCGGCGTCGCTGGCGGTGAAATCGGTCAGAAGGGCGTAGAGCGCGTCGGCGTTGTCCGTACCTCTCAACTTGTCGCACACGGCCCGGTCGCGCAACAGCCGCGAGACGCGAGCCAGCGCCTTCAGATGGTCCGCACCCGCGGTTTCCGGGGCCAGCAGCAGAAAGATCAGGTCTACCGGCTGGTCGTCAATCGCCTCGAACGGGATGGGGCGCTCCAGCCGGGCGAAGATGCCGTAGAGCTTGCCGAGCCCGGGGAGCTTTCCGTGCGGGATGCCGATCCCCATACCGATACCGGTGGTGCCCAAGCGCTCGCGCTCGATCAGCACATCATAAATCGTCCGCTCGTGAACCCCGGTCATCGCGGCAGCACGTTTGGCGAGTTCCTGCAGAGCCTGCCGCTTATTTGCCGCACGCAATTGCGGCACCACGCTTTGCGGCGTGATCAGATCGGTGATCTCCATGGTTTCGACCGGCCGGCCCGGCGCGCCGTCAACGATCGTCCGAGCGGCGGACGGTTGCGTCGGAGGCGAGCCCGATGGTCGTGATCGCTCCGCGATCGCTAAGGCGGGAAGGTTCAGCCATCGGCGTTGAGGCTGCTCAGGCTTGGCGCCGATGCGCCTGCCGCGCCGGGTCGAGCTCGGGATCGATCCAGCCGATATTACCGTCCGCGCGCCGATAGACCAGATTGAGCTCGCCATGCGCACGGTTGCGAAACAGCAATACAAGCGCGTCGGCGAGATCCATCCGCATCGCCGCCTCGCCCACCGTCAGGCGCGGCAGTTCGGCGCTGATTTCGGCAATGACCGCCGGCCCGCCGGCGGGATCATCTCCGTCCGCTTCCTCCGCCATCGGCGCCAACACGGAGTCCCGCGCCCGTTCTTCGACCTCGGCCGGATCGCGGAACTTGGCGTGGTGGTCGCGAAGGCGTCGTTTGTAACGGCGCAGCTGCTTGGCCACACGCTCGGCGGCGGCATCGAAGGCGGCGTAAACTTCGCCGACTGCAGCACCGGCGTTGACAACGATCCCGCGTCCAATGTGAAGGGAGATTTCGGCCCGGATCAGGTGGGCCTCCCTTGCCACCACGACGTGGGCTTCGATCGCGGTCTTGAAATACTTCTCGAGGATCGAGGCGAGGCTCGCTTCGACATGCGCGCGCAGCGCATCGCCAACTTCGATCTGCTTGCCCGTGACCGTCAACTGCATGAACGCACTTGCCTTTCCCGCTTGCACCGGGCGGTCGTCGAGACCTCCCGCGAGCGAAATTGGGAATGCCCTCGAACGCGGTCAAGCGGCGCACGCTAGGCGTCCACCGTCTCCGCGTCAACACTGGCGGCCACCTTTCACGCCTCGCTAGGGCGTGAGCAGTTTCTCCCGGCGGCGCTGCACCGAAGATGGGATGCGCATCGCCTCACGGTATTTGGCGACGGTGCGCCGGGCGATGTCGACGCCGTTGCGTTGCAGCAACTCGACGATCCGCTCGTCGGACAAGGTGGCGGCGGCGGGCTCGCTGTCGATCAGCGCGCGGATCTGGTAACGCACCGCCTCGGCCGAATGCGCCTCGCCGCCGCTCGAAGCGGGGATCGAAGAGGTAAAGAAATATTTGAGCTCATAAACCCCGCGCGGCGTGGCCATGTGCTTGTTGCTGGTCACCCGGCTGACCGTGCTCTCGTGCATGTCGATCGCTTCGGCGATGTCTCGCAGGATCAACGGCCGCAAGGACTGGACCCCACGGCGGAAAAACGCGTCCTGCTGCCGCACGATCTCGGCGGCGACCTTGAGGATCGTAGTGGCCCGCTGATGCAGCGATTTGACCAGCCAGTTTGCGGCCTGCAACCGGTCGGTCAAATAATCCCTTTCCGCCTTGCTGCGCGCTACCCGGCTCACTTGCGCATGGTATTTGTTGTTGACTAACACGCGCGGCAGGGTTTCGGCGTTGAGCTCGACAATCCAGCCACCGTCGGGTTGCGCACGCATCAGAATGTCGGGCACGACCAGCTGCGCCAGGGGCGGGTCGAAGGCGAGGCCGGGGCGAGGGTCGAGCGATTTGATCTCGGCGATCATCTCGGCGACGTCCTCGTGGTCGACCTGGCACACGCGCATCAGCGCCGCGATGTTGCGCGCGGCGAGCAACGGCAGGTTGTCGAGCAGGGTTTGCATCGCCGGATCAAGCCGGTTGCGGTCGCGTAACTGCAGCGCCAGGCATTCCGGCAGATCGCGGGCAAAGATGCCGGCGGGATCGAATTGCTGGAGCCGGGCGAGGACCGCGTCGACCCGGGCCTGGGCGCAACCGAGGAGCAGCGCCACGCCATCGAGCGCACCGCCGACATAGCCCGTTTCGTCGAGAAGGTCGAGCAGGTGCAAGGCGATCAGCTGGTCGCCCTGGTTGGTCAAATCGGTTCCGATCTGCTCGATCACATGCTCGCGCAAGGTGCGCGGCCGGGCCGCCGTGTGCTCGAAACCGGGGCGGTCCTCGCCGCCGGTCGTTCCGGTGCGGCTGCGCCAGGACTGGGGCTCGCCGCCGAGATCGAGCGAGCCGTCACCCTCGGCTCCCGCGGCGGCGTGCCACTGCTCGGCGGCATCGGGGGCAAAGTCAACCGGCAACGCCTCCGGCAAGGCTGTGGAGATAACGGCCTCGGCGACGCTCGGAGCGTCGGGCGGGACCGCTTCTTCGGTGCTTCGCTCGTGGCGTTCGAGCAGCGGGTTCTGCTGGATTTCGGTGTCGACGAAATCGGTCAGCTCGAGGTTCGAGAGCTGCAGCATCTTGATGGCCTGCTGCAGCTGCGGCGTCATCACCAACGCCTGCGACTGCCGCACCTCAAGCCGCTGGGAAAAACCCATCCTATTCACATTATGCTCCGCTGGGAGCGGCTTACAGGCTAAACCGGTCGCCCAGGAAAACCCGTCTCACGTCGGCGTCGGCCACGATTTCAGCGGGTTTTCCTTCCATCAAAACCTGACCGGCGTGCAGTATATACGCTCTATCGACGATTTCCAAGGTCTCGCGCACGTTATGATCGGTTATCAACACGCCAATCCCGCGATCCTTGAGGTGGCCGATCAGATCACGGATGTCGCCGACCGCGATCGGATCGATGCCGGCGAGCGGCTCGTCGAGAAGGATGAAATGAGGCTGGGTCGCAAGCGCCCGGGCGATCTCACAGCGGCGGCGTTCGCCGCCTGAAAGCGCCGTCGCCGGCGTCCGACGCAAGTGAGTGATCGAAAACTCGGCCAAGAGCGAGTTTAGCGCCGCCTCGCGCAGCTCGGGTTCGGGCTCCGCCACTTCGAGGATCGCGCGGATATTCTGCTCGACGGTAAGGCCGCGAAAGATCGACGCCTCTTGCGGAAGGTAGCCGATGCCCCGGCGAGCGCGGCGGTACATTGGAAGATCGGTGATGTCCTGCCCGTCGAGGCTGACCACCCCGGTATCGGCGGCGATCAGCCCGGTAATGATGTAAAAGCAGGTGGTCTTGCCGGCTCCGTTGGGCCCGAGCAGCCCGACCACCTCGCCGCGCTGAACCGAGACGTTGACGCCGCGTAATACCGGCCGCCGCTTGAAGCTCTTTCCCAGCCCCTGCCCCTGCAGCCCGCGGCTGGAAAACGCGCGGCCATGCATCGCGCGATTGTGAGCGACAAGGCGCGGTCGCATCTGGTCGGCTTCGGCGCTGGGGGAGGAGGCGAAAGGCCTTTCCATCCATTTCATGGCTTGGACCGGCCGCTGGAGGCAGGTTTCGCGCCGGTTGCCGGGCCACTGCCGGATGCGGCGGTCGTTGCATCCTGGCGAAAGAACAGCCCCTCGACCCGCGGCGTCGGTTCACCCGGTTTCGCGGCGACGGTCATCATGCGGCTGACATTTGTGTTGAGATCGAGGACGGCATATTTGCCTCTGATGACGTTCTGTCCACGGGTAATGGTAACGTTCCCCAGCAGTGTGACAATACCGGTATCGGCATTGTAGACCCCGTAATCGCCGCGACCGACATCCGTAGGATTCCAGGCTACGACGTTCCCCTGAGCGTCGACACGGCTGATCCGCGAAGTCTCACCGTCGGCGCCGAGCGGCCCGGACGGCGAGGCTTGCTTGGCGGCGCCTGATTGCGGTTTGGCCGGCGTTGCTGCTGTTTTGGACTCGGCAGGATTGGTCGCACCCGGCTTGTCGCCGGCCGGGTTCGGCTTCTCCTTCGTCATATGCGCGGTCAGCACGTCGGCGCGAATGTGCTTGTCGGCGCGGGTGGCAACCGCGCCGCCACGAGCGACCGCGATCTGCGTTGCATCGTACCATTCGAGACTGTCACGCGCAGTTACGACATCGGTCGGGGTCGTCAGCTTGAGCGCCCTGCCGGTAACGACCGCGATCTGCCGGTCGAGGTCGTAGACGGCCTGGTCGCCGATCACGGTCTGCGTCGGCCCCTTCAGAACGACATGGCCGTCGGCGTCGATACGGTAGACCTCGTTGCCCCCGTCCGCCGTGTTGCTTTTGCTCGGGCGGTAATGGGCGGTCAACGTATCGGCATGCACCTCGGATGTTCCACGCGTGGCCACGGCGTTGCCGCGGGCAATATAGACCTGTGCTTGCTGTTGCCACTCGAGACCCGAATCGGCGGTGATGTCGATCGGGCGGTTGTCGGTCGAACCCCCGCCGAGGTTCAAGCCCTGCGCCGACGCATCGAGCGAGCCTAAAGCCACGACAGCGAGCAATGCGGCGAGCCTCGGCCCAACCCGGCGCCGCCGCAACACCTGCCGCGGCATGACCATTGCTGCGATCCCCTGGTTAGCCGGCATCGGGTTCGACCTTACGGGGGGCCGGCGTGCGCTTGACCGGCTTTTCCACGACGCGGCGTTTCGCGGAAGATGCGTTGACGGCCGGTGTTTTGTTCCGGTGCGATCTTCCGGCGGAATGATGCGTCGCCGCCGGCTTGGCAGCAGCGTGCCGGGCGGTAGCGGCGGAGCGATGCACGCCGGCCGGCGCGGCGTGGGGCAGAGTGGCGGCAGCTTC
This sequence comes from uncultured Alphaproteobacteria bacterium, assembly GCA_963785565.1. Taxonomy (GTDB): domain Bacteria; phylum Pseudomonadota; class Alphaproteobacteria; order ATCC43930; family CGMCC-115725; genus AP-15. Next base: position 39,518 of record CAWAVV010000007.1, on the reverse strand, counting down.
GATTTGCGCCGCTGTGTTGGCGACCGCGGCCGGCAGCGCCGGAGGCGGCCTCGTTGCTTTGGCCGGCCTGCTTCCGATCAGAATGGAATGCGACCGACCGGTAAAGATGATGGTGTCGCCCTTATCGAGAATGCGGAAGCCCTGGCCCCAAATGTCGCCCGCGGGCCCGTGTCCCTCGATCGGATCATGGCCCACGGCAGTGTTGTCTGAAAAATCGGCATGGGCGCGTCTCGTCACAAACCGGGTGCCGTTCTGGTGCGTCAGCGTGACGCCGCCAAACAGGTCGAGCAGTTGCGTTTGCGACTGGTAGATCCCGGTCGCAGAAGTCAGCACGACCTCGGCGCCACCATGCACGGTCATCACCGCCCGCGGCTGTTCGAGTGACATCAGATTGTCGTGATTCGGCACTTGGCGGCCGACGGCCGCGGTTACGACATAGGGCCGGTTGAGCCGATCGATTCCGGCATAACGGGGGTCGAGCATTTTGAGCTCGCGCGCCTCGCGCAGATCGATCGCGGCAAAGCCGAGGCGGACGCTGTCCAACAATGGGGACAGCCGCGGCCATGCGGCTACCAGCAACAGCAATGCGCCGCCGATTATCGGCAGCACTCGTTTGAGCAGAGCGACGCGCCGGCTGTAGCGATCCGCCGCGGGTTTCGGCCGCCACTGGCGCGCGCCCCGCTGTGGACTCGCCACTGCGACCGGATCCCGTTCGGCCTGTTGTTCCGGCGAGCTCATCCCAATGCCCGTCACGCCACCCCGGCGCGCAGGCAGTCGTGCATATGGAGAAAGCCGGTCGGACGCGCCTCGCCGTCGACGACGAAGAGCGACGTGATCGCGTTCCGGTTCATCAGCCCCAAGGCCTCCGCCGCCAACGCCGCGGCAGCAATCGTCTTTGGCGAGCGATGCATGATTTCCGCTACCGGCCGGGCGAGTAGTGAAGCGCCCATGTGCCGCCGCAAATCGCCATCGGTAACAACGCCGATCAGCCGCCCTGCGCCATCGCACGCGCCGACGCAACCGAAACTCCGCGCCGTCATTACCAGAATCGCCTCGGACATCGGCGCGGTGGGCGAGACCAGCGGGACCTCGCTGAGGCCATGCATGATATCGGAAACCCGCAACAAGCGCCGACCGAGCCTGCCGCCGGGATGGAACACGCGAAAGTCGGAGGATGAAAAGTTCCGGCGCTCGAGCAAGGCGATCGCTAACGCGTCGCCCAGCGCCATCATTACCGTTGTCGACGTCGTCGGCGCCAGGCCCATCGGACAGGCCTCCGCGGCAGGCGGCAACAGCAGCACCGCGTCGGCCGCCGCGGCAAGCATCGATTCTCCGCCGCCCGTGACAGCGATCAGCGGAATCTGAAAGCGTCGCGAATAAGCGATGATGTCGGCGAATTCGGCGGTCTCGCCAGAATTCGACAGGGCCACGATGGCGTCGTCGGCGCCGATCATGCCGAGATCGCCGTGGCTCGCCTCCCCGGCATGAACAAACTGCGCCGGGGTTCCCGTCGAGGCCAGAGTGGCAGCGATCTTGCGGCCCACATGCCCGCTCTTGCCGACCCCGGTGACGACGATCCGTCCGCGCGCTGCAACGCACAGGGCGACCGCGGCGGCAAATGCGTCGTCGAGCCTCTGCGCCAGACTTTCGAGGCCGCTGATTTCGGCGCGGATCACGCGACGGGCGACGGCGACATCGGCGCTGCCGGCGCCCTGCCCGCCAAAGACCGGTCGGCCAGGCCCCGCCTCGGACGCGACCAGGATGCTGTTCATCGCCACCCGGCGGTGCGAGTGGTTCGAAAAATTGACAGCGTCGAGAGCCCCCTCCCCGAAAGCGCGCGCTCAGTGCGCAAAGATGTCTTGCTCCGCCCAGCCCCCAAGATCAAGCAGCACGCGATGCGGCAAAAACTCGAAACTGGCCCGTGCCAGCGCTTCACGGCCCTCGCGGGTCAGCATCGCGTCGAGCCGGTCGCGCAGCGCATGAAGATGGAGTACGTCCGAGGCGGCGTAACGAAGTTGCTCGTCGCTGAGGTTGGGCGCGCCCCAGTCGGAGCTCTGCTGCTGCTTCGACAGATCGACGCTCAGCAGATCCTTGCACAGCTCGCGCAGGCCGTGCCGGTCGGTAAAGGTGCGCGCCAGCCGCGAGGCGATCTTGGTGCAATAAACCGGAAGCGCCATGACCCCAATGTAATGATAGAGCATGGCCAGATCGAAGCGCGCGAAATGAAACAGCTTGGTGACGCAGGGATCGGCCAGCAGCCGCCGCAGACGTGGCGCATCATAGGAGCCGGGGGCAAATTGCACGAGATGGGCGTCGCCGTCGCCGGCCGACAGCTGGACGAGGCACAACCGGTCGCGACGCGGGTTGAGCCCCATCGCTTCGGTATCGATCGCCACCACTTCGCCGAAGTCGACGCCCTCAGGCAGATCGCCATGGTGAAGCCGGAAAGTCATTGCACGCGATGGCGGACTGCGGCATCGCCGAGTGGTGCCCAGGAGAAGACTCGAACTTCCACGAGCAATCGCCCACTAGAACCTGAATCTAGCGCGTCTACCAATTCCGCCACCTGGGCCTCTCGGAGCTAGCGGAGATAAGCCCGGCCTCGGTCGATGTCAACGCGCCAAGGGCGGCGCCGCGCTGTGGGACGGTGCTTCCCCTTTGGGAAAGTCGGCGTGATATGATGCCTCGGCCCTTCCTTTCAAGCAGCCCGGCGGCGGCCGCTTCTTGGGGTCTCGCCTACCGCCGGCACGCCGATCCTTGCCTAGATCGAGACGAATCGTGCCCGCCATTTTACGTCGCAAGATCGCCCGCGCAGTTCTGGCTCGGCTCTCCTTTGCCGCCCTGTTGCTCGGCCTGCGTCGGGTTCAGCCTTCCGGTCGCCTGGCGCAACCGGCGCCGCCGGCGGTCTTGTTTCCCAGGCGCAGTTGCGCGACGTGTCGGGCACCGCCGAGTTCGTCGGCCGCGTCAAGGCGGTCGACAAGGTCGATCTGCGCGCCCGTGTCGCCGGTTATCTCGGACCGCGACTATTCAAGGAGGGCGATCGGGTCAATACCGACCAGACCGTCTTCACGCTCGATCCCGCGCCATTCGAGGCGATGCTAGCCCAGCGCAAGGCCGAGGTCGCTGCGGCCGCCGCCGCGGCCGATTTTGCCGATTTGCAGGCCCGGCGCGGACGCGAGCTGATCAAGACGAAAACGATCCCGCAGTCGGAACTCGACCTGCGCGAATCGGCCCTGCTCAAGGCGAAGGCAGCGCTCGCGCAGGCCCAAGCGGCGCAGCAGGCTGCCGAAGTTGATCTATCTTATACCCAGATCAAAAGCCCGATCACCGGCCGCATCGGCCAGGCCGCGTATTCGCCCGGCAATCTCGTCGGCCCCAACAGCGGAGTGCTCGCGACCGTGGTCAAAGAGGATCCGATCCAGGTCGTCTTCAACGTCAGCCAACGCCAGCTGATCGAGGCGCGCCGCGACGTACCTCAAGAGCAACTCGAATGCGATCGTCGCCCGTCTGAGGCTCGCCGACGGCTCGACCTACGATCAGCCGGGAAAGCTCGATTTCGTCGGCGTGCAGGCCGATCCGAATACCGATTCGATCCCGCTGCGCGCGGTCTTCCCCAATCCGAAGGGCATCCTCGCCGACGGGATGAGCGTGCGGGTGATTCTCGAAATCGGCAAGCCGGTGCAGGCGCTGGTGATCCCGCAATCGGCGATCGCCCAGGATCAGGCCGGCACTTACGTTTTTGTCGTCGACGCAGCAAAACAAGGCGGTCAGGCGTCCGGTCAAGGTCGAGATCCAGCGTGACGGCACCGCGGTCGTGAAGGAGGGGCTCGCCGCCGGGGATCGGGTTATCGTGCAGGGTCAGGCTCGGGTGCGCCCGGGCCTGACTGTGGCGCCGAGCGCCACTCCGCCCGCCTGAGGCGTCAAAGAGAGAGGGACGCCGATGATTTCGGCCGTTTTTGTCGACCGGCCGCGGCTGGCGATCGTCATTTCGATCCTGATCACGCTCGCCGGACTGATCTCGCTGGCGGCCATCCCGATCGCGCAGTTCCCCGACATTGTTCCGCCCGAGGTGTCGGTAACGACCACCTATCAAGGCGCCAACGCCGAGGTCGTTGAACAGACCGTCGCCCAGGTCATCGAAAGCGAGATCAACGGCGTCACCGGCATGCTGTATATGCGCTCGTTTTCGGGAAATGACGGCTCCTACAACCTGACCGTGTCGTTTGCGGTCGGCACCGATCCCGAAACCAACACGGTCAATGTCCAGAACCGGGTGCAGCGGGCGATGGCGCGTCTGCCGGCGGAGGTGCAGCAATACGGGGTCAAAGTCGACAAGAAATCCTCGGCGATCTTGCAGGTGGTGGTGCTGCGTTCGCCCAAGGGGACGCATGACAGCCTATTTTTGTCGAATTACCTGCTGATCAACATCCGCGACACGATCAGCCGTATCCCCGGCGTCGGGCAAGCCAATTTGTTTGGCCAGCAGGACTATGCGATGCGCATCTGGCTCGACATGGACCGGCTGACCGGGCTCGGGCTGACGCCACAGGACGTGATCGGGGCGGTGCGCGCGCAGAATGTGCAGGCCGCTGTCGGTCGTATCGGCGGCGCGCCGGTCGTCGAAGCGCAGCAGCGGATGATCCCCCTGACCACCCAAGGGCGGCTCGAAACCCCCGAGCAGTTCGGCGCGATCATCGTGCGCGCGCAGCCGAACGGCTCGCTGATCCGGGTGCGCGACGTGGCCCGAGTGGAGCTCGGAGCGTTATCCGGAGACGTGTTTTCGACCTTTAACGGCAAGTCCGCCTCGGCGATGGGCATCTATCTGGCCCCGGGGGCGAACGCGGTGGCGACCGCGAAGGCGGTGCGCAAGGCAATGACGGACATGGCCGAGCGCTTTCCAGACGACATGACCTGGGAGATCCCGTACGACACGACGGTTTTCGTCAACGCCTCGATTCACAAGGTGATCTCGACCCTGATCGAGGCCTTTGTGCTGGTGGCGCTCGTTGTCTTCGTCTTCCTCGGCAGCCTGCGCGCGACCTTGGTACCGATCATCGCGGTGCCGGTGGCGCTCGTCGGCACCTTCGCCGCGATGCTGGCGCTCGGCTTTTCGGCGAACACGATCTCGCTGTTGGCGCTGGTGCTGGCGATCGGGATCGTCGTCGACGACGCGATCGTCGTCGTCGAGGCGGTAGAACACATGATCGCCGAGCATCCCGAAATGTCTCCGGCCGATGCCGCCAAGGCGGCGATGGCCCAGATCACCGCGCCGATCATCGCGATTACCTTGGTGCTGCTGTCGGTCTTCGTCCCGGTCGCTTTCATCCCGGGCATCGTCGGCCAGCTCTATCAGCAATTCGCCGTCGCCGTGTCGGTGTCGATGCTGATCTCGGCGCTGAACGCTCTGACGTTGTCGCCGGCCTTGTGCTCGTTGCTGCTGCGCCACGGTCCGCCGCCCGGCCGGATCATCCGCACGATGCAGGGCGGCATCGACGGCATGCAGCGCGGCTACACGAGCATCGTCGGGCATATCGCGCCGCGGGTGCTGCTGACCCTCGCGCTGGTCGGCGTTGCGGTTGCCGCGATTGTGGGCTTCGGCCGCGCGGTGCCGGGGGGGTTCCTCCCTGAGGAGGACCAAGGCGCGCTGTTGATGGAGGCGCAGCTGCCCGAGGGCGCCTCGCTCAATCGCACCGGCGCCGTCGCCGCCGAGGTCGACAAGATCACCAAAGCGACGCCGGGCGTCGCGGCGGTCACGACGATCATCGGTTACAGCCTGATCGACGGCATCAACCAATCGAACAAGGCAACTTTTTTTGTGACCCTCACCCCGTTCGACGATCGCCACGGCGAGAAAGAGAAGGTGTGGGGCGTGCTCGACCACCTGCGCGGCGAATTCCTGAAGATCCCGGCGGCGATCGTGATCCCGTTCAATCTGCCGCCGATCATCGGGCTCGGCACCGGCGCCGGGTTCGAATACCAGCTGCAATCCTATTCGGGCGCGCCGCCCAGCGAGATGGGCGCGGTCGCTCGCGGGCTGATCCAGGCGGCGAACGAGGACCCGGCGCTGGCCGGCGTCTTCACCACCTACGGCGCCTCGACCCCGCTGATCCGACTCGACATCGACCGCGAGCGGGCCGAGACCCTGGGCATCAGCATCAGCGACATCTTTACCGCCCTCCAGGCGACGCTCGGCGGGTACCGGGTCAACGACTTCAACAAATTCGGCCGGACCTGGCAGGTCATCCTGCAGGCCGAGACGGCGCAGCGCATGCAGCTCGAGGACATCTTCGAGGTGCATGTGCGCGCCAAAACCGGCGCCCTGGTGCCGATCCGCTCGCTCGCGACGGTCGAGAACGTGCTCGGACCCGGCTACATTTACCGCTTCAACAATTTGCGGGCCGTGGCAATTCAAGGACGGCCGGGTCAAAGCTATTCATCGGGTCAGGCATTGGCGGCGATGGAGCAGGTTTCGAAAGCGACGTTGCCGGCGGGGTTCGGGTATTCGTGGAGCGGCACCGCCTACCAGGAAAAGATTGCTGCCGGCCAGACCACGGTGATCCTCGCGCTCGCCGTGCTGTTCGCTTACCTCGTGCTGGTCGGGCTTTACGAATCCTGGGCGATGCCGGCGGCGGTGATCGTCTCGATCACCATCGGGCTGGCGGGCGCGCTCGGCGGCCTGCTGCTGACCGGGCTGCCGAACGACGTGTTCGCCCAGATCGGCATCGTCGTGCTGATCGCGCTCGCCGCCAAGAATGCGATCCTGATCGTCGAATTCGCGATGGAAGCGCGGCGTGACGGCCTCGCCGTCGCCGAGGCGGCGCTCAATGGCGCGCGGGCGCGGTTCCGCGCGGTGATGATGACGTCATTCGCCTTCATCCTCGGTCTCGTGCCATTGCTGATCTCGGGCGGAGCGGGCGCCGTCACGCGTCAGGCGGTCGCGACCGCGGTGTTCTTTGGGATGCTGGCCGCCTCGGTCTTCGGAATCTTCCTGATTCCCGGCCTCTATGTCGTGTTCCAGAAGCTGCGCGACTGGGTCAAGTCGGGCCTGTTCGGGGCAAAGCCCGCCAGCGGGAAGGCCCGTCGAGGCCAAGACCGCAGCCGAATAGGCCTCAGGCCTGGTTCTTGACCACCACCTTGATCGCGTCGTCGATCCGCTCGCGCGCGTATTTGAGCGCGGTCGGCAACTCGTCGAGCGGAAAGGTGTGGGTGTGAATCAGCCGCGCGTCAAAGCGCTTCTGCTTCATCAGCGCCATCGCCCGGTGGGTGGCGCTCTGGCCCTCGCCGCGGATGCCGTAGACATAGATGTTGTTGCGCACCAGATAGGCGAGATCGACCGGCACCTTCTCGTGCGGAAAGGCGGCGAGGCAGATCCGGCCGCCGCGGTCGACCATCTGCGCCGCCTCGTTTAGCGCCTCGGGCGCACCCGAGCATTCGACGACGAACTGGACGCCTTTGCCTTGGGTGATGCGCTTGACCGCGGCGACGGCATCCTCCTGGCGGGCATTGATGGTATGGTCGGCGCCGAGCTTTTTGCCGAGTGCGAGCCGCGCGTCGCGGGTTCCGGTCAGGATCACCGGGTCGGCGCCGAGCGCCTTGGCGACCGCGACGCCCAAGAGGCCGATCGGCCCCGGCCCGGTGACGACGACGCCTTCGCCGGCGATCAGCCCGCCGAGCACGTCGAGCCCATACATCGAGGTTCCGGCGGTCACGACGAGGGTCGCCTCCTCGTCGCTCATATCGTGCGGCACATCGACCAGAGTGTTGATGTTGTTGACCGCATATTGGGCGAAGCCGCCATCGGTGGTGAAGCCGTTGGCGCGATGCCCCTTGGCGAGATCACCGTAGTTGAGGCATGCCGTGTACATGCCTTGCCGGCAGCGGGCGCAGCGGCCACACCCAGCGTGAACCTCAACGGTGACGCGGTCACCGATCGAATATTCGTCGACTGCCGGGCCCAGACTGACCACCGTTCCCATGTATTCGTGGCCGATCGTGAAGTTCTTGTGGAACGGCAGGCCGCCATCGACCATTGCCGGCAGCCCATGGCGCATGATTTCGAGATCGGTGGCGCAGATCGCCACCGCATCGATCCGGACCAACACTTCGGCGGAGCCGGGTCGCGGGACCGGCTTTTCGACCGGCACGATCTCGCCCGGGCCGCCAAGCACCCAAGCCTTCATCCGCTCCGGCACCGGATACTCATTGTTCAACCGGGACTGATCCGCCATCGTTGCGCTTTCCTGCTCGACCTTGCGTCGCAATGGCGAGGTTCTAGCGCAACCCGCCGCGGGCGAGAAGGGGCGCCGCCTTCCGGCACTGCGCGCGCTGCGTTATAAAAGCCGAGCGCCGAGGGCAGAAAGCGGGCGGTGCCATAGCCGGAGGAGTCATGAGAAATCGCCGGACCGCGGTGCTGGGCGGATCGGGCTTCATCGGGCGCTACATCGTCCAGCGGCTCGCTGCGCGGGGCGATGTGATCCCCGTCGGCTGCCGCCGTGCCGAAGAAGCCAAGTTTCTGAAACCTCTTGGCGATGTTGGGCAGATCGCGACGCTCAACTTGACGATCGGCGATGAGCAAATATTGCCGGCCTTCCTCGCCGGCAACGATGCGCTGGTCAATTGCGTCGGCATTCTGCGCGAAAGCGGATCGCAGACATTCGATCGGGTGCACCATACCGGGCCGGCCCGGCTCGCCCGGCTCGCGCGCGAGGCCGGCATCGAGCGCTTTATCCACATCTCGGCGATCGGCGCCGACTCGCGTTCTTCCTCGGCCTATGCACGGACCAAGGCGGCGGGCGAAGCCGCCGTGCGCGACGCCTTCCCGACCGTGACAATCCTGCGCCCGTCGGTCGTATTCGGGGCGGAGGATCAGTTCTTCAACCGATTCGCGGCGATGGCGACCATCTCGCCGGTATTGCCGCTGATCGGCGGCGGTCATACCCGGTTTCAGCCGGTCTATGTCGGCGACGTCGCCGATGCGGTGGTGAAATGCCTCGACGACCCGACGACGGCGGGCCGCACCTATGAGCTCGGCGGACCAAAAGTCTATACATTCCGCGAGCTGATCGAGCTGGTGCTGGGCGAGATTCGGCGCAAGCGATTGCTGGTCGACCTGCCGTTCGGACTGGCCGCGATCCAGGCCAGGCTGATGTCGATCCTGCCGAACCCACCGTTGACGCCCGACCAGGTCGAGCTGTTGAAGCGCGACAATGTTGTCTCCTCTGGCGCGCTCACCCTTGCCGCCCTCGGCATCGCACCGACCGCGGTCGAGGGCGTCCTGCCGAGCTATCTCGACCGCTTTCGCCGCGGCGGCTGGTACGAACGGCGGTCCTGAGGCGCTTTCGCGCCGCCGGCGCTTCGGCTAAGCTCGCGTTCTTCCCGATTGACAGGATCAGATAGATGGCAGCGTTGGGTCGGCTTGTCGTGCTGATCGCCGCGCTCGTTCTCGGAGGCAAGGCGATGGCGGCAGATCTCGAAAACACGATTTACCTGGACGTACCGGCAGGGCGCGTCGTCATCGAAATGCGGCCCGATCTGGCGCCGGCCACCTGCGCCCAAATCAAGGCGTTGGTGCGCCGCGGGTTTTATGACGGGATCGTCTTTCACCGGGTGATCGACGGCTTTATGGCGCAGACCGGCGATCCGACCGGGACCGGGAGCGGCGGGTCGGGGCATTCGCTCAAGGCCGAGTTCTCGAATGAGAAGTTTGTTCGCGGCATTGTGGCGATGGCGCGCACCTCGGACCCCAACAGCGCCGACAGCCAGTTTTTCATCATGTTCGCGCCGGCGCCCTCGCTCGACGGCAATTACACGATCTGGGGCAACGTCGTCTCCGGCATGGAGTATGTCGACCAGATCAAAAAGGGCGAGCCGCCGCAAAACCCCGACAAGATCATTAAGATGCAGGTCGCCGCCGACGCTCAAAAGACGCCGGCGAAACCGTAGGCTTTCCCGACTGCCGGATGAAAACGGCTCGTTCGCCGGCAGCCCCTCAACCTCCCGCCGCGCGGCGCCCTCCCTCTCCTCGGTTGCGGGGAGAGGGTTGGGGTGATGGGCAACCGTGGCGGCGTCGGCGGTTCGCGTGGTTCTCCGCGCTCCGGGTCTATCGTGAACCACGGCTGATCGCCGTTCTGCTGATGGGGTTTTCGAGCGGGCTGCCGCTCGCATTGACCTTTGCAACCTTGTCGTTTCGGTTGGCCGAGATCGGCGTCTCGCGCACCGCGATCGGGCTGTTCGCGCTGGTCGGCGTGCCGTACAGCGTCAAGTTTCTGTGGTCGCCGCTGATCGATCGGCTGCCGATCCCGTTGTTCACCGCGAAATTGGGTCGGCGGCGCGGCTGGGCATTGGCAATCCAGCCGATATTGGGGCTGGCGATCCTGGCGCTCGGTTTCGCTGATCCGCGAGCCGCACCCGGCCTGACCGCGCTCGTCGCCCTCGCGGTGGCGTTTTTGTCGGCGAGCCAGGACATCGTCATCGATGCCTACCGGATCGAGCTGCTGCGCCCCGAGGAGCAGGGCGCCGGCGCCGCTGCGACGCAATGGGGCTACCGCTTTGGCATGCTGGCGGCGTCGGCCGGCGCGCTTTACGCCGCGAGCTTTGGCGGGTGGCGTTTTTCCTATGGGTTGATGGCGGCTTTGATGCTGGTCGGCATGGCTACCGTCTGGTTCACCCCGGAGCCGGGAGGCGCCCGGCCGCTGGAGCCATTGCCCGGGCCTACGGCTCTTGCCGGGGTCGCAGCCTGGCTCGAACGCGCCGTCCTAGCCCCGTTCAGCGACATGCTGACGCGGCCGGGAGCCTTGGCGATCCTCGCTTTTGTCGTCCTCTACAAGTTCGGCGACGCGCTCGCCGCCACGATGTCGAACCCGCTCTATGTGTCGCTCGGCTTCACCAAGGTCGAGGTCGCCAATATTGGCAAAATCTATGGTTTCGCCGCGAGCCTCGCCGGGCTCGCGCTAGGCGGCGTCGTCGTGCTGCGGCTCGGGGTGCTGCGCGCGCTCTTGGTCTGCGGCATTCTACAGATGCTGTCCAACCTGATGTATGCGGTGCAGGCCTGGGCCGGTCACAATGTGCCGGTTCTGGCGCTGACCATCGGGGTTGAAAATCTGACCGGCGGCATGGGGTCGGCAGCCTTCGTCGCTTATCTGTCCGGCCTGTGCAACATCGCCTTTACCGCGACGCAATACGCACTGTTGTCGTCCCTGGCGGCGGTCGGCCGCACCACCTTGTCGGCATCGGGCGGCGCGCTCGCCGACGCGCTCGGCTGGAGCCCATTTTTTATGCTCAGCACTGCCGCCTGCCTGCCCGGTCTCGCCCTCCTCGTCTGGATTATGCGGGGGTCGGCTGACCACCGACTTCGACAATCCCCCGGTCAGCCATAGGCGAGTAGCCGGGCGCGGTGCCGATCGAGCCAGGCGCGCGGCTGCGCGTTGCCCGGCGCCAGCCTCTCCACCAGCCGCCAGAAGCGCGGCCCGTGATTCATCTCGGCGAGATGCGCCACTTCGTGGGCGACGACATAGTCGATGACCCGCTCGGGAGCGAAGATCAGCCGCCAGCTGAACGACAGATTGCCGCTCGCCGCGCAGCTGCCCCAGCGGCTTTTGGTATCGCGCACGCTGACTTTTGCCACCTTGCGGCCGATGCGGGCGGCGAGCGGTCGCGCGCGCCGCGCCAGTTCGTCGAGGGCCAGCATCGCAAGATGGTCGCGGACCCGGCGCGGAATGTGCCGCGGATCGCCGCGCACGCGGATTTCGCCGTCCCCAACCACCACCGGCGGCGCCGCGGCGTCGAGCGATCGACAAATCCGGTGCGGCACGCCCATCACTGGCACGATCGCCCCTTCGACGAACGGCACCGCGCCGGGCAAGGCCCCGAGGCGGGCGGCGATCCATCCACGCTTGTCTTTGAGAAAACGCAGACCAAGTACGGCCGGCACGCCGCTCGGCAACACCAATTCGACCCGGCGCTCGGCGGCGTCGATCCGCAATCCGACGCGCCGCGCCCTCGGGCTGACCCGGATCGACACCGGGGCGCCAAGGTCGAGCGCCGCCGCTTGCCGGGCGACCTCGGCCAATGCCGATTCGCCGCGCGGCCGGTCAGAGCCGGGAGAGATGCTGCGAAAGCCCGCCATTTCGCTGCCTTTGCCGAGAATTTGCGAACGCATTTGCGAGACCGTCACAAAAGCTTTTCGCCTCCGCCTTGATTCCGCAAGCGGGTTGGCGCTAGGTCGCATACGGGCGGGAAAACCGAACGCTTGGGGGGCCCGAGATGAAATACGCGTTGCTGGCCACCGCGGTGGCGGCGCTGTTCGCTGCGTCGGTCAGCGCCGCGTCTGCCGACCGTATCGAGCTGCAGTGGTGGCACGCGATGACCGCGGTCAACGCCGACCGGGTCAATAAGATTTCCGCCGACTTCAACGCGTCGCAAAGCGAATACCGGGTCGTGCCGGTGTTCAAGGGCACTTACGCCGACACGATGAATGCCGGCATCGCGGCCTACCGCGCCGGCAAGCCGCCGCACATCATCCAGATCTTCGAGGTCGGCACGGCGACGATGATGGCGGCCAAGGGCGCGGTGATGCCGGTCTATCAGCTGATGAAGGAGGCCGGCGAGCCGTTCGACCCAAACGCCTATCTGCCCGCGGTGACCGGCTATTACAGCACCGCCGACGGCAAGATGCTGTCATTGCCGTTCAACAGCTCGACCGCGATTACCTATTGGAACAAGGCGCTGTTCAAGAAGGCCGGCCTCGACCCGGATAAGCCGCCCAAGACCTGGCCCGAGACCTTTGCCGTGGCCGAGAAGCTGCGCGCCGCGGGTGTGCCGTGCGGGTTTACCGCCGGCTGGATCAGCTGGACCCAGCTCGAACAGTTCAGCGCCTGGCACGATTTGCCTTTTGCGAGCAAAGCCGACGGGTTCGATGGTCCCGACGCCCGCCTCGAATTCGACAATCCGACCGTCGTCAGGCACATCGCCAATCTGGCGGCGGCGCAAAAGGACAAGAGCTTTGATTATGGCGGGCGCACCAGCGAGCCCGAGGGCAAGTTCCTGAACGGTGAGTGCGGGATGATCCAGACCTCGTCCGGCGCCTACGGGACCTTCAAATCCGGCGCCAAATTCGATTTCGGAATGACCGAGCTGCCGTATTACCTGGATGTCCCGGGCGCACCGCAGAATTCGATCATCGGCGGCGCCAGCTTGTGGGTCATGGCGGGCAAGACCCCCGAGGAGTACAAGGGTGTCGCAAAATTCTTCACGTTTCTGTCACAAACCGGCCTGCAGCAACAGCTGCACGAGGTGACCGGCTATTTGCCGATCACCAAGGCCGCGTACGAGGCGACCAAGGCCTCCGGCTTTTATCAACAGAACCCGGGCCGCGAGATCCCGGTCCTGCAGATGACGGCAAAACCGCCGACCGAGAATTCGCGCGGGCTGCGCCTCGGCAATCTGGTCCAGATCCGCGACATTATCGCCGAGGATCTCGAAGCGATCTTTGCCGGCAAGGAGACCGCGCAAACCGGTCTCGACGATGCGGTCAAGCGCGGCAACGCTTTGCTCGCGCAGTTCGAGCAGAATACGCGATAGCTTCGACTTACTGTTGGATCATTCGTCGGCACTGTACTCTTACAGGGGTAGGATCACCGTTCGTGCCGTGCCGTGCAGGTCGATGCTATACAGCGCGTGTCTACGAAAAGTTCAGTGGGCGCGACTCGGCACCCCGGCATCCCGTTGATCTTCAAGGTTTTCATCTCGGGGCCGTCTTTATAGACCAGATGCGGGCACTCCAATTTGCAGCACGACCAACCGGGCCTGCCGCAGCCGCAAGGGATTTTTCCCCATGTGTGAGATAGTTCACACACCCTCGACCGATTTCCGAAATATTCTATCTCTATGTGGAGGAGGACCGTTCTCATACGGAAAAGCCCGATAATCGGTCCCGCTCCGACAGCAATGCGCCGCCTTACCCGAGGAAGAGCCCAAATATTGCGCTGCAGTGCACGGCGAGCTTCATGGTAACGCCTGTTTCACGGAAGGAACCCCTAGATGGTCTACCAACTCAGTAGAGTTATGCTGATCGGCATCGGGCTAGCAGCTCTCCAAACGTCTGCCGTTGAAGCTGCTTTAATCTGCAGGGAGCCGCTAGCTGGGGGATATGAGGCCGAGTATGCACGGGCTCATGCTGTTCTTCCCAATTCGGTGACGTCCGACATGGGAAGCGTCGTGATTTACGCGGAGAAAGCTCACGACGGGAAGATGTATTTCCACTCAAATTTTCAAACCCCAGGATTTGATAACCCGACGAAGCTGGCAGACGTTGCATATGATGAAATTGATGACTTGCAGAACGCATGGTCTGCTATAGTGTTCCCACCAGACGACAAGGCTATATCACCGTCACAGGCGCGACAGCTTTCGACATACTTTGAAAGTACTAAATGGATCGTCGATTCGAATTTGTTTGATTCTGAAGGACGCCTGCCTTTCCGCGTCGATGGCCTCACCAAGATCGAGGTAGTAGACCATGGCGCGCAAAAATCCCTGCCGGCGGATCCGCTTTTTATTCCCGGATCTCCTCCTCCGGCTTGGATGGTACGAGCTTACGGCTGTTGCACATATGTCCGTCCTCCCGCACAGGCGGGCCGATTGTTCTCCCACCTCGCCGCGGTTCCGTTCCAGAAGGCAAATTTTCATGTTCTTTCGTTTGTTATTGATTCGAGCACTGAGAAAGCTCTTCAGAACTCCTCTCTCCCTTTTGACACTCTCAATATAACGCAACCTATAAATGCTCAACTCGATGCTGCTTTCAGTCGAAATTCGGGCAAGACTCTCACTGTGCTCGGGCATGTCGAAGATAACGAATTCGTAATTTACGATGCACGCTCTATCGTGAGGGCGCGTATTCCCGTTGCGAAGTTAGAAACGCTGGCCCGCAGGCACAGCGTAACGCTGATTGAGGCTGGGTGTAATACAGCAAAACAGTTGCAGCTAAATCGTAATGTCATCGCTATTGCAAGTCGTTTCAACACAATTGATGCGGTCGAAGCGCTTGATCGTGCCGCGAGGAACAGTAACAATTTTGCAGCATTTTTAGGCAATTTATCCAACCCGGATTTTCTTACCGTCATTGGCAAAGACGAACTCGCAGAGCTTGGAAAAGTCAAATCAGATGTATTCGTTAGTGCCGGATCGGAGAAGCACCATGCGGTGAGTGTCGGGCTAATCGCGCTTTCCTTCAGCGCGGCGCTTGCCGCGGACGCGACTGCCAGTACCCCTGACGACCAACAGGTGAGATTCGACCGCGGCGCACAAATTCTAGAAGCGTTGAAACGAGCCCTAGATAACGAAGAAAACAAGAAAAAGTAGGAAGCCGTGATAACTTTGACCGAATCGCTACCACAAATAAATGAGCTGGTCGCGTTCGTTGCTGATCACGAACCAGAATTACTGGAAGAATGGAAATCTACGGCGATACACATAGGAGAATTACTGACAAAAGGGTATATGGCAGGTCCGAAGAACGGTGCTAATACGCAAGGAGGAAGTCGGGATCTTTCACCTGCGGACCGAGAGATGGCTTTGTTCGTGCGTCAGGCAATGCAGGCGTTGTCGGCGCAATGCGTAAAGAGCGCTGATAAGCTCGAATCTCGGCAACGCTTTGTCAAAGGGTTGCAACTAGGTAGCGAACTGTTTGTAGGAGTAGCCAGCTCTGCTGTGCTGGTAGCCTTGGTGAAGAAGTCGTCGGACATGGCGATTATCCCAGCATCGCTGTCACTCATTGGAGCCATGTTCGCGTTACTGTCGCGTTATGTTAGTGATGGTCGTTTCGGTGGGCGTCAAGACCCTTCTAAAGTCTATCGGAAACTTTCATTGGCTGCGTTTGATGCGCAAAAGATTGCAGATGAATTGGGGATTTACCTCCGTTTTGTGGATGCTAAGATGATATCCAGCCTCGTTCGAAAGGCGAACGGCCTCGCACGAGACGTAACCGACGAGCTTTCCCCCGTTTTGATCAAACGGCGGCCATAGTGGCGTTGATGGAGCTGGCTAGCGTCCGCGCTAGAAATTGCGCTGGCTGGAGCAGTCGTAAGGCCACGGTGCCGTCATATTTCGTTTCTGCCCATAGGGAGACCTTGAGAGTGGCGTTGAATTTTGGGGATTATCTGGCGTATGCAATCCCCAGCCCTATGGGTCTTCGCCCAGCTTGTCCGTCAAGCGACCGATGAGCGTGTAATGGTGTAGCCGATCTCGCCAGCCCCCATCCCGGCCGTGCCCTGGGTAGGCGCTCCCGCTGTCGCGCTGACCACCGGGTGGGCTGGGGTGGGGCGCCCCGAAGAGGAAGGGTTCCTGGAACGTCGCGTAATCTTTGCCGGCAGGTTGTTTCCGGCGCTGCTGCTCGCGCCGCAGCTTGGGGTGACGATCGTCTTTTTCTTTTGGCCGGCGGCACAGGCATTGCTGCAATCGGTACGGCGCGAGGACGCCTTTGGCTTATCGACGCGCTTTGTCGGGCTCGACAATTTCGCGGCGATTTTCTCCGATCCATTCTATCTCGCTTCGGTCGAGGTCAGCTTTGTCTTCAGCCTCGCCGTCGCGGCTCTGGCGCTGGCCTCGGGACTGCTGTTCGCGGTGATGGCCGACCGGGTGGTGCGCGGCGCGGCGTTTTACAAAACGGTGCTGCTGCTGCCCTATGCAATCGCTCCGGCGATCGCCGGCGTCCTTTGGCTGTTTCTGTTCAATCCAAGCTTTGGCGTCGTCGGGTCGGCTTTGCGGCACATCGGCATCGACTGGAATTTTCTGCTCAACGGCCGCCAGGCTTTGCTGTTGGTGATTCTCGCCGCCGCCTGGAAGCAGATCGGCTATAATTTCCTGTTCTTTCTCGCCGGGTTGCAGGCGATCCCGAAATCCTTGCTCGAAGCCGCCGCCCTCGACGGTGCGGGCCCGCGCCACAGGTTCTGGCGGATCACCCTGCCGCTGCTGGCGCCAACAAGCTTTTTCCTGCTCGTCGTCAACATCGTCTACGCGTTCTTCGACACTTTCGGGATCATCCAGAACGTGACCCAGGGCGGGCCGGACAAGGCCACCGAGATCCTGGTCTTCAGGGTCTGGTACGATGGCGTTGTCGGTCTCGATATCGGCGGCTCGGCGGCGCAATCGGTGATCCTGATGGCGATCGTTATCGCCCTGACCGCGGCCCAGTTCCGCTTTGTCGAGCGGCGGGTGCATTACGCATGACCCCCCTAGGCACGATCGGCTGAGATGGCAGGTTCCGGCAGAGGCGCCTGGATCCCGCACGCGGTGCTGCTGGCCGGGCTGGCGCTGGTATTGTTTCCGGTCTACGTCGCGTTTGTCGCCTCGAGCCTGACCTTGCGCGATATCCTCGACGCGCCGATGACGCTCATTCCCGGCCCCTATTTTTTTGCCAATTACCGGGCGGCGCTGACCGAGGGGACGATCGGCACCAGCGGCCAGGGGGTCGCGGCGATGATGGCGAACAGCCTGGTCATGGCGCTGGCCATCGCCGTCGGCAAGATCGCGATCTCGCTGCCTTCGGCCTATGCGGTCGTGTTCTTTCGCTTTCCGCTGCGCCGGCTATGCTTCTGGGCGATCTTTGTCACCTTGATGCTGCCGGTCGAGGTGCGGATCATCCCGACCTATCAGGTCGCCGCCGATCTGCGGTTGATCGACAGCTATGCCGGGCTCGCTCTGCCGCTGATCGCCTCCGCGACCGCGACGTTGCTGTTTCGCCAGTTCTTTCTGACCATCCCCGACGAAATCGTCGAGGCGGCAAAGCTCGATGGCGCTGGCCCCTGGCGCTTTTTGGTGTGGATCGCGATCCCATTGTCGCGCACCAACATCGCCGCGCTGTTCGTGATCCTGTTCATCTACGGCTGGAACCAGTATTTGTGGCCGCTCCTCGTCACCAACAGCCCGGCAATGACGACGATCGTCGTCGGCATCCGCCAGATGATCGGCACCGGCGATGCGCAGACCGCCTGGCACCTGGTGATGGCGACGGCATTGCTGGCGATGTTGCCGCCGGTCGCGGTGGTGCTGGCGATGCAGCGCTGGTTCGTCGCCGGGCTGATCGAGCCGGAGAAGTGACCTTCAGCGTGGCCGCCGGCTCAACGCTCGACGAAACACGCTTCGGCAAGCCTGGCGAAGGCGCGGGCGCGGTGGCTGATTTGATGCTTCTCGGCCGGGTCCATCTCACCGAAGGTTTGCGCGCCGCCGCCTTCGGGAACAAACATCGGGTCGTAGCCAAAGCCGCGCTCGCCGCGCGGCGGCCAAACGAGATGGCCCGCGACCTCGCCGCGAAACCACTCGATGCCGCCAGCGGGCCAGGCAAGGGCGAGGACGGCGACAAAGAGCGCGCTCCGGTCACGATCTTTGAGCTCGCGGTGGACGCGGGCCATCGCGAGCCGAAAATCCTTGGCCGGGCCGGCCCAGCGCGCCGAGTAGATGCCGGGAGCGCCGCCCAGTGCCGGAACGACGAGCCCGGAATCATCGGCCAGCGCCGGCAATCCGCTCGCTTCCACTGCGGCCGTGGCCTTCAACAGCGCATTCGCTTCGAAGCTGTCGCCGTTCTCTTCAGGCTCGGGGAGGCCGAGCGCGCCGGCCGAGACGGCGCCGACCGCGAACGGTGCCAACAGCGCCGCGATCTCCTCGACCTTGCCCTGGTTGTGGCTGGCAATGACCAGCCGGTCGCCGTCGAACCGACGGGGCACTATGCAGGGCTCAAGCCCAGCGCGACGCGCTGGCGCCGGGTCAGCTCGGCGATGCCAGCGCGTGCCAGCCGCAGCATCTCGGCGAACAACGCCTCGTCGAACGGCGCGCCCTCGGCGGTCGCCTGGATCTCGACGATGCCGCCCACGCCGGTCAGCACGAAATTGGCGTCGGTCATCGCCTGCGAATCCTCGGCGTAATCAAGGTCGAGCACGGCATGGCCGGCGACGACGCCGCACGACACCGCGGCGACACTGTCGGCGAGCGGCAGGGCGGAGAGCTGCCCGGTCGAGATCAGGTGCTGAAACGCCTGGTGCAACGCCACATAGCTGCCGCTAACGGCGGCGGTGCGGGTGCCACCATCGGCCTGCAGCACGTCGCAATCGATGCGGATTTGGCGCTCGCCGAGCTTGGCCAGATCGGTGACCGCGCGCAGGCTGCGCCCGATCAGCCGCTGGATCTCCTGGGTGCGCCCGCTCTGCCGGCCGCGCGCCGCCTCGCGGTCGGTGCGGGTATGGGTCGAGCGCGGCAGCATGCCGTACTCGGCGGTGACCCAGCCCTTGCCGGAATTGCGCAGAAACGGCGGCACCCGCTCCTCGACCGTGGCGGTGCACAACACATGGGTATCGCCGAATTTCGCCAGGCACGAGCCCTCGGCGTATTTGGCCACACCCGGTTCGAGGCTGACCGGGCGCATCGCATCGGGGCCACGTCCCGAAGGTCGCATCGCTGTCTCCGCCAAAAATTTGGGCGCGCGACGCTACTCGCCCCGTCCCGCCGCGTCCAGCCTCCCGGAGCGCTAGCTGGAGCCACTACCTTGTGTGGGTGTTGTTGTTCGGCGCCTGAATGGCATAGGCGACGCGTCTCGGGTTTTAGGAGTCGCGGTGTCCCAGACCTGCAGCCCCGCGTTGAACATCGCGACGATCAGCAACCTGCCGTAATAGAGCGGCGGGCAGATCTGGCGATTGATCTGATGGACCGCCGAACCGTGACCCTTGGCGCAGAAATCTCCTCGGATTGCATTCAGGCGGATGGGGCAACGCCGTTGGCGGCGCGCTCAAGCGCCGCAATGTCGATGCGCTTCATTTGCATCATAGCGCCGAAGGCGCGTCTTGCCCGGGCGGGGTCAGCATCGCCGATAAGCCTGATAAGCTGGCGCGGAACGATCTGCCAGGAAACGCCAAAGCGGTCTTTCACCCAGCCGCATTGCTCCGCTTCGGGCACTGCCGAGAGCGCGTCGGCGAGGCGGTCGGCCTCGGCCTGGGTCTCCACGGGTATCTGGAAGGAGATCGCCTCATTGAACCGGAACAGGGGTCCACCGTTCAGCCCGGTGAATGGCCGGCCCATCAGGGTGAACTCGACCGTCAGCACGTCGCCTGCCTTGCCCGAAGGGTAGTCACTCGGGGCGCGATGGACGGCATCGACGCGGCTGTCGGGAAACAGCGAGGCGTAGAAATTGGCTGCCTCTTCAGCTTTGCCGTCGAACCAGAGGCAGGGGGTAATGCTCCGCATGGGTTCTCCTCCTGTTAGCGGTCGCATGGATTACGTGCGCGTATCCCTTGCGCACGGCCCTTGTCCGAGAGGCTGCGGAAGGTGATCGACCAGCGCGTCGCCCCCATCGCGGCGATGCTGTGCTCCCATTCATGTCGAGCCTCGCCGGTCAGGTTATAGATAGATCGCGGCGCCAGCAGCAGCGACGCCCGATCGAAACCACCCGGCCTGCGCCGCCGGAATCGCATCGTCGCCGGAGCGCCGAGCGAGATGCCGAGGACATGCTCGAACACCGGCCGGTCGCGGTGCCACCCGATTCCGGCGCCCGGATCATAGCGGATCAGCAGGGCCTGGACAAGTTCGTCCGGTTGCAGGCACGCGAACCGCGCCGCCTCCGCCCGAAGCGGCAGCAGCCAATCCGGGATCGCCCCGGAGGGTGCGAAACTGGCATCGTCGAAGTCATAGCCCCAGCCATAGGAGGCGGTCAGCCGCTTACCCAGCCATCCATGGAACCGGAAGGGCGAGAGTTCGGCAGCGTTCACCCCTGCGATCAACGCCCGCTCCTCGGATGGCGTGACGATGGCGCCGGCCTGGGACAATCCGGCAAGGCGCGGCTCACCAAACAGATCGGGCTGGGCAGCGATCAGGGTCATTCTTCCCGGAAGCTGGTGTCGCATCACCCTATGTGGGCAGTGATCAGAGACGATCCACCGAACAAAGGCATGCTCCGACGCCGTTCCGGTGGCGTGGCCCGACCGGGTGGCGCGCATCTCTGTTCGGCTGCCGCGCTCTGCCGTTCCGTGACGAGCCGCAGAACGCCAACAAGATCGGCCTTGCCCGACCCGAGGACCGGCAATTTGTCGATCACCATCACCTCTGCCGGCGCCAGCAGATCCGGAGCCCCCTTGCTCTTGGCATAGGCTTGGAAGGCGGCGCGCGTCGCGCTTTTTTTTCGGTGACCAGCGCGAGCCTTTCGCCACGGCGCGGATCGGGTTCGGTGACGACGGCCGACTGGGCATCGGGCCACAGTTCGGACGCCAGGCTCTCTGCCGCCGCCAGTGAGATCATCTCGCCGCCGATCTTGGCGAAACGCTTGGCCCGGCCCTTGATCGTTACAAAGCGGTCGCGATCGATCGTCACGATGTCGCCGGTGTCGTGCCAACCTTCTTCCGGTGGCGCCAGAACGCCCAGCCGATCGGATTTGAGGTAGCCGAGCATGACGTTGGGACCGCGAACGTAGAGCCGTCCGCCCTCCTCGACCCCGGGCACCGGTTCGAGCCGCGCTTCGATGCCGGGCAACAACCGCCCGACCGTGCCGAAGCGGTTGAACATCGGCGTGTTGAGGGCGAGCGCAGGCGCGGTTTCGGTGACGCCGTAGCCTTCGAGAATCCGCAGGCCGAATTTCTCGGACCACAGCCGGCGGGTCGTTTCCTTGACCGGCTCGGCGGCGGCGAGCACGTAGCGCACCGAGCAAAAATCGTAAGGATGGGCCGCACGCGCACAGCCCGCGAAAAACGTGTCAGTGCCGAACAGGATCGTCGCGTTGGCGCTGTAGACCAATTCGGGGACGATGCGGTAGTGCAACGGCGAAGGGTAGAGAAAAACCGGCACTCCGGATACCAGCGGCAGAACCAGCCCGACGGTCAGCCCGAAGGCGTGGAACACCGGCAATGTGTTGAAGACCTTGTCGGTGCGGCCAAAGTCGATGCGCCGCGGCCTGGGCCGCATTGCACAGCATGTTGCGGTGGGAGAGCACGACGCCCTTGGGTGTGCCCTCCGAGGCCGAGGTGAAAAAGATCGCGGCCGGTTCATCCGGGTCGCGGGTCACCAGAGCGCGACGGCAGCGGACCATCCCGCGGATCTTGTCGACGCTCGAAACCGCCGCGCGCAGATCCTCGAGATAGATGATGCAAGCGGTCTCGGCGAGCGTTTCGACCAGCTTGTCGAGCTTCGCTTTGTCGACAAAGGCGCGCGACGTGACGATCGTTCTGACCTCGGCGGCGGTGCAGGCGGCGTGGACGTTGGCGACGCCCGCGGTGAAGTTGATCATGCCGGGACGCGTCCCGCCGACATCATGCCAAGCAAGGCCGCGGCGGCCCCATTGGGATTGGGCAGCATCACGCCGACCGCCTCGCCCTCGCCCGCGAGGGCGGTGAACTTGCCGGCCAACACCCGGGCGGCAACCATCAGCTTGCGGTAGCTCAGCTTGCCGGTGACCGGGTCTTCGACCGCGATGCGGCTCCAGTCCTGGATCCTCCCCGCTTCGACTACTGCAGCGACGACGGTGCGGTCGGTCGGCGTCGTGCGGAAGATCAGGTCGGACATAATCTGGTAGAGCATCGCGCCCGCCGCCTGGCGGCGCGCCCTGCCCTTAAGCGCCTAGTCGACCGCAAGACGCACCGGCTCGAGCACGGTGACCCTGACCTTGGGAAACCACCGCCGGCGAACCTGCGCGCGGCTGAGGCGCGAGAAGATCGTGGCCTCCAGACCCTCGATGCGGACGGGTACGATCAGTGCGCCGGATTTCTCGGCAATCAGCGCGGCCCCGTCATAGACCTTCATCAGCTGGCCGGTGACCGTGATGCGCCCCTCCGGGAAAATCACCAAGGTGTCGCCGTTTCTGACGGCCTGAATGAGCTTTCGCGTCCCCAATGGCCGGGCGGGGTCGAGCGGCATCGCGCGCGTCAGCTTGATAAGGGGCTTTGCCCACCAGCGCTGGGCAATGCGGTGATCGACTGCGAAGACCGGTTCCTGGTTCAGGATCGAGAGGGCTACGGCGCCGTCGAGAAAGCTCACATGGTTGAGTGCGATGATCGCGTTGCGGGCCGCCTTGTCGAGATTTTCGCGGCCTTTGACCTCGAGCCGATAGAAGGCACGCAGCAGGATCGACATAAAGTCGTGGAAGGCATTGGTCGGCATGGTCTTGCCGATCCACAGGGCGGTGAGAAGATCGACGCCGGCAATGCCGAGGAACAGCGTCGGGATGCCGACCCCCGCTCTTTGCAACAGCGCCACGACAAGCGCGCCTCCGACCATGAATGCGGCGTTGAGCACATTGACCGCGGCAAGGGCGCGGGCGCGCCGCTCGGGGAGGGCCCAGGCCTGGATTGCCGCGAAGGACGGCACGATCATCAAACCACCGGCAACCGCGAGAATGCCGAGAGCGATCACGGCATGCCAAGCGATCGGCCGTGCAAAGAAAGCCGATGGCGCCAAGGCGGTCGTCAGATCGGCGCCGGCAGGCGCAGCAGTGCGAGGCCGAGGTCGAGCGCGCAGAGACCGATCAGCAGCGCGCCGATAGCGGTGGGCAACAGGATTATGCGCCCGCCACACATGCTTTTGCGCGCGGTTGCGATCGGCCACGACCGCCTTCAGCCGTTCGCGATCCCCCGCTCCGAGCCGGACTTCGACATCTGGTTGCATGCCCGGATTATAACACAAAGCCCAGGCCTCGGGAAGCTTCTGTATCGTTCATACCACTAGACTTCCCTGATAAATTTATGTGAGCAGCGATACGATTACCCAGCGGAGAGAGTCCGTACCGCTTCTGCCGGTTCGCCGTTTTCGAGAAGGTTTATCTCCACCGCACGCCTCGCGCGTGGACGTGGTTTTGGCATCGAAGGCTCCTTTTTATCCTCGACCTCCGAACCCGCCCGATGTAACCGTTGCCGGATCGACTTGGCAGTCTTGAGCGGCATCGCGAACCCGGGGGCGAATTGTCGACTTTCCCGATGGCGAACTCGATTACGACCCGGGCGCGGGCGCCGCTGCGGCTCGGCTTGGCCGGTGGTGGAAGTGATCTTTCCCCCTATTGCGACGAGTTTGGCGGCGCGGTTCTCAATAC
Organism: uncultured Alphaproteobacteria bacterium; assembly: GCA_963785565.1. Classification (GTDB taxonomy): domain Bacteria; phylum Pseudomonadota; class Alphaproteobacteria; order ATCC43930; family CGMCC-115725; genus AP-15. The sequence goes on along the minus strand of CAWAVV010000007.1, from coordinate 15,469 downwards.
GACGATTGACCGTTTCGCTTACGCCTTCATTAGTCCTCGCGACGATGGGCGGTTGGTGTTTTACGCCAAGGATTTAGGCCGGCAGGAAGTATTGTCGGCGAAACCGCTGCTGCCGGAGGCGACGCTCCGGCTACACCGCGGGGTCTATGAGCGCATGGTGCGCGACTACAACAACGGGCGGCCGATCGCAGCGACGATTACCACGACCGTCGACGCGCCCGTAGGTTCGGGCCTCGGCTCGTCCTCGGCGTTGACGGTCGCGCTCGTCGACGCGTTCAGGGCTTGCCTGGGCCTTCCCCTCGGTCAGTATGATGTCGCCCATCTGGCCTTTGAGATCGAACGGATTGATCTCGCCCTTGCCCCCGAGGACCGCTTCGAACTGATTAACGGATTGAATTGAGCCGGCGGTGAAGCCGGACCCGTGAAGCTGACGGATCGTGGTTGCGCGACATGGCAAGTGCGGCGATAGCCTCGATCGTCGATTATCTCGCGCAGTCTCGCGACGCGGTCCAGGCGGCGATCGACGGCGACGCCGTCCTGGCGGCAGCCGAGGCGATCGTCGATCGGCTGGTCGAGGCGATCGCGGCCGGAAGAAAGGTGCTGTTTGCCGGCAATGGCGGCAGTGCCGGAGATGCCCAGCACCTGGCCGGCGAGTTTCTCTCCCGGCTCAATTACGACCGCGCTCCGCTCGCCGCCATCGCGCTCACCACCGACAGCTCGGTGCTGACCGCGATCGGCAATGATTACGGCTATGACCGGGTATTCGAGCGGCAGGTGCTGGGTCTTGGGGTTGCCGGCGATGTGCTGATCGCGATCTCGACCTCGGGGCGCTCGCCGAACATCCTGCGCGCGATCGAGGCGGCGCGGTCCACGGGTTTGGTCGTCATCGGCTTTACCGGCAGGGGCGGGGGCGAGATGGCGGCGCGTTGCCATCTCTGCCTCTATGCGCCGGCTGATGCGACGCCGCTGATCCAGCAACTCCATATCACCGCCGGCCACGTTATCTGCGGGCTCGTCGAGGAGCGGCTGTTTCCGAAACTGGATCAGCCTCAGCGGCTTGCCGACCGCGCCGGATGATTCGTCAGGCGGTCATACTCTGTGGTGGCCTTGGTACCCGGCTCGGCGCGCTGACGGTGCGAACGCCAAAACCGTTATTGCCGATCGACAAGGCTCCGTTTCTCGACGTCTTGCTATTCGAACTCGGCCGCCATGGCCTGAAACGTATCGTGCTACTGGCCGGGTTCGAGGCGAACCAGCTCGCGGCCTACGCCCAATCGACGGTCTTGAAGAGCCAGTTGGGCCTCGATATCGAGGTGATGATCGAGCCGGAGCCGGCCGGCACCGGCGGCGCGCTATGGCATGCGCGCGGCCTGCTCGACGACAGCTTCCTCCTGCTCAACGGAGATTCGTGGTTCGATATCAATCTCCTGGATCTTGGTTGGCGAGTGGCCGATGCCGGCCCCGCGCTCGGCGTCATTGCGCTGCGGTCTCTTGCCGACGCGGTACGGTTTGGGACGGCCGAGCTGGCGGGCGACCGGATTATTGACTTCGCCGAGCGGCCGACGCGGCCAGGCGCCGGGCTTGTCAGCGGAGGCGTCTATGCCTTCCGTAAGGCGCTGGTCGACCACCTCGGCCCGCGCTGTTCGCTTGAGCGCGATGTCTTTCCGCGGCTTGCCCGGGCCGGCCGCCTGCTCGGCGCCGAATACGACGGCTTTTTCATCGATATCGGCGTGTCGGCCGACCTGGCACGGGCTAGGGATGAAATCCCGAGTCGGCGGCGCCGGCCGGCGGCCTTTCTCGACCGCGACGGGGTGCTCAACTACGACGATGGGTATATCGGCTCGATCGCCCGCTTCCGTTGGATCGAGGGCGCCAAATCTGCGGTCAAGGCGCTCAACGACGCCGGGCTGTTTGTATTCGTTGTTACCAATCAGGCCGGTGTCGCGCGCGGTTTCTATTCCGAGGAAGATGTTCGCGCCGTCCATGCCCACCTCGCGGTAGAACTGGCCGCGGGTGGTGCACATATCGACGATTTGCGCTATTGCCCGTTTCACCCGGACGCCAGCGATCCCGCCTACCGCCGGGCGAGCGACTGGCGCAAGCCGGCCCCCGGCATGCTTCTCGATCTGCTCGACCACTGGCCCGTCGACCGCGCCCGCAGCTTTCTGATCGGCGACAAGGAGAGTGACCTCGCCGCCGCCGCGGCCGCCGGGATCGCCGGGCATCTTTTCCCCGGCGGCAACATTGCCAGTTTCGCCGCAGGGCTCGCCAAGGCCGACAGCCGACAATAAGATGCCAATATCGCTGGACGATGACGGTTGAGACGGCCTGGGCGACTGCGCGAAGTGCTCTCTCCTCTAACCTCCCGCAGTTCCACCGACCCTCAGCCTATGCAGCTCACATTATCAACTTTTCCGGCCAAATTTAAGCTGCAGTACCCAGAAGAAACCAGCCATCAAGAGCGATAGGTCTAGCTTTGACGTACCTCTCTTCCGGTCGATGAACTGGATAGGTACTTCACAAATCCTTATCTTTTGGTTGACAGCGCGAAAAAGCGTTTCGTGCACGATGGAAAAACCCGGAGACTGCAACGATTCCGGATGGATCATGCGCAACGCCTCGCTACTGAAACACCGAAAGCCGGAGTTAGTATCCGCTACCGGGAAGTGAAGCAGAGTTCGGGCATAAAAATTGGCGGCTTTTGTCAGCCAATAGCGCCAGCCGGGACGGTCCGCATCGCTGCCACCCGGGACTAGTCGCGAACCTATAGCCAAGTCGCAATCGGCCATGGCCCTGAGAAGCTCGGGGATGTGTTTCGGCTGATGGGAAAAATCACCGTCCATCTCGACGACGAAATCCGCGCCGGACTGCAGCGCGAAAAGAAAGCCATCGCGCCCCGCCAAGCCGCGACCCGCCGGCCCCTCGCGCTCTATCAAGAAGAGCCCCTGGTGGCTCGAAATCAACCGACGGACGACCTCGCCGGTGCCGTCGGGACTTTGATCATCGACGACTACGGCTTCGATCCGTGGGATCGGAAGCCGGAGGATTTCCTCAATAAGATCAACGATATTTTCTCGCTCATTGTAGGTCGGAATGACGACCATCACTTTAGGAGCGCTCATCTCAGGCGAGCTCCGGTGACCACGAGTCGCGACGGAATTGGGCGGAACCCATTTGCCATCCTCAGCCGGCAAGGAACGGCACCCCCTCGATCGCGGCGCTGTATCATACCTGGACGCGTTTATATCTGACTAACTCAGCGTCTCCGGTAGCACATCAGAGGTGAACGCCGCGATCGAGCAGCACCGCGGTATATTGCCGGTAGGTCATGCCGAGAGCCTGCGCTCGGGCGAGGCGGGCCAGCGCGACCTCGCGCGGCGGGGTCTTCCACGCCTGCGCATGAGCTTTTCTCCAGCAGAATGCCCGCCAGCCGGCTCCCGGATCGAGCGGCGGCCCGCGATTATGGCCAAGGCCGGGGGAAGCAAAAGCCGCGCCGGCATAGACTGGCGCCATCGCGGCTCCTCCGATGGTCCTTTATCGGCGATCAGGCAGGGATTGCGCCAACCCTCGGATCGGCGTTGTTGCTCGCAAGGTCCACACACACGAAGCCCCGCGCGTGGCGGGGCTTCAACAAAAGAATCTGAGAAAGATTACCTGTTTTGGCCGGTTTGCATCCGCTTCTGCTGGTTTGTCTCTGCATTCGCACGGAACACCTGATCGGTTAGCTGTTTTTGCTGCTCGGGCATCGCGTTATAGAGGGTGTCGAAGGCCGGAACCAGCTTTTGTAGGTGCTGGGCGTGGGCCTCGGCAATCTGCTCGTAGGACTGCATGTTCTGCACCGCGTTCATCGTCGGGTACTGCTGAGCGCGCTGCATGAACGCCTGATCCATGTCGCGGGCATTTTCGCGCATGACCTGGGCAAATTGATCCCATTGCGGCTGCTCGGCCGCGGTGATGCGCAGTTGCGCATGCAGCTGCTTGATGTGGGTCTCGACACGCTGTTCGGCAGTGTTACCCGGCGCGGGCTGGGTCGCTAATGGTGAAGCCGTCGTGGCGGCCGGCGGCGTGACCGGCGCCGGCGCCGTTGTGGATTGTGCCAGCGCCACTCCGGGCAATGCCAGCAACGCGGCCATCGCCGCCGAGGCCAAATAGTTCGATCGGATCGATTTCATCGAATGCTTCCTCGCTGTCATGTTGCCCGCTGCTCGGCAAAAGTTGCCGGCCGCGCGGCGGGCTGGGTGGGGTTGGTCCGGCCCTTGGCCGTGCTGTTCGGTCAATACCCGTAGTAGACTGGCGGCGGCGGCGCGTAATAGCTGTTCGGGTACCCGTAATAGACCGGCGGCGGCGGCGCGTAGTAATAAGGGTTGTAGCCACCCGACGCGATCGCCGCCCCGACCCCGAGGCCGACGAGCCCGCCGGCGATCGCAGCGCCGACGGCGGCTCCGCCGCCGCCCCCGCGGTGATAATTTCCATGCCAGCCGCGATGCCAGTCGGCCGCATTAGCGGCGGGCGCTAACGCGAGAGCCGAAGCAACCGCGGCGGCAGTCAAAAAACGTGTATGCATGGCAATGCTCGCCTCGCTTGTGACGGGGTATGCTGAAAACCCCCGCAGGGGGCGCGTGGTTCCCGATAACGCTTCCGATATATCGCGCCGCGCTGTTATGCCGACGGCGGTTGGTACCCTCGCGCCCCGGTTGAACCGTCAGCGCGGCGGGATCAGCGCCGCGGCGACGCGGCGGTCCTCAGAGACCAGCACGTTATAGGTGCGGCAGGCAGCGCCGGTGTCCATCGGCTCGAGCGAAATTCCGGCCGCGCGCAGCTTGGCGCGCAGCTCCCCGGCGACCGCCGCCATACCGCTGCCGAGCCCGAGCAGCAGGATCTGCACGCCGCCGTGCTCGACGACCGGCGTCAAGCTCTCCCAGTCGACCGCTGCCGCGTCGATCGGTGTCCACCGCAAGGTCAGATCGGGGAAAACCAGCAGGGGCCCGCGCCAGATCACCCCGGCCACGCGAAACCCGGTCGGCCCGTAACGCTCGATGACCTGCCGGCCAGCCGGGACGATCGGGGTCAGATCCATCGTCACCGCATCGGCGGGTGTGGTCTCCCGGGAACAACCTTTGGCACTGTCGCTGACTCAAGGTGGGACGAGCGTCGATTTCGACGTAGCCCTGAACAGCCCGTGTACGTTCGCGAGGACGGGGGCGGGAGACTTTCAAGCCTTCAAATTCAATGCGACAGGCACCACGTGCGGCAATGGGTTGTCCGATACAATCAGCACCCCGCTCCTCTTCACCATCGCCAATGCGACAATTGCTGACCTGACCGCCCCGAATAATTTGGGTAACGTTTTCGTTGCAGATGCGGGCGGTCCTTGCGGGGGAGTGAACCAGCCTACCTGTGCCCCCGGCAACACCAATTTCAACACCGGCGTTGTCAACGCCGTACCAGCTCCCTCGATCGGCCGCGGTCTTCCGGTCGCTTTGGCCATTGGTGGCCTATTGGTTAGGTTCAAGCTCTGGGAGCGTAGCCAAAAGCATCGTTCACCTGGAACCGTTACCCCGCACGCGGCGGCGTGAGTATTTCCGACGGATCAAGCTCCTCTAGCCCCGCCCGTTTTGCGGCCATCCCCATAGTCGTGGCCGCGAAAGCGGCTTTGGTAGTTGCCGGCGTTGCGGAAGCGCTCACTGTCATCACGGCATTTTCCGCAATGGCCCACCTCGTCTTCGTGGGATCGGGTACTGTCGGCGCTTCTAGCTTCGGCAGCCTGCTGCGCGCCCTCCCCTGCTCGTCTCGGCACCAGCCGATCCGCGGGAAAACCCGGTATTCGGGCGTTAATCCACCTAAAGGTCTATCCCGATTGCTCCGACGCCTGTGTCCGATCTTCTCAACCACGCCGCGCCGATGTAACCGCGCCGCGACATCTCCGGCTTGATGATTGACTTTAGCGTGCAAGAGCAAACCGAAATTTCAGGGAAGCGGCGAAGGCGCATCAGACCCAAACTCGCGGACGAACAAACCTCGCCAAGTCTATCATTCGCTGTTCGCCGTTCGATGACAACATGACCTCGCGCCTTCATGGCTCGGAGGAACGGTGTCCAGGGTAGGCGGAAGCGCCATCAATGGTCCGCGATCCACAGCGCCAGCACCGGGAGTAGCTTCGAGATCGCCAGTCTTATTTGGAGATCCTCAGCTCCAACTTCGGAAATCACCACCTAAGCCGATTTCGCCGCAGTTGACATCATGCCGTGTTCCGCGCGTTTTGGGCGGCATGAGCGCCGTGGCATTCGATACGTTGAAGCTTGCCCAGCGGCTGGAGGCGGCGGGCCTGCCGCAGAGGCAGGCGCAGGATGTCGCGAGGGCGCTTTCGGACACGATCGGCGAGGTCGTCGTCACCCGCGAGTACCTCGACCTGCGCCTTGGCGAGATACGCGCCGCGCTCGATTTGCGCTTGGGCGAGATCCACGGCGAACTCGATTTGCGCTTGGGCGAGATCCACGGTGAACTTGATTTACGCCTCGGCGAAGTCCGCACCGCAATGGCTACAAAGGTTGAGGTCGCCGAAGCCAAAGGCGAGATTCTGAAATGGATGTTCGGTGCGGTTGGATTGCAGACTCTCGCAATCCTTGGCGGCGTAGGCGCATTGTTTCGACTGCTCGGGTGAGCCCGCGCGAGACTTATCTCGCGACCAGCGCCTTGAGCCGGTAGAGCAGGTCGAGGGCTTGGCGAGGGCTGAGTTCGTCGGGGCGGGTTTCGCGCAGGAGGACTTCGCCCACCGCTGCGGAAACACGGCCTGTCCCTGTGTAAAAAATTCCGACGCGCGGGCTGGGCTGGGTTTGACGCCGCCCCGCGTGGCGTTTTCGGACGACGCCAGCGACTAAGCCTTTATTCGGGGCTAAGTTTCGTGCATTCGCAAGGGACCGCGAGGAGGCGTTCTCGCGCCGCGCCCAGCCGGATCGACGTGGCGCTCCCTCGGAGCAGTCAACGAACTGTAAGGAAACCCGACGCCTCGCCAGACCCGGGTCGTAACCTAACCCATTGGTGCTATATATTGCCCTCGATACCGGTTGCGGCGATCGATGTCGGAATCCCTTACACTTCGTGGGTTTTTCGATCAGCCAGCGGCTTCGTTAACTACCATGATTAAACGCGGCTCTGCGTTGGCCCGAAAGTTGCCTGATTTTCGACGATGGAGTCTGCCTGAAAGTTGGGGGCGTGCCGGATGTTCAAATTCAAATCCCTTCCGATCCTCGCGGACGCTGCGGCGCTGATCGCCGCCAACCTATTGGCGGTGGCGCCTGCTCTGGCAACGCCAGCTCCTCCGCCCACGGTCTTTGATTTCACCAGCGACGAATGCACCGGCGGGTGTGGTCTCCCGGGAACAACCTTTGGCACTGTGTCACTGACGCAGGATGGGACGAGCGTCGATGTCGACGTAGCCCTGAACAGCCCGTTTACGTTCGCGAAGACGGGGGCGGGAGATGATCAAGCCTTTAAATTCAATGCGACGGGCGTCGTAGTTGGTGACATTACCGTTACCCAGAATAACCTTCCTCAAACCTTGGCCGCAGAAACTGGTTCTTTCAACGGGGACGGCACGGGAGTTTCGGTTTCGGAATCGAATGCACCACGTGCAAAGGTGGGTTGTCTGATACATTCAGCACCCCGATCCTGTTCACCGTAGCCAATGCGACAATTGCTGACCTGACCGCCCCGAATAATTTGGGTAACGTTTTCGTTGCAGATGTAGGCGGTCCTTGCGGGGAAATGAACCAGCCCACCTGCGCCCCCGGCAACACCAATTTCAACACGGGCGTCGTCAACGCCGTACCAACTCCCCCGATCGGCCATGGACTTCCGGTGGCCTTGGCCATTGGTGGCCTATTGCTCGGCTTCAAGCTCTGGGAGCGTAGCCAAAAGCATCGTTCACCTGGAACCGTTATCCCGCACGCGGCAGCGTGAGTTTACTCGACGAATCGAGCTCCTCCAGCCTCGTCCGTTTTGCGGCCATCCCCAGAGTCGTGGCCGCGAAAGCGGCTTTGGTAGTTGCCGGCGTTGCGGGAGCGCTGGCTGTCATCCCGGCATTTTCCTCAATGGCCCACCTCGTCTTCGCGGGATCGGACGTTGTCGGTGGTTCTGGCATCGGTAACCTGCCACGCGTCCTCACCATCCAGTCAAATAGTTCTCCCGAAGGCGGCTGCGTCGCGCCCGACGGCAGCGGCGGCGTTTTGGGATCTGCCGCTTGATTAGATCTCCTTATCCGCCACCAGCAATTTCAGTCGGTAGATCAGATCGAGGGCTTCGCGGGGGGTCAGTTCGTCGGGGCGGGTTTCCCGCAGCAGGGCTTCGGCCGGCGCTTCCCGCGGCGCGGGTTCGGCGCGGCGGCGGGCGGCGCTGAACAGCGGGAGATCGTCGGCGAGACGGGCGAGGGCGCCGCCTTGTTCGCCTTTTTCCAGCACTTCCAGCACCTCTTCGGCGCGCGCCGTGACCCGTTTCGGCAGTCCGGCGAGCTTGGCGACATGGATGCCGTAGCTGCGGTCGGCGGTGCCCGGCCCGACCTCGTGTAGAAAGACCACGTCGCCCTTCCACTCCTTGACCCGCATCGTATGGCAGACGAGTGCTGGCAGTTTTGCCGCCAATGCGGTCAGCTCGTGGTAATGGGTCGCGAACAGGGTGCGGCAGCGGTTGACCTCGTGCAGATGCTCGAGCGCCGCCCAGGCGATCGACAGGCCGTCATAGGTTGCGGTGCCGCGACCGATCTCGTCGAGGATGACAAAGGCGTTCGGCCCCGCCTGGTTCAGGATCGCCGCGGTCTCGACCATTTCGACCATAAAGGTCGAACGCCCGCGCGCCAGATCGTCGGCGGCGCCGACGCGGCTGAACAGGCGGTCGACGACGCCGATGCGGGCCGCGCGCGCTGGAACGTAGGACCCCATCTGCGCCAGGATCGCGATCAGCGCGTTCTGGCGCAAAAAGGTGCTCTTCCCCGCCATATTTGGACCGGTGACGAGCCAGATCCGGGCATCCGCCAGGACGCAGTCATTGGCGACAAAACTGCCGCCATTGCCTGCCGCCGCCAGCCCTGACTCGACCATCGGGTGACGGCCGCCTGATATCTCGAAGGCGCTTCCCTCCTCGACCGCCGGCCGCACCCAGTCACCCTCGGCCGCGCGCTCGGCCAATGCCGCCGCGAGGTCGAGGGCCGCCAATGCCGCCGCGGCCGCGGCGATCTCGGCGCGCCTCGCCATCACCTCGCCGACCAGATCCTCGTAAAGACGCAGTTCCAGGGCCAACGCCCGTTCGGCGGCGCTGGCGATCTTGGTCTCCAGCTCGGCCAATTCCGCCGTGGTGTAGCGTTGCGCCCCGGCCATCGTCTGGCGATGGACGAATTCCGGCCCGAGCTTGCCGGCATGGTTGGCCGACACCTCGATGTAATATCCGATCACGTTGTTGTGGCGGATCTTCAGTGCCGCGACCGTGGTCTCGGCGGCATAGCGCGCCTGCAGGGCGGCGATGGTGCGCCGACTCTCGTCGCGCAGCCGGCGCCATTCGTCGAGCTCGTCCGAATAGCCGCCGGCGATAAAGCCGCCGTCGCGGGCGAACAATGGCAATTCATCGGCGAGCGCCCGGCCGAGCCGTTCGACCAAAACGCCGTGCTCGCCGAGTCCCAAGACTGCGCCTCGGCCAGCCGCTCCGGCAACGGTACGAGACCCGGCTCGGCGAGCCTCTCGCGCAATGCCGCGGTCTCGCCCAACGACTGGCGCAATGCCGACAGATCGCGCGGGCCGCCGCGGCCGAGGCTCAGCCGCGTCAAAGCGCGCTCGATATCCGGGCAGCGCCGCAGCATTGCGCGCACCGCCGCGCGGGTCTCGGGAGCATCAACAAAGTACTCGACCGCATCGAGGCGTGCCGCGATCGCCGCCGGTGCGGTCAATGGCGCGGCCAGATAGTCGGCCAGCAGCCGCGCGCCCGCCGCCGTCACGGTGCGGTCGATGGTCGCCAGCAGGCTGCCGCGGCGCTCGCCTGCCGAGTTCGTGACCAGCTCGAGATTGCGCCGGGTTGCCGCGTCGATCTGCATGACCGAACCCGGCGCCACTCCGCGCGGCGGTTCGAGATGCGGCGCCCGTCCTTGCTGGGTCAGGCCGATGTAATCCACCAGCGCGCCGGCGGCGGCGATCTCGGCCCGGCCAAAATTGCCGAACCCGTCGAGTGCCGCGACCCCGTAGAAGGCCTCGAGCCGGCGCCGCGCCATATCGCTCTCGAAGCGCGGATCGGGCAGCGGGGTCAATACCGGCTTCCACTCGGCCAATAGCTCGTACAGCGCGGGACGGGTCAGCATCCGCTCAGGCAGCAGGATCTCGCCGGGCGAGAGGCGGGCGAGGTCTCCCGGCAGCGCCGGCTCGCTGGTCGGCGCCAAGGCAAAGGCGCCGGTCGACAAATCGAGCCAGGCGAGGCCGATCTCGCCCCCGGCTTCCGCGAGGCCGGCCAGGTAATTGTGCCGCCGCGCGTCGAGCAGCCCTTCCTCGGTCAAGGTGCCGGCGGTCACGACGCGGACCACCGCGCGGCGCACCGGCCCCTTGGCGCCGCGTTTTCGGGCCTCCGCCGGGTCCTCGATCTGCTCGCAGATCGCGACCTTGAACCCGGCGCGGATCAAGCGGGCGAGATAGGTTTCGGCAGTGTGGACCGGGACACCGCACATCGGGATGTCGGCGCCCTGATGCCGGCCGCGCTTGGTCAGCGCGATGTCGAGCGCCTGGGCCGCGGCGACCGCATCGTCAAAGAACAATTCGAAAAAGTCGCCCATCCGGAAAAACAACAGGCAGCCCGGATTGGCCCTCTTGATCTCGTGATACTGAACCATGACCGGCGATGCCGCGGTCGCGGGGGCGCCGGCATCGGGGTGGGAATGTTCGTTCATCGGCGAGCGGGCATCGGCGATAGCTGCGAGGATGGCGGACAGGAGTAGGCGTTTGACGGTAGCATGCGCCGCATGCCAGCACGAAACAGAGGATCGGCATGACCGGAGCCGCGGAATCTTTCCCGATCATTCGTGAGGCGGTCGCCTCTTTTCCCGATCGCGCTCATTTCCATCGCGCGGTGTCGAACCTGTTGGCGGCCGGGTTTGCGCCGAGCGATTTGTCGGTGCTGGCCTCGCACGATTCGCTCGCTGCCGCGGGCGAGCCGGGTGGCCCTGAACGATCGATCGTGCCCGCCGGCCTCAGCGACGAGATCAAGTACATCGGACCGCTGACGGTGGCCGGGATTGTCGTGCTGTCGGGCGGGCCGATCGCCGCCGTCGTCGCGGCGTTGATAGGCGCAGGTCTGGGCGGCGCCGCCTTGAAGGAGCTGTTCGACGATTATACTGCGCCGCGCCACAGCGAGGATTTCAAGGCGGCGCTCGAGGCCGGCGCGGCGCTCTTGTGGGTTCGCTGCGAGGATCCCGACCGCGAGCTCACCGCCACCCGCATCCTCGAACAAGCGGATGGGCATCACGTTCACATCCACGGCCGCCCGTCTCACCCGGAGGAAGGCAGTCGCAACACGGTCAGACCGTAACGTCCAGCAATCGAATGACGAAGACTATCCGCCGAAAGCCCAACGGGTTTCGGCTCGCGGCGCAAAAATATAACCCGGCGCTCAGCCGCTTCGGGTCGGATCGGCGCCGAGCCGGATCAGCAACTTGCCGAAATTGCGGCCCTGCAACAGCCCGATAAAAGCTTCGGGCGCGCGATCGAGACCATCGACGATGTCCTCTCGATATTTCAACGCGCCGCTCTTGACCAAGGGAGCGGCCATCGCCCGGTATTCGCCCCAGCGCTGCCATTGGTCGCTGACGATAAATCCCTGAATCTTGAGTCGCTTGCGCACCGCCGTCATCAGGCTGGGGCCGGGCCGCGGCGCGACATCGTTATATTCGGCGACCATGCCGCACATGATCATGCGGGCAAAATCGTTGAGCCTCGGAAACACCGCCTGCTGCACCGCCCCGCCGACATTCTCGAAATAGACGTCGATGCCGTTCGGGCAGGCGCGGTCGAGCGCGGCGCCGAGATCGGCGGTGCGATGATCGATCGCGGCGTCAAAGCCAAGCTCGGCCTCGACACAGCTGCATTTGTCGGCCCCGCCGGCGATGCCGACGACACGGGCGCCGGCCTGTTTGGCGAGCTGGCCCGCGACCGCGCCGACGGCACCGGAGGCGGCCGAGACGACGACGGTCTCGCCCTTTTGCGGCCGGCCGATCTCGCTCAGCCCGACATAGGCGGTCAGCCCCGGCATGCCGAGCACGCCGAGTGCGGTCGACAGCGGCGCCTCGGCCGGATCGAGCTTTAACAAGCCCTTGCCGGGGACGGCGCTGTAAAGCTGCCAGCCAGAGCCGCCGACAACGTAATCGCCCTCGTGAAAGGCCGGATCGCGCGAACGCGCGACTTGGCCGACGACCCGGCCCTCCATAACCGCACCGATTTCAACCGGCTTGGCGTAGGAGCGCGCCGCGCTGATCCGGCCGCGCATATAGGGGTCGAGCGACAGATAGATCCCGCGCACCAGCACCTCGCCCTCGGCGGGGTCCGGCATCGGGCTGTCGGCGATCGCAAAATCGGCGGTCGTCGGCATGCCGGTCGGACGGCGCTTAAGCAGCACCTGACGGTTCTGGTTTTCCATGCGCGGCGCCTCCTTGACTGGATGGCCGCAGGATTAACCGATCGCCGAGCCGAAGCGAAGCGGCTTTGCCAGGGTGACGGCCGTCGCCCCGCCGCGTAGGATCGTCCGGCACCGAGAGAATGCTGAGGAGACGCCCCGTGGAACCAATCCTTCGCAATCCTGCACGCGCGCGGCTCGAAGCCGGTGAGTTGGCGCTTGGCGTCGGCCTTCGTCAGAGCCGCACGGTCGACATCGCCGCGATCATGAAGGCCTGCGGCTATGACTGGCTGTTCCTCGACCTCGAACACAATTCGATGGATCTCGATACCGCGGTGCAGATCTCGGTCGCCGCGCTGGGGGCCGGGATCGCTCGCGATCGCGCGGGTCCCCGCAGGGCAGCATTGGCTCGCCACCCGCATTCTCGACGGCGGCGGGCTCGGCATCGTCATGCCGCATGTCGACACCGCCGAGGAGGCGCACGAGATCGCCGACCATCTGCGCTATCCGCCGCGCGGCCACCGCTCGATTGCCGGCGGGCTGCCGCATTTCGGCTATGCCTCGGTCAGCACCGCCGCCGCCACTGCCGCGATCGACGCCGCGACCCTCGTTGTGGTCATGCTCGAAACGCCGAAAGCAATCGAGAATGCCGCAGCCATCGCCGCGGTGCCCGGCATCGATTCGTTGCTGATCGGGACCAGCGATTTGTCGATCGAGCTCGGCATTTCGGGCCAATTCGAGGACGAGCGGATCGTCGCCGCCTATCGCAGTGTGGTCGACGCCTGCCGCGCGCACGGAAAGTTCGCCGGCATTGGCGGCATCTACGACGATGCCTTGCTGCGCCGCTATATCGCGATGGGGGTGCGGCTGGTGATCGGCGGCGCCGATCTCGGCTTTATGATGAGCGCCGCCACGGCGCGCGCTGGGGCACTGCGCGCCTGCCTCTGACTTACTCCACAACGATCGGCTTGATCTCGCGCAGGCGGGGGAGGACTTCCTTGGAGAACAGAGTGATGTTCTTGACCGCCTCATCATGGGTGATGAAGCCGGTCTTGCCGACCATGATCAGATGGCCGAAGCCGCCGACTTTGTCATAGAATTCCATGATCTGGTTGTAGACCGTGTCCGGGTTGCCGGCATACATGCGGCCGCCGGCCATTGCCATTTCGGCGGTCACCCCCGGCCGGTTCAACGCCGAGTCGCGCCCGGGGCGGCCGATCCCGGTCGCCGCAGCGGAGCTGCGGTAGAGCTGCGGGGCGAATTCGGAGGGCGTCTGGCCCGGCAGGAACTTCGCGTATTGCGGCGCAGATTTCGTGCTGGTGTTGACGAACCATAGAAGCTTCGAGCCGACGCGCACGCCCTCCTCGTCGGTGTCGCCGACATAGACAAAGGCGGAATAGCCGAAACGGTCGGTCGCGGGCTTGGACAGGCCGGCCTCGGCCCGCGCCTGGCGATAGGAAGCCCAGGCCCGCTTGGTCACGTCGACCCCGCGCATGACCATGATATTGACCATGCCGCGCCGGCCGAGCTCGGCGGTGTCCTCCGGGTCCGAGGTCGCCGCCCACATCGGCGGATATGGCCGTTGATAGGGGCCGGGCCAGATGTTGACGTGGCGATGGGTGAAGTGCTTGCCCTCCCAGCTGAACGGCCCGTCATGCGAGGTCAAGGTCTTGCCGATCAGGTCGATCGCCTCCCAGAAACGCTCGCGCACCCCGATCGGATTGGCGTTGCCCGAGGCCATCTCGGTGCCGCCCGATTTGACAAAGCCGATTTCGAGCCGGCCGCGCGAGATCACATCGGCGGTCGCATATTCCTCGGCCACCCGCACCGGGTCCTGACGCACCGTGACCAGTGTCCCCATGCTGAGAAGGCGGATGTTGCGGGTCTGGCGGGCGACGATGCCAAGGATGACCGGGCTCGCGCCATAGAGGCAGTTGATCCCGGCATGGTGCTCGCTCGAAGTGATGTTGAGCCCGAGCTCGTCGCACAAGAGATATTCGTCGAGCGTCTCCTCGAACAGCTGCGCCGCAACCTTGGGGTCGCAGTATCGGTTGGGCAGGCTGGCGCGCACCGAATCCGCGGCACTAAGCACATGATCGGGGACGAAGGGATAAGGGTTCTCGCAGTGAAACCAAGCGTCCATGTTTTAGCCCTCTACCGGCAACTGGGTACGGACTGTAAACCGCATAACACCTGGAGACCCAGGTTTTCATGTTGACGTTATCTATCGCCGTTGTAGCCTGTTTGTACCCGTTTTCTGTATGTCGGATGACCGGCGGTTTGCTAAATCTCGCGCGCTTGCCGGTCTTGTTTCACTGCTCCCAAAAAGTAGCGTCTCTTAGGAGCTTGCGGGCGCGGCGGTAGCCAAGCGCGTTCGATGGGATCAACCTCGCCCGGTACCCGGAATGTCCCGCTGCCCCCCCTTTTACGACCACCAGCCAACGATATTGGTGACGCTGGAAACCGCAGTGACCGCCTTAGCCCGAATTGGATACATGCCCGTTGTAAGGCTAAGCACAACCATATCGCCTCCGGGCGTTGTGATCGTCAGCGAGCCATTGGTGTTGACGAACGACAACCAATGGGTCGCGGTTGGGAAGGTTCCGGTGGATGTCCCGAGCGCAAAGGCACGATTTGGTGCGCTAGAAGCTGAAGCCATTCTATTTTCCTCAAACTGTCACGACAGGGGGGCTACCCCGCGCCGCCCGGTGTTGCCAGTATGTTCCTCTAATATAGCGGCGAATTTAAGGCAATTGTAATCTCCGCGCTGGCTCGTCGGCCGGGAGCGCTAGAGGAAGCCGCCTGACGGTGTCGCGTTATTCTGCCGACGCGAGAT
>CAWAVV010000006.1:0-105890 GCA_963785565.1 uncultured Alphaproteobacteria bacterium | reverse complement strand
TCGGCGACGTCTCGTTGCAGGGCTTCGGCCCGCCGACCGATGTGCTGATCCGGCTGTCGCGCCAACCGGGGGGCGACGCGGCGCAGGAGCGGGCGGTCGAACTGGCTCGCAAGGCGCTGGGGCCGGGGTCGATTATCGCCGAACCGAAGTAGTCGGCCCAACTGTGGGCAGCGAACTGATCCGCGCCGGCGTAATCGCGACCATCCTCGCTTTGGTCGCCATCGCCTTCTATTCGCCTTTCGCTTCGAATGGCAGTTCGGCATTGGCGGGATGGTCTCGACCCTGCACGACGTGATTACGACAGTCGGGCTGTTTGCGCTGTTCCACCTCGAATTCAATCTCACGACCTTGGCGGCGATCCTCACGGTCGCGGGCTACTCGGTCAACGACACCGTGGTGATTTACGATCGCATCCGCGAGTCATGCGCAAATACCGGACGATGCCGTTCGCCGAGCTGATCAACCTTGCCTTGAACGAAACCTTGTCGCGTACGATCCTTACGGTCAGCACGGTGGCGCTGGCCGTGCTGTCGTTGCTGTTTCTCGGCGGCGAGGTGCTGCGCGGGTTCAGCATCGCGATGCTGTGGGGGGTCGTGATCGGCACCTATTCGTCGCTGTTCATCGCCGCCCCGGTCATTTACTACGTGCAGCCAAACCGAGCGGCGGTCGCGAGATCGGGCGAGGGAGCCAAAGCCCCGGTCTCGCGCGCGCGGTAACCCCGCGGCGACGATGGATCTAACCCCGATCGTATCGGCCGGCCGGCAAATCATCGAGCGCTATGGGCCAAGCGGATTTCGCGTGACCGGGGTGATCTGGCAAGGGCCGGTGCTGGTCTTCCCGGACGCGACGATGCCGTGGACGGCCCCCGACGTTACCGCGGTCGATTGGGAAAGCTTGTCGCCTATCATAGGGCATGGCGGCGTGCAGATCCTGCTGCTCGGCCTTGGCAGCCGAATGGTAGATGTGGATAGCGAGTTGCGCCGCCGGCTGCGCGCCGCTGGGATCTCGCTCGAATGGATGGACACCGGCGCCGCTTGCCGCACCTATAACGTGCTGGTCGCCGAGGATCGCCGTGTCGCTGCGGCGCTGATCCCGCCGCTCTGACGGCGGGATCGAGCCGGAAGGGCACGAGCCTCCACCGTCGCACCGGAGGGGCCCCGTTTCACTCGCGCGGGAACCACTCAGCCATTGTGGCGGTTACCTGAATAACTGTCCCAAGCGAGTTGAGCATCGCTATGCATACACGTGTTGTCACCGCCGCTGCATTTGCCGCGGCTCTTGCTTTAGCACCCGCTGTTCACGCCGCCGATTGGCATCGTGGCTGGCACGGGGGCTACTATCATCACGGCGGAGGCGGTGCCGTGGGTGCCGGAATTATCGGCGGGATCGTTGGCCTCGGCGTCGGCGCCGCTATCGCCTCTAACGGATATTACGCGCCCCCGCCGCCGGTATATTACGGGTACCCGTATAGTTATTACGCGCCCCCGCCGCCGGTTTACTACGGCTACTGACAATAGCTCGGGGCTTTAGAGCCTGCCAAATCCATCTGCCACGCGCGGCGATTAGATTTGCCGCGCGCCGGCGACATGACAGCGAGGACACGATCGATGAAAGCAGTCCGTTCCAACTACCTTGCATCGGCGGCGGTCGCCGCCCTATTGGCAATACCGGCCGTGGCTTTGGCCCAATCAGCGCCGGCGCCTGCTACACCGCCGGCGCCGGTGACTGCTGCGTCTCCGATGACGAGCCAAACCGCCCGCGGCAACAACGCCGAGCAGCGTGTAGAGTCTCATATCAAGGAACTCTATACTCAGTTGCGCATCACGCCCGCTGAGCAGCCGCAGTGGGAACAGTTTGCCCAGGTCATGCGCGATAACGCCCGCGACATGGATCAGGCGTTCGTGCAGCGCGCCCAGCAGTACCCGACGATGAACGCGGTGCAGAACATGCAGTCTTACCAACAGATTGCCGAGGCGCACGCCCAGCATCTGCAAAAGCTGGTCCCGGCTTTTGACAATCTCTACAACACGATGCCCGAGCAACAAAAGCAGTTGACCGACCAGGTATTCCGCGCGAATGCGGAGACCAACCAGCAGAAGCGTATGCAAACCGGCCAGAACGGGTAATCGTTCTCGGATTTAGCTGATCATTGAAGCCCCGCCACGCGCGGGGCTTCGCATGCTCTCCTTCACCAAAGCTTTGAAAAGATGTTAGGAGGCGCACCTGACCCAGCAGGTATAATGGCGCCCGGCACTAACAGAATGCGAAGGCTTCTCAATTGTTTGGAGCTATGCCGGCCCGTGGCCTTGCGCGGCCGCTAGGGGCGCTTGGCGTCCTGTTGATGTCCGCGGTGCTGGTGCATGCGCCGGGCATCCTATTTGATGTCGGCATCCGCAATAACGACTTCGATGCCCACTATCATTGGTCGGTACAGTTCGCTACCGCCATGCGCGATGGGGATCCTTACCCGCATTGGATGTGGCGCGGGAATTACGGTCTCGGCGAGGTCGCGCTGCTGTTTTACTCGCCGCTTTTCTACTACGTCTGCAGTGTTGTCCGCCTGCTGACGCCCAACACCTGGGTGGCGATGCGCCTTGTCTTCGTCCTTTCGACGATACTTACGGGATACTACGGCTGGCGATTATTTCGACTATTCATGGGAGATGGCTACGCGCTCGTTGCAGCCATCCTCCTGCAATGGGTGCCGATGATCTTCATGCTGTTCTATTACTTTAACGGCTTTCCTTGGGCCGTGGGGTTCGCTGCGCTCGTAGCGCTTACCTTTTACACGCTGCGTCCGGATGCATTTGAACGCTGGATCGACCTTCCCGTGAGTTTAGCCGTCGCCGCGCTCGTACTGACTTACATCGTCTCGGCGCTTATGGCGCTCGTCTGCTTCAGCTTCATGTGGTTGAGCTACCTCCGGCGTTTGGAGAGTGGCCCGTACACAGCGCGGCGGGCGGCCTCGTGGTTAGTTTCGGCCGGACTTGGTCTCGGATTAGCAGGGTTCTACCTGGTGCCTGCCGTCGGCTCGATGCATCTGATCTCGTCGGCGGTCTGGACGACGACCTATACGCCATGGAACGCTTTTGCTTTCCCCACCATAACCAACCTCATCTTCGGCATGCGCTGGTTTTCCTTCCAATGGACCGTCCCGGTGATCGCGCTTCTCGGCGTCGCCGCCGCAACGTGGCATGCCTATTGGAGCAACGACATGCCGGATCGCCTGCATGAGGCATTGTTGCTGACGCTGGTCGTCTCCTGGGTCTCGTTGTTTTTGGCGAGCGAGCTGTCTTATCCGTTGTGGCTGCTGAATACGCCGCTGCGCATGGTCCAGTTCCCGCACCGCTTTATCTACGTCACCTCCGCGACAGGCCTGGTCGCCAACGTCCTTGCTTTGTGGGATCTGCAGCGCGCGAGGCAAGCCCATCTGCGGAAACTGATCGTGGCGCTTCCCTTGGCCTTGGGCCTGGCGGCTACCGGATTGCTTAGCGTTAAGATGTTGGTTATCGACGGGAAGCCTCGTCATCTGTCCGCCGACGAGACGACGCCCTATGCCGGTCAGGCCGAATATCGGCTCGCCACCCAGGGTGATCATTGGATGGATTATTACCGCGCTGGAGGGCTTGCCGCCGAGTGCAGAGAGAAGACGCTGGATTGCCAAACAATCGAACGGAACAGCCGATTTCAGGCCTGGAGCGTGTCGGGCTCGCGGCCGGCCCGTCTTCGCCTGCCGCTCCTTGCCTTCCCGGCGTGGCAGGTCACAATCGATGGGGCAGCCGCAGCGTACGCCGTCGACCCGGCGACCGGGCTCATATCCGTCGACTTACCGGCCGGCGCCCACCATGTCGAGGCGGTCTGGAAGAGGCTGGGCGTCGAGCGTGCCGGTCTCGGCGTCACCGCTATCTCGTTGCTGGTGCTGGTGATCCTCGCCGTGAGGCGGCGCTCTTTGGTTTCGGCCCGCTCGCCGGCTCGATCCGCGTGATCCAAGCGGAAGCGACCCCCGAAGAAAAGCCCCGCCGAAGCGGGGCGTCTCTCGGCGAAGCCGCTCTGATCAGCCCGCTTTGGCCAGGTTCTGGGCGGCAAAGTCCCAGTTCACCAGATGGTCGAGGAAGGCCTGCACGAAATCGGGCCGGCGGTTCTGGTAGTCGAGGTAATAGGCGTGTTCCCACACGTCGCAGGTCAGGAGCGCCGTCTGGCCCTCGGCCAACGGGTTGACCGCGTTCGGCGTGTCGACGATCTTGAGCTGGCCCTTGTCGGCGACGAGCCAGGCCCAGCCGCTGCCGAACTGGCCGACCGCGGCCGCCTTGAATTGCTCCTTGAATTTGTCGAGGCCGCCGCAATCGCGGGTGATCGCCGCGGCGAGATTGCCGCTCGGCGCGCCGCCGCCATGCGGCTTCATCGAGTTCCAGAAGAAGGTGTGGTTCCACACCTGGGCGGCGTTGTTGAAAACGCCGGTCTTGCTCTGTCCTTGTACGTCGCCTTGATGATGTCTTCGAGCGACTGGCTCTCCAGCGGCGAGCCCTTGATCAGGTTGTTGAGGTTCGTGACATAGGCTTGGTGGTGCCTGCCGTGATGAAA
Source organism: uncultured Alphaproteobacteria bacterium (assembly GCA_963785565.1). Taxonomy (GTDB): domain Bacteria; phylum Pseudomonadota; class Alphaproteobacteria; order ATCC43930; family CGMCC-115725; genus AP-15. Next base: position 101,309 of record CAWAVV010000006.1, on the reverse strand, counting down.
ATCCATCGTCGCTCGGACATGTGCGGTTCGAGCGCGTTTTTCGGATAGGGCAGGGGCGGCAGTTCGAAAGCCATGGCGACCATCCCGGGTTATGTGAGAAAGCTTGCGTGGAAAAACGTCCGTTCACGGCCAGCGTTCCAGCGATCGCGCAGCCCCTGTCGCCGGCCGCGGCGATCACTCGCCGTCACGACCGCGACCGGTTCCAGACCGCGCTGTTTGCGCCGGCCGCGCGTCGCGAGGCGCTGTTCGCGCTTTACGCCTTCAATTATGAGATTGCAAGGGTGCGCGAGGCCGTGACCCAGCCGACGCTCGGGCCGCATCCGGCTCGAATGGTGGCGCGAAAACATCGCCGCCGCGTTATGCGCGGCGCGCCGCTGCGCCGGCATCCGGTGGCCGAGGCGCTGACCCTGGCGATCCGCGAGCGCGGCGCTGACGCGGGCCCATTTCGACCGGCTGATCGACGCGCGCGAGGCCGATTTCGACGAAGACGCCGCCGCCGACCCTCGCCGCGCTCGAAGACTATGCCGAGGGCACCTCGTCGCCGCTGGTCTGGCTCGCGCTGGAGGCGCTGGGCGCGCGCGATCCGGCAGCGGCCGAAGCAGCGGCGCGCATGTCGGGATCGCCTATGCGCTGGCCGGGCTGCTGCGGGCATTGCCGTTGCTGGCCGCTGCCGGGCGGGCGATCATCCCGGCCGACATCGCCGCGGCGAGCCGGGCTCGATCCCGGCGACCCTCGTGGGATGCGGGCGCCCCGGCGCTGCGCGCCGTCGTCGCCGAGATCGCGGCGGCCGCGACGGGGCACTTGCGCGCGGCGCGGCGAGGCCGCGGCGCGGTCCAGCGCCGCGGCTCTCCCGGCGCTGTTGCCGGCGGTCGTCGCGGCGCGCTCGCTGAAGCGGCTGAAGCGCGCCGGCTACGACCCGTTCGACCCTGCGCTGGCGCGCGCCCGACCCGCTGCAGAGCTGGCGTCTGGCCGCAGCCGCGCTGCGCCGCCGGTTCTGACGCCGCCGGATCAGCGGCCGCGGAAATCGGGGAGGCGGCGGTCGGCCATCGCCTTGATGCCTTCCTTGAAGTCCTCGGTGCGGCGCAGCCAGTCCTGCTCGACCAGCTCGCGCTCGGTCGCGGCCTCGATCGCGTCGACCAGCCCGCGGCGCACGGTTTCGCGCGTCGACATGACCGCGAGCGGCGCCGATTGCGCGATTTCGAGCGCCAACGCCTGGGCGGCGCTGCGCACCTCGGCCTGCGGCACCAGCAGATCGGCGAGGCCGATGCGCACCGCTTCGTCGCCGGGGATGCGGCGGCCGGTGTAGAACAGCAACGCCGCCTGCTGGGCGCCGACGAGCCGCGGCAGGGTCGCGGTCAGGCCAAAGCCGGGATGAAAGCCGAGGCGGTTGAAATTGGCGCTGAACCGCGCCTCCTGGCAGGTGACGCGGAAATCGGCAACGAGCGCGAGGCCGAGCCCGCCGCCGACCGCGGCGCCATGCACCGCGCCGACGATCGGTTTCCGGGTCCGGAACAGGCGGATCGCCTCTTTGTACAGATGCCGGCCGGCGGCGCTGCGGGTGCCTTCGGAGACCGTGCCGGTGTCCATGCGCTTCGAGAAATCGGCGCCGGCGCAGAACGAGCGGCCTTCGGCGGCCAACACGATCGCCCGGCATTCAGGATCGGCATCGAGCCGCTCGAAGGCATCGCCGATCTCGGCAATCAGCGCACTGTCGAAAAAATTGTGCGGCGGCCGGCGCATCTCGACGGTGGCGACAAAGCCGTCGCGGCTGACGCCGATCTCACGGTATCCCGAGTAATCGGTCATCGCCCAGTTCTCCTTGCTGTTTGCTGCCAGTCGTCCATGTGACCCGCTTATGCCCTGGATGCCAGGCTTCTCCGGCGGGATGAGAAGCAGGAGCTTCAGTGCCGTGGATCATACCGATGATCTAGCGCGGGCAGGACGACCTCATCGTCGGGCCGGCAATCCATTAGAGGCGCGAAACGCCACGAAGCGATTGACCTCGCGGGCGTCACGTCAAGCGGCTGTCTCATGCCGACCGAATAGGGAAATCTTTCCGGTAAGCGGGGCGACGATCTGAGCAGTCGGATGCCTGAGTGCGGCCGGAGGAGTATCCGCGTAACCGTCAACAAGCCATGACATGCCCCGGTCGCTGGTAATGAAGGAATCCATACCAGGCGCAGTTAAACGGGTCCAAGAGAATCTTGGAAAATGCCGGACCTGAAAGTACCAGGCCTGTAGATGCAACAACTCAAGGTGATCCTCACGACGCAGGATCCATCCCCAGACTTGTTCGCGATGGGCGTTCAGTTCGCTCTCACCAACTACTTCGCGGCGCTCACGGTCTTCGGGTTCTCGACACACATCGGGCGATCTCGACTGCCAATTTGCTCAAAGCCAAGAGGAGGTGGCTCTAAGATCTCAGGGTCTAGTCCCGGCGGTAGCTCGTTTGCCCAACCTTCCTCAAGTTTCATCCAACCGGGCGTACGCGCGGCCTGCCATGCCAGCAAACGCCCTATCTCAGGCGGGATTGCGGAAACGGTGCCGGCGGGGGCAGACGCGAACTTCCGTATTGCAGTTGAATCAGCGCTCTCAATTTTAGCAAGGTGAGCCTCGATCGTGGCCTCTGGCTCAATAAACCCGCCCTGGCCGTCATATAGGCCGCGCTTGACCGAGACGTTCTTGGGGGATCGGCGGCTGATTTCGCCAGTTATTATCGATCCGACCATAGAAATGGGTCTCGGCTCGTGACTGACGCCGGCGAGACGAAGCCAGTGAGATAAAATTTTGGTACCGTGCGGCGCGGGTCCCTCCGTTGGCGCTCATCTGGTGTGCGCGCATATCGATACCCTGGGTATCACCTGCAAAGTACTTATCTCCTCACGATCAGGGCGTCGACGATGGTCAGGCCTTGGCCTTGGGGGTGGACGATGACCGGGTTCAGGTCGATTTCGTCGATCTCGTCGGCGTGATCGGCGGCGAAGCGGGAGAGGGCGGCGATCAGCTCGGCGAGGGCGGCGCGGTCGGCGGGCGGGGCGCCGCGGACGCCGTCGAGCAGGGCGGCGCCTTTCAGCTCGCCGAGCAGGGCGAGCGCGTCGTCCGGTCCGATCGGGACGGGTGAGAAGGCCACGTCGCGCAAGACCTCGACATGGATGCCGCCGAGCCCGACCATCAGCATCGGGCCGAAAACGGGGTCGCGGGTAATGCCGAGGATGATCTCGACGCCGGGCGGCGCCATCCGCTGGATCAGCACGCCCTCGATCGCGGCGTCGGGATGGGCGGCCTTGGCATTGGCGAGGACCTGGCGATAGGCCTCGCGCACCGCCGCATCGCCCTCGATGCCGAGCGCCACGGCGCCGGCCTCGGTCTTGTGCGTGATGTCCGGCGATTGCACCTTGAGCGCCACCGCGCCGCCGATCCGGACGGCCGCGGCGACGGCTTCATCCGCGGAAGTCGCCAATGCCTCGGGCGGGCGCGGGACGCCGTAACCCGCGAGCAACGCCTTGGCGCTGTTCTCGGTCAGGACCCGGCCGGCGGCGGCGAATGCGCGCGCGGTCTCTTCGCGGATCGATGGCGGGGTTATCGGCGGCGGCGCGCGGTGCCGCCGCGCCTGGAAGCGGGCGTAATCGACCAATGCCCGGATCGCGCGGGCGCAGCTCGGCATCGAGGTGTAGCAGGGGATGCCGGCCTCGGCGAACGCCGCCATCGCACCCTCGGTCGCGGTCGTGTAGGTCGACAGGATGATCGGCTGCTCGGTCGAGCCGGTGACCGCGGCCAATTCCTCGGCGCGGGTCTTTGCGGTCGCTTCATTGGCGAGCGAGCCGATCAACAGGATCGTGTCGATATTCCGCGACTCGCGCACGATCTCGACGAGCTTGGCGTAGCCGACCTCGTGGATCGCCTGCGCGGTGCCGTCGACCGGGTTCTGCGCCGAGGCGTAGGACGGCAGCAGCGCCATCAGGCGCTGCTGCAGATGCTCTTCGAGCACCGGAAGTTCGAGCCCGTGGGCCGACAGAATGTCGGACATCCACACCGCACTGCCGCCCGAGCCGGTGATCACCGCGACGCGGTTGCCCTTCGGCAATTTGCAGAAGGCAAAGGCGGCGGCGATGTCGAGCGCATGATCGAGGTCTTCGCCGCGGATGATCCCGTGATGGCGGAAGATCGCATCGTCGATCGCTCCGGAATTCGCCAAGGAGCCGGTATGCGAGGCCGCGGCGCGCCGGCCCGCCTCGGAGCGGCCGACCTTGGCGAGGATCATCGGCTTTCCGGCGTCCGCCGCCTTTTCGGCAACGGCGCGGAAGCGCGCCGGGTTTTGGATGCTTTCGAGATAGGCGATGAAGATATCGGCGCCGCCCGTATCGATCAGCCAATCGAGGTAATCGTGCGCTTCCAGGCAAATCTGGTTGCCGGCGCTGGCCTGGTAGGTAAAACGCAGCTGCCGGGGCCGGCCGCGGCTCAAAAACGCGAAGGTCAGGGCGCCGCTCTGACAGCTGACCGCGATTGCCCGGCTCTTGTTGCTCTGCCGGGAAGAGGCTCTGCTGTGGATCGTGGAACACCGGGCTGAAGGTCGCGACGAGCGGCTTCAGCGGGTTGACGATGCCTTCGGAATTGGGGCCGCAGACGATGATCCCGTAGCGCTCGATGACCTTGCGCAATGCCTGGTCGCGCGCCTGCGCCGCCTCGCCGCGCTCCTCGGCAAAGCCGGAGCTGATGATGACCGCGGCGCGCACGCCCTTTTTGCCGCATTCCTCGAGCGTCGGCGCGACATAGGCCGCCGGCACCACGACGACAGCGAGGTCGGGCGCCTCCGGCAATTCGGCGACGGTCGCATAGCTTCTCAGCCCGAACACCTCGGGCTGGCTGCGGGTCACCGGGTAGATGCGTCCCGGATAGCCGTGCGCGATCAGGAACTCGGTGGTCCGGCCGCGCAAGGTGTGGGTATCGCCCGATGCGCCGATGATCGCGACACTGTCCGGAGAGAACAGAGGACGAAGGTCAGGCATCTGGTTGCTGCTTATGACAAAAGTTTGCCCGATGAGTGTCATTCCGGGATGCCCGGCAGGGCAGGCCCGGAACCCAAGAACACGGACTTTTCCCTATCGCGCGCAGGCCGTGTTCATAGGTGCCGGGCTCGCGGCCTTGCCGCGCCCCGGAATGACCGAAGCTTGGCATCCTTCGGAAAGCTTTCAGCGCAGGCCGAGGCCGCGGGCGATGATGCCGCGCAATACCTCGCGGGTGCCGCCCTGGATCGTCAGCTTGGGGGCGATCAGGGTGGTGTAGCGCAATGCCTCCTCGAAGCGGTCGTCATTGGCGTCGGGCTGCGCATCGCTCGGCGGCGGCGCCAGCAGGCGCACCTTGTCGGGCAGGGCCTGCTCGAAATTGGTGCCGAGGTCCTTGACCACGGCGGATTCGACGGCCGGCGTCTTGCCGGCCTGCAGCATGCCGGCGACCGACAATGACATCCGCCTGAGGGTGGCGAGGTGCGCGACCTGGCGGCCGATGCCTTCGGCCAGATGCTCGCTCGGTTCCTCGCCGGCGACGCGGACCAGTTCGACCAGGCACGAAAACGTCTCGATCCAGCGGTCGGGGCCGCTGCGCTCATAGGCGAGCTCGTCGGTCGCCTGCTTCCACGCCATGTCGACCTCGCCGATCAGATGCGAGTCGGGCAGGAACGCGTCGTCGAACACGACCTCGTTGAAATCGTGGCCGCCGGTCAGATTGATGATCGGGCGGATGGTGATGCCCGGGGTGTCCATCTTGACCAGGAACTGGGTCAGCCCGTGCCGGCGGTTCTCCTTGGTCGAGGGCGAAGTGCGCAGCAGCGCGATCATGTAGTCGGCTTCGTGCGCGTTCGATGTCCAGATCTTGCGCCCATTGACCAGCCAGCCGCCATCGGTCTTGGTCGCGCGGGTCGAGGCGGCGAACACGTCGGAACCCGAATTCGGCTCGCTGAGGCCGATGCAAAAGCACAATTCGCCGGCGGCGATCTGGGGCAGGATCTTTTGCCGGATCTCCTCCTGGCCGTAGCGCAGGATGACCGGGCCCGATTGGCGGTCGGCGGTCGAATGGGCGCGGGTCGGCGCGTGCGCCGCCAGCATCTCCTCGGTCACGACATAGCGTTCGAGCTGGGAGCGCTCATGCCCGCCGTATTTCTTCGGCCAGGTCATGCCGATCCAGCCCCGGGCGCCCATCTTGCGGCTGAACTCGCGCGAGAACGAGCCCTTGCCGCTGTGCGGGGAAAAGGTGCCGGCTTCCTCCTCCTGGCGCAGAAAGGCGCGGACCTCCTGGCGCAGTTCCTTGGCCTCGGGCGGCAGTTCGACCGGGTCGAAGCGAAAGCTGGTGGTCATCGGGTCCTCATTGATTTCGACGGCGGATTACAATCCGCCCTACGAGCCTTGGGTGATGAAGGGCCATAGCTGGTCGGCGCCGGCGGCGGCGACCATACGGCCGAGACGCTGGGCCCACACCGCCTCGTTGCCGAACTCCTCGCGCCACGCCCACAGCCGGCGCGTCGCATGATGCAGGGAATGCTCGTAGGTGAAGCCCATCGCGCCGTGCACCTGATGGGCGATCGCCGCACCGGCGCCGGCCGCCTCGCCGGCGCGCACCTTGGCGATGGCCACATCGGCAATGCCGATTTCCTCGCCGGCGCAGGCCTCGGCGGCGAGGTCGGCGGCGGCGCCCGCCGCGGCCACTTCGCCCGCCAAGGTGGCGAGGTTGTGCTGGACCGCCTGGAACTTGGCGATCGGGCGGCCGAACTGCGAGCGGTCGAGCGCCCATTGGACCGACTGATCGAGGATCTTTTCGAGCGCCCCGGCCATCTGCTGCAGCCGCACCGCGGCGCCGAAGCGCTGGATCGTGTCTTCGTCGAGGTCCGTGGGTTTTGCTGTTTCCGGTATCGCGCCGTCGAAGGACACAGTGTCGCGCGGCTCGCCGGCGAGGCTCTTGTCTTGGCTGATCGGCAGGCCCGGCGTCGCGACCAGCGCCACCATCCGCTCATTGCCGCGATGGGCGAGCACGGCGATATGGCCGGCATTGCGGGCGAACGGCACCCGGCGTGCGCGGCCGCGGAGTCGGCCGTCGGCGTCGAGCGCGATATGGCCGTCGGCGTGGATCGGGGCGAGGGTCAGCGGCCCGACCGGCGTCGCGATGCCGGCGCGCGCCAGCATCCAGCCGGCCATCAAGGTCTCGGCCAGCGGCGCCGGGACGGCGAAGCGGCCGGCCGCGCGCAATACCGCAAAACCGTCGGCCATCGCCGCGCCGGCGCCGCCGAGATCGTCCGGGACCCAGGCGACGGTCAACCCCGACTCTTCAAGCGCATCCCACAGCGCCGCGGGCCACACACCCTTTTCGGCGTCGTTGACGGTGGCGGGCCCGCACAGATCATGAAAGATCCGGGTCGCGGTATCGACGATGATGTTGTCGGTGTTGTCGTTCATCCCGATACCCGCTTCTGACTAGCCGTTGTCGTCGATCGTAAAGCAGGCGAGGGAGGACGGGAAGCGCGACGGTCACGGCGCCGATCCGTGCTTGCCCGAGGCGGCACTCTTGTGGCCAGTATCAGAACCGGTCAGCTCCGAGCGAGGAAACGAACCGATGTTTATCGCGATGAACCGCTTCAAGGTCGTTCCCGGCGTTCAGGCGGATTTCGAACGGGTGTGGACGACGCGGGACAGCCATTTGGGCGACGTCCCCGGCTTTGTCGCGTTCCATCTGCTGCGGGGGCCGGAACGCGACGACCATGTACTGTATTCCTCGCATACCCTGTGGCGCAGCCGCGCCGATTTCGAGGCATGGACCCGGTCGGAGGCGTTTCGTCTCGCCCATCGCGACGCCGGCTCGAACCGGCCGCTCTATCTCGGCCACCCCGAGTTCGAAGGCTTCGATGTGATTCAAACAGTAGCGGGCGTGCCCGATTAGCGGTGAGGATTGATGTGGCCTCTAATAGCGATGCGGTAGCCTGTAATTTTGGGTTAAGCTCGGGGCGATGAGCCGAAGGCTGGGTTAAACATGGCCACTACCCGCCGTCTTGCCGCGATCCTCGCCGCCGATGTGGTGGGGTATTCGCGGCTGATGGGGGCAGATGAGGAAGGCACGCTCGAATGCCTCAAGGCGTTGCGCCATGAGCTCCTCGATCCGAAAATCGCTGACCACCGAGGGCGCATCGTCAAGACCATCGGGGACGGCATGCTGGTGGAATTTTCGAGCATCGTCGATGCGGTGCGCTGCGCCGTTGAAGTGCAGCAGGCGATGCCGGAGAGGGACATCGGTGTCGCGCCAGAAAACCGCATCGAACTGCGCATCGGCATCAATCTTGGCGATGTGATTGTCGAGGGCGACGACCTCTATGGCGACGGCGTCAACATCGCCGCGCGCATCGAAGCCTTGGCCGATGCCGGCGGGGTGTTTGTCTCCAATACGGTCCATGACCAGGTGCGCGACCGGCTGCCCTTTGTCTTTGAAGATCTGGGCGAGCGGCAGGTCAAGAACATCGTCCGGCCGGTGCGGGTCTACCGGGTCGGAATACGGCCGCCCCCCACCCCTCCCTCCCCGGCAAGCCCCCTCCCCAACCCTCCCCCGCTCGCGGGGGAGGGAGGGGTGGGGGCGCTGGCGCTGCCCGACAAGCCGTCGATCGCGGTGCTGCCCTTCGCCAATATGAGCGGCGACCCCGAGCAGGAGTATTTCGTCGACGGCATGGTCGAGGAGATCATCACAGCACTGTCCCGCATTCGCTGGCTGTTCGTGATCGCGCGCAATTCGAGCTTCACCTACAAAGGCACCGCGGTCGACGTGAAGCAGGTCGGCCGCGAGCTTGGCGTTCGCTACGTGCTCGAAGGCTCGGTGCGCAAGGCCGGCGGCCGCGTGCGCATCACCGGGCAGCTGATCGATGCGACGACCGGGGCGCATCTCTGGGCCGACCGTTTCGACGGCTCGCTGGAAGACGTTTTCGAGCTGCAGGACCAGGTCGCAGTCAGCGTCGCCGGGGTGATCGAGCCCGCGTTGCAAGCGGCCGAGATGCGCCGATCGGCCGCGCGACCAACGACTGACCTCAGCGCCTACGATCTCTACCTGCGCGCGCTTGCGGCCTTCTTTCCAGTAACAAAGGAGCGGGTCGACGAGGCTCTGGGATTGCTCGAGCAGGCGATTTCGATCGATCGGCATTACGGGCCTGCACTCTCCTGGGCGGCGATCTGCCACTTGGCTTTCGTCAGAGACGGCTGGACCAAAGAGCCGGAGACATCTCGCCGCAAGTGCATCGATCTTTCTCGGCAGGCTCTCCAGGTGGGAGAGAACGACCCGCGCATCCTCGCGAACTCCGCCCTCGTGCTGGCGTATTTCGGAGAGGACATCGGCGCCATGCTCGGGTTGATCGACCGTGCGGTCGCGCTCAACCCGAGCTTCGCCCGCGGCTGGTATGTGAGCGGTGTCCTCAGGGTATTTGCCGGTGAGCCCGATCTCGCGATCGAGCATGTGGAGACTTCGCTGCGCCTGAGCCCACGCGAGCGTACGGGTACGGGTCAGCCGCTATCCGTGATCGGCATGGCCTATTTCTTCAAACGTCAGTTTGACAAAGCGGCGTCGAAGCTGGTTCTCTCGATTCAAGATCATCCAGGCTTTCCCTCCGCATACCGCCAGCTCGCCGCATGCTATGCGCATATGGGCCGGCTCGATGAAGCACGCGCGATCGTCGCGCGGCTGCGCACCATCACCCCTCTGATCGTGCCGAGCGACCTGCCTTTTCGCAACCCTGAACACCGAGAGCTGTTGATGTCGGGCCTGCGCTTGGCTACCGGCGAGCCTAGTTAACGGCGCCTAAAGCTTTCCGAAGGCGAACGCCTCGACCATTAAAACAGCGACCGCGACGATGTTGACGCGAAGCATCCATTTGATGATCGTAAGATCTTTCATGATCTTCGCAAATGGATCTTGTGCCATGTCCGATTAGCCTTCCAGGACATGGGTTAGGCGATGACCTTCGCTTCCCGCAATTCGGCGAGGGTCGTGCGGTCGTAGCCGAGGATGCCGGAGAGGACCGCGTCGGTGTGCTGGCCGGGGGTTGGCACCGGGCCGATCCGGCCGGGGGTCTTCGACATTTTGATCGTGGCGCCGGGCAGGTACATCTCGCCGGCGACCGGATCCTCCATCTTGACCAGCATCTCACGCTCCCACAGATGCGGGTCCTCGGCGACCTGCGGGATGGTCTTGACCGGGGCGACCGGAATGTCGGCCTCGACGAGGGCGGTGACGATCTCGTCGACGGTGTGGGCGAGGCACCACGTCACGACCGCCTGGCGCGGCGAATCGCCGAGGCTCATGCGGCCGGTGAAGGCGCCGGTGTTGGCGACAGCGTCGGGATCGCCGGTGGCGATGCGCAATAGCCGGGAACCCATCTCGCGCCCCGAGGCGGAGATCACGACATGCCCGTCCTTGGCCTGGTAGGGCGGCCGGCCGCCCTCGCCGCCTTCTTGGCCGGTGGCGAGGAAGTACGAGGTCGGGATCTCGACCATGGTCAGCGCCGAATCCATCAGGCAGACATCGACCACCTGGCCTTCGCCGGTGCGGTCGCGATGATGGAGAGCGGCCAGCATCCCGATCGTCGCGTGCAATGAGGTATAGCGGTCGACGATCGAAGAGGCGGTGCCGAGCGGGCGGCCGACCGGCGTCCCGGTCAAGGTCATCAGGCCGCTCATCGCCTGGCCCAACGGATCGAAGGCCGGGCGATCGCGATAGGGGCCGTATTGGCCGAAGCCCGAGACCGAGCCCAAAATGATGTCCGGCTTCAACTCGCGCAGCCGTTCGTAGCCGAACCCCATCTTGTCCATGACTCCGGGGCGGAAATTCTGCAAGACGATGTCGGCAGTCTTGACCAGCGCCGCAAAGATCTCCTTGCCGCGCTCGTTGCGCAAATCGAGGCAGAGGCTTTTCTTGCCGCGGTTGTAGACCGAGAAATAGACGCTCTGGCCGCGCACCAACGGCGGCGATTGGCGAGTTTCCTCGCCGCCCAGTTTTTCGATCTTGATGACCTCGGCGCCGAGGTCGGAGAGGATCATGCCGCCGCGCGGGCCGGCCTGATACCGCGCCAGTTCGAGCACCCGCACACCTTCGAGGGCTCCGCTCATCGCCGCCTCCCAATATCTGCGCCGTGCCCAATCCGGCACCGGGGTTGAGCTAACACCCGGTCCCTCGTAGTGTCAAACCCGGCAGGAGCGGCAACGAACTGCTTACTGGCTGCATGGTCCAACGTCTAAGTTACGCCGCCCAACCCTTGTAAGAATATGGCTCTATAAATAACCGAAGCTCTCTCGATAGGCTGGGATCGTTTCAGGCATTGCTCCATTTCTCTGTGTGCCCGTGGCGATCGTTGATCGTCTCCCCGGCGAAGGCCGGGGTCCATGTCACCGGGGTTCGGGCCGGTCCGAATTGGCCCGTTATTTCTTACACTTGAAAAGTTCGAGTTGGTCGGGCAATGGGTCCCGGCCTTCGCCGGGAAGACGGCCGGGAGAATAAGTCAGATTCGATTCCTTTCACGGCTTCCTGCGCCGGGAAGGCGAGCAACTGCCCAGGGTGCCGGGCGAAGCGGGCTCCGCTCGCCTTTCGGGTGCTGGGTGTATTAGGTTGCCGGCGAGAGACCGGCATCGGCTGGCAGGTCAAGTCCGAGGGAGAAACGATGGCCTATGAGTTCATTCTGACCGAACGTCTCGACGGGGTGGCCGTGATCACGTTGAACCGTCCGGATAAGCTCAATGCGCTGAGCTTTGGTCTGGCGCGCGAGCTCGACGAGGCATTGACCGAATACGAAACCGACGACGCGATCAAGGCGGTGATCCTGACCGGAGCCGGGGAAAGAGCCTTTTCCGCCGGCGCCGACATCCATGAGATGGCCGGGCTGTCCAGCGAGGAGCTGGCCCAGCGCCAGGCTTTTCGCAGCGAGGCGACCTGGCACATCGCGACCTTTTCGAAGCCATTGATCGGAGCGATCAATGGGCTCGCCTATGGCGGCGCGGCATTGTTGTCCTCGACCCTCGATCTGCGCATCGGCTGCGAGCGCACCCAGTTCCGCTTCTTGGCGGCGAGCTATGGCCGGGTCAATTCGACCTGGTCGCTGCCGTTGTTGGTCGGTCTGCCGAAGGCCAAGGAGCTGCTGTACACCGGCCGGGTCGTCGCCGCCGAGGAAGCCGAGCGGATCGGCCTGTTGAACCAGATCGTACCGGCAGCGCGGCTGATCGAATTAGCCGTCGAGACGGCGCAAATGATCGCCAAAAACGATGCGCGCATGGTGCAAGGCATCAAGCGGCTGCTGCATGAGCAGCTCGGCATGAGCTGGCGCGACCGCTACGCCACCGAGGAGGATGCGCGCGCGACTTGGCTCGCCGCCGGCCATCCGCGCGAGGGCTTCAGGGATTTTCTTGCGCGCAAGGGATCCTGAACCGCCAGTCGACAGCCCACCGAGCCGAGCGGGGCGCGACGCCAGATAGCAGCGCACCGCGGAGTGCCGGGAGGGTTGTCGCCCGTCGCGCACCGGCTTCGCCGAACTGTCGATAATCGGTGGCCATCGGATTTTGATGAAGAGGTCGTTCATCTTTCCGGTATTTATTTAAAGCGTTCGGGCTACATCGTCCTAGGCATTGATGTTGTCGAGGTTGCCGCATGACGCCGTCTCCGATTTGGCGGAGACCGCGCCCGCGCCCGCGGAGATCGGCCGCTCGGCAATGAGCGCGGAACTCACCATCGTCGTGCCGACGTTCAACGAGCGCGACAACGTCGAACTGTTGATCGCGCGGCTCGACGCCGCGTTGCGCGGCATCGAGTGGGAGGTCTTGTATGTCGACGACGACTCTCCCGACGGCACCGCCGCCAAGGTTCGCGAGCTCGCCCAAACCGATCCCCGCATCCGCTGTCTCCAGCGAATCGGCCGCCGTGGGTTGTCCACCGCGGTGATCGAAGGAATGCTCGCGAGCAGCGCCCCGTATCTGGCGGTCATCGACGCCGATCTCCAGCACGACGAGAGCCTGCTGCCGCAGATGCTGGCCGCGATCAAGGCCGAAGACCTTGACGTCATTATTGGCAGCCGGCACGTCGCCGGTGGTGGCGTCGGCGATTGGGACCGCCGCCGGGTGACGATCAGCGGGTTTGCCGCGCGGCTCGCCCGGCTGATCATCGCCGCCGAGCTGACCGACCCGATGAGCGGGTTCTTCATGGTCTCCCGACCGGCATTCGAGCGCGCCGTCAGGCGACTTTCCGGGCAAGGTTTCAAAATCCTCCTCGACCTCTTTGCATCGACGCCCGTCGCTTATCGATTTAAGGAAATTCCCTACGTGTTTAGTCAACGCCAGCACGGCGAAAGCAAGCTCGACAGCCTAGCCATCTGGGAATACTTGATGCTGCTGCTGGACAAGTTGTTCGGCCGCTATGTCCCGGTGCGTTTCGTCTCCTTTGCCGCGATCGGCGGCTCGGGGGTCGTGGTCCACTTCCTTACGCTGTATTTCGCATTAAAGGCGGTCGAGTTCCCTATAGCGCAAGCGCTCGCAACCGTCGTCGCGATGACCAGCAATTTTGTTCTGAACAACATGCTGACCTATCGCGACCGCCGTCTCGTCGGCAGGCGGTTTCTTACCGGCCTTGGTTCATTCTATACGGTGTGCAGCCTCGGCGCGGTAGCCAATGTCGGCATCGCCTCGGCGGCGTTTGCGCATCATTACACCTGGTGGTTATCCGGCCTTGCCGGGGCCGCGGTCGGCGTCGTCTGGAATTACGCCGTTTCCTCGGTCTTCACATGGCACCGCAAGTGAGCCGTTGCTCGCATTTACCGAGGCAACCTGACATCGATTACTCGCGATCGGTCAGTTGCGGGCATCCGGAAAATCGGTCACCACAACCTCTTCCGTCACGGTGTCGAGCACGGCGCAGCTTAATTGCCGGCCGTTGCTGGTGTCGCGCGCCTCACCGGCCGAGCCTGGGTTGATTACCAATACCCGCCCGACGCGGCGCACCAGCTGGTGGTGGGTGTGGCCGTAAAGGACGAAATCCGCCCCTGGATCGGCGAAGCGCTCTAACAAAGAGCTGTGCGGGTAAACGTAAGTGCCGCGCGGCTCCCACGGCGTCGAGTGCACTGCGAGCAGCTTTTTCCCGCTGATCGAGAACTCGACCCGATGCGGCCGATCGGCGAGCCAATCGAGCAATGTCTGGTCGATCCAGTCTGCTTGGCGCGCGCGGGCGCCATGCGGTCCGAGGAAACCTTCTTCGTGGTTGCCGAGGATTACATGCGCGCCGCGGTCTCTGAGAATGCGCACGACCTCGTTCGAGAAACGGTACTCATAGATGCTGTCGCCGAGGCAAACCAACTCATCGACATCGCCGATAATGTCCAGTGCCCGCAGCAGACCGTGATGATTGCAGTGCAGATCCGAGACGATGCCGATCTTCACGCGTCCATCTCTCGGCCGGTGGAGCGACAGCGCAGCAAATTCATCGGCTTCAGGCTCATCACGATTTCGCGATTCTGGTTCAGCACCTCGACCAGGGTGCGCACCATGCCGCGGTCGGGCCGGGAGCGCGAGCGGGTCGTTTCGAGCACCGTGACCCGGATACGCAGCTCGTCGCCCGGTCGGACCGGGCGGGTCCAGCGCAATTCGTCGATGCCGGGCGAGCCGAGACTCGCGACTTTGGACAGAAAGTGACCGACGAGGAGCCGCATCATGATTGTCGCGGTTTGCCATCCGCTCGCGATCAGCCCGCCGAAATTGCCGTGCGCCGCAACTTCGGGATCGACATGGATGTCCTGCGGATCATAGCGGCGGGCAAACTCGATGATTTCCGCCTCGGTCAGGGTGATGCTGCCGTATTCGTAGACCGCGCCCGGCAGATAGTCTTCGAAATAGCGGTCCTCGACCGGCGCGGCGAAATTGGTTGCGCTCAAAGCTGCCCTCACAAAACGATGGCCGGGCTTGACCCGACCGTCCGCGATTGCATTACATCATCGCTGCGGAAAAGTCGTGGGCGCGCGCGGTCTGCTGGGCTGCGGGCCGAACATGACGACGACGCGCCAAGCGGAGGAACTCCCAATGACGATCGATCCGAGTGCGGATCCGGCGCTTGGTGGCGCGCATGTCGGGTTCGGTGGGGCGCTCGCGACCTGCTTGCGCAAATACGTGGTCTTCCGCGGCAAGGCACGTCGGCCCGAGTATTGGTATTGGATGCTGTTTCAGGTGTTGCTGACGATCCTCGCCCTGGCCCTCGACGCGGCGACATTCGATAGGACGTGGGGCCCGTTCCATCTGACAGTGGATCTGGGGCTCTTTCTCCCCACTCTCGCCGTCACGGTGCGCCGGCTGCACGACACGGATACTTCCGGTTGGTGGGTGGTCATCCCGCTGATCGGGATCGCGATCCCGCCGATCCGTGCGATCGCGATCCCGCCGATCCGTGCGATCGCGATCCCGCCGATCGCGGTGATCGCGCTGATCGGTTGGATCGCGTTGATTGTTACGACCTGCAGGCGCGGCACCGGGGGTGCAAACCGCTTCGGTCCCGAATTCGCGCAGCCCGCCGACGCTGTTGCCGCAGCCGAGCGCAGCGGCGCGGCCAATTAGGTCTGGCGCTTTTCCAGTCGCCTCCGCAATATCATCGCCGCCATGCGTCAGCGGGCAGCGATGCAATACGATTACATCATCGTCGGCGGCGGGTCGGCCGGCTCGGTCATGGCCAACCGGCTGTCTGCCAAAGGCGCCAACAAAGTATTGCTGTGCGAGGCGGGCCAGGACACGCCGCACGGCAAGGTGCCGCCCGAAATCCTCGACAGCTATCCCGGCACCGCCTATTTCGACCCGCGCTTTCACTGGACCGAGCTCAAGGTTCACACCGAGGTGGTCTCGCACAACCGGCCCGAGGAAAACCGCCCGCCATTGCGCAAATACGAGCAGGCGCGGGTGTTGGGCGGAGGCTCGTCGATCAACGGCCAGCTCGCCAACCGCGGAGCGCCGAGCGATTACGACGAATGGGAGGCGCGCGGAGCCGCCGGATGGAGCTGGAACGCTGTGCTGCCCTATTTCAAGAAGGTCGAGCGCGACATGGATTTCGACGGGCCGTGGCACGGCAAGGACGGCCGCATTCCGGTCCGGCGCATTTTTCCCGATTTGTGGAACGGGCATGCGAAAGCGGTGGCGAAAGCGTTCGAGCACGCCGGGTTCCCCTACATCCAGGACCAGAACGGCGAGTTCGAGGACGGCTATTTCCCGATTACGATCTCGAATTTGTACGACCGCCGCGTCTCGGCGGCGATCGGCTATCTCGATCCCGGCACGCGGCTGCGGGACAATCTGACGATCTCGGCTGAGACTCAGGTCAAACAGCTGCTGTTCGAGGGCGCGCGCTGCGTCGGAGTCAAAGCGCTGGTCCGCGGCAAAGAGACCGAGTTCCGCGTTAGCGAGTCGCGGGGCGAGGTCATCGTCTCGTCCGGGGCGATCCATTCGCCGGCGCATCTGCTTCGCGCGGGCATCGGCCCGGCCGGCGACCTCCACGATCTCGGCATCGAGGTCGTGGCCAATGTGCCGGGGGTCGGCCAGCGGCTGATGGACCATCCATCGATATCGGTGTCGTCGTTCATCAAGCCGGAGGCGCGGCTCAATGACCTGACCCGCCGCCATATCCTGCTGGCATTGCGCTATTCGTCGGGGATCGGCGAGGCGCCCGCCGGCGACATGTTCGTCGCCAGCGTCAGCAAATCCGCTTGGCATGCGGTCGGCGAACAGATTGGCTCGTTGCTCGCCGCCGTCTACAAGACCTTTTCGGAGACCGGCCAGGTCAAGCTCGCCTCGCGCGACTGGCGGGCCGAGCCGGTTGTCGAATTCAACCTGCTCTCCGACCGGCGCGACCTGGAACGGCTGATGGACGCGTTCCGCCGCCTGGGCGCGATGCAGATCAGCGCGGCCTTGCGGGAAGCGACGAGCGACCCGTTCCCGGCGAGCTACACCGAGCGGGTCCGCAAGATCGGCGTGGTCAACGCCAAGAACAAGCGGATCACCGACGTGATCGCCAAATTGCTCGACGGCCCGGCCTGGTTGCGGCGTTATGTGATCGAGAAGGTCATCGTCGAGGGCTACCGTTTCGACCAGCTGATGCGCAATGACGACGCGCTTGAAGACTTCATCCGCAAGGCTGCGATCGGCGTGTGGCACGCGACCTGCACTTGCCGCATGGGCGCCGACGGCGATCCGATGGCGGTGACCGACAATCAGGGCCGGGTGCGCGGCGTCGGCGGGCTGCGTGTCGTCGATGCCTCGCTGTTTCCGGTGGTGCCGTGCGCCAATACCAACTTTCCGACCCTGATGACCGCCGAAAAGATCGCCGACGCGATGGTGGCGCAGTGAACCCGCGTGGCTTTTATCGCGATTATGCAGACCGTCCGCAAAGAACTATTGTTGCCATACCCGTCTGCGCGGAGATAAGAACTCACAAGCGAGGAAGCGGATGCCGTCGACATTAACAGGCCTGCCTCCTCAAATCGCGACATTGATTGCAGCGACGGTTGGGTTTGGCGGAGTGATATGTACACTCTTTGTCAATGCTTCGTTCGCCAGACGGGCGGAACGCCGCAGACTGCTTCGTGACCAGGAAACTCTCCGGGTTGGATTGCAGCTCGAATTAAAGAACCTCATTAAGAGCATCAAAGCGGAAAAGGAATGGGCAGAAAACAACCAGTCAACGTGGTACTCGATTTTGGATTTTTTTGCCATATATAGAGCCAACCTAGATAAGTTCGGACTACTCACCACTAAAGAAATGGAACTGATTACCTATGCATATCACACCTACATAGAATATGTCGGATATATTGCGCGGATCGGAAGAGCAGCCGTCGTTCAGACTACGCTCGGCACCAACCTGGAGTTGACCTTCAAGGAAAAAAGCGAACGCGACCGATATCTAAGAAATTTAGATGCCATGCTTCCTCCTGCGAGAGCAGCTGTGAAGGAAATAGATCAACACCTGATCGGCTTTAGATAAAATGGCTTCACCAGGAGGCGGTCCAGGACTAAAGGAGAGGCAGATGCGTTTTGGGATTTTCGACCATTTGGACGACAGCGGGCAGCCGCTGACCCGGCATTTCGAGGACCGGCTGAAGCTGGTCGAGGCCTATGATCGCGCCGGGTTCTATGGCTACCATCTGGCCGAGCACCACAACACGCCGCTCGGCTACGCGCCGTCGCCGAGTGTGTTTCTGGCCGCGGTGGCGCAACGGACCCGGCAGTTGCGCTTCGGACCGATGGTCTATCTGCTGCCGCTCTATCATCCGCTGCGGCTGATCGACGAAATCTGCATGCTCGACCAGATGAGCGGCGGGCGGTTTATGTATGGGGTCGGGCGCGGCATCTCGCCGGTCGAGGTCGGGTTTTACGGCATCGATTTCGCCACCGGCGCGGCGCAATTCCGCGAAGCCTTTGATGCG
Source organism: uncultured Alphaproteobacteria bacterium (assembly GCA_963785565.1). Lineage (GTDB taxonomy): Bacteria > Pseudomonadota > Alphaproteobacteria > ATCC43930 > CGMCC-115725 > AP-15. The sequence goes on along the minus strand of CAWAVV010000006.1, from coordinate 82,861 downwards.
ATCCGCATCGGGCTGACCGAGGACGAGCTGACCTTCCACGGAAAATTCTACGATTTCGACCATGTGCCGATGGCGATGAAGCCGTTCCAGAAGCCCTATCCGGAGCTGTGGTATGGGCTCGGCAACCCGGCGAGCGTTCCTTGGGCGGCGGCCAACGCCGCCAATACGGTGACAAGGCGGCCGCCGGAGCAGGTGCGCGCGATCACCGACAGCTATCGCGCCGAGTGGAAGAAACTGGGCCGCGCCGATGCCGATCTGCCGCTGCTCGGCGTCAACCGCCACATCATCATTGCGGACACTGAGGCCGAGGCGCTCGACACTGCGCGGCGCGGCTACCCGGCGTGGCGGCATCATATGGGCCAGCTGTGGCATAAATATAACGTGCCGTTCCCGCTCGAAGCGGCGTTGCCCGAGGATTTTGCCGTATTGCAGAAACATGGCGACGCGATCGCCGGCACGCCGGCCCAAGTGCGCGATTACATCGCGCGCGAGATCGAGGCGACCGGCGTCAATTACTATGTCTGCGACTTCGCCTTTGGCACGATCAGCCATGACGAGGCGATGCGCTCGATCTCGCTGTTTACGCGGGAGGTGATGCCGGCCTTTGCCGACGCCTGATCAGGAGGAATATCCCATGGGCACGATGATCGATTTCGCCCGCCCCGACGGCGGGGCGACCAAGGGCTATCTGGCGATGGCGGGGCAGGGGCGGCCTGGCATCGTGGTGATCCAGGAGTGGTGGGGCCTCAACGACCAGATCTGCGGGGTCGCCGACCGTTTCGCGCGCGCCGGGTACAACGCGCTGGCGCCCGATCTATACAAGGGCCGGGTCACCACGACGCCCGACGAGGCCAACCATCTGATGAGCGGCCTCGATTTCCCCGGCGCGACGCACCAGGATCTGCGCGGCGCGGCGCATCATCTTAAAGGCCAGAGCGGCAAGGTTGCGGTCATCGGCTTCTGCATGGGCGGGGCGCTGACCATCGCCGCGGCGGTGCATATCCCCGAGGTCAACGCCGGCGTCTGCTTCTACGGTATTCCACCCGAGGATTTCGCCGACCCGGCCAAGATCCGGACGCCGTTCCAGGGCCATTTCGCCAATAAGGACGATTGGTGCACACCCGCCGCGGTCGACGATCTCGAAAAGACCCTGAAAGCGGCCGGCGTCCGCCACGAGATCTACCGCTACGACGCCGCCCACGCCTTTGCCAACGAGCGCAGCGCCGCCTACGACGTCGCCTGCGCCAACCAAGCCTGGGACCGCATGTCCGCGTTCCTGAAGGCGCAGCTCGGGGATTAGCCCGCGAGGTTGTTTACCTGTCATACCGGCGAAGGCCGGTATCCACTTCTGCCATGGGTCCCGGCCTCCGCCGGGACGACGGAGGTTAATCCCGCCACTTCACGCCTTCCCGCCGCACTTCGTCGACGAGCGCGGGATCGGCTTGCCGCAGATCGACGAGATCGACATCGTAGGGGATCGTGCTTTCCTCGATCTCCGCTTCGAGCTCGCCGAAGAAGCCGGAAGGAAGCTCGTCGCGCGGCAGGATCGCGATGTCGATGTCGCTGTGCTGCCGCGCCTCGCCGCGGGCGCACGAACCGAACAGCCACACGCCGCATCATGCTCGCCGAGCGCCGTCAGCACCATGCGCCGCAACTCCTCGATCGCCTGTTTGCGAACCGGGTTCACGCCGCTCCGTCTAAGCGTCCTCGTAGACGACGACACCATAGCCGAGGTCGCCGGCGCCGCGTAAAAGCGATGGACGCATTGCACCCGGCCCGAGAGCGCGCCGCGCATCCCGAGCCACATAATCATCTCGACCCCTTCGGCGCCGCCGCGCTCCATATAGGCGTGGTGATCGAGCCCGGTCAGCGCCTCGGGCTCGGCTTCGAGCAAATCGAGGAATTCATTGTCCCATGCCGGGTTGACAAAACCGGCGCGGGCACCCTGCACCTGATGCGACAGGCCGCCGGTGCCGACCACCGCGACCTTAATGTCGCGCGGGTAGTTCTCCACCGCGCGGCGGATCGCCCGCCCAGCTTCCACAACCGTCGCGCGGTCGGCAACGGATGCGGATGACATTGACCGAAAGCGGCACGACCGGCGCCGGCCATGGCGGGTCCCACAGCAAGGGCAGTGGCCCCATCGCGCCATGGTCGAGGGCGATTTCCTGGCAGATCGTCGGATCGAACTCGTCCTCGACTAGCGAGCGGGCGAGGTGCCAGCCAAAATCGGGATCACCCGCTACGTCCGGCAGGTCGCGCTTGCCCCAACCTTCATCAGCTTGGCCATGGCGCTCGCCGACGCCAAGGGCAAAGGTCGGATAGGCATCAAAGAAAAACTGGTTCACGTGATCGTTGTAGATCAGCACCATCAGATCGGGTGCGGCGCGCCGCAGCCATTCCTTCCGGTCCGTAGCCGTCAAGATCGGCGCCCAGACCGGTCCTGCTGCCAGCCGCGGTCATAGGCGTGCGCCAGCCGCGGCGAATGCGACGAACCGATGCCGCCGACGATGTGGGCCATGTCAATTCTCCCCGCGCATTTGCTTTTGCAAGTCGGCGACCGTTGGCCGACCTTGGCGCCGATCTTTAGCATCAGAAAGTGTTCGCCCTGCGGCGCGCTCGCCCAGTCGCGACAGCGCATGGGTCCTTTAGCTTCGTGCAGTCCTAACGCTCATCGCTTTCTCGTCGGCCACAGTTAGCGGTTGCCGGAACTTAGTCAACGAAGCTTAGCCATCCGGTTGCAACCCGAACTGCCGCGAACGCCGCCGGTTAAACCGTGGGCCCCGGGATCCCTGTTCATGTCAAGGCCCGTGCGCTTCCCTGAACTTCACCCGGCTCTGCGGCGGCGGGTCGGGCGGCGGGCGAGGTAGGGGCGGAGGTAATCGCCGGTATAGCTGGCGCTGCTCGCGGCGATGTCCTCGGGGGTGCCTGACGCGACGATATGGCCGCCGGCGTCGCCGCCTTCGGGGCCGAGATCGATGATCCAGTCGGCGGTCTTGATGACTTCGAGATTGTGCTCGATGACCAGGACCGTGTTGCCGGTCTCGACCAGCGCATGCAGCACTTCGAGCAATTTGCGCACATCGTCGAAATGCAACCCGGTGGTCGGCTCGTCGAGGATGTAGAGGGTGCGGCCGGTGGCGCGCCGCGACAATTCCTTGGCGAGCTTGACCCGCTGCGCCTCGCCGCCCGACAGGGTCGTCGCCGGCTGGCCGACATGGATGTAGCCGAGCCCGACCTGCTGCAAGGTCAACAATTTGTCGCGGATCGCCGGCACCGCGCGGAAGAAATCGACGCCCTCGTCGACGGTCATGTCGAGCACATCGGCGATGCTCTTGCCGCGGAACAACACCTCCAGGGTCTCGCGGTTGTAGCGCCGGCCCTTGCACACATCGCACTGGACGTAGACGTCGGGCAGGAAGTGCATCTCGATCTTGATGACGCCGTCGCCCTGGCAGGCCTCGCAGCGCCCGCCCTTGACGTTGAACGAGAAGCGGCCGGGCAGATAGCCGCGCGATTTGGCCTCGGGCAGCCCGGCGAACCAGTCGCGGATCGGGGTAAAGCAGCCGGTATAGGTCGCCGGGTTCGAGCGCGGGGTGCGGCCGATCGGCGACTGGTCGATATCGACGATCTTGTCGAGAAATTCGACGCCTTCGAGCCGATCGTGCGGCGCCGGCTGCTCGCGCGCGTTGTTCAGCCGTTTGGCGAGCGCCTTGTACAAAGTCTCGATGATCAGGGTCGATTTGCCGCCGCCCGAGACGCCGGTAACGACGCAGAATGTGCCGAGCGGGAACTCGGCGGTGATGTCCTTCAGATTGTTGCCGGATGCGCCGACGACGCGCAGGATTTGCCCCGGATGGCCGGCGCGGCGGACCATCGGCACCGGTATCTGGCGCATGCCGGTCAGGTATTGGCCGGTGATGCTGTCGGGGCTGGCCATGATGTCGTCTGGCGTGCCCTCGGCGACGACATGGCCGCCGTGCACCCCGGCGCCCGGCCCCATATCGACGACCCAGTCGGCGGTGCGAATCGCCTCCTCGTCGTGTTCGACAACGATGACCGTGTTGCCGAGGTCGCGCAGCCGCCTCAATGTCGCCAACAGGCGCGCGTTGTCGCGTTGGTGCAGCCCGATCGACGGCTCGTCGAGCACATAGAGCACGCCTGTCAGCCCCGAACCGATCTGCGAGGCGAGCCGGATGCGCTGGCTCTCGCCGCCCGACAACGTGCCTGAGGCCCGCGACAGGGTCAGGTATTCAAGGCCGACATTCTGCAAAAAGCCGAGCCGCTCGTTGATCTCCTTGAGGATGCGCTGGGCGATCTCGCTTTGGCTCGGGGTCAGCTCCGCGTCGATGCCGGAAAACCATTGCAATGCTTCGGCGATCGACAGGCGCGCGACTTCGCTGATGTTGCGGCCGCCGATCTTGACCGCCAACGCCTCGGGTTTGAGCCGGTCGCCCTGGCATACTTCGCAGGTTCGGGCGCTCTGGTAGCGGCCGAGTTCTTCCTTGACCCAGGCGCTGTCGGTCTCGCGAAAGCGCCGCTCCATATTCGGCAAAACGCCCTCGAACGGCCGGTCGGTCGTGTATTTCCGCAGCCCGTCGTCGTAGGTCATCTTGATCGGCTCGCCGTCGGAGCCCTGGAGTATGGTCCGCCGCATCTTTTCCGGCAGGTCGTGCCACGGCGTGTGCATGCTCTGCCGGAAGTGCCGGGCGATGCTTTCCAGCGTCTGCGTGTAATATTGCGACGAAGAATGCGACCACGGGCTGACCGCGCCCTCGGCGAGGCTGCGGCGCTCGTCATGGACGACGAGGCCGGGATCGAAATAGAGCTTGGTGCCGAGCCCGTCGCAGGCCGGGCAGGCGCCGAACGGATTGTTGAACGAGAACAGCCGCGGCTCGATCTCGGGGATCGTGAAGCCCGAGACCGGGCAGGCGAATTTCGCCGAAAAGATCGTCTCCTCGCCCGAATTGGCGTTCTCGCTGATCGCGATCCCATCGGCGAGGTCGAGCGCCGTTTCGAACGAATTGGCGAGCCGGTTGCCGAGATCGGGCGACACGACGATGCGGTCGACCACCACGGCGATGTCGTGTTTCAAGTTCTTGTTGAGCGGCCGGACCTCGTCGAGTTCGACCATCTTGCCGTCGATCTTGACCCGCTGAAAGCCGCGCTTTTTCAGATCGATGAACTCTTTGCGGTACTCGCCCTTGCGCCCGCGCGCGATCGGAGCCAGCAGATAAAGCCGCGTTCCCTCCGGCATCGCCAATACTCGGTCGACCATCTGCGACACGGTCTGGCTGACGATCGGCAACCCGGTCGCCGGCGAATAGGGGATGCCGACCCGCGCCCATAACAGGCGCATGTAATCGTAGATCTCGGTCACCGTGGCGACCGTCGAGCGCGGGTTGCGCGAGGTCGTCTTCTGCTCGATCGAGATCGCCGGCGACAATCCCTCGATCGATTCGACCTCGGGCTTCTGCATCAATTCGAGAAACTGGCGGGCATAGGCCGACAGGCTCTCGACATAGCGGCGCTGGCCCTCGGCATAGATCGTGTCGAAGGCGAGCGAGGACTTGCCGGAGCCCGACAGGCCGGTCATCACCACCAGGCTGTCGCGCGGCAAATCGACATCGATGTTCTTCAGATTGTGCTCGCGCGCGCCGCGGATCCGGATGTGCTGCATGGCGCCGAACTTAGCGCGGGACCGCCGCCGACGCTACCGCGAGCCTCACCCTTACCCTCTTCCCGCAAGCGGGGCGTGGGAGTGGCCCGCGTGCAGGAAGATGGGGTAGTCGGCGGAGACCTACCCGCCGGCGGGGGCAGGGTTTCGCGCGGAGGGTCATCGTTATGGCGGTCGGGGATTTGACGTGCGAGACGGGTTCGCTCAAGAATGCCGGCTCGGTAGCGCGCTAGGGAGGATAAGGCGATGCCTGACAATCAGAAATGGGTCGGCACCTGGACGATGGCGCCGGCGCCGGCGGAGACTGGCGCTTTCAACAACCAGACCTTGCGCATGACCATGCGCGCCAGCCTCGGCGGCAATCAGGTGCGGGTGCGGATCTCGAACGCCTATGGCCGGCGTCCGCTGGACCTCGGCGGCGTGCATATCGCGCTGCGCGAGACGGGGGCGGCGATCGTCGCCGGCTCTGACCGCAAGCTGAGCTTCGGCGGCGCGGCGACGGCGACAATCGCTGCGGGGGCGGTGGCGTTCAGCGATCCGGTCGCGCTCGACTTGCCGCCGCTCGCCGATCTCGCGGTCAGCCTCTATCTGCCCGGCGAGGTCCTGAACGATTTCCAGATCACCGGGCGCTATGCGCGGCAGACCAACTATGTCTCGCCGCCGGGCGATTTCACCGCGGCGCAGGTGATGCCGATCGCCAGCCTGACCAGCGACTGGTTCTTTGTCTGCGGCGTCGACGTGCTGGCCAGCGCCGACACCGGCGGCATCGTCACGCTCGGCGACTCGCTGACCGACGGCAACATCTCGACGATGGACGCTTTTTGCCGCTGGCCCGACCAGCTCGCCCGCCGCCTGATGGCGCGCCCGCGCGGCCGGCCGATGGCGGTGATGAACCAGGGGCTCGGCGGCAATCGCATCCTGTTCGACATCCGCGGCGACAGCGGGCTGCGCCGCTTCGACCGCGATGTGCTGTCCCAGCCGGGGGTCACTCACGTCATCGTCATGCTCGGCACCAACGATCTGCGCAATCGGTGGAAGAAGCCGGAAGAGGAGCCCACCGCGGCGCAGATGATCGCCGGGCTGAACCAGATGGCGGTGCGCGCCCACAGCGCCGGGATCAAGATCCTCGGCGCCACGCTGACGCCGTTCGGCAACGAGACCTATATGGCCGATGCCTGGAACCCGCAGCGCGAAGAGGTCCGCGCCGCGGTCAATGGCTGGATCCGCGACGGCGGCGCCTTCGACGGGGTCGCCGATTTCGACCAGGCGTTGCGCGACCCCGAACATCCGACCCAGATGCGGCCGAGCGACGATTGCGGCGACGGCCTGCACCCGAGCGATCTCGGCTACAACAAGATGGGCGACGCGATCGACCTGTCGCTGTTCGAATAGCGGCGCACCGCGGGCCGATGGCCGGCTCGACGTGAAAGGTCGGCTGATCAGCAAAGGGGGCTTTGGAGATGCCGACGACTGAGCCGCAATGGCAGACGAAAGACGCGTGAACTGCACAATCATCACTTCGACAGCACGGTCTGGAACGGGTTCCCGTTCCGCGACGATGACATCGTCATCGGCACCTACGCCAAAGCCGGCACCACCTGGACCCAGCAGATCATCGCCCAGCTGCTCTTCGCCGGGGCCGACGATCTGCCGGTGGCGGAGATGTCGCCGTGGCTCGACCTGCGGGTGCCACCAAACGAGGTAAAGCTGGAGGCGCTGGCAGCGCAGACGCATCGGCGTTTCATCAAGACCCATCTTCCGGTCGACGCCCTCGTCTACTCGCCGCGGGCCAAATACATCTACGTCGCGCCGTGACGGACGGGACGTGGTGTGGAGCATGTACAATCACCACGCGCAACGCCAACGCGCTCTGGTACCAGCTGCTCAACGACACCCCCGGCCGGGTCGGCCCGCCGATCGAAAAGCCGCCCGCATCGATCCGGCAATATTTCCTCGATTGGCTCGACCGCGACGGCCATCCGTTCTGGCCCTTTTGGGAGAACATCGCGTCCTGGTGGGCAATCCGCGATCTGCCGAACTTGATGCTGCTGCATTTCGAGGAATCTGACGCGTTGACCTCCCCGGCCAGATGCGCCGCATCGCCGCCTTCCTCGACATCCCGATCGACGAAACCCGCTTGCCCAGCCATGGTCGAGCATTGCAGCTTCGCCTACATGAAGGCGAACGCGACCAAGATCATGACGCTCGGCGGCGCCTTCTGGGACGGCGGGGCACAGACCTTCATCAACAAAGGCACCAACGGGCGCTGGCGCGACGTGCTGACACCCGAGGACAGCCGGCGCTACGAAAGTATCGCGCGCGGCCAGCTCGGCGATGACTGCGCGCGCTGGCTAGCAACCGGCCGGCGATGACGTGGCGCCGCCGCCGGCCGGGCCAACTTTAGCCCGCGGCCTCAGCGCACCGCGAACTGGGTCTTGCCGAACGTGTTTTCGCGCTCGGCATCGGTGATTGCGCCCGGACGCTGGGCATCGGCCAGCACCGCCAAACCGCGCTGCACCGCCGGCCTTGCCGCGATTTCGTCGTGCCAGCGCCGCACCGCCGGATATTCGCCGAGGTCGATATAGCCCCGCTCGGCGAAGCGAGAAGATGGCTCGGCGGCGGTGCGGATCCACGGAAAGGTGATGATGTCGGCCATGCTGTACTCGTCGCCGGCGAGCCAGGGCGACTCCTCGAGCCGGTGGTTCAGCACCCGGGTCAGCCGCTTGACCTCGTTGGTGTAGCGCTCGATCGCGTACGGGATTTTCGCCGGCGCATAGGCGCCGAAATGGTTCCATTGGCCGAACATCGGGCCGACGCCGCCCATCTGGAACATCATCCATTCGAGGCATTTATAGCGGCCGATCGGATCTTTCGGGATCAGCTTGCCGCCGTTCTTTTCCGACAAGTAAATTAGGATCGCGGCTGATTCGAACAAGGTGAACGGCTTGCCGCCCGGGCCGTCGGAATCGACGATCGCCGGGATGCGGTGGTTGGGGGTGATCTTCAGAAATTCGGGCTTGAACTGGTCGCCGGCGCCGATATTGACCGGGATTACCTTGTACTGCAGTCCCAGCTCTTCGAGCGCGATATGCACTTTGTGGCCGTTCGGCGTCGGCCAGCTCCACACTTCCAACATTGGATATCCTTGGGTTGTGTTGTGCCGTCACGACGATGTCATTGCGAGCGCAGCGAAGCAACCTCGTCGCGGTTCGCACCTCACGCAGCGGGATTGCTTCGTCGCCGCGCTCTCAACGACGCTTATGGCTCGATCGCGGCATCCTCCGCGGCGAGGCGGCGCAGGGCATCGCCGTCGGCGCCATAGCGCAGCCAACCGCCGAGATGTTGCATTCCGAGACGGTGATAGAAATTGCGCGCCGGGTTCCAGTCGAGCACCTGAAAATCGATCCGGCCCCAGCCGCGTTCGACCGCGATCGCGGCGAGGCGAGCCATCAGCCGGCGGCCGACGCCGAGCCCGCGCGCCTCTTCGGTGACGTAGAGGTCTTCGAGGTACATCCCCGGCTGGCCGAGCCAGGTCGAGAATCGCGAATGGAACAACGCCAGGCCCGCCGGTTCATCGTCGACAAAGGCGAGGATCGCCTCGAATTGCGGGTCTGGTCCGAAACCGTAGCGAACAAGGTCGGCTTCCGTCGCGACCACGGCCTCGGGCGCCTTTTCATAGACGGCGAGCGCCCGGATCAACCGCAGCACCAGGCCGGCATCTTCGGGCGCGGCAAAGCGGATCGTGATCGCTCGGGTCATCGATATTTCCCTGAAAGGTACTACGAGCTACCTTAACGCTCTGCCAGAGCGCCGGACAACGCCGGCGCGGGCCAGAAGCAACAATGCAAGGAGGGGACGATGGCAAACGAGACCAATCCGGCGGCAATCGAGGCGGCGGCGGCCCCGACGGCGCGGCCGGGGCGCGGCTATCCCGAGCCCTTCGCAACGCGGGTGGCGGGGCGGGTGCGGCGGCCGCTCGGCGACTTTTTCGGCCTGACCAATTTCGGGGTCAACCTGACGCGGCTGCCGCCGGGCGGAATGTCGGCGCTGCGTCACACGCACGCGCGCGAGGACGAGTTCATCTATGTCCTCGAAGGCGAACCCGTCCTGGTGACCAACGCCGGCGAGACCCAGCTCCGCCCCGGCATGTGCGCCGGCTTTAAGGCTGGATCGGGCGACGGCCACCATCTGCTGAACCGCACGACCCACGATGTGGTTTATCTCGAGATCGGCGACCGCAACCCAGGCGACACGGTGATCTATCCGGACGACGACATCGGCCGCGCCTTGGCGCCGGATGGGTCACGGCAATTCGTCCATAAGGACGGCCGGGCTTATTGAAAGGGTGAGGGGCGGCCCCGTCGAGAGGCCTGAAAGGTCAAGCGAACCGCGCCGGAGCGAACGGCGCGATGTCGATCGAGGCCGGCCGGCCGGCGACGAGATCGGCGACGACCTTCCCGGTCATCGGCGCCGAGGTCATGCCGACATGGCCGTGGCCAAAGGCGTAGATCACATCCGGCGTCGCCCGCGACGGCCCAAGCGCCGGCAGCGAATTGGGCAGGCTCGGCCGATGGCCCATCCACACCGAGATCCGCTCTTCGGGATGGTCGGCGGCGAGGCCCGGCAGCATCTTGCGGCCTTGCTCGAGCAAGATCCGGGCGCGTCGCCAATCAGGGGGTGCGGTAAGGCCGGCGAGTTCGACGGTGCCGGCAAAGCGCAACCCGGTATCCATCGGCGTGGCGACGAACTTACCGTCGGCGTCGGCGGTCGGGATGCGCGGCATGATTTCGGGGTCGCGGATCATCAGGTGATAGCCCCGCTCGGTTTCGAGCGGGATATGGTCGCCGAGCGCTGCGGCGAGCGGCTTTGACCAGGCGCCGGCGCAGACGATCGCGGCATCGGCCGCAAGCTCGCCCTGGTCGGTCCGGATCGCGGCGAGCCGGCTTCCATCGAGGCGGAAGCCCAACGCCCGCGCCTGTTCGAGTTCACCGCCGTTGCGCAGGAAATGGTCGAGGAGGCGCCGGACCAGCCCCAGCGGGTTCGAGGTATGCCCGTTCTCGCGCACCAGGATGCCGCGCACGTAATCGCGCGACAAAGTGGGTTCGAGCTGACGCAGCTCGTCGGCGTCGAATTCGTCGATCTCGACCCCGTTCTCACGGCGCAATTGCCAGGCCAGCCGGTCCTTTTCCAGGCTTTGCGCGGAGCGGTAGACATAAAGATGGCCGAGCCGGTGGACGAGGTCCTCGGCGCCGGCGTCGCGCACCAGCGGCGTCAGCGTTTCGAGCGTCGCGCCGACCAACGGACGCAACGCCCGCGCCTGGGCGTGGACCTTTTCAGGGGTGCCGGCGCGAATAAAGCGAACGAGCCACGGGGCGATCGCCGGCAGATAGGACCAGCGCAACGACAACGGCCCGAGCGGGTCGGCCAGCCAGCGCGGCACGTTCCACATCACCCCCGGCATCGACACCGGCGTCACCGAGGAGGCGTTGAACGCGCCGGCATTGCCGAAAGAAGCGCCGTGACCGGGCTCGCCGGCCTCGACGATAAAGACGCTGTGGCCGTCGCGCTGCAGCCAGCTCGCGGCGCATACACCGACTATGCCGGCGCCGATTACGCCGACCCGCCTCGCTCCGCTTGCTGGCATCCGACGCGGCGATAGCGCCGCACCCTCAGACGGCGCGGGCGGGCCAGACCGGCTGGTGGTGGCCGAGCGGGGCAGAGGGACGCGCCCAATAGGGCGCCGTCTCGGACATGCGCACGGTCGGGCCAAGATGGCGCAGCCGTCCGACCGGCGTGTCGCTCTCGATCGACCAACGCGCGATCTCGGCGGGATAGAGCTCCTTGTCGACGTCTTTGAGCGCAGCTTGCGGCACCTCGCCGCGATCGACGAGCCAGCGCCCGGTCTGCGCCAAGGAGATCCGCACCAGCCAGCTGCCGCCTTCGCGCGCCCGCCGCGCCAACGCCACCATCGCACCGAACGCCATCAGATAGCCGGTCAAGTAGTCGATGGCCGATACCGGGTAGAATTGCGGGCCCGGATTGGCGCCGGGGAACAGTTCGGCCTGGCGGGTCGTGATCCCGCTCACCGTCTGCACCACAGTGTCGAAGCCGCGGCGAGAAGCCCAAGGCCCGACATGGCTGAACGCGCACATCGACACATAGACGAGGCCCGGCCGCAGCTGCGACAGCGCCTCGGGCGACAGGCCACGGTTGCCGAGCGTGCCTGGCCGGTAGCCCTGGGTGAACACGTCGGCTTCGCGCACCAGGCCGCGCAGGGTCTCGACATCCTGGGGTTGGCGCAGATCGAGATGTGCCTGCAATTTGCCGTGGCCGGTGTCGTATTCCTGGTAGCCGATATTCGGCAGATGCGGGGCCGTGATCTTCATCACGTCGGCGCCATGCTCGGCCAAGGTGCGCGCCGAGGTCGGCCCGGCCAACACCCGGGTCAGGTCGAGCACGCGAATGCCCGACAGCGGACGCTCGGCCTCGGGCAGCGGTTCGGGTGGGCTGTCGGCGATCTTCAGGATTTCCATCAGCGGCAACGAGGCGATCGCCGCAGCCTGCGGGTGCTTCGCCCACTCGGCCATGCTGCGCACCATGCCGCCCGCACCCTTGGCGGCGAGGATCGCCTCTTCGAGCTCGAGCGCGTCCCATTTGGCGACGGCCTGCCGCACCGCCTCGCGTTCTTCCGGCACGCCGAGCACGCTCATCGCGGCGGCGCGGTGGTTCGGAAAATTGGCGTGGATATAGCTCCACCGGCCGTTCTTCGCCGGATAGACGCCCATGACCGGATTGCGGTCGGTCGAGACCGCGGCGCCATTGACCTGCAGGTAATGCCCGCTGCGCAGCGAGGCGACCGCCTGGCGCAGATCGACCGAGACTTCCTGGCGCCGGCCGCCGCGCAACTCCCACAGATCGGCGGCGGCGAGCCCGGTCGCGGCAAGCGCCGCGGCGCCGGCGGCGCCGATGCGGAACGGGGTCGGCAATACCGGGTCGGCGCCGCCGGTGATCTCGACCTCGCGGGCCCGCTCATCGGGCCAGCCGGCGATCGGCATAATCGTGCGCAGGGCGTCGTAAGCCATGGTTGAATCTCCCGCAGGTCTCGGAACGCGCGCTTGCCTCGGCGCGGCAGTTGGCGCAATGATGCCCCAAAATCATGCAGAAAGGGAACGCCGATGAGTCAGGTCATGATCGTCGTCGACTTCGAGGTGAAACCGGCAGCACCGCAGTCAGTTCATCGAGCTGATGCGCGGGCATGCGCAGCGCTCCCGCCGCGATGACGGCTGCCTGCAATTCGATTTGATGCTGCCGAAAGACGACGACAAGCATGTCTTTTTGGTCGAGAAGTGGCGCGACCAGGAGGCGCTCGATGCGCATTCCAAAGGACCGATGCCCGGCAATACCTACAAAGACTGGATCGTCGGCCGCAAAGTCGCGCGCGGCGCGCCGGCCGATTAGAGGAGAACCGCCATCGGGCTTGCACTGCGCGCCGTTGTTATTTCGCTTGCGGCGCTTCTGATCGGCGCCGTGACGTTGCCGGCCGCTTACGCCGCTAGCGCAACACGCCACCAAATCGGCAAAGGCCTCGACCGAGACGGCAACTCCCGCGGAGATCGACGCGCTTCTGAGCCTGCTGGGCGATGCCAAGGTGCAAGCCTGGTTGAAGCAGCAGCACGCAACCGAGGCTGCTGCCCCGGCGCCGGCCAAGCCCAAGGATGATTCCCCGGAGGATATGATGTCTGCCGCGCGTCGACGCAGTGCGCGGGCACCTCGCCGATTTGACCGATGCGATCCCGGGCATGCCGGCGGAGTTCGCGCATGCCGCAGATGTATTCCAGGAACGGCTGGGAGGCCAGAGGCCGGCGCGCATCCTGACCTTGCTCGCCGCTTTCGTGGGTCTCGGCTTTGGCTTCGAAGCGCTGTTTAGCCGGGCTACGCGGCGCATACGCGAGAACCTGGACCGGCATCCGGTGGAGACCGTCGGCGATCGCGTGCGCCTCGTCGCCGAGCGTGCGGCCTTTGCCCTGGGTTCGGTCATCGCTTATGCCGTCGGCAGCATCGGCGCCTTTCTTGTATTTCACTGGCCGGGGCTGCTGCGCCAGATCGTTTTAGGCTATCTGATCGTCTTTTTGGCGATCCGTATTGCCGCCGTGCTCGGCCGGTTTTTGCTGGCGCCGTACAATGACCGGTTCCGCGTCTGCCCGATGGAAGCGGCGGCGGCGCGGTACTGGTATGTGCGGCTGAAGCTCGTCGTCGGCTGGATGGTGCTCGGCTTGGTGACCAAGGGCGTGCTCGGCGAGCTTCGAAATTTCGCTGCCGGCGCGCGACATTGTTGGTCATGCGTTCGGGCTCGGCACGCTGGCGATCCTGCTCGAAGCCTATCTGGCGGCGGCCGCTCGAAAGCAGCCGAGGCCGGGTTCGAGCCCGTGCGCGAAATCCGCCACTTGAGCCGCGTCAAGGTGAACGCGCTGCTGACTGCAGGCCTGGTGTTGCTGTGGGGGCTCCGCGTTGCCGGAATGATGCCCGCTTTCTGGTTGCTCGCGGTCGTCATTGTCTGGCCTCTCGCCGATCGGTTGACCCGCCGGGCGGTCGAGCATCTGCTGCGACCGCCCGGTACGGCCGAAATTGCCGGCGTGCCGACCCTCACCGCCGTCTTTCTCGAGCGCGGCCTGCGGGCGGCATTGATCATTGGCGCGCTGGCACTGCTCGCCTGGGGCTGGGGGATCGACCTGGAGAGCCTGGCCGGGCGGGAGACGATGATGACCCGCATCGCGCACGGCGCTCTGAGCGCCGTCGCCATTGCCCTGATCGCCGATTTCGTCTGGCATGTCGCAAAAGCCGCGATCGATATCAAGCTCGCGGAGACTGACGATCCGGGTCTTCCGAACACCCCCGAAGCGCGACGGCGGGCGCGGCTGCGCACGTTGCTACCGATTTTCCGCAATATTCTGTTCGTCGTCGTCGTTGCCGCCGCCGCACTGATGGCGCTGGCGGCAATGGGCGTTGAGATCGGCCCGCTGATCGCCGCTCTCAGCGTCCTTGGCGTCGCGATCGGCTTTGGCGCGCAGACCTTTGTCCGCGACATCATCGCGGGGATGTTCTACCTGCTCGACGACGCCTTCCGGATCGGCGAATACATCCAGAGCGGCAATTACAAGGGCACGGTCGAAGGCTTCAGCATCCGCTCGGTCCGGCTCCGGCATCAGCGCGGCCCAGTCTACACCGTCCCATTTAGCCTGTTGGGCGCCGTCCAGAACATGAGCCGCGACTGGGTCATCGACAAGCTGACGGTCGGCATCACCTATGACAGCGACATCGACAAGGCCAGAAAGCTGATCAAGCAGATCGGACTGGAACTGGCCGAGGAGCCCGAATTCAAGCCGCTGATCCTGGAGCCGCTGAAGATGCAGGGGGTCGACGCGTTCGGCGATTACGCGGTCCAGATCCGGATGAAGATGATGACGTTGCCCGGCGAGAATTTTGTCATCCGCCGACAAGCTCTTTTCCGGATCAAACAGGCGTTCGACGCCAACGGCATCAAATTCGCCTTCCCGACCGTCCAGCTCGCCGGCGAGGGCGAACAGTCCACAGCCGGCGAGCGCCGCCGTCGCCCAGCAGGCGCTCCAGCTGACCCATCCGGCAGCCGCCGCCGCGGAGTAGCCAGGAGAACCGACGCCGTCTAGGCTGCACCGCCTCGCCCGCGCCCTCTCCGAAGCACACCGCGACGGCCGAAGCATCGTGTCTTTGGCGATCTGGGCGGCAACTTTCATTTGCTTGACGCCCCGCCAATGGCCAGAAACTGTGGAGCCAGCAGCTGGCAGAGCGATCGGCGGCGCGCCACGCGCAAATGATCGACAGCGGCAAGAGAGCCATATCGGCTTCCGCAGCGTCGTCAGAACCTGACGTCAGGCGGAAGGGAGGAGTGCAATGTCCGATGCCGAGCCACAGAAATCTGAGCCTCCTGGCGAAGCTGGTCGTTGCGTTCATCCTCGTGATGATCGTCGCCGGCATCGTATGGCACGGCGTTTCGATCGAAATCTTCAAACGCATCTGGCACGAGCTCATCGAGCGGACGGACGCGCCGATGAGGTTCCGCTTCATCCTGCAGCCGTTGATGGCGACGATCGCCGCCATCCTGGATGGCCTCAAGGACGCGCGGACCGGCCGCTCACCGTATTTTTGGACCATGCTGCGCAACCCGCGCGAGCGTATCGAACGGCTGAATGAGGGATTGAACGCGACCGCCAGGATCATCCTTCTTGGCCTCGTGATGGACGCGATCTACCAGATCATCGTGCTGAAGCGGTTCTATCCGGCCGAGGCGGTCATTGTCGCTTTGCTGTTCGCGTTTGTCCCGTATGTGATCATCCGCGGACCGGTCTTGCGCATCGAGCGCTGGTGGCTGGGCGGCGCCTCTCCAAACCGGACCTCGTGAAGGCCGCAGACATGAACCGTCGGCAAAAGGCCATTGAGCATGACAGATCCACGCACCGCCACAAACGCGGGCAGGTTCGAAGTAAGGGCAACGGCGGACTGATCATTTTGCCTGGGTCCGCACTCGCCTCGCCCTCGAGCGCACGATGATGGCATGGCAGCGCACTGCGGTCGCGCTGATCGGCTTCGGCTTTGCGATCGTCCAATATTTCAACCACCTGCAGCAGATCCCCGGCGCCCGCCCCGCCTATCTTCCAACCGCGCCGGAATATTTGGGGCTCGCGCTGATTTCGTGCGGCATCCTGGCGCTTGTATCTCGCTTTGGCAATACTGTCGGACAGTCCGTTATCTGTGGGGCGGATCGTTCGCGCCGCTCGCCGGACCTCTGACAAAGGAGGGAATGCAATCGCCGGTCTTGGCGGTCGCCATCCTCCTGATCTTCATCGGCCTGTTCGCCTTCTTTGCCGTTCTGTTCCGCCTCACCTAGCCAGACGCCCGAGTAACCGAGACCAACTCAGCACTTGCGAAACCAGCCGACCAACGAAAGGAGATCGAGATGGCCAGATCCAGAGCAGCAGCCAAGCCGAACATCGTCGTGATCTGGGGCGATGACATCGGCATGACCAATTTGAGTTGCTACAGCGACGGGTTGATGGGCTACCAGACCCCCAACATCGACCGTATCGCCCAGGAAGGAATGCGTTTCACCGATCTCTACGCCGAGCAGAGCTGCACCGCCGGGCGGGCGTCGTTCATCACCGGCCAGCACGGTTTGCGCACCGGGATGACCAAAGTCGGCCTGCCGGCGCCGCCGTTGGTCTGCACAAGGAAGACCCGACGATCGCCGCGCTGTTGAAGCCGCTGGGCTACGCGACCGCGCAGTTCGGCAAGAACCACCTCGGCGACCGCAACGAATTTCTGCCGACCGTGCACGGTTTCGACGAGTTTTACGGGAATTTGTATCACCTGAACGCGGAGGAAGAACCGGAGCTGGCGGATTACCCGAAGGGCTCCGATTTTCCGCACTTTCACGAGAGGTTCGGCCCGCGCGGCGTGTTGGACTGCAAGGCCACCGACGTCGACGACGCGACGGTCGACCCGCGCTTTGGCAGGGTCGGCAAGCAGTCGATCCGCGACACCGGCCCGCTGACCAAGAAGCGAATGGAAACGATCGACGACGACATCGCCGGCCGGGCCGAGGAGTACATCAACCGGCAGGCGCAGGCCGGCGCACCCTTTTTCCTCTGGGTGAACTTCACGCATATGCATTTCCGCACGCATGTGAAGCCGGAGAGCCGGGGCCAGTCGGGCCGCTGGCAAAGCGAATACCACGACGTGATGATCGATCACGACAAGAACGTCGGCCAAGTGCTCAAGGCGCTCGACGACGCCGGCATCGCCGACAATACCTTTGTGCTGTACAGCACCGATAACGGCCCGCACATGAACTCATGGCCGGATGGCGGCATGACGCCGTTCCGGAACGAGAAGAACTCCAACTGGGAGGGCGCCTACCGGGTGCCGTGCGTGGTCCGCTGGCCCGGCAAGATCAAGCCCGGCACCGTGTCGAACGAGATCGTCGCTCATCACGACTGGCTGCCGACAATCCTCGCCATGGCCGGCGATACGGAGGTCACCGACAAGCTGTTGAAGGGCTACACGGTCGGTGACATGACCTACAAGGTCCACCTCGACGGTTATAATCTGGTGCCATACCTGACCGGCCAAGCGCAGAAGAGCCCGCGGGTCTCGTTCATCTATTGCAACGACGACCAGCAGGTCGTGGCACTGCGCTACGACAATTGGAAGATCGTTTTCGAGGAACAGCGGGTGCCCGGCACCTTGCGGATCTGGGCCGAGCCCTTCACCACCCTGCGCGTACCGAAGATCTTCAATCTCCGCACCGATCCGTTCGAGCGCGCTGACATTACCTCGAACACCTATTACGATTGGATGATCGAGCACGTCTATCTGTTGGTGCCGGCGCAGGCCTATATCGGCGAATTCCTCCAGACCTTCAGGGAGTATCCGCAGCGGCAAAAGGCCGCCAGCTTCAACCTCGACGACGTGCTCCGCAAGCTACAGGACAGCACCCACCACTAACCCGCCGGGCCGGATCGGAGGGCGTCGGCCGGGGTTCCGGTCGGCGCCCAGCGCGGCAGCGGGGAGGGACGATGGCTCGGGAGGAAAGGAGAACGCCAGCGCCCACCGATCCAGCGGACGAGGTGCGCGCTTTTTACGAGAGCCATCCCTATCCGACGCCGATCACCAACCTGGATCGGCACCGCGAGCTATATCAGAAACCCGGATCGGCGTCGGGCATTGTCGCTTCTGCTGTGGCCGGCGGAGAGGCAACGGGCAAACCGGGAGATCCTGATCGCCGGCTGCGGAACCTCCCAGGCTGCCATCCATGCTCTGCGCGAGCCTGATGCCCGCGTGACGGCGATCGACATCAGCGAAACGAGCCTGCGCCACACCCGAGATCTTCAGCGAAAATACGGCTTGCGAAACCTCGATCTCCATCGGCTCGCGATCGAGGATGTCGAGGATCTCGGAGGCAAATTCGACCTGATCGTTTGTACCGGCGTGCTCCATCACTTGCCCGATCCGGATACCGGCCTTCGGGCATTGCGCAATTTCCTTTTGCCCAACGGCGCGATGCATTTGATGGTTTACGCGACCTATGGGCGCGCCGGCATCTACATGATGCAGGAGTACTGCCGCCTGCTCGGGGTCAGCACAACGGCGGCAGAGCTGCGCGAGCTCGGCGCGACGGTCGCGGCGCTGCCCTCCGATCATCCGATCGCCGGTGTGGCAAGGCGGGCGAAGGATTTCACCCAGCCGGACGCGCTGGCCGACGCACTGCTTCACCCTCAAGACCGCGCCTACACCGTGCCGCAGCTCTATACGTGGCTCGAGGGCTGCGGCCTGTCGTTCGGGCGCTGGTTCGAGCAAGCTCCCTATCTCCCGCAATGCGGGGCCTTAGCGAGCATGCCAAACGCCAAGCGTCTCCTCTTGCTTCCGCCGCCATTGCAGCACGCCGCGGTCGAGCTGCTGCGCGGGACGATGGCCAAACACAACCTCATCGCCTATCGCGACGATCGCGCCGGCGAGAGCCAGCCGATCTCATTCGAGGGTGATTCCTGGCGGGGCTATGTTCCTCTGCGTCTGCCATGGACCTTGTGCATCCGGGACCGGACGCCTCCCGGGTCAGTGGCCGTCCTGATCAATCGGGCCCACACCTACCCCGACCTCGCCCTGCCGATCGATGCAGCACAGGAGCGGCTATTCGCGGCAATCGATGGCAACCGCGCTATCGATCAGATCCTGCGGATGGCCGCGGGGGCGGGCGACGAGGCGGATGCCTGTAGGTTTTTCGAGCAGCTCTGGCAGTACGATCAGATCGTGTTCGACGCGAGAGACGCGCGCTGACTCGCATGCTCACGGGACCAGGAACCGACTCGCGGCTGCCCCGGAGCATCGCCAACCGGGGAACTGGGATCGGAGGATGACAATAAAGAACTCGATGGGAGGATAACAATGCGCCAATATCGTCTGATCGCGGCACGATGGTTGTGCCTCGGCCTGCTGGTGCTCGCGGGTTGTGCGGCGCAGCCGGCCGGGACCGCCTCGCAGGGACCGGTTCCGGCGCTGCAGCCGGGCATGGCGCGGATCTGGGTTCTGCGGCAGCCGAGCTCACCGGGCGGAAACGTTGCCGCCTCGGATCCGATGGTTTTTGTGAATGGCCAGCCGCTCGCGCAAAGCGCGCAGGGAACCGCATTCTTCCACGATTTCCAGCCGGGAACCTACCGCTTTACGGTGCAGCCCTACGGAACTCCTGCCAACCTCGTGGACACGCTCCAGC
Organism: uncultured Alphaproteobacteria bacterium; assembly: GCA_963785565.1. GTDB lineage: Bacteria > Pseudomonadota > Alphaproteobacteria > ATCC43930 > CGMCC-115725 > AP-15. Next base: position 62,885 of record CAWAVV010000006.1, on the reverse strand, counting down.
TTGCACCCGGGATGGAGGCCTATGTTCAGGTCCAGGGGGTGCCCAACTGGGAACTGGGTTCTGCCGGGGGCGCCAGCTTTGCCGTGCTGACGATGTCGCCGGCCGAGGCGCAATCCTATATGCCGACGATGACCAATCTCGGTCAGCGCTGATCAGCAACCCGGCGCATCGCATCAACGAGGCGGAGTGACGAGACTACGATGAGGCCGCATGCCCGCCTTCTCCTGGCGTTCGTGTTTGCGGCAGCCTTGGGCACGCAGGGTCCCTCGCAGACCGATCCACTCCCCGTGTGGAACGACGGGAGTCATTGCCACCGAAGAAAGTCGGCGAGCACTGGACGTTCGGGCTCAGCAACGGTTACACCACGTTCTTCCTGTCGCCCGAGCACGGCCGGGGTTTTTACTGGGGTGTAGGGCCGGTTCTTTACTACCCAACGGCGACCAATCCGGCGCTCGGCGTCAACAAATGGGGTTCGGGTCCGTCAGCGGCATTCCTGCACAAGGACGAGGGCTGTTGGGTGCTGGGCGCCGTTGTGAACAACATCTGGTCGCTTGCGGCCCGACGACCGGCAGCGACCGGACCAACCAGCTCTTGTTAAATCCAATCGTCGACTATCATTTCGGCGATGGCTGGTCGGTCGGCTCGTCGCCGGAAATCACCACGAACTGGATCGCGAGCGGCGGGAAATGGACCGTCCCGGTCGGCGGGGGCTTCGGCAAGCTGTTCCCGGTGGAGGGACAGGCCGTGAGGGTCGATCTGGACAGCTACTACAACGCCGTCCGACCTCAGGCCAGCAACGAAACGTGGCTGGTTCAGCTAAAGTTCACCTTTGTGTTTCCGGATCGCTCCGCCGTGAATTCTGTGGGGAGCGAGCAGTGAAATCATTCCTTCGCGGGTCGGGCTCCCCCAGCGGCGCGGGGATATGGCCAGCGCAGCGCCGAGGATCGCAAATCGTCTTAGCGATGGGCGGCGTTGAACTGGGCGAGGGCGGCGGGGCCGGGACACAATTCGGCTTCGCCTAGGCCGTTCAGCGGCGCGTCGACGGTGTCGAGGAATTCGTGCATGTCGTCGGATTCTGGCTCGACGAACAGCAGCCCGGTCACGATTTCGCCGGCGGCGTGCTGCTGTTGGAGATAGGTCAAGGCCGAGATCCGGTCATAGGGGTCGTAGTCGACGGCGAGCTTGCGCAGCCGCAGGATCGAGCCATCGTGCTGGACCACGGTCTCGACGGTGCCTGGCGCGTAATCGGCGGTGATCTCGTCGCGCTCGAGGATCAAATCCAGGCGATTGACGGCTTCGTTATGGGCGCGGACATAATCGAAGCTCTTGGTCGATTCGGGATTGTTGTTGAACGCGACGCAAGGCGAGATCACGTCGATGAAGGCAGCGCCCCGATGCTCGATCGCCGCCTTGATCAGCGGCACCAGCTGGGCCTTGTCGCCGGAGAAACTGCGGCCGACGAAAGACGCGCCGAGCTGCAACGCCAGAGCAACCAGATCGATCGGCAGATCGGTGTTGACAGCGCCGCGCCGGGCCTTCGAACCCTTGTCGGCGGTTGCCGAGAATTGCCCTTTGGTCAGGCCGTAGACGCCGTTGTTTTCGACGATGTAGACCATGTTGACGGCGCGTCGGATGCAATGGGCGAACTGGCCGAGCCCGATCGAGGCGGAATTGCCGTCGCCCGAGATGCCGAGATAAATCAGATCGCGGTTGGCGAGGTTGGCGCCGGTCAGCACCGAGGGCATGCGCCCATGCACGCTGTTGAAGCCGTGCGACTTACCGAGAAAATAGGTCGGCGTCTTGGACGAGCAGCCAATTCCCGACAGCTTGGCGATGCGGTGCGGCGGTAGGCTGAGCTCGAAGCAGGCCTGGATAATCGCCGCACTGATCGAATCATGGCCGCAGCCGGCGCACAGGGTCGAGACCGCGCCTTCGTAATCGCGCCGGGTAAAGCCGAGCGCGTTGGTCGGCAGCTTCGGGTGATGCAGACGGGGCTTGGCGATGTAGGTCATGCGGACCTCGGGAGGGAAGGAAAGGATCTCGGCGCAGGAATGACGGGAAAGAGAGGGGTCACGGCAGCGCCTTACGCAACGGGGCGAGGGTGACGATTTCGAGCATGTCGCCGATCGCCTTGACGATAAAGCGGGCGGTGATCGGTGTTCCGTCATAGTGCAGGATCGGGACCAGACGGGCCGGATCGATATCGCCGTCGTTGATCAAGAGACTGCGCAGCTGGGCGTCACGGTTTTGCTCGACGAGGAAGATGCGGTCGTGGGCGGCGACGAAATCGAGCACGTCGTCATGGAACGGATAGGCGCGCACGCGCAGGGTGTCTAAGTGGATGCCCCGCTCTTCGAGCGCTTCGAGCGCTTCGATCATGGCGGATGTGGTCGAGCCGAAATAAACGGCGCCATAGCGGGTCGGCTCACGCGCCGGGCGCCTGATCGGGGGCGGCACCAAGCGCTTGGCAGTCTCGAATTTGTGCAGCAGGCGCTGCATATTGTCGACGTAATCCGGCCCCTCCTCGGAGTAGCGCGCATAGCGGTCCTTGGTGGTGCCGCGGGTGAAAAAGGCGCCGCGCGTCGGATGGGTGCCGGGTAGGGTGCGGTAGGGGATGCCGTCGCCGTCGACATCGAGGTAGCGGCCGAAATCGACGCCTGCTTCGAGCTGTTCGGCGGTCATGACCTTACCGCGGTCGAAAGCGCGGTTCACGTCCCAGGCGAGCGGCTCGACGAGCCAGTCGTTCATGCCGATGTCGAGATCGAGCATGACGAAGACCGGGGTCTGCAGCCGGTCGGCGAGATCGAACGCTTCGGCGGCAAAGGCAAAGGCTTCGTGCGGATCCTCGGGGAACAGCAGCACATGCTTAGTGTCGCCATGCGAAGCATGGGCGCAGGACAGGATGTCGGCCTGTTGGGTGCGGGTCGGCATGCCGGTCGACGGGCTGCCGCGCTGAACGTCGAAGATCACCGCCGGGATCTCGGCGAAATAGGCGAGGCCGATGAATTCCTGCATCAGCGAAATGCCGGGGCCCGAGGTCGCGGTAAAGGCGCGGGCGCCATTCCAGGCAGCGCCGATGACCATGCCGATCGAGGAGAGCTCATCCTCGGCCTGGATGATCGCATAGCGTTTTTTCTTGGTCTCGGGATCGATGCGGTAGCGTCGGCAATGGTTAGCGAAAGCCTCGGCGAGCGAGGAGGAGGGAGTGATCGGATACCACGCGGCAACCGTCGCCCCACCATAGACGCAGCCCAGCGCGGCGGCATCGTTACCGTTGATAAAGATGCGGTCGCCAACCTTGTCAGAGCGCTCCAGATGCAGCCCGATCGGGCATTCTTGCTCGGCCAATGCCCAGTCGCGACCGAAATTGAGCGCGCGCAGATTGGGCCGGATCAGGGTATCCTTGCCGCGGAACTGTTCGGCGATCAGCTTTTCGATCGCCGCCACGTCCATGTTCAGCAGTGCCGACAACGCGCCCAAATAAATGATGTTCTTGAACAGCTGGCGCTGGCGCGCATCATTGTATTCGCGGTTGGAGATCGCGGTCAGCGGCGCGCCGATGACGGTGATGTCCTCGCGGAATTTCCATGGCGGCAAGGGCTTGGTCGCGTCGTAGAACAGATAGCCGCCGGGCTCGATCTCGGCGATGTCCTCGTCCCAGGTCTGCGGGTTCATCGCGACCATCATATCGACCCCACCGCGGCGGCCGAGATGGCCCTTGTCGTTGACCCGCACCTCGAACCAAGTCGGCAGCCCCTGGATGTTCGAGGGGAAGATATTGCGCGAGCTCGCCGGTATTCCCATCCGCAGGATCGACTTGGCGAACAGCGCATTGGCGCTGGCCGAGCCCGATCCGTTGACGTTGGCGAATTTGACGACGAAGTCGTTGACGCTTTCGATGTGTTGTCGGCTCGATTCGTCCACGTTCATTCCTCTGAAGGACTCTTTAGCGCAGTGGGCGCCGAGGTCGCGCCTCGGACGCCGGGCTTTCTGTTCCTTCGCGTCCATCGCGCATCCATTGCGCTCTTCGCGTTGAAGCTTTGATTATTCAGCGGCTGCGGCATGCCGGTCCGGCCTGGGTCATGTCGAGGAGGAATTTGCGCATGTCCCATGCCCCTGTCGGGCAGCGCTCGGCGCACAGGCCGCAATGCAGGCAGACATCCTCGTCCTTGACCATGATCCGCCCGGTCTTCAGCGAATTGCCGATATAGAGGTCCTGTTCGAGGTTGAGGGCCGGGGCCGTCAGCCGCCCGCGCAACTCATCTTCGCTGCCGTCGTCGGTAAAGGTGATGCAATCCATCGGGCAAATGTCGACGCAGGCGTCGCATTCGATGCACAGCTGACCGATGAACACGGTCTGCACGTCGCAGTTCAGGCAGCGCTCGGCCTCGAGATAGCCGAGCTTCTCGTCGTAGCCAAGTTCGACCTCGACCCGGATGTCGGCGAGCGCCACCGCCTTGTCCCGGAGCGGCACCCGATAACGCACATCGTTCGAAATGTCGTTGTCGTAGCTCCATTCGTGGATGCCCATCTTCTGGCTGACCAAGGTCACGCCCGGAGGCGGCCGGTCGCCGACATCCTCGCCATGGCACAATTTGTCGATCGAAATCGCGGCATCGTGGCCGTGCGCGACCGCCCAGATGATGTTTTTGGGACCAAAGGCGGCGTCGCCACCAAAGAACACCTCGGGCAAGGTCGACTGCATCGTCTTCGGGTCGACCTTGGGCATGTCCCAGCGGTCGAATTCAATGCCGATGTCGCGCTCGATCCACGGAAACGCGTTCTCCTGGCCGACCGCGATCAGCACGTCGTCGCACGCGATATGGATTTCGGGCTCGCCGGTCGGGACCAGGTTGCGGCGGCCGCGGGCGTCGTATTCCGCCTTGACCTTTTCAAACAGAACCCCGGTCAGGTCGCCGCGGTCGTGGGTGAACTCTTTCGGCACCAGCCAGTTGAGGATCGGGATGCCTTCATGCGTTGCGTCCTCTTTTTCCCAGGGCGACGCCTTCATTTCGTCAAACCCGCTGCGCACGACGACGGTGACCTCCTCGCCGCCGAGCCGGCGCGACGAGCGGCAGCAATCCATCGCCGTATTGCCGCCGCCGAGGACGACGACGCGGCGCCCGATCTTGTCGATATGGCCGAACGAGACGCTGGACAGCCAGTCGATGCCAATATGGACATTGGCTAATGTCTCCTGGCGTCCGGGGATGTCGAGATCGCGCCCGCGCGGCGCGCCGCAACCGACGAATACCGCGTCCCAATCTTCGGCGAGCAATGCTTTGAGGCTGCGGACGGGTTCCCCGAAACGCGCCTCGACCCCCATCTCGAGGATCAGATCGACCTCTTCGTCAGTCACCCGTTCGGGCAGGCGGAAGCGCGGGATCTGCGAGCGCATCATGCCGCCGCCCTTGGCGTCGCCGTCGAACATCACACAGTTATAGCCGAGCGGCAGGAGATCGCGGGCGACCGTCAAAGAGGCCGGGCCGGCGCCGACCAGGGCGATCCGCTTGCCGTTTTTCTCACGGGGAATGGCCGGCAGATAGGGGGTGATGTCGCCCTTGTTGTCGGCGGCGACGCGCTTCAGCCGGCAGATCGCCACCGGCTGCTCGTCGTCCTCGACTCGGCCGCGCCGGCAGGCGGGTTCGCACGGGCGGTCGCAGGTGCGCCCGAGAATGCCCGGAAAGACATTCGAGTACCAATTAACCATAAACGCATCGGTATAGCGCCGGTCGGCAACCATGCGGATGTATTCCGGCACCGGCGTATGAGCCGGGCACGCCCATTGGCAATCGACGACTTTGTGAAAATAGTCGGGGACGCTGATATCGGTCGGCTGCACTAGGCTCCTCCTGGCGAACGGGGCGATGCCCGATCCGGCCTTATCCTTGTCGCCTCTGTCCGCCCGGTCTGAGTGCAAGTTGGCCCAACCATAGGCGCGGCCTTATAGTCGGGCTTAGACCCGTCGTCATCTTCCTTCTTGCTCGGTCAGCCTTGCGCATACGGGGTGGCATTGCGAGGCATTCACGTCCTTAGGCCGCGGCAGCTTGCCTCATCCCCGCATGACGCGCAACCACGGCGGCGCATGGGGGTCGATCGAGAGCGCAGCTTGACTTTGAGATGGGGGCGGCGCATCTGCCTTGTCAGAGCATCATGCTCGATTTGCAGGAGAAATTGCAGCAGCCATTCCGGACGGAACCCTTAAACCGCCGCAGAACGGGCGAAAGCTGCCCTGCGAAAAGCCCATCATCATCCCCCGACATACCCGGTGCGGCGCATCCGCCAGTTTGGATGCGCAGCCAATTTGGCCGGCCGTCGAACAAGAAAGAATTAAAATACGTGATCAAATTTCAAGACCTTGCGCTCGTCGAACCGGTTCGGCGGGCGCTTGCCGAGGAAGGCTATGCCGCGCCGACCCCGATCCAGGCGCAGGCGATCCCGCACCTTCTCGCCGGCCGCGACCTGCTGGGAATTGCCCAGACCGGCACCGGCAAGACGGCCGCCTTTGCGCTGCCGATTCTCCAACGGCTCGCCGCCGGGCATCCGCCGGCGCTCGCGCGCAAGACCGCACGCTGTCTGGTGCTGACGCCGACGCGCGAGCTGGCGCTGCAGATTCGCGACAGTTTCCGCGCTTATGGGCGGCATCTCGGGCTGCGCGCGACAGTGATATTCGGCGGCGTCGGCCAGGTGCCACAGGTCGCCGCGATGACGCGCGGCGTCGATATCCTGGTGGCGACGCCGGGGCGCCTGCTCGACCTGATCGGGCAAGGTCATATCAGGCTCGATCGTGTCGAGACATTCGTGCTCGACGAAGCTGACCGGATGCTCGACATGGGCTTTATTCGCGACGTCAAAAAGATCGTCGCGACGCTGCCGAGCCGGCGCCAAACCTTGCTGTTCTCGGCGACGATGCCGCCCGACATCGCCCGGCTCGCGTCCGCGATCCTCGACGCCCCGGTACGGGTCGAGGTCACCCCGGCGGCATCGACCGTCGAACGGACCGATCAGCTCGTCATGTTCGTCGAGCGCGCCGACAAGCGGGCATTGCTGTGCGCAATCCTGCGTGACCCGGCGCTCTCCCGCGTGCTGGTCTTCACCCGGACCAAGCATACCGCCAACCGGCTCGCCGAGCAGCTCGTCCGCGCCGGGTTCGGCGCCGAAGCGATCCACGGCAACAAGTCTCAAAGCGCCCGTCAGCGAGCGCTCGAGGATTTCCGCGCCGGCGCGGTGCGCGTGCTGGTCGCCACCGACATCGCCGCGCGCGGCATCGACATCGACGCGATCAGCCACGTGGTGAATTACGAATTGCCGAATGTCCCCGAAACCTACGTTCACCGTATCGGCCGCACCGCGCGCGCCGGCGCTACGGGCGCAGCGATCTCGCTATGCGATACCGAGGAGCGCGCCTATCTGAAGGACATCGAGCGTCTGATCGGCCGCAAGGTGCCGGTCGCCGCCGAACATCCGTTCCGCGCCGCGACCCCAGCGCCGCAGCCTGGACGACGGCGCGCCGCCTGAGCGGTTCGGCGGCGACGGGCAGCGAAATCGGCAACGGCGTCCGCCGCTTCCGCAACCGCGCTGATGCCTATGCTAGACTAGCATCGGCAGCCTGCCGGCGTCGGCGGCGTAAAAGGAGCTTCGCTGATGAAAGGATCTTCCCAGTGGGCAGTCGCGATTGTCGGCATAGCCCTTTTGGCTGCAGCCTGCGCAAATTCCGACGAGGCGGCGCCGACGGCGGGTGACCAGCTCGCCGAGGCCGGTTTTGTGAGGCGGCAAGCCGACAGTCCGCAACGGATCGCCGCGCTGAAGTCGCTGCCGCCCCACCATTTCGTGTTGCGCAATTCGAACGGCAGCGTGAAATATTTATACGCCGATCCGACCGCCTGCGCTTGCATTTATGCCGGCGGCCAACGCGCCTACGATCAATACCGGCAGAATATGGCCGGAACGGTGCCGCCCGATCAGCTGCGGGCGATTTTGAGCAACGCACCTTTGCCAGGAGAAGAGGGGCTGTAACGCCCGCCCCGCAGTCGGCGAACTCGGCGCCTAAATTCGCGGGCAGCCCAGAACAACCGCCCGCCCGACCAGCTGCTTCGACATCGGGTAGCCGCCGCGCGCCCCGAACTTCCCATCCGGCGGGCCGTCCTCGTTGTAGCCGGCGGCGCGGTAGAAGCGCCGGGCGGTCACGGTGCTGTGCAATGTGCAGCGCTTGTTGCCGCGCTCGGCGGCGCGGGTTTCGAGAGCGCGAAGCAGGGCCCGGCTGATGCCGCGAAACCGCGCATCCGGGGAGACGTAGCAGAGGGTGATTTCTCCTGCGTCGGTGACTGAGCCGATCGCGAGAATCGTGCCGCCTTCGACGGCCACGAGTACCGAATTATCCGAGCGGGCGATCCACGAGGCGATGATTTCCGGAGTCTTGTTGGCGAGCCATCGCCCGAGAATCGCGGGTTCATTGCCGTGATCGGCTACGCACAGCTCGGAGATCGACCGCCTGAGCACCTCGCAGGCGGCGAGGGCATCAGCGGCGACCGCGGCGCGAATCTCGATCGGCAATGGGGATCAATCGGGCAACAGGTGTGCGACCTTGGGTATTACTTCCTGCGCGAGCAGCCGCATTGACTCGTGCCAAGCTTCGGGATTTCCGCTGTAGTCGAAACAGAACAGCAGCAGCGAGCCGAACCCGCCGACCTCGTCGTACATCCGCTCGATCTTTTCGACCACGGTCGCGGGCGACCCGATCAGCCAGTTGTGTCGACCGCAATATTCCGGGGTGATGTCGCTGTCCGGCACGTCGGGATCATGCTTGAGGAATTGGATGACGCCGACATCGGTCAACAACGGCAAGAAATATTCGCGCATCATCCGGCCCATCATACCGTCAACCGACAGGCGCCAAGCTTCGGCATCGGTATCGGCGACGAAGATTTCGCGGACCAGCCGCCAATCGGCGCGTCGCGGCGTGCGCCCGGTGCGGCGCGCGCCCTCTTCGACCGATTCCCAATGGCTGGCGACATAAGTCGGGTTGAGGTTCAAGCTCATCGGCAGAAAGCCGCGTTCTCCTGCGAGCTTCAAGGTGTCCGAACCCTTGCTGACGCCAGCGACCCCGATCGGCGGATACGGCTTTTGCAGCGGTTTGATGTGCGGCCGTAGGGTCCGCAGCATCAGATCGGTCTTGCTGACCTGCCAATATTTGCCGGGATAATCGAACGGCTCTTCCTCGGTCCACAGCCTAAGGATGATGTCGAGCGCCTCGCGGGTCATCTCGCGATGCTGACCCGCCATGCCGTCGACGTTGAACATCGCCCAATCGCTCGGCAGCCCGCTGGCGGCGACGCCGAAATTCAGCCGGCCCTGCGCCATGTGGTCGAGCATCGCAACGCGATTGGCCAGTTCGGCCGGGTGGTGGTAGGGCAACAGAAAGCCGCCGGGGGCGAGCCGGATCTGCTTGGTCTGCATCAGCGCCTGGGCGATCAGCAGGTCGGGTGCGGGATGCGGCTCCCACGGGGCGGTATGGTGCTCGCCGATCCACGCCTCGGAGAAGCCGAGCTCGTCGGCCCAGCGCAGGGTGTCGAGATCCCAGCGATGCCCGTCGTAAAGGCCGCGTTCCGGCGGGTGCGAGGGCATCGTAAACAGGCCGTACTCCATTATTTGTCCTCCGGGCTGTCGGTCGGGTGGCGCGCAGTCTAACCGGCGCCTGCACCGCGTGCGAGCCCGACTGCCTTCGCGGCCGGCGTCGTCCGTGGTTAAGCCGGCATCGTGCGGTGCTGATGGGCGCGGCCGATGGTGGCGGTCTCTTCGCGGTGGCCGGCGATGACCCGCACCCCCTCGTCGAGCTTGGCGGCGATGTTCTCGGGCGAGCAGGTCTCGAGAAAGGCGATACCGTTTCTCTGGCAGGCGGCAAAGACGCGCTGCCGCGCCTCGCGCATTGCGGCCGGATAAGGTTCGCGCGGGACCGCGACATAGCCGAGCGACAGGCCCAGATCGCCCGGCCCCAATTCGGCAAAGCCAAGCCCCGGCACCGCAAGGATGGCTTCGCAATTGGCGATGCCCTCGGGCGATTCGAGCTTGACCCCGAGCAGCAGTTCGCCATGCGGATCGAGCGGCCAGGGGTCGCAGCGTTCCAGATATTCCTCGGCCGAAATGCCCCAAATCGGCGCCGCGGTCGCCTCGGAGCCGCGCCCGCGTGTGCCGATGCCGAGGCCATTCTTCGTCTCACGAACCGCGCCGTGCATGCGTTCGAGCGGCGATGGGAGGGTGGGATCGACCTCCGCCGAATGGTGCGGGTAGCGGCAGGATTCGACAAAGGCGCGCACGGCGTCGGCGGATTCGGCTTGGCACATCAGGATCCCGTGCACGCCACGGCCGAGGATTTGGCGGAACTGCCAGGCATTAAAGCGGACATTGGCGGCATCGGTGCCGTTGACCGGGGCCTCGACGATGACGGTCGGGGTGCGATGCCCGGAGTGGGTCGGGCCGCCTGCAACCAGCCCCTCCATATATTCGGCGAGCCCCGCCATATCGAACGAGCCGTGCTCCATCCCGACATTGATGTAATCGGCCCAGGTGTCGGCGTCCTCGCGGCCTTGCGCGCGGGTCAGCACGTGCCCGCTGTGGCCGCCGACGTAGTAGATCGCCTGACCCTCGGCCAACAGCTCGATCGCCCGATTGATCCGCTTGGTCATTGTCACCTCCTTACCCACGCCTCCGGTTTAGCGGCCGTTGACCATCCGCCCGCCGCCACTATAGTCGCGCTCCGGCATGCGGGCGTGGCGGAACTGGTAGACGCGCTGGACTCAAAATCCAGTTCTGGTGACAGAGTGTCGGTTCGATTCCGACCGCCCGCACCAGCCTTCGGGGTTCTTGACGAGCCGATGGCGATTGCGGCCTCGGCAGTGTCATCCGCGAAGGCGTGAGCGCAGCCGCTCGGCGATCACCGCGATCCGAGCAGGGTCCGCGACCTTTTTGTCCGACCTTCCCCGGTCCCAATTGATCAAGAGATTGTCGTCCGCTTGCCGCGGCAGGATGTGGACGTGAACATGCGGCACGGTCTGTCCGGCAAGCGCGCCATTGGCTTGCAGTACGCTGAGCCCGCCGGGCCGCAGCTCGTCGTTGACGGCGCGCGCCACCTTTGCGACCGTTGACGCTACCGCGGCAAAGGCTTCGGGCGGCATCTCGAAGACTGTGTCGAAATGCGCGTTCGGGATCACCAGGCAATGCCCCTCATTGGCCGGATTGGTGTCCATAAAGGCGAGGGTCGCGTCGTCGCTGTAGATCTTATGGCACGGGGCCGCACCGGCCGCGATGCTGCAGAATATGCATTGAGCGGGAGGCATGGCCGTTGACGCCGACGCAGCCGCTAATGAAACCGTGGCATGACCTCTTCGCAAAGTAGGCGCAACGCAGTCATGACCTGGGCGTGCGGAATGAGGCCGCCGGTATTCAGCTCGGCCAGGATGCCGTCGATGCCGAGCTCGTCCTGCAGCATGCGCAGCCGTTCGCCCACCGATTGCGGCGTGCCGATCAGCACCTGGCCCGCCAACGCTTCGTCATAGGTCAGCTTTTCGAGGCGTTCGAGGCGCTCGGCCCGCCCTTCGATCGCCCGCGTGCCGCCGCGGGACATCGAGTCCCGGAGCCGTTCGGTCTGCTCACGGTAGAAATGCATCAGGCTTTCGCGAGGCTCTTCGCGCGCCCGACCCTCGGTTGCGGCGAGATAGACGGGCACCCGCAGGTACACCTGACCTCGGCCCGAGTGGCCGGCGGCTTTATAGGCCTCGCGATATTCGCGGATCGCCGGGGCAAATTCGGAGAACGAGCCGTGGCGGGCGTTGATGAAGATCGGAAGACCCCGCTCGCCGACCGCGGGATAGGTATCGGGGCTGGCGGCGGCGATGCGGATCGGCGGCAACGGCTGCTGAAACGGCTTCGGCGTGACCGCGATATTTTTGAAGCTGTAATATCTGCCCTCGTAACGGACGGCGGGCTGCGACCACGCCTGCTCGACGATGTCGAGGACTTCGAGGAACCGGTCGCGGCTCTCCGCATAGGACACGCCGTAGTCTTCATAGGTGCGTGGCAGGCCGCTGCGGCCGACGCCAAAAATCAGCCGACCGTGGCTGATCTGGTCGACCGTGGCGGCCTCCTCGGCGATGCGCAGCGGGTGGCACAGCGGCAGGACCTGAACCGCAATGCCAATCTTGATGCGCCGGGTGCGGGCGGCGATGGCGCTGGCGATGCTGAGCGGCGCCGATAATACCGAGCGCTGCGGGTCGAAGTGGAGCTCGGCCAGCCACATTACATCGAGGCCCAATTGTTCGGCGGCATCGATTTGCTCGAATGCCTCGGCGAACGTCTCGGCATCGGTGCGGCCAGGCAGCGACGGAAACTGGTGAAACATGCCGAATTCCATGCGACGAACTCCTCTCCGCCGCCCGACCAGCGGACGGCGCGATCAAAAATAGTTCACCATCGTGAACGCGGCCGGCGGGGCGCGCAAGAGGCACCGAGCGGCTGGATACGGCTCGATTTATTCGCGTCTGTTCGTTCCGCGGCGGAGCCTATAGCGTATGGTTAGTGGTCCGGATCCGGTATAATTTTAGCTACGGCGGAGGAAGCGATGAGTTACGAGCATATCCTGGTCGACACGGAAGACGGCGTCGGCATCGTCACCCTCAACCGCCCCGACAAGCTCAATGCAATGAATCGCAAGTTGTCGAGCGAGCTGCGCGAGGCGGTCAAACAGCTCGACGCCGACGGCGCGATTGGCTGCATCGTCATCACCGGCGCCGGGAATCGCGCTTTTTCCGCCGGCGGCGACATTCACGAGCAGCGCGAGGACGACCTCCGTTTCTCGCAGGAGGAATTGGATTCGCGCCGCGGGCGCGGCAGCTATGAAATCGCCGCCAGCGCCAAGCCGACGATCGGAATGTTGAACGGCCTCGCCTATGGCGGCGCCGCGGTGCTCGCCTCCTCGCTCGATATGCGGGTCGGCTGCGAGGACACACGCTTTCGTTTTCTGGCCGCCGCCTATGGCCGGATCAACAGCACCTGGACCTTGCCGAACCAGGTTGGTTGGCCGATAGCCAAGGAATTGCTGTTCACCGCGCGGGTCGTCGAGGCCGACGAAGCCCATCGGATCGGCCTGCTGAACCATCTGGTGCCGCGGGACCAGCTGCGGAGAAAGACCATGGAATTGGCGCGCATGATCGCCGGCAACAACCGCTCTGCGGTGATCGGGGTCAAGGAGCTGCTGCTGAAGCAGAAAGGGCAGAACCTCGAGCAGCAATGGACCGAGGAGCGCGAATACACGACGCACGTCGTCAGAGGCGCCCGCGCCGAGGAAGCCTTTCCCGAATTCATCGCCCGTCACGGCCGGCCGCTGAATTAGCCGAGCAAAACCGCGCCGATGCCCGACTTCGACGCGATCGTGATCGGCGCCGGCCAAGCCGGGCCGTCCTTGGCGCTGCGCCTCGCGGGCACCGGAATGAAGGTGGCGGTTGTCGAGCGCAAGGCGGTCGGCGGCACCTGCGTCAATACCGGCTGCACCCCGACCAAGACCTTGGTGGCGAGCGCCTATGCCGCGCATCTCGCCCGCCGCGCCTCCCAGTACGGTGTCGCGATCGCCGGCGAGATCAGTGTCGACATGAAATGGGTCAAAGCCCGCAAGGACGCGGTTGTCGCACAATCTCGACTGGGCCTGACCGCCGCCCTGATGGAGACGGCGAACTGTACATTGTACCGGGATCATGCGCGCTTTATCTCGCCGCGCGAGGTCGTTGTCGGGGACGAGCGGCTTCGCGCCAAGCGGATCTTCATCAATGTCGGTGGGCGAGCTTCGGTGCCGGTTATGCCCGGTCTCGATCAGGTCGATTACCTGACCAATTCGACGATGATGGATCTCGATTTCCTGCCGCGGCATCTGGTCATCATCGGCGGCAGCTACATTGGTCTCGAATTCGCACAGATGTACCGGCGTTTCGGCAGTGAGGTCACGATCGTCGAAATGGCGCCGCGGCTGATCCCTCGCGAAGACAATGACGTATCAAGGGCGGTGCAAGAGATCGTCGAGCGCGAAGGCGTCACAATCCGGCTGAACGCCGAGTGCATCAGCCTCGCCAGGAAGGGCGGCGATATTGCCGCCAATGTCGATTGCCAGGAGGGCGCGCCCGAAGTCGTTGGCTCGCACTTGCTGCTGGCGGTAGGCCGCCGTCCCAACACTGACGATCTCGGCCTCGACCGCGCTGGTGTCGAGTGCGACGGGCGAGGATATATCCTTGTCGACGACCAGCTGCGCACGAATGTGCCGGGCGTTTGGGCGCTTGGGGATTGCAATGGCAAGGGCGGCTTTACCCATACCGCCTACAATGACTACGAGATCGTCGCGGCGAATTTGCTCGACAATGACCCACGGCGGGTCAGCGACCGCATTACCGCCTATGCGCTCTACATCGACCCGCCATTGGGCCGGGCCGGCATGACCGAAGCGGAGGCGGGTAAGACGGGCCGGCGGGTGCTCGCCGGGCAGCGGCCGATGACGCGGGTCGCGCGCGCCGTCGAAAAGGGCGAGACCCAGGGCTTCATGCGGGTCTTGGTCGACGGCGATACGAAGGAGATCCTCGGGGCGTCGATACTCGGCCCCGGCGGCGACGAGGCAATCCACTCGATCCTGGACATGATGTACGCCAAGGCGCCCTACACGGTCCTGCAGCGGGCGATGCACATCCATCCGACGGTGTCGGAACTGGTTCCGACGATCTTAGGCGAGCTGCGACACCTGGAATGACGAATCCCTGGGCAGCACCGCCGGCGAGTCAGAACCGGTCGCAGGCTTTCGCGGCCTTGACGTACGCGGCGGCGTCGGCCGGCATTAGCAGGCGGTCGGCGACGAGTGCGGCGGCCGCGGCTTCGACCCGGGCGAGGTAGGCTTCTCGGCTGCCATAACGCTCTTCGAGCGAGGGGCGAGGGTCGCCCGCGGCCTCGCGTTCGCCTTTCGTCCTGGCAAATGGGATCAGCGACCCGTCGCGGTCGGCAAGCTCGCCGGGCTCGGCCTTGTAGACGTTCCACCCGGTGTAGGTGCCGAGCGGCGCGGCAATCGGCGGCAGCCTGATGCCCGCTACCTCGTTGCCGTCGGCGTCGACCGCACACACACGCGTGCCGTAGAAATTATCGAGCCGCGCCGGCGGGTCGACCCAATCGACCGGCGCCGCGATTTGGTTGGCGCCTGGGGCGAGGGCAAAGCCCCGCACTTTTGGCATGGCGACCGCCTCGGCCGCGACCGCGGTGCCTTGCGCTATGGATGGGACCCGGCTCGGCGGGGGTGCTGCCCCGGTTGTGACCCATTCCTCGAGAGCCACCAGCAGGGCCCGCAATGCAGGGCTGGCGGTATGCGGGTTGCGCGGGTTGACGCAAGGGCCGGGGCTCGGATCTGTCCCCGGGCCGCCGCCGTGCTGTGTCCCGGCGATCATGAACGCCCGCGCCGTCGGCGGCAGTTCGGCGTCGTGCCGGCCGGTCGGATCGGTATGCACCAAGGAGGCGCCCTTTTGCCAATATTCGGTCGAAGTGTTGACCTCGATCATCAGCGGGTCCGTCGGCCGGCCCTGCAAGATCGCGCCCCTGGCTCCCGAAAAGGGATCGCTGGTCATCGCGTTGCCGAACGGAAACCAGTTCTCCGGGTAGAGCCTGTCCTCGTGCTGGGTCGCGGTGCGGCCCGGCATCGCGAAACTATGGTTGGCGAAGACCTTGCCGGCCCCGGCGACATGGGTCAGCACCCCATCGAAGACGCGCCGACCACGCCCGTCATCGTTCATCCCAAGGTCGAGGAAGTGACGCAGAAAGCGGCCGGCCTGCGAGACGCCAAAGGCGAGGGCGTGCGCGACCCCGCCGCCGCCTCCGATCATTGGATTGGGCGTCCCGTGATGATCGGCGCGCTCGTAGCGCAGGAACGCGACGAGGTCGCGGGTCGCCGCAAAGCCGACGCCCATTACCGTCGAGCCCGTCGCCTCGTACCAGATTTCGTAGATCTTGATCGGTGCGAAGTTGGCGCCGAGCGGCAGCAGCCGGACCGACCGATTGTCGACGAACTCCCAGGCGTTTGCCGAGATTTCGCTGCGAGCGTCGCTTTCTCGGTCGCGCACGGTTAGGCGCGCCTTGCGCGGGTCGGTCGAGACCGCGGTGTAGTTCAGGCGCACGACGTCGCCCTTGCCGGATGCGCGAGTGCCGATATGGAACTCGTCGCGGATACGGCGGATCATCGGCTCGCCGTTTTCGAGCGTCGGCGGGAGCCGCGCCGTCATGCCGTTATTGGCGCGAGGCGCGCCTGCATCCCAGCCCGACCAGACGAGGCTGTAGCCGCGCCCGAGGGTAAAGCCCAATCCGACGTCCTTAACCGATTTGGGATCGTTGGTATCGGCGTTGCCTCCAGCTTCGTCGAGCCGGCCGAGGATCACCTTCCGGCCCCGGTTGGTCACGTCGTAGACGAGCACGCCGCTCGCCCGCTGCGGCTCGGCCGGGCGCAGGATGAAAAAATCGGTCTCGTACTCGACCATGCCGCGCGCGTTTCTCGGCGCCTTGTCGAGATCGACGATGACCTTGTTCTGCCGCGCCGCCGGATCGACCTCGCCCTTGGCGACCCCCTTTATTCGCAGGTAGGACCCGGCTTCCCCGAAACCCTGTCCGTCGGCGAAAGGCTCGACCGCATCGACCTTGATCTCGACAATGGCCATCGCTGAACTCCTACCCCGTGTTCGTCTTCGGCTGTGGGCGTTAGGCGTATCATAGCAATCTCCGTCGCGTCACATCACAGCAGAAGATCGCGGTGGCGACGGTCGCATGTGGCGGCGGCGCTGCCGACCGACCCCAAGGATACTACATGCCGCATCACACGCCGCTGATCGCCACGATTGTTGGGGGCCTTGTCCTCGCCTTCATTCTTGGAGCGATGGCCCATCGGATACGGGTTTCCCCGCTGGTGGGCTACCTTCTTGCCGGCGTATTGGTCGGCCCGTTCACCCCGGGATTCGTCGCCGATCCGGCACTGGCGGGGGACCTCGCCGAGATTGGCGTCATCCTTTTGATGTTTGGCGTCGGTCTCCACTTTTCATTGAAGGATCTCCTATCGGTCCGGGGCATCGCCGTTCCGGGCGCGCTTGTTCAGATTGCCTTCGCCACTGCCCTCGGAACGGGACTGGGGTGGGGCCTTGGCTGGAAGCTCGGTGCAAGCTTGGTGTTTGGGCTTGCGCTTTCGGTCGCGAGCACGGTGGTGCTGCTGCGGGCCTTACAGGAACGTCGTCTCGTCGAGACCGAGCAAGGGCGCATCGCCGTGGGTTGGCTTATCGTCGAGGATCTGGCGATGGTGCTGACCCTGGTGCTATTGCCGCCGATTGCGGGCCTGCTCCGCGGAGCCGGAGGGATATCGAGCGCGGCCGGGGCAGGCCAGATCGCGGCGACGCTCGGATTCACTTTCGCCAAGGTCGCCGTTTTCGTCGCGCTGATGCTCGTGGTCGGCCGCCAGGTGGTCCCCCGCATCCTTCACTATGTGGCTCACACCGGCTCCCGCGAGCTGTTTCGGCTCGCGGTTTTGTCTCTGGCGCTGGGCGTCGCCTATGGCGCGGCCCAGCTGTTCGGCGTCTCCTTCGCCCTGGGTGCGTTCTTTGCCGGCATGGTCCTTGCCGAATCCGAACTCAGCCACCGAGCGGCCGAAGAATTGTTGCCGCTGCGCGATGCCTTTGCGGTCCTTTTCTTTGTTTCGGTCGGGATGCTGTTCGACCCGACCATCATGGTGCGGGAACCGGGTCTGCTGATCGTAACACTACTGATCATCCTGTTTGGTAAGTCCATCGCAGCATTACTGATCGTGCTCGCGTTCCGGCATCCGTTATCCACCGCGCTGACCATCGCCGCCAGCCTGGCGCAGATCGGCGAGTTCTCGTTCATCCTGGCGGGGCTCGGCGTAACGCTGGGACTGTTGCCGGAGCAGGGCCGGGATTTGGTCCTCGCGGCGGCGATCCTTTCGATCCTGCTCAATCCGCTGTTCTTCGCCGTTCTTGATCGCCTTGGCCCCTGGCTGGAACGCCGCCGGGCCGAGGCTGGCGAATTGCAACCAGCCCAGCCAATGCCCACCGATTTACCGAAGACCAGCCTCAAAAAACATATGGTCCTGATTGGTTTTGGGCGAGTCGGCAGTCGCATCGGCGCGGATCTGGAACGTGAGGATGTGCCGTTCCTGGTCGTCGAGGACCAGCATGAGCTGGTCGACAAATTACGAGCGCGGGGTATCGAAGCGATCCGAGGCAACGCTGCCGCGCCGGAGGTGATCGCCGCGGCGAACCTGGCCGAGGCGCGTTGCCTTCTGGTCGCGATTCCGGACGGGTTCGAGGCCGGCCAGATCGTCGAGCAGGGGCGAGCGGCAAACCCAAAGATCGAGATCGTCGCGCGCGCTCACTCGGATGCCGAAGTCGAGTACCTGCAACGCTGCGGCGCCGATCTGATTATCATGGGCGAAAACGAAATCGCCCGGCGGATGGCAGAGCGTGCTCTTGGCCTCCGAGCGCCTTCTCCCAGGGCGAGCAGGGAGCCGGTATCGGAGTGATTGGAGACGGCGGAAAATCGCCTTTACCGACGGGGAACCGGCGCTACGAGCCTTATTTCGTCGTCATCCCGTTGGCCCGACCAGACGAGGCTGTAGCCGCGCCCGAGCGTAAAGCCCAATCCGACTCCTAACCGATTTGGGATCGTTGGTATCGGCGTTGCCTCCAGCTTCGTCAGCCGGCCGAGGATCACCTTCCGGCCCCGGTTGGTCACGTCGTAGACAGCACGCCGCTCGCCCGCTGCGCTCGGCCGGCGCAGGATGAAAAAATCGGTCTCGTACTCGACCATGCCGCGCGCGTTTCTCGGCGCCTTGTCGAGATCGACGATGACCTTGTTCTCCGCGCCGCCGGATCGACCTCGCCCTTGGCGACCCCCTTTATTCGCAGGTAGGACCCGGCTTCCCCGAAACCCTGTCCCTCGGCGAAAGGCTCGACCGCATCGACCTTGATCTCGACAATGGCCATCGCTGAACTCCTACCCCGTGTCGTCTTCGGCTGTGGCGTTAGGCGTATCATAGCAATCTCCGTCGCGTCACATCACAGCAGAAGATCGCGGTGGCGACGGTCGCATATGGCGGCGGCGCTGCCGACCGACCCCAAGGATACTACATGCCGCATCACACGCCGCTGATCGCCACGATCGTTGGGGGCCTCGTCCTCGCCTTCATTCTTGGAGCGATGGCCCATCGGATACGGGTTTCCCCGCTGGTGGGCTACCTTCTTGCCGGCGTATTGGTCGGCCCGTTCACCCCGGGATTCGTCGCCGATCCGGCACTGGCGGGGGACCTCGCCGAGATTGGCGTCATCCTTTTGATGTTTGGCGTCGGTCTCCACTTTTCTTGAAGGATCTCCTCTCGGTCCGGGGCATCGCCGTTCCGGGCGCGCTTGTTCAGATTGCCTTCGCCACTGCCCTCGGAATGGGGCTGGGGTGGGGCCTTGGCTGGAAGCTCGGTGCAAGCTTGGTGTTTGGGCTTGCGCTTTCAGTCGCGAGCACGGTGGTGCTGCTGCGGGCCTTACAGGAACGTCGTCTCGTCGAGACCGAGCAAGGGCGCATCGCCGTGGGTTGGCTTATCGTCGAGGATCTGGCGATGGTGCTGACCCTGGTGCTATTGCCGCCGATTGCGGGCCTGCTCCGCGGAGCCGGAGGGATATCGAGCGCGGCCGGGGCAGGCCAGATCGCGGCGACGCTCGGATTCACTTTCGCCAAGGTCGCCGTTTTCGTCGCGCTGATGCTCGTGGTCGGCCGCCAGGTGGTCCCCCGCATCCTTCACTATGTGGCTCACACCGGCTCCCGCGAGCTGTTTCGGCTCGCGGTTTTGTCTCTGGCGCTGGGCGTCGCCTATGGCGCGGCCCAGCTGTTCGGCGTCTCCTTCGCCCTGGGTGCGTTCTTTGCCGGCATGGTCCTTGCCGAATCCGAACTCAGCCACCGAGCGGCCGAAGAATCGTTGCCGCTGCGCGATGCCTTTGCGGTCCTTTTCTTTGTTTCGGTCGGGATGCTGTTCGACCCGACCATCATGGTGCGGGAACCGGGTCTGCTGATCGTAACACTACTGATCATCCTGTTTGGTAAGTCCATCGCAGCATTACTGATCGTGCTCGCGTTCCGGCATCCGTTATCCACCGCGCTGACCATCGCCGCCAGCCTGGCGCAGATCGGCGAGTTCTCGTTCATCCTGGCGGGGCTCGGCGTAACGCTGGGACTGTTGCCGGAGCAGGGCCGGGATTTGGTCCTCGCCGCGGCGATCCTTTCGATCCTGCTCAATCCGCTGTTCTTCGCCGTTCTTGATCGCCTTGGCCCCTGGCTGGAACGCCGCCGGGCCGAGGCTGGCGAATTGCAACCAGCCCAGCCAATGCCCACCGATTTACCGAAGACCAGCCTCAAAAAACATATGGTCCTGATTGGTTTCGGGCGAGTCGGCAGTCGCATCGGCGCGGATCTGGAACGTGAGGATGTGCCGTTCCTGGTCGTCGAGGACCAGCATGAGCTGGTCGACAAATTACGAGCGCGGGGTATCGAAGCGATCCGAGGCAACGCTGCCGCGCCGGAGGTGATCGCCGCGGCGAACCTGGCCGAGGCGCGTTGCCTTCTGGTCGCGATTCCGGACGGGTTCGAGGCCGGCCAGATCGTCGAGCAGGGGCGAGCGGCAAACCCAAAGATCGAGATCGTCGCGCGCGCTCACTCGGATGCCGAAGTCGAGTACCTGCAACGCTGCGGCGCCGATCTGATTATCATGGGCGAAAACGAAATCGCCCGGCGGATGGCAGAGCGTGCTCTTGGCCTCCGAGCGCCTTCTCCCAGGGCGAGCAGGGAGCCGGTATCGGAGTGATTGGAGACGGCGGAAAATCGCCTTTACCGACGGGGAACCGGCGCTACGAGCCTTATTTCGTCGTGATCCCGTTGAAAGGCTGTCCGAAGCGCAGATCGCATTCCTCGAGAAAGGCAAGTTCGGAAGCGGTCGAACTCCCGGCCGAGGATCGCATTGCGGTGCGGAAAACGGCCGAAGCGCTCGACGATTTCGAGATGAAGGTGCGACATGCGCCGGTCACTGGGGCGCCCCTGGACCGGCGGCAATGCCTCCAATAGCGCGATGGCGCGCTGCTGATCGGCAAGCACCTCGCTGTGCTCGAACGGCAAATAGAAAAACACTCGCCAAGCGGCCGGTACCGCCAAGTCGAAGCATTGCGCCAGCGCCCGCTTTGTCGCTGCCAGCGCCTGTGCGTCGCTGGCAAAGGCCCGCGGCGTACTGCGAAAGATGTTGCGCGGCACTTGATCGAGCAGCATCACCAACGCCAGCGCGGCTTCGGGGCTGTCCTCCCAACCTTGGAGCACTCCTGCAATTGCCTGGTCATGGTCGGCCGCGAAGCCGCGGCGGACCGCCTCGTCGAACTCGGGCGTACTGCGGAACCAGATCTGGCGGTGATGCAGCCGCTTGGGGTCCTCCAGCGGCCCGAACCAGAAATCGAACAGAGCCCGCGCGCGCTCAGGCAAGCCACCGTTGACGCTCACGGCAAGCCACGTTCGAGATTGGAGAGCGACAGCATTTCCGCATCTTACCGGCTTTCGTCCTGGGTGCGAAGGTGGTTGCCCCGGTCGGCCGGAATGAGGGATCATCCCGCGAAATACAGACGGAGACGAGCGTTGGCTTCACCAAGGACCGGTGGGTGCCTGTGCGGCGCGATTCGCTACGAGAGCGCGGGTGAGCCACTCTTTTCGCTGCAATGCCATTGCCGAGATTGCCAGCGGCAAAGCGGCAGCGCGTTTGTCGCTGCGGTTCGGGTTCCATCCGCGCAGTTTCGCATCGTCAAGGGCAAGCCCCGACGTTACGTCGCCCGATCCGACGCCGGCAACCAGATCGCCCGCGCGTTTTGCGGCGATTGCGGCGCACCGCTCTACGTCCAGGTTTCGACCCGGCCCGATCTGGTCGGCATCCGCGTCGCGAGCTTCGACGATCCGAGCTGGTTCCGGCCGGACGCGGATATCTTTGTCAAAAGCGCCCAGCCATGGGATTACATGAACCCGGACGTACCAAAATATCCGACCTATCCGGCGGGAAAATCGTATTAGCCGGTCCCAAGAACGGACAGCGGAGGAAAGATGGCCTTGCGCACCAGGCTGACCGAGCGTCTCGGCATACGCCATCCGATTCTGCAGGCGCCGATGGGCAGTAGCGCCGGCGGTGCGCTGGCCGCCGCGGTCAGCGGCGCCGGCGGGTTGGGACTGATTGGTGGCGGGCTCGGTCTGCGCGAGTGGCTCGAGCCACAGTTCGACGCGGCCGGCAATCAGCGGGTCGGCTGCGGGTTCATCACCTGGGGGCTTGCCCAACGGCCGGACTCGCTGGACGTTGCACTTGCGCATTCGCCGGCAGCGATCATGCTGTCCTTTGGTGATGCGGCGCCGTTCATCCCACGGATCAAGGACGCCGGAATTCCAGTGATTTGCCAGGTCCAGACCGTCGCGATGGCGCATGAGGTGTTGCGGCTTGGCGCCGACATAATCGTCGCCCAGGGCGCCGAGGCCGGCGGCCACGGCAGCCGGCGCGGGACCTTGCCGCTGGTGCCGGCGGTGGTCGATGCGGTCAAGGCGTCGGGACGGGACGCACTCGTTGTGGCGGCCGGCGGCATCGCCGACGGGCGTGGGCTGGCGGCGGCGCTGATGCTCGGCGCCGACGGAGCGCTGATCGGCACCCGCTTTCATGTGGCCGAGGAGTCGCTGGCCTCTGCCGACGCAAAGGCGAAAATCGTGCGGGCCGGCGGCGACGACACCGTGCGCACCCACGTCTTCGACATCGGGCGAGAGGCTCGCTGGCCCCTCGAATTTACCGGTCGTGGCCTGGTCAATCGCTTCACCCGGAATTGGCACGGGCGCGAAGCGGCATTGGCGGCCGATGCGCTCGAAAAGGCGCGCTACCAGCAAGCGCTCGTGGCGGGCGATCTCGACACCGCCGTCGTTTGGGCCAGTGAGGGCATCGACCTGATACACGATGTCGAGCCGGCCGGAACGACGGTGGCCCGAATCGTCGCCGAGGCGGAGGCCGCTCTGGCGCAGCGTTTCGACTAACGCGGCGCCGAAGCGTCGTCGAGGAGGCGGACGATGTTGCGCGCTTCGCGGCAGCCGCGGTCATCTGGTACCGGCCGAGAGCCCCGGCTTTCTCGTTAACCTCGCCACAGCGGAAATTTGGCTTCTCGGCGGTGGCGAGGCGGTACTCCGCATTGGGCCGGCTCTCACGGCCCGCCGAGAATGCGGACGACCAAATTCGCAATCGAGGTCGTTAGTTCGCCTGGCTCAACGCTGCACGTCGACATTCGGACACTCGGCGCGGAGTTGTTGATATTGACTGCCGTTGAAGCGAGCCTCGCAGGGCAGATAAAGGCGACGATACCCCTTGTCGCGCGGGCGAAGTACGGTGAAGGTGTACCAGCCGTAGCCATCGTAGAGCAGATGGCATGCGCCGTGCTTCTGCGCCTCTCCGATCACCAGAGCACAGCCCGCGCTGCCGCACCAGCCAATATTATCGAATAAATAGACGTAATCCGTTCGACCATCGCCATCTAGATGGGCATGACTAACTCTTGCCGCCGTGATCAGCTCATGTACTTCCTCGGACGGAACACCCGTCCAATGACCAGCGTGCAGCAATTCGGTCAAGCAACGTGTCTCATCGGCCGTGAGTGATTTCGACCACTGAAGCCGCTGCGCGTGCGCGCCGCATGTAATAACTAAACTGAGCAAAGTGGCATTTAGGAATACCAAGCAGCGGCTCGCTGCTTGACTATTCATAGGGTACATCCGCGAAGGTACGCAGGCGCGTCTCTATCGCCCTTTCGGCGGGGCTAAGGTCAAGGCCGCGGCTTGTAAAGCCGTTGTCTGCGATCCGGCCTAGGTAGTCGTGGGTGGCCCGTGCTCCCCAGCGGTGGCCAGCCGCGATTAAACCAGCTCGGCTCACTGTAAAACGGGAAACGAGGCCATCGATATTCGCGCCGATGAACTGGACCGATCCGTTCGCCCGGAGCTGGCGCTCCGTATCATCGAGAAAGTCGGTGATCGTCTTTTCTTGCGCCCCAGGGTCGGCGAGGAACTCGGCGCGGGAGTGAACGCCATATTTTCCGGTCCAATTGCCGGCGGCGTCGATCATGCCGATGGCGCGGAGCGCAGCCGCGGTCATCTGGTACCGGCCGAGAGCCCCGGCCTTCTCGTTAACCTCGCCATAGCCGAAATTGGGTTTGTCAGCGTTTCCTTCAGCGGTGGCGAGCCGATTGCGAAAATCGGCGTTGGGCTGGCTTTCCCAGGCGCGGCCGACGCGGCCAGGACTGCCTGCGGACGGGCCGCCGGCCCGTATCGGTGTGATCAAGCCGGCCGCCTCGTCGCGGGTCCAGCGGCCTTGCTCGTCACGCGGCTCGGCCGGGTTGAAGTTGAACTTGAGCAACGCCTCGGCGCGGGCAAGGGCGGCGATGCCGGCGTCGGATAGTTCACCAAATCCGAGCAGCACGGCCGAGATCATCGCCTGCCGACTTCGCCACGCTGCAGGTCGGCGGCAATTGCGAATAGCCGGGGAAGAAGCTTCACAGCATCAGGAGGCGGATCGAAGGCGGCGGCGACCAGCGCCGCGATCTCGCGCGGCGGGCGCACTCGGTAGGTCCCATCCAGCAATTCGATCAGCGGGCTTGGCCCGAGAGACAGGCCCTCGACGCCACAATAGAGGCCACGGCTCGAACCGCGGCTCTCGGCCAGCTTAAACATATTCGCTCCCGCATTACGGAACAAACCATGAATATAGCTGGATTGGGCAGGGTCTTCAAGCCGGGTTGCCCGAGCGGCTTACGCGGAGGTCTCGTCGAGAAGGCGGACGATGTGGCGCGCCTCGCGGCCGGCCAGGTCGGCGATCTGGTGGCGGCAGCTGATGCCGCAAGCGGCGAGCAGGGTGTCCGGGGGTGCAGCGCGCATCTTCGGCAGGACGCCGAGCTCGCCGATTTTCAGCGACATGTCTTGGTGTTCGGCCTCGTAGCCGAACGATCCGGCCATGCCGCAGCATGTCGAATCGAAGGTCTCGACCGTCAGCTCCGGGATCAGCTGCAATGCCTTGACCGCGGCGTCGACAGTGGCGAAGGCCTTCTGGTGGCAATGGCCGTGCAGCAGCGCCGTTTGGTTCGGCATCGCTTTTAGCGTCAGCTTAAATCGTCCGGCCGCGCGCTCGGTATCGACGAATTCCTCGAAGAGCTGAGCCTGGGCCGCCAGCGCCGTGGTCGCGGGGCCTGGGAGCAGCGCCGGAAACTCGTCGCGCAGGGTCAGCAGACAGGAGGGTTCGAGGCCGACGATCGGGACGCCAGCGGCGACATGCGATGCGAGCGCTTCGACCATGCGCTGCGCCTCGATCCGCGCCTCGTCGACGAGGCCGGCGGCGAGAAAGGTCCGGCCGCAGCACAATGGCCGGCCACGCGCGGGGTCGGGGGTGACGACACGATAACCCGCGCGCGTCAGGACGCGCTCGGCGGCGTCGGCATTCTCCGGCTCGAAATAGCGGTTGAAGGTGTCGACCAGCAGCACGACATCGCGCCCATTGGACGATCTCCCCGCACCGTCTTTCTCCTTCTCCGCCCTTGGGGGCGGAGAGGGATGGGGTGAGGTGGGGGATTCCACGTCGCTTGCCGAATCCCACCGCACCCTCCCATCGTTTCGCGATGGGCCCCTCCCTCTCCCCCCTAAAGGGCGGAGAGGTGTTTCTTCACTCGTCGTCATCGCTCGGGTGTACGGGCGGGGGGACCACTCCGGCAATTTGCGGGTAGCGGCGAGCCCAAACAACCGTTCGCCCAGCTGCGCCAGAAACGGGAGCCGGTTCCGCAGATTGAGAAGCGGCGCAATGCGCGCGGCGTAAGGTGCATAGCGCGGCAGATAGGCGATCAGCCGGTCGCGTGGCGTGAGCCCATGGCGCTGGCGGTAGTGGTGCAGGAACTCGATCTTCATCCGCGCCATGTCGACGCCGGTCGGGCATTCGCGCTTGCAGCCCTTGCACGAGATGCACAATGCCATGGTCTCGCGCATGTCGTCGGAGACGAGCGCGTCGGGTCCGAGCTGGCCCGACAAGGCCAGCCGCAACGTATTGGCGCGGCCGCGAGTCAGATGCTGTTCGTCGCCAGTGGCACGAAACGACGGGCACATGACCGCGGCGTCGCGCGCGCGGCAGGCACCGTTGTTGTTGCACATTTCGGTGGCACCGGCGAACCCGCCCCATTCCGACCAGTCGAGCCCAGTGGCGAGCGGCAATGGCCGGTAATCCGGCTTGAAGCGGAACAGGCTGCGGTCGTCCATCCGAGAGGGCCGGACGATTTTGCCGGGGTTGAATAGGCCCTGCGGGTCGAAGGCGTCCTTAACCTCCTCGAAAGCGCGGACCATGCGCCCGCCGAACATCGCCTCGTGGAACTCGGAGCGCACCAGCCCGTCGCCGTGCTCGCCCGAATGCGACCCCTTGTATTCGCGGACCATCGCGAACGCCTCCTCGGCGATCGCCCGCATCTTTCTGACCTCGAGCTCCTGCTTTACATTCAGCACCGGGCGCACGTGCAGACAGCCGACCGAGGCGTGGGCGTACCAGGTGCCATAGGTGCCGTGCTTTTCGAAGATACGGGTCAGGCGCTCGGTGTAGTCGGCGAGGTCTTCGAGGCGCACCGCGCAGTCTTCGAGAAACGAGATCGGTTTGCCGTCGCCTTTCATCGACATCATGATGTTGAGGCCCTGCGCGCGCACTTCCCAGACCGCGGCCTGAAAAGCCGGGTCGGTGGCTTCGACGACGGCGCCGGGGAAGCCGAGATCGCCCATCAGCTCATTGAGGGCCTTCAGCCGCCGCAAATTTTCCGTCGGGTCGTCGCCGGCAAATTCGGTCAGCAGGATTGCCGCCGGCTCGCCCTGGACGAAACGGTCGACCACGGCGCGGAACATCGGGATGTCGCGCGACAATTCGATCATCGTGCGATCGACCAGTTCGACCGCGCTGGGACCCAGCTCGACGATCCGCCGGGTGGCATCCATCGCCGCGTAAAAAGTCGGGAAGTGGCAGATGCCGAGAACCCGATGGGCCGGGATCGGCTGCAGATCGAGCTCGATTTCGTTGAAGAAAGCGAGGGTGCCTTCAGAGCCGACCAGCAGCCGCGCCATGTTGTGGCCGCTGTCGTCGATACTATCGATATTATAGCCGCCGACCCGCCGCAGGACCTTTGGAAATCGCGCGTCGATCTCGTCGGCTTCGCGCCGGTGCAAAGCGCGCATCCGGCGTACGAGGTCGCGATACCGCTCGGACGCCGCTGCCCCTTCATCGAAATTGCCCGAGACCTCGCCAAACCAGGCAGTAGTGCCGTCGGCGAGCAGCGCGTCGACCCCGCGAACATTGTGCACCATGTTGCCGTAGCGCAGGGAGCGCGAGCCGCAGCTGTTGTTGGCGGTCATGCCGCCGATCGTTGCCCGGCTCGCCGTCGACGGGTCCACCGGAAAGAACAATTTGTGCTGCCTAAGTGACCGGTTGAGGCGGTCGAGCACGACTCCAGGTTCGACCCGTGCGCGGCGCGCTTCGACGTCGACCGAGATCACCTGGTCCATGTGCCTGCTGCAATCGAGGACAAGCGCGCGCGCCACCGTCTGCCCGCATTGCGAGGTGCCGGCGCCCCGCGGCAACACCGGCACGCCCTCTTCGCGGGCTATCGCAATCGCGACCGCAGCATCCTCTCGGTCCCGCGGCACAACGACGCCCAACGGCTCGATCTGGTAGATCGACGCGTCGGTCGCATAGCGCCCGCGGCTGAACGCGTCGAACATGATCTCGCCGCGGATCTCGCGGCGCAGCCGCGCCTCCAGTCTCGTCTGTAGCGTCCGCGGCTGAACGCGTCGAGCATTACCGCGGATCTCGCGGCGCAACGCGCCTCCAGGCCGGGTGCGGTATCGTTGTCAAAGGGCATTGGAAGCCTTGGTGGCGGCGGGGAAGCCTCGCAGCCACCTTAGCGAGCTTGCAGATCGCCGGACAAGACTTCCGGCGAGAAGCGCCGACCAACGGTCTACGAGGCTTATGGCCGGCGGAACGGGTGGTCGAAGATCGCTTTCTGCTCCGGGGTCAGCGCCTGGTAGAGCGCCTGTAGCGCCGGCTTTGCCGATTGCAATGCGTCGAGCCGGGCCGACAGGAATTGTTGCGCACGATCCATTCGGTCGAGCGCGGTCGATTGCTCCCCGGGCTTGAGTTGCCGGCACCGCTGCCGCTCTTTTTGCTGCTCGGCCTGCGCAATGTTCTGCAATTTGTCCCAGAGCGGGCGTTGTTCGGCAGTCAGGTCAAGCTCGGTTTCGACATAGGCGCCTCGGGCGGCGCGCCAGGCGAGCCGGTCGATACACCTCTGCTGCGGATCGCCGCGCATCGCCGCGCCATGCCACATGCCACGCCGCATCATCGGCCATCCGCGCATTCCCCAGCCGCCGCGGCCATGCGTCCACTGGCTGCCGGCGGCTTGGTCTCCACCCGCTTGCTGGGTTGCCGGGGCGGCCTGATCTGTCTGGGTCTCGGTATTTCCGGCCGGTTGGGCGAAGACCGGTACGGCGATCGCCGCGGTGGCGGCCAAAGCTGCCGCGAGCAGCATCCTTCTCACAAAGACCTCCGTCGAGATGCGCCTCGAATACCGAGCCGCGTTCGACGAAGGAATATGCAGCGGCCGACGAAACGATCCCCGCGACGCCGGCTCAGCCCTCTAGCCGCTGCAGATACTGCGCGACAAAATCGCAGCCGACCAATTCCTTGTACGCGTCGGTCAGCCTCCGGGTGGCCGGCCCCGGCGCCTCGCCGGCGGAGAAAGTGCGGCCGTTCAGGCTACGTACCCCGCAGATGCACAGGCTCGTCGAGGTCAGAAAGCATTCGTCGGCGGTATAGGCGTCGTAGAGATCGAGATCATGTTCCTTGCACGGGATGCCGAGCCGGGCGGCAAGGTCGATCACCGCCTGACGGCTGACGCCGGGCAATACGAAGCGCTCCCTCGGCGTCAACAAGCCGCCGTCGCGCACCAGAAAAATGTTGCTGCCCTGGCCCTCGGCGAGATTGCCGTTGACATCGAGCAATACCGCCCAGGCGGCGGGGTTCTGCGCTTTCACCTCGCGGTCGGCGAGGACGAGGTTCAAATACTGGTGCATCTTGGCGCGCGGCGACAAAGAATTGGGCGGAGTACGCCGCAAGGACGGCGTGATCACATCGATGCCGTCGCGGAAGTCCTTGGCCCGCTCGCGGAATGGCAACGGCACGCATTCAATGATCACGTTCGGACCGTAGTGGTCCCAATTATCGCCGGCCACCGGGCTGATGCCGCGGCTGATCCGCTGGGCCAGCCAATAATCCTCGCCAGGCCCCAGCAAGTGTCGATTGCGGGCCAACACGTCGGCGCTGATCGCGACCATCTCCGCCGGAGGCAGGCCCGGGTCGAGGTCCAGATATTTGAGCGAGCGGTAGAGCCGCGCCACATGCTCCTCGAGGCGAAAGGCGGCGCCGTTGAAGCTGCGGGTCATGTCGAAGACCGCGTCGCCGCGCAGGAAACCCTGGTCGCGGAACGGGATCAGCACCTCGCTCTCGCGCACGATCTTGCCGTTGAACCAGGCGACACGCTCGTTTGCCAGCGCCATTGGCCGACCCTCCTTCAAGTGCCCCGCCGAAGTCTCGCCAAGCGGCTCCGAAAAGGCAATTCCGCTGCCGGCGCCAGGCACTGTCTCAGCCCCGCAATACGCCTCCCGTCGCCTTTTCGACCTGGGCCACGAGGCGCTTGGAGAAGCCTTCGATCTCGGAATCGGTCAGGGTCCGTTCCTGGGGCTGCAGCACGACGGTGATGGCCAGCGACTTTTTGCCTTGCGGCAGGCCGGCGCCCTCATAGACGTCGAACAGGTGGATTTCGGTCACCAGCTTACGATCGACGCCGCGCGCTGCCCTCAGCAGCGTCTCGGCCCCTAGCTCGCGGTCGACGACGAAGGCGAAATCCCGCTCGATCGGCTGGAACACCGGGAGTTGAAGCGGTGGCTTGGCGCGCCCCGCGCGCGGCTCGGGGACGGCATCGAGAAAGACCTCGAACGCGACGAGCGGCGGCTTGGCGTCGAGCGCCTCGATCACCGCCGGATGCAGCTCGCCAAAGGCGCCCAGCACCTTGGACCCGAGCCGCAAGGTCGCGGCCCGGCCGGGGTGGTACCAGGCGGGCGGATCGGCGCTGATTTGTACGTTCTCAGCCGATGTCCCCATCGCGGCAAGAGCGGCCAGCGCGTCGGCCTTGACTTGATAGAGGTCGACCGTCCGCGCCGGCTCGCGCCAATGCTTGGGGCCAGATCGCCCGGCGCGCAGCCCGGCTGCGGCCAGCCCTTGACCCTGCGGAGTGTCGTCGCGATAGAACGGCCCTAATTCGAAAAGCGCCGAATCCGCGAAGCCGCGATCGCCATTGCGTCGCGCAGCGGCGGCGAGGCCCGGCAGCAAAGACGGCCGCATCGCATCGAGATCGGCGCTGATCGGGTTGACGACCCGGAGCTCGGGTTTAGCGCCGCCAAACAGCTCGGCCTCGAGCGCAGAGATGAACGAGAAACCTACCGCCTCGGTCAGACCCCGAGCGGCAAGGGCGCGCCGCACCAGTTCCGAGCGCCGTCGAGCCGGGATCAGCGCCGGTCGCGGCAATGGCGTCTCGCGCGGCAATGGCACGGCCGGAATTTGGTCATAGCCCTTGATCCGAAGAACCTCCTCGACGAGATCAGCCTCGCCCTCGATGTCGCCGCGCCAGGAGGGCGGCTCTACCGACAGATCGCCGCCGGCCGAAGGCTCGACGGTACAGCCGAGTGCCTTCAGGATCGTGGCGCTTTCCTCAGGCGCTACATCGAGACCGCCGAGGCTGGCCGGCCTCCCCGCGCGCAGCACGTAACGGCGGCGCCAATCCGGAACAGCGCCCTCGGTGACGACCGCCGAGGCTTCGCCGCCGCACAATTCGAGCATCAGCCGGGTCGCGATTTCGAGCCCGTCCCCCACAAAGGCCGGATCGAGCCCGCGCTCGAAGCGATAGCGCGCGTCGCTCGATATGCCGAGTTTCCGGCCGGTGGCGGCGGTGCGCACCGGGTCGAACAGAGCCGCCTCAACAAAGACCTCGTTCGTCGATTCGGTGCACCCTGTCGTCTCGCCGCCGATGACCCCACCGAGGCTGCGCACGCTCACCCGATCGGCGATAACGGTTGTCTCCGGATCGAGCACGTACTCCTGACCGTTCAACGCGAGCAGAGTCTCGCCCGGCCGCGCCAATCGAACGACGAGATCGCCGTCGAGCCGACCGGCGTCGAACACGTGCAGCGGCCGGTTGAGGTCGAAGGTCAGAAAATTGGTGATGTCGACCAACGCCGAGATCGGTCGCAACCCGATCGCTTCCAGCCGGCGGCGCAGCCAGTCGGGGCTTGGCCCGTTGCGAACGCCGCGGAAGTGTCGGCCGAGAAACAGCGGGCAGGCCGATCGGTCTTCGATGTGGACGCCGATCGGCGAGTGGAAATCGCCGGGAACCGGGGTCGTGTCGAGCGATTTTAGATGCCCGAGCCCGGAGGCTGCGAGATCGCGGGCAATGCCATGGACGCCGAGGCAGTCGGCGCGGTTCGGCGTTACCTTGATGTCGATGACCGCATCGCCGAGACCGAGCAGATCGGCATATCTCGCGCCGATCGGCGCGTCCTGCGGCGCCTCGATAATGCCCTCATGGTCGTCACCGAGGCCGAGCTCATAGGCCGAGCATAGCATGCCGCGCGAGGCGACGCCGCGGATCACGCTCTCTTTGAGGATCGCGCCGGTGCGCGGGATTATGGTGCCGGCGGGAGCAAAAACGCCCTTCATGCCGGTGCAGGCGTTAGGGGCGCCGCAAACCACCTGGATTCGCTCCTTGCCGGTGTCGACGACGCAGACTCGGAGCCGGTCGGCGTTTGGATGGCGCTCGGCCGAGACGACCGATGCAACAGTGAAGGGTTCGAGCCCGGCGGCGCGGTTTTCGATCGCCTCGACATCATGGCCGAGCATGATCAGACGCTCGACGATCGCAGCCGCCGGCGCACCGGTATCGAGATGGGTCTTGAGCC
Source organism: uncultured Alphaproteobacteria bacterium (assembly GCA_963785565.1). Classification (GTDB taxonomy): domain Bacteria; phylum Pseudomonadota; class Alphaproteobacteria; order ATCC43930; family CGMCC-115725; genus AP-15. The sequence goes on along the minus strand of CAWAVV010000006.1, from coordinate 30,716 downwards.
AGGCGAGGGTCGTCTTCATGCCGGAGCACCGCCGCTAAGCGGTCCGCGCACCAGCGAGGGAATGTCGAGCGGCAGAAAGCCGTAATGGCGCAGCCACCGCAGATCCGAATCGTAAAACGCCCGCAGATCGGGGATGCCGTATTTCAGCATCGCCACCCGCTCGATCCCCATGCCGAACGCGAAGCCCTGATACTCGGAGGGGTCGATGCCGCAATTCGCCAGTACTTTCGGGTGGACCATGCCGCTGCCGAGGATTTCGAGCCAGTCGCCGCCGGCACCGATTTCGAGCCGTCCGCCCTTGCGCGAGCAACCGATATCGACCTCGGCCGAGGGCTCGGTGAATGGGAAATAGCTCGGGCGGAAGCGGACCGGCAGATCGTCGATGCCGAAAAAGGCGCGGCAGAATTCGATCAGGCAGCCCTTAAGGTGGCCCATATGGGTCGAGCGGTCGATGACCAGCCCCTCGACCTGATGGAACATCGGCGAGTGCGTCGCATCGTGGTCGCAGCGGAAGGTGCGGCCAGGCACGATGATCCGGATCGGCGGCTGTTGCGCCAGCATCGTGCGAATCTGAACCGGCGACGTATGAGTACGCAGCACCAGACGCGGTGCCGTCGGTGCGCTCGGGCAGGTAGAAGGTGTCGTGCTCCTGGCGCGCCGGATGCTCGGGCGGGATGTTGAGCGCGGTAAAATTGTAGAAATCCTCTTCGATATGCGGCCCCTCGGCGACGGCAAACCCCATCTCGCCGAAGATCGCGACGATTTCGTCGATCGTCTGGCTGATCGGATGGACGCGGCCCTCGCAGGCAAAAGGCACCGGCAGGGTGACGTCGGCGCGCTCGGCCTGCGAGCCGCTGTTCGAGAGCGGCGCGGCCGAGCCGGCTGGCCGCCTCGGCAAGAGCCGCGGTGATCTGGTCTTTGGCGGCGTTCAATTCCGCGCCGGCGCGGCGCCGCGTTTCCGGATCGAGCCCGCCCAGCTCTCGCATCGCGAGGGTCAGCGATCCACGCCGTCCAAGGTATTTGATGCGGACTTCTTCGAGACCGTCCGGTGATGTCGCCGCTTCGACGTCCTGGGCGGCGGCATTGATCAATTGGCTGGCATCTTCCATTCGCTTTACCCGTGACAGCATATTTGAAATAAAAAGGGGCCTCGCTGGCCCCTTTGCAATTCGCAATTGTTTCGCACAGGGCCTAGCGATAACTCCTCACAATAAATCGCCGCCGCTCATTGTCATACCAGCGAAGACCGGTACCCATGGCCGAAATGGGTCCCGACCTTCGTCGGGATGACGAGGAAGGGTGTCGCGGCGATCTCTTCATATCTCATGTGGGATTCAAGCCGCTTGCGCCGCAACCGGCGGCGGCTCGGCAGCCAGCGCCGCGCGCGCGGTCGTGACCACCGCGGCGAACGCCTCGGGCTCGCGGATGGCGATATCGGATAGGATCTTGCGGTCGAGATCCAGCCCGGCGAGTTTGATCCCGTGCATGAATTGCGAATAGGTCAGCCCGTGTTCGCGCACGCCGGCATTGATCCGCTGGATCCACAGGGCGCGGAAATCGCGCTTGCGGTTGCGCCGGTCCCGATAGGCATAACTCAGCGCCTTCTCGACCTTCTCGATCGCGATGCGATAGGCGGTCCCGCCCCGCCCGCGATAACCCTTGGCGAGTTCGAGGACCTTTTTGTGGCGGGCGTGGGTGGTAACCCCGCGTTTGACGCGCGCCACGGCTCAGCCCCGCAGATAAGGCATGTAGGTCAGGACGAGCTTGCTGTCGCCCTTCTCCAGGGTTTGCGTGCCGCGCGCCTTGCGCTTGGCCTGCTTGTCCTTGCTGATCAGCCGATGGCGCTTGTAGGCGTGCGCAACCTTGATCTTTCCGGCGCCGGTGCGGCCGAACCGCTTTTTGGCGCCGCTCTTGGTCTTGAGCTTGGGCATTTCATAATCCGTGCCGAGGTTGCGACGACGAGGCGACCCATCGCGCCGCGCGCCGCCGCCCATTCGAGCCGCGCCTTATAGCGATGCCCCCCGGCGAAAGCAAGTCGGGGAGCGGATGACTATTTCGGCGAGATGACCATCGTCATCTGCCGGCCTTCCATGCGCGGCATCTGCTCGACCTTGGCGAGTTCCTGCAGATTGTCGCGGACTCGGACCAGGACGTCCATGCCTAGCTCCTGATGCGCCAACTCGCGCCCGCGGAACCGCATCGTCACCTTGACTTTATCGCCTTCCTCGAGAAATTTGACCATGCTGCGCATCTTTACGTCGTAATCGTGATCGTCAATACTGGGGCGCAGCTTAATTTCCTTGACTTCTATGATTTTTTGCTTTTTGCGAGCCTCGTTCTTTTTCTTTTGTTCTTCGTATTTATACTTGCCGAAGTCCAGCATCTTGCAGACCGGCGGATCGGCATTGGGCGCTATCTCGACGAGGTCGAAACCGGCATCCGCGGCCATGGTGAGCGCCTCGTTGCGCCCGACCACCCCCACCATATTGCCCCGGTCATCGACCAAGCGCACGCGCGGGACACCGATCTCGTCGTTGATCCGGGGCCCTTCGCGGGTCGGGGTGAGGTTCATCGGTGGTCTGGGTATCTATATTCTCCTCTATCTGGTTGAAGCGCGTCGAACCGACTTTGCCGAAGTGCGTTACGGCAACGATGGAACCGCCGCCTCGTGCTTCAATCTAGCGACGGCTTCGTCAAGCGCAAGAGCTTCCTGCGCGTTGCCGCCGAGCCGACGCAATGCCACTCCTCGCGCCGCAGCCTCGCGCCCTCCGACGACGAGTATTATCGGCACCTTGGCGAGGCTGTGTTCGCGCACCTTATATGAGATCTTTTCGTTACCGGCATCGAGGACGGCCCTGAGCCCGGCGGAGGAGCAGGCGCGGACGACCTCGGCGGCGTAATCGGCGGCTTCCTCGGTAATCGAGGCGACGACGATCTGCACCGGCGCCAGCCACAGCGGAAACCGGCCGGCATAATGCTCGATCAGGATGCCGATAAAGCGCTCCATCGAACCGAGGATCGCGCGGTGCAGCATAACCGGAGTGTGGCGGCCGCCATCCTCGCCGACATAAACGGCGCCGAGCCGTTCCGGCATCATGAAATCAAGCTGCAAGGTTCCACATTGCCATTGCCGGCCGAGCGCGTCGCGCAGATGGAATTCAAGCTTCGGACCGTAAAAGGCGCCCTCGCCGGGACTGTAGGCATAGGCAAGCCCGGCCTGTTCGACTGCCGCTTTCAAGTCCCGCTCGGCGCGCTCCCAGACGGCGTCGCTGCCGATCCGTTGCGGCGGCCGGTCGGCGAATTTGATCTCGACATCCTCAAAGCCGAAGTCGCGGTAAATCGACAGCAACAACCCGCAAAACACAATTGCTTCCCCGGTCACCTGGCTCTCAGTACAGAAGATGTGCGCGTCGTCCTGGGTAAAGCCGCGCACCCGCATGATGCCGTGCAGGGCGCCCGACGGCTCGTTCCGATGGCAGCCGCCGAATTCGGCAAGCCGCAGCGGCAATTCGCGGTAGCTTCTGAGCCTGTTGGCGAAGATCAACACATGGCCCGGGCAGTTCATCGGCTTGACCGCGAGCATCCGATCGTCGCGGCTCTCGGCAACAAACATGTTCTCGCGAAAATTTTCCCAATGGCCGGTCGCCTCCCACAGGCTGCGGTCGAGCAACAGCGGACCCTTGACCTCGGAGTAGCCAGCGGCATCGAGGCGCCGTCGCATATAAGCCTCGATGATGCGGAACAGCGTCCAGCCATTCGGGTGCCAAAAGACGCTGCCGACCGCCTCCTCGCCCAGATGAAACAAATCGAGCTCGCGGCCGAGACGGCGATGGTCGCGGCGTTCGGCCTCGGCGATCCGGAACAGGTGTTGGTCGAGCTCCTTCTGGCTCGCCCAGGCGGTGCCGTAGACGCGCTGCAATTGCGCGTTGCGAGCGTCGCCGCGCCAATAAGCGCCTGCTACATTGGTTAGCTTGAACGCCTGGCCGAGATGCCCGGTCGAAGGCAAATGCGGCCCTACACACAGATCGACAAAACCGCCCTGGCGATAGAGGCTGATCTCCTCGCCTGGCGGAATCTCGCTAATATACTCGGCCTTGTAGCGTTCGCCGATGCCGGCGAAGAAGGCGATCGCGGCGTCGCGGTCCCAGACCTCGCGGCTGATCTTTTCGTCACGGCGTACGATCGCATGCATCCGCTCTTCGATCTTCTCAAGGTCTTCAGGGGTGAAGGGTTCGGCGCGTGCGAAATCGTAATAAAAACCGGTCTCGGTCGCGGGGCCAAACGTGACCTGGGTGTCGGGATAGAGCTCCTTGACCGCCTCGGCCATGACGTGGGCGGCGTCATGGCGCAGGATCTCAAGCCCCTCAGGCGTCTCGCGGGTGATGATCGCGACCGCGGCGTCATGGTCGATCACGGTAGCTAGATCGCGCAGGCGCCCGTCGAGCTTTAGCGCTATCGCCGCCTTGGCGAGACCCGGGCCGATCGCGAAGGCGAGCTCTGCACCGCTCGGCGGCGCCGGAAAACTGCGCTTGTTACCGTCAGGCAAACTCACGGTAACCGGCCCACGGATTGGGGCGTCCACCGTATTGTTGGGAGGCTCACTCATCGCCCTGTGGTCCCTCGATTGGCGCGGCCGGGCGGGAGGATGAACGAAAAAACCCCGTCCGTTGGCCGGCGGGGTTGTCTGGGTTCAAGCTATACCGCTGGATCAGCGTACGCAGCTTCCCGACACCCCGCCGCGCGGGGTGGTCGTAGTCGACATTGTGATGCGGCCGCTCGATCCCATGATCGAAATATCGCCAAGCACCGATGCTGCGTCAAGCCGCCGGCGCAAAATTGTGGCAACGTTGCCGGCGGCGAGCAGGCCGAGGCTTAGTATCGTTGCGGCGCACATCGCGTAATGGATGCGACATACTCGCATTTACCTTACTATTTTGACTTAGCTGTATAATATCGGCCTCTAAGAACGCGACTGGCAGCAGCGCAGAGCGGTTAGGTCAAAGACGAAATGAAAACGCTGGTTGAGGCTAAGCGGTGAAAGGACCGAACAGTCGGCTGCACCCTACTCGCCGCGGATTGGTCCGCGCCGCAACAGGGCTTGCGGCTGCCGCGGGCTCGGGCCTCGGTGTTGGGGGTGTCGCGGAAGCCTTTAACCGGGCGGGCACCGGAACCCAGTGCGACCCCAAGAGTGCAGTCGAGCTGTTCTGGGGCAAGCACCAGGGCGGGATCACGACGCCGGCGCAAGGCCACACCTATGTTGCCGCGCTCGACCTCGTCACCGCCAAGCGCGACCATCTGATCAGGCTGCTGCGCGGGTGGACCGTTGCCGCCGCCAGGATGGCCGCCAGCCAGTCGGCCGAGCCGATCGGGCAAGACGCCGCGGTCTCTGGCCCCGACACCGGGGCGGCGCTGGGCTTGCCGCCGGCGCGGCTGACGGTGACTTTCGGGTTCGGCGCCGGATTGTTCGTCAAGGACGGAGAGGACCGCTACGGTCTCGCGGCGCACCGGCCACCGGCCCTGGTCGATCTGCCCCGCTTCAACGGCGATCAATTGCTCGATACGCGCACCGGCGGCGATTTATCGATGCAAGCCTGCGCCGACGATCCTCAGGTTGCCTTCCACGCCGTTCGCGAGCTAGTGCGGCTCGCCTATCGCGAGGCTGAAATGCGCTGGGCGCAGACCGGTTTCATCGCCGGCTTCGGCGCGAAGCAGACACCGCGCAATCTGATGGGTTTCAAGGACGGGACAAACAATCCATCGGTCGACGACCCCGCTATGATGGAGAAATTCGTCTGGGTCGGCGAGGAAGGCCCGGCGTGGATGCGGGGCGGGAGTTACGTGGTCTTTCGGCGAATCCGAATGGCACTGGAGCATTGGGACCGCATGAAGGTCGATTTCCAGGAGCAGACCTTTGGCCGGCACAAATATTCGGGCGCACCCTTGGGTCTGAAGAATGAGTTCGATCCGCTCGACTTGAATGCGGCCGACGAGGACGGGAACCCGGTCATTCCCGAGAGCGCCCATGTCCGTCTCGCCGCCGCGGCGAGTAACGATGGCGCGCAAATCCTGCGGCGGCCCTATTCATACAATGACGGCGTCAACTTCACCGCCGAGCGCTGGCCGCCTTGGAGGCAAGGAATGGAATATGACGCCGGTCTGTTCTTCGTCTGCTACCAGCGCGACCCGCGGACCGGATTCATAAAGATCTTCGACAAGATGGCGAAATTCGACATGTTGAACCAGTTCGTGACCCACACCGGCGGCGGCCTGTTCGCCTGCCCCGGCGGCGTCGCCAAGGGCGAATTCATCGGCCAGCGCCTGTTTGAGCGGGCTTGACCACCGGAGGCCGTATTTCTGAAATCCGCGATACTCGCGATCGGCAGGCTCCCCTTTTCCTCGCCCATGGCGCCGGTCCATCCGCCGCCTGGCAAAATCGCGGCCCTTTTCCCCGAGATCGGGACGCTGGCCGCGCGCCCACTCGGAGCCTGCTTCGCCCTTTCCTTGCCCGCTCAGGTATCATCGTATAGATAAAGGGTGACCGGAAAAGCCAAACGATCAGCCCATTTTATGGCTTCGCTTACCGAAACTTTGTTGTTTTCCTCGTAATCGAGCTCACCTTCGGTTGGTTCGGCTTGGTCTGCATCCCGAGAACTGTTGTCGTGCCAAGTCGGTTCGACAATCGCATTCACCAGCTTCCAGCGATACCGCAGCTTTCGGTTGTCGATCACGTTCAAGATCATGGCAAGATGCCTCTTATGTTTGACAGCAACAGGCAGTACCCGATTGCACACCATTCGATCATTCGCGGTGCATACCGATCAATAGATGGTCACGATCCTGCCCGACGGGTTGATGATGACAACGCATCCGGCCCCCGTACAGCGTATATTGCCATTGGGCTGCGTCACCCGGCTCCCGCTTTTTATTGCGTCGTTTACTTGCTCTGGCGTAAACCCCTTCTGCAACATTCTAGCCCAAGCGTGAGTGGAGAAATTAAGGGGATCGTTCTGGACTAGTTGTGTTGGGCCCCGATTGCCGACATTCTCGGGTGTGGCAAACGGCAAGAGTTCCTGCGCCGGCATCAGCGCCGGATGGCCGTCGGCGGCGGCCTCTCCGGGCGAGGCGGCATCCTCCGCCGAGGTCCAGCGGCCGAGCCGGTCGCGCGGCTCGTCGGGGTTGAAACTGTATTTGCCCAAGGCCTCGGTCCGCGCGAGCCGGGCAATGCCATCCGGCATGACCGGGCCGAGCCGCGCTTGCACCGCCAGGATCATCGCCCGGCAATGATCGCCTTCCTGCAGCGCCTCGCGGATCAGCCGCAGGCGGGGAGGCAGGCCTTGCCCTTCCGCGGGCGAACCGTAGGCGGTGGCGAGCAGGTCCGTGATCTCGTCCTCGGCCCGTAGCCGATAGACACCGCCGATGTGCACGATCAACGGGCTCGGACCGAGAAACAGCCCCTCCGGACCGCAATGGAGCCCATCGCTGCCGCCACGTTGCGCGAGTTTGAACACGCCCGCTTCCTTTGCCGCTGGAGCAGGCCATCATACACAAATTATGTAAGTTGTCAATATAGCAATAGCAATTATATTAACAGTTTGACGGGAACAGACCGGCTTAATGGCAAACGAACTTCGACCCGCGACGAGCGCTCTAACTCCTTTTGCTGGCTCTGGCGTCAGCCTGACGATTGGGATTATCGTAATTATAGACGCACGGGTCAGACGCCCGTGCGGGCGTCTTCGAGGATCATGTCGGAGGCTTTTTCGCCTATCATGATCGACGGCGCGTTGGTGTTGCCGGCCGGGCACACCACTCGGGTAGCCGGCGCATTCGTCGCGACGGTCAGGTTCTTGCGCTCGCGCGCCGGGCGCAGATGGGCCGCGGAAGTGCTCCAGCGGCGGCGGCGATTGGTCGTGGTCTGGAACGGCCCGGCGCCCTCTTGCTGGCCGTTATTGAAGTCGTTGTTGGCCGGCAATCCGGCCTCGATCGCCGCGGCGATCCAGTGTTCGGCCAGTTCGAAGCGCGCCGGCTGATCGGAGACGCGTAATGGCCCGCCCGTTCCATGAAACGCATCCGGACCGCGCTCCTGATCCTCGGCCTTCTTGAAGTACGGCAATACGCTGTCCCAGTCCCATCCGGTGCAGCCACGCTGGCGCCACGATCGGCCCTCGAGCTGGGGCTCCGGCTCGCTCTCGTACATCCATGTGCCGATGGGCTATTGCCGGCGCTTCAGCTGGTGTGACCGGAGCCGGGTCGGCGGGCTGCGTCGTGGCCGCACGGCTCAGCGAGTCCGGCCGCTATCGCGTGCTGCTGCTCGAAGCCGGTGGCGAGGACCGCTACCCCTGGATCCAATGTAATCGTAGGTGTCGTCGGTCGTTAGCTTCCTCCTCGCGGCTCTTGGCGCCTACGCCCGCAAGGCCACCGGCGCGATTCCGGCTGCGGCTGGGTCCCTCTCGGGAAACAGCAATTCCTCATAGACTTCGATCGTGCGGGCGCACATCGCCTCATGGGTAAAGTTGGCCGCGATGTGCGAGATGGCGCGCTTGGCGAGCAGCGACCGCTCGCCCGACCCAAGCGACAGGGCGGCGCCGATCGCCCCGGCGAGGGCGGCGGGATCGCGCGCGGGCACCAGCCAGCCGGTCGCACCGGGCACGATCGTCTCGCGGGCGCCGCCATGACCGGTGGCGACCACCGGCCGACCCATCGCCTGTGCTTCGACGATGGTCCGCCCGAAACCTTCGGGGTCGCTCGAGGCCGAAACGACAACATCCGCCAGCATGTATGCGGCGGCCATATCTGGACAGTGCTCGACGATGCGGAACAGCCCGATAAGCTTGCGCTGCTCGATCGCCGTTTCCAGCTCGCGGCGAAAACCGTGCCGCTGTTCCGCGCCCACCAGCACGCAGCAGATGTCGCGGCGGCCCAGCGCGGCAACCGCAGCGATAAAATCGAGCCCGCCCTTCCATCTCGTCAGCCGACCCGGCAACATCACCGTCGGCACCCCATCGGGGAGCCGCCATTGCTGAGCGAGGCTGGCGATGCGCTCGCCGCCAACCCGTCGCGGATCGAAAATATCGAGATCGACGCCGCGCGGGATTGTGCGCAGGCGGTCCGGGTCGACGCCGTACACCCTGGCCGCGTGGTCGGCGACAAAATCGGAGATGGCGATGACCCGCTCGCCGCGCGCCATGATCGAGTTGTACCAGCGCTTGAGAGCCGAGCTGGCGCCGTAGGCGTTGTGAAACGTCGTCACGAAATGCCGGCCCGTCGCGCGTGCCGCCGACCACGCGCTCCACGCGGGGGCGCGGCTCCTGGCATGGACGATGTCGATGTCGAGAGCGCGGATCGCATGGGCCAAGGCTGCGCTGTTGCGGCGCAGGACCAGCGGATTCTTCGAAGCGAGAGGCAGGGTCAGATGGGTGGCGCCAGCGCGGGCGATCTCGCGTTCAAGGGGGCCGCCGGCCGAGGCGACATAGGCGTTCCAGCCGGCCGCGGTCAGCGCCGCCGCCAACTCAACCGTGCCGCGCTCGGCTCCGCCCGAAACAAGGCTCGGCAAAACCTGCAGAACCGCCGGCGGGCGGCCTTCCGGTAGCTGGGCTACTGGCGGCCGGGGCATGGTGTTATCGTCGCCGCCCATTTCCGCTCTGCCCCGAGCCCCCGATGAATCCGTCCGAGATCCTACCACGGCGCAACGGTGCAACAATCGCCTACCACCGGCTCTCCGGGGAGACCCCCGGGATCGTTTTCCTGGGCGGGTTCAGGTCTGAGATGACCGGCGCCAAGGCGCTCTTTCTCGAGGACTACTGCCGGCGGCGCGGCCGCGCCTTTGTGCGCTTCGATTATTTTGGCCACGGGGCGTCGAGCGGTGACGTCGCCCTTGGCACCATTGGCCGATGGGCCGAGGATGCGATCGCCGTCATCGACGAACTGAGCGAAGGCCCGCAGATCCTGACCGGGTCGAGCATGGGCGGCTGGATCATGCTGCTGGCGGCTCTGGCCCGAACCGAGCGAATCCATGCGCTGGTTGGCATCGCCGCGGCGCCGGACTTTACCGAAGACCTGTTCTGGGCGCGGCTCGACGCGGCGCAGCAGAAGGAGTTCCGGGAGCGGGGGATCATCACGCTGCCCTCGGATTATAGCCCAGCCGGCTATACCTATCGGATGAGCTTTTTCGAAGAGGCGCGGCAACATCTGGTGATGCGCGAGGAGATCGCGCTCGACTGCCCGGTTCGGCTGCTCCATGGCATGCGCGATGCCTCCGTGCCGTGGCAGACGAGCTTGCGGCTCGCTGACCAGTTGCGCAGCCGCGACGTCGTGGTGACCCTGGTCAAGGACGGCGATCACCGGCTGTCGACCGGTCCCGACCTCGCCCGCCTCGGCGCCGCGCTCGATCAACTCGTCAGCCGGTAGGGGCCGGTCAGCAAGGTCGCTCGGCGGCCCGACAGCGATCGACCAAATTCCCGTAGAACCGGAAATAACCGGGAATTTTTGCGATTTTGGCCCTGCAAGCCTCGATTCCGAAAGAAAAAGATATGAAAAAACAAGTGCTTGTCGGCCAATTCCCGTAGGCAGATAACCGGGAAGTTTTTCGGCCGAACCGGGAATTAAATCGGCCGAACCGGGAATTAAATCGACGGAACCGGGAATTTCCGGAGCGGGCGAGATTTGCCGCCTGCGCAGCCAGATTCCGGATATCGAGGCGACCAAACCGCGGACAATGGAGGTCGCGGTCACCGGGAATCGTCCTATCAAACGCCAGACCATGCCGAGAATCATACGCCCCTTTCACGGCCAAACCGTGGCGACCGGGCGGCCACGGCCGCACTCACCGGCCGCCGATACGCCCAACTCCGCCCACGCCGGCGATGCAGGCGAATCGGGCGAGGACTGGCCAGAAGCGGGCAGCGATGCGGGTTGCGGTCACCAACGCCAAGGGGCAGCTGACGGAATTGATCGACCGTGTCGAAGCGGGAGAAGAGATCGTGCTGACCAGGCACGGCCGGGCGGTGGTGCGTCTGGCGCCGGTCGAAGCCACCGTGGCGCCCGCCGCACGCATGCTGCTTGAAGCGGTACGGGCATCTGGGGCCGCCAGGGCACGCCCCGGAGAAAGTGCCGCCAGAAGCCAGGACTTCCTGTTTGGGCCGGATGTCTACCTCGATGATCGCCATCGTGATGTCGGCGATGATTTTTCGCAAACCGATCTCGAAAGCGCTCTGTGATACGGTTTCGGCGGCCAACCCGCGATCCGAATGGGAGGAAAAAATGGCGAAGTTCGATGCGGACATCCTGCGTGAATTGCGCGATCTCCATGAGGTCGCGATCCGGACCGAGAAACACCCCAATAGCGCAGTCGTGATTTGGGTGGTGGTGGCTGACGACGCGGTCTTCGTGCGTTCGGTGCGCGGCAGCAAAGGGCGATGGTACAGGGACATCGCGACGGGCGAATCCGCCACACTGGAATTTGACGGCCGCGGGCTGGCGGTTCAGGCATTCCCGGTGAGCGATGCCGATGCGGTCGCGCGGGTGAGCAGCGAATATTTGCGAAAATACCAGCCTAGCCCCTACGCGCAGTCGGTGGTTCGCGCCGAGGTGCTGCCGACCACATTGCGGCTGGAACCGCGCTGACCAGCGAAAGTGTGGTGACGAACGCGGAGGACTGGATGCCTGCCTCACACCTTCAGACCCTGCGCGCGATGGCGTACAACAACGCCTGGGCGAACCATCGCTTGCTCGCTTCCTGTGCCGGATTGACACAAGCGGAGTTCGAAGCGCCGCGAACCGGCTTTTTCCCGTCGATCCAGGCCACCTTGAACCACATCCTGATCATCGACCGGTTCTACGTCGATGCGCTCGAGGGCGGCACGCTCGGCCCGGCCGCGTGGGCGGATCCAATTCCCTGTCCCACCGTCTCCGACCTGCGGCCCGCCCAGGCGGCGATCGATCGTCGATTGATCGCCTGGTGCGAGGCGCTGGACGAAGCCGGGCCAGATCGGATCATCCGCGTGCACCGCGGCACGCGCGTGCAGACGGAGCGGGCCGACCGCCTTCTGCTGCACCTGTTCCAGCATCAGATCCATCATCGCGGCCAGGCGCACGCGATGCTCAGCGGCACCGCCGTACCGCCGCCGCAGCTCGACGAGTTCTTCTCGGTCGCAGAGGCGCCGCTGCGCGCCGCCGAGTTCGACGAGCTCGGATGGACCGAGGCGAAAATTTGGCGGGAATAGGATCGCTCAACGGCGTTTCGACGAGCCGTCAAAATTCGACGACCTGGCCGGCATTGCGATATTTCGAGACGATCCCACCCCCTGCCTCCGCAGCGGCAAGCTCTTGACCGCCATCTCGATAGCGGCGTCAAAAACGATGAAAGGCGCGTTGCCGCCGAGTTCGAGGGACGGCTTCTTGACGGTGCCGGCGCATTGTTGCATCAGCAGTCTGCCGACCTCGCTCCAGCAGGGACAGCGCATTAATGGCCATTAAAGACACCTTCGATCGCTACCTGCTTGCCCTACGCGAGACGGCCATAAATGAGAAGACCGAGCACACAGACCGCGCGGCCCTTCAGGCCTTGTTGCGCGGCGTAGCAGAGGACTGCGAGAGCGGTGTCACCGTTCATCACGAACCAAAGCGCGTGCCCGGAAAGGGAGCGCCCGATTTCAAGGTAAGTAAGGGGGCCCTAATTCTCGGATACGTCGAAAACAAGCCCATCGGCGAGAAACTCGACCGGACTCTTAGATCAGAGCAGCTCACTCGCTACAAAAGCCTATCGCAGAACATCGTTCTAACCGACTACCTGGATTTCGTCTGGATCAATAAAAACGGACCTCCTCAGCGCGAGAGGCTGTGCCACGAGACCGACCTCGAATATCCAAGATTTCGACTGCGCGAAGACCGAGTTGCGGCGGTCTCGAAGCTGCTACAGGCGTTCTTTTCCACGGCGCCGGAGGGGATCGGGCGGGCGGAGGAGCTGGCATTGGCTCTCGCCGCGCGCAGCCGGCTGTTGCGCGACTATCTCGGCGAGGAGCTGGTCCGGCAGGAACGCGATCACCGGGAAGGCAGGCTCTTCGGGCTCTTTCAAATCTTTCGCGACCAGGTTTTTCACGAGCTGACCCTGCGGGAATTTGCCGACGCCTTTGCGCAAATGCTGGCCTACGGCCTCTTTTTGGCGAAGCTTAATTCCGCCTCCGAGCAGGTCACCCTGCACAATGCCCGGGAATATGTCCCGGGCTCGTTTCGGCTGATCCGCGAGCTGGTCGATTTCCTGGCCGAGCTCGAAAAAGACGAATACCGCGATGTTCGCTGGGTGGTCGAGGAGGTGCTGTCGATCGTCAACGGGCTCGATCTGTTCGCCATCCATGAAGACCTGTCGTTCCGCCAGCGCCGGGCGATCAGCCGCAAGGTGCGCGCCAAGGACGAGGAAGAGCATCGCCTGTTCGAGCGCGACCCGTTTATCTATTTCTACGAGGACTACCTGAAAGCCTACGACCCGGCGATGCGCAAGGGCCGCGGGGTCTATTACACGCCGCCGCCGATCGTCAATTTCATCGTCCGTGCGATCGACGACATCCTGAAAGGCAGCTTCGGGATACCCGAGGGCCTCGCCGACCACCACCGTGTTACCGTGCTCGATTTCGCCTGCGGCACCGGCACGTTCCTCTTGGAGGTCTGCCAGCGTATCTTCGACAACATCGGCGGCCCGGAAGCCGGCCGAGCCGACCAAAAAGTGCGCGATCACATATTGAAGAACCTGTTCGGCTTCGAGTACCTGATCGCCCCCTACACGATCTCGCACCTGAAGCTCTCGCAGTACCTGCAAGACCAAGGGCACACGCTGCGGGAGAACGAACGGTTGCAGGTGTTCCTGACCAACACTGTTGAACCGATCGAGCCGATAAGCAACCTTCTCGTACCAGCCGTAACAGCCGAGGTCAAAGCTGCCCAGGACGTCAAAGAAAAACCTATCCTCGTCATCACCGGCAACCCTCCCTACGCTGGCAAGTCCAAAAACAAGGGCGTATGGATCACTGGCGCGATCAATGAATATAAGAGCCTCTGGGGAAAAACTCCTGAAGGATTGGATGAGAGACGCCCCATCCGCGAGCGGGTTCTCAAATGGTTAAATGATGACTACGTGAAGTTTATCCGCTTTGCACAAATGAAAATGGATGAAATCACGTTTGTCACCAAGGCACCGGATGGTAAGCCTATCGAGCATTCGGTCCGAGGTGTGGAGAACGGCGTGGTTGGGGTCATTACCAACCATTCCTGGCTTGACAACCCGACGTTCCGCGGCATGCGCCAGTCGCTGATGCGAAGTTTCGAGCAGATTTACGTCTTCGATCTGCACGGCAGCGCGACAAAGAAGGAAAAGTCGCCTGATGGGTCGAAAGACGAGAATGTGTTCGACATTGAGCAGGGCGTCGCCATAAGCCTGTTCGTGAAGAAGCCCGGTTTGGAGCGGGGCGTCTGGCGCGGCGATCTATGGGGTATGCGCCTTGAAAAGTACAAAGCGGCCGCTAATGGAAGCTTGTGGAGCGTTGGTTTCGTCAAAATTCGACCAGCCGCCCCTCAGTACCTGTTCGTCCAACAGGACGCCACAAACCGTGCATCGTATGAGCGCGGACTGTCGGTAAACGACATCTTTGTCGAGGGCGGCACCGGGATCATCACCAAGCGGGACAAGCTTGCCATTCAATTCAGCGAGGGTGACATATGGTCGATCGTGCGCGAGTTCGTCACACTAGCGCCTGAGGAGGCGAGAAGAAAGTTCAAGCTTCCTGCCGACGTCCGTGACTGGAAAGTGAAGGACGCGCAAGCTGACGTGCTAAGGGACGGACCGGATCGCGGTCGGGTGCGACGTATCCTTTACCGGCCGTTCGACGAGCGCTTCACGTACTACACCGGGCGCGCGCGGGGGTTTTTGGGATGGCCTGTTGAGCGCATAGCTCGGAATTTCGGCGAATATCGCCTCGATCAACGCGGATATCTCGATCGAAAGAACATCGGCCTCATCACATCACGCTTAACCAAAGGCGAAGCATTTCGGCACGTTCAGGTAACAAACAGGATGAATGAAGTTATCATTATGTCATCGGTAACTTCTAATAACGGTTTTACGTTTCCACTCTGGCTGTGGACATCTGATGATACGCCCTCGGAAAACCTGTCCGAGCAATTTCGTGCTTTTATCGATTCCCACTATGAGCACCACTACACACCGGAAGAAGTCCTTGGCTACATCTATGCCGTTTTGCATGCCCCAACCTACCGCGTGCGGTACGTCGAGTTCTTGCGCATCGACTTTCCGCGCATTCCGTTCCCCGACGCGGCCGACGATTTCGAGCAATTGTCGGGCCTCGGCTGGGCGCTGGTGCAGGCGCACCTGCTGCGCGAATTGCCGCGACGCGGGTTGGCTGACTATCACGGTCGCGGGGATCACCGCGTCGAGTCGGTGCGCTACGCGCCGGCCGAGCAGATGGCCGCGATCAACAAAACGCAATCCTTCCGGCCGGTGCCGCAGGCGGTGTGGGAGTTCCGCATCGGCGGCTATCAGGTGCTCGACAAATACTTGAAATCGCGCAAGGGGCGCGTGCTGTCGCTCGACGAGATCGAGCATGTCGGCGCCGTCGCCGACAGCCTGGCCTTCACGATCGGGCAGATGGCGCGGATCGACGAAGCCTACCGCACGGCCTTCCCGAAGCAGATCTGAACGCAACATCTCGTGTTTCCGCGCTCAAGCGTGCATACTGGTTGCGGCCGGTCGGGCGGCGGGTGGGGAAGGCATGGCGCGAAGCGGGCAAGGCGACCTTTTCCGGACGGACGAGCAGCCGGATCTGTTCGGCGATTCGCGGCCTGCGTCCTATCGCCCCGATCCTGACAAGGTGCGCGCACGGCTGTACAAGATCCTCACCGAGGCGCGGGCGGCGCGGCGGCCGTGGGAGCCGACGCGCGTTTCCCTTTACCGCACGATTTTTCCGCAGATGACGCTGTGGCTGCCAGAGGATGAGGGCGCTCAGTTGCGCTTTGAGTTCGAGACCGAATTGGTGCGCCTCGAAGCGGCCTGAGCATCATGCCCGCCGGAACGTGGCGAAAGCCGCCTTGATCTCCTCCTCGCTGGCAGCTTCGCCGGTGAGCCCTTCGTCGATCGCCGTCAGCTCATCCGGTGTCGCCTCGTAGAAGGCGCTGGCGAGTTCTGCTTCTATTTCAAGTGCAAGCTCGGCCAACTCCTGCTGCCGGTCCTCCGGCCAGGTCGGAACCCGTTCCAATACTGCCCTAACCTGATCCTTGGTCATGATGTCTTATCCGATCCTGGCCAGCTGACCTCTACGATGCCCTGGTGCTCCGACCCACGTAAACGATCTGCTCGATCGTCATGGCCGGGCTTGGCCCGGCCATCTACGAGCCGCGGCACACGCCTTGCCGATGTCCCGTGGATGCCCGGCACAAGGCCGGGCAAGACGAGGGGCTGAGACCGAATCATGTGGGGCGGGTCTAATTACTAGCGGTCGATGCCGCCCATGCAGAGGTATTTGACTTCGAGGAATTCCTCGATGCCGTATTTCGAGCCTTCGCGGCCGATGCCGCTTTCCTTCATGCCGCCGAAGGGGGCGATCTCGGTCGAGATGATGCCCTCGTTGATGCCGACGATGCCGTATTCGAGGGCCTCGGCGACGCGCCAGATGCGGCCGATGTCGCGGCTGTAGAAATAGGAGGCGAGGCCGAATTCGGTGTCGTTGGCCATCTTGACCGCCTCGTCCTCGCTCTTGAAGCGGTAGAGCGGGGCGACCGGGCCAAAGGTCTCCTCCTTGGTGATGACCATGTCGGTCGTCACATCGGTCAGCACCGTCGGCTCGAAGAAGCTGCCGCCCTGGGCGGCGCGCTTGCCGCCGATGACGATTTTGGCGCCCTTTTTGACGGCGTCGGCGATGTGCGCCTCGACCTTCTCGACCGCCTTCATGTCGATCAACGGGCCGATCACCGCACCCGGCTCGAACCCGTCGGCGACCTTCATCGCGCCGGCGGTCTCGGCGAGGCGCTTGGTGAAGGCGTCGTAGACGCCGTCCTGCACCAGGATGCGGTTGGCGCAGACGCAGGTCTGGCCGGCGTTCCGATATTTCGAGGCGATCGCGCCCTTGACCGCCATCTCGATATCGGCGTCGTCGAAGACGATGAACGGCGCGTTGCCGCCCAATTCGAGCGAGAGCTTCTTGACCGTGCCGGCACACTGCTGCATCAGCAATTTGCCGATTTCGGTCGAGCCGGTGAAGGTCAGCTTGCGGACGGTCGGGTTCGAGGTCAGCTCGCCGCCGATCTCGTTCGACGGGCCGGTGACGCAGGAAAAGACACCCTTCGGCACGCCGGCGCGCTCGGCCAGTTCGCACAAGGCCAAGGCCGAAAACGGGGTCGCGGTCGCCGGCTTCAGCACCATCGTGCAGCCGGCGGCCAAGGCCGGGCCCGCCTTGCGGGTGATCATCGCCGCCGGGAAGTTCCACGGGGTGATCGCGGCGCAGACGCCGATCGGCTCCTTGGTCACGACGATGCGCTTGTCGGAGGCGTGCGCCGGGATCGTGTCGCCATAGACGCGCTTGCCCTCCTCGCCGAACCATTCGATGAAGGCGGCGGCATAGGCGATCTCGCCGCGCGACTCGGTCAAGGGCTTGCCCTGCTCGGCGGTCATCAGGGTCGCGAGATCCTCCTGGTTCGCCATCATCAGGTCGAACCATTTGCGCAGGATTTGGGCGCGCTCCTTGGCGGTCTTGGCGCGCCAGCCGGGCAGTGCGCGATCGGCGGCCTCGATCGCCTGGCGGGTCTCCTCGGCGCCCATCCGCGGGACCGTGCCGAGGGTCTCGCCGGTCGCCGGGTTGGTGACCGGGATCGTGCCGCGGTTCAACGCGCCGACCCACGCGCCATTGACGTAGCATTGCTGCCGGAACAGTTTTTCGTCCTGGAGCTTCATCGCGGCACCTCCCTGGCCTAGGTGATTAAGGATAGGTACGGCCGGCCCCGATCTTTGGCAAGATAGGCCGGACCGGCAGCGAAACTGGAGGAGGCAGCCCGCGATGACGACCTCGATGCAACCCGCTAGCAAGACCCTGAGGGTCAACGATCTCGCCCTGCATTACCTCGAATGGGGCGAGGCCGACGCCCCGGACATCGTCTGCGTCCACGGCTACACCGGGAGCGCGGACGCGTTCAACGCGCTGGCCCGACGGCTTAAGGACCGCTTTCATATCGTCGCCCCCGATGTGCGCGGGCATGGGGAGAGCGCCTGGTCCGCCGCCGGGGCCTATCGGCTACGCCGATCAGGCTGGCGATTTGGCGGCGTTTGTCGACCGGCTGGGACTCGACCGGTTTGTCCTGATCGGGACCTCGATGGGCGGGATCATCGCGATGGCCTATGCGGTGGCGCACCCACGGCGGCTGCGGGGGCTGGTGATCAACGACATCGGGCCCGACGCGGAGGCGGGCACCCAGCGCATCACCCAGATGGTCGGCAGCAGGCCGGAGGAGTTTGCGACGTTGGACGACGCCATGGCGTACCGCCGCGAGATGTCGCCGATCGTCGCCGGGCGGAGCGCCGAGGACCAGCGCGAGCTCGCGCTCGGGCGTGCTGCGGCAGCGAGCGGACGGAAGGTGGGGCTGGAAGATGGACCCCGCCTATATCCGGCAGCGGGTCGAGCGCGGCGCGCCTCGGCGGCCCGAATTGTGGCCCGGGCTGCCGGCCCTCTCCTGCCGACCTTGGTGGTGTGGGGCACGGAGAGCGATGTCCTCTCCGAGGCGCAGGCGCGGCGGATGGTCGGCGCGCTGCCGCATGGCGAGTTGGTCGAGGTATCCGGCGTCGGCCATGCTCCGACTTTGGTCGAACCGCAGTCCCTCGCCGCACTCGAACGCCTGCTAGCTGCCTTGTGAGGCGCCGCCGCGACCAGCCGCGAGCGCGCAGGATTCACGCCTTTCGCACAACTGACACAAAAGCGTGATATTCGCTGAGAGGCGCGCGCCCGCCGACGAGGCAAAGCGTGCAGCGATCGGGGGACAACGATGACGATCCTAAGGCAAAGCCGCCGCCGCTTTCTCAAATCGGTCGCGGTGACCGGCAGTGCGGCGTTCCTCTCGTCGCGCCTGCCGATACCGGTGCGCGCCGCGACGCCGACCGGGCCGGACCTGCGGGGGCTGCGCGACAAGATCGACCATATCATCGTGATCTATCAGGAGAACCGCAGCTTCGACCATTATTTCGGAGCCTATCAGCGGCCCGGCGGCGGCGCGGTGGCAGGGCTTTTGGATCGCGAGGGGCGGGTCGATGCCCGCTTTACCGGGCTGCAAAAGAACGCGGCCGGCGTTCCGTACGGCTATCTGCCGGTGCCCTATTAGCGTTCCTGGCTTCCAGGACGCGCTGCTTGAAAACCAGCCGTTTCACCTGGCCCCTTACATCTCGGCCGGGCACAACGTGCCGTGGGACCCGATGCACCATTTCTTTCGCATGTGGGTGCAGATGGATCAACGGCGCGATGGACCGCTTCGTCGCGCTGGCGCTCGCGCGGACACCATACCCTGCGCGAAAAAGGAGCGGTGACCGATCCGATCGACATGATGTTCGCGCAATCGACGCCGTCCGGCGCGGTGCTCGGATTTTATACGCGCGACGATGTCCCCTTCTACCATCATCTGGCCGACGAATTCGTTCTGCTCGACCATTTCTTTCAGGCGATGTCGGGCGGCTCGACCGGCAATGCGCTTTACTTGGCGGCGGCGCGCTCGGCGATGCGGCGGAACCCGCCTCCGGGCCACACCGGCAGCCTGACGCCGCCCGTCTTCGATCAGCCCTACGACGCGTCCGGCGTCATGATCAACGATGTGGCGCCAGTAAACGGCCCGACCGAAGTGTTTATGGGGCCGACTCGATCTGAGCCCCGCCGCCGGATGAGCAGACTTATCCCAATATCGGCGACCGGCTCAACGCAGCCTCGCTGCCATGGGCTTGGTACAATGAGGGGTGGAACGCGGTTAAACCTTGGGCATTGAAGAACGCCTTTGGACCCGGCGACGGCTCGATCGTCGTCGACACGCCCAACCTCTACGTGCCGCATCACAACCCGTTCCAGTATTACCCGAGCTGGTTCGCCAATGTGAAGGCGGGACATATGCGCGACAGCGCGGATTTCCTCGAGGATCTGAAGTCCGGTCGGCTGCCGCGGGTCTCGTTCCTGAAGGCGACCGGCGGGCGCGACGAGCACCCGGCGAATTCGGCGCCGCGATGGGGCGAAGAGTGGGTCGCAAGCCTGTTGAAAGCGCTCGGTGAAAGCCGGCTGTGGGAAAAGAGCGCGGTCGTCATTACCTATGACGAGGGCGGCGGGTTCTGGGACCACGTGGCGCCGCCGAACCCCGACGCTTATGGCTGCGGCACCCGCGTACCGGCGCTGTTGATCAGCCCGTGGGCGCGGCGCGGCTATATCGATCACCGCGTTGCCGACACGACTTCCGTTCTCGCCCTGATCGAGGCGCGGTTCGGGCTGCAGCCGCTACAGCAGCGCGACGCCAACGCATACAACCTGCTCGAGGGCTTCGATTTCAGTCAAAAGCCGCGTCCGCCAGCCTTCGGCTGACTTTCCCTTTTCCCTTCTACCGGGCCGCGCGACAGCCGCACCGCTGCTCGATGTCGGACAGCGACGTCCCCGATCAGACGCAAGGTTCCGCGCGATCGCGATCGTCCTCGCCCTTGTCATTGAAGGGTAGCATACTGAGGGGCGAATGGCGGCGGAGGATCGACTTGCTGCACGACCGGCGCATCCTGTTGATCATCTCGGGCGGGATCGCGGCCTATAAGAGCCTCGATCTGATCCGCCGGCTGCGCGAGCGGGGCGCGGCGGTGCGCGCGATCATGACCGCGGCGGCAACAGCATTTCGTGACGCCCTTGTCGGTCGCCTCGCTCAGCGAGGACAAGGTTTACACCGATCTGTGGTCGCTGACCGACGAGAGCGAGATGGGGCATATCCGCCTGTCGCGCGAGGCCGACCTAATCGTGGTGGCGCCGGCGAGCGCCGACCTGATCGCGCGCATGGCCGCGGGGCTGGCCGACGATCTGGCGACGACGGCGTTGCTTGCCTCGGACAAGAGGGTGCTGATCGCGCCGACGATGAATTTGATGATGTGGGCGCACCCGGCGACCCAGGCCAATCTGGCCACTCTCGCGGCGCGCGGGGTGGTGCGCATCGGGCCGGGCTCCGGCGAGCTTGCTTGCGGCGAGGTCGGCTCGGGGCGGATGGCCGAGCCGCTGGAGATTGTCGCCGCGATCGAGGGGATGCTGGCCGGGGACGCGCGGCTTGCCGGCCGGCGGGCATTGGTGACGAGCGGGCCGACGCGCGAGCCGATCGACCCGGTGCGTTACATCTCGAACCACTCCTCGGGCAAGCAGGGCCACGCGATCGCGGCGGCGCTGAGCGCGCTGGGCGCCGAGACGGTGCTGGTTTCGGGGCCGACGCAGGAGCCGGCGCCGGCCGGGGTCCGGGTCGTGCCGGTCGAGACCGCCGCGGAAATGCTGGCCGCTTGCGAAGCCGCGTTGCCCGGCCGATGTCGCGGTGATGGCCGCTGCCGTCGCCGATTGGCGGGTGGAGAGCGTCGCCGGTCACAAGCTCAAAAAGGATGGCAAGGGCCCGCCGCTGCTGCGCCTCGCCGAGAACCCGGATATTCTCGCGCATATCGCGCAACGCGCCAACGACCGGCCGGCGCTGGTCATCGGCTTTGCCGCCGAGACCGACGACATCGTCGCCAACGCGCGGGCCAAGCGCGTCCGCAAGCGTTGCGATTGGATCCTCGCGAACGACGTCTCGCCCGGGACCGGCACCTTCGGCGGCGACCAAAACACGATCCACCTGGTCGACGGCGAGGGCGTCGAGGATTGGCCGGTCATGACCAAGCGCGAAGTCGCCGCCCGCCTCGCCGAGCGCATCGCTCAGCACCTGCGGCCGCAGTGAAGCGCCGGTGAAGATCGAGTTGCAGATTCTCGATCCCCGGCTTTCCGGCTGGGGGTTTCCGTCATGGGGGTCGAGCCTCTCGGCCGGGCTCGATTTGCACGCCTGCATCGACGATCCGCTCGTCCTCGAACCACAAGCGCCGGCCGTGCTGATCTCGGCCGGCGTCGCCTTTCGCATCGGTGAGCCCGATTGGTGTGCGCTGGTATTGCCGCGTTCCGGGCTCGGGCACCACGACGGGCTAGTGCTCGGGAACGCGGTCGGCGTCATCGACGCCGATTACGAAGGACCGTGCCTGATCTCGGCGTGGAACCGCAACCCGCCACAGAGCGGGGTGGGGATTACGATCCGGCCCGGCGACCGCATTGCCCAACTCGTCTTCACCCGCATCGCGCGGCCCGAATTCGCGGTCGTAACGGCGTTTTCCGCCGCGCGCAACACGCGCCGAGGGCGGGTTTGGGTCGACCGGTGTCGAGGCCGCTTGTCGCCAGCGTCCGGTGCAGCCAAACTTGCCGTGAACCTTCAGGTGACGGGCGGCGCGGCATGGTTCGGCTGACCAAGAAGCTCCTGTTCGCGATCGAGGCGGTGCTCGACATCGCCTATAACGGGGGCCCGGTGCCGGTGCGCTCGGCCGAGATCACCGAGCGCCAGGGCATCCCGCGCCGCTACCTCGAACCGGTGCTGCAGGAGCTGGTGCGGCACGGGATCCTGCTCGGCATTCGCGGGCCGAGCGGCGGCTATCGGCTGGCGCGCGAGCGGCGGCTGGTCAGCCTCGGCGACATCGTGCGCACCGTGCGCGGGCTCGAGACCGCCGAGGATCCGATCAGCGATCCGGCCGGCAGCGCCCTCGGCCACCAGGTCGTCCGCCCGCTGTGGCTCGAGCTGCAGGAGGAGATGATGCAGCGGCTCGACTCGCTGACCCTCGACGATCTGTGCGGCCGCGCCCATCGCTCTGGGATCGCCGGCCGGGCGGCCGAATTCGGCGATTTCGAGATTTAAGCCGGCGCGCTGCCTCGTTGCAGCGCCCGCCGCCCAACCTACATAAATTACGAATGCCCTAGGGGAGATAAGTTCTGATGGACGCCGCCGGCACGACTAAATCCCAGGACGCGGAGTTTCGCGGCCGCGTCTACGACAGCATTGTCGAAACGATCGGCGCGACGCCGCTGGTGCGCATCCACCGGCTGGCGGAGCAGGCCGAGGCCAAGGCCGATATTCTAGCCAAGTGCGAATTCTTCAACCCGCTTGCCTCGGTCAAAGACCGCATCGGCGTGTCGATGGTCGCGGCGGGCGAAGCCAGCGGTCGGATCAAGCCCGGCACCGTGCTGGTCGAGCCGACCTCGGGCAATACGGGGATCGCGCTCGCCTTTGTCTGCGCCGCCAAGGGCTACCGGCTGATCCTAACCATGCCCGACAGCATGTCGATCGAGCGGCGCAAGATGCTGCTGCTGCTCGGCGCCGAACTCGAACTGACCCCGGCCGCCCAGGGCATGCGCGGGGCCATCGCCAAGGCCGAGGAGATTGCCAAATCCTTGCCCGACTCCTTTATCCCGCAGCAGTTTCAGAACCCCGCAAACCCGGAGATCCATCGCCGCACGACCGCCGAGGAGATCTGGAAGGACACCGCAGGCGCGGTCGACGTGGTGGTCAGCGGCATCGGCACCGGCGGCACGTTGACCGGGGTCGGCTCGGTTCTGAAGCCGCGCAAGCCGGGACTCAAGATGATCGCGGTCGAGCCCGAGGACAGCGCGGTGCTTTCCGGCGGGCCCCCGGGGCCACATCGGATTCAGGGGCTCGGCGCCGGCTTCATCCCGGACATTCTCGATACCAAGCTGATCGACGAGATCTGTCCGCATCGGCAACGACACCGCCTTTCGCACTGCGCGCGAGGCCGCTCGGTTGGAAGCACTGACCGTCGGGATATCGTCGGGCGCCGCGCTCGCGGCGGCTCTAGAGGTCGGTAAGCGGGCCGAGATGGCGGGCAAGACAATCGTCGTGGTGCTGCCGGACTTTGCCGAGCGCTATCTCTCGACGGCATTGTTCGACGGTCTGTGAGGGGCGCGCGTGGAACTCAGCGAAGACCAATTTCAGCGCTATGCCCGCCACCTGATCCTCGATGAGGTCGGCGAGGAAGGGCAGGCGCGGTTGTTGCAGTCGCGCGTGCTGGTGGTCGGCGCCGGTGGGCTCGGCTCGCCGATGCTGCTGTACTTGGCAGCCGCCGGGGTCGGGACCATCGGCGTGGCCGACCCCGACCGGGTCGACATCACCAACCTGCAGCGCCAGATCGTCCACGCGACGCAAAGCATCGGCGCCCTCAAGGTCGAGAGCGCGCGCGCTACGCTCGCCGCGATCAATCCCGAGATACGGGTCGAAGCCCACCCGGTACGTCTCGGGCCCGAAAACGCCGCGAGGTTGATCTCGGAATACGACCTCGTCGCCGACGGCAGCGACAATTTCGCGACGCGCTACCTGTTGACCGACCTCTGCTGCCGCCTCGAAAAACCGCTGGTCGCCGCAGCATTGTCGCCGTTCGAGGGCCAGATATCGACGTTCCGGCCTTATCTCGGCGCCGGCCATCCCTGTTACCGCTGCCTGTTTCGCGAGCCGCCGCCGCCCGATCTGGTGCCGCGCTGCGAAACCGCCGGTATCTTGGGCGCGGTCGCCGGCGTGCTCGGCACATTGCAGGCGGTCGAAGTGCTGAAAGAACTGTTGGGGCTCGGCGAAAGCCTCGACGGCACGCTGTTGATCTATGACGCAATGCGCGCCCGCTTTCATTCGATTCGGATCGCCAAAGATCCTGAATGCCCGACTTGCGGCACCCACGGCGTAATCGCGGCAGCTTAGCGATCGCAGGCTATTGTCGGCAGGGCGCGCAGGCTCCGTTTAGGGCCAATGACTCCTCATTCCTGTTTGCCATCGCCCTTTACGCCGCTTTTATCCGCCGGGCCGCCGATCGGCATCGCTTCTTTATCAACACCCGCGATACCCTCGCCCGAGCATACGAGTTCACAGGGTGGTGGCGATGCACAGAGGCACAGCCGAGGCACATCTTCGGGGCGGCCTTTGGCAATCTCGTTATGATCGGGCTGCGCCGGAAACTCGTGATCTGGCCGTCGCTATAGCGCATCAGGGAGCGCATGCGGTGATGGATGTTGCCGGTCCGTTGTTCTGGGCTGTGCTGGTGGTAGGTTTCGTGGCCGGCGCGCTCGGCATCAGTTTTTGAGCCTGATTGGCCGCGCGCGCCATGCGTTCCGAGTCCAACGCGATGGGCCTGCTCCTGCAAATTGTCCACGATCCGTCGGGGGCTTGGAGCGTCCATGGCCTGCCGGGGCAGCAGGTCGCGTCGTTGGCAAGCTTGACGGCGAGCATCGACTACGCGCGCAAGCAATGCGCCGAGGCCCCGGCGACAATCGAGCTGATGGTCGATGGATTTTATGCGGTCATTCATCAGGAACTCGGGTGGCCCCGCCAACTCGTTGCCTCGGAGGGCGAGGAGTATCCGGTCTCATCACAGCCCGATGAAACCGCACCCCCAATTCCGACCAGATTTCGCTGTTGGCTCAAAAGATGGGGCAGAGCCATTTAGCCGACGACTAAGGGGCGCCCGCTGTCGTCCCGGCCGCCGCTATCATCCCGGTTCATCGCCAGTCGCTCCCGCGCAACCCGCTCGATGACCGCGCCGGCATCGGGGTTGGCCGCGATAAAACGGTCAAAGTCGGCTTTGCGCAGCACCAAGAGCCGGCAGTAGCTCAACGCCAGCACGTCCGCTTGCCGCAGTTGACCCGTTACCAATGCCATCTCGCCAAAGAACTCGCCGTTGCCGAGCCGTACCCGCCGCGCCGGCAGTCTGACCTCGACCGCGCCCGAGGCGATAAAATACACTGCGTCGCCGCGGGCCCCGGCCCGGATGATGCGTTCGTTCGGGACGGTAAAGCGAGGCCGCAACAGTTTTGCGACAAGATCCAGCTGAGCCGGGTCGAGCGCGGCGAGGAGATCGAGCCGTTCGATCAGACGGCGCGTGTCCAAGCCGATATCGAAGCGCGGTCGCGGTTCGGCGGCGTGCGCCACGGTAACGTCACGCCTCAGATCGTCGAACAGCTCTTGCGGGATCAGTCCGTCGTCGAACAGCGATTGATACCGCGCCACCTCCTGGCGAACGGCGGATTGGCGAAGAAACCGCAACTCGAGGGCAGCGAGATAATCCGGGTACTGGCGGCGCAGCGCGTCGAGCGCGCCGCGCAGCTGTTCGCGGCGGCGGTCGATGATCCCGGCGATGAGATCGGTGATGCGCTCCCCGAAAATCGGGCGTAGACGCTCGGCATTGAATTCGCGGAGCTGGTCGACAACCAGGTACATCATCAGCAGCAATTCGACGCGATCGGCGAGCCGTTCAGCGAGGATCCGGCGAATCCCGAGATAGCGATACAGGGTGTAGCCGAGACGAAAGCTCGGTCGAAACGACAGCGCCTTCTCGGCGGCCCGCTGATAGCCGATTCGGCCCTCGCCGCGCGCGCCATCAACGAGCGCCCCGGCGTTGTGCAGCAGGGTCTGGATGGTTCCAGCCGGTGCGATCCGAGCGGAGCGAATTGCGAGCGCGAGCACGCGTTCCTGATTGGCCAGGGCGACAAGCGCAATGCCAAGCCGATCGCGTTCCGAAAGGCGCTCGGCCGCGCCACGGGTATCAGCGGCGGCAATCCACTCCCGATATGGAGCGACAATCTGTTCGACGACCGGAGCCGGCAGTTCGTGATGCTGCGCCAGAGCCCGCACCGAATCGCAGACCTCGGCGTATGACAGCGCAAGAATGCGGTCGCGCAGGACCTCGTCGCGCGGCGACAGGCGGTCGAGGCCGAGCAGCGCGATGACGAACCGCAACGTCGTGCCATTGACGAACAGCGTGTACAGCACAAAGCCGGTGGCGAGCACCGCGACAAAGCGCTTGATCTGCGGGTCGAGCGCGCTGTTTTCGGTGACCGCCAGCGCCAGGACGAGGGTCAGTGCGCCGCGCAGCCCGCCCCACGCCATCGCGAGCTTGTAGGCGGCGCTGATCGGCTGGCTCACCCGGAAGTACTCGAGCGGCGGCATCAGCACAAATAGCACGAGAAGCCGGGCGGCAAATGCCGCCGCTATCAGCACCGCCAGCAAAACGAGATCATGCAGACCGACCCGCCCGAGCAGTCTCGGCACCAGGATCGAAGCGAGGACAAACACCAGCGAAAGCGCCCAGAACGCGATCTGATCCCAAAGATCGGACAGGAAGGTCCAATTGCTGGGGGCGATGCGCGAACGCCCGAGAGCGCTGACCGTCATCCCCGAGCCGAGCACCGCAACGACGCCGGAGACGTGAAACAACCGATCGGCGATGATGAACACCGCGTAAGCCAGCGCCAGGGTCAATGTGCCCTCGGCGCGGCGGTCTTCGCCCAACCAGGGGATCACCGAGATCAATATACGACCGGCGAGCAACCCCAGCGCGCCGCCGCCGACAAAGGACAGCGTGAATTCACCGAGGCCAGCGCCGATGTCGGGCTCGCGGGCGGCAGTGATCAGGCCCAGCAAAACCGCGAACAGCGCGATCGCGGCCGCGTCGTTGAGCAGCGCCTCGCCTTCGACCAGCCGCGTTAGCCGGCCGGGTGCGCCGACGTCGCGAAAGATGGCGATGACCGCGGCCGGGTCGGTGGTCGCCACTACCGCACCGAGCAGCAGGCAAACAACCAGCGGCATGCTGGAAATTGGCCAGAGTGCCAAACCGATGACCGCCGTCGTGACCAGGGTGGCAACGATCGCCAGCAGCAGGATCGGCGCTGCGTCCTCGATGACCCGGCGCACATCGGTCGCGATCCCGGCCTCGAACAGCAGAAGAGGTAAGAACACGTTGATAAAGACGGCCGAACTGACCGGCAGCGCGACAAAGGCGTCGCCAAGGATATTGGGTCCGCCGG
Organism: uncultured Alphaproteobacteria bacterium; assembly: GCA_963785565.1. Classification (GTDB taxonomy): domain Bacteria; phylum Pseudomonadota; class Alphaproteobacteria; order ATCC43930; family CGMCC-115725; genus AP-15. Next base: position 2,811 of record CAWAVV010000006.1, on the reverse strand, counting down.
AGAGGCCGAATTTGCCCATGGCTAGCGGAAAGCCGCCGAGCGCCACCCCGATGACGCCAAGCAGGACCGGGGGCGGCAGCTTCAGATAAGCGGCAAGCGGCTGGCACAGGCCGATGACCGCCAGCAGCACGGCGATGACTAGCAGAATAAGGCCGATGTCGAGCACGCCCGCTGTCGTCCCGGCCGCCGCTATCATCCCGGTTCATCGCCAGTCGCTCCCGCGCAACCCGCTCGATGACCGCGCCGGCATCGGGGTTGGCCGCGATAAAACGGTCAAAGTCGGCTTTGCGCAGCACCAAAAGCCGGCAGTAGCTCAACGCCAGCACGTCCGCTTGCCGCGGTTGACCCGTTACCAATGCCATCTCGCCAAAGAACTCGCCGCTGCCGAGCCGTACACGCCGCGCCGGCAGTCTGACCTCGACCGCGCCCGAGGCGATAAAATACACCGCGTCGCCGCGGGCCCCGGCGCGGATGATGCGTTCGTTCGGCACGGTAAAGCGGGGCCGCAACAGTTTTGCGACAAGATCCAGCTGAGCCGGGTCGAGCGCGGCGAGGAGATCGAGCCGTTCGATCAGACGGCGCGTGTCCAAGCCGATATCGAAGCGCGGTCGCGGTTCGGCGGCGTGCGCCACGGTAACGTCACGCCTCAGATCGTCGAACAGCTCTTGCGGGATCAGTCCGTCGTCGAACAGCGATTGATACCGCGCCACCTCCTGGCGAACGGCGGATTGGCGAAGAAACCGCAACTCGAGGGCAGCGAGATAATCCGGGTACTGGCGGCGCAGCGCGTCGAGCGCGCCGCGCAGCTGTTCGCGGCGGCGGTCGATGATCCCGGCGATGAGATCGGTGATGCGCTCCCCGAAAATCGGGCGTAGACGCTCGGCATTGAATTCGCGGAGCTGGTCGACAACCAGGTACATCATCAGCAGCAATTCGACGCGATCGGCGAGCCGTTCAGCGAGGATCCGGCGAATCCCGAGATAGCGATACAGGGTATAGCCGAGACGAAAGCTCGGTCGAAACGACAGCGCCTTCTCGGCGGCCCGCTGATAGCCGATTCGGCCCTCGCCGCGCGCGCCATCAACGAGCGCCCCGGCGTTGTGCAGCAGGGTCTGGATGGTTCCAGCCGGTGCGATCCGAGCGGAGCGAATTGCGAGCGCGAGCACGCGTTCCTGATTGGCCAGGGCGACAAGCGCAATGCCAAGCCGATCGCGTTCCGAAAGGCGCTCGGCCGCGCCACGGGTATCAGCGGCGGCAATCCACTCCCGATATGGAGCGACAATCTGTTCGACGACCGGAGCCGGCAGTTCGTGATGCTGCGCCAGAGCCCGCACCGAATTGCAGACCTCGGCGTATGACAGCGCAAGAATGCGGTCGCGCAGGACCTCGTCGCGCGGCGACAGGCGGTCGAGGCCGAGCAGCGCGATGACGAACCGCAACGTCGTGCCATTGACGAACAGCGTGTACAGCACAAAGCCGGTGGCGAGCACCGCGACAAAGCGCTTGATCTGCGGGTCGAGCGCGCTGTTTTCGGTGACCGCCAGCGCCAGGACGAGGGTCAGTGCGCCGCGCAGCCCGCCCCACGCCATCGCGAGCTTGTAGGCGGCGCTGATCGGCTGGCTCACCCGGAAGTACTCGAGCGGCGGCATCAGCACAAATAGCACGAGAAGCCGGGCGGCAAATGCCGCCGCTATCAGCACCGCCAGCAAAACGAGATCATGCAGACCGACCCGCCCGAGCAGTCTCGGCACCAGGATCGAAGCGAGGACAAACACCAGCGAAAGCGCCCAGAACGCGATCTGATCCCAAAGATCGGACAGGAAGGTCCAATTGCTGGGGGCGATGCGCGAACGCCCGAGAGCGCTGACCGTCATCCCCGAGCCGAGCACCGCAACGACGCCGGAGACGTGAAACAACCGATCGGCGATGATGAACACCGCGTAAGCCAGCGCCAGGGTCAATGTGCCCTCGGCGCGGCGGTCTTCGCCCAACCAGGGGATCACCGAGATCAATATACGACCGGCGAGCAACCCCAGCGCGCCGCCGCCGACAAAGGACAGCGTGAATTCACCGAGGCCAGCGCCGATGTCGGGCTCGCGGGCGGCAGTGATCAGGCCCAGCAAAACCGCGAACAGCGCGATCGCGGCCGCGTCGTTGAGCAGCGCCTCGCCTTCGACCAGCCGCGTTAGCCGGCCGGGTGCGCCGACGTCGCGAAAGATGGCGATGACCGCGGCCGGGTCGGTGGTCGCCACTACCGCACCGAGCAGCAGGCAAACAACCAGCGGCATGCTGGAAATTGGCCAGAGTGCCAAACCGATGACCGCCGTCGTGACCAGGGTGGCAACGATCGCCAGCAGCAGGATCGGCGCTGCGTCCTCGATGACCCGGCGCACATCGGTCGCGATCCCGGCCTCGAACAGCAGAAGAGGTAAGAACACGTTGATAAAGACGGCCGAACTGACCGGCAGCGCGACAAAGGCGTCGCCAAGGATATTGGGTCCGCCGGAGAGGCCGAATTTGCCCATGGCTAGCGGAAAGCCGCCGAGCGCCACCCCGATGACGCCAAGCAGGACCGGGGGCGGCAGCTTCAGATAAGCGGCAAGCGGCTGGCACAGGCCGATGACCGCCAGCAGCACGGCGATGACTAGCAGAATAAGGCCGATGTCGAGCATGGATGCCTAAACCGACGTTCTCGCGCGGCCCGCCCGAGAGATCCGCCCAAGAGGCTATAGCGGAGGTCGTACCGCGCGGAAAAGAACAACGGCTGTCAAACGAGACGTAAAAATCGAATTAGCGGCCCCTCGCCCTACC
>CAWAVV010000005.1:0-595539 GCA_963785565.1 uncultured Alphaproteobacteria bacterium | reverse complement strand
CCCAGCCTCAACGCAATCGCCCGTTCGACAAGCTCGGCCACAGCGTCGAGGACGGCAGCGTCGACCCGATGATCGGCGCCATCGAGCCAGCCCGGACGGCAGAGATCGTCAACCGCGTTCGGCAGGATTTCCGACCTCAAGGATCATGGGGCGGTGTCTCACCCTCGGCAGGGCCGCTTCTGCCTCTGAGAGCAACGCGCGCGTGCGGCAGAGCCACTCCTGATGTCGGCGAGGGTCAGAGCGTTGCTGGCGATGGTGTCGAGCACCCATGCCCGTGCGGCGGCATGAAATGCCCCCGGCATGCTGGGTGGCAAAAGCGTTGCGCGTGGCCACCGCGCCGCGGCCGGAACAGGCGCGTGCACCGAGGAGCAGCGCATTGCGTCGCTCATCGCAGCGAGGCACTCACGGTCTCCGGGGTCCGTGGCGTGTCGGCGCGATGTGCCGGTGAAGGCAAGGTGAAGGCAGGGTGAAGGGTTATGGGGTGGTTAAGTCGTTGATTTTGGCCGTGAGTGAAGAGGTGAAGGCACTTTGACCTATTTACGCATGTGTGCGCGCATGCGCACACATGGAAAGTTTCCGCTGTATCTGCCTTCACCTCTTCACCCGTAAGCAGGATCAGCAGGTTAGACGCCGTTTGAGACTTCGCTGTGACTTCACCCACCCCTCACCTTTGGCGCCAACCGCTCGTGTCGAGGTCGGCCAGATATCGGTTGATCGCCGCCTGCGGGTCGACGAGCGAATGAAAGACGCCGCGTTTGAGCCGGCGGCGGGTGAGTTTGGCAAAGCCCGACCACGTCGTGCACCTTGGCGGTAAATTGCAGATCGCGGCTGAGTTTGAAGGTCCGCAACCGGTGTGGGGCGAGACCATGGGCGCGCCAGATCTTTTGCACCGTGCTGATCGCCAGACCCATGATGTCGGCCATCGCCCGGCTGGTCCAGTGCGTGGTTGCGATCGGCCACGACCGCCTCCAGCCGTTCGCGATCCCCCGCTCCGAGCCGGACTTCGACATCTGGTTGCATGCCCGGATCATAACACAAAGCCCAGACCTCGGGAAGCTTCTGTATCGCTCATACCACTAGAATGTGATCTTTTCTGTTGGGCGTCGGATTATTCAAACGAAATAGAGAAATGGACCGCAGAGGGTGAAGCCAATGTAGCCAGCAACTAGGGAGGATGCCATCCGCTCCTTCGCCCGGCTGCTCGGTGTTTGTTCGCGCCGCCACCGGCTGCAACTTCGCCTCCGCCTGCACTGGCTCAGACGGCTTCTGCGCGCCCTCCTCCAGGCGCCGCTATCGACCCTGATCTGACTTCCGATACTGGTAAATCTCGCCCAAAACCGTCGCTAACAGTTCTCCACGGCCGACTGGCCAGCCAGAGAAGACGGGTTGCCGCGTCGGCACCGGGGTGGTCGCGGGTTCACACGTTTATCAAAGGCGAGTAACGGGGGGCGCAGCTTTCATCACCGGCGGCGGATTCCACTTACCGGTCAGTGCATCGCTCTTCGGCGCATAGAGACGCATCGTGAGGTTGAACGGCCCTTGCGGCGCCGGCAGCCAGTTCGCCTCCTTGTCGGCGCCAGGGCTGGCGTTCTGGAAGTAGAGGTCGAGCGAGCCGTCTGGGCCGTATTTGAACGGCATCCAACTGCTGACAGCGAACCGGTTAAGGCTGTTCGCCACCTGATAGCCCTCGGCGTCATACAGCGTGACCGACCAAAAGGCGTTCACCGGCGGCGCGCCGCCCTTATCGAAATGCAGGACATAGGCGCTGCCGCCATCCAGCGGCTTGCCCGTCGCGTCCGCCAGGTTGATGGGATAGATCGCGTCCTCCGGCAGGTTCGCGCCGAGACCGAGCTGGGTGACGATCGCGCGCTTCAGGTAGTAGTTTCCGTAGACGCCCATCGTGTCGGTGTTCATCGACCAGCCGTTCACGACGCGGGCGAGGCTGGCGGTCTTCCATGCCATCAAATCCAAGGCGTCCTTGGGCACGGTCTCGAGCGCGGTCTTGACCGCCGGATCGACCTTGTCGATGTCAAAGCTCTTGCCCCTCTCGATCCCGATCCGCTGCATCTGGGCAAGGATCGGTTGATCGGTGATGTGGGGCGGTTGCAGCTTGAGGATTTCGGCGGCGTAGGCGAAAAACTTGCCGGCCGGCATCGTATCGACCGCGATCTTCGGCGGCGTCTTCATGTCAATCGCGGGATCGACGGCGCCGACCACCGGCTCGGCGGCCATGCCCCGGCGGGAGACAGGGGTGATCTTAAAGCCGGCCTGGATCTTGTTCACCGCTGCATAGTCGGCGGGGCCATCGGTCTTGGTGCGGCCGATGATCCAGACATACGGCGTGGGCGCGTCGATGCGGACCACGCCCGCCGGTAAGGAGCCGGTCCAGCCCGGCGGCACGACGGCAAAGTCGCCGGCTTGGGTTCCAGTGGTGCGCCAGCCGGGGGAGGCGAACACGTCCGTCCACATGTCGAGCATCGGCAGCAGATAGTAGCGCCCCCCGGTATCTGGCGCCGAGACGATCACCGGCTCCTTTGTGAGGTCGAGCCACGCGCTGGAATAGAGCGTGTCAAAATTCGGGCGCACGACCGCCTTCATGTCCGCGGTCGGGTAGGCCGCCGCGTTGGCGAAAGTGTTGGGCGGCGCGTTAATACCCTGCGCCGTCACAACATTGGTGAGCTGCTTCCGCGTAAGATCCATTGTGACAAGAGAATAGAAATAGGTGTAAGCCGCCACCCCGATCGCGTGTGCATCCTGCTCGCTGATCGGCTGGGCCGCACGCGCCACGGTAGGTGGTGCGATGCCGGCGAGCGCCGCGAATAGCGCGGGGAGCGCGAAACGCGCGAGCGGACTCGGTGTGATGGCCATGCGTCCATCTCCTGGCAAACCCGGTGAGAGCCGATGCTCTTAAAGCATAGCCGTGTCTGCGGACAGGGCATTCAACCTTCCGCTCTAGCGATAGGCCTTCCAGAAGCTGGTTTCACGATTTTTGATCCGGATGCCCCATTGCGACAATCAAGATTAGGACTCGGAAATTGGAGGCGTGATACGATCGAGATACGTAATTCTAGTGTTATCGCGATGGGGCCAGCGATATCTGAAGGCTCGGCGGGCGCGGGCGCGCTTCTGCGGCTTGCGCAGGCCCATGGAGCCCCGCCGCCTCCATACATGCCCGCCTCGTGGATTTCCTATGGCGGCGGCGAGGCGATCCTGCTGGCGATCGTGCTGCTCGTGGTGGCCGGCGGATTTGCCTATGCGGGCAAACGGCTGCGCGCCCCGCTCGAGATCACGCGGCCCGGAGGCGCTGTCGCCGGGTTCATGATCGCGATCTGGCTGCTGGCGATCTACAACGTCCTCGTCGCCACGTTCGTCTATGGACTGCAAGTGAAGCAGGCCTATCCGGGCTTCGCCCCGCCTCGCGTGCGCGTCGGCACGTTCGTCGATGCGCCGGTGACCTTCTTCGTGATTCTCTACCTGACGCGGCGTTGGGGCTGGAAGGTCGCGCTGGCCAGCGCCGTCATCGGGACTGCCGCCGCGCCGATGATCTTCGAGTTTCCCTTCGATCTGATCGTCATGGCGCGGACTAATCCGCCGATCCCGACTTATCCGATGTTGTATCGGCAGCTTTTCTTCCTGCCGTTGTTCCTGGTCCAGTTCTCAACGGTATCGCTGCTGACGTTGCTGCCTTCGATGCGGGTGACCGCGTACGCCTCTTACGCGGTGGCGGGGCAGTTTGTGGTATTCGCCGTCTGGGCTGCGTTCGGGTTCGCCTTTCCCGCGGAATGGCTGCCGCTCGCGCTGAACGTCCTTTCGAAGATCCTGTGCTTCGTAGCGGTTATCGTGCTGTTTGTCTGGAGGGCGGACGGGGAAGTCTCTGGAGCGAGCAAGTAGGGCGGATGCAATCCGCCTCCTTGGCGCGTGTGCCGGGCAGTTTGATGATGAAACTCGTCCATTCGCGCCGCCTCCCTGATGAGATAGCTGGGTGCCGGCATTGGCCAAGATTGCGGATTTGCCCACGCCTGCTGGTCGATCTCTTTCCAAGTTGAGGGCACACCCATATTTTTTTCGGTGCGAACAGATCAGAAACGGAGCCGTTGATCGGCGCGCCAATCGCTGCCAAGGTCGGAGGCGGCTGGTAAATTTCCGGCGGGACTCGTAGCCTATCGGCATGTTTACCGGCATCGTCACCGATCTTGGGCAGGTCCGGCGGGTGCGGCGCGGGGGGATGGTCGAGCTCACCATCGCCACCGGGTTCGATACCGCGGCGATCGCGATCGGGGCGTCGATCGCCTGCTCGGGGCCGTGCCTGACCGTGATCGCGGTCGAGGATAGGGCGTTCACGGTGCAGGCCTCGGCCGAGACCGTGTCGCGCACGACGATCGGCGGATGGCGGGAAGGCGCCGCGGTTAATCTCGAACAATCCTTGCGGCTCGGCGACGAGTTGGGCGGGCATCTGGTTTCGGGCCATGTCGATGGGCTGGCGCGGGTCGTCGAGCGGCGGCCCGAGGCTGAATTGGTCCGGTTCGTGTTCGAGGCGCCCGAGGCGCTGATGCCGTTTATCGCGCCCAAGGGGTCGGTAGCGCTCGACGGGGTCAGCCTGACCGTCAACGAGGTGTCGGGGACCCGGTTTGGCGTCAACATCATCCCGCACACCCTTGCCCGCACCAGTTTCAACCAGGCGCAGCCGGGGCAGCAGATGAATCTCGAAATCGACATGATCGCCCGCTACGTCGCGCGGCTGCTCGGTTCGGCGGCGGCCGACATTGCTCAGGACAGCGCACCATGAGCCGGCCGCCGCATCTCCTGATTGTCGAGGCACCCTATTACGCCCATATCGCCGAGGCATTGCGGCGCGGGGCCGAGCGCGCGCTCGCCGCCGCGGGCGCCACCCATGAGACCATCCAGGTCCCCGGATCGTTCGAGATCCCAGCCGCGATCGGCATCGCCGCGCGGGCAAGCGAGCGGTTCGACGGGTTTGTCGCGCTCGGCTGCGTGATACGCGGCCAGACGACGCATTACGATCATATCTGCGCCGAGAGCGCGCGCGGATTGCAGGAACTGGCGGTGCGTGACGGGCTGGCGATCGGCTATGGCATTCTGACCTGCGAGAACGAGGCGCAGGCGCTCGAACGCGCCCCACCCGAGGGCCGCGACCATGGCGGAGCGGCGGTGCGCGCCTGCCTGGTGATTGTCGAGCTGAAACGGCGGCTGGCGCAGGCCGGCGGATGAATGCGGCGGACGGCCACACCACGAGCGAGGGACGCCCGCGCAGCGGCGGGCGGCGGCGCACGATCGCGCGCTTCGCGGCGGTGCAGGCGCTCTACCAGCTTGAGCTGAACCCGGAGCTCGATCCCGAAGCGGTGGTCCACGAATTCGCCCGCTACCGGTTTGACCAGGAGATCGACGGCGACCAGTTGGCCGAGGCCGATCCAGTGTTCTTCGCCGACATTGTCGGGGGCGTCGCCGCCGATCAGGAGCGGCTCGACGCCGACATCTCCGCGGTGCTGGTCGAGGAATGGCCGCTGGCGCGCCTCGATGCGGTATTGCGCGCGATCCTGCGCGCCGGCGCCTGGGAATTTGTGCGGCGGCCGGATGTCCCGGCGCGGGTCACGATCAGCGAGTACATCGCAATCGCCCATGCGTTTTTTGTCGGCAAGGAACCGGGGCTCGCCAACGGCGTACTCGATCGGTTGGGCCGCAGCTTGCGCCCGGCGGATATGTAGCGTCGATGGCCCCGGGCGCCGCCGGCGAGGCAGCGGGCGAGTTCGAACGCATCCGGCGCTATTTTGCACCGCTGGCGGGACCGGGCGGGCTCGGACTGCTCGACGACGCCGCACTGGTCGATTGCCGCGCCGGGCACCGGCTGGTCATGACCGCGGACGCGATCGTCGCCGGGGTGCATTACCTGCCGGATGATCCGCCGGACCTGGTCGCCAGAAAGCTGCTGCGGGTCAATCTGTCGGACCTTGCGGCGATGGGCGCCCGGCCGTTGCATTATTTGCTGACGACGGCGCTGCCGGCCGAACTCGGGACGGAATGGATCGCGGGCTTTGCGCGCGGGCTTGAAGACGATCAGCGGCGGTTTGGCATTGCCCTGCTCGGCGGCGATTCGGTCGCGACCTCGGGACCGGCGGTGCTGTCGCTGACCGCGATCGGCGAAGTCGCGGCGGGAGCGGAGATCCGGCGCAACGGCGCCCATGCCGGGGATGTGGTCTGGGTCTCGGGCACGATCGGCGACGCGTTTCTCGGACTCCGCTTGTTGCGCGGAGCCCATCCGGAACTGGCGGCGGAGCATAGCGTCGCCCTGATCGCCCGATTCCAGGTCCCCGAACCGCGCGTCGCCCTCGGTCCCGCGCTGTGCGGTCTCGCGCATGCGATGATCGACGTTTCCGACGGCCTCCTCGCCGATCTTGGCCACATCTGCGAGACCTCCGGCGTCGCGGCGATCGTCGAACTCGAATCGCTGCCGTTGTCGCGCGCCGCAAAGGCATTCGTTGCGCTCGATCCGCAGATCGCGCCACGGCTCGCAGCCGGCGGCGACGATTACGAGCTGCTGTTCACGGCATCGCCGGAAGCGACCGAGCGCATTCGCCGACTTGGGTCGCGGGTCGACTTGCCGCTTACCGCGATCGGTCGGATCGAGCCCGGCGCGGGCGTGCGGCTCGTCGACGCCGCGGGGCGGGCGATCCCGGTCGAGGTTGCCGGCTACCGCCATTTTTGAAGGCTAGAGACCATTGTCGGTCACGCGGGGCGCTTCGCGCCCGGAGCGAGTTGCGCGCTATTCGCGAGGGCGGTTGCCCAAAGATTGCGCTTCTGCCATGTTCCGCGCGCTCCGACCTGTCCTCGCCGGGCAGCGCAGGGCCCCCCTTTCCCGCTGGTCGCGAGGCAAGCTCCCCTATGCCTAACGCATATTATCTCGTCATCGCCTGCGGCCTCCTGGCGTTGCTCTACGGCTGGGTCACGAGCCGTCAGGTGTTGAGCGCCAATGCCGGGACCGCCCGGATGCAGGAAATCTCGGGCGCGGTGCAGGTCGGCGCCCGCGCCTATCTCAACCGCCAATACCGAACCGTCGCGATTGTCGGCGTGGTCATCCTGATCGTGCTCGGCATAGCGCTCGGGCTGCGCGTCGCGATCGGCTACCTGATCGGCGCGGTGTTGTCGGCATCGGCCGGCTATATCGGCATGAATGTTTCGGTGCGGGCCAATGTGCGCACCGCGCAGGCTTCGCGCGGCGGGCTCGCCGCCGGGCTTGCGGTTGCGTTCAGAGCGGGCGCCGTGACCGGATTGCTGGTGGTCGGGCTGGGGCTGCTGGCGGTGGGGATCTATTACTTCGTTCTGCGCGCGACGACCCCGAGCGAAGATCTGCGCCCGGTCCTCGAAGCCATGCTCGGGTTGAGCTTTGGCGCGTCGTTGATCTCGATCTTCGCGCGGCTCGGTGGCGGCATCTTCACCAAGGGCGCCGATGTCGGCGCCGACATCGTCGGTAAGATCGAGGCCGGCATCCCCGAGGACGACCCGCGCAACCCCGCGGTCATCGCCGACAATGTCGGCGACAATGTCGGCGATTGCGCCGGCATGGCCGCGGATTTGTTCGAAACCTACGTCGTGACCATCGTCGCGACGATGCTGCTGGCCAACATTTTTTTTGCACCGCCCTTGCTCGACAAAATGCTGCTGTTGCCGCTGGTCATCGGCGCGGTGTGCATCGTGACTTCGGTAATCGGCACCTATTTCGTGCGCCTCGGCAACGATAACGGGATCATGAAAGCGCTCTACAAGGGGCTGATCGCCACCGGGATCTTGTCGGTCATCGCGATCGCGGTCGTGATCTATTTGCTGTTTGGCGCCCGGCAACCGCTGGCGATGAGCACCGGGAGTTCCGTCACCGGCGTTCAGCTGTGGCTGTGCAGCATTGTGGGCCTGGGGGTAACCGGCTTCATCGTCTGGATCACCGAATATTATACGGCGAGCGATTATCGGCCGGTGCGCAGCATCGCGCAGAGCTCGACGACCGGCGACGGCACCAATGTGATCCAGGGGCTTGCGGTGTCGATGGAGGCGACGGCGCTGCCGGTCGTCGTCATCTGCGTCGGGATCGTGGTCTCCTTTCTGCTGGCCGGGTTGTTCGGCATCGCCGTGGCGGCGACGACGATGCTGGCTTTGGCCGGAATCATCATTGCCATCGACGCCTATGGCCCGGTTACCGACAATGCCGGCGGCATCGCCGAGATGGCCGATCTGCCGCCCGAGGTCCGCCGTACGACCGACGCGCTCGATGCCGTCGGCAACACCACCAAGGCGGTGACCAAGGGTTATGCGATCGGCTCCGCCGGGCTCGCTTCCGTTGTGCTGTTCGCCGCGTACACCCAGGACCTCAGGCACTACTTTCCCACTCTTGATGTTCGTTTTGCGTTGCAGGACCCCTTTGTCGTGATCGGGCTCTTTCTCGGCGGGCTTTTGCCGTACCTCTTCGCGGCCCTCGGCATGACCGCGGTCGGCCGCGCGGCGGGGTCGATCGTGGTCGAAGTGCGTCGGCAGTTCCGCGAGATCCCCGGCATCATGGAAGGCCGGGCGAAACCCGATTACGGCCTTGCCGTCGATTTGCTGACACGCGCGGCGATCCGCGAGATGATCGTGCCTTCGCTGCTGCCGGTGGTGGCGCCGATCGCGCTCTATATCGTGATCGCGCTGATCGCCGGGCGCTCGGCTGCGTTCAGCGCGCTCGGCGCAATGCTGCTCGGCACCATCGTGACCGGTCTATTTGTGGCGATCTCGATGACCTCAGGCGGTGGCGCCTGGGACAACGCCAAGAAATACATCGAGGAAGGCCATCACGGCGGCAAGGGTTCGGATGCCCACAAAGCTGCGGTCACCGGCGATACGGTCGGCGATCCCTACAAGGACACGGCTGGGCCCGCGATCAACCCGATGATCAAGATCACCAACATCGTGGCGCTGTTGCTGCTGGCCATTCTGGCGAAATGGGCGGGTTGAACCCGCGGCTGATCGGCAGCAGCGCCGGTTACTCCTGGCTTTGCGGGTTCGGACCAGGTTGGCGGCCGCCGCCACCGCTTTCGGTGGTCGCCGTGCTGCCGTTGAACCTGCCGAGATTGCCGACGATCTGTTCGAGAAAGGTCAACTCGCGTCCGGGGGCCGGGGTCGCACGCGCGACCGGGGCGATCTCCTGCCCGTCCTTCAAAGTCTTATGGTCCACAGCCTTGACGATGTTGTGGTCGTTGAAGTCGACGATATAGACCTGCTGGTCGACCACCTTCGGATCGAAAAACGAGAATTGGCTGGTGCGCCGGCTGATGTAATACCACGAATTATCGTTAAAGACGCCGACACTGGATGGCGTACCGAGGATCTTCGCGACCTCGTCCTTGGTCGTTTTGCCCGGGTGAATTTCACCGATTTCATCCGGCGGCGGAAGATTGCCGCGCTGCTCGACGGTGGTAGCGCAGCCCGTCAGTGCGACAGCAGCCGACAGAGCAGTGAAAGCGGCGGATAAGCGTAGCATCAGCATGGCGTGGCTACCGGACAAGATATCGCGCGGCTAAGGCAGTCTCGGTTGAAATAGATTGAGACGACGCCTATTTACAGCACCGCACATTCGGTCGACAGCCGGTCGTTGTCAACGACTGCGATGGCCGCGAGGCTCCTGGTGATCAGTTCTATCCGACGCAGGTCGATTCGAGATGCGGCGGCGCTCGCTTATGGACGGGTCGTCGAACAAGCGCGCCAACCCGTGTTTTTCGCTGGATATGGCGTACCTGACACACTCGACGGTCGGTACGAGCTGATTTGCCTGCATGCATTTCTCTATCTTTACCGGCTGAAAGCCGACCGGCCGCGGTCGGCGGAACTGTCTCAGGCCTTTTTCGACGCGATGTTCGCCGATCTCGACCGGGCGTTGCGCGAAATGGGCACCGGCGATTTGAGCGTGGGCAAGCACGTGAAGCGGATGGCCAGGGGCTTTTACGGCCGCATTCGCGCTTATCAGGACGGGATCGAAAGCGCCAATTCGGCTCTGCCCGCCGCATTGGAGCGCAATCTTTTCGGCACCGTCCCGGGATCGTCGCCGCAGATCGCCGGAATGGCGGAATATGTGCAGGCGGCAGTCGGCGAGTTGGCCCGGCAACCGGCCTCCGAGCTACTTTCCGGCCGGGTTCGATTCCCCGCTCCCGACGGCGGCGGGGCGAGCAGCGGATTCGCGGCATGGGACGCCGCCCGATGAGTGAGGTCACACCCGAATTTTCCCGTTTGATCCCGCTCGCACGGCTCGGTCCAGAGCCTTTTCGTCAGCAGATCCAAGCCGCCGCAGACGAGCGCGAGCGTCTCGCCGCCCGCTTCGACCTCGTCGCACTCGATCGCCTGACTGCGACGGTGACCTTGCGCCGCCAGCCAGGCGAGATCGTCCTCCTCGAAGCCGAATTCGAGGCCGCGTTCGCGCAGAACTGCGTGATCACCCTCGAACCCGTCTCGGACACGGTTCTCGGATCTTTTTCATTGCTTTATGGTCCGGCCGAAGAGCCTGGAGCGGAACTCGAGCCGGGCCCCGACGATCCCGTGTTCGAAGCGTTGGCCGGGGACGCGATCGACATCGGCGAGGCGGTGGCCCAGGAGCTGTCGCTGGCGCTTCCCGAATTCCCGCGCCACCCCGACGCCGCGATCGATGCCGCCGCGGCGGCGGAGCCGGTCGACTCCGCCTTTGCCGCCCTGGCGAGGTTGCGCAAACCGGCGCAGGATTGAGGGCTGCCGGCGCGCGGTGCGGAACGGACCGCCCCGCTCTATGCGCGGACGACGCCATCTCTGTTGCCGTGACCGCCGATTTTGGCTAATTACCGGGGCCTCCCCGCGATCCCCAAAACGAGTTGCCCATGGCCGTTCCAAAAAAGAAAACCTCACCGTCGCGCCGCAACATGCGGCGCTCGCATCATGCTTTAAAGCCGGCTACATACGCCGAATGCCCGAACTGCGGTGAGCTCAAACGCGCGCATCACCTGTGCGCGTCATGCGGCTATTATGACGGCCGCGAGGTGACGGCGCCGCGTTCCGAGACGGCCTGAGGGATCAGCGCCGGCGGGAGGGCCGCACAAGGTGAGCGGTAGCATCACAATCGCTCTCGACGCGATGGGCGGCGAGCAGGCCCCGGGCATGGTGTTGAAGGGCGCCGATATGGCGCTGCAGCGCTATCCTGACTTGCGCTTCATGCTGTTCGGCCGAGAAGACGCGCTGCGCCCGTTGCTGGCGAAGCTGCCTCGCCTTACTCCGGCGGTGACGTTGCATCACACGAGCGAGGTGGTGCTGGACGACGCCAAGCCGTCCCTGGCATTTCGCGGCGGGCGGCAATCGAGCATGCGTTTGGCGATTGATGCGGTGGCCGACGGAAGGGCCGACGGCGTCGTTTCGGCCGGGAACACCGGCGCGCTGATGGCGATGGCGAAATTCGTGCTGAAGACGTTGCCGGGGATCGACCGGCCGGCGATCGCCTCGTTCTTTCCGACCCGGCGCGGCGAGAGCGTGATGCTCGATCTTGGCGCCAATGTCGAATGCGATGCCGAGAACCTGGTTCAGTTCGCGCTGCTGGGCGATGCCTTTGCCCGGACCGTGCTCGGTCTGGTCGAGCCTACGGTTGGCCTGCTCAATGTCGGTTCCGAGGATCTGAAGGGCAACGACGCCGTGCGCGCCGCCAGCCTGAGGCTTCGCGGCGCACTGACGCCGATCCGTTTTTGCGGGTTCATCGAAGGTGACGACATCGCGGCGGGGACGGTCGATGTCGTCGTCACCGACGGGTTCACCGGCAACATCGCGGTCAAGACCGCGGAAGGGACCGCAAAGCTCTTCAGCGAGTTTCTCTTCGCTGCCTTCCACCATTCGCCGCTGGCGCGGGTGGGCTATCTGTTCGCGCGCGGGGCGCTTCGCAAGCTGCGGATACGAATCGATCCGCGCCGCTACAACGGGGCCGTGTTCTTGGGTCTGGGTGGGATTGCCGTCAAAAGTCACGGCTCGACCGATGCCCTGGGCTTTGCCAACGCGATCGGTCTCGCCGCCGACATGAAGCTCAACGGGTTTCTCGATAAGACGCGGGACGATCTGGCGCGCCTCTACCAGGCGACATCGATGCCGCAATCGGCGGCGCTGTAAGCCGGCATCAATGGCGTTGCGATCGCAAATCATCGGATGCGGCGCCTATCTGCCCGAGCGGATCGTCACCAATGACGATCTCGCCGCCCGGCTCGACACTTCGGACGAATGGATTCGCCAGCGCACCGGCATCGGCGAGCGCCGCGTGGCGGCCGACGGAGAGCTGACCTCGGATCTTGCCGTGCGCGCGGCCGAGCAGGCGCTGGCCGCCGCCGGCATGAATGGCAGCGATCTCGATCTGATCGTCCTCGCCTCCGCAACCCCGGACAACACGTTTCCGGCGACCGCGACGAGGGTGCAGGCCCGGTTGGGGATGCACCGGGGAGCAGCGTTCGATCTGCAAGCGGTGTGCGCGGGTTTCATCTTTGCCCTGGCTACAGCCGACAATGCGCTGCGGCTCGGGCAGGCGCGCACCGCCCTCGTCATCGGCGCCGAGACGTTTTCGCGGATTCTCGACTGGGACGATCGCGGCACCTGCGTCCTGTTCGGCGATGGCGCCGGCGCTCTCGTACTGAGCGCGGTTTCCGACCCGGGGCCGCGCGGCCGTTGCATCCTGTCCAACCATCTGCATTCGGACGGGCGCCAATACGACATCCTCTATGTCGACGGCGGGCCGTCTTCGACGCGCCATACCGGGTTCCTGCGGATGGAGGGACGCGAGGTTTTCCGCCGGGCGGTCCAGCATCTGAGCGAAGTGGTCGACGAGGCGCTCGCCGCCAACCAACTGACCGCGGCGGACATCGACTGGCTGGTGCCGCATCAGGCGAACAGCCGGATTATCGAGGGGGTGGGACGAAAGCTCGGGCTCCCCCCCGACAAGGTCGTCACGACGATCGATCGCCACGCCAATACCTCGGCCGCCTCGATCCCGCTTGGCGCTCGCGACGGCGGTAGCCGATGGCCGGATCCAGCCGGGGGATCTGATATTGATGGAGGCGCTCGGCGGCGGCTTGAGCTGGGGTGCGAGCGTGGTGCGCTGGTAGCGCGGCGCGGGCTCGGCCGCGGCACGGCGCGAGCTGGACAACGCTTTGGAATTTGACGGGATTTTGCGGCCAGGGTAACCTTCCCCAAAAGCGGGGAGGGGTTGATGGCCGGGCATACGGTAACACGCGCTCAGCTCAGCGAAGCGGTCTATCAAGAAGTCGGATTGTCGCGCAACGAATTGGCCGAGCTGGTCGAATTGGTGATCGCCGAAATCTCGGGCGCGCTGGAGCGCGGCGAGATGGTCAAGATCTCGTCCTTCGGCAGTTTTGCCGTACGGCAGAAAGGGCAGCGCGTCGGCCGCAACCCCAAGACCGGTCAGGAGGTGCCGATCAGCCCGCGCCGGGTCCTGGTGTTTCGCGCCAGCCACACGCTGAAGGATCAGATCAACAGCGGGCTGGCCGAAACCGGCGAGAGCGCGGCCGAGGCGACGTCAGGCTGACGTGGCGCGCGCCGAGGCATATCGGGCGGACGAGAGCGAGCCGCCCCGCCGGAACGGCAAATCCGCCGCCGCCTTTTGGACGACCGGCGAAGTTGCCGAGGAGCTTGACCTGCCGGCGCACGTGCTGCGGTTCTGGGAGTCCAAATTCCCGCAGGTCAAACCGCTGAAGCGGGGCGGCGGGCGGCGTTATTACCGGCCGGAGGACGTCGATCTGCTGCGGCGGATCCGGCAGTGCCTATATCAGCAAGGCTACACGATCCGCGGGGTGCAGAAGCTGCTGCGCGACGGCGCGCTGCGCGGCGACGAGCCAGCGGCGCCGCCGGCTGACGAGGAGGCCCCGTCCACTTTGTTCGCACTCGAGCCGGTCGCCGATCCGCCCGAGCCCGCGAGCAGCACCCTGCCCTCTCGGCAAATGCTGCGCGAGGCGCTTGAGGAGGTGCGGCGCGAGCTGCTGGAAATACGGGCATTACTCGGCAAACTCGCGCCGCCCTGATCCTGCGGGATACGACATCGTCGCAATGTCCCCATCGGCCGGGCGCGGGGTTGCCAGTGGCGACGAGCGATCGGAATGGCCGCGCATAGGGGTCGTGCGGAGCCCTAACGGAATTGGCTTCAGCCGCGCCCACCATGTGTGATAATGTCCCAATAATGACAGGATTATTTATTAAGAACTCGTTGCCCCGGCACTTGCGACTACGCTCTGCTTTGCCCGGCACTATAATCCTGGTCTGCGCTTGCGCCATCCTGTTGTTGACGGCGCCCACTAACGGCGACTTCTGGTGGTTCGACGCGCCGAGCCATGCGATGAACGGTGTCTTTATCCGCGACTTTGTTGCGGCGATGCCGTGGCATGATCCGGTCGGCTTCGCCATCGATTACTACATGCGCTACCCGGCGGTGACCGTATTGTTCTATCCGCCTTTGTTCCCGATCGTCGAGGCGTTCTTCTTCGCGGTCTTCGGTGTGTCCCATTTCGTCGCACAGCTGACGGTAACCGCATTCTTACTCGCTTTCGCGCTGGGAACTCGACAACTGGCGCGGCTTTGGATGTCCGATGCCGCTGCCGTCGGCGTCGGGCTTACCGCGCTTGGGCTGCCGCTGGTGACGCTATGGGGCCGACAGGTCATGCTCGAGATGCCGGCCTATGCATTCCTGATTTGGTCCATTTATTACCTGGTGTGTTATCTGCGTGACGAGCAGACTTGGCAGATCGTTCTCGCGGTTGTCCTGCTGGTGGCAGGACTGTACGTGAAGCAGACCGTTGTTTTCGTCGCCTTCGTATTCGCCATCATGCTGGTGTGGCGACACGGGCTGTCGGTGTTTGCCCAGCGGCGTCTATGGATCGCCGCGGCGATTGCAGCGGTGCTGCTCGCGCCATTGGCCGCGATAACATTGCGGTTCGGCTCGATGAACATGGATTTGGCGACCGGCGAGGCGGCCTCGCAGGGGCCGCACCATCTTTGGTCGGGCTTGGGGTACTATGCCGGCCTGCTGCCCGCTCAGGCCGGCATCGTCGTTCTCGGTCTCGCCGTGCTCTTCGTGGTCCTTGAGATCGCCGCACCTCAGCGCGGCTGGCGCGACCCGCTACTGGTGACCTCGCTGGTGACCTTCGCTGTCGGCTATGTCTTCTTCACCGCGATCCACCTGAAAGACGAGCGCTACACAATCCACATATTGGCCCCGCTCGCGCTGTTTGCGGTAGCGGCGCTGTACCGGCTTATCCCTACCCGACTGGCCGGCCCCGCCTGCTTTATTTTTGGCCTTGGTGTGTTCGCCTATGGGACGACCGCCGTTGCGGTTCCGCGGGTCGATGGTCACAAGGCGGCCGCGGAGCTTGTCGCGGCTTTGGCGCCGGAGCGCACCACGATCCTGTTCCACGGTCAGCGTTCCGCTTCGTTTATATTCAACCTTCGAGCCAACAGCCCGCGATCTGACCTGCATGTCTTACGTGCGGAGAAGCTTCTGGTGCACTACCGCCAGGGCCGTTCCGCCGACACGCGTCCGCTTGCCGTCTCCCGTGCCGAGATCGAAAGCTACTTTAAGCGTTTCCGCATCCGCTACGTGGTATTCGAGAGCGGCTTCTGGACCGATATCGAGACGATCGCCACGCTCGAATCAGTGTTGTCCGCGGCCCCTTTCAGCCTCGTGAAGGTGGTGTCCGTCGCGGCGAACACGCCGCACCACGACCACGAACTGCGCATATACCGCTACGACGGCCCGATCGCCGAGACCGCGGAGCCGTTCGCGTTCGACATGCCGCTGATCGGCGGCCACTTCTCCGAGCACAACAAGTAGGTCTGCGGCTCACGCCACGATGCAGCGAGCGGCCGGATGAAGCGGTTGGGAGACGCGGATGCCGATGCGCTGGTGATCGGCGCGGGCTTCTTCGGCTGCCATGTGGCGCTGCAGCTGCGGCGCATGGGGATGGCTCGGGTAATGCTCGCCGATTGCGAAACGGGCATCCTGCGGCGCGCCTCGTATGTGAACCAGGCGCGCGTGCACAACGGCTATCATTACCCGCGTTCGCTGGGCACCGCCACGCGTTCTCGGCAGAACTTCGCCCGATTTTGCGCGGACCACCCGTTCGCGATCGCTGCGGGATTCGAGAAAATCTATGCGATCGCCCGCCAATCGCGCGTTGGCGCCAGTCAGTTCGCCACCTTCTGCGCCCGCATCGGGGCGCCTTGCCAAGAGAGCCCGGCTCACCTGCGGCAGCTCTTCGACTCCAACTTGATCGACGCTGCGTTTTTGACACAGGAAGTCGCCTTCGACGCCGCAGCGCTGGCGCAAGACCTGCTGCGCCGGTTGGACGCCGCCGGCGTCGAATTGCGGCTGGGCGCCGCGGCGTGGCTGCAAGCGGCTGACGCCATGGGCGCAAGCGTCCGCTTGGGCAGCGAGACGTTGCGCCTGCGCTACGTCTTCAATTGCACCTATGCCGCGTTGGACTCGGTCGGCGTAACCTTGCGCAACACGCTGAAAAAGGAGCTCGCCGAGATCGCCCTGATCGAGCCGCCGCCGATCGTCTCTGGGATCGGGGTGACCGTAATGGACGGGCCGTTCTTCTCGGTCATGCCGTTTCCCGCGCTCGCTTGCCATTCGCTCAGCCATGTCCGCTACACGCCGCACGCAGCCTGGATCGATCCTGCCGAGGCGGCGATGCGGTCGCACAGCAACATGACCGCCATGTTGCGTGATGCCGCGCGTTATATGCCGCCCCTCGCACGCGCCCGACCCCTCGGCTCTCTGTTCGACGTCAAAGTATTGTTAGCGCATGCCGAACAGGATGATGCCCGCCCCATCTTGTTCGAACCGGCGGCGGACAGTCCGCGCGTCATCTCGATTCTCGGCGGCAAAATCGATAACATCTATGATGTCCTCGACGTACTTGAGGGACATGACTGGTCATAACCAACCTTCTCCGCAAGCTGCCGCCGCGCCGCCGTTGCTGCGGTCGGTCAGCGCCGTGATGGTGGCGGACGACATCGTGCCGGACCGCGCGTTGCTCGCCACCTGGGGTGAAGCGCTGGCGGAACTGTTCACCGACACCGAGCTGGTGATCGTCGCCAACGGGGTATCGGGGCCGGCGGTGCTGGAGCTCGAGGCGCTGGCAGCCGATATCCCCGACCTGACGATCCATTTTCTGGCCGAGCGCATCGACCGCGACACCGCACAGCTTGTCGGACTGGATACCGCGATCGGCGACTGGATCTTGCTGGCCGAGCCGCGGCCGGAGCGCCTGGCGGTGCTGCGCGAGCTGATCGACAGTCTGCGGCAAGGCTACCAGGTCGCCATCGCGTTGGGCGAAGAAGCCGGCGGGCACGGCCGCCTGTATAGCGGCCTCGCCTCGGCCTATTTCCGCCTTTATCGCGCGTTGACCGGGCGCACCGTATTGGACCCGCCTCCGGCCCTGCGCCTCTACAGCCGGGCCGCGGCGCTGTACCTCGCCGGTTCGCCGGATGGCGAGATGCTGCTTAAGACCGGCACGATTGCCGGCGGGTTTCCCGCGTTTCTCGGCCGCTGGCCGGGGCTTGCCCCCGACCGTTCGTCGCCGCGCGCCTGGCGCGCCACCGTGGCGAAGGGACTGCAGGAGCTGTTGAGCGCGACTTCGACGCCGTTGCGGCTCGCCTCCGTGATTGCCTTGACCGCCGGAGCGCTAAGTCTAGTCTACAGCGTGTACGTCGTTGTCGTGTACCTGTTCAAGCCCGGGGTCGAGGCCGGCTGGACCACTCTATCGCTGCAGATCTCCGGCATGATGTTTCTGTTCTCGCTGCTGTTTGCGTTGATGGCAGAGTACATGCTGGGCATTTATCGCGGGCTTCCGCCGCGTCGCCGTTACGTAATCACCCGCGAAGTGCGCAGTCCCGGGCAGCGGCATTCTCGCCGGTTGAATGTCATCAACGAGGAGGGTGACTTCCACTTGGGCATGCCGGCCAAAATCGTTCCGCGGGAGGTTTCGCAATGAGGCGGGCACTGATCGGTCATACGGGCTTTGTCGGCGGGAACCTTCTGGCCGTCGGCGGCTTCGCGCGGACCTACAACTCTCAGAACATACACAGTCTCGCCGGCGAGCAGTTCGACGAAATCGTCTGTGCCGGCATCTCGGCGGTGAAGTGGATCGCCAACAAGGAGCCGGAGGCCGACTGGGCCGGCATCCAGCGTTTGCTCGACGCGCTCGCGCAAGCCCGGACCGAGCGTTTCGTGTTGATCTCCACCATCGACGTCTATCCCGATCCCGCGCAAACGCTGGACGAAGATGCCGAGCTGGCGCGCCTGTCGTCGAACGAGCCCTATGGCCGCCATCGGCAGGCAGTCGAGCAGTGGGTCACCGAACGCTTCCCGGTGTGTTCCATCGTCCGTTTACCGGCGCTGTTCGGCGCGGGGCTGAAGAAGAACGCGCTGTATGACTTGCTGAACGGCAACCAGATCGAAAAGATCAACCCGGCGAGCATGTTTCAGTGGTATCCGACGGACCGCCTGTCCGGTGACCTCGCACGTATTGCCGAAGCTCGCTTAGGCGTCGTCAACCTGTTTACCGAACCGGTGGCGATGCGCGACATCCTCGTGCGCTGTTTCCCCGAGGCCAAAGTCGGATCAGAGGCACTCCCGGCGGCCCGCTATGCCCT
Source organism: uncultured Alphaproteobacteria bacterium (assembly GCA_963785565.1). Lineage (GTDB taxonomy): Bacteria > Pseudomonadota > Alphaproteobacteria > ATCC43930 > CGMCC-115725 > AP-15. Next base: position 576,846 of record CAWAVV010000005.1, on the reverse strand, counting down.
GCGCACCAAACATGCGATGTTGTTCGGCGGCGCGCCGCCTTATGTCATGAGCACAAGCCAGGTGCTCACGGCGATCGGCAACTTTGTTAATCGGGAGCAGCAACGATGACCTTCGCCGGCTTGGCCATTTCCAATATCGCGTGGCCCGGCGAGGACGACGTCGAGGCGCTCGATCTGGTGGAAAAGGCCGGCTTTACTGGTATCGAGCTGGCGCCGGCCAAGTCGTTCGGACCCTGGACGGCGATCGATCTCCGGCAGGTCCGTGCTGACGCGGCGGATCTCGCCGCGCGCGGGCTCAAGGTCGTCGCGCTGCAGGGTCTCCTATTCGGTGTACCCGGTGCGAAGCTGTTCGGGACCGATGAGGAACGCGCCTCCCTCGCTCGCCATCTCGAGCTGATCGCCCGCATCGCCGGCGCCTGCGGTGGCGTACCGTGCGTATTTGGCGCCCCGGGCGCCCGCGACCCGGGCGACTTGTCGCCAGAGACGGCGATGGACCGGGCCGCCGAATTCTTCGCCGCGGCCGCCCCTCATTTCGCGGCGGAAGGCGCCGTCTTGTGTATCGAAGCGAATCCGGCGGAATACCAATGCCGGTTCGTCACCCATACGACCGAGGCATATGCGCTGGTGACCCGCGTCTCCACCCGCGGGTTCGGGTTGCACATCGATGCCGGCGCGATACTTCTCAATCACGAAGACTCGGAATTTCTGGCCCAGGCCGCGCCGTTCGTCGTGCACTGCCACGCCAGCGCGCCGCACCTGATGCCGGTCGCCGACCATGCCGCCGCGTATGCTCCCATCGCCGCTGCTTTGCGCCGCGCCGAGTACAACGGCTGGGTGTCGGTGGAGATGCGCACGGCGCCGGACTGGCGCCGCGCCATCCGCGACGCCGGTCGCGCGATGCCCGAGGCCTGGTTTTGACGGACCGCGCCGCTTGGCAGGTTCCGACATTCACCGAGACTGTGCTGAGCGAAAAACGGCACAATCATGCGTTGGTCATCCCGGTCATCAATGAAGGCGACCGCATTCGCCGTCAGCTCGGTCTAATCGCCCAATTTGCACCACCGGCCGACGTGGTGATCGCCGATGGCAACTCGACCGACGGTTCGCTGGAATTGGACTTCCTGCGCAACGCCGGCGTACGCGCGCTGCTGATCAAGACAGGCGCAGGCAGACTCTCGGCGCAACTGCGCATGGCCTATGCCTGGTGTCTGGATGCCGGCTACGACGGCATCGTCACTATGGACGGCAACGGCAAGGACAGCGTCGAGTTGATTGCCGATTTCGTGGCCAAATTGGACCAAGGCTTCGACTATGTGCAGGGTTCGCGCTACCGCCGCGGCGGTAGCAGCGAAAATACCCCGATCGACCGCTATATCGCCGGCCGGTTGATCCACGCACCGGTTTTGAGCCTGGCCGCACGGCATTGGTTCACCGACACTACCAACGGGTTCCGCGCCTATTCCGTCCGCTACCTGCGCGATCCGCGGGTTGCGCCGTTCCGCGACGTGTTCGCGTATTACGGGCTGTTGTTTTACCTGACCGTCCGCGCGCCACAACTGAACTACCGGGTGACCGAGATTGCGGTCACTCGCCGCTACCCGCCCGACACCGTGCCAACCAAGATCTCCGGCTGGAGCGGGCGGCTCCACATGCTCAACGAGCTGTTTGGCGTTGCGCTGGGGCAGTTTCACCCGCGCTGAGACAGATGGAACAGGCGGCTTGGTTGCCGGCCGTTCGGTCGATCCGCTAAAATTCGTCGCGCCATAGCTGACCGGGATTGTCTGCGCCATGACGGAAGCAACAGCCGATACCGCCACCACCCTCGACGCGACCGGACTGTTGTGCCCGCTGCCGGTATTGAAGGCGCGGCGGGCATTGAAACCGCTGCCGCCCGGCGCGGTCCTCGAAGTGCTGGCGACCGATCCCGGGGCGGTCAAGGATTTCGAGCATTTCTGCCAGACCACCGGCTGCCGGCTATTGGAGTCCAGCGAAGAACCGGGCGGCGTCTTGCGGTTTCGGTTAAAAAAGCCGGGCTGAGCCGGAGGGAGGCCGACATGGTTGCGACGATTACCACACCGCGGCTTATGGCGGTCGGAGGCGGGGCGCTCGCCGAGTTGCCGGGCATGTTGCAACGTTTCGGGCTCGCCCGACCGCTGGTCGTCACCGATCCCTATATCCGCGGCTGCGGCATTCTGGAGCGCGCGACGGCGCTGCTCGACCGGACGCAAATCCGCTGGCAGGTCTTTGCCGACACGGTTCCGGATCCGACCACGGCGGTGGTCGAGGCCGGGGCGCGAATGCTCGCCGAGGGTGGGTTCGACAGCCTCGTCGCCATCGGCGGCGGCAGCTCGATCGATACCGCGAAAGGAATGAGCGTGCTCGCCGCCAATGGCGGGCAGATGCGCGACTACAAGGTCCCGGCCGAGATCCCCAAGCCCGGGCCGCCTGTCGTGGCGATCCCCACCACCGCCGGCACCGGCTCGGAGGTCACCCGGTTCACGGTCATCACCGATACCGCGACCGACGAGAAAATGCTGATCGCTGGTTTGGCCTGCTGTCCGCTGGCGGCGATAGTCGATTACGAGCTGACTTTGACGATGCCGTTGCGGCTCACCGCCGATACCGGGCTCGACAGTCTGACCCATGCGATCGAGGCTTATGTCAGCCGCCGCGCCAGCCCTTTTACCGACGGGCTCGCCAGAAATGCGATGGGGTTGATCGCGCGGCACATCCGCACCGCCTGCGCCGAGCCCGACAACCGGACGGCGCGGGAGGCGATGATGCTCGGCGCCACCACAGCGGGGATGGCCTTCTCGAATGCAAGCGTCGCCCTCGTCCACGGCATGAGCCGGCCGATCGGCGCGTTCTTTCACGTGCCGCACGGGCTGTCGAACGCGATGCTGTTGCCCGAGATCACCGCGTTCTCGGTGCCGGCCGCGCTCGACCGCTACGCCGATTGCGCGCGCTCGATGGGGATCGCCGAGGAAGGCGAAGGCAGTCAGGGCGCGGTTGCGCGGCTGCTCGACGAACTACGCCAGCTCAACCAGGATTTAAAGGTTCCGACCCCACGCGAATGGGGGATCGACGCCGGACGCTACGAGGAATTGCTGCCAATCATGGCGAGCCAGGCATTGGCCTCGGGCTCGCCCGCCAACAACCCGCTGGTGCCGACCAGCGACGAGATCATCGAGCTCTACCGGCGGGTGTATGGATGAAAGTTGGGATGGCCGCTAGTGGTATGAACCACACAAATGGTTCCGGGTTTCTCTTCCTCGTCGCCCCCGCGAAAGCGGGGGTCCAGGTGCAGTTGGTACGGTGTTAGCGGCCCTGGGTGCCCGCTTTCGCGGGCATGACGGAAAAGGAGGCGGGTACCAAGCGTCAAATTCGGACCACTAGTATCCTGCGCCAGAAATTTGTAATCTAATTCCTTGCCGTCATTTGCGAGCGAGGCGAAGCAATCTCGGACTCAAAACTCCAGACTGCTTCGTCAGCCTACGGCCTCCTCGCAATGACATATATTAAAATTATCAAGCGAACTTAAGAACCAGGCCGCTAGTCGATTTTGACTTCGATGTCGTCGCCGACGAGGCGGACGGGGTAGGTCTTCAGATCTTCGGTTGCCGGCGGGTCGAGGACTTGGCCGGTGCGGACGTCGAAGCGCGCGGCGTGCAGCGGACATTCGATGGTCTGCCCGTCGAGCCAGCCGTCGGACAGGCACGCATAGGCGTGGGTGCATATATTGTCGGTGGCGAAAAGGCCTTCGTCGCAGTCGTAGATCGCTATCGAATGGCCCGCGGCCTCGACGCCGAGGACCTCGCCCGAGGCCAGATCGGCTCGCCCGGCCACTCTCACCCAGCCCGTTTCTTCCGCGCTCATCGTCCACCTTTCCCAATCATCGGAACCGGGGATGGCATTGCTCGGGCGCGAATGCAAGGGGAGACGGTCGAGGCGGCGCGGGCTAGGCGGATGAGTTTTCCGAGAATGCCTTGAACGCGATGATCGTAAACGTGTCCTTGACGCCGGGCAGCATCTGTACCCGCTCGGTGACAAACCGGCCGATGTCGGTCTCGTCCGGCAAGTAGCATTTCATCAAGAGATCGTATTGGCCCGAGGTCGAATAGACCTCTGAAACCTGCTGGACGCCCTGGACCGCCTTATCGGCCACGGTGTAAGCCTGCCCGAGCTCGCATTTGACCATGACGAAGATCGTCTTCATCGGGGCCCGCGGCTCGGCTCAGGGCCGGGCGACGATGCGCGGCGGACGGGCAAGAAAGGCCGGCAGATCGTCACCGAAACCGATGATTTTGCGATCCTCGTCGAAATTCCGCTCGGGCTGGCGCGGGCGGCGCGGCGGGGCGGCGCGTGGGAACGGGGTTACCGTCGCGCCGTTGCCGCTGTGCGCAGCGGGGTCGGATCGTGCGGACGCGGCACCTCCGGCCGCTGCTTGGCTTGCGCCGGTCGCTCCTTTGCCGGCGCCGGTGAGGTGGGGCGGCCGTCGCCGCCGGCACGCGCCGGACGCTCGGGCCGAGCGAGCCGCGAACTCGGCCGCGACCCACGTCCACGGCGTGCGGCGTAGTCGAGTTCGGCGGGAGCGACGCCCTCGATTTCGTGCATCGGTATGTCCTTGCCGATCAGTTTGACGATCTCGGCGACTGCTTTGCCATCCTCGGGCGCCGCCAGCATGAACGATCGGCCGGACAGGCCGGCGCGGCCGGTGCGGCCGATGCGGTGCACGTAATCTTCGGCGTGGATCGGCACGTCGAAGCAGAAGACGTGGCTCATGCCTTTGATGTCGAGCCCCCGGGCGGCGACGTCGCTGGCGACCAGCAGTCGGATCTCGCCCCGCCTAAAGCGCTCCAAGGTCTCGGTTCGCTTTGGCTGGGGCATGTCGCCGTGCAGCGCCGCGGCGTCGAAACCGTGGCGGGCGAGCGACTTGAACAGAATATCGACGTCGCGTTTGCGGTTGCAGAAGATCAGCGCGTTCTTGACGTCCTCGGAAGCAATCAGGCGGCGCAGCGCGTCACGTTTGTCTCGCGGGTCGACAACGGCGAGCGACTGGATCACCAGAGCGGCCGGCGAGGCCGGCGGTGCGACGGCGATTTCCACCGGGTTGCTGAGAAAGGCGTCGGCGAGCGTGCGGATTTCCGCCGGCATCGTCGCCGAAAAGAACAAGGTCTGCCGGTTCTTCGGCAGCAAGCCGACGATCCGCTCGACATCGGGGATGAAGCCCATGTCGAGCATCCGGTCGGCCTCGTCGATGACCAGGATGTGCGCATCGGACAGCAGGATCTTGCCGCGCCCATGCAGGTCGAGCAGGCGCCCCGGCGTCGCGATCAGCACGTCGACGCCGCGATCGAGCTTGCGCTCCTGATCGACAAAGCTCTCGCCGCCAATCAGCAGCGCCATCGTCAGGCGGTGGTATTTGCCGTAGAGTTCGAAAGACGCGGCGACCTGAGTTGCCAGCTCGCGCGTCGGTTCGAGGATCAGCGAACGCGGCATCCGCGCCCGCGACCGGCCCGCCGCCAGCATATCGATCATCGGCAACACAAAGCTTGCGGTTTTGCCCGTCCCGGTCTGCGCGCAGCCCAGAACATCCCGCGTGCTTTTGACATGCGGGATCGCTTGTTCCTGGATCGGGGTGGGGGTCGTATAGCCGGCGTCGGAAACTGCCTGAAGAACCTCAGGCGACAGATCGAGTTCTGAAAAACCCATTGAGCAGTTGTAGCCTTTTCGTAACAATCGGTTAGGTTGGAACCTTTAGTTTAAGTCGGGTCTGACCGGTAACTTGTCAAACCTTTTCTAAGCCTGAGATATGCCTGTAGAACAGGGCAGAACCTCGGTCAGCGCCGGCGAAATTGTGGACGCGGTGTCATCGGCGGCGCCGCTCGCTCGTCCTTGTGGCGGAAGTTGATTCGACCCTTGGTCAAATCGTAAGGGGTCATTTCGACCGTAACCCGATCGCCGGCCAAGATCCGGATGCGATTTTTCTTCATTCTGCCCGAGGAGTAGGCAAGGGTCTCGTGCCCATTGTCGAGCCGCACCCGAAACCGCGCATCGGGCAGCAGCTCGAGCACCGTGCCGTCGAATTCGATCAGATCTTCCTTAGCCAACCAGGTCTCCTAGACAAAGAAACGGGGGCGCTCCAGCACCCCCGTGGCTATTGGACCTCCCTCAGACCGGGCGCAGATTGACCGCCGAGACCCGGCCGCGCTGGCCTTGCTCGAGCTCAAAGCTGAGCTTTTGGCCTTCACGCAGATTGTCGATACCCGCGCGCTCGACAGCGGAGATGTGGACGAACACATCAGCGCCGCCGTTTTCGGGCTGGATGAAGCCGTAGCCCTTTTGCGCATTGAACCATTTGACCGTACCGGTCGCCATTAGCAGTAACTCCAAGTAGCAAGATAGGCCGCTGCGCGGATGCACAGCGTATCGGACATCGATTGGCTCGGGAGACACGGTCGGACGATCGTACACGAACGCAAGGCCGGGAAGCCGAACCCAAACGGGTCGACATATTTTAGGTAAGCGGGTTCCCGGCGCAGCGCAAGGGATCTTTATACGTCGAGGTCGCGGACGAAACGGGCATTTTTCTGGATGTAGTCGAAGCGCAGCTCGGGGCGGCGGCCCATCAAGGTCTCCACCAGCACCCCGATGCGCGGGTCCGGCCCGGCCCCCGGTTCGATTTCCGCCGAGCCATCTTCCGAAATCACACTAACCCGCAGCAAGGTGCGCTGCGCCGGATCCATCGTCGTCGCCTTGAGGTAGCGCGCCGGCATTTCGCCCAATCCCTTGAAACGGCTGACCTCGATCTTGCCGCGGCCGCTGAAGCCGCCGCGCAGCAATTCCTCACGATGCGGGTCGTCGCGAGCATAGAGGGTGACCTCGCCCTGGGTCAGGCGATAAAGCGGCGGGAGCGCCAGAAACAGATGACCGTTTTCAATCAACTTCGGCATCTCGCGAAAGAAATAGGTCATCAACAGCGAGGCGATGTGGGCGCCGTCGACATCGGCGTCGGTCATGATAATCACCCGCTCGTAACGCAGAGCCTCCTCACGGTAATGCGCGCTCGAGCCACAGCCGAGCGCCTGGATGATGTCGGCGATCTCCTGATTGGACCGCATCTTGTCGGCCGAGGCGCTGGCGACATTGAGGATCTTGCCGCGCAGCGGCAGAATCGCCTGGGTTTCGCGGTCGCGCGCCTGCTTGGCCGAGCCGCCGGCACTGTCGCCCTCGACCAGGAAAATTTCCGTGCCGGCGGCGCTGTCGCGAGTGCAGTCGGCGAGTTTGCCCGGCAGCCGCAGCTTGCGCGTCGCGGTTTTGCGCGCGAACTCGCGCTGCTGCCGCCGCCGCTGGCGCTCCTCGGCGCGCTCGGCAATATGATCGAGCAGCAGCCGCGCCGTCGCCGGGTCGGCGCCGAGCCAGTGATCGAAATGATCCTTGACCGCGTTCTCGACCAGCCGCGCCGCCTCGGCCGAGGCCAGCCGCTCCTTGGTCTGCCCCTGAAACTGCGGATCTCGGATGAACAGCGACAACAGCATCGACGCCCCGCCGGTCACGTCTTCCCCCGTCGCCTGGGCAGCGCGACGATGGCCGACGAGTTCGCCATAGCTTTTGATCCCGCGCAACAATGCGCTGCGCAGACCGGCTTCGTGGGTCCCGCCTTCCGGAGTCGGAACGGTATTGCAGTAAGAGTGACTGAAACCAGCCTCTTCGTTCTCGGGCCACGCAACCGCCCATTCGACCTTGCCGCCCTCGGCGAGATCGGCTTGGCCGAGAAATGGGCGCGGCGCCAACATCGCCTGGCCGTCGAGGCTGCTGGCGAGGAAATCGCCGAGCCCGCCGGGGAAATGCAGCCGCGCCTCCGCCGGAACGTCGGCCGGCCGCGGCAGCGAGGGGTCGCAGCTCCAGCGGATTTCGAGACCGCGGAACAAATACGCCTTCGACCGCGCCATCCGATAGAGCACGGCGGGACGAAATCCGAGGCCGCCAAAGATTTCAGGGTCAGGATGAAATCGCAAGGTCGTGCCCCGCCGATTGTGAACCGGCCCGCCATCCTGCAGCCCGGCGCCGGGCATGCCGCGGCTGTAGGATTGGCGCCACAGCCGCCGATCGCGAGCGACCTCGACCTCGAGCGCGTCACTGAGCGCATTGACCACCGACACGCCGACGCCGTGCAAGCCGCCCGCGGTGCGGTAGGCGTCACCGCCGAACTTGCCGCCGGCATGCAAGGTCGTCAGGATGATCTCGAGCGCGGACTTGTTTGGGAAGCGCGGATGCGGATCGACCGGAATCCCGCGACCGTTATCGCGGACCGTGACCCAATCGCCGGCCGCGAGCTCGATCTCGATGCGCGTGGCATGGCCGGCCACGGCCTCGTCCATGGCGTTGTCCAGCACCTCGGCGGCGAGGTGATGCAGGCCGCGCTCGTCGGTGCCGCCGATAAACATGCCGGGGCGGCGGCGGACCGGTTCCAGCCCCTCGAGAACCTCGATATCCTTGGCCGAATAGCTGTCGGCGGATTTTGCAATCGGGGCGTCGAAAAGATCCGGCATGGCGCGAATATAACGTGGGACAGCTCAGGCGCAAGCAGCATTCGGTATCTATGAGAGCTCAGGCAACTATATGTTGGAGCGATGCTGGAGATTTGCATTGCCCGGCTGGTCGAGCGGCGCATTTTCTGGAACTCTGTGGGGCAGCACCGGCGTTATGGTAATGACGATGATGACCAACGAGCGCAAGATCTGGGAAGCCGCGTTGCTTCTGGTCCGCCGGCATGGCGCCGCCGCCGCCGCCGTCGCCCAGCGCGAAGCGCAGCGCCTGCGCACGAGCGACGACGAGTTGACTTGCGTCGTGTGGTGTTGGATCGCCCGTTCGACCGCGGAATTGTTGCGTCCGGTCCCGGACAGAGGTGAACGCATTCATTGAACGTTTTAGCCCCGCCCCTCTTAATCGAAGCTCTCCGCGTTCCGATATCCGGCTCGGTGGATCGCTTATCGGAGAGGAAACATCATGGCTGGGGGTCTGTTGGGTCGGCTCGGAGCAAAGCGGCATTCGGCAGACAAGAAATTTGCCGTCGAGCTGAGCGAGGCGGAGTGGCGCAACAAGCTCTCTGCCCCGCAATACCGGGTACTGCGCGAACACGGCACCGAACGCGCCGGCTCAAGCCCGCTCGACAAGGAATACGGCGACGGCATCTATCACTGCGCGGGCTGCGGACAGCCGCTGTTCGGCGCGAATGCCAAATTCAACAGCGGCACCGGTTGGCCGAGCTTTTTCGAGCCGCTCGCCGACGCGGTCGAGACCGAGGCCGACCGTAGTTTTTTCATGGTTCGCAACGAGGTCCATTGCAGCCGCTGCGGCGGTCATTTGGGCCATGTCTTCGATGACGGCCCGCAGCCCACCGGCCAGCGCTACTGCATGAACGGGGTGTGCCTCGCGTTTCGCCCGGGCGAAAAGCCGCCCGCGGCCGGGGCAGATGATTCCGGGCAAACCGGAGCCGGAGCGCGGGCCCGTCTAGCCTGCATTTCTCGGCTTGGCGGTCGAGCCGGCTCGCACCCCTGATCATTCGAGCGCCAGGCGCAGAGCCGCGGCGCTCGCCCACGGGCACAGCGCCAGCGCCGTCAAGGTCAAAGCGCCGAGGATCAACAGGTCGGCGCGCGGCGCCATTCCAATGGCGCTCGCCGCGACCGCGCCGGCGCCGAACACCAGCGGCGGCACATAAAGCGGCAGCACGAGCACGGACAGCAGAACGCCCTGACGTCGCGCGCCGAGGGTCAGGGCGGCGGCGACACTGCCGATCAGGCTCAAGGCCGGGGTTCCCGCCAGCAAGCTCATCACCAGGGTCGGGAACGCTGCTGGGTCGAGATCGACGACGAGGGCGAGCAGCGGGCTCAACAGCGCCAGCGGAAGCCCGGTCGCGACCCAGTGCGCGGCGCATTTCGCCAGCACCGCGAGTTCGAGCGGAACCGGCGAGAGGACGATCAAATCGAGCCCGCCATCCTCGTAGTCCGCCTGAAACAGCCGATCGAGCGACAGCAAGGCCGCGAGCAGCGCCGCCACCCACAGGATCCCCGCCGCGATGCGCATCAGCACTTCCGGCTCGGGTCCGACGCCGAGCGGGAACAGGACAACGGCAAGGATGAAGAAGCCGAGCACCAGAGCGGTGTCGCCTCCTTGCCGCACGGCGAGGCGAAAGTCACGGCGGAAGAGGCCGAGAAGCGCCGTCATGTCAGGCGCCGAGGTCAGGATCGAAGGGCGGCGCGAAGCGGTCGAGCGCAAGAATGGCCGCGTCGTCGAGGGCGATCGCCGCATGCGTTGCCAGCAGCACCCACCCGCCGGCTGCGCGATGCGCCGCAATCGCCTGTTCGAGCCGGGCCTGGCCGTCGTCGTCGAGAGCGCTCGTTGGCTCGTCGAGGAGCCAAAGCGCGGCGGGGGCCACCAACAGGCGGGCGAGCGTCAGGCGCCGCCGCTGCCCGGCGGACAGCCACCGGCACGGCCAGTCGGCGACCGCCTCGAGCCCGAAGGCGGCCAGGGCGTCGTGGACGGCCGGCGCCGCGGCCCGCCGGTCGAGACCACGCAGCGCCGCCCAGAAGCTCAGGTTTTCGCGCGGCGTCATGGCCGGCTTCACCGCGTCCTGATGGCCGACATAGTGGAGGCGGGAATGGTGCCCGGCGATGTCGGCCGCGACCGGCGTCCCGGCCCACAACAGACGGCCTGACGCCGGGGAGAGCAAGCCGCCGACAAGCCGCAGCAAGCTCGATTTGCCGCTGCCGTTGGCGCCGGTCAGCACCAGCGCGCCGCCCGCGGGCAGGCGGAACGAAACGCCAGCGAACACCAGCCTCGCGCCGCGCCGGCACGCCAGATCCTCGGCGATCAGCTCGGAGGCAGGCGCGGGCATGCCGCTCGCATGCGCAGAAGACAGCGGCAAAAAAGGCGGCTCCGGAGGGGGAATCCGGAGCCGCTTTGGCCATCGGCCGATAACATCGACCGATTACGAGGTTTGGGGGACAAACCTGTAAGGGTTGACCTTACGCCTAACATATGGGGAGCGGATTGGGACTTCTGTTTGAAAAAAGTGTGACGTTTTAGTGAATTTCAACCGAGGTCGCGGCGATCCTCTATCAGCTTGCCATCCCGTGGCAGGCTGCCTTCGGCCACCGGGCTGATCGTCCCGCGCAACCGCGTCAGCGCCTGCACGGTCTCGGCAATCCGCGCCAGATCGTCCGCCGTCTCGCCGATTTCGACGAACAAGGTCATCTCGTCCGCGCCGGCCGGTCGCTCGACCACCAGACGCGCCCGGGTGATCGATCTGTGACGCCGCAGGACATCGGCGATCTGCTCAGGATGGACGAACATGCCGCGCACCTTGGTAGTCTGATCGGCGCGGCCGAGCCAGCCCTTGATCCGATGATTTGTCCGGGCGCCGCGGCGGGGTCCGGGCAGCATCGCCGAAAGATCGCCTGTGGCGAAGCGAATGAGCGGGTATTCCGGCGTCAAGGTCGTCACCAAGACCTCGCCGATCTCGCCCGGACCAACCGGCTCGCCGGTCCCGGGTCGGACAAGCTCGACGATGATCGCTTCATCGAGCACCATCCCTTCCTCGATCTCGTCATCGGGGCCGGTGCTCTCGTAAGCGATGACGCCGATATCGGCGGTGCCGTAGCATTGCAGAACCCTCATCCCGCGGCTGCAAATGTCTTGGCGCAGCGCCGCCGGCAGGGCTTCGGCCGAGACCAGCGCCTTTTTCAACGACGAGACGTCGATACCCTGGCTCCCCGCCCGGTCGAGCAGGATCTTCAGAAACGACGGCGTGCCGACATAGCCGGTCGGCCGTAGATCGGCGATCGCGCGCAGTTGCTGCTCGGTCTGACCGGTGCCGGCGGGAATGACCGGGCAGCCGAGCGCTTCGGCCGCACTCTCCACCATCGCCCCGGCCGGGGTGAGGTGGTAGGAGAACGTGTTGTGGACGAGGTCGCCGGCGCGAAACCCGGCGGCAAACAATGCCCGGGCGAACCGGCCATAATCCTGACGCCTTGCTTCGGGCTCGTAGATCGGACCCGGCGAGACGAAGACCCGGCGAAGCGACGATACCGGCACCGCGGCAAACCCGCCGAACGGCGGATTGCGCCGCTGCAGCTCGATCAGCTCGGATTTGCGGGTCAACGGCAATTCCGCCAAAGCTTGCCGATCGGTCACCTTCTCAGGCCGCACCGCGGCGAGGAGATCGCGGTAGGCGGGACAGCGCTCTTTTGCAGCGGCGATGATGCCCGGCAGCGCAGCCATCAACGCCGCCTCCCTCAGCGCAGGATCGCGCGCCTCGAGCGCGTCATAGAGCGGGGTCTCCACGCAACTCACTCCTTCCGTCGGCCCCACCCGTCGTCCGCGACAGGCCCGGCCGAGTTCTTTTGCAGTGTGCGCCCGATCGAACCGCGTCAGCAAGCGCGCGCGGCGGCGCGGCAGCATCGCCCAAACAACTTCGGGTCGCGGACCGGCCAATCGCAAACAGCCGTCCTCCCGGATGCGCATGCAGACTTGCGGTCGAGCCGGGCATTCTCCTAAAGTCGTTCTGGTTGGGAAATCAAAGCGCGGTGTAAAGCAATCGGGGAAAAGCGGGGGGTGAGCGCCTTGGAAGAGAATAACGGCTTTGCCGTTCGGTTCGGCACATTGGCAAAACTTGTCTACGGAATTATCGCTCTCGCCGTTATTCTCGCCGCCTCGGCGGCCCGCGCACAGCCGGTATCCGACGCCGACCAGGCGAAGCTCGAGACCCAAAAGGCAGCTCTCTTCCAGCAGATGCTGCGCAACCCGGCCAATCTCGACGTTACCTTTTCCTATGCCGATGTTTCGGCCCGGCTTGGAGATTACGAGGCGGCGGTATCGGCCCTCGAAAGAATGCTGTTGTTCAACCCAAATCTACCGCGGGTGCAGCTCGAGCTCGGCGCGCTGTACTTTCGCATGGGATCGTTCGACCTCGCGCGCGACTATTTCGAAAAGGCTGCCGCCAACAAGCCGCCGCCAGAGGTCCGCGCCCGCATCGACGAGTATATGGCGCAGATCGAAAAGGCCCAGTCGCGCCATCACCTGTCCGGTTATGTCTTTCTGGGCGGCCAGTACCAAACCGACGCCAATGTCGCACCGGGTTCGCCATTTATTTTGTCGCCGATCGGCCCGGTGCTGCTCAACAACCAATTCCTGAAGCAAGCGTCGGGCAGCATCTTCGCCAGCGGGTCGCTGCTGTACAGCTACGATTTGGAAACACAGAACCGCGATACGCTTGACGTCACCAGCGTCGGCTACGTTAATCATTATTATAACACCGACGTCAACCGCCTCGATCTCGCCCTCGTGGAAGTAACCGCCGGCCCGCGTTTCAATTTTCCTAATGGGCTGGCGTTTGTGAATACGCCAGCGTCGGTCAAGCCCTATGCCATCTTTGACGAAGTGGGGTTGGGCGAGGCGCAATACTTCGACGCCTATGGCACCGGCTTGGAATTCGATCAAACGGTATGGCATGATTTGCTGCTCAAATCGGTCTTCGAATTCCGACAGAAGAATTTCACCGACACGGCAAACCGCCCGCTGTCGCGCGGCCTCAACGGCAGCGACAAGCTGGTGTCTTTGTCGGCTATCAAGCCGATCTCGTTAAATTCCGAATTGAACCTGGAATTCGACTACCTCGACCAAACTACGCGGCTGGCCTATTACACGAATGACAGCTACGCGGTGATTGGGTCCTATCGCATTCACTACGATGTCCCGTTCCGGATATTGCCCTATCCATGGGAAAGTTCGGTTTTTCTCGGCCGCGCCTGGAGCATCTATGCCGCGCCGGATCCGTGCTGTAACACCAGCGGCAATCCGCTGGTTTTTTCGCCGAGTAGCCAGTTGACGCAACGCTGGCGCTTCGGCTTTACCCAGACCGTGCCGGTAACGACAAGGGTCGCGGTAGTTTTACAACTTGAGCGAGATATAATATCGTCAAATCTGCCGATTTACGCTTATACCAACAATTCGATCTTGCTTGGACCGCAGATTTGCTTCTAGACAGATGCTGTTTGATAGAGGGTTCGATGACAGAGATCGTCCGGTGTCCGTCGCGCGCTATCGCGCTCGTCTCCCTATTGCTCGGCATCGGCCTGGCGAAGCCCATTCACGTAGTCGCACAGCCATTTCAGCTCGATGGTGCTACGATTCGATACCACGTCCTCGGCAGCTTCTACGGTCTTTCGGCGTAGGAAACCGGCAGCAGCTTTAACATCTCCAACGGCCGAACGGCTGTGGCGTCAAAATATCTCGCCTCGGGCATTTTTGCCGGCAGGTAGCTTCCTTTAGCGTGGCCGCCGCCGACCGTCGAGCGCTTGCGACAAATAGAAACCCGCCGGCCTAGGCCGGCGGGTTCGGAATACGAGGGGTTCTTGCGCGGCGTTCTTCGGCCGCCACGCCAAATCCGTTTAGTTGGGCTTCGGACCTGCCATCGCCTTATCGACCGACGCCGAATAGGGATGTTCGGCCGGGTTCGACGCGTAAGGCGCCGGCGACTGAGAATGCTCTACCTTCCACGCCGGACCGGCGCCAGGGCTCAGGCCAACGTTCGGCGGCGAGGCAGGGGGCTGGGTCGTAGCACTCGCAGTCGGAGCAGAGCCATTGGGCGGCAGTGACGACACCGACTGCGCCTGTGCGGCAAAGGCGGTTCCAGCCAGCAACGCGACGCCCAAAACCGTCGATTTCAGCTTATTCGGCATATCAAGGAACTCCAGCTCACCCGAGGAATTCGGTATCATAAAGTTGGGCACGCCTTATGATACGCACAAATGATAATATTGCATCGCACCCATGAATCTGCTTCATTTTAACGCGCTCGATCTCAATCTGCTGCGGGTGTTCGACGCCCTGGTCGAGGAGCGCAGCGTCACCCGCGCTGGCGATCGGCTGGGCCTCACTCAGTCGGCGATCAGCCATGCGCTGAATCGGCTGCGCTACGTGCTCGAAGACGAGCTGTTCGTACGTGGTCCCGATGGAATGCAGCCGACCCCGCGCGCGACCGAGATGGCGCCGCGGCTGCGCCAAGGTCTGCTCCACCTCCAGCTCGCGCTGACCCCGGCCGATTTCGTCCCGGCACAGACCGATCGCCGGTTCACGATGATCTGCGGCGAATATGTCGGCACCGTTCTGGTGCCTAGCCTGATCGCTCGACTGAGGGCGGCGGCGCCAAATGCCGAGTTCCGGATCCGGCCGAGCAACATGGGTGTGGCCGAAGCGCTTCTGGCGGGGCGCGCTGATCTCGCGATCGGCAGTTTCCGGCGGGTCCCCGAATGGTTCGACAGCGAGCCGCTGTTCAGCGAGACGCGGGTCTGGGTCGTCGGCGCCGACCATCCCGCCGCGTGGCAGGAGATGACGCTCGAACGGCTCGCCGCGGTTCCCCATTTGCTCATTTCCGCGGCCGGTGAAGATGAACATGCGGTTGCCGGCTATGTCGTCGATCATGGGCTCGAGCGCCTGGTCATGCGCAGTGAGGTTGGTTTGCTGCAAGGCGCGCTGGCGGCCCGCGGGTTGAGCCGGATCGTCGGCCTGACCACACCGCACTTCCTCGCGGCGCTAGCCGTCGTCAGCCGCTCGGATATGGCGGCGCCCTTGCCGCGGCGGCTCGCCACCGCGTTTGCGGAGGCTTATCGCCTGAAGATATTCGAGCCGCCCTACCCTTCACCGTCCTTCGAGATCACGGCGCTGTGGCATCGAGAGCACGGCAGCGAGCCCGCTATCCTCTGGCTGCGCGACGTGGTGCGGGAGGTCGCTGTCCAGCTGTGATCGACCGCCCTCCCCCGCGCTGACGAGGGCTATCGATGATCCAGTGCTTAGAGTCATTCATATGATTCACCGGATCCGACAGATTAATGATAGCGCCAAAAGTCTCGCCACACCGGCGCAGGCCGGTGCCCGCGGCTGAGATGGGTCCCGGCCTTCGCCGGGAAGACAATATTGGCAGACACCACGGTGAATCTTTTGATCGAGTCTGAACAATAGCTGCGGACTGCGCCGTTCGTCAGGGGAAGCCCTCGTCGACGATGCGCCGGATCTGGGGCAGGTCCATGCCGGCCAGGCCGAGACGACCGAGGCTGCGGGCCTCGGCGGCAAAGTCCTTGCCGGTCATGTTGCGGACGGTCTCGATCAGCGCGTCGATCGCCGGGGTCGGTACGCCCGCCGCCGCACCCAGCGCGCTCATCGGGATCAACCCCACCGGCACGTCCTCGGTGATGTATTTGTGGTCGAGCCCGGCCGGTGTGCCGGTTGCTTGATAGGGGCCGTCGGCGGCGTAGGTCAGCCGCCGGCAGGTGTCGACGAGGGTGGCCTCGCGCACGCCATAGGTGCGCTCGAACCAATCGGCGAGATCAGGGACAACGGCGCCCAGCGCAGCGGCGACGGCGACGCGTTCGGCGTTGATCGCCTCGTAAAGGCGGGCGACCGCCGGGGTCACCCCCTCGGCATAGAATTTATATCCGCCGCCACTCTCAATCTGTGCGGCATTGGCGACGCAGTTGGCGACGTGCAGCATCGCATTCGCGTTGGTGAAGCCGGTGGAGACGATGTCGCGCGCCGCGACCGCCTGCGGAAACAATGGCGACAGCCGCGTGAACACGGCGCCGATGCGGTTGCCCGGGAAAGATGCGATCTGCAGCCAGCGCTTGGCGACGATCGGGCGGATTCGCGTCGGCGCCAGCCTTCGGCACGAATAGGGGTAGTTATCCATTTCGGCGATATCGACGGCGGCATGGCAGCCGCTTCCGTCGAGCGCGCGGCGGACGACCAAGGCGCCGCCGGTATTGCCCTGGATCAGCAGGATCAGCTGACCGTCGCGCAACAGCGGGGCGAGCAGGCGCGCCGCGCCCTCCTGCGCGTTGCCGCCGGTCACGATGATGATGATGTCGGCGCCGTCGACGGCGGCGCGGAGGCTTGGCGTCGCCTGCTCGACCGCGGCAAAGCCACCGGCATCGCCCTCGACCGTGATCCCGCCCATCGCCCGGATATCGGCGAGACGAGCATCGTCGAGGTCGTGCAACCGCAACTTGAAGCCGGCGACGCCCAGATGGGCGGCGAGATAGACCCCGCCGATCCCCGCACCGATGATTGCGATCGTGGTTGCGCTGTTCGCGTCCGGCAAATCTTTCCCCTCTTCGAAGCTCGACCGCGCGTTACCCGCGGTTGAAGGCGGGCATCACATCGCGCGCGAACCAGCGCAGCTGGTCCTTGAACTCGTCGGGCGGCAGGCCTTCGGCCCAGTGGATCATGAAATCCTCGAGCCCGGGATATTTCGCCTCGATCGATTTGATGCCGTCGATAACCTGCGCCGGCGTACCGCAGAACCATGCCTTCTGCGCCACCCCGTCGGCGAGCGACGGCACCCGCACCGGCGCCCCCGGGGTGCCCCAGGTGCGGCCCTCTTCGTCGGCGTAGCGGACAAACCCGAACGGTGCGAACCATTTGTAACGCTCGTCATGCGACGGCTCGACCCGGCGCATCGCCTCCTCGCGGCTGTCGGCGAGATAGAGGCCGGCGCCCCAGATCATGTCTTGCCCGAGCGCCACGTCGCGGCCGTGGCGACGGCAGGCGGCGTGATAGGCGCGCACCACGTCGTCGAGGATCTTCTCGCCGTTTAACGTCACCATCGCCTTGATGCCGTATTGCGCCATCATGTCGATGGTCCTGCCGCTGGCGATCGGCATCCAGATCTCGACCGGCAGATATTTTGGCCGCGGCACCATCGTAATCTCTTCGAGCTGGTAGCCGCGATAGGGCACGCTGCGGCGGGCATTCGAAATACTTGCCCTTGTGATGGAACGCCTCCTCGTTGAAGCACTTCAGCAACAGCTGCAGCCCTTCCTCGAAGATTTCGCGGTTGGCGTCGGCATCGAGCAACGGCGCGCCAAAGGTCTCGACCTCGCGGGTGTGATAGCCGCGGCCGACCCCCATGATCACCCGGCCGTCGGTCACGATGTCGGCCATCGCGTAGTCCTCGGCGAGCCGGATGGGGTGCCACATCGGCAGGATGTTGAACGCGCATCCCAATTTAAGCCGCTTGGTCTGGGTCGCCAACCAAAGGCCGAGCTGGATCAGGTTCGGCAGGCACTCGTAGCCTTCGCGCTGGAAATGATGCTCGGCCGTCCACAGCGCGTAATAGCCCTCCTTGTCCATGACCCGCGCCACGTCGCGCACCGTCGCGAAGACCTCGGACAGGCGCTCGTTCGAATACCGGCGATCGTTCGCCGGGGTCCCGTTGAGCCCGATATTGTCGAGCTCGATCTGGCCGACATAGAGCGCGTGAAACCGCTTGATCATGGCGCCGTCCTACCTCCGTCCGGGGACCCCGGCGAGAAATATATCACATCGCCGTGGTCCCGGCGAAAGCGTCGGCTGGCCGTGGCGAATTCAGCAGAGTGCCGCTAGGGAATTTTGCCACCTCGCGTCAACTTGGGGTATGCTCCTTCAGCCTGCCCGCGCCGGCGTGGGGCACATTAAGGAGGGTCGTTGATGGGCTATAGTCTCGAGCAGTTCTCCACCGAATGTCATCGCATCCTTGGGGCGGATCCGGGTGTCGAAGGGCGGAAAAAGGTCTGCGCGCTGGTTCAGGAGGTGCTGAAGGACGAGGATTTCGTAAAGACGCACCTCGGCGACGACGTGCCCGACCGCAAGGTTCTGTACGAAGATCCGGAACTCGGCTTCTGCATTCTTGGTCACGTCAACCATGGCGCCAAGGACAGCCACCCGCATGACCACGGTCCGTCCTGGGCGATCTACGGCCAAGCGCGCGGCGAAACGATCATGACCGACTATTTCCCGGTCGCCCGCCCGGGCGAGGGCAATCCCGGCAAGGCGCGGCCCGTCAAGGATTACACGCTGAAGCCTGGCATGGCCTATCTCTACAACGAGGGCGATCTGCATTCGCCGCGGCGCGCCGGACCGACCCGGCTGATCCGCATCGAGGGCAAAAACATGGAGAAGGTGAAGCGCTTCCCCTACGAGCGCGTCTCGTAGGCGGCCGCGCTGTAGCTATCGGCTGGCAGGCGACGCAGAAATCGCCGGTCAGGCCCGAGCCGCGTCATCCTTCGCCGACGGCGCGGCTGAGGGCGCGGCGACGCGGGCGAGGCCGAGATGGTCGCGCAACGTCGTCCCCTGATACTCGCGGCGGAACAAGCCGCGGCGCTGCAACTCGGGCACGACGAGATCGACGAAATCGGCAAACCCGCCGGGGAAATAGGGCGGCAAAATGTTGAACCCGTCGGCCGCCCCCTCGACGAACCATTCTCCGAGTGTATCCGCAATCCGCTGCGGGGTTCCGCACACGACCCAGTGGCCGCGCGCCGCGGCGGTCAAATTGTAGAGGTCGCGCAAGGTCATGTTCTCGCGCCGCGCGGTCTCGAACAGCACCCGCGAAAAGGTGCGGCCGCCCTCGCTCGGCGGCGGCGCGGGCACCGGCCCGTCGAGCGGAAAGCCCGAGACGTCGTAGCCGATCCGGCCACTGACCAGGACCGCTGCGTTGGCGGGGGTCAGCCAGCTCTGCAACAGTGACAGCTTGTCTTTCGCGGCGGCATCGGTATCGCCGATGATCGGCATTACTCCCGGCAGAACCGCCAGCGATTCGGGTGCGCGCCGGTATTTACCGAGCCGGCCCTTTAGATCGGCGTAGGCCGCCTTCGCGCTGTCGAGCTCCTGCACCACCGAAAAGACGACATCCGCGGTCCGCGCCGCCAGTTCGAGCCCCGAGGGCGACCCGCCGGCCTGGATGATGACCGGATGCCCCTGCGGGCAGCGGGCGATGTTCATCGGCCCTCGGACCTGAAAGAACTGCCCCCTGTGGTTCAACGGCCGCACCCGATCGGCATCGATATAGACCCCCGACTCCTTGTCAGCGACGATCGCATCGTCCTCCCAGCAATCCCATAGCCCCTTGACGACATCGACGAATTCGTTGGCGACCTCGTAGCGCAGATTGTGGTCCATCTGCCGATCGCGGCTGAAATTGAGCGCGGCTTTGGGCTGTGCGCTGGTGACCACGTTCCATGCGGCGCGGCCATCGCTGATATGGTCGATCGAGGCAAAAGTGCGGGCGACGTGATAGGGCTCGCCATAGCTGGTCGAGACCGTGGCGCCGAGCCCGATATGCCGGGTCGCGGCGCTGAGCACCGAGATCAGGGTGGTCGGCTCGAAGCGGCATAGAAACGAAGGGTGATCTCCCGCGTCCATGACCAACCCGTCGGAGACGAACAACAAGTCGAATTTGCCGCGCTCGGCGATGCGGGCGATTTCGGTGGTGACCGACAGATCGTTGTTGCTGACCGCGGCCCCTTCGTAGCGCCAGCCGGCCGAATGGTTGCCGGTGCCGAGCACAAACACGCCGAGGTGCATCTGACGAGTGGCGGCACACATTCGCGCGGTTCTCCTTTGATGGTGGCCCAGAATGCCTGCGCGGTGTCGGCTGCTTCCGCTCGCGATCTAGGCGAGCTGCAACAGCGCTACCGCTGTTCCGCCCGCGGCATCGCATCCAGCCCGACGGTGCCTTCGATGTTCTTCCACTGCGGGCGCTGGACGTTAACTACTGCGCCCAGGGTGGCATAACCCGAGCCGGAGAGGCGGCACACCGGGTCGAGCAATTTGGGATCGACCCGCCCGTTCTTCCAGACTGACGGATCGACATGCGCATGCACGACGCGGCCGAGCACGATGTTGGTGTTGCGGTCGGTCACGATCTGCGCGACCTCGCATTCGAGGTGCGCCTTGGCTTCGGCAACCCGGAACGGGCGCACCTTCGCCGACGGCGCCGGCGTCAGAGCGGCCCAGTCGAATTCGTCCTCGTCGCGCGGAAAATCCCCCGAGGTGAAGTTCATTCTCTCCAAGAGGTGCATCGTGACGATGTTCGCGACGAACTCCGGCACTTCGCGAAGGTTCTTCAGGCTATCCTTGACGCCGGTCGAGCCGAACGCGACGTAGGGCGGATCGCTCCCCATAAGGTTGAAGTACGAATACGGCGCCACGTTGCGCACGCCGCTCGCCGAGATCGTCGAAATCCAGCCGACCGGCCGCGGCACGACCAAGGCAGTCAACATCTGATAAAAGCCGGGCGCCTGCCAGTCGTCCGGACCAACTTCGAGAGCGCGGTCAAGAGTGGCAGGTGGGGAGTTATGAGAGCTGGGCATTAAGTCGATCTATCCGTGATTTTGTGACCGGTCACGATAACAGCCTTTTGCGCTGCGCGGCGGATATTGCGGTGTTTGCGGCAACCGATCCATGATGGACTCAGACCACTCACGGGGCAGCGATGGCAGCAGCGCGACAATTGCGTCTGGGCGCGTTTATGCGACCGGTCGGCATCCATACCGCTTGGTGGCGTTATCCCGGCGCTTATCCCGACGCCAATTTCAACCTCAAGCACCTGATCGGCTTTGCGCAGACCCTGGAACGCGGCCGGTTCGACGCCTGGTTCATGGCCGACCATCTCGGGGTCCTGAACATGCCGATGGCGGCGTTGAAGCGAAGCGCGACTGTGACCTCGTTCGATCCGCTGACCCTGTTGCCGGCCTTGGCGATGATGACCGAGCATCTGGGGCTGATCGCCACCGCCTCCACCACCTTCGAGCCGCCCTATCTGATTGCCCGCCGGTTCGCGTCGCTCGACCACATCAGCGGCGGGCGCGCCGCGTGGAACTTGGTCACCACCTCGAACCCGGATTTGGCGCTCAATTTCGGCCTGACCGAGCATATGGAGCATGGCGAGCGCTATCGCCGCGCCCGCGAATTCTTCGATGTCGTAACCGGGTTGTGGGACAGCTGGGCCGAGGACGCCTTTATCCGTGATGTCGAAAGCGGCGTCTATTTCGATCCCGAGCGGCTGCACATCCTCGACCATAAGGGCGAATTCCTGTCGGTGCGCGGCCCGTTGAACATCGCGCGGCCGATCCAGGGCTGGCCGGTCATCGTCCAGGCCGGCGCGTCGGACGCCGGGCGCCAGCTCGCCGCCGAGACTGCCGAGGTGATCTTTGCCAGCGGCGGCAATCTCGCCGACGCGCAGGCGTTTTATGCCGATGTCAGAGGACGGATGCAGCGGTTGGGCCGTAACCCCGAGCATATGAAGATCATGCCCGGGGCACTCGTCGTCGTCGGCGACACCGCCGCCGAGGCGCGCGAGAAGCGGGCTTTGCTCGACAGCCTCGTCCATCCCGACAGCGGCCTCGCCTCGCTGTCGATCGCGCTCGGCCATGACGCCTCGAAATTCGATCTCGACGGGCCGTTGCCCGACATCCCGGAATCGAACGCCAGCAAGAGCGGCCGCGAGCGGGTCATCGCCCGCGCCCGGCGCGACAATCTGACGGTGCGCGACCTGGCGCGCATCGCCGGCAGTTATGGCGGGCTGGCCTTGGTGGGCTCACCCTCGATGATCGCCGACCAGATGGAGGAATGGCTTTACGGCGACGCCTGCGACGGGTTCAACATCATGTTCCCGTGGGTGCCGGGCGGGCTCGACGACTTCGTAGACCGCGTCGTCCCGGAATTGCAGCGCCGCGGCCTCTTCCGCCGCGAATACGAAGGCAAGACCCTGCGAGAAAACCTAGGCCTCCCCCGCCCCGAAAACCGCTTCTTCGAAAAACGCGGGTTCTGACCGCCCGAGACGGGAGAGAGGCGGGACGCGCAGCCCGGTGCCCCCGCGCCTGCTGCTTGGCGTAACCATTCCTAATGCATTGCCGCTCGCATAAGATCCCATAGTCCGGTACGGGTCGGACCGAGCGCGAACGCGGGGAGTTCGACATACTGACGAAAGGGAGGCGGCATGCTGGCAATGTGGGTGAAGGTCCGAGTGAAGCCCGACGAGCGCGAACGTTTTCTGAAGGCGATCGAGGTCGATGCCCTCGGCTCCGAGCGGGACGAGCCGGGCTGTCTGCGCTTCAACGTTCTGCAAGATGCACAGGACCAGAACGTCTATTACTTCTTCGAAGCCTACCGGGACGAGGCGGCGCTTGAGGCGCATCGGGCGGCACCCCACTACGCTGTCTGGAGTGCCGTCGCGGACACGCTGGACGGCGCGCCTCAGGCGACGCGCTGCCACACTGTCTTTCCCGCCGCACCCGGCTATTGGGAGAAAAAGAGCTAGTCTCACGGCGAGACGCCTGGCTGTGTCCGGCGGCTCGTTGAGGCCACTGCGAGGACCCTATCAGCCTGATCCACGCCAATGGAGCTGGCGGGCGCGATCATCGCGTGCGTCGTTGCCGAGGCTGAGGCAGCCGCTGGCGCGGCGTTGCTTTGAGCGAGTTGGGTGCCTGCTTCCGCCAGCGACGCCCGGTCGTTATGCTGGCGCGCGAGCCAACTGAGCCAGCAGCAAGCGTAGGGCAGAACGGCGATAGCGCATTCTGCCACTCTGCAACAATTCTAGATCGCGGTCGCAATCCGCGGTGGCGGCCCAGCAAAAAGTCATCGGGCAACACAATTGTCGGAAGGTACTGGCACTTTTCCACCCCATTCGCTGGATCCTCCTCCCCGGGAGGACCCAGCGGTAGCAGCGTCAGGTGACCAGGATGACCGAAGGAACCTAGTTGAGGTGGTATATCCTGACCGCATTGCCTCCGGCGATCTTGGCCTTTTCCTCTTCAGTACAGTCCTTCAAAACCTCGTCGATGATTTGCCGGCTCCTGGGGAAGGTGGACTCGACATGGGGATAATCTGAGCCCCAGAGGAGATTGTCGACGCCGATGATGTGGCGATCGCGTATCCCCATGGCATCTTCTTGGAAGCCCGCAAATACGTTGCGGTGGAAATAATCGCTGGGCAGCATGGCCTCTTTGAACCGATAGCGCTCTTGCTGGACCCGTTGGGTGTAGGTGTAGTCGATGCGGTCCAGGAAGTGGGGAATCCAGGACAGTTCGTGCTCCACGGTGCCCACCTGGAGCTTTGGATAGCGCTCAAAGACGCCGCTGAAGATCATATCGCTAAGAGACATCCGCACCCAGTGGTCGGCGTTGGCCAGGAAGGAATTGCGGACGCGGTTGCGGTCCTCGAGCCCAAAATCCTGGCCCGGGCCCGGCCGGTTGGTCGCGATGTGCATGCCAAGGGGAATATCCAGATCCTGGGCCGCCGCCCACAGGGGCTCATACATGGGATTATCGTATCCCTTCCCCTCCGGGGGATAGACGGTGACCATGCCGCCCGCCAGCCCCATCTTGGCACAGCGCTCCAGTTCCTTGACGCCCTCCTGCACATCGTCCACGTTGATCATGGCGATGCCCTTGAGGCGCTTGGGTTCCCCGGCGCTGAACTCGGCGAGCCAGTTGTTGTATCCTCTAAAAATCTCCGACAGCAGCGCAGTGTCCGGCACGCTGTACAGCAGCAGACCAACCGTGGGATAGACAATGCTCACATCCACCCCATCGGCATCCATATCCTTGAGGTGCTCCTCGGGGATGTAGCCCCCGCGGCGGACTTTATCAAAGGTCATGGTGCGGACCATCTTTTCCGGCGCCTCGAACCGCATACCCGTCTGTGCCCCGGGGCTCAGCCCGATCGTCCGGTGGCCGTCGCAGTACCACCAATCGCCATCATATTCGCGGACAAGCTGCGGGACCCGCTCCTTGAACACCGGCTTGGCTCTGCTCGTCCACAAATCCGGTGGCTCAAACACGTGATTGTCCGATGATATGACCCTGTAATTCGCCATGATTTGACCCTCCCTTGGTGGTGGACGCCCTCGCAGTCGTGCCGTCTACACGACCCTCACCAGCCCCACTATACCACTTGCGGAGCCTTCGCCGATATAGCGGAGCATGCTCCGGGGGTCGGTAGCTGTCTGAGCCTGACTCTCGGCTGGCGGTGATCCGCTCGGTGATCCGAACGACGACAAATTCTTGGATTTGGCAGGCAACGGCCATGCCGACCTGATCGTCTCACCCGCCTCTTTATGCAGGGCGCCGGCGATAGCGCGCCCGTTCTTCCTCGCTCGCCCCTGATGTGTGAAAATCGAGGCCACGATGCGCGTCGCCCCGCCAGGGCGATGGCGCCGGCTTTCGCCAGCGACGCCCGGTCGCTATGCTGGCGTAGAACCTAACCAAGCCAATGGAGGATCAGCGAAATGGCCTTTTACGAATTGCGCCAATACAAGGTTTTGCCGGGCAAGATGGATGAATGGGTCAGGATCATGGAAGAGGAGATCATCCCCTTCCAGGTATCCAAGGGCATGGTCATCACCGGCAGCTATCGCGGCGAAACCGACGATTCCGTCTATGTCTGGATGCGCCGCTTCGAGAGCGAAGCCGAGCGCGAAGCTCTCTACAAGGCGGTCTACGACAGCGATTTCTGGAAAACCAAGATCGCGCCGCGCGTGCCGAACTGCCTCGAGCGCGGCGCGAATGTCGTGACCCGCATCATTCCGACCCCGAAATCGACGACGCAGTAACAGTCTGCGCTAAGCGGCGTCGACGATTTCGTCCGCCGTGTGGCGCCGGAATCGCAGCTTTACCGATTCTGCCCGATCTGCCACCATCGGCCGCAACCGAACATGGAGGAGGATCATGCGCAAATTCATCATCGAACGCGAGTTGCCGGCGATCGGCAGCGCCGAGCGGCAGGCCTTGCGCGAGGCCGCGCAGAAATCGAACGCGACGCTCAGGGAGCTCGGCCCGGACATCCAGTGGGTCGAGAGCTATGTCGCCGGCGACAAGACGTTCTGCGTCTATCTCGCCAAAGACGAGGCGATCATCCATGAGCATGCACGCAAGAGTGGCTTCCCGGCCAACAAGGTCACGGAAATCCGCCGCATGATCGACCCGACAACCGCGGAGGGCTGACCAGCCCGATGCGGGCGAGTGCCACCAGTAAGGCGGGCGTCAGTCCCGGCCGTATTTCGGTCCACTACGCGACCAACGACGCGGCGTAGAACTGCATTCTCAAAACCTTGAGGATCGTGGCGATGGCCGACGCCTACGAGGTCAATGTGGCACCTCATAATTTCAACGGCCATTTGGGCTCGCTGATCAGCGCGCATATGTGCGCCGTGGCGCCGAACTTTAAAGTCATGGAGATCGACATCGACGACGTGACCTGGAAGGACGACATCGTCACCCACCCGCCGGTCATCGAGAACGGCGAGCTGCTGTTGCCGACTGGTCCTGGCTGGGGTGCGGACGTCAACGAGGAATTCGTCCGCGCCCGTCCACCGAAAGGATGGGAGGCGGCAGTTCGGAACGCGGGGACCGCGCAGACAGCGAGATTGAGCCGTGGGATCGTTCCGCGTCTCTACCCTGGGGGGTTATCCCCGGGGTTGCAGAAAGTCGGACTGCGCCGTCTCCGCCTTCACGGAGGTTAAAGGTCTTCCGCCCGCCTACTCGATCACTTCATCGGCGAGCGCGAGGAAATTCCGCGGGATGGTGAGGCCGAGTGCCTCGGCAGCCTTGAGGTTAATCGCCAGCTCGAACTTGGTCGGCTGTTCGACGGGAAGATCGGCAGGCTTTGCCCCCTTCAAGATCCTATCTACGTAAGCCGCGGCACGCCTCTGGACATCAGAGCCAGCCACGCTGTACGCCATCAGGCCGCCGCCATCGCGGACTTGTATCGGATTCGCGTACATTGCCGGCAATTTGTGGCGGGCCGCGAGTGCACTCACTGAGGCGCGGTGAATAACGAATATGGTCTCGGCCGTGACGATGAGACCATCGGCGCCCTCTCGGGCACCAGCATCGAACGCAGCTGGAAGATCGTCCGCCGACTGAATATCGCGGACTTGCAGCGTAATGCCCAGCGATTGGGCCGCCTCTTTCGTTGCTTTCACCTGCAACGGCGCAATGGGATCGGTGAGGTACGTCAGCACGAGCACCCGCGAGATTCCCGGTACAGCTTCCTTGAGCAACTGGAGACGCTTGGCCGCAAGATCGGGAATCATCAGGGACGTCCCGGTGATATTTCCCCCGGGTTGGGCGAGGCTGTTTACGAGCCCGGTCCCCACAGGATCGCCCTGGGCGATCATGACGATCGGGATGCTGCGGGTTGCGTTCTTGGCAGCCTGCGCGGCGGGGGTGGTGGTCGTGGCGATGACGTCCGCTCTGAGGCGCAGACATTCGGCGGCGAGGGCCGGAAACCGCTCGCCGCGCTCCTCTGCGGACAGGTGATCGATGATGAGGGAGCGCCCCTCAATATGGCCCAAGTCGCGCAAGGTCTGGAAGAACGCGTCGATCCCTGGCCGCTTTCCCAACGTATACGGTTCAAACGTAAGGAAGCAAAGCCGCGGGATTGTCTTTGACTGTTGGCCCTCGCCCACCGACGGCGCGGCGAGGAGGGCGAGCATAACGGGGGCGCGAGCGTAACACCTTCACCAGCTTCTGCGCTGGCGCGCTGTTCAGCCAAGCTGTCGCTCGGCCACTCCCCGCCGTGGATCCGCGCCCTCCAGCAATGATTGCCACTTAATGCTCCCCGATTTTCGCGGACAAGATCCCAGCAGAGCTCTTTCAGCTACCTGTAAGCCAAAACGCTGTCAAACGGTTTGAAAAATCATATCAGCTCGCGCGGAGCCAGGGCCGCCGATCAGATGTACAAAACTGGGAATTTTACACCTAGTCTAGTGCTCAGACGCAGACACAGGATTGGGACAAACTGTCATGGCCGGGCTCGTCCCGGCCTTCCACGAGGAGCGACGCATGCTTTGCTGATTCCGTGGATGCCCGGCACAAGGCCGGGCATAACGAGTGCAGTGGGACTGCGCCACCTGAATGCGCGTGAGCGGTAGGGCCATGGTTCTTAAGTTCGTTTCATTAATTTTGTGCTATATGTCATGTATGGACGGCTTCCGCTGGGCAAGGGGTATCTGGCGGTATTGGCGTTTGTTCTGGAGCGGTCATGTATCCGGCCTGTTTGCGCGGTCGGCTGACCACTGGCCGCGATGGGTTGCGCGGATCGAATTCCAAGCATTGCGGCGCGCTCGGTGGCGCGATGACAAAGCGGCGTGTGCCGATCCAGGTCCTGACCATTGTGCCGTCGCTGCCTTCCTCGTCGCGGGGTGGCCGGCCGGAGATGGCTCCGACCGGGGCGGCCGATCAACCGGTGGGTGGGGCTGGGGTTGGAGGTTGGGCTGGGGCAACGCGTTGGGTTATCCATCAGGCCACCCGGCTGGGCTTGCGGTAGGCCTCGCCGGAGGCGAGCAGGGCCCAGGCGATGCGTGCGGTCTTGGCGGCCTGGGCGAGCACCGCGACCCCCGCCTTCCGCTGGGGGCAGGCTCTTGACCGGGCGGCAGGCGAGGATGCCGCGCTGCCAGGGCGTGGCGCGGTCGCCATGGGACCGGGTATCGCGCGCATCGTTCTTGTTGCGCCGGACAAACGGTTTGACCCACGGGTCCGGCCTCAGCCGGCCCGAGGGCAGGCTCCAGCCGCCGGGATCAGCCGCACCTGGTGGCCCAGCGCACGCAAGCTGCGGCCCCAATAAGGCGCGGTGCCGCAGGCTTCGATCCCGACCGGCGCGTTAGGCCGCCGGCGGAAAAACCCCTCGACCTGGGATCGCCGCAAGCGCTTCTCGGTGACGATCTTGCCGCGCGCATCCTCGCCGTGAACCTGAAAAACCGACTTCGCGATATCAAGCCCGATCGTGATAACCGGCATCGGACCGTCTCCTTGCTGGTCGTTGATCGACCCCAGCTTGGCACATCGATGCCGTCACCGGGCCGTCCACCCAGCATTGCGAGGAGGCCGTAGGCTGACGAAGCAATCTCGATGTTATGGCCCGCAACGGGAACCATCTGTCCGGTTCGTACCACTAGCGGCTTGCATCTCGTCTTTCTGGGACGGGGTCGAGGAAGTCGAGCGCATCGTCTGCGGCAAGGATCGCGGCGGTCATGGCCCCTCGCCGGCCGCGATCCGCAGCCCGTCCAAGTGGTGCTCTATGTCCTCCGGTCGACTGAATACCGGGTTCTCGCCGCGGAACAGGCTCGGGATCAAATCCGGGGCGAAGCCGTCGGGCACCGCCCGCTACTGAGCGGCCTTCTGCAGGTCGCCGGCCCGGGCGCAACAGGCGATCATGATGCTGTGCCGGATCGGCGCCCGTGCATGCGATTGGATCGCTTGTTCGGCCCAGCTCACGGCTTCCGAATATTCGCGCGCGCAATAGCTCGCCATCGCCAGCGCGAGCTAGGCATTCCCACTGACCCAAGTGTCGCGCGGGCTCAAGCGGAGGGCGAGCAAGGCATGCGCCTTGGCCTCCTCGCCGAAACCCGCCATCGCCTCGGCAAAGGCCAGCGCAGCTACCGTATTGGCGGAATTGGGATTGATCTCGATGGCGCGGCGCAGATCGGCGACGCCGCGCTCGTGATCGCCGGGCCACACCCGCACAAGACCGGAAAGACCCAAGGTCCGGTAGTCCAGTGCATCGATGCCCTGCATCCGCTCAACCGTGGACCACGCCGCATCGACCGCCTTTTCCGGTTCCGGCCCCCAGCGCAACAGGTGGCACAAGCTGTGCCGAGCCCAGAACGTTGTGGGCGAGAGCGATGCGGGATCGGCGGCGATCGCCTGCGTTGCGGTGGCGATGGCTTCCCGCATCAGCGAAGGCTGGCCCTTTTGATGCGCGTCATTGAACAGGCCTTGCGCTCGCCAGGCGAGCTGCACGGCGTCACCGTTTGGAGTGGCGCGGCGGGCATGGGCCATCTCCGCCAGCTCCACCTGCGGCGCCACAGCCGCCACGATATTGCGCGTGACCTCTTCCTGGACGGCGAATACATCGTCCAGCGAGCGGTCGTAGCGCTCGGCCCAAAGATGATTTCCGGTGGCCGCATCGATCAGCTGGGCGGTCACCCGCATCCGGTTGCCGGCCTTGCGGATGCTGCCCTCGACGACGTAGCGGCCGCCCAATTCGCGCGCGACTTGGCGGACATCCACCGGCTTGCCCTTGTAGGTGAAGGTGCTGTTCCGCGTGATCACGAGCAGCGTGCGGAACCGCGACAGCTCGGTGATGATGGCCTCGACCAAGCGGTCGGTGAAATACTCCTGCTCAGGGTCGCCGCTCATATTCTGGAACGGCAGCACCGCGATCGACGGCCTGTCGGGCAACGGTAGTGGCGTCTGCTCCGCCGCGGCGACCGCAGAGCGGCTGCTGGGGCTTCGATGCAGATGCGGTGGGCGCGCACCGGCCGGGCGATGTTCTTGACCTGCTGCTCGCCCATGTCCTCGAATGCGAAGGCGAGCTTGTCGCGTACCTGGTCGCGCACCACACGGCCGACGCAGATCTCACCCGCCTCGGCCAAGGTTTCGAGCCGGGCGGCGACGTTGACGCCGTCGCCGAAAATGTCATCCCCATCGATGATGATGTCGCCGAGATTGATGCCGACCGCGGAACTCGATGCGCGTTTCGGTCGGCACACCGGCGTTGCGCTCGGCCACCTCGCGCTGCACGTCAACCGCGCAGCGCACCGCGTCGACGACGCTGGCAAACTCGACCAACAGCCCGTCGCCGGTGGTTTTGACGATGCGGCCGCGATGTTCGATGATCCTGGGGTCAACCAATTCGCGCCGGATCGCTTTCAACGCCGCGAGCGTGCCTTCCTCATCGGCGCCCATCAGCCCGAATACCCACATCAGCGGCCAGGATCGCCGTCAGCCGCCACGCGACCCGCTCTTCGCTCATCTGGCGCCGGTCCCGCAAGGAAATGTGCAACTCAGAATATGCTCAGAATATGATGGAACCCAGCCCGACGCGAGCGCCGGTTTGGGGCTTGCTTGCCAATGATAAACGGGGAACAAGGAAAGGGAGATGACGAATTCGCCAGCGATAGTGAAGACCGCAAGCCGGTGAGGCCGATTACACTCTACCATAGCGACCGGCTTCGGGTGAGGCTGGCCGCATTTCTGGATATCAGCCGGACGGCGTTGCGGGCGGTGGCGCCGATCGTCGATCTGCTGGTCCGCCTGTCGTTGGCCAAGGCATTCTTTGCGCCGGATATGTTTCCTGGCGTCGATATCGGCGATTTCCACGCCACCTGGCCGATTATCGCCGCACGGGTAATGGGACCGGTGCTGCTGGCCGTTGGGATATTCGTCAGGCCTTTAGCGCTGCTGATGCTGGTGTTGACCTTGCTCGCGCAGTCCCTCGGAGCGCCGCAAGACGAGCACCTGTTCTGGGCCGCTCTGTTCGGCTGGTATGTTGTGCAGGGTGCCGGGCCGCTGTCGCTCGATCATGTTCTTGGCAAAGGCTTGGCGCACAGCCCCCTGCCTCTAGCCGGCCCGGCAATGGCGGCTCTCCGCTGGGTTAGTCGGGAAGTCGGCCCATTCTACCTGCTTGCCATGCGGCTATGGCTGGCGGCGGCACTGATCGGACCCGTGACGATGCACGGAATGCTGCCCTCCATGGAAGCCGGGATGGTGCCTCGGCCCCTGGCGATCGTCGGCGCGGCACTCTTGGCGCCGGGTCTGTTGACGCCGGTGATGGCGGCCGGTCTTTTCGCCGGAGCATCCGGTATGGCGATGGCCGGCGCGGATCACGGCATGACGATCTATGGAGCTTCGTTATTGGCCCTGCTCGGGGTATTCGGCGCGGGACGCTATTCGCTCGATCGTCTGATCATTGATTGGGCGCATCGCGCGCTCCCAGCCGACGAGAACGCACTGCATGTCGTCATCGTTGGCGCAGGCTTTGGCGGCATGGCATGCGCGGCGGGGCTGCGCCATGAGCGAGCGCGGGTTACCCTGATCGACCGTCACAACTATCACCTGTTCCAGCCGCTGCTGTATCAGGTCGCAACAGCCGCTCTTTCCCCCGCTGATATCGCGACGCCGATCCGCGGCGTCTTCCGCGACAACCCAAGAATGCGGGTCTTCTGCGGTACCGTCACCGCAGTCGACGTCGCTGCCCGCCGATTGATCGTGGACGGGCGCGCGGTTGCCTACGATGCGCTGGTGCTCGCGACCGGCGCCACGCACGGCTATTTCGGCCGCGAGGAATGGGCGGCTTACGCGCCAGGGCTGAAATCGGTGCAGGACGCGACCAGCATTCGCAGCCGCATCTTGGACGCTTTCGAGCAAGCCGAGGCGACGGACGATCCTGCAGCACGGGCGAGCCTCTTGACGTTTTTGATCGTCGGAGCGGGACCGACCGGGGTTGAAATGGCGGGGGCGATAGCGGAACTCGCCCGCAACGGGATGGCCAAGGACTTCCGCAACTTCGACCCGGCATCGGCGCGCATCTTGCTGGTGCAGGCAGGCCCTCGCGTGCTGCCTCAATTGAACGAGCGGCTGTCGGCCTTCGCCCAGACTTCGCTTGAGGCGCTCGGCGTCGAAGTGCGCCTGGACAGCCGGGTCGAAGGCATCGACGCTGAGGGCGTGGTGGTAAGTGGCGAGCGCATCCGCGCCGGCACCGTCTTGTGGGCAGCCGGCGTCGTCGCCTCGCCGGCAGCTGCCTGGCTGGGCATTGAGCCTGATCGGGCAGGCCGCGTCATGGTAGGGCCGGACCTCTCCGTGCCAGGTCTACCCGACGTCTTTGCGATCGGCGACACCGCGCTGGTGCTCGCCTGGGACGGCCAGCCGGCTCCAGGACTGGCCCCGGCGGCGAAGCAGGGCGGCGCCTATGTTGCAGCGGTGCTGCGGGCCCGCCTGCGCAACCGCAAGCCTCCGCCGCCGTTCCGCTATCGCCACCAGGGCAGCTTGGCCACGATCGGACGCAGGAGCGCGGTCGCCGATTTTGGGCGGCTCAAACTGACTGGCGCACCGGCGTGGTGGCTATGGGGCGCCGTGCACCTGATGTTCTTGCTCGGTGTGCGCAATCGGCTCTCGGTGATCCTCGGCTGGGTGTGGTCGTATTTCACGTTCGATGTCGGGGTCCGGTTGATTACCGACGAGGGGACTCGCCGGTTATCCCCGAGCCACACCGGCGCGCATTGACCCCATAATCGCGGCCCAAATCCGCGATCCCAATGGTTCACGGCGGGTCCCGTTCTGGTACAAGACATCGCAAGCTACACGGGTCGGGAACGACCGCTGTTCCCCCACAACGGGCCCTCAATACCGTGAGACCGCGCCTCTCACCCCTTCGGCAGGCCGGCCAGGGCCGTTGACGTTGCGTTCAGTCGGCGCTGCCGCGGCGATGTGAAAAGCCCTGCTCCTGGCTGGTGACGAATTCGAGCAACGCGGCGCGGCCCTCGTCGTTTTGCCGGCGGGCGCGCTGGATCGCATCGCCGATCTGGCTCGGATCCTCGACCCGCTCGCTCCACCCGCCCAGATCGCGCCCGATATCGGCGTAACTGCCGCCAAGATCGCGGGCGCCGTAACGATCGTGCGAGAGTTGCATCGCATGGGTTTCGATCGCCATCGTCGAATTGTTCAGCACGATCGTGGTGATCGGGATGCCGCAGCGCACCGCGGTTTCGAAATCGAGCCCGGTCATGCCAAACGCCGCGTCGCCCATGATATTGACGCAGAACTTGTCGGGGGCCGCGACCTTGGCGCCGATCGCCAGCCCGAGCCCGGTGCCGAGTTGGTGCGACTTGCCCCAGCCGAGATAGCCGCGCGGCCGGGTCGCCCGGTAGAACGGGTTGAGCTGCTCGCGCGGGCTGCCCGAATTGTGGGTGACGATGGCCTCGGCCGGGTCGACGACGCGCATGAAATCCGAGATCACCCGGTAGGGGTTGATCGGGTGCTCGTTCGAATGCAGCTTGGGCTGCCAGCGGGCGAGCCATTCCTCACGCTTTCCGGCGGCTTCACGCGCGACCTCGCCGCCGCGCGCCCGGCCGCCGAGCCGGTCCTTGACCGCTTCGATCAATTGTCCGAGCACCAGCTTGG
Source organism: uncultured Alphaproteobacteria bacterium (assembly GCA_963785565.1). Classification (GTDB taxonomy): domain Bacteria; phylum Pseudomonadota; class Alphaproteobacteria; order ATCC43930; family CGMCC-115725; genus AP-15. The sequence continues at coordinate 543,070 of CAWAVV010000005.1, read as the reverse complement.
CGTCGCCGAGAATCCCGAGATCGGCGGCAAACGCCTTGTGCAGATCGCGGGTGTCGTTAGTCGCGTGGATGTATTTCTTGCCGGGCGGAAATACCGGGGTGGCGATGCCGTGGCGGGTAAAGCTGCATCCGACGCCCAGCACCAGATCGGATTTGTGCAGGAAATGGCGGCCGTGACCGGTAAAGGTGCCGCCGCCCGGTCCGAGCGACAGCGCATGATCCTCGGGAAAGGCGCTCTTGCCGTCGAACGTCGACATGACCGGAGCCTGCAGCAACTCGGCGAGCTGGCGCAGCTCGCCGGTCGCTTCGGCATAAAACACGCCCTGCCCCACCAGAATTATCGGACAGGCGGCGTCGATCAGCATCTTCGCGGCGTCGTCGATGTCGCGCTCGTCGCCGGCCGACCGGCTGGCGCGGACCGGCCGGTGCTCGCTCGGGTCGACATCGACCTCGGTGCCGGTGACGTCGGCCGGCACTTCGACCATGACCGGGCCGGACCGCCCGTTTTTGAGCTGGGCGAAGGCCCGCCGCATGATGTTGCCGATCTCGTGCGGCAGCTGAACCTCTTCAACCGATTTGGTGATCGCGGCATAGCTGCGGCTCGACTTGAACATCGGGAAGAGTTGCGCGGTCTCGCGCGGGTGACCGAGCGGCAGAAACAGCACCGGCGTCGAATTGGAAAAGGCGGTGGCGACGCCGGCAAAGGCATTTTCGGCGCCCGGCCCGTACTGCATCGCAAAGACGCCCGGTGGCCGCCCGTTCGACACCCGCGCGAAGCCGTCGGCCATATGGACGCCGACCCGTTCCTGGCGGCAGATCACCGGCTTGATGCCGACCGCGGCGGCAGCCTCGATGATCGGCGTCGTCGGAAAACAAAACAAGGTCGAGACGCCTTCACGCTTCAGGATCTCGGCAATCACGTTCATGACTTGCATCGGTCATTCCTCCCAATAGACAGAGCCGGCAACCCTCTCACTTGGTCGCCAGGACCCGAAATCAGCGGCGGGTCGTCCCGCGCGTATGCGGGCAAGATGTCCGCGTTCCCGCAAATTACCCCGGCTGGAGCACGTGGATGACGCGGCTGGCGATCATCTCGCGGGTCTTGGCGGCGTAGGCAGCCATGTGCGGCGAGGCGGCATGGGCCTTCAACGCGTCGAGGCTCTCCCATTTCTCGATCACTACAAAGGTGTCGGCCCCAAACTTTGCCTGCATGCCGCCGGCGCCTTCAGCGTCGATGGCCGGGCCGTACTCGACGCAGCCTTTTTCGGCGTGGACCGCCGGCATGTTGGCGTGAAACGCCTCGAGGATCTTGTCGCGCATCCCGGCTTTGGCGGTGATGATGGCGAGCACGTGGATCATTAGGGCTTCCTTTCAGGCGATGCGTTCGAAAACGCTGTGGTGGCGGCTCGTCGTCAGCGGGCGGACCTTTGTCGCCCAGTCGCCGAAGCTGCCGGCCTTCTCCCAGGCGGCGCTCTTCAGCACATCGGGCGAGTTCGAGCTCGTAGATCGTCAGATAACGCTGCACGCCGGCGACCGTCGAATGCTCGAGCCGATAGCGCGCCGCCGAGCGCACCCCCGGCACTTTCGACAGCATCGGGAAGTGCTCGGTGTCGTAAACCCGGTTGAACTCGGCCTCATGCTCGGCCGGGATGTCGAGCTGGACGACAAAGACATGGCTCATGCTGGCCGCTCCTGTTGCTCGGGGTTCAGGCGATCTGACGGAACACGCTGTGCTGGCGGTTGGTGGTATGCGGGCGGATTTTGGGCTTCCATTCGCCGAGATCGGAGGCCGCGGTCCAGGCCGGGCTGTTGATCACCTCGGCGCTGTCGCACTCGTAGATCGCCAGATAGCGCGGCATCGTCGGCACGGTCGAGTGGTCGAGCCGATATCGGGTGCACGACCGAACGCCGGGGACCTTGAGGATCGTCGGCACGTGGTCCTCGTCATAAATCCGGTTGAATTCGGCCTCGAGCTCGGCCGGGATGTCCATTTGCACGACATAGATGTAAGCCAAGGCTGCCCCCATTTTCGCGGACGCGGTGCTGGGAGATTAGGCCAATCCGCGTTTTCCCTCGACAGGTTTCGCACCGGCCCCATCGGCAGGCGCTTTCACCGGCATTCCGATCCCCGTTGGCCTGCTGCGGTTAAACCCAGGTCGAAACCGAGTTAAATGAAACCAAGAATATCGATTGCGTATTCGTCGTTTCGCGCAAGCGCAGGGCTGTCCGAGGGAAGATTTCGTTTCGGGTGCGCGAAGGCGTGGACAACCGGGTTGGAACCTCTTTCGCCGGGTAACGGCGACCCCAGCGGAGATCTTGAAATGATTAACGCGATCGCCCATTTCTGGGCGTATCGGGCGGCCTTCGGCTCAGTATAAGATTTCGGCTGTTCTTCTGCTGGGCGCCGCGGCTACCCAAGGCGAAATGATTTTCGAATATAGAGCCGGCGCTAAGCGTTGGCCGAGGAGCAGAAATGTCGAAGATTCCGCAGGGCGAGTGGAGCGCCATTGCGGCGCGCTATGAAAAGGGCGAGTTGATCAGCGGAATTGCCCGGGGCTATGGCTGTACTCCGCCGGCCATTCATTACATTCTGAAGCGTCATCGCCAGCTTCCGGCGACTGCCATCAGGCCGTCAGCGCGCGGCCAGTCTGCGGTGGCGTCAGCCGCGCCGATCGCCGCGAACGCGCCCGCGCCGACCCCGCCCGCTCGGATCATCGGCAAATCCGAGCGCCACGCACCGTCCCCGGTGTTGGTTCGCGCCAGCCCGCCGCTCGCGGCGGTCTCCTCTCCGCCCGCCGACAGGCCTGATCAAAGGCCCGCGGGACCGCCCCCGACGCCGGGCTTGGACAGCGAATTGCACACCCGCGCCGAGGCGGCCATCGCGATGTTTCGCTCGAGTTTCGACGCGGCGCTGATGGAAGGATCGCCGGGAGTGCGCGAGCGTCTGCGCCAGGCCGCGGCGGATTTGATGCGGGTCGCGGCGCGAACCACGATCGTGCTCGATCGCTTGACCGCCGGCTCCGAGCGCCCCGGCCGCGGCCAGAATTATCCGCGTTCCGCGCACGCCCGCGACGATTTCAGAAGATCAGGCTCGGTCTAAACAGCCCGACCCAAAACGGACCAACGATCAACGTCGCCATACGCCGCGGGCGCCCGAGCCCTATAGCTGCGCGACCCCGGCGCGGGCGCAGTCTTCATCCTGCTGCGAGGTGCCGCCGCCCACGCCGCAGGCGCCTTCGATGACGCCGTTCTTGATGATCGGCACGGCACCCTGGCCCATGATCATGTGATCGCCCTCGGCGGCGGCGATGCCGCGCGGGGTCGGCTGGTCGGCGCGCGCCGCCATCTCGCCGCTCGGTCGGCCAAACGCGGCCGAGGCCACCGCCTTGCCCTGGCTGCCATAGACGCTGGCCCAGATCGCGCCGTCCATGCGCTGAAACGCAATCAGCCGGCCGCCGCCATCGCACACCGCCGCGCTGATCTTGATGTTCAGCTCGGTCGCCTTCGCCAACGCGCCGCGCAGAATGCGATTGGCTTCGTCGAGTGTCAGCGTCATCGGTCGCTCTCCTCTCCTCTATAGCGCGCTCAGGTGTAGGGCCGGGTCAGCAGATGGCCGCACCCGGCTTTGTTCGCCCAATATTCCCAGGCGCGCCAGGTCTCGGGCGAATATGGACTGTAGCCGCGGTTGCGGGCCTCGATCTCGCCGGGCGAGAGGTATTTGATCGGGCCGCCCAGCTGCTTTGCCTGCATCAAGATACGGGCGTTGCGCGGCAGATAGACCGACAGCCGGACCACCTCGATCAGCGAGCGGGCGGCCGAGGCAAAACCGTGGCCGCGCATCAGCGCCACATTGTTGCCGCCGAGACATTTGGCGAGGTCGCGGCCCTGCGCCTGATTGGTGACGAGCAGGTTGGTCTCGCCGAAATTATCGGCGATGTCCCAGACCGGCACCTCGGTACCGATAAAGGCCCCCGAGTGGATCACCGGTCGCAGCTTTGTCATATCAGCGACCCCGAAGGCGAGCGTGTCCTCGGCATGGGCGTGCACCACCGCCATGACTTCCGGCCGCGCCTCAAATATCGCCGCGTGAATAAACCGTTCGAGATAGAGCGGGCGTTTGTCCTCGCCGACCGGCTGCCCGTCTAGGCCGAGTTCGACGATGTCCTCGGCGCCGACCAGTTCCGGGGAAACCGAGCGGGCGATCAGAAATCGGCCTGGGTTCTCCGGATGCCGGACGCTGACATGGCCATAGGCGTCGACCACCTCCTCCTTGGCGAGGATGCGGTTGGCAATCACCAGATCCTGGATAAGGGTGTCGAGGCTGCTCATAACCATGATCCGATCAAGGGTTCCGGGGCCGCAGGCGCATCATGGCGCTCTCTTGCCCCCCAGTGGCGCGAACCAGACGGATGGTTCCCATTTTCCTCTTTTCTCCTCGTCGCCCCGTGCGCCTTCAGCCCACGGACATGTTCCGTGGGGGAAGCGGGGGGCCAGGGCAGCGGGCATGGAATTGGCCCCCTGGGTGCCCGCTTTCGCGGGCACGACGGAAAAAGGTGCGGCGACCAAACGTTGAAATCGTATCACCACCATCAGTACAGCCCTCAACACGCTGTCACTGCGCCCAACACGGTAGGCAGGGTTGTGCGTTGGGATACCCATCACGCGGCGCCCAGGCTATGGTGGCTGTCGCGTTGAGGCTGGGCAAGTATTATCGTAACGTTGGATCGACGTGATGCGCCCTTCGAGGCCTCGCCTCGCGAGGCGCCTCAGAGCTTTTCCGCGGCCGGGAATGACGATCTGCTTTAATGCCATCATAGGCTTACGCCATGGTGAAGAGCGTCCCGCCAAAGCCGGGGCGCGTCTCGAACCACACAAGGCGCCGATGCAACGCTATTCTTGCCCACCCTACGTTCCGCCAACCCGCAACGAGGATCAGCGAAGGCGATGATCGTCAATCTCAACAAGTACAAAAAGCAGCGCGAGCGCATCGAAGGCGACCGTCGCGCCGCCGAAAACCGGGTCCGCTTCGGCCGCAGCAAAGCCGCTCGCGCCAAAGACCAGCGCGACCATGAGCAGGCCGAAAAATCCCTCGAAGACAAACGCCTCGATTGAGGTGGACGCAAGACCCTCTCCGTCGATGAGGGAGGGTTGGGAGGGGGTGGCGCCACCGCAAATGCGCGGCGATAGCCACCCACGCCTTCCGGATCGCCCAGGCGGATCGAACTCCGCCCGACGCCGCGGAACGTGGCCCCAAGGCTGGGCAAATATCCAGATCGAGATGAAAAATTGGCAACTTCTGCTCCCGCTTTCCCGGCGAAAGCCGGGACCCATGGCTCGGCTGTCCCGAACTTTTCAAACGATTGCAGCACCTTACCAACGGTCACGAGCTCGTGCGGCGGAACGATGGACCCCGGCTTTCGCCGGGGCGGACGAGTGGATCGGTTGCCGAAGGCTTCTTGCCCAGCCTCCTCGCTCCTCACCCGAAAACTTCCGCCGAGAGGGCGGCGGCCATGGCTTCGGCCTTCTTGGCTGCAGCGTCGAGGTTGCGGGCCAGAGCCTCGACGCGCCGAACCTGTTCGGCATACGCAGTCTGGAGGTTTACGGGCGGGACAATCACCGGGAGTATACTCAACTGTGTCTTGTTTATGGAGGCGATGCCGGTGGTCTGCTTGGCTACTCGTAAAAAATATGACTTCCCAGCAGGGCCTTGGATATAGGCCGCTGCATAATCGGGTAGCAACTCATGGCTCACGCGCACCCGAAAAATGTGGTTTTGATGGAGGCATCCCTCGATTTCGCCGCGCCACATTGCGCATCGACCGAGCTTGTCGGGATCACCTCCCTCGGTCATCAGTAGATCACCCGGGAGTAGCGCGCACTTTCCTAGATCTGAACGCGTTGCCTCTATCGTCTTGATCTCAGACAGGTCGAGATACCCATCTTGGACATTGGCCACACGCAGATAGGGCGCAGAGCTAGTCGCCTGACCATTCAACTTCCGACCCTTGGTAAGGCCGGAACCGATATCAGCCACATCAGCCAACAGGCGCACCGGCCAGCGCTTGGGGTTGGTGGCGGGGTCGCCGAAGGTGTCCAGGAACAGGGCGGGGATGATGGCGCGGGCCTTGGCGCGGGCGGCCTCGGCGCGGCGTCTGATCTCCGCCGCCCGGTCCAACACCCCCAGAATCCGCCGCTGCTCCTCCAGAGGCGGGAGAGGAATCCGATATGCTTCCAGCGCCGACTTGTTCAGGTTCTTGATGTTGTTCCCTTGCGCAGCGCTGGCCCACCGGCAGAAACTTACACCCGCAAGAACGTGTGCCACGAATCCGGCATCAGCATTGATCGACTTCGTTCTGACCGCCGCGCAAAACGCGCCAAACGACCCCGTCCAGTTGCGATCTAGTAATGCGCTCTTGCCCACAACATGAGCGCTTCCAGACGACATGCACATTACGATGTCGTCGCGCTGAAGCATCTGATCATCGGATACGGCACGGCGAGGAAGCCACACCAGGTCAACATCAGTGATGAGGCGCCCGTTTATGTTTCCGGCACGTAGGATCGGTATATCGCTCTCGGATGGCGTTTGGATTACATCGCTCTTAGCGTAGGTGACTCCTCGAACGACTGCCGCAACAGAGTCCAGGCGGACATTCGGCCAGCAACTCACGCCGCGCGCTCCATAGCCAGCCCGGTTATGTTAGAAAAGGCTGGTTCGGCATCATGCGTCCTTCGAGACGGGCGCCTTGTCCTGAGAAGCCGCCGCAGGGGGCGTCTCGAACGGGCGCCCGCCTCAGGATGAGGAAAGTTCGGGTTTGCCATCAGAGGCCTGGTGTCGGGATGAACGGGATTTAAGCATTCAGCATGAGGCTGGCGGTCGATGCCATTACCGAGCCGCCCTCATGCTGAGGAGCGCCCGCAGGCGCGTCTCGAAGCACGCGTGATGCCGATGCAGGTTCACGCTGCGCGGTCTCCAAGTTCAGCGGCTAGCGCTTCGATATCCCCCAGGATGGCCGCGGCCTCGTCGCGCAGCTCGGCGAGCAATTCGCGCGGGTCCCGGTGCTCGGCGGCTTCGCGGCTTTGCGGGCGGTAGCGGGAGGCGGACAGGTTCCAATCCTCGCGCTCGATCGCCTTGGCCTCGGCAAACCACCATTTCTCGGCCCAGGGCGCCGCGGCATCGCGATCCCTCCAATCCGCCCACAGCTCCTCGCGGCTGTTGAAGGCCGCGATCAGCCCGGGGAGATCATCAGCCTCGATCGGCTGGTCGTGGTTGGCGTCGAGCTTGAAACCGTCATTATCGGCATGCAGGAACATGACCCGCCCGGTCCGCCTGCCCTTGCGTACGATCAGCACCGAGGTCTTGACCCCGGAATAGGGCTGGAACACGCCGCCCGGCAATGACAGAACCGCCTCGACCCGGTTGTTCTGCAACAGGATGCGACGCAATTCCTTGTGCGCGCCGGTCGAGCCGAACAGCACGCCCTCAGGCACAATGACGCCGCAGCGGCCATCCGGCTTTAGGTTGTCGGCCATGTACTTGACGAACAGCAGCTCGGTCGCCGTGGTGGTGCCGATCTTGACGTCGTCGACGATGCGGTCGCGGTCGACGCGGCCGGAGAAGGGTGGATTGGCGAGCACCACATTGTAGCCGTCGAGCGGCAAGCCACGCTCAGCCTTCATCTGCCGGTCGAAGCTGGCGGTCAGCACGTTTCGCCGTAAAATGCGTACGTCGGGGAGGCCGCGCAGTGCCAGGTTCATCGACGCGAGGCTGACCATCTTGGCGTCGACATCATTGCCGTAGAAGGTTGCGGTTTGCAGCTGGCGCCACTGGCTCTGATTGAGCCGGTCGCCAAAGCCGCGCTCGAAAGTCTTGCCCTCGAACTCCGCCGTCTCGCGTCCGTGCGGCGAGGAATTCGTCAGCCGGATATGCTCGTACGCTGCGACCAGGAAACCGGCGGTGCCGGCGGCGGGGTCATAGACCGTCTCGCCGACGCGCGGATCCACCAGATCGACGATCGCGCGAATGATGTGGCGCGGAGTGCGGAACTGGCCGAGTTCACCGGCCTGTTTGATCTGGCGCAACACATGCTCGAACAGATCGCCCTTGGTGTCGGGATCGGCCTGCTCCAGCCGCAATTCGTTGACCAGGGTAACGATCTGGGTCAGCACCGTCGGCTCGTCGATCGCCAGCCGCGCCTGCGCCATGAAGCCCATGCTGTAGGCGTCGCCGATCTCGCGGAAGAACTCGAACACCTCGTCGCGCACCCAGGTGACCAATTTCTCGCCGGACATCGCATTCGCCCAGGACGACCAGCGCATGCGCTCGCGCGGTACCACCTCGACGCCCTTTGCCGGTGCGTTCAGCGGGTTGCGGAGGGTCCAGTCGCCGGAAAAGAGGCTGTCATAGGCCCGGCCGGTCGCCTTGGCCTGGCGCAGATTGGCGCTGTCGAGCCCCTCGATCATGTAGAAAAAGAACAGAAAGCTCAGCTGCTCCGCATTGGTCAGCGGATCAGGATAACCGCCGCCGTAAAGATAATCGCGGATCTGGTCGACCTTGCGGCGCATGTCCGGGGTAAAGGGCATTCTCGGCCTCTAATTAAGTTTTCAGGGAACTCATCAGACCTACCTGCCGGCCTTCCCGGCGCAGACCGGGACCCATTCCCGCCATGGATACCGCCTTTCGCCGGTAAAGGGAGAAAAGAGTTGTCGGCTTGATCGGGGATGGACTTGCGTCGAGCGCATCAGGTTGCAGTCTCGTCCGGGCGCGCCTTGTCTCGGGGCGCACCAGCAGATGGTGCATCGCCAAAGACGGCCCGATTCATGTCGCCGAGAGCACGCTCAAGTTCAACGTCGCCGCCGAACACGGCGCGGGCACGCTCGAAACCGCCATTCATGGATAGCGGCGGCAGGTCGAACCGCCAGCTCTCGAAAGCGGTCAGCTCGGCGGCGTTGGCTTTGACCTGCTCCTTGACGAGGTGCAACAGCCGAAGCTGGTCGGAATTGAAGCTCTGTCCGCTCAACCATGTCTCGAAGGCGGCGCCACGTGCCTCGGCAATGGCCTCGTCCATGTCCATGAATGCATGGCCGGTTTCGTCGATCGTCACCCATTCGCGGGTGGCCGGGTCGATCTCGTCATGTACGTCGAGCATCAGCAGGCGGCGCGGTTGGTAGGGCAGGCCCGGGGGCTCGCGCACCACGACAACGCCGCCTTCTCCGGGGATCTCGTCATCGCCATGGCGCAATGTAACGCCGGTAAAGTCGAACATTGTGAAGCGGCTTTTTCCCGGCGACAGACGGGTGCCGCGTCCGCGCATCTGTTGGTAGAGGATCGAGCTGTGCGTAAAGCGCGCCATCACCAGATTGCGGATTTCCGGGCAGTCAAACCCAGTGTCCAGCATGTTCACGCTGACCAGGATTTGCGGGTATTCCTCTTTCTTGAACCGCCTGATCTTCGCTGCGGCGTCCACGGTGTCGTCCGGTCCGAGCCCCGATATGACGAAATCCGCATAGCGGACCGTCGGGCTCGGCTTTTTATCGACGAATTCCTGGTCGAGCATTCGGGCGAGCGTCTCGGCATGTCTTTTGGTGACCGCGAACACGATCGTCTTACCCCAATCCGGCGCGCGCCGAATGCCGTTCGGGCCGGTGTAGCCATTTTCCAGAACCTCGCGGAATTCTCGGACCATCGCGCGGTTGCGCTCGGGGATGGTAAATTTCCGTTCGAGCGCCGTGGGATCAACGATCAGCGGGTCGCGATCGGCGAACAGCGCCTCCAGCTCGGCGCGTGTCGCTTCGTCCAAGGCGTCCCAGTCGATTTCGGCGCGTGTTACAGCAAAACCATCGGTAGCCGCGGTGCGCGCGGTCATCGCCCGGTAGATCTCGTAGGGCACCAGATGGCCGTCGGCGATCGCCTCCGCCAAGGTATAGCTGTAGGTCGGTCGGCTGACCTCGAAGAAGCGCAATGTGTCGCGGATCGCCTGGCGGTCTTCCTCGTCGACATCCGGGGCATCCTGCATCACGCACGGCGTTGCGGTCAGCCCGAGCTTTAGCGCGTCGAAATGGTCGAGCGCGCGCCGCCATTGTCCGTAAATGCTGCGATGGCATTCATCGATTACCACCATGTCGAAGTAACCGGCCGAATATTTTTCGTACTCGTTGACCAGGGTTTGCAGGGTGACGATGGTAATCCGCTTCTCGTCCTGAAAGCGACGGCCGGTGCGCGGCACGCGATAGCAGGGCAAGTCCCGCAGGTGCTCGGCGAATGCGTCTTCCGCCTGAACGGCCAGCGGATTCCGGTCGACGACGAACAAAGCACGTGTAACCCAATTCGCCTCGAACAGACGCTTCAATAGGGCGGCTGCCATCCGAGTTTTGCCGGTGCCGGTCGCCATCTCGACAAACAGCTTGCGGCGGCCGTTGACGATCTCGCGGCAAAGGAAGTCGATGCAGGTAGTTTGATAAAGGCGCCCGCCACCTCCGGCGATCCGATGATCGATCGGGATGTCGAGCGGGCTGCGGCGGATGCCCCGAGCGGCGTTGCGGCGGACGAGATCGTCTTGGCTGAACACGGTCTCGACCGGGCGAAAGTGGGCATCCTGCCCCTTGTCGCAGAACCAGACCTCCTCGCCGTTCGACAGAAAGATGTAGGGAACGGCGAGCTGATCCGCGTATCGGCGGCCCTGAGCTTCCCCGGCGCTCAAATTGACGCTGGTGCTCTTGGCTTCGAGTACCGCGAGCGCCCGTCCCTGACGGTCGAACAGGGCGTAATCGGCCTTGCCGCCATCATCGAGCGGGTACTCGAAGCGAACGCTGCGCCCATCGGTCAGTTTCCACGCGGTGTCTCGCAGAAGCTGGTCGATTTTAACTCGGGCAAAGGCCTCGTTCGTCACGCCAGGTTCGCCTCTCTTCGCCTATGTCGCTGGAAAGCGCTCCTACAGAAGTTCGGTCGGCAGCTTCAGCATCCGCCTCCAAACCACGGGTGGTAATATTCTAGATGGGCGTCCAGAATGCGTCACTGCCTCCCCCACCGCAACTTACGGAGGAGCATAGCGACCCGCTGCCCCGTTTGCTCGAAGCGAGGGAACGGGATCTCGCCACAAAGGTGTTGTAGGCTCGCCACCCAGGATATCCCGACCGATGGCGGCCTCTGTGATCGAGCATTCTCGTCAATTCCCGGTTAGCGAAAATTAATTCCCGGTTAGGCCCAAAAAATTCCCGGTTCGGTGACACAGGAATTTCCATGCAACCCATTGACAACGCTGGTAGAAAATTCGTGCTCGGAAGGCGAATTCACAAAATTCCCGGTTATATTCCCGGGTCACGGGAATTAGCCGGCGCGCAGGTATTGGACGGCTTCGTCGCGGCGGAACAGGTTCGGCTTCTCCACCAAACCCGTTTGCATTGCCTGTCCTGTAACCCTTCCATCGCGCGATGATCGCATGTATATGCCTTGATCAACGCCTCAAAAAAGGAGTGTCCAAGCATGGCACAAGCACCGCAGAAGACGAGATTCACGGCAGGCCCGCTGACGTTTGTCGTCAGACATGAATTGTGGGACGGCAACATTCATGATCATGCCGACCAGGGCGTCTCGATCGCGGTGGCGGGGGATGTCGGCGGCAAAGAGACAACCCTGCTGCGGTTCAACTGCTTCGACCAGGAAAAAAGCTACGTCTACGGGCCGGAAAATCCAAATCCGCCGGCCGCGGGGCCGACAATGTCCGATGACCTGCCGCAAACCTTGAGCGGCTCGTGCCGGCTCTACCGCATGGACCCGATCGCCGACGGCAATCCGATCGGTTGGACGGTCAGGACCCTCGAGAAGAAGCTCCCGAGGATGCTGGAGAGAGCCGGATACAAGGAGATCGCCACTGCGACCGATCTCGCCGAGGTGGGGCGCGTTCTCCCCGAGGTGGAAAGCTGCGCCAGGGCGCTGTTTGCTGCCAAGCGGAATACCGTCAAGCATAATCGAGGCACGGACATCTTCGACGCCGGGAATATCAGGTTTGGGCTCGAAATGCGGCGGCAGGCGGGCGGAGACGGCGGCTTGGCCGTCCACGTCTTGACCGATATCGGCGGGTCGACCGGAAGGGCGTATGTCGAAGAGACCGAGATCCTCGCCTTCGATTGTTTCTGGCAATTCCCGCATTACCACTATGGCCCGCGCAACAAGAACCATCGCATCTTTTGGGACAAGACATTGGTCGACGACCCGCTCGGCTGGGTCTTTGACCAGTTCGAGAACCGCAAATTGGGGGCCATGATCGAGCGGGCCGGCTACCCGGGGGTCGCGGCCGATCTGGACCTCGACAAAATCGCCGCCCTTCTCCCGATCGTGAAGAAGAAGGCCCGCGAGATGCAGGCCGAGGGCGAGCGATTGACCGGCCATCCGGGGCTGCCATTAGAGATGACCCCGAACCTGGCCGCCCAATAAGGCAAGAGGCAGCGACCCGGGGGAGCGGCGGGCGGGTGTGACCCGCCCTGGCGCCCGTGCAACCGATGGCCAGTTGCGCTGCGAGGCTGGGCAAGAACCCAGCCCGAGACGGAAAATTGGCAGACTCCCTCACCGCCGTCCCGGCGAAAGCCGGGATCCATTTTTCCGCTGCTCGGAACGTTCAAGCAGAGCCAATGCCTTACCAGCTGTCGCACAGCCCGTACGGCGGATAGATCGACCCCGGCTTTCGCCGGGGAGGCGGAAAAATCTGCGGTGATGGGGATTCTTGCCCAGCCCCTGCGCCCCACTTGCCCTACGCATAGCCGGGACCGCTATCGCTATAGACGCGGTCCCGGCAGGAAACTTGCTTAGTTCGCGGCGAGCTTGTCCTGCGTCTTCGTGTCAAAATCGCTGGCGTCGTGGCGCTCGTGCAGTTGCTCCGAGGGGTCGCCCGAAAGCCGGTTGACCATGCGCCCGCGCCTGACCGCCGGCCGTTCGAGGAGGGCATCGGCCCAGCGCTGGACGTTCTTGTACTCGTGGACCGCGAGGAATTCGGCCGCCCCATACTGGTTGAACTTCGCCAGCCCGCCATACCACGGGAAAATCGCGATGTCGGCGATCGTGTAGGCAGGGCCCGCGACATATTCGCTCTCCGCCAGCCGGAGATCGAGCACGTCGAGGAGGCGCTTCGTCTCCATCGTAAAGCGGTCGATCGCGTATTCGATCTTGACGGGTGCGTAGGCGTAGAAATGGCCGAAGCCGCCGCCGACATAAGGCGTGCTGCCCATCTGCCAGAACAGCCACGACAGGCATTCCGCGCGGTCGCCAACTTCCGTCGGCAGGAATTCCCCGAACTTCTCGGCCAGGTGCATCAGGATCGCTCCGGTCTCGAAGACCCGGATCGGCTTGGGGCCGCTGCGGTCCACCAGCGCCGGGATCTTGGAGTTCGGGTTCGCCGCCACAAAGCCGCTGCCAAACTGATCGCCGTCGCCGATCTTTATCAGCCAGGCGTCGTACTCCGCGCCCCTGTGGGCGCGCGCCAGCAGCTCTTCGAGCATGATCGTGACCTTTACCCCGTTCGGCGTGCCCAGCGAGTAGAGCTGCATGGGATGGCGGCCGACCGGCAATTCCTTCTCGTGCGTGGAACCCGCGATCGGGCGGTTGATGTTGGCGAACCTGCCGCCGCTCGGCTTGTTCCAAACCCAGACCTTTGGGGGCGTGTATTCGGGCGTGTCGGTCATTCTTGAAGCTCCAGGTGTACAAAGGGGCGCGTGCGAACGGCGCGCGCATCGCCCCATCTTATACAATAGGTCGGCCGCCGGGCACGCGATCGTCGAGCTGCTGCCGCAGAGCTGGCGAGGCGACCCGGCGTCAGCCGGCGCGATCTCGGCACGGGGCGCGGCTTCGACGCCCTCGTCCGCGCCAGCGCGCACTGCTACGACAAGGGTGAGCAAAGCCTAACCCGCCGCTCCGGCCACCGCGTCGTCGGGCGGCCGGAGCGCGGGACGCGCGCTATTGGTCGAGTCGTCGCCGCATTGGGTTGCACCCGCCGTACGGTCGATCCTTTGGTAAGTGATCGGCGACGATCGCTCGGATGTGCTCTAAATTGGAACGGCAGCCACCCCTCTCACAGGAGTTTACATGCCCACCATTACCACCAGGGACGGCCTGGAGATCTTCTACAAGGACTGGGGTTCCGGCCAGCCGATCGTCTTCAGCCACGGCTGGCCGCTGTCGGCCGACGACTGGGACACGCAGCTGCTGTTCTTCCTGCAACACGGCTATCGCGTCATCGCCCATGACCGCCGTGGCCATGGTCGCTCGACCCAGACCGCCGACGGCCATGATATGGACCATTATGCCGACGATTTGGCGGCTCTGACGGCGCATCTCGACCTGAAAAACGCCATCCATGTCGGCCATTCCACCGGCGGTGGCGAGGTGGCGCACCATCTGGGACGGCATGGCGAAAGCCGGGTGGCCAAGGCGGCGCTGATCAGCGCGGTGCCGCCGCTGATGCTGAAAACCGCGGCCAATCCGCTCGGCCTTGCCAAGGAGGTGTTCGATGGACTGCAGGCGCAACTTGCCGCCAATCGTTCGCAATTCTATCGCGACGTGCCGGCGGGGCCTTTCTACGGCTACAACCGGCCGGGCATCACAGCCTCGGAGGCCGTTATCCAGAATTGGTGGCGTCAGGGCATGATGGGCGGGGCCAAGGCGCATTATGACGGCATCGTGGCCTTTTCCCAGACCGATTTCACCGAAGACCTCAAGAAGATCACCATCCCGGTATTGGTCATGCACAGCGACGACGACCAGATCGTGCCCTATGTCGCCGCCGGGCCGCTCTCCGCTAAGCTGCTGAAGAACGGAACCCTGAAAACCTACAACGGCTTCCCGCACGGCATGCCCACCACGCAAGCGGACACGATCAATGCCGACCTGTTGGCGTTCATCAAAAGCTAGCGGGCGTAGGGCGGGTGCAACCCGCCTTACCGTGCACGCAACCGACGGCGGGTTGCGCGGCGAGGCTGGGCAAATATCCAGATCGAGATGAAAAATTGGCATACTCCCTCACCGCCGTCCCGGCGAAAGCCGGGATCCATTTTTCCGCTGCTCGGAATTTTCAAGCAGAGCCAATGCCTTACCATCTATCGCACAGCCCGTACGGCGGAGAGATGGACCCCGGCTTTCGCCGGGGAGGCGGGAAAATGTGCGGTGATGGGGATTCTTGCCCAGCCTCTGCGCTCCACCCGCCCTACGAATTGCTTCCGGAATGCCGCGGGTTTGACTTAGGGCATCGGCATCGCCGGCCGAGCCGCATCGACAATGCGAATCGCTTGACATCATGATGTCTTGCGTATAGCATCAGCAGATGCGGACCACGATGACCCTGGATGACGACGTGGCGGCCAAGCTCAAGACGGAATCGCAACGCGCCGGTCGACCTTTCCGCGAGATCGTCAACGAAACGCTGCGCCGGGGGCTGGAAAGCCGGCGCGCCACCGCCCAGCGGAGGGCCTTCAAGATAGCAGCTCGCGATCTCGGTAAGCTCAATCCGGGGCTTTCCCTCGACAATATCGCAGAGCTCATCGAGCATGTGGAGAGCTCGCTTCACCGGTGATCCTGGTCGACGCGAACCTACTGCTTTATGCTTATCACCCGAGAGCGGAGCAGCATGCGCAAAGCCGCGCCTGGCTCGAAGCTGTGCTCTCGGGGCCTGACCTCGTTCGCTTCGCTTGGCTTACGCTCTGGGCCTTCCTTAGGATCGCGACAAATCCCCGAGTGTTCGAACGTCCGCTTTCCACGACCGAAGCCGAAGCGGCGATTTCTTCCTGGCTCGCTGAGCCGGCCGCCGGAGTTCTCGAGCCAGGCGAACGGCACTGGGACATCCTGCGCGGTCTCGTTCGCGACGGACAGGCTGCCGGTCCGCTGGTCATGGACGCCGTCCTCGCCGCAATCGCACTCGAACATGGCGCTACGGTCTGCACGACGGATCGCGACTTCTCGCGGTTTCCCGGGCTCAAATGGACAAACCCCCTCGCGGGGAACCGCTGACGAACGCGAGAACTATCGGGGGGCTCACAATGATGGGCCAGGCAACGGCGTGCGAACTTCGGAATATGGACAGCAGGGCCAACTCTGATTAGACCCTGCCCCACTTTAAGAATGGTGGGACGATATGACCGCAGCGGATATGCCAACCGACATGACGGACGGCTTTCACCTGGTGGTGGAGGCGCTGAAGCTGAACGGGATCGACACGATCTTTGGGGTGGCCGGCATCCCAATCACCGATCTGCTGCGCTTGGCGCAGAATGAAGGGATCCGCTACCTCGGCTTCCGGCATGAGCAATCGGCCGGCAACGCCGCCGCGATCGCCGGGTACCTGACCCAGAAGCCGGGCATCTGCATGACGGTCTCGGCGCCCGGCTTTCTCAACGGGATGGTCGCGCTTAGCCAATGCCACAACCAATTGCTTCCCGATGATCATGATCAGCGGGTCGAGCGACCGGGCGATCGTCGATCTCGAGCAGGGCGATTACGAGGAGATGGATCAGCTCGCCGCCGCACGGCCCTACGCCAAGGCGGCCTACCGCGTCAGCCGCCCGCAGGACATCGGGATCGGCATCGCGCGGGCGATCCGCGCCGCCGTGTCCGGGCGTCCGGGCGGCGTCTATCTCGACCTGACCGCCGAGGTGCTCGGCTCCGCTCTCGATGTGGAGACGGCAAAGAAGTCGCTGGTCAAAGTCGTCGATCCGACGCCGCCGTCTCCCCCAGCGCCGGAATCGGTCGCGCGCGCCATCGAGCTGCTGGCGAACGCCCAGCGCCCCCTCGCAATCCTCGGCAAGGGCGCGGCCTATGCCCGGGCGGACGAGGAAATTCGGTCGTTCATCGAGACGACGGGCATTCCGTTCCTGCCGATGTCGATGGCCAAGGGCCTGTTGCCCGACGAGCATCCGCAATCGGCCGCCGCCGCACGCTCCTATGCGATCGGCAACGCCGATGTCGTGGTGCTGGCCGGAGCGCGGCTCAATTGGCTCTTGTCGCACGGCCGGCCGCCATTGTGGTCCGCGAGCACGCGGTTTGTGCAGGTGGACATCTCGCCGACCGAGATCGACAGCAACCGGGCGATCGCGGCCCCGGTCGTCGGCGACATCAAGTCGGTGTTCGCGGCGTTCAATGCGGCGCTCAAGCCGGGGCAGATCCGGCGCCAGGCGGCTTGGGCCGACGAGATCGGCAAGCGCAAGCAGCAGAACGTCGAACGCATGGCAGCGCGCCTCAACGCCGACCCGAGCCCGATGAATTTTTCCTCCGCATTGCGCGCGGTGCGCAACGCGCTCGCCACCCAGCCGGATGTCTATATCGTGAATGAAGGCGCCAACACGCTCGATTTCGGCCGCAACATCATCGACATGGACAAGCCCCGTCACCGTCTCGACAGCGGCACCTGGGGCGTCATGGGCATCGGCATGGGCTACGCGATTGGCGCTGCCGCGGTCACCGGCAAGCCGGTGGTCGCGATCGAGGGCGACAGCGCCTTCGGTTTCAGCGGCATGGAGATCGAAACCATCTGCCGCTACGAGCTGCCGGTGACGACGGTCATCTTCAACAACAACGGCGTCTACCGCGGCGATCCGGCCGGCAGCGCCTATTCGCCGACGGGCCTGCTGCGTGACGCGCGCTACGAGAAGATCATCGAGGCGTTCGGCGGGGCCGGCTATCACTGCATCGACACGCCGAGCCTAACGAAGGCGTTGACCGAGGCGCTCGCGTCAGGCAAGCCCGCGCTGATCAATGCCGTCATCGACCCGACCGCCGGCACCGAGAGCGGGCACATCCAGAGCCTCAATCCACGGAGCGCCGCCGCCCCCAAAACGTAAGGCTGGGTCCCCGCGGCATTCGGGTGGAATAAGGAGTGTTCTCACTGGATTAAGGTAATGGAGCGCGGCGAGCAGGCGGGGCCGACCCAACCCAGGATCTAACGACGCCCATGGCGGAACTCGACCGCGTCACCGGCGAAGCCGAGGCGCCGCACCGTCGCGGGACTGCCGGCGAGGTGTTTTCGGTGGCGCTGAGGCTCGGGCTGACCTCGTTCGGCGGTCCGATCGCCCATCTCGGCTATTACCAGCGGACCTATGTCCGAGAGCGGCAATGGCTATCGCCTGATGAATATGCCGGGCTCGTCGCCCTGTGCCAGATGGTGCCCGGTCCGGCCAGCAGCCAGACCGGCTTCCTGATCGGGCTGCGCCGCGCCGGCTGGGCTGGCGCGTTTGCCGCCTGGGCCGGCTTCACCTTGCCCTCGGCGATCGTGATGTTTGGCTTCGCGCTATTGGCGCCACGGCTCGAAGGGCCCACCACGGACGCGGTGTTGCACGGCTTGAAGCTGGTCGCCGTCGCCGTTGTCGCGCAGGCGGTGTGGAGCATGGCCCGCAATCTGTGCCCGGACCGGGCGCGGGCGGCTCTGGCGCTCGTGGCGGCGGCGCTTCTGCTGGTCGTCAGCGGCAGTCTCGTCCAGATCGCAGCGTTGCTGATCGGCGCGGTGGGTGGGGCGGTGTTGTGCCGCGACCTCCCCGCACCTCCAGCGCTGCCGGCGATGCCGGTCAGCCTGCGGACAGGCGGGGTGGCGCTGGCGCTGTTTCTGATCCTGCTAGTAGGATTGCCGCTTGCCGGCGCCGCGGCGCCGCACAGTTTGCTGGCGCTGGCGGGCATCTTCTACAAGGCGGGCGCGCTGGTGTTCGGCGGCGGCCACGTCGTGCTGCCTTTGCTGCGCGACGCCCTGGTGCCGCAAGGCTGGTTGTCGGACAGCGCCTTCCTCGCCGGCTACGGCGTGGCCCAGGCGATACCAGGGCCGCTGTTCACCTTCTCCGCCTATCTCGGCGCCATCGTGGCCCCAGCCGGCGCCGGCGCGGCGTTGCTGTGGTCGAGCGTTGCGCTCGTATTCATCTTTCTGCCGGGCTTGTTGATAGCCTTGGCCGGTCTGCCGGTGTGGCTGTGGCTCGGGCATCACCCGGCCGCGCGGGCGGCGCTGGCCGGCGTCAACGCCGCCGTCGTCGGGGTTCTCGGGGCCGCGCTCTACAATCCGATCTGGCTGAGCGCCGTCGCCAGCGGGCGCGATGTCGCGATTGCCTTGGCGGGCTTTCTGCTGCTCGAGCGCTGGCGGGTCCCGCCGCTCGCCATCGTGATCTTTTGCGTCGGCGCGGCGCTGATATCGGCGTTGGTCCGCTGACACTCGCGGACCTCCCCCACAGCGATGGCCGGCGCCCGATTCGCTCCGCTGTCGACGGCGAACCCGGCAAAGATCCACGGCGACTGCCGCAAAACGGCTTCTTCGTCTGGCCGCCATTTTCCTGCCGTCATTCCTGCGGCTGATTGCGGCTTTGCCGCTTCGGGAGAAGTGCGGCGACCGGGCGGGCTGACAGCGACGGTCGTTGCCCGGCTTCCCGGATCGGGGTAATCGACTGCGGCGCAATTGCCGGCACCGGGGGGTAGCGGCTGATGGCGAGGGGATTGCTTGTTCCGCTCTTGTTGCTGGTGGGGATGGCTGCCGCGCATGCCGCGCCGGCCTCCAGCGTCTATCTTGAAGACTTGACCTGGCCCGAGCTGCGGGCGGACATCCAGGCAGGTAAGACGACGATACTCGTGCCGATCGGCGGGACCGAGCAGAACGGCCCGCAGATGGCGCTCGGCAAGCACAATGTGCGGGTGCATGCGCTGTCGGGCAAGATCGCCCGCGCGCTCGGCAACGCGCTGGTGGCGCCGGTAATCGCCTATGTGCCCGAGGGCGACGTCAACCACCCCGAAGGGCATCTGAAATTTCCCGGCACAATCACTGTCCCTGTAGGCGCTTTCGAGCAAACCCTCGAATATGCCGCCAAGAGCTTCAAGCTCGCCGGCTTCCGCAACATTGTCTTTTTAGGCGACCACGGCGGCTATCAGAAGGCCGACGAGGCGGTGGCGCAGCTTCTCGATCGGGAATGGACGGGGACGCCGGTGCGCGCCTATGCGCTGACCGAATATTATCGCGCCAGCGAGACCGAGTTCGCCCAATTGCTCAAGAGCAAGGGCTACAGCGAGGCCGAGATCGGGTCCCATGCCGGGCTCCTCGACACCTCGCTGATGATGGCGGCCGATCCGAGCCTGGTCCGCCCCGATCTGTTGGCCGAGACCAAACCCGGCGACGGGACCCACGGCGATCCGCGCCGTTCGAGCGCCGCGCTCGGCCAGCTCGGCGTCGAGCTGATTGTGTCGCGAACCGTCGCCACGATTAGAGACGCTGTCACCCACCGCTGAAACGGCGGGTATGCGCCGGTCTGCGTTTCTCCTAACTCATTGGCACTTTCGTGGAGGTAGTCGTGCACCAGCCGATCCGCCGCTGGTTCCGCATCGCCCTATGGGTCGTCCCATTTCTGGCGCTGGGCGCTGGAGTTTGCGCACTGCCGATATGGCCCGCGAGCGGCGTAGCGGACGGGTTCGAGCGCCTGTGCTCGGCTGCCGCGGCGTTCGTGCATGTGGCGCAGTCCGCCGCGGCTCCCGCCGCCGCGCCGCGCTTGGTGCCGGCTGCGACGGCGGGCCCGCCGGCGGCATCAGCCCCCGCGTCGATCGAAACCGTACCGGGAATGCCGCCGGTCCTGAACTCGGCCAACCTCTACAGTGCGGCCGGGGCCAACATGCTGAGCCCGGCCGTGGCCGGCGCGCTGCCGCGCGTCTATGTGCCAAATCTGCAATCCAACGACGTCTATGTGATCGATCCGTCAACCCGCAAAGTGGTCGATCGTTTTCCGGTGGGGTTCCTGCCGCAGCACGTCATCCCGTCCTGGGACCTGCAAACCTTGTGGGTCGCCAATAACGGCCGCCGCCGCTCTGACGGCAGCCTGACGCCGATCGACCCGAAGACCGGCACGCCCGGCTCGCGCATTTTGCTGGCCGACCCCTACAATATGTATTTCACGCCCGACGGAACGGCGGCGATCGTCGTCGCCGAGCGGTTGAAACGGCTCGATTTCCGCGACCCTCACACGATGAAGCTGGTGCAATCGCTGCCGACGCCGGGATGCTCTGGCGTCAATCACGCTGATTTCTCGATCGATGGGCGTTATGCGATCTTTACCTGCGAGTTCCGCGGCGGCGGCCTGGTTAAGGTCGACATGGTCGACCGCAAGGTGGTTGGCTATCTAAAGCTCGACGCGTCGGGCATGCCGCAAGACATCCGCATCTCGCCCGACGGCAAAGTCTTTTTCATCGCCGACATGCGCGCCGACGGGGTGTTTGTCGTCGATGGCGACAGCTTTACCAAGATCGGCTTTATCCACACCGGGATCGGCACCCACGGGCTCTACCCGAGCCGCGATGGCGCCAGGCTCTATGTCGCCAACCGCGGCTCTCACAAGGTCCACGGATCGCCGCACGGCCCCGGCAGCATCGCGGTCATCGATTTCGCCACCCGGACCGTCGAAAAGACCTGGCCGATCCCCGGGGGCGGCAGCCCCGATATGGGCAATGTCAGCGCCGACGGCAAACAGCTGTGGCTGTCCGGGCGCTACGACAATGTCGTCTACGACATCGACACCACGACGGGCGCCGTGACGAAAATCCCGGTCGGGAAAGAGCCACACGGTCTGACGGTCTGGCCGCAACCCGGACGCTACTCGCTCGGCCACACCGGCAACATGCGGTAACCGATCGCCTCAGGCGATTGGGACCAAGTTCTGCCCACAAAAGCATGGCCGCCCGCATAAGCTGGGGCCCTCTGGACACGAACCTGCTGTGACAGCCAAACTCGCGTAACACGGAGGAGCTTTCCCGATGACGATCATCGATTCCCAGGTCCATGTGTATGAGGCGAATACGCCAAAGCGACCCTGGCACAGTGTGCCGAACTGGCCCGATCACGTCACCGGCGACGAGATGGTGGCGGCGATGGACAAACTCGGCATCGACGGCGCGATCTTCATCTCTGCGTTTTCGATGTACCAGTACGACGCGAGCTATGCGGTGGAAGTGCAGCGGGCCCATCCCGGCCGGTTCGCCATCGTCAAGCCGGTCAACCCGGACGATCCTGGGGTGGCCGATGTCATCGCCGACTGGAAGAAGGTTCCGGGCGCGGTAGGCGTCCGCATCATGCTGACGCGGGAGGCGAACCGCGCGCCGGATGACCCGGGGCTCGACCGGATCGCGCGCGCGGCCGCTCGCCACGATTTTCCGGTCAACGTCCTGTTCTGGGGCAATGTGGACGCGGGCGCCGCGCTGATTGATCGCCATCCCGAGACACGCTTCATCATCGACCATCTCGGCATCTTGCAGCCGCGCGTGCCCCCCGCGCCGCCTCAGCCCTGGGCCGACCTCCCGAAGGTGCTGGAGCTCGCCAAGCGCCCGAACGCGGTGATCAAGGTCAGCGGCGCCTGCACATTGTCGCGCGAGCCGTATCCGTTCCCGGACATCTGGGACCCGCTTGCCCGCGTGTTCGACGCCTGGGGTTTCGAGCGCTGCTTGTGGGGCACGGACTGGACGCGCGCGTTCGCCGTCGTCAATTACGAGCAGGCGGTCGAGCCTTTCCTGAAGACCGACCGCCTGAGCGATGCCGAGCGGGCAATGCTGATGTGCGGCGCCTGCGCCAAGGCCTACGGCTGGTCGCCGAAGAAAAATTAGCCCGGTGCTCAGAGTCAATCACCTGATTCGCCAGCTGCCAGCCGCCTCGCCATACCGGCGAAGGCCGGTGCCCATCGCTGAGATGGATCCCGGCTTCGCCGGGAAGACGATATGGGCAGACTCGGGGTGAATCTTCTGATCGAGCCTAAACACTGGTGCTCCTTAGTGGGCCTATCGGGGTGAGGGAGGCAGCGTATGGCAACGGACTATAGTATATGTCTTGGTACTGCTGGCTGGGGTGTGTGGCACAGCCCGGATGCCGGACAATCGTGGACACGGCATCGCAAGCCATTCCCGCTCAACAGCCGCATTCAAGCGCTGACCGTACATCCCAAAGAGGCGCACACCGTTTTTGCAGGCGGCGACACCGGCTTGTTCGTGAGCCGCGACAGCGGGGCGCGCTGGGAGCGGCTTGCCGCCAATAACTGTCTCCCAACGGTCTGGTCGCTCGCCATCGACCCGGTCGATCCCGATATTCTCTTTGCCGGCACGCGCCCGTCCGGGGTTTATCGCTCGCGCGACGGCGGACGGCGGTGGGAGAAATTGGCGATAGACGCCGCCCGCGAGTGTTCGATCGGCGAGGCCTTCGTGACCAGCCTCGTCGTCGACCCCGACGATCATCGTATGGTCTGGGCCGGAGTGGAAATCGATGGCGTCTTCCGCAGCCGCGACGGCGGGGACACGTGGACGCACCTCGAGACGGGTTTGTACGATCCGGATATCCACGCCGTGACGATCGCGGCGACGCAGCCCAAGCGCCTATACGCCAGCACGGCGCGCGAAGTGTTTGTCAGCGACAATCTGGGCGAGAGCTGGGAGCCCTTGGGCATCAAGGAGAAATGGCCGCTGCCCTATGCCCGCGGCATGGCAGTCAAAGCCGATGACCCCGGCGTGCTGTTCGCCGGCTGCGGCGAGACCACGACGGGTGAAAAGGGCCACGTGCTCCGCACCGCAAACTTCGGTGAGACCTGGGAGATCCTGCCGCTCCCGGCCCAGCCAAATGCCACCGTCTGGGGGCTCGCCACGCATCCCGCCGACCCCGACCGCATCGTGGCGTTCAGCCTGTTCGGCGAGGTCTACGTCACCGAGGATGCCGGCGCGTCCTGGCGTAAAATCGGCCGCGAATTTGGCGAGATCCGAGCCGCGGCTTGGGTGCCAAACTAACGTGTCCAGGACAACTTCACCGAGTTGTGGCAGCTCGGCGTGGTGGCGCTATAATACGTTGAGCTGGTAATGCCGAGGCAACCGCCCTGGTTTAAAAAGGGGGTCATCGTGAAAATACAAATCTCCGAGGTATTCCAATCGATAGGGCAGCCCACTATCACCTATGTCCGTAGAGACGAGGGAAAATACGAACGCCTTCTGTCGGGTGCGCTCGATGTGAAGGGTCAATTGTGTCTGTTAACGGGGCCTTCCAAAACTGGCAAAACAACGCTATATAAAAAGGTTCTAGAGGAAAAGAAATTATTGCCTCTTCCAATACGGTGCGATGGTACTCTATCTGATGAACAGTTTTGGCGGCGCGGACTTGAAGGAGTTAACTTTGACGTTGTCAAGCAGCACACGACGTCAGTTGGAGTTGAAACATCTGCGGGTGGAAAGTTCTCTGGACAATTTGGCTGGAGGTGGCTTGCTGGACTTACGGGCGAGGCGTCAGTTGGCATTAAATCTGCGCGATCCGAAGGCGAGATCCGCGAGGCAATTTTGGCTAACCCGTCGCCCGGACACCTTGTCCCTATTCTTAAAACCTTACCAGTCGTTTTGGTCGTCGAAGATTTCCACTACCTGACACCCGAAGTACAGCAGATTATTTTCCAGCAATGGAAGGTTTTTGTCGATGAAGCAGTTTCTGTTATCGTTATCGGTACAACGCATCACGCTATCGATATTGCAAACGCAAATCGAGATTTGCTCGGGCGTCTATGTCACATCGACATTGCGCAATGGGCCACCACCGATCTGAGCAAAATATTGCAGCAAGGCCTGAAGCATTTGGGCATTGGCTTCGCCCATCAGACAGCCATGCTGAACGAGATTCCAAAGGAATCAATGGGCCTCCCCATAATAGTCCAACAGGTTGCAGGACAAATCTTCGCGGATTTGGGATTGAACGAAGTTGAAAGCTCAACCTTGGACAAAACATATGGACCGAAGCTCACAATAACTGCGATTAACAATGCAATTTTTAATGTTGCGAGCACAAAATACGGCCAACTACAAACATATTACGGCTTGCTGGTCGAGGGAGCGAGAAAGAGAGCTCGAAAATATAATACCTATCAACCAGATGTACGATGCGCTCAAGGAGCGCCGGTTCGACGGCCAGAGCGACCCGCTCGGCGTCGTATTGTCGCTGAAGCTCTACGAGGTGCAAAATTATCTGAGCCTGACCAGCCATTGGTGGTCGGGCTTCACCCTGCTCGCCAATTCCGATGCCTGGGCCGCCCTACCGCGGGACATCCAGGAGGTCGTCGAACATAACGCCGAAATATTTGCGTTGCTGCAACGCCAGGACACCGAAGCGATCAACGCCGCCGGCGCCGCGGAGCTGGAGCGCCGCGGCATGAAGGTCAACACTGCGGACACCGAAAGCTTTCGAGCGGCGCTCGGCCCATTTTACGCGCGTTGGCGCGAGAGAGCCGGCCCCGCGGCATGGCGGCTGCTCGAGTCTTATGCGGGTGAGATCAAAGGCTGACGCGGATGGAGGTCGAGCGGCCCTTCCGTCTCGACGGCAAAACCGCGCTGGTCACCGGCGCCGGGCGTGGGATCGGCCGCGCCGTCGCGCTGGCCCTCGCGGCGGCTGGGGCCGAACTGGTCCTGGTCAGCCGAACGCCGAGCGAGCTTGACACCGTGGCGCACGAAATCGCGGAATCCGGCGGACGGGCGCAGGTGCGGCCGCTCGATGTGACCGACAGCGCAGTAATGCGCGACACGATCGCCCGGCTCGGCCGGCTCGACATCCTGGTCAACAACGCCGGGCTCAACCGCCCGCAGCCGTTTCTCGAAGTCGATGAGGAGACCCTCGACCGGTTGCTGACGCTGAACGTCCGCGCGGCGTTTCTAGTGGCGCAGGCAGCGGCGCGGCGGATGGTCGTCCAGGGCGAGGGCGTCATCATCAACATGTCCTCGCAGATGGGCCATGTCGGCTCCGAGCGCGACCGCACCGTCTATGTCATGACCAAGCACGCCATCGAAGGGCTGACCAAGGCAATGGCGGTCGAGCTGGCGCCAAAGGGCGTGCGCGTTGTCTCGATCGCCCCGACTTTTGTGCTGACACCGCTGACGCAACCGTTTTTCGACGACCCCGAAACCCGCAAATGGATCCTCGACCGCATCCCGCTCGGCCGCGGCGGCACGGTCGAGGAAGTAGCACAGGCGGTCATCTTCCTCGCCTCGCCGGCCGCCTCGCTCGTCACCGGCTCCTCGCTGCTCGCCGACGGCGGCTGGACCGCGTGGTAGTAACTAGTTCACCACAGGAGCGCAGGCGGCGAAAGCGTAGCGCTTCGGTGACGGTCTTAGTTTGCAAAAGGCCGGGTTGCTTGAATGGCAGTGATACTCACTTGCGCTATTCGACAGCAGACCAGCCCCGCGCTTCCATGCACATCTGATAAAGACGGTTTGCTTCGGTTTGGTTTAGCTTGTTCTCGCCATAGAAAAACACGCGGGTCTCATCCGTTCCTGTCACCGATCCTACACGAGACTCTTGGCTGCACTCATACCTATCGTGCTTGAGGTCAATATCGGATGCGCCGACTTTCTGCCATACGGAGGGGACCAGTCGCACAGCCTGACACAACGAGAAGAATCGCAATGCTAGGTAGCACGTGCCGCATCGTCCGGCATCGTCTCCGTTTGAAAATTGCGCCGCTGCTCACCTTGCGGCCTTGGAAATGACGAATCCGTCAAGCGGCGTGCTGAGCGACAAGCGCCTCGTATTCGGCGATGGTTCCTTGGAGACGTGCAATCTCGCACAGCTTCAGATCTTCCCATTTTCCCCCAGACGTGGACTGTCTGCCAAACTTTTGGCTACTGGATACGAGCAATTCCAGATCGGATCGTGCTTCCGCGATCGTTCGATGGTACACTTGCAATATCGCTTTTTTGATGTCCCTACTCATTCATCCGTCCCCAGATCTACCCTTAAGATGTGGGAATGGTGCGGGCGCAGGGCCATCCGTGTCAAGGACGCCGAATTCACCATCGGTGCGTAGCGCGCTTTGCGGACTCTCGGCTTCCTTTGCAATAACTGAACCTTCCACTGTGCCACACCGGTGAAAATTTGAAGAAAACGAGTGGCCCTCCACATCGAGAAAGTTGCACTTTGTGGCCAGAACGAAGAAACTGATGCCAAGACCCGCGCCACTATCGAAAGCATCGTCGCCGATGTCGGCGCGCGCGGCGACGTGGCGGTGCGCGAGCTGCCGATCCAGGGACCGACGCATTATGAGTTGGGCGTCAATCTGAAGACCGCAAAGGCGCTCGGCCTCACTGTACCGCCTGCATTGCTGGCTCAGGCCGACGAGGTGATCGAATAGGAGGAAGGAATGCCCCGGCACATGAGTCGGCCGGGCTCGCCGGCGAGACCGAAGAAGGCGACGCCAGCATTTGGTCACCCTCGACACCATCATCGTGTCGGGTCCGGCAGGAGTGGAACCGCATCGATGTCGGTTTGCGCGAAATCGTCGCCATGAAACAGCAGCGGCAAGCCCCTGCTCTTTGCCAGAGCATAGGCAAAACAATCTCCATAATTCAGCCCGGCGGGATGCCGACCCTTGCCAAAGCGGCGCCAGGCGATACGGGCGGTCTCGGCCTGGTCTTGGTCGACCGAGACAATCTCGATCGCGGCCCGATAGATCAGCAAATCGAGCTCGCGGCCGCCGGATTCGCCCTTGCGGCTCTCGATTACGATCGAGGCCTCCAGCAGGTTTGCCGCCGATAGCAGGCGCTGCGAGGCGACCTCGATCGCCTGGGCGATTTGGGCCGCGTCTTTCTCGTTCAGCAGCACCGCGACAATTGCCGAGCTGTCGATGACCATCAGCACGGCAGCCCGTGCTCGTCATAGCCGAGAATTTCGTCCGCCGAGCGGGTATCGAGATCGGGCAAGGCTGCGCAACGCTTGCCGATCTCAAGGATTTCGGCGGCGAGGCGGCGGCCACCATGCCGCAGGCGAACCCGCTGCAAACGTTCTTCGGCGGCTCTGCGCACGGCGGTCGTAACCGATTCTCCGGCTGCTGCGGCGAGTTCGCGGACGAATTTTTCTGTCGCCGGGTCCTTGATGTTCAGGGCCATCGGTTAACCTTGGCAGAAAATATCTGTCTATGAAGATACGATATCGTCGACCAAGCGTCCAGACCGGCTCAAACCGAGCGCAGCCGGGCGTATTCGGTGATATTTTCTTTGTCCCAAGGGCAAGCGGGTCACAGCCACAGGAGTGATTCAGATGTCTCGCCACATCAAAACGGCGGCGCTCGCCGGCCAGCAGGAAGAGGCCGATGCCAAGATTCGCGCCACCGTCGAGACGATCATCGCCGATGTCGCCAGGCGCGGCGACGCAGCCGTGCGGGACCTGTCCGAACGCTTCGACAAATGGTCGCCGCCGAGCTTCCGCCTCTCCGACGGCGAAATCGCCGCGCTCGTCGCCAAGGTGTCGCCGCAGACGATCGACGACATCAAATTCGCGCAGGCGCAGATCCGCAATTTCGCCGAGATCCAGCGGGCTTCGCTCAAGGATGTCGAGGTCGAGACTTTGCCGGGCGTGGTGCTCGGCCATCGCCACATACCGGTCGGCAAGGTCGGCTGCTATGTGCCGGGCGGCCGCTACCCGATGGTCGCCTCGGCGCATATGTCGATCGTCACCGCTAAAGTCGCCGAGGTCGGCCACATCACCGCCTGCACCCCGCCGAACCAGGGCGGGCCGCATCCCGAGACGATCGCGGCGATGCATTTGGGCGGCGCCGACGAGATCCACGTCCTGGGCGGCGTGCAGGCGGTGGCGGCGATGGCGCTCGGCACCGCGACCTTCCGGCCGGTCGACATGCTGGTCGGACCCGGCAACGCCTATGTCGCCGAAGCCAAGCGCCAGCTCTATGGCAAGGTCGGCATCGACCTGTTCGCCGGCCCGACCGAGATCCTGGTCATCGCCGATGATTCCTCTGACTCCGAGATGTGCGCGACCGATCTGCTGGGTCAGGCCGAGCACGGCCCGACCTCGCCGGCCATCCTGCTGACCACCTCGGAAAAGCTTGCCCATGCGACCATCGCCGAAGTCGACCGCCAGCTCACCATTCTGCGCACCGCGGATGTCGCCGGAATCGCCTGGCGCGATTACGGCGAGGTCATCCTATGCGCCGACGACGCCGAGATGGCGCAAGAGGCCGACCGGATCGCCGCCGAGCATGTCGAGGTGCTGACATCAGAGCCGCGCGCCTGGCTCGGCCGACTAAACAATTACGGCGCCCTGTTTCTCGGTCCCGAGACCAATGTCGCTTATGGCGACAAGGTGATCGGCACCAACCACACATTGCCAACCAAGGGTGCGGCCCGCTACACCGGCGGCCTGTGGGTCGGCAAGTTCCTGAAGACCTGCACCTATCAGGAGGTCAAGACCCCCGAGGCGAGTGCGATGATCGGCGAATATTGCAGCCGCCTCTGCGCGATCGAACGCTTCTGGGGCCACAAGGAGCAAGCCGACCTCCGCGTCCGCCGCTACGGCCGCAAAAACGCCGCGGAATGAGGCGACGCGGCGCCCACTTGCTTTTGTACTGTAACGCGTACATAGTCACGCGTTACGAAGGGAGGAATACGGGTGGCCGAGCCTGCCGAGCGAATAAAGCTGATGCGCCGACGGCGTCGTCGGCGCGGCTTGCGTGAATTGCGACTGGTGGTGCCCGACGCACGCTTGGAGGACGTGCGCGATCGGATCGCGGCCCAGGTTGCAAGGCTGAACCCCGACAGCGAACGCGACGCGCTCCTATGGATAGAAGCGGTATCCGAATTCGACGCCGATGAGCCGAAGTGATGTGGTCATCGTCCCCGCGTCCGGCGATTACGGGAAACCGCGGCCGGCTGTCATCGTGCGATCGAACGCCCTCCCGGACAGTCATGCCTCGATCGTGATCTGCCAGATGACCTCCGAATTGGTGGAGGCGGATTTCCGCATCACGATCGAGGCCGGGCCGGAAACGGAACTACGGGTCCGATCTCAGGTAATGGCCGACAAACCGGCCACGATCCGGCGGGGAACGAATTGGCCAGCGCATCGGTCGTCTACGCACCGCGGACATGGGGCGGCTCAACGCAGCGTTGGCTTTTGTCGTGGGCCTAGCGGATTAAAGTGCCGCCTCATTCCTCGGGCACCCCGGCCTTGCGCAGGCCGTCGGTGTAGCGATCTTCGCTCTTCAATAAAATTAAGGATAGCGCACGCGCCGCATCGGCGACAGCAAACCCGACTGGAAGGGCGCTACGGGTGGGACGGCGGCAGATATCGGATCGCCGCCAACAGGATGCCGACGGCGACAATCAACATGCTTCCCAGCCGGATCGTCAAATCGCGCCGCAACAATTCGATCTCGGCCCGCACCGCGGCGATTTCCGCCTTGAATTCCGTTCGCAACGCGGCAATTTCCGCCTTCAGCTCGGCCCGCAATGCGGCGATTTCCGCTCCCAGCTCTGTCGGGACCGAGGTGATGTCCGCGCTGGTCGCGAGCTGAGCGCCGGACATCGCCTCGGCCAGGGCCTCTGCGGTGTCGCCCGCCTGTTTTGGCGGGAAGCCGGCGGTTTCGAGCCGGCGGGCGAGCTTTAGCGCGTCGAACGGGACAGCACCCATAGAGCCGAACTTACGGCGTCAAACCGCGAATGTCGATAATGCCCCGCCCGGCCAGCGCCCGCCGGTCGCTACAATCGCTTGTAGAACACGCCGTCTTTCATGATGTGGGTCAGGTGCTCGCCTTGGCCGTCGAGCAGCGAAATGTCGGCGAGCGGGTTGCCGTCGATTGCGATCAGGTCGGCGCGGGCGCCTGACGCGACGACGCCGATCTCGCCGCTGCGGCTCAGCAGTTCGGCGTTGATAGACGTCGCCGAGCGGATGATGTCGAACGGCGCCATCGCCTCGGCGCGGATCGTGAATTCATGCGACTGGTGGCGGTGCATCGGACCCAGCAAATCGGTGCCGAAGCCGATCCTGACCCCCGCCGCCTGCAATATTTCGAGCGAGCGCAAGCCGGCCTCGCGCACGTCGCCGAGCTTGGCGAGACTTACCTCCGGAAATCCCAACTCGCGGCCAAAGCGATGCATCGCGTCGAAGGTCACCAAGGTCGGCACAACAAAGGCGTCGGCGCCGGCGACGTGCTCGGCGGTGGCGCGATCGATCAGGTTGCCGTGCTCGATCGAGCGCACCCCAAAATCGATCGAGCGGCGGATCGCCTCCGGCGTATAGGCGTGCGCCATCACATAGGTGTGCCAGCCGCGCGCTTCCTCGACAATCGCGCGCACCTCCGCTTCGCTGTATTGCAGGTTCCACACCGGGTCGTAGGGCGAGGCGACGCCGCCCGAGGCCATGATCTTGATCTGCGTCGCCCCTTTGCGCAGCTCGTCGCGCGCCGCTCGGCGGCACTCCGAGACGCCGTCGGCGATGCGTGCGAGCCCAGCGCCACCCTCGCAGCAGGCGCAGGCGACAACCGACACCGAGCGGGTTCGCGGCCGCAGATCGCCATGCCCGCCGGTTTGACTCAATGCCTGGCCCGACGGAAAGATCCGCGGCCCGCGCACCAGCCCGTCCTCGACCGCTTGCGCCAGCCCGCCATCCGCCCCGCCGGCGTCGCGGATCGTGGTAAAGCCGCGCGCGAGCATCCCCTCCAGCACACGCGCCGCCTGCAATGTGACGAGGCTCGTTGGCTGCTCCGCCAATCGCGCCAGCATCTGGTCGACGGCGATCACGTGGACATGCGCGTCGATCAATCCCGGCATCAGCGTGTTGCCGCGAAGATCGACGGTCTCGGCCGCCTTGCTCTTGATCGGCCGGTCCGAAACCTCGCGGATCTGCCCGCCCTCGACCAGAACGTGATGATCCTCGCGCCGTTCCCGCCGCGTGCCGTCGAGGACCGCGCAGTTGGCGAAAATGATGGCCGCCATCGACCGAAATCCCCTCGTTGCCCGCGCAAGTTTAGGGCGGATACCAGATATGCGGAAGCCGGCTCCTTGCCCAACCGCCGAGCGGCGACTAACGTCGCCACAGGCACCCCTTGGGAGGAAAAGCTATGTCGACGCTGATCATCGGCGGCACTGGTTTCATCGGCCGCCGACTCATCCCGTTATTGGCGGCGCGCGGCGAAGAAATCACATGCATGGACATCAACCCGGGCACCGCCTCATACGGCCATCTCGGCAAGCAGGTCCGCGTCGTGCGCGGCGATGTCGCGCAGTTCGACGATGTGATCTCGGTGATGACGACGGCGAAGCCCACGCGGGTCGTCAACCTCGCCTATTACCTCGGCAGCGAGCACCCGCCGCATGCCGCGTTCAAGCTCAACATCCTCGGCATGGATAATTGCTTTGAGGCAGCGCATTTGTGCGGCGTCAATCGCGTCGCCTATGCCAGCTCATTGGCGGTCAGCGGCGAGCAGAAGCATTACGGCGACCGCGTGGTGACCGAGGACGATTTCCGTCACGGTCACGTCCAATACGCGATGCACAAGATCTTCAACGAATGGCAGGCGCAGGATTACCGCGAGAAGCACGGGATGGAGATCACCGCGATCCGCCCGGCTAACGTCACCGGCAACGACAAGATCGTCGGCTCGGTCGACCATGTCTTTTGCATTACCGATCCGGCGCGCGGCAAGGCGGTCTCGTTTCCTTACAAGGATGCGATGCGCTGCCCGGTCCATGTCGACGAGATCGCAGAAATCTTTGCGCGCGTGATCATGACCGACAAGCCGCGGCACTGGGTCTACAACACCGGCGGCATCGCGATCAGCCTCGGCGAAATCGCCGAGTTGGTGCGCGAGTTCCTGCCCGATGCCAAGATCACCTTCGACAAGGAGACCGGCGGCAAGGCGCTGTCCGGCAACTACCTGATCGACAACACGCGCCTCGTCCAGGAATTCGGCGTGCAGTACCGCCCCTATCGCGAGCGCGTCTTGCAGATCATCAACGAGGTGCGCCGCGAAGAGGGTCTGCCCCTGATCGCCGACCGGTAGCGGCTGCCCCTCACCCCAACCCTCTCCCAGCCCACGGGGAGAGGGAGGCGCCCGCCCAGCGGGAGGGCGAGGGGGTTTCTCGGCCTCTCGCTTCAGCCCCCGGTCGCCGGCGCCGTGTACTCGGCGTCGCTGACGTGTTCGCCCCATTTGGTGCCCTGGCCTTGCTCGCCGGCTTCCGACAGCGCCAGATGCGAGAACAGGCGATCGGGCGAGGCGCCGTGCCAGTGCATCGTATCAGGCGGGATATTGACCGTGTCGCCCGGGTTTAGGGCTTGCGGCTTCTCGCCCTTGAAGCAGATGCGGCCGATCCCTGACAAACAGAAAAGAGTTTGGCCAACCGGGTGGGAGTGCCAAGCGGTGCGTGCGCCCGGCGTGAACGTCACGACCGAACCACCAAGGCGCGACGGAGCTTCGGCGGTGATTACCGGATCCTGGAACACGACCCCGGTGAAGGTCTCGGCGGCGCCCCGCCTCGTGGTGCGCGCCCTGGCGCGAATGACCCCGGCTTTTACTGGCATGATTGTGCGCTCCTCCTAGTGACGGCGGCTTCGAGACCGCCAAAAATTAAAGCGTGAGCGGGCGCGAAGCAACCGCTCGTCCGGCCGGCCGGCGGCGGTCAATGCCGCCACTGGCTCGCGGGCGTCTCGTCCCCACTCAGCGGATAGCCGGCGGCGGGCGGCGGCGCCACGGCGGCGGCCTCGGCCGGCTCGCTCCGCCGCGCCGCCGCAACGCGCCGCAGTCGGTAGTAGGCGCGGATCGTCAGCGGGATCGAGCCGATATAGACGACGCCGATCGCGGTCAAAGTCGGCCACGGCGCCGTCGTGACAAAGGCGGCCAGCACGCCGATGCCGAGTAATGTCGGCACGACCAGGTCATGGGGAATGCGGATCCGTTTCAGCGACACGGTCGGCACCTTGCTGACCATCAACAGGGCCACGCCGGTCACGGTCAGCGCGCTCAGATAGGGCGAGCGGAACAGCCAATCGCCCCACTCGAAGCTCAGGAACATCGGCACCATGACGAGCCCGGCGCCACCGGGGGCCGGCACCCCGCTGAAAAACGGTGCGGCGTAGACCGGCCGGTCGCTGCCAGCTTCGGTGTTGAAGCGCGCGAGGCGCAGCGCGCAGCAGACCGCATAGAACAGCACGATCGCCCAGCCGAGGCCGTGTAAAGTCGACATCGTCCACAAATAGAGCACCGCAGCCGGCGCCACACCGAAGCTGACGAAATCCGACAGGCTGTCGAGCTCGGCGCCAAAACTCGAGGTTGATTTGAGCAGCCGGGCGATTCGTCCGTCGAGACCGTCAAAGATGCCGGCGACGATGATCGCAAAAACAGCGCCGACGAAATTGCCGTTCATCGCGAAGCGCATCGCCGTCATCCCGGCGCACAGCGCCAGCAAGGTCAGGATGTTCGGGACCATGCGGTTGAACGACAAATCGGAGAGCCGACGCACCTGCGGCCGCCGGATCCGGCCCGATCGCCGCCTCACCGCTCCTCTCACCCCGCCCTCCCCGTTCAGTGCGCGAACCCCTGTCGCGACGGCTCCTGCGCGAAACGGTCGGCAAGGACGGTTTCCCCGCCCACCATCCGCTGCCCGGCGGCAACCATTGTTACATAAGGTGGTGGACAATAAACATCGACCCGTGAGCCGAAGCGGATGATGCCCATCCGCTGCCCCGTCGCGATACGCTGGCCCTCGCGCAGGTCGCAGACGATGCGGCGGGCGACGAGACCGGCAACCTGCACATAGGCGATTTCGGGACCCTCGGGCGGGGCGACGCGAATCGCCATCCGCTCGTTATTGAGGCTCGCCTCTTCATGGCTCGCATTGACAAAGCGGCCTTTGGTATAGCGCAACGCCACGACGCGGCCGCCAACCGGGGCGCGGGTCACGTGGACGTCGAAAATGTTCAAAAAAATGCCGATCCGGGCAACCTCAGCGTCGCCCATTTCGAGCTCGGGCGGCGGGGGCGCCGGGGTGACGGAGGTAACGATGCCGTCGGCCGGGCTGACCAGCAGCCCCTCTCGGCTTGGGGTGACGCGCCACGGGTCGCGAAAAAAATAGACCATCCACGAGGTGACCGCCACCGCCGCCCACCCGGCGGGGGTCCAAAGCAGAAACAGCAGCACTGTGGCGAGCGCCGCCGCGAGGACAAACTTGAAACCGTCCGGGTGCAGCGGCGCCAGAACCCTTCTCAGCACGAAAATCCACCTGGGAGGCCAGCAGCGGCGGCTCAGCTTCCCTCACGGCGCCATGCCGCGACGAGCCCGCCGACGATCAGCAGCAAGGCCGCGACCGCCGGCAGCAGAGGGATCTCGCTGAGCCCGGTCACCGTATAGTCCCCATTCGCGCGGAAGCCCATCCAGTTATCCCCGGCCGCGGTCCGGTCGGGTGAAACCCGGTGGACCTCCGGGATATTGCCCGTGCCGACCCAGAAGATTCCGCCGCCGGTCGCGGCGACCACCGGCGCCAGCTTTTCCGGCGTCGTGAGGACGTCGGCGAACTCTATCGGATTGAGCGGCCCTGCCGCAGCGAGCGCGGTGCGGGCGCCATCGGTCACCCGGTAGAGCCCCATCTGATCGATCGCCAGACTGCCGCCGCTGCGCCCGCCATGCTGCGGCGTCAACTTCAGGCTGCGGCTCGACCCGTCGGGGGCGGTGACTGTTACCGGGCGGTCGTCGGGCATCAGCGATTGGCGCGTGATGATCAGCCTGTCGCCGTCGACCGTCGCGCGCAGATCGTTTTCCTCGAGGTCGGGCTCCTTCATCAGCCAATAGGCCAGCCGGCGCAACAGCTCGGCCTGCGGGCCGCCGCCTTCGAAGCCGCGCGCCCAAAACCACATCTCGTCGGACAGGAGTTGCGCCACCCGTCCCTTGCCGACGCGATCGAGAACCAACAGCGGGTCGCCACGGTCGCCGGTCATCACCGTCACGCCGTTACGGACCCGCGAATTGACCTGACGGAACCAGCGTCCCCAGCTCGGCGTCCCGCCCCGCGGGCCCGCCCCGGGCAGTTCCTCGGTTACCGGATCGCGCCGGCCGAGATCGGTCAGTTGCGGCTTGAACCCGTCCTGATAGACCTCCCCAGTCGGTTCGGCCGGCAAAATCGACCCGAGAGGAGTGCGCGACAGGCTCATCGGCGTGCCGTAATTGGGACCGGCGGCTTCGAGGAAGGCGCCGCCGTTGCGCACATAGCGCACGACGTTTTCGAGATAGGCCTGTGGGATGACTCCCGGCCGCGAATATCGATCGAAGATGATCAGGTCGAAATCTTCGAGCTTGGTGTCGAAGAGCTCGCGAATCGGAAAGGCAATCAGAGACAGCTCGCGGATCGGGGTCCCGTCCTGCTTCTCGGGCGGGCGCAGGATCGTGAAGTGAACGAGATCGACCGACGGATCCGATTTGAGGATGTTGCGCCAGACGCGCTCGCCGGCATGCGGTTCGCCGGAAACCAGCAGCACCCGCAAGCGGTCGCGCACGCCGTTGACCACGACGACGGCGCGGTTGTTGGCCAGCGTCAGCTCGCGCGGGCCGGGCGCAACCTCGAGCTCCAGCACATTGGGACCACCGTGGTCGATCGGGAACGTCAGCGGGACGTCGCGGCCGACCGGCACCATCAGTTGCTGTCGGGCGCCGCCGTCTTTGCGCCAGGTCACCCTCGCCTCGTTCTGATCGTCGCCGGCTTTCTCAGCAGCGGTTTCGGGCAGATCCTCGACC
Organism: uncultured Alphaproteobacteria bacterium; assembly: GCA_963785565.1. Classification (GTDB taxonomy): domain Bacteria; phylum Pseudomonadota; class Alphaproteobacteria; order ATCC43930; family CGMCC-115725; genus AP-15. The sequence goes on along the minus strand of CAWAVV010000005.1, from coordinate 506,573 downwards.
CGGACGGTCAGCTGCACCTGCTTGCCGACGAGGCCAAAGCTCGGCGCCTGAGCGACGACGAGTCGCCGGTCACCCTCGTCCGGCCGCCCGGACAGCAGTACATGGAGCGGCGCGCCGACCGCTTGCGCCAGCGTTTTCGAATCACCGGCCGGCACATCGTGAACCTCCCCGTCGGTGATCATGACCACCCCGGCTAGGCGCTGGCGCGGCACATCGGACATGGCTCGATCGAGCGCCGCAAACAACCGGGTTCCCTCATCGCCGGCGCCCGGCGGCGCCGCCCCCGCGCGGATGACCCGCACATCGAGATCGGGCTCCCGGGCAAGGCGCTTCCTGACCGCCGCCAGCGCCGTCTCGGTCGCCTGCCGCCGATCGCCAATACTCTGGCTCGGCGAATTGTCGACGATGACGATGGCGACGTCCCGCCGCGGCGCGCGCTGCTCCTCGATCAGCGACGGGTTGATGAGCGCGGCCAGCAGCACAACGATCGCGATGGCCCGCCAGCCCAGCCCCGGGGCCCGCCGCAGGATGCCGAAACCGAGGCAGAGCGCGCCGGCCATGGCCAGCAGGGCCAACAACAGCCATGGCAACAGCGGCGCTGCGGCGAGAGTAAAGCCGCCGCCGCTCACTGGCCGAGACGCTCGAGGATCGCCGGCACGTGCACCTGATCGGCTTTGTAGTTGCCGGTCAGCACGTACATGACGAGATTGATCCCGAAGCGCAGCGCCATTTCGCGCTGTTCTTCGCCGCCCGGCACCACCGCATAGAGAGGCCGGCCATCCTTATCGATCGCCCAGGCGCCGGCCCAATCATCGGCGCCGACGATCACGCTCGAAACCCCGTCATTGACACGGTTCTCGACCGGTTCGACCCAAAGGGTCCCGACATCCCAGCGGCCGGGAAACTCATGCATCAGATAAAACGATTTGGTCAGCACATGGTCGGGCGGTATCGGGACCAAGGACGGCATCTTGATCCCCGCTGTCAGCCGGCGCAGCCGTTCGGCCGCACTCGCCGCGCCGCCGAACGGGCCGGGCGTCTCTTCGTCGCCGTTGCGGGTGTCGAACAGGATCGTGCCGCCGGTCTCGATATACCGGTTGATGCGCTCGATCGCGCTCGGTGACGGCGGCGGCTGGTCGGCGGTCACGGGCCAATAGAGTAGCGGGAAAAAGATCAGCTCGTCGGTTTCGATGTCGATCGCGAGCGGGTCGGCGGTCTCGACTGCGGTCCGCCGATTGAGCACATCAATGAGGCCGACGAGCCCGGCGCGGCTCTCCGCGTCGACTGCGTCGTCCCCGGTGCGCACATAAGCAAGACGCAGCTCGGCGGTAGCGCGCACGACGAACGCGTCGTCGGCGCGCGGCGCGCCAGGAAAGACGAGCGCCGCGAGAATAAAGATGCCCGCGACTTCGCGCCGGGCGCCGCCGCAACAGGCCACGCAGCGCATAGGCGATCAGCAGATCGGCGAGCGCCAGCAACAGCGCGGCGGTCCACAGCGGCGCGCGCAAATCGGTTTCACGGCCGCGGGCAAAGGTCTCGCGCCGCACGTCGGAGGGCAGGCCGGCAATCGCCTTTAGTTCGCCGATCCCGGACGAAAGATTGAGCGCGCGGCGCGAGTTTTGCGTTCCGTAGAAGCCCGGCGGGTGTTGGGGCGAGACGATTGCGGCAGCGATCTCCTTGCCGGGGATCGGGCGCGCCGTCGCCGGGGGGCGCTGCAGTCGGCCAAACCCGTCGAGCGTCTCGATCGGCGGCAACATGTCTTCGCTCGCCGCGGTCACCCCTTGGCTGGTCGCCACAATCCGCCGCAGTATCTCGACGAACAAGCCGGAGAGCGCGAGATTGGACCAATCGGCGTTTGCCGTCGTGTGGATCAACACGATCCAGCCGCGGCCATGCTTTTCCGCGGTCACCAGCGGGGTGCCGTCGGCCAGCCGCGCCCAGGTCTTGCCCGCGAGGTCGATATCGGGCTCCGCCAGCACCTGGCGCGAAACCGTCACATCGGTCGGAATCGCCAGTCCAGCAAATGGGCTGCCGGCGGCAAAGGGGGCGAGCTTTGCCGGTTGCTCCCACGACATCGCGCCACCGATCGTGCGACCGCCACGGCGCAGTCGCACCGGCAACAGCGTGTCTTCCTGCTCGGCGAGGTGTGGCCCGGCAAAGCGCAGCAACAGACCGCCGGCCTTGATCCAGTTGTCGACCGCCGCCGTCTCCGCCGGAGAATCCGGTCCCGAATCCGAGTAGATCAGCACTGCCAGCTGGCGCTTCAGCAAATCGGTAACCGGCCCGCGGCGGGTTTCGGCGAACGGTCCCAGCGCCCGCTCCAGGTAAAAATTCTCGCTGAGCAGCGGCTGCCCGCTGCCGTTCGGCGGCCCGACGATCCCGATTGGACGGCGGCGCCAGCGTTCATCAAGCAACAGCACGGTGCCGGCCGATTGGCCGTCCTCGACCTCGACGCGGGTCGTCTGGTTGCCGAGTTCACTCGGCATGGCCAGCTCGACCTTGACCGATGTTGCACCGGCCTCGAGAGTCGCGTCCCGGCGGGTCAGCAAGCGGCCGTCCGCACCGCTCGCCCGCACCTCGTACAGCCGCGGTTTTGCCGCCGGCAGCGAGCGCAGCACAACGCTGAGATTCTTGGCCTCCCGATCGCCCGCGGCGAGCAGCGCCGGAGCCTCGCCCGGCCCCGCATCGAGATAGCGGAGGCTGCCCAAATTGTCGAGATACGCGGCCAGCGCGGTTGCGCCGCTGTCGGTAATGCCGTCGCTGAGCCAGATCGAGGCGTTGATATCGGGCACAGACAGCGCCTTCAGGCGGGCCAGCGCGGCCTGCCGATCGACCGGCCACGGCTTTGGCTGCAATACGTCGATCGCGGCGCGGGCATCGGCGGCACGGATCGGCGCTAGCGGCGGCGATGCCGCGTCGCCGGTGGGCGGGGCGGTGGTGACGAGGACGACCTGACGGCCTTCGCGTGCGGCCTCGGCCAGCAGATCGTCGAGCGCCGCGTGCCGGACCGGCCAATCGCGCGCCGCTGCCCAACCATCGTCGACGACCAGAAGGATTGGCCCGGTTCCGGCGAGGAGCGCCTGCGGGTTCAGCAGCGGGTGAGCCGCCGCGACAATGACCAGCGCGGCCAGCGCCATGCGCAAAAGAATCAGCCAGAGCGGGGTCCGCGCCGGGGTTTCATCGCGCGGCGCCAGCCCGAGCAACAGGCGGATGGCCGGGAAATCGATGCGGCGCGGCGCTGGCGGCGTCACCCGCAGCAGCCACCAGATAATCGGCAGCCCCGCCAACGCTGCCAGCAACCAAGGCGAGGCGAAAGCGAGGGGGCCCAGCGCCAACATCGCTCAACTCACCGCGAACTTGCCGACGCCACCCTCACCCACCTGGCCAATCGGCTGGGTCCATTCTCTCTCGCGTCGCCGGGGAGGGTCCCGGGGCGCCGAGCGTGCCGAGGCGGGTCAAGATACCCTGGCAATTTCTGATCGCCGCTGTTCACCCGACAGCGCTTCAAACAGCGCCAATAGCGCCAGCCCCGGCGAGCGATCGGTGCGATGCACTCCGAACGTCCAACCGAGCCGCCCGGCGATCGCGCCGAGACCGACGCGGTGATCGCGAAAGCGGCTCGCGTAATCGTCGCGGATGCTCTCGACGCGGCTGATGACGACCTCGTCACGCTCCTCGACCCCTGCGAACCGCACCCGCCCATCGAACGGCAAATCCTCTTCGGCCGGGTCCACGATCTGAAGCAGATGCCCTTTGAGCCCGGCGCCAGCAAAGCGGGCGAGCGCGGCGTTGACCGTGTCGAGTGGAGACAGAAAATCGCCGATCAGGACCAACTGGCCGGCGCGCGGCAGCGGCTCGAATGCAGGGAGGCTTCCGGCCTCGGCCCGCTGGGCGATCAGCTCGACGATGCGCGACAGGGCAACGCGTCCGCTGATTGGGGCAACGCCGCTTCCGAGCAACGTCAGCCGCTCGCCGCCACGCACCAACAGGCTCGCCAGCGCCACGAGCAACAGTTCGGCGCGATCGCGCTTAGTCGGCCAGTCGGCACCGGCAATATACCCGGCAGAGCTGTAATCCATCGAAGCCGATGCGTCGCGCCATAACCATACGCTCTGCGCGGCTTCCCATTCGGTTTCACGGACGTAGAGGCGCTGAGACTTGGCGCTCTGGCGCCAATCGATTCGGCTCGCGGCGTCACTGGGCGCATATTGCCGGAACTGCCAGAAGGTCTCCCCTTGCCCGACGCGGCGACGCCCGTGCACGCCTTGCGCCACGTTGGCGGCGACGCGTTCCGCCGCGACCAGCAGCGGCGGCAATCCCGCCGCGGCCTGCTCGGCGCGGTCGCGCAAGGCGGCCACCGGCGCCCTGTGACGCGTGAGCAGGGAAGCGAGCGGTCGCGACGGGGCGGAATTCACCGGAACGGCGCCGATATTTGCGAGATGACCCGAGCCACCGTGACCCCCTCGGCCCGCCCCGCAAAGCTGACCGCCATGCGATGGCGCAGCACAGGCGGCGCCAAGGCCACGACATCGTCAATCGACGGGCTGAACCGGCCGTCGATCAGCGCCCGCGCGCGGCAGGCGAGCATCAGGGCCTGGCTGGCGCGCGGGCCCGGTCCCCACGACACAAAGCGCGTGATCCCCTCGGCTGCGGCGCCATTTGGCCGGCCGGAGCGGACCAGCTCGAGGATTGCCTCGACGACGCTCTCGCCCACCGGTATGCGGCGCACTAGGCGTTGCGCCGCCGTCAGCTCGGCGACATTCATCGCCGGCCTCGGCTGGTCCTCGGCGATGCCGGTCGTCGCGATCAGCATTTCGCGCTCCGCCTTGCGGTCGGGATAATCGACATCGATCTGCAGCAGAAACCGGTCGAGCTGCGCTTCGGGCAGCGGGTAAGTGCCTTCCTGCTCGAGCGGATTTTGCGTCGCCAGCACGTGAAACGGCCGCGGCAGCTGATGATATTGGCCGGCAATCGAGACGCGGCCTTCCTGCATCGCCTGCAGCAGCGCCGATTGTGTGCGCGGGCTTGCCCGGTTGATCTCGTCGGCCATCAGCAGCTGGCAAAAAACCGGCCCGGCAATGAAGCGGAAAGAGCGCCGCCCAGCGTCGCTTTCCTCGAGCACCTCGGACCCCAGAATGTCGGCCGGCATCAGATCGGGGGTGCATTGGATGCGCTTCTCGTCGAGCCCGAGGATCGCCCCCAAGGTCTCGACGAGCCGAGTCTTGGCAAGGCCCGGAACGCCGATCAGCAACGCGTGACCGCCGCACAGCAAGGTGATCAGGGCTTGCTCGACGACCTCCTGCTGGCCAAAGATGATCTCACCAATTCGCGCCCGGGCCAGGCTGAGGCTCCGCCCCAGCGCTTCAACCTCGGCGACGAGATCGGCTGAGGCAGTGTTGACGTGCGGAGGAGAGGACAAAAGTTAAGTTCCCTCTTTCAAGCTCTTCGGCGAGTGCGGGCCTGATGGAAAATACCGGCTCCGGCAATTCCGCGAAAGGTGCTCCCAGTACCGGCGGCGCGCGGTCGCCCATCGATCGCGGCGATCTCGGCATCCGCATCGCCCGCGACGGCAGCTGGCACTATCGTGGATCTCCAATCGCCCGCCTGCCGCTTGTCAAGCTCTTCGCCTCCGTCCTGCGTCGCGAAGCAGATAGATCCTATTGGCTCGTAACCCCGGCCGAGCGCGGTCGCATCGAGGTCGAGGACGTCCCTTTTCTCGCCGTGGAACTGACTGTCGCTGGTGAAGGCCGCGGCCGGCGGCTGATCTTCCGGACCAATCTGGACGACATTGTGACGGCGGGGCCAAACAATCGGCTGCGTGTCGCGACTGCGGCAAGCGGCGAGCCCGCACCCTATATACTCGTGCGCGGCGAGCTCGAGGCGAGGCTGGTGCGATCGGTTTTTTATGATCTGGTCGATCTCGGCGCGGAAGAGGAGATCGCCGGCGCCAGCCAGTTCGGGGTCTGGAGCAACGGCGCTTTCTTCAGCCTGGGCGATCCGGGGCCGGACTGGCAATAGCCGCCGGGCACCAGCGCGCAGCGAGGGATCGGGGGACGGGTCAGTGACGCATGGGCCGGGCATACCAGCCGATCGGCTGTCAAAAGATTGGGTGATCGCGCGTTTTGCGCGGCTCGGCCAGCCCGGAAGGCGGGGTTTTGGCGGGACCGCGGACCCTGACGAAGCGGCGGCGCTCCGGCGGGCCACGCGCGGCGACCACGACCTCAATCCGGGGATGACGCCGCCCAGCACCGAGCTGCGGCCGGCGGCGGTGCTGGTTCCGCTGATCGACCGGGCCGAGGGTATGTCAGTTCTTCTGACCCTGCGGACCCCGCATCTGAGCGCCCATGCCGGCCAGGTCGCGTTTCCCGGCGGTCGCATCGAGGCGGGCGACCCCGACGCGGTGGCCGCCGCGCTGCGCGAGACCGAGGAGGAGGTTGGACTGCCGCGGGATCACGTAACTGTGATCGGCCGGCTCGACACCTATGTGACCGGAACCGGGTTCGAAATCACCCCGATCGTCGGCATCGTGGCGTCCCCCTTTCCGCTCGTCGCCGACCCGTTTGAGGTGGCCGAGGTCTTCGAGGTGCCGCTCTCCTACATCCTCGACGCGGGTAATCACCGCCGCACCGAGCGCATCTTCGAAGCGCGCCGGCGGGTCTTTTTCGTGCTGCCATACGAGAACCGAAACATCTGGGGGGCAACGGCGGGGATGCTGGTGAACCTGGCCGAGGTGCTCGCCGGCTGAGGAGGCAAGGTGCGGGTCTTCATCACCATCGTCCTGCCGCTGCTGCTGCCGACCGCGCTCTATCTGCTGTGGGTCGGGACCCTGGGGGCGCCGCATGAGGGCGGGACGATGCCATGGGCCTCGGTGCCGTGGGTGTGGCTCGCGGGCGTCGGCGCGGTGCTGTTGGCGGTCGTGCTGTTTGTCGTGGCCGTCGGCTTCGGCACATCGCAGCAAGGGGTCTATGTGGCCCCACGCTGGCAGAATGGGCACATCATCCCAGGGCACATCGAACCCGAGGCCCCCCAATGACCGAGCCCGGGCATCGGCCCCGGATCGCCCTTCAGGAATGGATGATGGAGCCGGCGACCCGGGCGGTTCTCGATGCGCTCGCCGCGGGCGGGGTGGACGCGCGATTTGTCGGCGGCGCGGTGCGCGACGCGCTGCTCGGGCTGCCGATCGGCGACATCGACATCGCCACCCCGGCGGCGCCCGAGCGGGTCACCGAGCTGTTGGAAAAAGCCGGTATCCGGGTGGCCCCGACCGGTCTCGCCCATGGCACCGTGACCGCCGTGGTCCCGCCGCGGCATTTCGAGATCACCACATTGCGCCGCGACGTCGAGACTTATGGCCGCCGCGCCCGCGTCGCCTTCGACGCCGATTGGGCCGCCGATGCGGCGCGCCGCGACTTCACCATCAACGCGATCTTCCTCGCTCCCGACGGCGCGGTCTATGACCCGGTCGGCGGCCACGCCGATCTGCGCGCCGGCCATGTTCGCTTTGTCGGCGATCCCGCCACCCGGATCGCCGAGGACGTGCTGCGGCTGTTGCGCTACTACCGTTTCGAGGCGCGCTTTGGTAGCGGCAGCGGCGACGAACCGGCGCGGGCGGCCTGCCGTGCCGCCGCCCATCTGCTGCCGACCTTGTCGGCCGAGCGGGTCGCGCAAGAGCTGATTCGCCTGCTCGAAACCCCCGACCCCGACCGCGCGCTGCAAATGATGGCCGAGGACGGAGTGCTGGCCGTGATGCTGCCGGAAGCACAGCAGCTCGGGCGCCTGCGACGGATGATCGCGATCGAGCCGGCGCCCGACGCGCTGCGCCGCCTCGACGCGCTGATCGAGGCCGATGCCGACGGCGCCGCCGCGCTGGCCGAGCGGCTGCATTTCCCGAATGCCTGGCGCGAGCGTCTGCGGAATCTGGCCCCACCCTGGCCTCTCGACCCGCTTGGGGATGCTTTAGCTCAGCGGCGCGCGCTGTACCGGCTCGGCGCCGAGCGCTATCGCGATATCGCGCTGCTGCTCGCGGCAGACGGCGGCATGGGCTCGGAGCAGTTGGTAAGCCTCCTCGCCCTCGCCCGCGATTGGACCGCGCCGGAATTTCCAATTTCCGGACACGACGTGACCGCCTTCGGGATCCCGCCCGGCCCGCGTGTCGGCGCATTCCTCGACGCCGTCGAGCGCTGGTGGGAAGCGGGCGATTTTGCCGCCGGCCGCGAGGCGACCCTGGCGCATCTGAGAGAGCTGGCCGAGAGCGGCGGCATCCCTCCACTCGCTAGGCGAGGCTCTTCGACACCATCTCGTAGGTGTTCTTGCTGAGGCCGGGGGCGCCGAGCACGCGTTCGAGCTCGCGCCGCATCAATGCCTGGCGCGCCGGGTCGTGCCGGCGCCAGGCGCCGAGCGCCTGAACCAGGCGCGCCGCCGTCGTCGGGTTGCTCGGATCGATGGCGATCACCTCGTCGGCGAGAAAGGCGTAGCCCGCGCCGCTCGAATCGTGAAACCGCACCTGATTGCCCTGCGCGAACGCGCCGACGAGGGCGCGTACCCGGTTCGGGTTCTTGCGCTCAAAAGCCGGGTGCGCGGCAAGTTCGCGAACCCGCTGCGGCGTCTGCGGCAACGACGAACGCGCCTGCAGGCTGAACCATTTGTCGATCACCAGCGGATCAGACGACCACTTGGCGAAAAAGCGGGCCAACGCCGACTCGCGCTCGAGGCGGTCGAGATCGGTCAGCACCGCCAGCGCCGCCAGCGCGTCGGTCATGTTGCCCGCGGCGTCGAACTGCGCCTTGGCCAGCGCCGCTCCTTTCGCGGGATCGGCGCCGGCGAGATAGGCGAGGCAGACGTTGCGCAATGCCCGCTTTCCGATCGCGGCGCCATCGATCCGGTAAGGACCGGGATCGGCGAACGTCTCGTATGCGGTGGCGAACTCGGCCGTCAGCGCGCGGCCGATCTCGGCGCGGGCGGTCTCGCGCGCCATATGCACGGCGTCGACATCGACGATCGCCATCTGGTCGGCGAGGAACGACTCGGTCGGCAGGATCAGCGCCTCGGCGGCGAAGGCCGGGTCTTTCCCGGCATCGGCGAGGGTTTGCCGCATCGCCGCCACGAGATCGGGATCGAGCGCCGCCGCGCGGCGCCACGCCGCAACGCCTCGATCCGGTCGAGCAGGGCTCGGGTCGCGACCTCCTGACCCGCTTCCCAGCGCGCGAACGGCTCGGGATCGTGCACCGCGAGAAATTTCAGCCGTTCCAGCGGCACGCCCTTCAGCTTGACCGGCGCCGAAAAGCCGCGCAGCAGCGACGGCACCGGTGCTGCCGGCAGATCGACAAAGCGAAACCGCTCCCGCTCCTCGGCAAGCGCGAGGACCCGCGTCCCCGTCCGGCTTTCGCTCTCGCCCTCGATGCGGGTCGGCAATTCGCCGCCGTCCGCGGCCAACAGCCCCATCGCCAGCGGGATCAGCATCGGCAATTTGTCGGGCTGCCCGGGCGTCGGCGGCACTTTCTGCGCGACACTCAGCTCATAGCTGTTGGTCGCCGCGTCCCAGTGGTCTTCGACCGTAATTTCCGGCGTCCCGGCCTGCGCATACCACCGCTTGAACCGGCCGAGATCGACCCCGCCCGCATCCTGCATCGCCGCTACGAAATCTTCGATTGTCGCCGCATGGTTGTCGTGCCGGCGAATATAGAGGTCCATGCCGCGGCGAAACCCGTCCTTGCCGATCAGGGTCTGGATCATCCGCACCAGTTCCGCGCCCTTGTTGTAGACCGTCGGCGTGTAGAAATTGTCGATCCGCAGATAGCTCTCCGGCCGCACCGGATGGGCGAGCGGCCCGTCATCCTCGGGAAACTGCATCGCGCGCAGGGTCCGCACCTCGCCGATACGCTTGACCGCACGGCTCCCCTGATCGGCTGAGAATTCCTGGTCGCGAAAGACGGTCAGCCCCTCCTTCAACGACAATTGGAACCAGTCGCGGCAGGTGACCCGATTGCCGGTCCAGTTGTGAAAGTATTCGTGAGCGATCACCGCCTCGATGTTCTGGTAATCGGTGTCGGTCGCGGTCTCGGGCTTGGCCAGCACGTAGCGCGTGTTGAAGATGTTGAGTCCCTTGTTCTCCATCGCTCCCATATTGAAGTCGCTGACCGCGACGATGTTGAACACGTCGAGATCGTATTCGAGGCCGAACACCTCCTCGTCCCAGCGCATCGCCTTTTTCAAGGAAGCCATCGCGTGGCCGCATTTGTCCTCGTCGCCGCGGCGCACCCAGATCCCGAAGCGCCACCTCGCGGCCCGAGCGAGTGATGAACCGGTCGTGGACCGCGACCAGATCGCCGGCGACCAGCGCGAACAGGTAAGAGGGCTTGGGGTGCGGGTCGCCCCATTTCGCCCAGTGCCGTCCCCCTCCTGCTTGCTCGCCCTCGGCCGCGCCCGACCCGGCCGGGTTGCCGTTCGACAGCAATACCGGAAACTGCGCCTTGTCGGCGACGATCGTCGTCGTGTAGCGCGCCATCACATCCGGCCGGTCGATGAAATAGGTGATCCGGCGAAAGCCCTCGGGCTCGCATTGGGTGCAGAAATTCCCGCCCGACATATAGAGCCCGGACAGCGCAGTATTTTTGTCGGGCGCGATGATGGTTTCGACCTCGAGGGTAAAGGCGTCCGGCACGCCGTCGATGACCAGCCCGCCTTCGGCCGGCAACCGGTAGCGGTTGGCGCCCAGCGCCTCGCCATCGAGCGCCACCGAGACCAGCTCCAACTCGTCGCCGTCGAGATGCAGCGCACCCTTCTGGTCCATGCCCGCGGGGTTGCGCCGGATGCCGAGCCGCGCCTTTACCTGCGTCTTCGCACCGTCGAGGTCGAAAACCAGGTCCACGGTATCGACCAGGAATTCGGGCGGCCGGTAATCCGCCAGCCGGACCGGCTGCGGCGGCGCGATATCGGGAGAAAGGTCGAGCATGGCTGCCCTGCCGCGTTCGGGTTCAGAAGCCTCCAGCCTATCCCGCCCCCGCCGCTCTGACCACCCCTCCCCCGCCCCCCTCGGGCTCGGCTCGGGCAAGCTTTCGCTGTCCCGATCAGCAGCCGCTTTGGCCGGGCTTGACCCGGCCATCCACGCCTTCCTTCGTCTCGCTCATACGCACCCGAATTCCTATCCGCGCGCCGCCGCGCTTCCGCATTCTGCGCGTCGGCGAGCTTCCAGGGTCGGCCCATATGCAACCCGCGCTTTCGCACTCGGCTGCGGCCCTCGGGGGTGCGGGTGCGGTTAAGATCGCGCTCCATCCTAGGGAAAATCGCAGCGCGTCGGTTGTTGCACTTTTTTCCGAGCGTGTGAGCTGCGTCACACATCTCGCCCGATCCCCTGAGCTATTTTGCTCCGGCAGAGACTCCACTTATCGAGAGGGGAAATCTGTCCAGACCAAGCCAGCGACCCCTGTCTAGTGTGCCGCTGTTCCCGCAACACCTACAGCATAAGGATGCCAAGATGTCCCATCCTATGAGAGTGCGGCCACACTCCCGCGCGGCAGCTCCCGCCACGCCGAAATGGCCAAGCTACACCGGCGCTTCACAGTATGTAGGTGCCAGCAAAAGCGGCGTGTCAGTGTGGTGCGACCCCAGCCTCGGCGCGCCGGCTCTGAAAAACGCGACGGACTTGCTCACTGACGCCGATCGAATCCGCGCCGCGAACGATGCGCTTTTCGGCACTACTGGCGGCCCGGTGGACGTGATCGTGTTCGCGCTTGGCGGCGCTACCGACGGCACGGGCGGCGCGGATCATGATGGCTGCGACTACGCGACCGGCGCTCAGATCGAGGTGTGCGCGGCCTTCGGCAACTCCATGCGTTGCTCAGCGCTGTTCGAGGCCGAGCTAAGCGAGTGCAGCATGAACGGGAACCTGTGTGGACTGAGCACGGGGGAGGCGTTGTCCCGCTGGTGCGCCATGCTCATCGGCAACAATGCGCTCGCGGATTTCACCTCGGTGCCAACGTGGGTGCAAGACGGCGAGGCCAATTGGGTCAACAAGACCGAAGGTACCGATCAGGATTACGATTCCATAGGCTGCGGCATGGCGTTTCTATCTTGGCTACAAAAGCTGGGGCATGCGCTGCCGACCATCGCGCAGGAGATGGTCAAGCTCGGAAACCCCGGCACACTCGAAGCGCTCTATGCCAACATAACGGGCGACGCGGCCACGCACGCTTGGCCCAAGTTCAGGGCGGCGCTTGCCGGCGCCGGTGTGTCTCTGACCACCGACGACCCGTTTGGAGCGATGGGACCGTCGCCGCCGACCCCCACTCCGACCCCGACGCCCACTCCGACTCCGACTCCGACCCCCACCCCCACTCCGACACCCACCCCAGCGTCTTCTCCGATGCTGCAAGTGCAAGGGTCGCTTCCGCTGTCGGGGCCATCCGGCAGCACCTCACCGGTGATCTTGCACGGTAGCGTCACTTGGCCATAGATGCGCTCACTTGCATCGACGGCCGGGATCGCGGTTCGTTACAATTAGGGGTCAGCTCGAACCCACGCCCCGCCGCTCCGCAGACCAAACAGCGTCTTCAACATCACGGCGGGAGCGCCGCTCTGGGGCACGAGGCTTGCCCCGTCAGACCACTCATAATACGAGGCTAATATTGAGTACCTAGCGGTCCGAATTTAACAGTTTATGCCATATCCCTTCTTGCGTCATTCCCGCGACAGCGGGAACCCTGAGCAACCCCGCTTCCGGGGGCGACGACTGATGCGCAATTGGAACCATCCGTCTGGTTCATACTACTAGCGGTGCGAATGTGACATTTGGTACCCTCGGAATACCGCCCACACCCGCGCAAACGCTGGCTTGTTCATGGTACATCCGTTGCGTTCGCACCACTAGGGACGAAACCGGCTGCCCCACAGTGATGGCAGCAATATAACGATATCACGGATCGCGTAGCTCTCGGCTCCATTGCTTGCGCTTGGAGATCGACATGGTTTGTCGATAGTTTACTTGACGATGAATTCGTCGATCTCCCGATCCAATACTGCAAAGAACGTGTCACCGTTGAACATTGGGCGCATTGGCCCTAGCTGATGGAAGGTAGTTTCTCTCTCGCCTCACCTGCTGTCTGATTTGCCGTCGCCGGTATTCGTTGCCGTAACGGAATATGTGGGAGGCGGCAGTCGCGATCAGCCCTGCATCAATCCGCTGTCTCAGGCCAGAGCACGGCGGCTTGAGCTGCGCTGTTCCATCAGCGCGGAGAGGGAGCGCCGCGCCACCCCGGCAGGGTCGAAATTACTGTCATCGAGCCAGAGCTTGATGATCTCTCGGACCTCCGGCCATTCACCATCGAGTATCGAATACCACGCCGTGTCGCGGTTCATGCCCTTGAAAATCATGTGGTTATAGAACAGCCCCTCGAAACGGAAGCCGAGCCGCCTCGCTGCGTTGTGGGATTTGACATCCAGCGAATTGCAGCGTCACTGCATGACGACGGTCGCTCAGGCCGGCGCGTCGATTGGCAGCGCAGGCGGGCACAATCGCCACGGTGCTCAGATCCATCAGTTATGCCGGCGGCCGGTGGCGGCAAGCCGTCTTGAATGTTAAGACGGCGCTCCTGGTTCAGGATGTGTCGGACGATGCCGGCAGTGTGCGTTGAACGGATTTTTGGTCTCGGGCGTCGGATTTCGTTCGCTGTCGGCCGCGCCGGACGCGTTCGGGCTGACCGAAATTGTTGCGCCGTGCGGGGATTGAGGCGGGTCGCGATCGCGTTGCCGGTCGGCGCATGCAACTACTCGCCGACGATGGATCTGTTCGGCTCCTACTTTCCGGCTTGGATGCTGTGCGCGGCAGCCGGCATCGTCGCCACCGTCATCATCAGGCAAATCCTCGCGGCAGCCGGCATCAACGACTACGTTGTCGCTCCGCTGCTGACCTACGCCGGCCTCGCGGTGTCTGGCACGTTGCTCACCTGGCTGATCTGGTTCGGTCACTGAGGGATGGCGGCGCTGCGCAAGGCGCTCGGCGCCCTGATCAGCCTCGTGGCACTGGCCGGCGTCGTGGTGACCGGGGTGCTCGCATTGCGCCGGATCGACCAACGGCCGCGTACCGACGACGCCTATCTGCAGGCCGACCTCGTCCACATGGCGCCGGATGTCAGCGGCCGGATCGTCGAGCTCGACGTGCGCGACAACCAGGCAGTGCACAAGGGCGAGGTGCTGTTCCGGATCGACGCTGAGCCTTACCGATTGCGCGTGGGCCAGGCGCGCGCCGCGGTACTCGGCCTGGAGGCCAAGGTCGCCCTGATCGCTGACCAGGTCGCGGCGCAGACCTCCGGGGCGGGCGCCGCCGCTCGCGGTGTCGGCAGCGCCGAAGCGCAGCGGGTGCTCGCTTCGAGCACGCTGGCGCGGATAGAGCCTCTGCTCGGGCGCGGCTTCGTCACCGCACAGCAGGTCGACCAAGCGCGCACCGCGCAGCGCACCGCCCAAATCGCGCTGCAACAGGCGCAGCTGCAGGCGGACGAGGCGCGCCAGGCGATCACCAACACCAAGCCCACCGAGGCGGAGCTGGAAGGCGCGCGCGCCACGCTCGCCCTTGCCGAGCGCGACCTGAACAAGACGGTCGTGCGGGCGCCCTGCGATGGCCGGATCACCGCCCTCGACATTGCCGCCGGGGAGTTCGCGGCCGTCGGCGTCCCGCTGTTCACGATCATCGACACTGAACACTGGTATGCGATCGGTAATTTTCGCGAGACCGAGCTCGCGGGAATGAGGCCCGGGCAGCTCGCGACAGTCTACGTGATGGCGCAACCGCGCCGTCCGCTGCGCGGCGAGATCGACAGCCTCGGCTGGGGCGTGGCGTCGGATGTGAGCGCCACGTTCGGCGGACTCCCGCATGTCGAGCGCACGCTCAACTGGGTGCGGATCGCCGCCCGCTTTCCGGTTCGCATCCTGCTCGACGCGCCGCCTGGCGACCTGATGCGCTTTGGCGCCTCGGCGGTGATCGTGATCGAAAAATGAAGGCGCCGGCCGCGAGTTGAGGCCGGGCGCCGGATGTCGACGAGGGTGACGCGCGCGACCTCGTTCCGGTGCTGCGCCGCGAGCTGCGTCCGACCCCCGGCCGGCTCGGCGACTGTCTGCGCATCGTCATCGTGCTGCTGGTTGTCGTCGCCATGGCGGAAACGTTTCGGATCCCCGAGATCGCCCTCTCGGGATATATTGTTCTGTTCGTATCGGGTCGTGAGGCGGTCACGACGATCCTGACGGCGCTGCTCGCAGGTATCGCCGTCGTCCTGGCGATTTTCGTGACGATCGCCGTCTTCATGCTCAGCCTGTCGGAACCGGCGCTGCGGATTCCGCTGATGGCGGCAATGACCTTCGTCGCGATGTTTCTGTCGCGGACCGCGACGCCGGGGCCGGTGTTCTTCGTCGCCGGTTTCATCGTTGCCTACGGCCTGACCTTGGGCGACGAGGTGCTCGGCCTCGCGCTGCAGCCGGCGACCGTGGGGAATGCGGAGCAGTTCGCGTTGCCGGAGATCGTCTTCGTGCCGCCGGAAGAAGCGCTGGTGCGTTTTCTCCTATGGCTGAGCCTGGCCGTTGCGATGCCGATCGCGCTGCTGATCGGCGCCAACCTGCTGACGGGCCGAGACCCGGCGCTCATCCTCCGGCGCGCGCTCGGCGATCGGTTGGCGACGGCAGCGCGCTTTTGCGCGGGCGAGAGCGGAGCGGAGCGCCGCCTCGAAGCCCAAGCCTTCGAAGGCACGGCCGAGCTGCACAAGTTGCACCATCTCGCCGGCCTGCTGCACCGCGGCCGACGCCGCCCGGTTTGGGGCGCGTCGCTGATCGACGAGATCGGCCGGCTCGGCCTGCTGCTGCTCGCCTGGTTACGCGTCGCGGGCGATGCGCGCAAGCCGCTGGTTTCGGCGGCGAGCGTCTGCCGTGCGGCGGAACGCGTGCTGCAGGACCGAGCGGCCCCAATCCCCGAACCGATCCCCATCACGGCGGCGGGCGCCGCCCAACCGGTAGCCGACCGGTTCTCGCGCACGCTGCGAGAGATCCGCGAGACGCTGGTTGGAACGGCGGCGCGCAAGGAAGCAGAAGACGCCGCGCGACCGCCGCGACGGCTGCTGGCGGCGGATGCGTTCACCAACCCGGAATACGCCCGCTTTGCCCTCAAGGTCACGCTGGCGGTGATGATCAGCTATTTCGCCATGAGCCTCGCCGACTGGCCGGGCATTCACACCTCTGTGATCACCTGCTTCTTCGTCGCGCTCGGCACCGTCGGAGAGACACTGCACAAGGCGACGCTGCGCCTCACCGGCTGCCTAATCGGCGCCGGGCTCGGCCTCGGTGCGATCCTGCTGCTGATGCCTGACATGACCGATCTTGGCGACCTGCTGCTGCTGCTGGCGCCGGTGACCTTGCTCGCCGCCTGGGTCGCCAGCGGCAGTGAGCGTATCTCCTATGCCGGCCTGCAGATCAGCCTCGCCTTTTATCTTGTCGTGCTGCAGGGCTACGGCCCGACGATCGACATGTATACCGCAAGGGACCGCACGATCGGCATCCTGTTCGGCAATATCGTGGTCTTCGTAATATTCACGACGATTTGGCCGGTGAGCGTGGCCAATGTGGTGCGCACGAACCTCGCCAACGCATTGGAGCAACTGGCGGCGCTGGTGGGATTGGCCGACCGCGCCGATGGCGAAGTTTCTCAGGCCGCTCGGTCCGCGGCCGACGTGGCGTTCGGGCAGGCTATCGGCCAGGCCCGCGAGGTCCTGGTCAAGGATCGGTTCGAAACGAGCGAGGTGCGGCGCGTCGCCGGGCGGCGGATCGACGCGACCATTGTGGAGCAGGTGGGTTGGCTGTTCATCCCCGTCTCGGCGGTTCTCGACCTGAGCGCAGATCTGGATTGGCGCGAACTGCCGGATGCAATGCGCGACGCGATCTCCACGCATCACAGGGCGCTCGCAGCATGGTTCCAGGCGGCGGCGTCGTGGGTGCGCAGCGGCGCGGGAGGGGGCGCGGTGGTAGGCGGCCTGCCCGAACCGCCGGCCCTATCCGGCTCGGGTGATCGCCTCACGGCGCTCGCCACATGGTACGGCGTGCTGCACCAGGACATCCGCAAAATTCTCGACGAGGTGGGTCCGCAACGGCAGCCGGTGATCGCGCCGGCGGTCGGAGATGCATTCCATGCTGCCGGCTAGGTTGCGGCGCATTGCCTTGGCCGCGTGCGCGATGCTCGGCGCCTGCAACGACACCAGAGACCTTGCGCCGGCGTCGCCCGACACCCCCTGGCGCGTCCAGTTATCCGAAGAGGCGCCGGCGGCGCCCACATCCGCCAGCGGCGGACCCCGGCGATTCGTGGTGCCACCGAACACGGCGGTCCAGTTGCCGTCCCCCGCCGATATCGACCCCAACCATATGTATTCGCTCGTCGAACTGATCGATATCGCCCAGCGCCGCAACCCGGCAACGCGCGTCGCGTGGGAGCAGGCGCGACAGGCCGCGATCAATGTCGGCATCGCGCGTGCCGCTTATCTTCCGGCGCTGACGGCGAGCGCGGTCGCCGGCTGGGAGCACGTCGTAGTCCCGTTCCCCAGCAACCTCGCTCCCCAAGGGTTCATCACTTTCAACGCTCAGGAAGCGCTCCCGCAACTGACCATAGACTATCTGTTGCTCGATTTCGGCGGCCGGGCAGCCGCGGTCGAAGCGGCGGGCCAACTCTCGATCGCCGGGAACGTGGCGTTTACAGCGGCGCATCAGCAACTGATCTTTAACGTGGCCCGCGCGTATTTCACGTTGGACGGCGCCGATGCCGCATTGCGCGCGGCGCGGCAAGGCTTGGCCGATGCCAAGGTGGTGCAGCAATCCGCCGAGGCGCTGTTCGGGCGCGGCCTCGACACAATCGTTGACGTGCAGCTCGCCCGCCGCGGGACGGCCCAGGCGCAGTACGATCTCGCGGAGGCCGACGCCGCCCAGCACGACGCGATTTACACCTTGCTTGCGGCCATGGACCTGCCGCCGATCACGAAGCTGAGGGTGGCGGGCGCCTCGGAGCGCCCACTGCCGCCGCGTACTGCGCGCACAGTCGACGACATGCTCAGTGAGGCGCTGCGGCGGCGGCCCGACCTGCTGGCTGGGGTGGCGCAGTTGCGCGCGACCGATGCTGAAATCGCGGCCGCACGCTCCGCTCTACTTCCAAAAATTTCGTTGAGCGCCAACGTGCAAGGCAATTTCGGCCGGCTCAGCGTAGACAACTCGGCCTATTTGCCGGTCGCCAAGCCACAGGGCGCTGCGTTGCTAAAGCTCGAATGGCCACTCTACGAAGGCGGATTGCTGCAAAACAAGTTGAGCATCGCCCAGTCAAAGCGCGAAGAGGCCTCGGCCGCGTTGAAGGAACGCACCGACCAGGCTTTGCGCGAGGTGGCGCTCGCCTACGACCAGGTCGATACGGGGTTGCAGCAATATGATGCTGCCATCGCCCTGCAAAACGCATCCGAGGCCGCCTTCCACAGCGCCAGTGATTCTTACGCGCACGGCGTCGGTACATTGACCGATGCGACCTCCGCGCAGACGGGGCTTGCCACGGCGCGCGCCGCGGTGACCCGGGCCCACGCACAGTCGCTGATAAACGCGGCAGCGCTTGCCTTTGCGACCGGCCAGCTGACGTCAAGCGCGGATTTCGACACTGTGACTTCCCGGTAACCCAAGCGCGTGCTCTCTATTTCAGTGTCTCAGTTCCCCAGAGAACCCCTCCTGCAAGCAAAGCTAAATGGCCGGGCGGCGCGGCGGCGCGTGATGCGGGCTTGTAAGCCTGCACGAGTGGACTGCGGGGGATGATCGACGCGGGATGCGCCGCATAACGGTCGTCAGTTTCGGATCGGACGCGGCCATGGCCGAGCTATTTCGGATTGTCCTCATTGTCCTGCCGCTGCTGGTCGCGCTGACCGGCCCCGGCGCAGCGCAGACCGCCGCGACGGCCACCGGCGCCGCCGGGACCGCGCTGACGAGCGGAGCATCCGGCGCGGTGAGGTTGCCGGCGATCACCGCGACAACGACGCCGTCTTCGACGACGACGACAACGACATCGGCGACCAGCGGAGGTGCAACGACTTCGTCGGGCAGCTCAGCGAGATCCACGGCGGCGGCGACCGGCGGCGGGTCGACGGCGGCGGCAGCGCCCGCTGGAGCATCGAGCATCGCGCCGCATTGGGTGATGTGCCTGCCATCCGGGGCTTCGGTGGCGGAACCTTTCCTCGCCGGCACCAACCTTTCCTGCGCGCCTTAATAGAGGCCGGGGATCATCCGCGAGGTCCGGGCGCGATAAGCGTCATAGGCCTCGCCGAACTGCGCGCGCAGCAGCCGCTCCTCGGCGTGGATGCGGGCGAGGAGCGGCGGGATCATCAGCGCGGTCAGCAGCACGCCTACCCCGGAGCGAAAAGCCAGCGCCCAGCCCAGCGAATTGACCAGCAGCCCCAGATAGCTGGGGTGGCGGATGACTGCATAGATGCCGGTCGTGACCAGGGTATGCCCCGGCTGGATGGCCACCAACCCGCTGAACCGGTTGCCGAGGACAAAGACCGGCCACAGCCGCAGCGCGCCGCCGGCGGCGAACAGAACGACGCCGAGCCAGCGAACGGCATTGCCGTCGATGGTCCAAAACTCGCTGCGGTCCGTGTAAGCCGGCAGGTAGGCCGCCAGCAATCCGATCACCGCGAAGGCGGCGATAACCCAGCGATTGCCCCGATCCTCGCGCTCGCCGGAGCTCAGATTGCCACCGGCGAACAGCGCGGCGCCGGATACCGCGAAGAACACGATGGCGAGCGCGATCAGCGCCGGGTGGGAGAAGAACGTAGCAAACCCGCCCCAGCCGAGGACTGCCAGGCCGAGATAGGCGGCGGCCCCGGCGACGATCAGGATCAATCGGATTGTTGTTGGCATATGAATGGTGGGGTGCGCGAGCGATCTAGGTGGAGTTATGCTGACAGATCGCATCCAAGGTCGGCGTCACACCGGCGAAGGCCGGTGCCGATTTTCGCCATGGGTCCCGGCCTCCGCCGGGAAGACCACTGAGGGATGCAGGTGACAAATGTAAGGCGGCTTACGACTAGCGCGGTGCCGTCTCTCCATGAAGTTATCGGCGGAGGCCGGTGACCATTTTCGCCATGGGTCCCGGCCTCCGCCAGGAAGACGACTGAGGGGGGCGGAGCTCAGGCGCCGGCGATGAACGAGCGCAACGAGCGCGCCTCGTATTCGATCTCGTCGAGCCGGTTCTTGACCAGATCGCCGATGCTGACGATGCCGACGAGCCGCCCGTCATGGACCACCGGCAAATGGCGGATCCGGCGGTTGGTCATCTCGGCCATCAGATCGGCGACGCTGTCGGCGGGATCGCAGGTGGTGACCCGCCGGGTCATCACCTCGCCGACGTTTAGCGAAAGCAGCGCGCTACCGTGATCGGCAAGCCCGTGGACGATGTCGCGCTCGGAGATGATGCCGTCGACGCTGCCGCCGTCTTCGCTGACGACGAGGGCGCCGATATTGCGGTCGCGCAGCGCGGCCAATGCCGCCGCGATAGTCTGATCGGGACGGATCGTCGCCACCGCCCGCCCTTTACCGCGCAGGATTGCTTCGACGTTCATGATGCCCTCGCCGCACTGGGCGCAGCCCGAACCAGCCGCCGCGCCGATCCAGAATAGGACAAATTGCCGCACCTGGTACAGGAATTCTTATCTGGCAATCCCGCCGCGGCGGCGGCGTCCCGGGCGGCGATTTACGGCCGATAATGGAGCGCCAGGCAGGTAATGTCGTCGGCCTGCTCGGCATCGCCGGCAAAACGCGCGGTGTCCGCGAGAATGTCGGCGATGGTCTCGGCGGCGCTGCGGCCGCGCGCCCGGTCGAGCGCGCGTTCGAGCCGCGCCCCGCCATAGGCCTCGCCTTGCGGGTTGAAGGCCTCGGTGATGCCGTCGCTATAGAGAAACAGCCCATCGCCGGGCATCAGCACGGTCTCGCCGATCCGATGCGACACTGACCGGTCGATGCCGAGCGGGATACCGGTCGCGTGCAACCTTTCCTGTTCGCCGCCGGCGCGCAGCAAATAGGGTGGGTCATGCCCGGCGTTGCACCAGCGCAAGATCCCGGTCGGCAGATCGAGCACGCCGTGAAACATCGTCACGAACATGCAGGCGTCGTTTCTTGCCGCGAGCAGAGTGTTGGCGTCACCGATGGCCGAGGCCATGTCGCCGTGCCCGGCAACCGAGCGCAGCACCGTGCGCGACACGGCCATGAACAAAGCCGCCGGGATGCCCTTGCCGGAGACGTCGGCAACGGTGACGGCCAGCCGACGGTCGTCAATCAGATAGTAGTCGTAGAAATCGCCGCCGATATCGCGAGCCGGATGCATCTCGGCGTGAAGATCGACGGCGGCAGCCGCCCCGTCATGCGCGAGCGGCTCCGGCAGGATCGATTTCTGGATATCGGCGGCGGCCTCCATCTCGCGGCGGCGCTGCTGCTTGTCGCGGATCTCCGCCGCCATATTGGCGAACACCCGGGCGAAATTGGCGAGCTCGCCCTGCTGGTTGGTCAGCTCGGTCAGCATCGCATCGTCGTATTGGTCGCGGGCGAGCGCGCTGGCCGCGTAAGTCAAATAAGCGAGCGGCCGGTTCATGCTGTGCAGCCGGCGGCCGAGCTCGCCGATGACGGCGATCGCGATTATCGGATAATCCGCGGCGAGGCCCATCAAGGTATCGCGCTCGATCCGCAACGCCACCAGATCGGTGCGGGCAATTACGGTGGCGGTGCGCGGCATGTCGGTGAAGGCGCCGAGCTCGCCGATGATGTTGTGGCGTCCGAGGGTCGCCAGATGGATCCGCTCGACCGGAATTTCGACGAACACGTCGACCTCGCCTTCGAGGATCAGATAGGCGGAGCTGCCGGGGTCGCCTTGGCCCATGATCAGATCGCCGGCTGCGAAGGTGGCGACGCCGGAGCGTGCGGCGAGCGCGCGCAACGCTGCCCGATCGAACTGGGTGAAGGTCGGATTTAGCGCCAGCACTTGCGCCATCTCGTCGACCGAGACGGGAGCGGCGCGTACCGGAGCGACGCCCGAGCCCGCGGTTTGCTCTGCCTGCATGGTCGCCTCCTTCGCGCCTGGGTCGGCCGCCGGCGGCTGGCCGGCAATTCAACCTCGTTCCACCGCGCGCTGAAAGCAAGCCTCGGCAGGTCGAGCGCAGCCCGAGTGGACCGCGGCGCGAATGATCGCGATACTGCCGGCCGAGAACGCCGCGCCGACGGCATCGCGGCGAGCGGGAGAGATCGAATGGAGGGGATCGAAATCGGTCGATATTCGCTCGACGGGTCGGTCGCGGGAACCGGTCCGCCGCTGCTGTTCCTGCACGGCGGAGACTACGTCGCCCAGAACGCCCCCTTTCTCGGTCGGCTGGCGCGTCGCTGGCGGGTCACCGCGCCGCGCCACCCCGGCTTTGGCCACTCCGAGCGGCCCGATGGGTTTCGCACGATCCACGATCTCGCCTATCTCTATCTCGACTGGATCGACCGGCAGCCGAGCGATGTCGTGCTCGTCGGTTCCTCTTTCGGCGGGTGGATCGCGCTCGAAATCTGCGTGCGCTCGGTCGCCCGCATCCGCCGTCTGGTGCTGATCGACTCGCTCGGGCTCAAATTCGGCGGGCGCGAAGAGCGCGACATCGCCGACATTTACGCCTTGCCCGATGACGAGCGGCACCGGCGCACCTTTTTCGATCCCGCGCGCGCCGTTCCCGATTATGCAGCACTCGGCGACGACGAACTGACGGCGATCGCCCGCGACCGCTCGGCCACCGCGCTCTATGGCTGGCGCCCCTATATGCACGATCCCGGTTTGCGCCAATGGCTGCACCGGGTGCGGGCCCCGGCATTGGTCTTGTGGGGCGACAGCGACGGCATCGTCTCGCCCGATTACGGTGAAAAGCTCCGCGCCTCGCTGCCCAACGCCCGGTTCGAGAGGGTGGCGCGGGCCGGACACTACCCGCAGATCGAACGTCCCGACGCGGTCGCCGACGCGATCGAACGCTTCGCGGGCTCGGAGGTGCAAGGATGAAAGTCTGGCATTTCAGCGAGATGGCCTATCACCCGGCGTGGCCGGAGCTCGGCGACTCCTATCGTGTCATTGTCCCGAACCGGCTCTTCGACCCGAAAATCGGCGCCGACCTCTACCACCGCTATCTCGACGAATGGGCGCTGTGCGACGAGCTCGGCATCAACATCATGACGAACGAGCACCACGCGACCGCGACCTGCGCCGATTCGGTGTGCACGATCCCGATGGCGATCTTGGCGCGCGAGACCAAGAAGGTGCGCCTGCTGGCGCTCGGCATGCCGATCGGCAACCGCAACGACCCGATCCGCGTCGCCGAGGAATACTCGATGATCGATGTGATCTCGCGCGGCCGGCTCGAGATGGGCTTTGTCAAGGGCGTGCCGTTCGAGATCTCGCCGGCCAACACCAATCCGGCCGATTTGACCGAACGGTTCTGGGAGGCCCACGACCTGATCCTGAAGGCGATGACCAGCCATGACGGGCCGTTCAACTGGGAGGGCACGCATTTCCAATACCGTTCGGTCAATGTCTGGCCGCGCCCGTACCAGCAGCCCCACCCGCCGGTGTGGACGCCCGTCGGCAGCACGGAAAGCGCCACCGAGGCGGCGGCGCGCGGCATGGTGATCGGCGTCCTCAACACCGGCTGGGTGCGCACTCCGGCAATCTTCGAGGCCTATCGCAGCAAGGCCCGCGAGGCCGGCCGCGAGCCAGCGCCCGACCGCCTGGCCTACATGGCGCTGATCGGGGTTGGAGATACGCGCGAGGAGGGCCATCGCCGCGCCGACCAGATCCTCGGCTACAGCCGCACCTCCGGCATCGTGGCGGCGCAATTCGCCAACCCGCCCGGCTATGTCTCATCGCGCGCGGCGGCGCAGATGCTGAAATCAGGCGGAGCGATGGCGGCGCGCGCGACCCGGGTGCAGACCAAGGACGGCCACCCGATCAACCCGCGCACGATGACGGTCGGCGAGGCGATCGACGCCGGCCTTTCCTTCGCCGGGACGCCGGACGACGTGTACGACCAGTTGCAGCGCCTTTTACGACCATGTCGGCGGGTTCGGCCATCTGTTGATGATGGGCCAGGGCGGTCTCATCAGCCATGAGGACACGGTCGACAACCTGACCATGTTCTCGAAGGAGGTACTGCCGCGGCTCGCGGAATTGGGCCGATGAGGCGGCATCGACCGTGACGAAAAAATTAGCCCAAGCTCTGGTCATGGCTTCCTTGAGTGCCGGGGCCTCGGGGACGGTTCCCTCGGCTGCCGATGCATTTATCAAGGCAGCGATGGCGGAATCGCCGCCGGCCGGGTCTGGGCAGGCCTCCGAGATCGTGGTCACATCGGTCCCACTCCCGCCTCAAATGTGTCAGCATGCTCCAAGCTCTTATCCTTCGATCGCCCAAATGCTTTCCGAAATAAAGTCACATGTAACTCAAAATTCAGGGGGCAGAGCACAGGTCGCGGAAAATCAGATCGATTATTTTTTAGCTCGTGATAAAGGTCAACCTTATACTGTTGCAAAAAAACTATATTGGGATTTGTTCGATATTGCCGTCATGGCTCTGGACTCAGATGAGGTTAAGAAGGATCTGAAAGCGGCGGAAGCCGCCGGCGTGAAAGCAATACTACCGAGGGCAATAAGAGTAAGATTTTTTATGGGGTATCAAACGTCGGCCGCACTTCAGTCGTTTCACACCTGGTCCGCGATGTTTGAGCTACCGAAGGTTTATTACAATAATGAATTACTTAATAGTGATGTCGTTCTCTATCCATTATCGGACCCTGAGCGGCAAGGACCCGACGGAGAATCAAATATAGAGAGAGATCATACTTGGATCAGGTTCATGCCGGCGAATGGAATCCCCCCAGACTGGCGCGGCCATATTCAGGAATTTTTAGATGGGCAACAAATCCTTCCTCCCTACTATGCTCAAATCGAGCAGTTCTTAGAGAATCATAGAAGAAAATAAGAATAAGGTGACCCATTAAAAAATTTCCACCCCGGTGGGGTAGAGGGGTTCGGCTCCCTGCGAAACCCTCGCCCTGTGGGCGCTGGTGGTGGCTTCGAGTTGCTCAGCCCGCCCTACGAATGGACAGCTCTAACAACGCTAGCCATTTGGGACGAATCGCGCGCTCGGCTACAGTCCGGCACGAGGGGATCGGCGAATGGGTAATCGAAAGCTTCATCGGAAGGATACGCCTCTTCCGCTGGACAATCGCCGCAGCCAGCGCCGCCAACCGAGCGGCAAAACTGGACGGACGAGGTCGTATAGCCCGCGTGTCAGCAAGCGCAGCACCAGGGTCGGCGTGACATAGCCCGGATCGGCGCGCAAAGCGGCGAGCACCTGCCGGCCGTAGACCGGCAGCAAACCGCAGTCGCGAAACGCGCGACGCTGCGGCCAGATGGCGGGCTCCGCGGTTTTGGCGAGCCACGCTCGCAGCACTTGCTCCTGTTCGCGGCGATCCCGACGCGCGGCGCTGTAGGAGCCAGCGGATACCCGGAAATAGCTGACGGCGTCGGGTACATAAGTCGCGCCTTGCCACAATCCGAGAGCGTATGCGGCAAAGAAGTCGGAATGCCAGCGCAGCCGCTCGTCGAACCCGCCTAGCCGACGCAGCGGCTCGGTGCGAAACCACACGGTCGAGGTCGCGATGTAAAAGAAGCTGCGCTTGAGGAAGCGCTGAAACTCCAGCCCGGAAAAGCAGCGGACGCCGTCGACGCCCAATGGAAATAGGGTTTCTTTCACGCCTGAGGCGTCCATCAGCGCATTGTCAGAGAACAGAATGCCAGATTGCGGATAAACCACGAGAGCGGAGCGGGCGCGCTCGACGATCGTGGGGGTGAGGCGATCGTCGGCCGCGGCGAACAGCACAAAGTCGCTCGAGGCCGCGGCGAGCCCTGTCGCGCAGGCGGCGTTGACGCCGCGGTTGGTCTCGTGCCGGATTAAATGGACAAACGGGTGGCGCGCCACGACCGCGGCGATGGCGGAGCGGCCTGCCGCTGAGGACCCATCGTCTATGACGATGACCTCGTCGGGCGGGGAACTCTGCCCGGCGATCGCCTCGAGCGCTCCAGCGAGCAGGGCTTGGTGGTTGTAGCACGGCATGATGATGCCGAGCCGATGCCGACGGCCGTCCGCGGTCTTAGGCCCGGCCTGGTCGAATCGAACCGGAGAGCGCCGCTCGCTCATGCCGACAGAACCGGGCTACTCACGCCGAACGCTCGCTCACCGAACGATAGACCAAATCGGCCACGGAAGTAACGCGAGGGCGTGCGGGCCTACACCGCGGGAAAGGCGGGCGGCAGACGGAAGTCTGCGCCCGAGCCCGATGCACGGGCGGCGACGGCCTGGGCGACCCGCGGGATCAACGGGACATAGACCGTAGCGCCCGCCGGGACATCGCCGGGGTGCAGGATCGGGCGATCGAGCAAACGCCGGCCGCGCCGGCTCGGGTCCTCGTCGGCAAAGAATTCGACCGCGCCGCCGACCGCGCCGAACAGCCACATCGCCGCGACGGAGGTGCCGAACAGGCCGAATGATCGCGCGGTTGCCGCCGCTGCGCGCGCGCCGTCGATCAAGGCCTGAAGCCAAGCGAGCTGCGCCGCGACCCGTCGGCCTGGCGCTTGCGGCGGCGCCGCCGTCGGCCGCGCTCCAACACCCGGCTCGGCGACGACCGAAAGCTCCTTGACCACCCAATCCGGAGCGATGATCAGCGGGTCGAAGCGGGCGCGCGCCAGCACCCGAGACACGGTGTCGGCAGTAAAATGAGAGACATGATCGGCGACCAGCAGGTCGAACGGGGTTGCCGCTGCATCCGGCACCTCGATGAACAGGCAGCCGCCCGCCGCGAGCTTCGTACGTAGGCTCGTCAACTCCTCGACCGGTTGGGTAAAATGCTCGAGCGAATGGCTGAGCGTGACAAGATCGAAGCCGCCGGGAACCGCATCCATCGGTCCGGTATAGAGCTGCTCGAACCTCGGAATCCGCGACAAAGCCGCGCGGTTGATCTCGCTCAGGTCGTGGCCGAACAGCCGCCACCCCGGGCGGATCTCGGCAAAGGCCGACAGCAGCGCGCCGTTGCCGCAACCGACATCCAGCACCGTCCCGGTCTCGGTGATCTTCCGGTTGGACGCGAGCCTGTCCACCAGCACGGCGCTGCGCCGGCGCGGCGCGCCGGTCGCCGGATCGAACACCGCTTGCTCGACCCCGCCGGATTGGAAATAGACATCGTAGGCAGCATAGATCGCCGCGGCCTCCTCTCGCCAGCGGGCGTCGACCGGCTTTTGCACCGCCGCGCATTCGCCGCAAATCGCCAGCCGCCCCCCGGCCGGAAACGGCCGGCAATCCGAGGTCACCCGCGGCAACCGCGCAAATTGCGGAAACTCGTCGAGCGCCGCCTTCCCGCAAACACGACACAACGAATCAATTTTGGCCATCACTCGGCCATCATAGAGTCATTTGAGCGTCGGTCCTCGATCAGAACCCAGCCGCCGGCAGGGAGACAGCGTCGCGCTCGAGGCGAATGGCTGCAGCATTGCGCCCAGCCTGACCGTCGGCGCCAGCCCGGGGTCTACTCGAAATACCCGTAACTCCGTTGGGGGTAAGGCACAACATTTGGGATGAGGAGCTACTTGTATGAAACGGCGACGATTACAATTCCCCCACTAATCATCGCGACCCCCAGCCAACGCTGTATCGAAACCGGCTCACCAAGAACGATTGTCGAAGCGAGAATTACGGCAACGAATTGTGCTGCCGCAAAGGACTGTGCAACATTCAGCGGGAGAATACGCAACACCAGCGAGTACAACGCAGCTGCGCCCGCGAATGTCCCGAGCCCGAGCCCGGTACGCCAAGAAATCAGTCGCAGGAGCATTACAGAGCGCTGGTCGGCAGCGCCGAGCTTCATCAGCAGATTGGCGACCACCGTCAAGGAAATCATCAAGGTAAGCAACACCGCGATCTTCATCATGAGACGACGGTGCCAAGCTTTACGGCAATTCCGATCACCTGCAGCCCCGCGCGGCGCAGTGGGGAGGTGCGCAGCAGCAGACGATCGAGGCGCACAGCGCCGCGCACCAGTGCGCGGATTCCGGGAATGAAGCGGAACAGCCGATTGAAGAACAGCACATCACTGTTCATAAACAAACAAAAGCCCAAAAAACCATGGGTTTCGTAGAGCACGGAGCGCAATCCCGCCTGCTGCAATGCCGGGACCGTTTCGCCATAAATCAGTGGCCGCTCGGTGGAATCGTCCAGCATCGGTGACAGGCGATAGATGATCGCACGCAGCGCGCGCCAGAGCACGAAATCGCTACTCGGCTCGCGGTATAACAGCCTCCCGCCAGGTTTCAGCACTCGGGCGATCTCGCTGAACAGCCGTCGCCGGTCCGGGACATGATGAATGCCGCCAAGCAGGACGACGGTGTCAAAACACCCATCGGCTAATGGCAGAATCGTTGCGTCGCCCTGCGCGAACAGCGTGGCGGGGTTGGCATGCATGCCGGACGCAGCGTCCAGCATCTTTTCCGACACATCGATGCCTACATAGCGGGTGATGCGCCCGCTTAGCAGCGGCAGCGCCTCGCCATGGCCGCAGCACAGCTCTGCGGTGACCCCCAGGTCGCGCGGCCCGACCGCGTTGTCCAGCGCGCGGTCGAGATAGGCCATATATTCCTGGGTATGCGAATATTTTAGGTTGGCCGAGTAGGCTGCGGCGATGCGGTCGTAATGCGCCTGCTGGACCCTGCCCTCGGCCGTGCAGAGATCGGTGGCGAAAAGTGGCACGCCACACGCGTTGATCGAGTAAGCATGCGTGCCGCTGCGGTTCAGCAGGCCCGCGGTTGATTGGTTCAAAGGTTCGCCAGTTGCCGGACAGCGCAACAGGTCGATGAACGCGCCGATTTGCGTACCACCACGGGTGCTGGCGTACATTGCCTACCTATCCGCCAGCGGCTTGGTGCCGATTGCCGACCAGGACATCTCATTTACCCAAGCCAAGGTAATGTCCTGCAATCCTTGCGCTCTCAAGAGAGCCTCGACGGCTTCTCGTGACCAGTAATGCGCTATCTTCGGCAGCATCTGGTCGAACACGATTGAGCGGAGATGGCGAAAGGCAAAGCCGCGCAGCATCCGGAAATAGGTAATACGGCCGACGCCAAGCCGCACGCCGAGCCACAGCAGCGCGGTTGGATAAAGCGCGAGATGATGAACCACCACCGCTGGCAGCCGTGAGAAAAGCGCTTTACGAACCGGGTCGACCAAAACCGCGATCCAGCGGTTGTTTTCCTGCCCGTAAACCCAGATCATCACCCGGCCGCCGGGCCGCGCGGCCTGCACCATCTGCGCTAGCGCCCGCTCGGGATGCTCCAGGTGATGAACCACGCCGATCGAGAACACCACATCAAACATGTTGCGGTAAGGGATGGCGTAAGCGCTGGCCCTTTCAACCCGCATGCCGGGAAAACCGGCGAGAGTGCGGCGAGCTGATGCCAGCGAACGGTCGTCCATGTCGATCGCCACCCCTTCGGCGGCGCCGTAGCGCATCGGCCAGTATGAGTTTCGCCCCATGCCGCAACCGACATCCAGGAAGCGTACGGCTCGCCAATCCTCGGGCGCCAGATGAACCGTCCAGCGGCGGAACTGCTCCTCATATTCGGGCCGCATCTCTGGATAGTGATGCCACTCGTAGCCGAAGCGGCCCACCGACCCGGCAATGATCGCTGGGTCATGCTCGGGCGCGAGGGTCATGCCTTGACCGCCATCACCAGGATCGACACTCCGAAAGGTGGCCGCAGCCTGGGCGCCGTAGCAATGTCAAGGGCGAAGATCCATCGCAAAATATAGTTGAGCCACCGTGAGTTCACCTGCGCTTCGCTCGCCAGATTTATATGCAGCAGATCGATAACGCGCCGGGCCAGCCAGATCGGCCCGAATAACAAGTAATTGAAATGATAAACATGCTCCGGCCGTAGCCCTGTCGCGCACAGGCGGTCGATGATCGGGGCGCGGCGATAACGGCGATAGTGGTGAGCAACCCGGTCCTGCAGACCCCAGAGCGACGGGAAAGAAGGAACAGTGAGAAGCAGGCGCCCACCGGTCCGAAGTATCCGAGCGATTTCGCGTAAGGCTTGCGTGTCGTCGGGCACATGCTCGATGATGTCGGTCGCCAGCACCAGATCGAAACTCGCGTCGTCAAACGGCATGGCGCAAACATCGCCGAGTCGGACTGGCCCCAGTCCCTTCTCGACACAGAACTCGATCGCCTCCTCGCTGATATCTAGTCCCTCCACCTGCGTGAAACCGAGCTGGCGCAGCAGGCGCAGATTGGCTCCGGTGGAGGTGCCGATGTCCAGCGCGGCGGCGGTAGATGGCACGCCGGCGCCGCTCAGCTCGCGGGCGAACAGGCTTCGACGGCCGGTGAACCACCAGTGCGTTGCTTCGATCCCTGCCTCGACCGCGTAGGTGCTGCTATCCATTCGTCTCAGGTTCCGTCACTTTCGCGCGAGCTGCCTGCCGATGATGATGCAGCGCGAGCCAAGCGAAAAGAAGCAGCCTGTGATCACGCTTTCCGCCGGCATGCTGGGACCAGGCGCCGTGCATCGATGCGAGGCTCAGCCCGCACGCTTCCCACGCGGGATCTCCGCACGGCTCGGGCAACTCGCGGAGCCAAGACGCCAGCGGAATTCCGAAGCCCTTCTTGCGCCGCTCCAGGACCGATTTTGGCAACTGATCGGCCAAAGCACGGCGAAGCAACCATTTGCGCTCACCGTGCCGGAACTTGAAGCGGTTGGGCAGGCGGCGGCAGAATTCAGCTAGTTCTGGATCGAGAAAGACCGCCCGGGATTCGAGCGAGACCATCATTGTCGCCCGATCGACCTTCGCCAGGATGTCGTCCGGTAGATAGAAGTTGGTATAGAACTCCAACGTTCGATCGACTACGTCGCCGTTGCTGGCAGTCCACAGCTCGACTGCCTCCTGATATAACTCGTCAGCGCACACCGGCGCGTAAAAGATCTCGGCAATCATTGCGGGATCCGCCGGCGCCAGCCATACCGGGTTCCAGTAGGCGGGCATATGACCAAGCCCGGACAAGGCCCGCCGCACTTTAAAATCGAAGCTCATGTTGCTGCGAGATTTCGGCAGTAGCTCGGCCAGGCTGCGCAAACCCTTGTGCAGGGCGCATGGCACGAGCCGCTGGTAGAGCTGCGCGGGCCCAAGAGCCTTGAACGGGTCGTAACCCGCGAAAAGCTCGTCGCCGCCATCGCCTGACAGCGCCACGGTGATCGATTGGCGAGTGAAGCGGCTCAGCAGATAGGTCGGCAGGATCGATGCGTCGGCCAACGGCTCATCCAAACGACCAAGCACGTCCGGCAGCAGAGAGCGAGCATCCGACAGGCTGAGAATCTGTTCGTGATGGTGCGTGCCAATACCGATGGCGAGCTCGCGGGCGAATTCGGATTCGTCGAAGCTCGGCTCCTGGAAGCCAATCGTGAAGGTCGAGAGTTGTTCGGCCGGCCGGATCCGCGCGGCGGCTGCCAGCACCGCGCTCGAATCGATCCCACCCGACAAGAACAGGCCCAGCGGGACATCGCTGATCAGCCGACGATTCACTGCCTGCTTAAGCAGCGCGCGAAGCTCTTCAGCCAGACGGGGAACATCAGCGTCGTTCAAGCTGTCGTCCGGCTCCAGCTTGAACCGCCAGTACCGCTTGACTTGCACTCTGTCGGCACGCAGATCATAGGTCAGCGACGAACCGCCCGGCAACTTGGCGCAGTCGCGGTACAGCGCGTTGGGCGCCGGCAGGAAGCCCCAGGCAAGAAACTTCTGCAGCATGCGCGGATCGATCGCAGCTTCTATCTGCGAATGACGCGCCAGGGCGGACAACTCGCTGGCGAACGCCAGACGGCCCGGACGGCGCCAATAATATAGCGGCTTCTCACCGAACCTGTCGCGGGCCAGAAACAGGCGAGCGCGATCGCGGTCGTAGAGCGCGAAAGCCAGCATGCCGTTGAGCCGAGGAAGAAGTCCCTCCCCCCATTCCCGATACCCATGGATCAGCACCTCGGTATCGGAATGGTCGGTGGCGAAGCGATGCCCCCTGTCCTCTAGCTCTCGCCGCATTTCGATATGATTGTAGATCTCGCCGTTGAAGATCA
Source organism: uncultured Alphaproteobacteria bacterium (assembly GCA_963785565.1). Lineage (GTDB taxonomy): Bacteria > Pseudomonadota > Alphaproteobacteria > ATCC43930 > CGMCC-115725 > AP-15. Next base: position 474,352 of record CAWAVV010000005.1, on the reverse strand, counting down.
CGCCGATCCGACCGGCCGCGTCCCACATCGGCTGTCGTCCGCCCTCGATGTCGATAATGGCAAGACGCCGATGGCCCAGAAAAACCGGAGGTTCGTCGCCACTCCAGAAACCGGCGCCGTCCGGCCCGCGATGCGCCAACGCGTCGGTCATCGCGTGCAAATCGGCCGCGGTTCCGAAGCCCGCGAAGCCGGCGATCCCGCACATGTCAGCGTTCAGCCGGGAAGTTTACGCGGTGCCGCACGAGATAGGCGGTACGCCCCTGCGACTCGAAGTAGATGCGGACCAGCATTTCAGCCAACAGACCCATCAGAATGCTCATGACGCCGACCAGGCCAGCGGTAACCGTCACCAATGGCAGCGGGGTCAAAATCATCGACACATTAGCAAATAGCTTTAAAGCAATCATGAAAATAAACGCGCCCATCGAAAGAAATAGGGATGCAATTCCAAATGTGCCGAACACGTATATCGGCTTGACAAAATAGCGGTGTAGAAACGTGACTACGATGAGATCGAGCAAAACCTTGATGATTCGGTCGATGCCGTATTTGGATCGGCCGATTCGCCGCGGATGGTGGCTGACCGGCATTTCGACAACTTTTGCTCCCATCCAACTGGCATAGATTGGAATGAAGCGGTGCATTTCGCCATATAGCCGGACGCCCTTCAGCACGTCCGCTCGGTAGGCCTTCAGCGTGCAGCCGTAATCGTGCAGCTTTACCCCCGATATCCACGAAATTAGCGAATTGGCGACACGACTCGGCAATTTCCGCCGGAACGCGGCGTCCTTGCGGTCCCGCCGCCAGCCGCTGACCACGTCGTACCCTTCCTGCAGCTTGTTCAGCAGCATCGCAATATCCGCGGGATCGTTCTGCAGGTCGGCATCGATCGTCACGATGATCGCTGCTGTCGCGCAATCGAGGCCGGCCATTATGGCCGCGGTCTGTCCGTAGTTGCGGCGGAAGTCGATGATCCGGAGCTCGGGATGGCGGGCCGCCTCCTCCTCCAGCTCGCGCAAGGAGCCGTCGAGGCTTCCATCATTGATCGCGATGATCTCAAATGTGCATCCGATCCGATGCATCGATTGGGTAAGCGCGCCGATCAGCGGCGGGATGTTGCCCGCCTCGTTGTAGAGCGGCACGATGACCGAAACCTCAGGCTCGTCGGCCAGGACGGAAGACGCGCTGGTGCATGGTGGCGGGACCAAACTGATCTTTCTGCCGCCGTCATAGGTTCCCGGATAGCTCATCTGGCATTCCTCGGATGGGCGCAAGGGTGTCCGAGGAAAGCCAGCTGGGTACACATCTTCATTTTCGACCTCTTCAAGTCTCTGGCTGGGGTGAGAGGCCAACCACTGGGGCGATTTGCAGCCCTATTTCGGTTCTCAAACCTCGCCGGACTGTCTATCGGTTGGTCTTCAAGCACCCGAACAAGCGGTGGTAATCGACCAGCGTAGAAAACAGCACGATGACTAAGCTGACGTCATCATCGCGACTGAGATTGGTTGGTCACAGATTGCTCATAAACCAAATTACCACAACGATTGCAATAATTCCCCACGGGATAAGCGCCAAAAGAGTCAGAAACAGTTGCCAGACTTGCGGACCGAAGCGGTCCTCGAGCACGCTATTTCTTAGCATAAACCTCCACCCGCATCGCCTGATCATGATTGTCAAAATAGGCGGTTGCCAGCGATTCGGGACCAATATCTATACTGGCTATTAACCGAAATGGTGAATCTTTCCCCATCAAGACTTCGCCAACAATCCTATAGGCATGTGATTGATATTCCCCTAGAAACGGAAAGCGCTCTGGCCCACCCGGTATCCAGACCACAGCGTCGGAGCTGCGAATAATCTGACGATTTTGCAGTTCGCTTCGAAGATTATGTTCATCCCAATAGACGTTAAACACTCTGGGAACCGCTATGTCTAGACCCCGCGCCTTGCGGGTAAGCTCATACGAAAGTATCGCTGGGAATCCGGTGTTAGTCAGGGGCGATATCACCGAGTGCGGATGGACCGACAACAGAGCGGTGGCCACTTCGCTCAAGGCGGCCCGGTCGGCAGCTAATGCAGCATGCCCCGATCGATCCGAGAGCGTCCGATAGTGAGCCCAAACGCCGAGAACCGCAATCACAGTAAAGGGTGCCAACCAGATCGGTACAACCCATTGACCCAGCTGCTTCCGCAGCAACGGGAAGCTCTTCCCAACCAAAATCGCTAAGCTGAGCCATATAATGACAAAAATGGGGAGAATCATACTGAAGTTCTTGCCATACGGATTAGTCACCACAGGAAGCGCCATCACCAAAGATGCAGACAATGCGGGTGCCACAGCCACCAGTGCATCTTTGATCTTATTGCCGTTTAATGCGTAAGTTACAATTACGAATGCCAGCGCAATCTGTACGCCAAGGCCAAGAGCCGACGGAGCAAGCTCGACAAAAAACCAGACGCCAAGATCCGGTCGTTGATATCCCGGAGAATTTTTGAGCGGATTAGAGGAATGGATGTAGTCAAAAGCGCCCTGTGCGCCACCGGCCCTTGCCCAGGTCACCATGATTGGCGCCATTATCAGCAGCGCCCAGTAGGATCGTCCGACATAGAAACTTCCCGTCTCCTTCATCATCACCGCGGTCACGAAGAGTGCCGTTCCCCATCCAGCGAGGTATACGAGGAAGAAATGCCCCTTTGCCAGCACCGCGAGGGCCATGCAAGCGCCGGACGCGATAAACCTTTTTTTGGAGACATCGGCTGGATCGATTACAATAAGGGCGACCGCCCAGGCGACAAGCGTGCCTGCCAGGAGATCAGGCTTGAGCACATTATTACCCCAACTGTCCCAAACGACCTCCTGGACGAACCCGGGCCACAAAAGATTTTGCAACATAGTTCCGAATAACCAGTGACGTGCCGTGCCGATCACCATGAAAGACATTGGCGGCAACATCGCTGTTGCTACGACCAAGCACAAAGCACCCGTCGCTCCCGCGAATCGGCGTCCCACCCAACAGACTAAGCTGAGCAAAGCAACACTGTGCCAAAACAGCATAACATTCAACTGCCAAAAACCATCGCCCATGACGCGCAACACCAGACCGATCAGCGCAGCCCACAATCCCGATGTCATTGTTACCGATGCTGCAAGGAGCTCGCCTAGGTGTTGCGATAGGCCCTGTCCGACGACGAGTGCGCCGACCGGATCATAGGGGATATAAGTGGTCTCACCTCCGGGAAATCCGAAAACGATATTGACTATTGTCAACACGGCGGCGACCAAACAGCCGGTCAAGAAATCTATTGCCGTCGGCGCAACTGTTCTTTGATTGATCACGGGCATTGTGACGGCGAGCGTCATTTGGGATGCTTTAAGGAGCGCAGCAGAGCACGATTTTCCGGAAAGACAAGCCGCACTACAGTGCGGTTTGGTCTAGATAGCAGCAGAGCTCGCTATAGACGCGGCGAAAATCCGGGACGGCGGCCAGCCATTCGAGCCCGAGCGGCAGTCGGCACATCCACGGCGTGCGGTAGGATTGCCGCGCCGAGCGGTTCAATTCGGCGAGGTTGGAGGCCCAGCGTGAGCGCGCGCGTTGGCCGAAGCGGCGGCGCAGGAAATTCAGAAGCCGGAGCGCGCGGCGCAGCTCGCGATGAGGGCTGTGCGGCCGAATGTCGTTGAGCAGGTCGCGGCGTCCGGTGGTGACCGCCGGCGCGTTCAGCCAAAGGTCCTGCAGCCTCGTCATGAAGTAGGCGGGCGGGCAGCCGGCCGAGAAATAGACCGCATGCGCCAGATCGAGCACCCGGGCGAGCGCGCTCCGGTCGAGCTGTGGCTCGGCTGCGTGTTCTTCGTAAAATCTGCTCACCTCGTCGCGATAGGCGCGGTAGTGGTCGAGGAATTCAGCCGGGTCGTCGGCGAACCAGTAATAGGTCTGCCATTTGTCGCGCTCGGGCTCCGCCGGATCGCAGGATTGCCGGCCTCCGTAGAATTTCGGGAACCGCTTGACCTTACCCTTGATCAGTGCGGATACCGATTGGAACAGCTCCTGAAAATGCAATGTCGGCAGCGCGGTCGCGGCAACGGATATCTGTTGCAGATCGGGGGTGCGGAAGGCGGCGTAAAACAGCGATTCGTATTGTTGGCATAGACAGAAGATGCGCTGTCCCGGGTGTTCCGCTTCGTTTCCGGCGCCCGAGTACTCGCGGGTGAGGTGAACCTCGTCGCCGGCGATGCGAAAGTTCAGATAGAGGCCGTGGGCGCTGACATAATCGGGATGCTCGGTGAGAAAGGCCGTCGCCTCACGCAGCCCGTCAGGAAAGACGATGTCATCGTCGGCGCAGAGAGAGACGAATGGCGTCGTGACTTCGCGGAGGCCGCTGGCGATCTTGCCAACCAGCGGCAGGGTCTGCGGAAAGGTGAGGTGCCTTATTGAACCGCCGAGGGCGAGCAGCGCCCGCGCGTTTTCCTCGGCTAGTTCCGGCCTGCTAGAATCGAGTACCAGTAGATTCAGCTGGGGCTCACGCGCGACGTAATAAGCGGCGAGCCGAGACACCATCAGCGGGCGGTTGTAGGTCGGGATGACGATCGTGTGGTCGGCTGGAAACCCGGGCCGGTCGGCTCCCGGACCGGCGCTCGATTGGCTCTTGCGCGCCGATGACGCTTCGACGATCGCGCTCACGCCGACAGTCCTATCCGGACATGCTGCATCGGCACACCGACCAGGCCGTGGCGCGCCCCCGAGGTCGTGGAGCTGAAGACCAGCGCGTTGTCGATACAATGGAGCATGGCGTTGTCGCTCTCGACCCCCATTGCGATGGCGACGCGAATGACGTACTCGCCGACCGGCAGCAGCGGCATCTGAAAGCAGAACTCGGCCTGGAAGCGCTGCCCGGCCGAAACGGCGACCGGCTGTTCGATGGTCGTCAGGTAGGTATTGTCGGCGAACAGCACTTGACCCAGCCGGTCCTTGACCTGGAAACCGACGATCGGCGACGCGAGGTCCCGGTCGGCCGCGACATCGATGACCAGGCGCACGAGCTCGGCGCCGATGACCCAGGCCAATTTATTGCCGTCATCATCCTCGAACGAGACATCCTCGATTCGTGCGCCGCCGACGCCGAAGCCCGAGCCGTTCAGGTGAAAATCCGGGATCTCCAGATCGTTGCGCCACGGGCTGCGGTTGAGAAAATCGAGACGTGGGTCTCTGACAGTGCGCGGCGGCCGCATATCGGCGAGATGGCCGAGCCGCGGCTGCGCCAGAAACGCCGTCGTCGCAGCGGTCGGCGCCTGTGCAACGAGGGCGTCGGCCGCGCTCGGCGGGGGTTCGAGCTCATTCAAATAACGCTGCGAGACCGCCAGCGCGCTCGACGACAGGTAGGCATCGGCGACATCCTTGGCGGCGCCGATCGCCCTGATCCGGCCATGCTCGAGCCACACCGCTTTCTGGCACAGCCCGACCACATCGCCGATCGAGTGCGAGACGAACAAAAACGTGCCGCGGCGCAAAAAATCGCGGATATGCGCCATGCATTTCTGTACAAAGAACGCGTCGCCAACCGAGAGCGCCTCGTCGGTGATCATGATGTCGGCGTCGACATGGGCGATGATCGCAAATCCGAGGCGAGCCACCATGCCGCTCGAATAGATCTTGACTGGCTGGTCGATAAAGTCGCCGATCTCCGCGAAGTCGATTATCGACTGAAGGCGCCCATCGACTTCTTTACGTGTCAGCCCAAAGATCGCAGTTTTCAAATAGATGTTTTCGCGGCCAGTGAATTCTCCATTCAAACCCGAAGAATAATCGAGGATCACGACTTTCCCGTCAACTTCGACCGAACCGCGCGTCGGGCGCAAATTGCCGGCGATGACCTTGAGCAGGGTCGATTTGCCGCTGCCATTGACGCCGATAAAGCCCCAGCTCTCGCCCTTGCGAATCTCGAACGAGACATCTTCAAGGGCGTGGAATTCGCGATATAGCTGGCTCCGCTTACGATCGAAGCGGGCGGCGAGAGCCTGCGGCATTGGCGCCAGCTGCCGTGCCATCGTCAGCAGCGGATAGTTCAGCCGCGCCGTTGGCGACGACCATAGCCCGTAGGTCTTCGCCAGGTTGCTGACGCGCACGGCGATTGGCGCTTCGTTCGGTTCGGTCGTCGACCGAGTATCGTCGAGCAGGCTCATCGGTTCACACAACGTCGGCGAAAGCAGCCTTCATGCGCATGAAGACGGCGTAGCCGAAAAGCGCGACAGCAAGCGAAAGGGCGCAAATGAAAGCCATTACCGGCAAATCGGGCCAGCGGTCGTACATGACGCAACCCCGCGCCTCGTCGATGATTACGGCCAGTGGGTTCAGCTCGACAAACCAGCGGACACGCCGCGGCACGCTCTCGATCGAAAAAAACACCGAGGAGAGAAACATCAGCACCGTCGTGATCGGGCCAACGATCGACGGGATGTCACGGATGAACACGCCGAGCGCTGCCAATAGCCACGAGGCGCCGAGGCTGAACAGCGTTACACACAGCGCGAGCGGAATCAGGCCGACTGCGCTCCAATAGATAAACCCGTGCATCGCGAAGAAGATCGCCAGGCACAGCGCCAGTGCGATCGCCATGTTGATGACCATCTGCATGACCGATGCTACGGGCAGGATCTGGAGCGGGAAATTGAGTGTCTTGACGTACGGGGTGTTGGCGAGAATGACGCTCGGCGCGGTGTTCGCGCTTTGGCCGAAGCAATTGAAAAGGCTGAGGCCAATGAACATGGCAAGCGCGAACTCGACCGGCGTTTCGCTGGCGTTGTGCGTGAACCGGCCGTGAAATATCCCACCAAATACAAAAGTGAACAGCGCCAGCATGATCAGCGGCGAGAGAACCGACCAGATCGGTCCGAGATAGGTTCCGCGGTGGGTCGCGCGAAAGTCGCGCGTAACGAAGGCGCGGATGACCTCGCGATGCCGCAATAGGTCGCTGGCCACTCGGCCGGGGGACAACAGCACTCGCAGCGGCTCCTGCAGCTCGCTGGTGTAGATCACGCGCGGCATGTAATAGCTTGCCTCGGTAAGCTGGAACCCAAGCCTGCTCAGTGGCCGCGGGCGAGCGGGCCCGAAGTTGCGGCCCGCAGCCATCGCCGCAGCGCTGTCCGTCCGGCGCGAAGTATTCGTCGCACCGGCAACGGCAACCGGGTGACAATGCGCGCGCGCAGCGATGGCGGCGCGCGGACGGTCGATGGACCGCGACCGACATCGTCGTCGAGCATCGCCTTCAACCGGACAAGATCCGCGAAGCGATCGCGCAGCTGCGGGAAATTGGCTTCGATCCGACTGACCGTCACGGCAGCCCTGGACCGGCTCTCGGCGCACAGCGCCTCTGCCTCGGTGATCCGCGGCAGGAGCAGAAAGGCGGTTTCCTGCCGGGTATAGGCGTCATCGGTGAAAAAGCGGCTGGTCGTCGCGCCCGGATGGAGCCAACGGGCGCGCTCGCGGACAAATTCTCCCGGATCGATATCGGCCAGCCGCTTTTGTGGCGGTTCGCTCGTCTTGGGGATGCTCCCGGATAGCCCGCGATCAAGCAGGCGCAGCAGCAAATCAGTGGTTTCCGGCTCGTAGACGAGGAGTTGGTCAGGTCGTGCGAAGGGGAGCCGCTCACAGCCCGGCGGGATGCGATAGGCATTGCAGGATTCCTCGTTCACCTTGGTGATAAAATACGGCACCTCAGAGAAATTCGCCATCGCCGCAAAGCCGCTCGAGGTCCCGATAAATAGATTGCTGTCGAGCATCAGGGTAAGCTCGTGACCGAGGCCGAGACCCAAGGTGCGCAGGCTCACGACGTTGGGAAGTTTTAGGATTTCGAGTGGCTTTTCCTGCAGTCGACCAACCACGACAAAAGTGACATCGGGATAGCGACGTTCCGCCGCGCGAACGAACTCGAACCATTCGAGAAAGTCGGAATCACGCCAATTGGTGTGTCCGCCGCCGTATCCTTGGTCGAGGCGACGCAACCGCGGGTGGATGACCACAACGCGCTTACCGGCGAACAACGTCGCGGCGAGGCCCGCCGTATCAGGCGTACAGCCTATGCTGGGCTGTAGCAATGGAATGCGCCCCTGAGTTTCGGCGAAGCGATTTATCTCATCGTGAGCATATATGTATTTGATGAAGTATTCGTTGAGTACAGCTTCGTCGTCGCGCCGCTTCAACACCCGCTCGTAATCGGCGAGGATCTCTGCATTCAGCGGGTCGTTAGAGGCGCGACGGCGCAATTCGGCGAGTAATTGTTCGCGCTCACTAAAGACCAGGATGCTGCCGAGCCGAGGATGAGTGCCGAATGCGCCGAACAGCTCGCTGAAAAACAGCCCGCAATTGTCCGCTGTTACCAGATTGCGCTGATAGATGCTCGACGGATAACGCGGGTCGACGCAGATCAGCACGTCGACACGATCGCGCCGAGCCGCTTCGCAGCGCAGTGCCGTCTGGATGTTCCACGTCAATACGTCACCGAGTGCATACGGTAGCAGCTCGAAGTCATAAACCCCGCAATAGCGCATCACGGTAGCGTGCCTCCGATACGATAGGCCGCCTCGAAAAACCCTGTTTGCACGCGTGCATCCCGTTGATATAGCGTTTGCCAGCTCCCCTTTACCGGATAATCCTCTTTGGTCACGTCAATGCCGTCAAATGGGTTTTTTGAGATTTTCCACTGCTTAGTATAGAAGACGCCCCGAGTCAGGCGGTCAATTTCGTCAAAGTACTGCGCGATCATCTGGGGTTGCATTTCGCCGAAAGACGAGATGTTTAACGTCAGGTCAAATCGCCGATCGGGTAGCAAGCGGAGCTGATGCGGCAATAGAAAGATGACTGAACACCCCTCCATTTCTGATTTAACATCATCAAATTCATCAAAATGGCGAACCCTGAAGATCTCCCGTTCAAGCACGGAAGATAGATAACGTTGCGCAAGGTACAACGCAGGCGGAACATCGACTAACGTGTATTGAATATGCGGATTCAATTGAAGGATGGAACAGGCCGAACGTCCATAGCCGCAGCCAATCTCCAGGACGCGGCGGCATTTCGAAAAATCGATGGCTTCACCGATCGAATAGTATTCGAGCACTGAGTTGACCAAGTCCGACGAGATGCGGCGACCGTTCACCTCGATCGTAATCGGATTGCCCTCCTGTGGCTCATCGAGACGGTCGAGATAGCCCGCGGCATCTAAGTTTTGCGCATAAGTCCACAACAACAGAACGAAATAACGATAAGCAACTTGGTCCGGCAGCTGCAAATTCGGATCGTCGGGCATGCTCTGAGCGGCGGTTCTTAGTCCAAAACAGACCGCCGGACTCAGAGTCGCCTCCAAAAAAACCATTTGAGGATCGCCGTTTTGGACAAGGAAATTAAAATAATTACAGCCGATTGTTCGCTTGAAATCGCGGTATCCGTTGCGCAGCAATTCGTCCAAATGTTTTTGGCTCAGCAATTCCCACGCCGAAGAGATCTCTGTAAGCGGGTCCGTGCAAAGCGATGACAGCCGCATCAAGCGCAGCAACTCGCAGAATCCATTCGCCCGTTCATGTTCATCGTTAATCTCAGGCCAGTTCAAGAGGCCGGACACCAAATCGTCGCCGAGCGGCGTGCGCTTGGGCGCGGCCGGCACGTTTGCGTTGTGTAAAAGAAGAGCATCGAGCTCGCGGTGGCGGTGCCGCCGCAGAGAGCTGAGCTCTCTTCCCTGTTGTAGGCGCAGGGCGTCGAGTTCGCACTGACTTTGTTGGCGCACGGCATCGAGTTCGCTCTGGCTTTGCTGGCGCACGGCATCGAGTTCGCTTCGACTTTGCTGGCGTACGGCATCGAGTTCATTTTGACGTTGCTGGAGTACAGCGTCGAGTTCGCTCTGGCTTTGCTGGCGCACGGCATCGAGTTCGCTTCGACTTTGCTGGCGTACGGCATCGAGTTCATTTTGACTTTGCTGGCGCAGGGCGTCGAGTTCATTTTGGCTTTGCTGGCGCAGGGCGGCGAGTTCATTTTGACTTTGCTGGCGCAGGGCGTCGAGTTCGCTGTGACGTTCCCGGTTTTGCCGCATACGAAAATCGCGCTCGTTTTGCCTGCGCCGTCGCTGCTCCTGCGCGCTCTGCCGCTGCCAGTCGATCGTCTGGTGCAAGCCTTCGATATTGCGCTTCAGATGCCCGAGCCGTGGGCCGAGCAGCGGTACTTTATGCGGGAGCGAAAGCCAGCGCGGGATGCCCAGCTGCCGGCGACCCGCAATTACCCTCTCGTAAAGGGCGGCCAATCTCGATGCGTGTCGCCCGATCGAAAGTCGCTTGGCCGCTTCCTCCACATCTCTGTGCTGGTCGGGGTCGCGCTTTACCGCGAGGAGAAAATCACGAAAACCCGGCTGCAGTACTCCACGCAAATCTATCTCTACTCGATAATGGCGCAATAGTTGGAAATTGAACCCGACCTCTTTATTGATCAGAATCGGCAACCGGGCATCGAGATAATCGGAGATCCGGCCCGAATAACAGGCCATCATATATGCCGATTTCAACAGCCCAAGACGTTGCCCGAGCTCGGCGCACCCGCCAGAGACGATGCCGAAATCATATGCTAACAACTCCGTTGCCAACGCCTCGAAGCCGATGCTGTCGTGGATGTGGAGATAGTCCGTCCGGCGTTGAAGCGCGAAAAAATCGGTGAAATCTTTTGCCAGATCCCAATTGAATGCGGACAGAGGGCTCTCTTTGTAGAACCAGTGTGGATAAATGTGCAGATGAATCTTCTGCGCGACCAATAGCTCAGCCAGCTTAAGATAGCAGCTGTCATATTCGCCGCGGGATTCGAGACAGAAGGTGCCGACAGACACGACCCGCACCTCGTCGCTGTCGAATTTGGCTTGAACGGCCGCAATGGGTGGCGGGTCGGCCCAGGTGTATTCAGGGAAAAGCAAAGTGTGCTTCGGGAGCGGAAAGCCATCGAGGTGGTGCGCCGCGCGGGCCTGAATGTCGCGGGCGCACAGCGCATCCGCCTTTGCCAGGCATTCGCGCGTCGGCTCGAACCGTTCGGTGCAATAGTTGAACAGCGACGGGCAAAAGACATCGTTCAGATCAATGACCAGTGGCCCCGGCTTGTCCCGACACAATCGCAGCAACAGTCCATCTACTGCACCAGAAAAGGCATGACAAATTCTGGGGCGCAGCGTTTTGGCAAAGGAATGCGCTTCTCTTTCCGTGCGCGCCTGGATGGCGATGTCGAAATGAGCTTCCGGCGCGAACGGCGTGTTCTGCAGGTGGATCAGCACGACCTTCCAGCCAATTTGCCGCAGGGCGGAGGCCATCTTCACCTCGCGCGCACGCAGCAACGGCGACACAAACAACACTGATTGCCGATTGGCTTCGAGCAGCGTCGCCGCGCGCGCCAATGCTCTTCGCGACGAGAGAAACGAGGTCATAATGTCCGATCCGCGGCACCCGCCGCGATAAAGGGCAAAGACGCGTCCCGCTCCGACAGAACCCGCTCCGCCGCTGGGGGCCAGGCAATGGCTAAATCGGGATCGTTCCAGCGTACGCCGCGGCTGCTTCCGAGGAGGTGCGGCTGCGAAATATGGTACAGAAGTTCCGCCTCGTCGGTCAGAGTTTGGAACCCGTGCGCAAAGCCAGCGGGAATATATACGATTTTTCTGTTTTCGGCCGATAGTTCTATCGCCACCCATCTCCCGAAGTCGCGTGAACCCGGACGCAAATCGACGGCAACGTCGAACACCACGCCGCGTAGGCACTGAATGAGTTTAACTTCGAGGTGGGGTGCGGCTTGCCAATGCAGGCCGCGCAATGTATTGCGCCGTGCGTTATAGGATATGCTCCATTCTGGAAAATCTGTGCACAAGCCCTGTGCCGCGATTTGGTCGCGGCTGAAGCAACGCGCAAAAAAGCCGCGGCTATCCCAAGCCGGTTCCGGCACGAGGCACCAGACCCCGTCAAGCGCCAATGGTTCTAGGATCACTTAAGCACGCTTAGGTCGGCTCGATCAGGCAATGCGCTTGAGCCAAGCGTCAGGCCAAGCGGTAATCGATCTTTTGAGCGGGCTTTCGTTGAACCGCCAAGTCGGCTCCTGAATCACAAATTCCGGATGAAGCGTCACAAAGTCGCGAGCGGCCTGCGCCGGGTTATCGGTCGCCCACTGCCGTTCGCCGCGCGGCATATCGTGGACGAGCTGCATGATGCCGTCGGTGGCGACGATATAGGAGCCGGGAGTTACAAACCCGCTATAGGCCTCGAGTTCTTTCGTCACATGATCGTGGCTGTGGTTCGAGTTGAGCAGTACCAGCACTGTTTCTTTTGGCCGAATGGCCTGCGCAACCTGCGCCACCGTCTCCGCTGCCGCTGAATTTCCCTCGATCAGCATCAAGTACTCAAACAATTCATGCTCCTCAATCGCTCGCCGATTATGCGGCCGGATTTCGATATCTATGCCGATGACCTTCCGGCCCTTCCCCATTGCCTTGAACAGGCTGGCGTAGAATATCAGCGACCCGCCATGCGCAACCCCGGTTTCGATTATGACGTCCGGCTTTAGCGAGTAGATCGCCTCTTGAAGCCGCAATGTGTCTTCCGGATGCTGGATGATCGGCCGCCCCATCCAGGTGAAAGTGTATGAATATTTCTGATTCCAACTCGTCTTGAGCCACCAATGGGAGATTATCTCAAAGGCATCGCGGCCAAACAGGTCGAGCGTTCGGCCGTCGCCGGTGATAACAGTTCCGGCATCGCTGTCGATGACCATGCGCATGACCTGTCTCGCAACCCCTTAGACGGCTAGTGCCAATAGCCGGTCAAGCCCCGCCTCGAGGGGCGTCGGCGCGGTCCAGCCGAGCACCGCCCCAACCTTGGCCATATCGGCGACTAGCCGTGCGGGTTCTTCAACCAAGGTTGACTGGGCTCCAAAGCGGAGCAGGTCACGACCGCCGAGGCGCTCGCCAAGATATTCGACGGCGCGCTTCACGCTGGTGCTGCACCCGGTCGCAATGTTGAAGGCGCCTTGCGCTCCTGCCGCTAGCAGCCGCACCAGCAGATCGGCGGCGTCGGCGGCATAAATGAAGTCTCGTTCCTGGGTCGCCGCGGTCAGCTCGACCGGCTGTCGCCGGCGAAGCCGATCGATCACCATCGGGATTAGCCGTTGCGGCGCGTCGCCCGGGCCATACGGCAAAAATACCCGCCCCCAAGCAGCGTGAAAGCCGTATCGTGCGGCGCAGGCCTCAACCGCAGCCCACATCGCCGCCTTGGCCTTGCCGTATAGTGTGGCCGGACGGATTGACGTGTTGTCCTCGGCAAAGCGAGCGGCGTGCCAATCATATTCGGCACAGCTGCCAATGCCGACAAAACTGCGGCCGCCGGCCTCGCCAAAGCGGCGCGCCAGCGCCAGCCCTGCCGCCAGCCAGTCAAGATTTTCGGGCGCTCTCCAGAATATTCCGGGGGTAGCGATCCAAGCGGCATGCAGAAGATGGCTCGGCCGAATCCCTGCGACAAGGGACTCGGCGACGGCCGGATCACACAGGTCGCCTTGATGCCAGATCACCCGGTCTGCATGCGGTCCCATTCCGCTAGAGTTGACGGCATGGAGTGTGCCCGGTTCCTCCAGCAACCGTTCCAGGCAATGGCGGCCGAGAAAGCCGGAAGCACCGGTGAGCAGCACTACAGATCGGGAGGTGAGCGTCGCCACCCTCAGACGACCTTGACCTCGGGTAGGGGCACGATGAACCGGCCGCCGATGTCGCGGTAGGACTGTTGCTGGGCCAGTATCTCGTCCGCAAAATTCCAGGTTAACAACAGCACGTACTCCGGGCGACGGTCGACGAGTGCGAGCGGTGACAGGATCTGCAGATGGTTGCCGGGGGTAAATCTGCCTTGCTTCAAAGTACTGCGATCGACGACGAAGTCGATCAGTTCGGCGCCAATGCCAAACGCGTTCATCAACGTGCTGCCCTTGGCCGATGCGCCGTAAGCGGCGATGCGCCGCCCGTCCGCCTTGAGACCCGCCAATAGCCCCATCAAGTCGATTTCGAGCTGGCGAATGCGGCCGGCAAAATCGGTATAATAATCGCGCCCAGCGATGCCCGCGCGTGCCTCGGACATCAGCATCTCGCCGACCGCAGGCGAAACCGGCGCTGCTCCACGATGCACGATTTCCAGCCGTACCGAGCCGCCATGGATTGGCACTTGTTCGACCCCGGCGATTTCGAGCGCTTGACGACGGCACAAAATATCGATCGCGGTCAGGCTGAAATAGCTGAAGTGCTCGTGGTAAATCGTGTCGAACTCGACATTGCTGATCAACTCCCCGAGATAGGGCACTTCGATAATCGCTACCCCTTCAGGTTTCAGGAGCCGCGCCAGCCCCCTCAGAAAGTCGTTCGGGTTGGGCACATGTGCGAAGACGTTATGCGCATGGATCACATCCGCGCGGCGTCCCTCGGCGGCGAGCCGCGCCCCGAGATCGGCGCCAAAAAACTCGATAAGGGTCGGCACTCCATGCTCGCGCTCGGCGAGCGCCGCAAGATTTGCCGCCGGCTCAATGCCAAGGATCGGGATTCCGCGCCGACGATAGTACTGCAGAAGATAACCGTCATTGCTGGCGATCTCGACGACCAGGCTGCGCTCGTCGAGCCGGCGACTTTCGCATAGCGCCGTGACCAGTGCGCGGGCATGCGCCAGCATCGTGTCGGAAAAAGAGGATGCGTAAAGATAGTGGCCAAACAGCCGCTGCGGGATCACGCTCTCCGCGATCTGCACGAGCGTGCAGGACGGGCAGAAAAATAAGGCAAGTGGAAAGCGTTCTTCGGCTTCGGTGAGATCCTCGATCGTCAATAGCGAATTGGCCAGCGGCATTGGGCCGAAATCGACGATCGGGTGTAGATCGCGATGGCCGCAGCCGCGACATATAAGAGTGGCCGAGGACATCACCGATCCCAGATCTTCCACGGCGCATTGCCGCTTTGCCACATGCGCTCCAACAGCTGACGGTCGCGCAGGGTGTCCATGCACTGCCAGAAGCCTTCATGGCGATAAGCGACAAACTGGCCTTCGCGGGCGAGGCGCTCCAGCAGATCGACTTCGAGAACGTCCTCGTCTCCCTTCAGATAGTCGAGGACACCCGGTTCCAGCACCATGAAGCCGCCATTAATCCAGCCTTCTTCCGTCTGGCGCTTTTCTGCAAAGCCGACAACTTTGTCGCCATCGAAGACAATGCCGCCAAAACGCGCTGGCGGCCGCACCGCGGTGACCGTAGCGAGACAGCGATGGGCGCGGTGAAAGGCCAGAACCCTACGCGGGTCGACATCGGCGACGCCGTCGCCATAGGTCAGCATGAAGGCCTCATTGCCGATCAGCGGCGCTAGCCGCTTGATGCGGCCGCCGGTCAACGTGTTGAGCCCGGTATCGACGAGGTGCACGACCCAATCCTCATGCGCGCGGCGGGTATGCTCGATGGTGCCACGGCCGAGATTGATGGTCAGATCCCCGGCAAGTTCGCCGTAATGCAAGAAGTAATCTTTGACGACCTCCCCTTTGTAGCCAAGCGCGACGACGAATTCACTAAATCCGAACGCGGCATAGCCCTTCATGATGTGCCAGATGATCGGGTGCGGGCCGATTTGGACCATCGGCTTCGGGGTGACGATCGTCTCTTCGGAAAGGCGGGTGCCGAAGCCGCCCGCCAGAATCACGACCTTCATGCCGCTTCCCCGTCCGCTTGCGCCGCCTCGAGACACGCCGTATAGGCGTCGATCTGACACCAGACCGCTTTGCGCACATCGCCGCCCCGGCGGTAGGTCTCGTACCAATCTGCGGTCCAGGCGATGATCTCGGCGAAATCGAGCCGCGACCGCCAGCCCAGCCGGGCGCCGGCCCGTTCGGCCGACAGGGTCAGAGAGCGGGCTTCGTACAGGTGCTGTCCTGGCGCCTGAACCCAGCCGGGACGGCCGCCGAAGCGGGCGGTGAAGGCGTCGACCAGTTCGGCGACGCTGCGGAAATTTGCCGGATCGGGCGCGAAATTAAGCGAGTTGATGGGCAGGCTCGACGGGCTTGCCATCGCTTGCGCCATCATCAGATAGCCGGCAAGCGGCTCCAGCACATGCTGCCACGGCCGCACCGAGGCCGGATAACGCAGCGCCACCGGCACGTCCGCCGCGCGCGCGCGGATGATGTCGGGAACGAGCCGGTCGGGAGCCCAGTCGCCGCCGCCGATTACGTTGCCGGCGCGCGCTGTCGATAGCGCGGGGGCGCCGGGATCGGCAAAGAAGCACGCCTTAAAGCTCGCGGTCAGCAACTCGGCGCAGGCTTTTGAAGCACTGTATGGGTCACGGCCGCCAAGCCGATCCTCTTCGGTAAACGGCCGGCCGGTCTCGCGATTCTCGTAGACCTTGTCGCTGGTAACAACCAGAACGGCGCGGATCGACGGCACTCGGCGCACGGCATTCAGCAGGTGGGCGGTACCGAGCACATTGGTGGCAAAGGTGCCGACTGGGTCCTCATAAGAGCGCCGCACCAGCGCCTGCGCTGCCATGTGTATCACGATCTTCGGCTGTACCGCGGCCAGGAGCTCGCCGATCGGCCGCGGCTCGGCGATATCGGCGAAAACTTCATGCTCCGGTCGGATCGCCGCCAGCGCATAGAGGCTCGGCACAGTGTCGGGCGGCAGCGCCAAACCGGAAACCCGCGCCCCCAGCCGCTGCAGCCATAGCGTCAGCCACGCACCTTTGAAACCGGTGTGACCGGTTAGTACGACCGGGAGCCCGGTCCAAAACGCTGGATCGATGCGCATTGGGTTCAGCCGGCAGCTTCCATTCGCTCCGCCCTGAAGGGCGCAAAGACTGCGTCGAGTACTGCAAACGGTGATGGAGGTTGAAAATCAGTCAACGTCGATAGCCGCGTTGTGTCGAGCGAGGTGTGCGCCAGGATTTCCTCGGGCGGGATGCCGTTATCGACGGCGCGGACGGCTTCGATAAGACGAGGGGCGGCATTGACCCGGAAAGCAATATGTCGGGCGGCGTCGGCATAGCTGATGTCGCCGCTGCCCGAGACTTGGTAGATGCCGCCGCCACAATTGTCGATCACCGCGAGCAAGGCGGGCACGACATGGCCTAACGACAGCGGGCAGAAGCGCAAGTCGCTGAAGGCGCGTATGCTCCGGCCACCAGCAAGCGCGAACATCCACCCGTGAAAAGCGGCATCTGCGGCGTCACCAGCTTGGTCAGGCGGAACACCGCGGCCGCGCGACCAAGCGCAAGGACCCCCGTCTCTGCCTCGACCTTAAGGCTGCCATAGAGGCTTGCCGAGCCGGTCGGCTCCTCTGCGCGGCGATGCGGGCGGCTGCCGTCGAAAACCGCGCTGGTCGACAACAGCAGCACGCGGCTGCCTTGGTCGACGAGTTGACGGGCCAGACCCACGGTGGCCTCGACATTAAGTCGGCGGGCGATAACTGGGTCGAGGCGGCACTCCGCGTAGCGCGCCTTTGCCGCGCAAAACACCGCAATATCGGCGGCTGGCAAAGCCGTCTGGGGTGCCTCGATCATCTCCAGATCGAGCCAGAGGCGACGCCTGCCATCGACCGTCGCGGCACGACGGGTCGTGCCGAATACGGTATCGCCGCGCGCGGTAAGCGCCTCGCCCAGCGCCTGACCGATTACGCTGTCGATGCCGATGATCAGCACCCGTAACATAATCCCCGCCCCGCCCCGCTCAGCCGAGACCGAGGCCGCGGCAGATCGCCGGGGTCGACAGGCCGTGCTCGGCCAACAGCTCGTCGTGGCTGCCGTAGCAATGGATGAAGGCGTCCTGCAGGGTGAAGGCGTCCATCGCGCACGAGGCTCGGGTTTCCCACGCCAGTTCCTTGAGCCGCATCGACAAGCTGCCCTGCGGCGGGCATTCCTCGATCACGACGACGCGCGGGAAGCGGCGCAGCACTTCGGCGAGCCCGTCATGGTCGAGCGGCTTCAGGGTGTGCACCGAATAGATCGCGGCCTCCTGCCCCTGCTCACGAAACCGCTCGGCGACGTCGAAGGCGCGCTTGATGACCGGCCCGTAGGACAGGATCGCGACGTCGCGGCCAGGCCGCAGCAGGCGGATCTTGCCGAACTGCCAGGGTTCGGGCGCATCCTTGGTGAAATCGGGCTCGCCGGCTTTGCCGAGGCGCAGGTAGACCGGCCCGCGCTGCTGCCCGGCGCACCATAGGGTCGCCTCGCGCGTCTCGCGCGGGTCGCACGGCGCCACGACCGCCATGTTCGGGATCGCGCAGGCGATCGACACGTCCTCGAGCGCGTGATGGGTCGAGCCCAGGGTCGAGTAGGTGACGCCGCCGCCGATGCCGACGATCGTCACCGGCAGATTGTGATAGCACAGATCGACGCGGACAAACTCGTAGGGGCGGAACAGGGTAAAGGTCGCGATCGTGTAGGCAAACGGGCGCAGCCCGCGCAGCGCCATGCCGGCGCACATGCCGATCATGATCTGCTCGGAGACGCCGGTATTGACGAAGCGATCGGGAAATTCCTCTCGGAAGCGGGCGATCGAGCCCGCCGGAGAGATGTCGGCGACGACGATCGCCAGCCGCGGATCGGCTTTGCCGAGCTCGTAAAAGGTGTCCGCAAAGATGTTCCTCATGCGGCGTTCCCTTCGATCTCGGCGACCGCCTGACGGTATTCCTCGGGGTTCGGAGAGCGGTAATGCCAGATCGGCACATGCTCCATGTAGGAGACGCCCTTGCCCTTGACGGTGCGGGCGATCGCGAGAAACGGCTTGTCGCCGGTGCGCGAGGCAAGTGCGTCGAACAATGCGCCGCCGTCGTGGCCGTCTTTGACTGCGACCGCCTCCCAGCCGAAGGCAGCCGCCTTGTCGACCAGCGGGTAGAATGCCTTGTGGCCCTCGCTCAGCCGCTCCAGCCCGGTGAAGTCGTTGTTGTCCATGACCCCGACCAGATTGGCGAGGCCGAGATTGGCGGCCATCATCATCGCCTCCCAAGTCGAGCCTTCCTGGAACTCTCCGTCGCTGAGCACGCAGTAGATCACCGTGTCGGTGCCTTTGAGCTTTTCGGCGTAGGCCATGCCGACCGCGATACCGAGCCCGTGGCCGAGCGAGCCGGTCGAGGCGGCGATGCCGGGCGTCCCGTAATCGGGATGCGCGCCGAGCCGGCCGCCGACCTTGCAGTAAAGGTCGAGATCCTCCTGCGCCAGGACGCCCGCTTCTTCGAGGATCACGTATTGGATCATGCAGCCATGGCCTTTCGACATCAGAAAAACGTCGCTCGGGCTGCGATCCGGATTGCGGCGCAACAGGCCGTGCTGGATCGTGTCGACGATCTCGATGCAGGAGAAGGCCGGGGCGACATGCAGCGCGCCGACCTGCTGCGAGATGTCGAGTATGCGGCGGCGATAGCGCCGGCAGCGCACCCGCGCCGCCTCGGCGTCGAAGCTGTTGCGCAGCATCGGCTCAGCCCCGCAGCACGTAATCGCTCGAGACATCGCGGATATCGTCGAGATAGCGCCGGCCCCAGGCGACCATCTGCGCCAATCCCTTCGTCCCAGCCGGTCTCGGCCTCCCAGCCGACATCGTGCTTGATGCGGCTGCTGTCGAGCCAGTAGCGCCCGTCCTGGCCGAGGCGGTCGCCGGTCACCTCGCACAAATCCTCGAACGGCATTTCGAGGGCACGCGCGCAACGCTCGACCACCTCGCGGATCGAGGTCGGTACCGGCGGCCCGGCATTGTAGATCGTGCCCGGCGGGGCTTTCTCCGCAACGAGATGGATGGCGCGGCCGAGGTCGCGGGCGTGGATGTAGGATTTCTCGGCGCGGCCGCCGCCATGCAACGGCAGCCGCCGGCCGGTCAGCCCGCACCACACCGCCTTCGGGATCACCCGGTGCAATAACTGCCCCGGGCAATAGGCGTTGGACGGGCGAATGATGTTCATCGGGAATTTCAGGAAGCGGTGGACTGACACCAAATACATGTCGAACGCGACCTTGGAGGCGGCATAGGGGCTCGACGGCTTGATCGGCTCGTCCTCGGTCGTCGCGTGGTCGACCGAGCCGTACATTTCCGAGGTGCCGATCTGGATAAAGCGTTCGAGCCAGTCGCGCTTCATCAGCTCCTCGGCGAGCCGCGCCAGCGCCATCGAATTGGTTTCGAAAAACCGCCAGGAATGCTTCCACGACACGGCGCCTTCGCCCTGAGCGGCGAAGTTGACGATGATTTCGGGCTTCTCGCGGTCGAGCAGTTCGAGCAGCAGGTCGAGTTCGTAGGTGATGTGGCGCGCATGGTATTCGTAACCGTCGCGCTTGTCGATATCGAGCGAGAAGGCCGACTGCCGCAACGGGTTGCGGCCGATGCCGATCACTTTTTTCGGGTTGGCGTGATCGAGCAGGTAAAAGGCGGCGTGGATGCCGAAGCTGCCGCCGCCGCCGAGGATCGCATAGGTCTTTCCTGTCATCGAGCGCTGCCTCTATTGTTGCGTGGCAGCCGGATCGCCCGGCCGTTTCGCACTATTCGACGATCGTCCAGTAATAATCTCCGGTGTAGCCAGCCTCCCGAAACAGCTGTTTCCACCCGTCCGGGTAGTCATGGAATTCGGCGGTCAATACCCAGCTCTCGAAAATCTCTTTCTGCTCGGGGGTGTGATAGCTGTCGACTTGGACAAAGGCGCGGCCGTCCGATAGGCGCTGGATTTCCTGCATGACCTTGATCGCGCGCGGGCGCGGGAAATTGTGCACCGTGTTGAGGCACAGCACCGCGTTGAAGCTGCCGTCGGGAAACGGCAGCCGTTCGGCGGTGCCGAGGTGAATCCGGCCGACCACCTCCGGCTCGCAATGCATCAGCGCATAGGGCGACACGTCGAGTCCAAAGGCTTCGAGGCCGGGGCAGGCCCGCATCAGCGCCCGCACCAGAAATCCCTTGGCGCAGCCGATATCGAGCACCCGCATCCCCGGTTCGAGGCCGAAATGGGCAACGATATCGTGCGCCACCGGCAGCCAGCGGCCGTCATTGCGGTAGCCGCCATAGCCGTATTCGCGCGGTCCGTCGAAATACATCTCGCCATACTGCTTGGAAATCGCGATGACCGCCGGGTCCTTCGCTTCCTTGCGTTTGACGACGTTGCGCTTGATGTGCGGCAGGGCCCGCAACAACTCGATCTCAGCCATCATTTCGTCTCCATGACGCGCTGCGCGCGGGCGAGCCCATCGGCGAGCGGAGTGAAGGCGAAATCCGGAAAAGCCCTACGGCAAAGTGCGATATCGAACGGGCGATAGCCGTTGTGCGGCATCGGACCCTGCCGCGGGCTCGGACGGATCGCGACCCTATGCGGCGCGGTGGTTGCGACACGGTCGGCAATGTCGCGGAACGAATGGACCTCGCCGGTGGCGATGTTGAGGATGCCGGTCGAGCGCTGCCTCAATACGCGGCAGACAAGTTCCGCAAGGTCGTCGACCAGCACGTGGTCGCGGCGCTCCTCGCCCCCGCCAAACAGCACGATGTCCTCACCCGCGGCGGCGAGCCGGCGAAAGCGGTTCGGGCCGTATCCGTTGTGCGGGTCGGCAGCGCCATAGAGCAGACTCGGGCGCAGGATCGCGAGCGGCGCCGACAGGCTAGCGCGAAACGCGACCTCGCGGGCGAGATGCATCGCGCCGTGCAGGGTCTGGGGGGCGGCGGGCGAGGTTTCGTCGAGCGGGACCGGGTCGTCGGCGTAAACCGCGTCCGAGCTGATGTTGACGACATGCGCGACGGTCACCCGTGACAGCGCCGCCACCATCGTCCGCACCATTTTGAGATTTCGACAAGCATGCCGACATCGCGGCATGGCGCCTGCGCCGCCGCCGCCACGACCGCGTCGCCGGGACGCAGCAACCGCGCCAGCCTTTCGGCCGCGTCTGGCGCCACCAGGTCGAGATCGGCGCGGGCGAGGCCCAGCACATCCATCCCTGTCGCCCTCGCGCGCGCCGCCACCGCGCCGCCGACAAAGCCGCCGGCGCCGATCACGACGACACGCTCGAGCGGGGCTCCCGATGGGTTTTGATGGGTCAGCATCGAACCGCCCTTCCTAGAGGGCCGATCGGCGCGCAGCCGAGCGTGTGATAGCGCAGACCGGCCGCTGCAGCTGCGCCGGCCTCGATCACGCGGTAGGGGTCGAGGACGATGTTGCCGCTCATTGCGCCGGCGATCGCTTCAGGCGGAATGTCCCGATATTCGGGCCACGGGGTCAGGATCATCAGCGCCTCGGCCCCGTCGAGGGCGGCGACTGGCGTCTTGGCGGCGGTGGCGTGGGCATCGGCGGCGCTTGCCGGGACGACCGGGTCGTGCAGCGCCAGATTGGCGCCCGGCAACTGGCGGATGGTCGCGAGCGACGGCGAATTCTTGATCGAGTGGGTGTTTTCCTTGTAGGCCAGCCCCCATACCGCGATCCTGGCTTGCGGCCGGTCGCGCAGCAGGGTGCGAGCGATGGTTTCCGCCGCCCAATCTCGGCGATGCCGCGAATTGGCGATCCAGGCGCGCACGATGCCGGCGTCGGTGTGGTGGGCGTCGGCGAGGCGCAGCGCGGTGGCGAGATCGCGCTCTAGATTGCCGCCGGCGATGCCGAGCCCGGGCGCCAAATAGGCGTGGCGGCCGATACGCGCGTCGAGGCGCAACGCCGGCACGATTTCCGACCAGTCGGCGCCGATCTCCTCGCACAGCTCGGCTAGGGTGTTGGCAACGCCGATCGAGGCGACCAGGCAGAAATTGATCGACAGCTTGGCAAGCTCGGCGCTTTCGTAGCGCATCGGCAAGATCGGGCAGTCGAAGGCTTCGAGCACGGCGCGCAGCGCCGCGGGCAGCGCCCGGTTGGGATCAGCGCAGCCGACGATATAGCGCTCCGGCCCAGTCGCGCGCTCGACTGCCCGGCCGAATACCAGGGTCTCGACCTGGTAGAAGATCCGCTCCGGCGGCAGCACCGAGAGATTTCGGGTGAAACCGGGCGGCACCTGCGACAGCACGACCAGCGCCGCCGCTGGATCGAGCACTGGCGCGACTCGTCTGATCAGGCTTTCGACCGCGGCGAGATCGCTGGCGCCTTGGTCGTCGGTTGGGACATCCGGCGCCACATAGACGATTTCAGCCGCGGCGAGATCCGACGGGTCGCTGGAAAAGCGCTGACGGCGGCGGTTGCCGGCGAGCAGCGCGTCGAGGCCCGGCTCGACCACCGGCAGGTCGCCGCGGCCGAGCCGCGCGGTCAACATCGGGTCGGGATCCCAGCAGACGACCTCGAAGCCGCGCGACGATATCGCGGTTGCCGAAACCAGCCCCAGATGCGTCATCCCGGCAAAGCCGACGGTGGGCAGGCTCATGTCAGCTCGCCGATTTGCCGCCGATGCGGCGGCGCTGGTGGTAGAGCCACAGCACGTAGGCGTCGTAAGGCGTCATGCGCAGCCGGCGCAGCGCGGTGTCGCCGTCGAAAGCCGCAAAATCGCTGCCTTCGCCGAGCGCGAGCCGGGCGAACGCATCCCAACCGAGCCGGACCGAATAATAGATCCGAGGCATGACGCCAAGACCGGCAAAGCCGTAATCGAATGTGCTCTCGGTAAAGCGGCGATAGCTGCCGGGTTCGAAATCGACACCCAGCTCCTCGCGCAATTCGCGCCGCAGCGCCTCTTCCGGCGTCTCGCCGCGTTCGATCGCCCCGCCAAAGCAGCCCCAGTGGTCGGGATAGAAAATCTGCGGCAGCGGATCGCGCCGCTGCAGCAGATAACGGCCGTCCGGCAGCTCGATCAGCGCCGCCACCGCCGGCGCCGGATGCAGACCATGCTCAGAGCCGAGAAACGGGTCGGCGTCTGCCGTGGCCCCCGTCGCGTGGCGGCAGGAGTGGGTTTCGTCGCCGAGCCGCGCCAGGGTGCGGGCGAGCCACAGATCATCGGCAAGGTCGGTCTCGGCGCCGGATGCGCACAGCTTTTTGAAATGACCGTATTCGATGGCCCAGGTCGGGTCCTCCTGGACCAGGGTCACCGCTTCTTCCCGCGGCCGGCCGCTCGGCAGCACGCGGTGGCGGCGGGTGAACACCGACGGCCCCCATTTGCACAGGGATTCGATATGCGCGCTGCCGTTCTCGGCGAGGATGTCGCAGGTGAAATGATTGCGCCACATCAACAGGGTCATCTCGAGTTCGAGCCGCGGCGCCAGGCTTTCGCTCCCGATCACCATGTGGTCCGGCGCGCGGTTCTCGAAGGCATTTGCGGCATAGACCTGAAAGCGATCGGGCAAATCACCGAACCAGAAGCGGCAGGTGTCGAGCAGATGGGAGCCGAGATCGGGCAGAACCCCGGCGCCGCGATCGCGCCATTCCGAATCGCGCACCAGCCGCGCCGTGCCGTTGCCGTAGAACATGCGGCAGGAATAGATACGGCCGAGCTCTCCCGAGCGGATCAAGTCGCGCATGCGCACGAAATGCGGCTCGAACCGGTGATTGTAGGCGGTGTAGCAGACAACGCCGTGACGCCGCGCCAGGTGCTGCAGCTCGGTTACCTGCTCCGGCCGCTGGGTCCACAGCGGTTTTTCGACGAGAACGTGCTTCGCACGCGACAACAGCCCGGCGAGGATTTCGTACTTTGGCTCGTCGGGAATGCAGCACAGCGCCGCATCATACGCCGCGAGCGGCACTTCCTCGACCGAGCGGAAATCGGCCTCCGGGTTGAACGGGTCGACCGTCGCGACGCAATCCGCGCCCGCCTGACGGCGGCGTTTGTGCCCCTGAACGCCGAGCCCGACAACGATGACCCGCAGTCGGTCAGGCATAATTCAGCTGTTTTTCGATTGCGTCGATCCTGGCGCGCACATGGTCGGGCGTGACCGGGATGTTGCCGTCGCATTCGCATTCGCAGCCGGCGGCAATCGAGCCGATGATCGCGGCCAGGGCATCGTCGCCATTGGTCAGCATCGCGAGCGTCGAATAGGCGAGCAGTGCGTCGCCGGCGCCTACCGGATCGACGACCCGTTCGACAAAGCTGTCGATCACAAAAAAGCTGTCGAGCGATTCATGGTCGGCGCTGTTGCAGGTCAAGACGCCGCGCTCGCCGAGCTTCAGGATCAGCAGCTTGCATTTCGCCGCGTCGTAAAGGTTGGACGCGAGCGGGCGGATGCCGAGATCCTGGTCGGCCAACGCGAAGCGAGCCTCGCGCTCGTTCGGCGTGATCAGGTCGAAGCCCTTGAATTCGGTAATGTTGCCCCAGCGACTCGCGACCTGGCTGTCGGCGACCCGATAGACGCGCTCGGGTATTGCGCAGATGAAATCCGGGATCGTGCGGCGGTTGAAGATGCCGTGGCGGAAGTCGGAAAAGATCACGGCGTCGCCGGGCTCGTTCTGCACCGCGGCCGTCATCTGGCCCAAGATCGTGTCGTTGATCGAGCTGTTGTCGAGCGTGTCGACCTTGAGCAGCCGATACCCGCCGACGACGATTGCGTTTTTGTTTACGGTCGGCCGCGACTTGTCGACGATCGCATTGACCTTGATGTCCGCCTCGACGAGGTCGCCGGTCACGACATCCCGGTAATCGTCTTCGCCGAGGACGGTGGTGAAGGTAACCTCGGCGCCCGCTGCCCGGCAATGCTTGGCGACGATTGCCGCGCCGCCAACGAAATCGGTGCGCTTTTCAAACTGCACCGACAGGGTCGGCGTTTTTGACTGGCCGCCGATCATCGCGCAATGGGTGTAGCTGTCGACGATCGTGTCGCCGACGACATGCAGCCGGTGCCCAGCCAGGCGGTCGACGGTGCGGCGCAGGTGGTCGAAAGTGACGCCGCGATGCTCCATCAGAATTTCGAGTTTTTCGAGCTTCAGGCTTGGCGGCGCCAGGTTGATCAGGCTCGACGACGAATAAACGATGTCTCCGGGGGTGAAGATGATCTCGCCGCCGTAGGAATGAACCACGGCTATTTCTTCAGCGGTCTTAGGGGGCAAGCCGTTTGCGGTATATTCGTATCCCTTGGCAAAGAAATCGGGACGAATCGTCAGCAAGTTTTCTACGGGGGTAGGGTTCTCGTCAATGACGACGTAGTCGATCATCTCGAATGCCGCCAGGTTGACCGCGCGCAGATCTTGCGGCACGTGCGGGCGGTGGTGGCCCTTGGTGATGTGCCGGTCGGCGGTGATGCTGGCGATCAACACCGGCGCCTTGCTCTTCGCGTAAAGCAAATGACGGACGTGACCGGGGTGCACCACGTCGAACACGCCGTGGCACATAATGACGCGTTCGGTACGCGGCGGAGGGCCAAGTATTTCCCTTAGTTCCCGCGGATTCTTGATCTTATGCCTGTAGCGGGCAATCAGCGAAGCTTCCATGTTGCACCTACCTACGGCCTGTCCCTAAACCCCAACCGGGGTTACCAGCTTTCTCGTTATCCCCGTGAAAGCGGAATCCTGAGACCGCGTTCTGCCGGTAGCCAGGGGCGAGCTCCGGGGCTCCCGCTTTCCGAGGGCGGCGGTGACGTACTGAAATGGCTCGAGCGATTTGCGGTCAGGTCTAAGCAAGGTACTTGAACCAGGTCTTCGTCGCTTCGGCGATCGACTGCGGGTTCCACAGCGGCGCCTCGCGCCAGTGATCGATGTCGGCGAGCATGCGCTGCACGCCCTGGGCAAACTCGATCTCCGGCCGCCAGCCCAAAACGGCGCCGATCTTGCCGATGTCGGCAAAGGTGCAATCGGGCTCGCCGGGGCGCTTCGGCACATGCACGACTTCGCCGCCGATCAATTCGACGAGGCGGTTGATCGATTGCGGCGCACCGCAGCCGACATTGAAACGCTCGCCGGCGACCGGACTTTCCGCCGCCATCAGAAATGCCCGCGCGACATCGGTCACGTACACGAAGTCGCGGGTCTGGGCGCCGTCGCCGACGACGGTGAACGGGGCGCCGGCCAGCTTTTGCCGCAGGAACACGCCGAACACCGCGCCATAGGCGCCGGTCGTGCGTACGCGCGTACCGTAGGCATTGAAGATGCAGATCGAATTGACCGGCAAGCGGTAAACCCGGCCCCAGTGAAACACCGTCTGCTCGCCGAAGTATTTCGACTGGGCGTAGGGGTATTGTGGGGCGATCGGGTGGTCTTCGGCGGTTGGCGTCGCCGCGAGCCCGTAGCATGACGACGAAGCGGCGTAGACGAACTTTGCCGCGGCGGCGCGGCGCGCGCCTTCCAGCACCCGCACCGTGCCCTGGACATTGACGTCCATGTAATCGGTCGGGCGCTCGATTGATGGGACGACGTCGCCGATCCCGGCGAGGTGAAAGACGAACAGCGCCTCGTCGAAGATCGGGTCGTCGGGGTCGAGGCTCCGCACGTCGCGCCAATGGCAGGCGAGGTCGGGATGACTCTGATGGTGGGCGAGGTTGCTGCGGTGGCCGCCGGTCAGATTGTCGACGACCCGCACCCGAAACCCGCGGTCGAGCAACAGATCGACCAGATGGCTGCCGATAAAGCCGGCGCCGCCGGTGACGAGGGCGACCGGTTTCAATTTCAGGCCGCCTTGAGGCGTTTGAGACGCCGGACGTTGAAGTAATAATCGTCTTCCATACTGTTCGGGATTCTGTTGTCGCGGAACGCATGGCACAGGTCGCGTACCGCGTCTTCGACGGTGTACTGCGGCACGAAGCCGAGCGTCCGCTTTATCTTGTCAGAGTTGATGTGATACGAGCGGATATCGTCGGTCGGGGTGGTAACGATCGCGAGTTCGCCGCGTCCGGGAAACTCCGCTTCGACGACCCGCTTGACCAGATGCGCGATCTCCATCAGCGATAGGTTTTGGGTGCCGACGTTAAAAATCTTGTCGGCAATCTTGTCGTCGGGGGCGGTTAGCAGCAATTCGACGACGTCGACATAATCCTGGACATGCAAATTAGGCCGCAATTGCGAGCCGCCAAACACGGTGATCTTGTTGTTGTTGACAGCATGATTGGTCAGGATGTTGACCGCGAGATCGAGGCGCTGGCGCGGGGCGTAGCCGCACACCGTCGCCGGCCGGAATGTGACGCCGACAAAGCGCGGGTCGGTGTGCCGGGTCAGCAGTGGCTCGCACATCCCTTTATATTTATTGTAGAGGGTCAGTGGAACCAGCGGGTGGTCCTCGGTCACCTCAGGCGCATCGGACACGCCGTAGACCGAGCTTGACGAGGCGTAGACGAAGCGTCGCACGCCGGCGCGCTTGGCGGCTAGCACCATCGGCTCGAAAGCGTGCAGATTGACCGAGGTCGACAATGCCTCGTCGAGCTCGAAACTGGCGTCGTTTGAGATGCAGGCGAGGCTGACGAACGCGTCATGCCCATCCACCACTGCGGCTAGCTTTGCCGTATCGCGGATATCGCCCTCGATCACCCGCAGATTGGGATTGGATTTCGGCAGGAACGCGTCTCCGAAATACAGAATGTCGTAGATGGTCACCTTATAGCCGCGATCGAGCAGCTGGGGCACAAGGCGGCTGCCGCAATAACCGGCGCCGCCGGTCACCAGGATCTTATCGAACAAGCGTGTCATCGGTCTGAGCGTTCCTTACTGAAGCGTGTATGTGAATCGTTAGCGAGCCGGCTAATGGTCTGAGACAACCTCGTGCTCCCTGGCCAACGCATGGGGGCTTTTTTGCCATCCTCGAGAAGGTCAACCGCGGGCACCAAACGATGGTGTCAGCCGACAGACAGATGGTTCCCCGTCTCTTTTCCTCGTCGCCCCGTGCGCCTTCAGCCCACGGACGTGTTCCATGGGGAAAGCGGGGGTCCAGGTGCCGTTGGTACGGTGTTGCCTGCCCCCTGTTCAAGCCAGGGGCAGGCTCTGGGTGCCCGCTTTCGCGGGCATGACGGAAAAGGAGGTGGGAACCAAGCGCCAAATTCATACCACTAGGTCAGACGGAGCTGATAGCCGGCCGCGGCCGCATCCTTGAAGAAGGTTTGGACCGTGTCGCGCGAATATTCGACCAGATCCCGGCCGTAGAGCGCCAGCTTGGCGATCAGATCGTTGGTCATGGTGATGATGTGGCAACCGATGTCATCAGCCTGAAACAGGTTCAAGACTTCGCGCGAACTGGCCCATAACAACTCGGCGCGC
Organism: uncultured Alphaproteobacteria bacterium; assembly: GCA_963785565.1. Lineage (GTDB taxonomy): Bacteria > Pseudomonadota > Alphaproteobacteria > ATCC43930 > CGMCC-115725 > AP-15. The sequence goes on along the minus strand of CAWAVV010000005.1, from coordinate 445,268 downwards.
GGCCGAAATTTGACGGCTTCGAGGCAGGCCCGCATATGCGGCACCGGATCGAGGCCGGTATCGGCGATGCGGCCGGCGAACACCGAGACGATCGCCGGCGCGTCCGGCGCCAGCGCCTCGGCCACCGCACGAACCTGATCCAGGGTCATGACCGCGGTCACGTTAAGGGCGATGCCCTCGCGCGACAACGCGCTGATGACCTCGCCACTGAAGCGGCCGGCGGTATCGGTTACCGGCACCTTGACGTAGACCTTGGGGCCCCACGAGCCGATCTTTCGCCCCTGTGCGATCATCGCCGCGAACTCGTCGGCAAAAATCTCGAACGAGATCGGCCGATCCGGGATCGCCGCGATGACCTCATGGGCAAAGCTCTCGTAATCAGCCACCCCGGCTTTGCGCATCAATGAGGGGTTGGTCGTAAAGCCCTTGACCAGCGGGTTTTCCGCCATCGCCAGCATGCCGGCGAGATCGGCGCCATCGGCAAATATCTTTACCGTCAAGTCGGCGAGCCGCCTCATCCCGATTACCCCGCTCGATCAGCGAAATTCAACACAGCATCGGCCGCTTCCCCGAGCGACCGAGCCCGAAAGGTACACCGAGGCGGCTTTAGTTCGTCATAGCCGAGGTCGATGAATACCGTGTGGCACCCGGCACTACAACCGGCTTCGATGTCGCTCGCCCGGTCGCCGACCATAAAGCTGGCCCCGAGGTCGATGTTCAACAGCTCGGCCGCGGCGAGCAGCATTCCCGGTTTCGGCTTGCGGCAAACGCAGCCGTCCTTCCCGTCGTGAGTACAGGCCCTTATCAAATCTATCGGCAGTTCGGCAGCGAGCCGCCGATGCATCGCTTCGAGCACGTGCGGCGCGATGACGCCGCGGCCGACATCGGGCTGATTGGTCACGACCACCAAAATATATCCAGCGTCCTTGAGCCGGCCGAGTTCGCGCGCGGCCGAATCGTACAGCCGGAACGCCCCGAGCGTTGTCGGCGCATAGCTTCGACCGTCGCGGAATTCCGGGACGACAAGAACCCCGTCGCGGTCGAGAAAAACCGCGGCATGCGGGCCACACGCCGCGGTCGCGGCGTTCACCATTTCGTCGTCTGGCGCTGCAGGATGGGGTGACTGACGAGGCAATGCCAAACCACCGCTTGAAACGCCTCGGACAACGGCGTCACCCAGTGCGGCGCGGGCTGCGGGATCACGACCACGACATTGCCCATCTGCGCGGTGTAGCCGTTGTCCCTGCCGACAACGCCAAATACGCGGGCGCCGCGCTCGCGCGCCAGGTCGATGGCCCGGATCAGGTTGACGCTGACCTGACGCTCGGCATCGCCGCCGCCGACCGAAAAGATCAGCAGCGCGTCCGCGGCGCCGAGCCGGCTGACCTCGAGCCAGCCGGCAAACACGGTTTCCCAGCCCTCGTCGTTCGTCCGCGCGGTGAGCTCGGCGACGTTGTCGGTCGGCGCATAGCATTCGATGTGGCAGAGCTTGCGAAAGTCGTTGACGGCGTGGCTGGCGTTGCCGGCGCTGCCGCCGGCGCCGAGAATGAACAGACGTCCACCACGCTCGCGCAACCCCGCCAGTTCGTGGGCGAGCTGCTCGATCTTTTGCCCGTCAATCGAGGTGCAGATCTTGACCGCCTCGGCCATGAATTCGCCCGTATGCATGCCAGTACCTCGTTTGACTCAGGCGGTCCGTGGACCGGTAACGAAAGGCTCTGCCAACAACGCGTCGTAGAAACCGCTGAAGCTGGTGTGGAGCCGGTCGGCGCCGAATCGGCAAGTCGCGCGCGCTTGCGCCGCGCGGCCCGCGCGGGCACGCAATCCAGGATCGGCGGCGAGTTCGGCCAGTGCCCGCGCCAGCGCACCGGCATCGCTCGGGGACACGACGGTCCCGGCTCCGGTGGCGATAGCACCATTGTCGCCGACATCGGTCACGACTACCGGCAGGCCGCAAGCCATCGCCTCGCTCAGCGCCACCGAAGTACCCTCGCCGAAATGCGAGGCGAGCATGAAGATGTCAGCGGCCGCGTACAGCGCCGGCATATCCTCGCGGCGTCCGAGCAGGGTTCGCCGGGATCCGGGCGGCAGCCGTTCGGTGCCGTCGCCGACCGCGATGAACCAGACCTTCTGCGCGGCCGCAGCCGCGGCGGCGGTAAGCATGCCCGGCCAGTTCTTCATCGGATCATCGCGACCGACCGCAATCACCACTACCGCGTCCTCGGGAAGATTTAGGGCCCGCCGCGTCGCTCGCCGCAACCCGGGTTCGCGGCGGAATTTCGCGAGATCGATGCCATTCGAAAACAGCTGCGTCAGCTGTGAGCGAAAGCCGATTCGCCGGTGTTCGTCGAGGGCCACGGCACCATTGTAAAGTATCCCGTCGACGAATGGCGACAACCACGCGCCGAGCCTGACGGCTCGACGCAGCCGCGCTGGATAACAATCAAAATCCGGCACCGCGCCATGAATGCTCCAGACCAATTTTGGTCGCGGAATCACACCGGACAGCCAAGTCGCCGCCATCGCTCCTAGATTGCCCTGGTAGAGCCACCCCTGGACGATCCGCGGTCGCCGGCGGCGAATGAAGCGCACCAGCCGGATCAGTCCCGGAACAACGGATTCGCCGCGCTGCATGCCGAGCCCGGCGACCTCGATGCCAATCTCGGCAAATCGCCGACGCATCGGACCCTCGGACATCAAACTTGCCACCGATGGTATCCGGCCGCGGCAACGATCCTCGCGACAGAGCTCCAGCAGCAGCGTCTCCGCACCGCCGACCTCGAGGCCGGTGATCACATGGACCACCCCGCTACCACCGGTCAATTCTGCCTACCGCTCCATGGCACAGCTCGCGTTTGCCCATCATCCACGCTACCGCAGTCCGGGTGACCAAGGGCCACTCGAGCATCATCGCGATGGGTCACGTCCCATTTCCCGCTGGACGACGGGCGGGCAGGTTCAGGACGCCACAACCGCCTTCGCCGGCGAGGCCGGCATTGGCGAAATTCCGAGCAGACGCGGCACTATGACGCTGTCCGGAGGAAACCCGTCCTGCGCCGTAAGCGCACACAACTGCTCAAAGCTCGTCTGAGGGCTGCGCGTGTCGGTCAGCACGATCGCGTCGAGTCCGTGCGGAGAAGCACAGTGCTTTGCCGCAGCCAAATCGGCAACAACCGGGAGGCCGGCGCAACGTTTTCCGACCGCTGCCGAATCGACAACGCAGACAATTTCTACACCGCTATCGCCGGCGCTGAGTGCCGCGATCTCGGCAAGCTCCCCAGCGCCGTAGAGGGCAACCCGTCGCCATCCGTGCGCCGCACATTGCCACAAGATTTCAGAGGTATTTTGGCGGGCACGACGAAAGAACTCGAACGACAGCGTCAAATACTCGGCGGTCAACCGGCTCTTTTCAGCAAACCCCTGCGGCGTCAGATAGTAAGCATACCGGTTCAGCGGGACTTGGCTCACTTTGATCAGGCCCTTGCGCACGCAGTGGCGCAGATAGGCATTGGCGAGGCCGAGAGCGATGCCCAAGTCACCCGCCAGCTTGCGCTGGGTCAGTGTGCTATCGCGCTCGATCGACGTCAGCAGCCCGAGTACGATTTCAGGGTCGCCAGGGTCCGGTCTCACTTCGCGCAACTGCTTCCGTTACCAGATTGGAGGCAGGGAAGACTATCGCGTTCGCGACGTGAACGTCAACAGTGTCGAAAGGCCTTCTGCCCAAAGCGCCGCTTTCGGGCGGCTTGCCGGCAACCCAGGGGGGACGCCTATGTCTCAATTGCCGGCGAATCACCCGCCGGACGGTCGACATGTGCAACCCTATTGCACGGATAGGGCGCGCAAACGCGGTGACGCAACTTCGTCTGGTTTATTTGCGGCCCGGACATAGTTCGGGCATGCGAATTCAAGCATCCGGTTCAAGGCGGCAGCAGCGATGGCGACTTCCGTGCCTCGGTCTCGTCAGTACGCGATCGAGGGGCCTCGTCGCCGAAGGTGAACTATTCTCGGCAGCGCCACGGCAGCGATAGTGCGCAGGGCGGGTTCCGGCGCGCCTTACGGTGGATGGCCGATCAAGAAATCGACAGCAACGCGCAAAATGGGTTGAGCGCTACGAAACCCATCGCCTGCTCCGGCCAAATCCTATGCGCTTTGCTTTGCTCAATCCATCCTTCAAATTACAAACCGTTTGGCGGAACGCGGTCCGCACCACGCTGCAACGAAGATAGAGGGAGGGTCTCGATGAGCGATCTGTTGGGGCCGCCGTTTCGGGCGGATCATGTCGGGAGTTTGCTGCGGCCGCCAGAGCTGCTGCGGGCGCGGGCCGAGCATCAGGCCGGGCGGATCTCCGCCGAGGAATTGCGGCTGGTCGAGGATGCGGCGATTTGCGATGTCGTGCGGATGCAGCAGGAGGTCGGGCTCGCCGGCGTGACCGATGGCGAGTTCCGGCGCGGCTCGTGGCATATGGATTTTCTCTATCAGATCGGTGGGGTCGCGAAGACCGACCAGTTGCTGCGCATCCAGTTCAGGAACGAGGCCGGCCCGGTCGAGGCCGCGTTGGGAGCGTTTCGCATCGGCCGCAGGCTGACGCTCGACAGCACGATCTTCGCTGAGGATTTCGCCTACCTGAAATCGCTCGCCCCGGCCGGGACGGCGCCGAAGCTGACGATCCCCTCGCCTTCGATGCTGCATTACCGCGGCGGCCGGGCAGTGATCGACGCGGCAACTTATCCCGATATGGACGCCTTCTGGCACGATCTTGCCGAGGTCTACAAACAGGAGATCGCCGGCCTCGCCGGGCTCGGCTGCACCTATCTGCAGCTCGACGACACCAGCCTCGCCTATCTGAACGACCCGGCGCAGCGTGCCTATGTGACGGGCATCGGCGGCGATGGAGACAAGCAACACCTGATCAACATCCGCCTGATCAACCAGGCGCTTGCCGGCAAGCCCGAAGGCATGACCGTGTGCACCCATATGTGCCGCGGCAACTTCCGCTCGTCCTGGGTGGCCGAGGGCGGCTACGACCATGTCGCCGAGGCCTTGTTCGGCGAACTCGCGGTCGACGGCTTCTTTCTCGAATACGACGATGCGCGCTCGGGCGGGTTCGGGCCGTTGCGTTTTGTGCCAAGGGGGAACAAGCGGGTCGTGCTGGGCCTCGTCACCAGCAAACGCGCCGCGCTCGAAAGCAAGGACGAATTGAAGCGCCGAATCGACGAGGCGGCGAAATATGTGCCGTTGGAGCAGCTGTGCCTCAGCCCGCAATGCGGATTTTCCTCGACCGTAGACGGCAATGCACTGACCCAAGCCCAGCAATTCGCCAAATTGCGCCTCGTCGTCGAGACCGCCCGCGAGGTTTGGGGCTGACGGCCTGGTTCATCCCATTGACAGCTTCGCCCGGCGGTGACCGCAGCGGCGCGTCCTGCCCATCGTGCGGTTGCCGTACCCGCCGCGACGCCAGCCTGTTGCAGCCGACAACGCGCACGGGTAGATCAAACGCCGCAACAAGCCGGCGGATTTGAGCTTCGCCGCCGGGGCAGCCGGGAGGAACGGAATGCTGCATTGGCTATGGGTCATCATCATCGGGTTCCTGGCGGGGGCGATCGCCAAGATTTTCATCCACGGGCCGGGCGGGTTCATCGTCACGACCTTGCTCGGCATCGTCGGCGCGATCTTCGCGTCCTGGCTCGGGCAGCGCATCGGCTGGTACCCGCCGGGCCGCAGCGCCGGGTTTATCGGCGCGATCGTCGGGGCGGTGCTGATCCTGGCGATCTACCGGGCGATTGTCGGAACGGGCTGACACGCCTCAGTCACATGGCTGCTGCGAAACGCCGCTCCGGCGTTTGTTTGCACCGCGCAATGCGGTAATCTGGCGGCGGCTACCCATATAAGTAACTCGCGGCGGCGCCCGAGCGGCTCGGCCGCGATTTTAATCTGAGCCCTCACCATCCGATCGAGCAGCCTTGGCCGTCTCTTCCTCCGCCGCACCGCCCTCCGCCCCCGACATCACCAGCGTCACGATTGAGGACGAGATGAAGCGCTCGTACCTCGATTACGCGATGAGCGTGATCGTGGCGCGGGCACTCCCCGATGTCCGTGACGGGCTCAAGCCGGTCCACCGCCGCATCCTCTATTCGATGAAGGTGAACGGCAACGAGTGGAACCGCAGCTACCGCAAATCGGCGCGCATCGTCGGCGACGTGATCGGCAAATACCATCCGCATGGCGAGCTAGCGATCTACGACGCGATGGTGCGGATGGCGCAGGATTTCGCGATGCGCCTGCCATTGATCGACGGTCAGGGCAATTTCGGCTCGATGGACGGCGATTCGCCGGCGGCCTATCGCTATACCGAGGCGCGGCTCGCCCGTGTTTCTGATTCTTTGCTCGATGATCTCGATAACGAGACCGTCGATTTTCAGCCGAATTATGACGAGACCGAGCACGAGCCCAAGGTGTTGCCGGCGGGCTTTCCGAACCTCTTGGTCAACGGCGCCCAAGGTATTGCAGTCGGGATGGCAACCAACATCCCGCCGCACAATCTGGGCGAGGTCATCGATGCCTGCTGCGCTTATCTCGACAACGGTGCGATCACCGTTGAAGAGCTGATGGAATATGTCCCGGCGCCGGATTTTCCGACCGGCGGGATCATCATGGGCCGGGCCGGCACGCACTCCGCCTACAAGACCGGCCGGGGCGCCGTGATCCTGCGGGCGAAGAACCATGTCGAGGAAATCCGCAAGGATCGCGATGCGCTCGTCTTCACCGAGATGCCTTATCAGGTCAACAAGGCGAAGCTGATCGAGCGCATCGCAGAGTGCGTGCGCGAAAAGCTGATCGACGGGATCGCCGAACTGCGTGACGAGAGCGATCGCGACGGGGTGCGGGTCGTCGTCGAATTGAAGCGCGATGCCGAGCCCGACATCGTCCTCAACCAGCTCCACCGCCACACTGCGCTGCAGACCAGCTTTGGCGTCAACATGCTGGCCTTGAACGGCGGCCGGCCAGAGCTGTTGACCCTGCGCGATGTGATTGCCGCCTTTATCGCCTTTCGTGAAGAGGTGATCACAAGGCGGACCAGCCATTTGCTGGGCAAGGCGCGGGAGCGCGCGCACACCCTGCTCGGCCTGTTGATCGCGGTCGCCAATCTCGATGAGATCATCGCGTTGATCCGCGCCGCTCCCGATCCAGCGACAGCGCGCGAGGGTCTCACCGGCCGGGCTTGGCCGGCCGCCGATGTGGCGCCCTTGGTGGCACTGGTTGGCGAGCCTGGCCGCGAGGTCGCTGCGGACGGCGCCTATCAGCTTTCGGACGAGCAGGCGCGGGCGATCCTCGACCTACGGCTGCAGCGGCTGACCGGGCTCGAACGCGACAAGATTGCCGAGGAATTGCGCGGGCTGATCGCCGAGATCGGCGGCTATCTCGAAATCCTGCGCTCACGGGCGCGGCTGATCGAGGTTTTGCGCGGCGAGCTGATAGCAATCCGCGACCGATTCGCGACCCCGCGGCGGACCCAAATCGAGGATGTCGAGTTCGAGGCCGATATCGAGGCGCTGATCCAGCGCGAGGCAATGGTCGTGACGGTCAGCCATGCCGGCTATATCAAGCGGGTGCCGTTATCGACCTACCGAGCCCAACGCCGCGGCGGCCGCGGCCGCGCCGGCATGGCGATCCGCGACGAGGACTTCCTAAATGAGGTCTTTGTCGCGTCGACCCTCGCACCGGTGCTGTTCTTCACCTCCTCGGGCCGAGTCTACAAGCTCAAGGTCTATCGGCTGCCGCTTGGCACGCCGCAGGCGCGCGGCCGGCCGATGGTCAACCTGCTGCCCAATCTGGTCCCCGGCGAGACGATCTCGACGGTGATGCCGTTGCCCGAAGACGAGGAAGGTTGGGCGGATCTGACGGTCATGTTTGCGACCGTGAACGGCTATGTCCGGCGCAATGCCTTGAGCGATTTTGGGGATGTCCGCGCCAACGGCAAGATCGCGATGAAGTTCGAGGGTGAAGACGCCGACGACCGGCTGATCGCCGTCGCCACTTGCACCGATGCGAACGATGTGCTGCTCGCCACGCGCAACGGTAAGGCAATCCGCTTTCCGGCCGGGGATGTCCGGGTCTTTTCCGGGCGCAGCTCGGTCGGGGTGCGCGGCATCCGCCTGCTCGGTGACGATATGGTCATCTCGATGTCGATCCTGCGCCATGAGGAGATCGCTCCCGATGTGCGCAACGCCTACCTAAGCCTCGCCGCGCGGCGCCGGCGGCCGATCGGCGAAGACAGCGAGGCGGTTCCCGAGTTCCCGCCTGAGCCTGAGGAGGCCGAAGCAGAGCCGGGCGAGGAAGAGGGCGCGATCACCGAGGAGACTTACGCCGATCTCGCGCAGCGCGAGGAGTGCGTGCTGAGCGTGACCGAGAAGGGGTTTGGGGTCAGGACTTCGGCCTATGACTATCGCATCACCGGGCGTGGCGGCCAGGGGATCGACAACATGGATCTGCGGCGCCGCGAGGGCGACGCCGTCGTCGCCGTGTTTCCGGTCGGGGGCAACGACCAGATCATGCTGGTGACCGATGGCGGGATGGTGATCCGCTGCCCGGTCCACGACATCCGCATCGCCCGGCGGCGCAGCCAGGGCGTGGTGATCTTCAAGGTCGGCGAGGGCGAGCGCGTCGTCTCGGTGGCGCGTCTGCCGGAGGTCGCCGACGAGAACGGCGACGGTACGGCCGAGGATTCGGCTGACGACCAAACTACCAACGATCAACAAACCAATGACGGTCGGCAGACCGATACGGGGGACATATGATCCAGCCGCGCGTCGGGATCTATCCCGGCACCTTCGACCCGATCACCAACGGCCATTCGGACATCATCCGACGGGCGATCAAGATCGTCGACCGGCTGGTTATTGGCGTCGCCCGGAACGACGGCAAGGGGCCGCTGTTCCCTACCGACAAGCGGGTCGAGATCGTGCGCGACGAAGTGACCCATCTCGAGAACGGCGATGCTGAGCGCATCGAGGTCCGCGCCTTCGACACCCTGTTGATGCATTTTGCCCAATCGGTCGGCGCCGGCGTGATCATCCGCGGGCTGCGCGCCGTGTCCGATTTCGAGTACGAGTTTCAGATGGCGGGCATGAACGCCCGGCTCAACCCACAGATCGAGACTGTCTTTCTGATGGCCTCGGACCGCTTTCAGTTTATTTCGTCACGCTTTGTCAAGGAGATCGGCGCCTTAGGCGGGGACGTCTCGCATTTTGTGAGCCCGCGCGTCGCTTTGCGTCTCGCCGAGCATTTCGCCAATGGCCGTAGTAAACCTCGCCGCGCGGTGGCGGGCTAACCCCGGTAAAATCCCGTTAGCCGCAACAGCCTCGGCTTCTGCGCAGACAGGAAGCGAGACCGGATGAGGGCCCGCACTCGGCGCGGGTAACACGCCAACCGTCTCGACCCCAGCAGCGCTTAGATCAGTAAACAACGACGCTGCGGATCGATTCGCCCGCATGCATCAAGTCGAAGCCGGTGTTGATGTTGTCGAGGGACAGCTTATGGGTGATCAGATCGTCGATGTTGATCTTGCCCTCCATGTACCAGTCGACAATCTTCGGCACGTCGGTCCGCCCTTTGGCGCCGCCGAAGGCGGTTCCTTTCCACACTCGACCGGTGACCAATTGAAACGGCCGGGTGGAGATCTCCTGGCCGGCGCCGGCGACGCCGATGATGACGCTGACGCCCCAGCCGCGGTGGGCGCATTCGAGCGCCTGCCGCATGGTCTGGACGTTGCCGATGCATTCGAAGCTGAAATCGGCCCCGCCCTTGGTCAGGTTCACCAAGTAGGGGACCAGGTCGCCCTCGACCTCCTTCGGGTTGACGAAATGGGTCATCCCGAATTTTTCGGCGAGCGCTCGGCGTTTGGGATTGAGGTCGACGCCGACGATCATGTCGGCGCCGACCATCCGGCAGCCCTGGACGACGTTCAGCCCGATCCCGCCGAGGCCAAAGATCACGACGTTGGCGCCGGGGTGGACCTTGGCCGTGTTGATCACCGCGCCGACCCCGGTGGTGACGCCGCAGCCGATGTAGCAGACCTTGTCGAACGGCGCGTCCTCGCGGATCTTTGCCACCGCGATCTCGGGTAAGACCGTATAATTCGAGAAGGTCGAGGTGCCCATGTAGTGATAGAGCTTCTCCTTCCCCAGCGAGAAGCGGCTGGTACCGTCGGGCATCACCCCTTGACCCTGGGTCGCGCGGATCGCGACGCAGAGATTGGTCTTGCCCGACAGGCAATACTCGCATTGCCGGCATTCGGGGGTGTAGAGCGGGATCACATGATCCCCTTTGGCGAGGCTGGTCACCCCGCGCCCGATATCGACGACGACGCCGGCGCCTTCGTGGCCGAGGATTGCCGGAAACAACCCCTCGGGGTCGGCCCCCGACAAAGTGAACTCGTCGGTATGGCAGATGCCGGTTGCCTTGATCTCGACCAGCACCTCCCCGTCCTTGGGGCCGTCGAGCTGGACCGTCTCGATCGCGAGCGGCTCTCCAGCCTTATGAGCAACAGCAGCGCGTGTCTCCACGACCGCCTCCCTCAATTCACACGATCGACGACATCACACAGCTCTCGACCGCCTGCCCACCGGTTGCCGCGGCAAGGCGTCATTTGCGTCCTCCCGCTTATTCTAGTTGATAGGCGTTGCGGCACACGGGTTGCGATCGCCGATCGTCGCACCACGCCGTACAATCGACAAGCCTCTTGGTCTGGCGGGTCCCGGCTTGCGCCGAGCACTCGCGCAGAAGGTCAATGGAGCGGAAAAGGCCTGGATCGACGCTCGCGTGGGCTGGGAGCGCGCCGAGATATTCACCAGCGGTTTTGCTCCCGATCTCGATCAGGAGATCGACGCTTGGCCGAACGCGCTGTTGGGCTTTCACGCGATCGAGGCGAAATTGTTCGGGGCGAAACGGACTGATTTGAAACCCGAGACCGACGCACTGATCCTCAACCTCGAAGATTTGGACGTTAAGGTGCACCACCTCGACCTGCTGCCGCAGCGCCTGCTCAACGGCACGGCGCGGCTCGCCTATGAAGTCGGCGACAGCAAGGCTGCCGGCGGCGAGTTGGCGTTCAGCCGTACGTCGGTCAATGAATGCAGAATAACGTCGATGGCATCGACATCGCATACCGGACTATTTTTGCTGCCGCCTTCCAAGCGCATGATCCGGACTTGGCGGCCGCAATTCCAAAAAAATCACCGAACTGAAGACCCAGGTCGATGTGCCGGATTTGAAAAGCCTGGATTCTGCGAAACTCCGGGCGCAGAGCGAAGAACTGATCGTATTGTTGCAGCAGGCGGCGCCGAAAATCGGGCTGCGGGCGCCGAGCCTCGAGGAAATCGCTCAGTGAGGGCGGTGCGGGTTTCGGGCCGATGAAACTACGCTTTGCGGCGCCATTGTTGGTGGCGTCGATCGCCGGAGTGATCCTGGCGGGCACACCTGAACTGGGCGCGTTTCCTGTGCACGGCAAACAGACCGTACTGCCGGTCGGTACCGAACTCAACGAGGATGCGCTGGCCCAGCCCGGTGAAATCTTCCACTCGGAGGCGACAGGCGGCGGCAAATCCTATCTGGTCAATCTCGGCGATCTCGCGCTCAGCGCGCCGCAGATCTTGGGCGGGATGGCGCGACAGGCCGGCATCAGCTGCAGCACCTGCCACATCAACGGCGTCTCCAATCCGAAGCCTTACGTTCCCGGTCTATCGACTCGGCCCTGGACCTTCGATACGCCCGGTGGCCTTTTCAACGCCAAAGCCGACAATCACGTGCTCGACCCGGTGACGATCCGGAGCCTGCGCGGCGCCCGGTATCTGGCGCCGTACGGCCATAACGGGCACATGGCGTCGCTGCGCGACTTCGTCCGCAACGTTATCGTCAACGAGTTCGACGGCCCCGAGCCCTCGCCGGCCGTGCATAAGGTTCTCGAACCTGCAATGCGGCTGAGACACCGCGGTAACCACTGCGCGTCTAAATCCTAGCTCTGATCGGCGAGAATCGCGGGCTTGACCACACCTTCGGCGTCTACAAACCGAGAGGCCGAGGCCAGACAATCTCGAACATTCTGTCAAAGGGCATCGTCAACGAAGACGGAACGCCCGGGCCGAACTTTGGCTTGGCGATGCAATTCGCAGTGTCACCCCGGCCGCTCTACTGTAACAATTCTCGGCCGATCTCGTGACGACGAATGTGCAAGGGCAGTTCGAGGGCGAGGCAGGAAACCTTTATGTCGGCGACGGCGTCGTGCGGATCGAATCTCCGATCTCCGGCGCGGCCGCTTCCTGGTAAACGTCAACGCCGGCACCGCTTTTTTGTGATGCCGGCGTCGCGCGTTTACATGGACGCGAAGCAATCGAGCCGCATGACCCAGATCCTGGTTTCGCTTGACCCAGACGATCCGTGCCGGGTCTGGAAAAAAATGGCGGAAATCGCCGGTGTCGCCGATCGAGGCGGTCAATGGCGCTGCAAGCGTCTTGGTACGGAAGCCTGGCGGGCGTGTCACAAACAGATACCTGGCAACATCGCCTGGTGGCGAGAAGGATTCCGCATGGATCGACGGAGGTCGAAAGTTCCCGGTCAAATTTAAATTCGTGGACGGCAGCGGTATTACGCTAAGCAATATCCGGCGGGGGCCGCAGCCTACCGTGCTCTTCGCGATCCGCTCCGATTACCGCAAATTCGAGCCGCAGCGGCTGATCAAACGCATCAAGCAAAGCGACGTCTGGGTCGATCCGCCAAAATAATTCCGAAAACGCATTCCGCCGGCAGCGAGGAATTCGAGCGCCGCGGCCGATAGCCGCCCCACATAATGCTCCTCCCGCGCCCGCAGCAATTCCGCGGCCGCAGCAGGCTGCCCACATGGTCGGCCCGGAACGGCGGCTCCGAAACGTCCGTCATTGGAACCTCCTCGTTTCACGACGGTTATAATGCGCCATTCTTCGTACTTCGCCAGATCATAACCCTCGGGATCTCCTGCAAGGATTTACCCAGCGTAGACCCCCAAATCGGGCGAAATCCGCATCTGTAGAGTACAAGATATACCCGCGCTCCATCGCAAGCACAGCCAAGTGGGCGTCCGTGGTGAGGTTGCCGGCAGTCCCTAGACGCTCAAGCTCAGCCCGAAGCCTCGCAAAGTGTGTGTTCGACGGCTGCGCGATATGAACTTGCGGCAACGCCAGCCAAGCCTGGAGCTGCTCCATTACCTGCTGAACCGAAAGCGGACGCGCCACCACCCTGCGGTTGGTCGTGATGCGCACGAAACCGAGCATGGCGGCCCAAGCGAGCCCGACGCCTTCGGTCCCCGAAAGACAGGCGTCCCACCACAGCCTGGCGCTGTCATGAAGCGCGGAGTCAGCGTTGTGGGCGTGAACGAGGACGTTTACGTCGGGCAGTATCATGGATTTTTTCCGCAAGAGCCTCCGCCTCCAGCTCGTCAGCCAGCTGCCCGAGCTTGTCGAGATCGACGCCCGGCCTGAAGCCGAAGGAATGCGAAATCGTCTTCGGCGCGGAATGGCGGCGCGTCTCGACGGGCTCGCCGATGCCGGCGCGGATCGCCCGATTGACCGCTTCCTTGAACGGAAGGCCGAGTTCCCGCGCGCGCTGCTTCAACAGTCCCGCGAGATCATCGTCCAGCGTCAGAGTGGTCCGCATCTCGGCATCATCGATGCCTCAATATGTGATGTCAAGGCATCAAAACACTGCCACCATGAGAATCCCATCCCGGAGTTCGCGCTGCAATCTCGCCCGCCTACGCCCGACCGACCGAGATGCTTGATCGGCTTCACTCGCTTCCCGTCGCTGGGTTTAGAGAGCTGACCAAACCCGGCCGAGCACCCGACACGGGACTTGTCTTTCTGTCCGGGTAAGCCGACACGCCAGCTTGACGCCGCTTGACGGGGATGCGCCTCTCTCAAAATGGGATGTCATCGTCGAGGTCGTTGACCGGAGTGCGGCCGCGAGCCGGGGTCGCGGGTCGAGACGCAGGCATCTCGTCGCCGTAACCTTCGTCATAGCCGCCCTCGATCGGCGGGCCGCCGCGCCCCGCGGGCGCCCCCCGCACCATCCAGCATCGTCAGCTCGCCGCGAAAGCGCTGCAGGACGATTTCGGTCGAGTAGCGCTCCTGGCCGCCCTGGTCGGTCCATTTGCGGGTCTGCAAGGCGCCCTCGACATAAACCTTCGAACCCTTCTTCAGGTATTTCTCGGCGATCTCGGCCAGCCGCTCGTTGAAGATCACGACGCGGTGCCATTCGGTCCGCTCCTTGCGTTCGCCCGACACGCGGTCGCGCCAGCTTTCCGAGGTGGCGACCGCCAGATTGGCGATCCGCGTGCCGTCCTGGGTCGAGCGCAGCTCGGGGTCGCGGCCGAGATTGCCGATCAGGATCACCTTATTGACGCTGCCTGCCATGGGGTCACCCACTTCAAATGGTCGCCGGAGGCGCCATCTTATCAAACCCTACCAATGTTCCCACTTTATTCTTATCCACAGGGAACCACGAACATGTCGTTTCTATCGGAGATCAACACACCAACCGACAACAATCTCGCCAACGACGTCCAATCGGCGTCATCCGGCGCGGCCGACGATTTCGCCTTGCTCGATGCCTATTCGCGCGCCGTCACCGGCGCCGTCGACAAGGTCGGCCCGGCAGTCCTGCATCTCCAGGTCAGCGGGCTCAAGGACGGCGCCGGCGGCGCCGGCTCGGGCGTCGTGTTCACCCCCGACGCCTACGTGCTGACCAACAGCCACGTCGTGTCGGGCGCGCGAAAGATCGAGGCCGCCTTTCCCGACGGGCGCAGCCTCGCGGCCACCTTGGTCGGCGACGACCCCGACACGGATCTTGCCGTATTGCGTCTCGACGGCGAGGCGCCTGCCTTTGCCCGGCTCGGCGATTCGCGCCGGCTGCGGGTCGGCCAGCTTGTGGTCGCGATCGGCAACCCCTTCGGCTTTCAGTGCACCGTGACGGCCGGCGTCGTCAGCGCCCTCGGCCGCTCATTGCGCACCCGCTCGGGCCGGCTGATCGACAGCGTGATCCAGACCGACGCGGCGCTGAACCCGGGGAATTCCGGCGGGCCATTGGTCACCGCGTCGGGCGAGGTCGTCGGCATCAACACCGCGATCATCGGCATGGCCCAGGGCATCTGCTTTTCGATCTCGGCCGCCACGGTCGAGTTCGTCGCCGCGCGGTTGATTCGCGACGGCAGGGTGCGGCGCTGCTATATCGGCGTTGCCGGGCAGAACGTGCCGCTGTCGCGCCGAGTTGTGCGCTTTCATGAGCTTGCCCGCGAGACCGGGGTTCGCGTTCAATCGACCGCCCCCGACGGCGCCGCGCGCGCCGCAGGGCTTTTGAGCGGCGACATCATCGTAGCCGCCGACGGCATCCCGGTCGCCGATATCGACGAACTGCACCGGCTGATGACCGAGGAGCGGGTCGGCAAGCCGATGCCGATCACGGTATTGCGTCTCTTGCAAAAGCTCGATGTTGCCGTCACCCCGCGCGAAACCTCGCCACGCCCGAGCGCGTAACCACAATATTGACAATGGCGACACGAAGAGCGCGCGGGCCGCCGGGCTGCGCGCCCCCCGTCTCCCTGTCAGGTGTCTCGTCTCGCTTCGGCGATATTGCGGGCTGTCATCCCCACCATTTTTATCTTATTCGTGGAACCCATAGAAGGGCTGGGAGTTCGGCCTCACAGTAGGCTGCGAAGACCGCGGGCCTGCTCGATGAGCCGGACTCGCTCCGGGTGAGTGGAGGGGAATTCCGATGCGGCTGTTCTGCGTCCATCCCGGGCCATTGACCTATTCGCAGATTTTTCTGCGGCTCGAGCCGATCGGCCTGGAACTGGTTGCCGCGGCGGCGCGGCAGGCCGGCTATGCGGTTCGGCTGCTCGACCTCCAAGTCGAAGACCAGCGCGCCTATTTCCGCACAATCGAGCGCTGGCAGCCGGATGTCGTCGCCTTTGGCTGCAACTATCTGGCGAACGTCCCGGAGATCGTCGATCTCGCCAAAGCAACCAAGGCGCGCTTTCCCGGTATCTTCATCTGCGTCGGCGGCCACAGCGCGTCGTTCACCGCAAAGGCGCTGATCGACCATGGTGCGGGCGCCGTTGACTGCGTGCTCAAAGGCGAAGGCGAAGCCTCGATGCCGCTGTTGCTGGCGGCGATCGAGGCTGGGGATGACCCGGCTGCCGTCCCCGGCGCGGTCACCGCATCCGGCGAAGGGCCGCCGCCGAGCTTCGTCCATTCGCTAGACGAAATCATGCCGGCGCGCGACCTGTTGCGCCATCGCCGCAAGTATTTTGTCGGCATCCTCGATCCTTGCGCCTCGGTCGAATTCTCCCGCGGCTGCCCGTGGGATTGCTCGTTCTGCAGCGCCTGGACGTTTTACGGGCGCAGCTATCGGCTGGTCAGCCCCGAGCGGGTCGTCGAGGATCTGCGCCGCATCCGCGAGCCGGGGGTCTTCGTCGTCGACGACGTCGCCTTTGTCCATGAGCGGCACGCGATGGAACTCGGCGAGGCGGTCGCCCGCGCCCGCATCAAAAAGCGCTACTACCTTGAAACCCGCGGCGACGTGCTGCTGCGCAACAAGGAGGTATTCCGCTTTTGGAAAACCCTCGGCCTGCAATACATTTTCATCGGCCTGGAGGCGATCGACGAGGAGGGGCTCAAGCGATACCGCAAGCGCGTGTCGCTCGGCCGCAGTTTTGAGGCGCTGGAATTCGCCCGCTCGCTCGGCCTGATCGTCGCGATCAATTTAATCGCCGATCCCGACTGGGACCATGAGCGCTTTCGCGTCGTGCGCGAATGGGGTCTCGATATCCCCGAGGTCGTCAACCTTAGCGTCAACACGCCGTATCCGGGGACCGAAAGCTGGCTCACCGAGGAACGCGTGCTGACCAGCCGTGACTATCGGCTCTACGACATCGCGCATGCGGTGATGCCGACCCGGCTGCCCCTCGCCGAATTCTACGAGGAGCTGGTGACCACCCAGCGGGCGTTCTACCGCAAATTCGCCGGCTGGCGGCAGGCCTATGCCGCGGCCGGGATCGTCGCCCGGCAATTGCTGCGCGGCCATCCCAATTTCTTGAAGAGCCTCTATCTGCTGGATAAGGTCTATCGGCCTGAGCTGATGCTGGCCGATCACGCCGCGCCGGTCGCCTATGAGATCCCGTTGCCCACTGCGCGCGAGCCTCGCGGACGCTCGCTCTACATTCACCCGCCGCGCGGCCGCAAAGGGCGCGCGATCGACGCTGCGACCGAGAATTTCGTAGAGGAAACCCGAAGCGGCGGCGCGTCCTGATACGTCGTTGGCGAATCCCCCGCTAGGCCGGCGCCGATCGGCTTGCCCCGGAGCCGCGCCGAACGTCTATGATGCGGCGTGGCGATCGTCGAGAGGGATGTCCGATGCGGTTTCTCGGGGTTCATCCAGGGCCTCTGCTCTATACGAAAGTCTTTCTGCGGCTGGAGCCGCTCGGGCTTGAACTTGTCGCCGCGGCGGCGCGTCAGGCTGGCCACCAGGTCCGGCTGATCGACCTTCAGGTCGAAGACCACCGTGCGTATTTCCGCGAGATCGAGCGTTGGCGGCCCGGTGTCCTAGCGTTCTCCTGCAACTACCTGGCCAATGTCCCCGAGATCGTCGATCTCGCCAAGGCGACGAAAGCGCGCTTTCCCGGCATCTTCGTTTGCGTCGGCGGTCATAGCGCGTCCTTCACCGCGGCCGCCATCATCGCGCACGGCGAGGGGGCGATCGATTGCGTGCTCAAGGGCGAGGGCGAGGCGGCGATGCCGGCACTGCTGGCGGCCGTCGAGGCCGGCCGCGACCCGGCCACGGTTCCCGGCGCCGTTACCGCGTCCGGCGAAGGGCCGCCACCCGGCTTTGTCCATTCGCTCGACGAGCTGAGCCCGGCGCGCGACCTGCTGGGTCATCGTCGCAAATATTTCATCGGCACCCTGGACCCTTGCGCCTCAATCGAGTTCTCCCGCGGCTGCCCGTGGGATTGCTCGTTCTGCAGCGCTTGGACCTTTTACGGCCGCAGCTATCGGCTGGTCAGCACCGAGCGCGTCGTCGAGGATCTGCGCTCGATCCGCGAGCCGGGGATCTTCATCGTCGACGACGTGGCCTTTATCCACGAGCGCCACGGGCTCGAAATCGGCGAGGCAATCGCCCGCGCCGGCATCAACAAGAAGTATTACCTCGAAACCCGCGGCGACGTGCTGTTGCGCAACAAGGAGGCGTTTAGGTTGTGGCGGCGGCTCGGGCTCAAGACCATGTTTCTCGGGCTCGAAGCGATCGACGAGGAGGGGCTGAAAAAATACCGCAAGCGGGTGACGCTCGATCGCAATTTCGAGGCGGTCGAATACGCTCGCTCGCTCGGCATCAACGTCGCAGTCAATTTGATCGCCGATCCCGATTGGGACCACGAGCGTTTTCGCATAGTGCGCGAATGGTGCTTGGAGATGCCCGATGTCATCAACATCAGCGTCAACACCCCCTACCCCGGTACCGAAAGCTGGGTCACCGACGGCCGCCGGCTCGAAACCCGCGATTATCGCCTGTTCGACATCCAGCACGCGGTGTTGCCGACAAAACTGCCGCTCGACGAGTTCTACCAGGAGCTGGTGACGACGCAGCGCGCGATCCTGAGAAAGCACCTCGACTGGCGCCAGCTGTGGGCTGCCGGCGGAATTGTCGCCCGGCTGCTGGTGCGCGGCCAGACCAATTTCGTCCGCAGCCTGTTCCAACTGAACAAGGTCTATCGGCCGGAATTGCTGCTCGCCGACCATCTGGCGCCGGTATCCTACGAGATCCCGCTGCCGCCGTCGCGCGCGCCCGAACGGGCGCCGGCTCCAGCCTCGCTCTACATCCACGCGCCGCGCGGCCGACGCGGTCGCGCGATCGACGCCGCGACCGAGCAATTTGTCGAAGAAACCCGCGTGGGGAATACGCCATGAGCGCAGCCGCGCAACCCGTCGCGACCGTCAGAGGATGGCTGGCCGACGGTGCCGAGATCGCCTTTGTCGATGTCCGCGAGGAAGGCCAGCACGGGGAAGGCCATCCGTTGCTCGCGGTCAACATTGCGTACAGCCGGCTCGAAATCGATATCGGTCGATTGGTGCCGCGGCTCTCCTGCCGCATCGTCCTCGTCGATGACGGCGATGGGATCGGCGACCGAGCGGCACGCCGCCTCGCAGACCTCGGCTACAGCGACACCCATGTGCTGGCCGGCGGCGCCCCGGCTTGGGCAGCTACCGGCTATCGGCTGTTCCCGAGCAGCAATGTGCCGAGCAAAGCCTTTGCCGAGATCATCGAGCACCATTGCGCGACCCCGGCGATCTCGGCCGAAGAGCTTGACCAGCTGCGCCGAGCTGGCCGGTCGGTCACGATTTTCGACAGCCGCCCGCTCGACGAGTATGCGCGCTTTCATGTGCCGGGAGCGGTCCCTTGCCCTGGCGCGGAATTGGTGCATCGCTTTGCCGACGCCGTCCCAACACCCGATACCCTGGTCGTGGTTTCCTGCGCCGGGCGCACCCGCGGCATCATTGGCGCGCAATCCCTGATCAATGCCGGAGTCCCGAACCGGGCGATGTCGCTCACCGGCGGCACCCAAGGCTGGCGGCTCGCCGGGTTCGATCTCGCGAGCGGACTTGGTGACGGGCTGCGCCCGGTCAGCACGGACGCGGCCGAGGCGGCGCGCCGGCGGGCGGCAGCGGTGGAAGCCCGCTTCGGCATTCGCCGTGTCGATCGCGCGACCTTTTCCCAATGGAAGGCCGCGGCGGACCGCCGTACGACCCATGTCCTCGATGTGCGCACGCCCGAGGAATTCGCCTTCGGCCACCTGCCCGGCTCGGTTTCAGCGCCGGGCGGCCAATTGGTGCAGGCGATCGACCGCTGGGTCGGCACCCGTGGCGCGCGCCTCGTCCTCGCCGATGATGACGGGACGCGCGCGATCATGACCGCGCATTGGCTCAAGCAGATGGGTTGGGATGTCCAGGTGCTCGATCGCGCGTTAAGTGGTGTCGCGTTGGAAGCCGGACCGGCCGCGTCGCCATTGCCCTCCAATCTACCGGAACTGCCGGAAATCGCCCCCGCCGAGGCGGCCGAGTGGTTGGCGGCGAGCGCCGGCGCCCTTTCGCTCGATTCCAGCGCCGTCTACCGCGCGGGGCATCCCGCGGGTGCGGTGTGGGTGACGCGCGCGCGACCTCGCTCGCTGCCACTCTGTCTCTTGGCCTTGTTGCGGATCGTGCTGTTCGCCGAAGACCCCGTCACGGCCCGGCTTGCCGCGATCGACCTTCGCGAGACCACCGGGTCTAAATTGGCGGTCGTTCGCGGCGGCGCGCAGGCTTGGCAGAAGGGCGGCCTGCCATGGGAGGCAACGCCAGACGTTCCGCCAGATTCCAAGCGCATCGACTATCTGTTTTGGAACCACGATCGCCATGCCGGCAATCGCGACGCGATGCAGGCCTATCTGCGCTGGGAGACCGAACTCCCCGAACAAATCGCCGCCGACGGCCTCGCCGGCTTCAATCTCCGCCCCCATTGAGGCCGACCCGAGAAGAGTTAAGAGTCGCCCCCGGGGCTTTCTCGCGGGACACTTCCGGGCGATGCCCTTTATCGATCAAATCGGCAGAAACCTGAAAATAATTGGCGTCCCCAAGGGGATTCGAACCCCTGTTACCGCCGTGAAAGAGACGCTAAATAGTCTATTGATGTCCATTTAGGTGTTGGTTAGCGATTTGCCGAGGCTCGCCGCCGCCGGACCGCCTCCTCATCCTGCGAAGAAACGTAAGAAGGTGACGAATAAAAAGATGCCATCCTAATAATGTCCGAAGATGACGGTGGCGGCGAAGGCACAGAACGCTCCAAGAAGGAACATGGTAGCTCCGGCCGACGTAAGGAAGAGCTGCGTCATTTCTTTGAAGTAGCGCTTTGTTTTGTTTTTCTTGCTTACGATGTTCTTGATTGGTGGCCAAGGAATCATTTTTGGTCGCTCTTATCGGCTGGGGTATTGCTGAGCGCTTTCGCGTTTATTGAGCTACCAAGACGGCACATTCGCGTTGATCGGCACAATTATTTACTTCGCGGCGCCACCGGTCACAATTCAGGAAACCCAAATAACTTTTAAACTGCTTCCGTCCAACGAACCAACACCGGACACAGGATGTTCTCCTAGCACGAATCCAAAGGATCGCCCATATCACGGCCAGAGTTGTCACTGAGCCTCCCGGTCCTGAGCACCTGTTTTGGCCCTCCGGGCCGGGTTGTCCTCAAATGATGCATGACAAATACCAGCGCACCTGCCAAACACACGGAAACGAAATACTTTTGCTACCAGAGCCGCCGAGCCTCCGAGGATGAGGACGAGAACGAACGGCCGGGCGACATTGCAAATCCTGAAATGTGGTCGGTACTGCATACGCCGGGCGGCCGGTTCCGGGCGGGCAAGTCGTATAGCTGGGATCTATGTTCTTCTGCACGCTGGTCACTCTCCACAACCTCGATGACGTCTTTGATCTTCTCAAAGATCTTTCGAGGGATTCCTGCGCGTTTGTAATACGCGGGATGGTAGATTATTGGAGCCTGCCGCCACGCCGATACAAAAAGAGACATGGTTGTGTTGTATACCGCCGGTCTATGAAGGTGCATGGGCCTAACGGATACTTTTCCGAATTACCTCGGCAACTTCAGATGCTGGATTTAGATGGTGTTCCGTTACCTAATGAAATGTCGGTCGTCACTGATCCTGAAACCTGCGTCGAGTGGGCCGTCGTCCATCTCCTTCCACCTGAGTTCAGTAAGGCGAGTTTCGTATACCAGCTTTCGTCTTCCGCCGGCCTCACCAAGCGTGAAAATGAGCGCAACGTCCACCTGTGGTTCTTTACTGAACAGGATTACTCGAACGAAGCGCTGCGAGCCTGGGCGAGATGGTGGAACGCGAAGCAGCAGTGCAAGATCATAGATCCGGCGCTCTTCACCGAAGTGCAGCCCCGCTACACGAATGAGCCTGAGCTCCTCGACGGCTTGATCGACCCTCCTGGCGACCATCATCTCTCGTTCGTAAGTCTTTGAATCTAATGAGGCGCTGGACGGAACTGTCGACTACCGACGGATACATAGACGGATACATAGACGCCTCACCGATGATGGTCACGCTCCTCCTCCAATCGCAGCTCAGCGTCGTCGGCAATGAGAAGCCGCGGTGCGCCCTCCTTCGATGAGCGTCGGCGATAGACACAAAAAAGGGCTCTGATGCCGCCTAGGCTATCGCCTTGAAAACGCGCCCGTGCTAGTGGCCGCTTTAGACGGACACAAAGGGAACGTTCTATGGCTACACGGGTCGCGATCTACGCGCGGGTGTCGACCGACGACAAAGGCCAAGATCCCGAGAACCAGCTGCGGCAGCTGCGCCAATGGTGCCGACAGATGGAGCATCCGGTCGTGCGCGAATACGTCGAGCATGAGAATGGCAGCAAGGGCCTCGAATATCGAAAGCAGCTCGGGGCGATGTCTGCCTGCGCCGCACGACGCGAGTTCGACCTGTTGCTGGTCTGGTCACTGGACCGGTTCAGCCGCGAAGGCATGGCGGCGACGATCGGCCACCTGCAACGGCTAAGCTCGCATGGTGTCGGCTTCCACAGCTTCACCGAAGAGCACCTGTCGACTGACAACGAACTCGTTCGAAACATTCTGTTGGCGACCCTCGCTTCGCTGGCCAAGCTCGAACGAGAAAAGATCAGCCAGCGGACGAAAGCCGGTCTCGAGCGAGCGCGGGCAATGGGTAAGCGTCTTGGCCGGCCGAAATTCAGCGATGGCGACCGCGAGAAACTGCGTGCGGCGCTCGATGGCGGCAAGAGCTGGCATGCGGTGAGCATCGCGACACGGATTCCCTACAGCACTGTGAAGAAGCACGCTCGTGCGCTCGGGTACGAACCCCAGCGGCGAGTTGCAATTTCGATCGCGACAGCGAAAGGCCAGCATGGTTGAGGGCTGACCCCTCCGCCTTTACTTCTCCGGCGATCTCCATTCGAAAACGAGGGGTCCCCCTGATTGCGACAGGCATCGCGTCATCTCGAACCCGAGAGGGTCCCATCCGACACTGAGAGAGGCCACCCGCCAGCCGTCACAACCTGTTGGCGCCCCTTCGCATATCGGCATGCACCGACGCTGGGCTTCGTTGGCTTGGGGCCCACGCCCACCTTTGTTCTCGTTTCGGGTCCTCCAGAAACGCTAGCCCAAGTGCATTTCCGACCGAGATTGGCGCCCGCTCCGGATCACGTCACAGTCGGTTCGTCGATCAGTGCACTGCGGCCAGCCCGGCAACGGGGATGCCGGAGGAACCTCGACGCCGCACGCTCAGCATCCGGCGCGCATCGTCCGGGCGATCCGCGCCGAGATAGGCCTTCACCAGCGTGAACTCGACCAGGTCGAGCTGCGCGCGGCTACCGCCGATGCGTTCGAGCTCGCCGGCGACCGGTTCAAGCGCGTCGATCGCGGCGGCGAAGTCTTGCCGTTCGAAAACGGCAAAGGCGCGCGACACTGCCGGCACCAAGGGGCCGGAGGGGTAACGCCCCTCGCGCGCGAGCTCGTCCATCTGCCGTGCGCGCGCCTCCAGCGCCGCGTCATTGCCAGCCACGACCTGCGCGAGGGCGATGTGCATGTCGGAAAAGGCCACGCCGGCGCGCGCAACCGCGCTGTTCGCGAGGTCGTGCAATATGCGCCATGCTTCGGTGTCACGCGGATGCCCAGCGAGTTCCCAGCGCCACAGAAACGAAACCGCATCGTTCACCTTAGCGCGCGGCGGCCCACTGTGGACATCGGGTGAGAAGGCTTCCCTGAAAAGCCGGGACGCCGCCGCCGCATTGCCCGTCTCGAGGTCGCCGAGCGCGAGATGCCAACTCAGATGGCTATATAACAAGCCGTCACGCGGATAGGTGGTGAGCCAAGACGCCAGGAAGGCGCGGGCTGCGTATGGATCTCCCTCCTCATAGCAGAGGTGCGCGCGGGCGTGCGCCGCCCAAGGGTTGGTCGGGTTTTGGGCGAGGGACCGATCGATCTTTGGGCGGGCGGCCTCTCGCTGTCCATTCTCCGAGAGCGCCATGCCATGATGGGCCGTGAACCACCAATCGTCGCCGTAGCTCGGAGCAAGCCCGTCCAGAAGCTCCAGCAGCATGCGTTTCTGCCCGGCGCGGCCGGAACTACCGATCAGGCCATTGGTGAATGCGGTGGTAGCGAGTACCAGAGCATCGCGTGGCCAGGCGTCCAGGTGCGCGGCCAATGCGGAAAGTACGGCTTCGGCATTGCCTGCCGAAAGCAAGTCGAAAAATGCGATATGGCTCGCTTCCCGCTCGGACAAACCGGCGGTGAGGGAATTGGCCATCGCCATCGACGCGCGTGCCGCCGCCGCGTCCCCGTGTTCCAGCAGCATGTGCGCCCTGGCGGTATGGGCAAGCGCAAAGCCGGGATCCGCGGCGATGGCACGTTCGAACCCCTCGAGCGCGCCGGGGTACATGGTCAGCTTCGCCTGACAGCCCTGTACGTAGGCGTCCCGCGCGACGGACGAGGCGGTGGACAAGGGAAGTTCGTATCGGTCCGTCAACATGATCGATCCTCTTCGCGGAATTCGCCGCAAACGATATGATCCGCCTTGGCGCGCGCGGAAGAGGGCGCGTTGGTTGCGGCCACCAAGGCGGTATCGCCTGCACTGGCTGCAGGCCCGCAGTGGGTCGGCTTGAGCCGGCACAGTGAGGCTGGCCTGATGACTGCTTCATTGATGGGCGGCGCCGACACGGGGATGGGATCCACGGGTTCCAAAACGGGTGCTCGATTTATTTCTCCGACCTAAAGCGACGAGTTTTTTGCAAGCGATGGCTGTTTTAGACGAGCCGATGCTCTGAGTTGTGTTCGCTGATGATGCGGACAAATCGAAACAGGGCGATGGAAATGCTATCTATTGAGCTCCGTGTTGATGATGGTGCAGCACCACACGGCCCCGCACCTTTCCACCGCTCTTCAGGTCGCTCAACGCTGCGCTCGCTTGGTCGGCAGGCCGGGTTTCTATTGGTATCGGCGGCACCTTGCCGGACTGGACGAGGGCAAGCAGCTCTCGCAAATCATCAAGGGTGCCGACGTAGGAGCCCTCGATCGTCATCATCTTGAATGGGAACAGCACCGTCGCGATCGAGTGGGCGCCGCCATAGAGGCCGACCATGACGAGCTTGCCGCCCTTGCGCAGGATGTTGACGCCGAACTCCATCGTCCGCGGTGAACCGACGAAGTCGATCGCCGCGGCAGCGCCGCCACCGGTCGCCTCCATCACCTGTTTGACCGCGTCGGGCGCGGCGTTGTCGATGGTCGCAACGGCGCCCATCTGGCGGGCATGCGCGCGCTTCTGCGCGTCGATATCGGCGACAATGATCTTGCCGGCGACCGCGGCCGGCGCGATGTGCACGGCGCTGCCGCCGACGCCGCCTGCGCCGATGATCACCAGGTGGTCCTCGGCGCCGACATGGCCGCGGGTCTTTTTGAGCGCCGAGAACGCGGTAATGCCCGAGCACGTGTAGGTAGCGGCGAGCGCCTGCGGCACGCCTTGATGCGGCAGGAGGTAGCGGCCTTCAGGCACGATTACATGCGTGCCATAGCCGCCGGCGCGCCTCGTCCCCAGGGTACGCGGGTTGAGGCAGAGTAGCTCTTCACCCTTGCGACACACCGCGCATTCGCCGCAGCCGATCCACGGGTAGGCCACGACCTTGTCGCCGACCTTGACCCCGGACGCCCGCGGGCCAAGCGCCGTAATCTCGCCGGCGATCTCGTGCCCCATCGTGAACGGTAGCTGCACGCCACGGGATTCGAGCGAAATCTGCCGGTCGCCGCCGAGATCGAAATATCCGTCCCATATGTGCACATCGCTGTGGCAGACGCCCGCCGCCTCAACACGCAGCAGTACCTCTTCGCCCCTGGGCTCGGGATCGGGATATTCCCGCGCTTCCAACGGCTTTCCCCATTCGATAATTTGCATTGCACGCATGCCGAACTCCTCCTGTTTTACACATCGCCGTTTCCCCCCAGATCCTGGGCTCTCCCAGCATCAAGTTCATCGACCTCGATGGCAAGATTGTCGTAAGATAATGAACTGACGGCCAGCGATATCCACAACTTCTGAGTAGAATTATTCTCGTGGACGCATCCAATCCAACTTCTGAATCAAGTGAACCAAGCAATATCGGGTATCCGAACTCACCCTGCAATAAATCGGGGTATCAGACTGACCAAGAGGACCCGCTTCACCGGATTTATTGGGAAGAATACGGTTCTGCAGATGGCGAGCCGGTCATGTTCCTCCACGGCGGCCCGGGTGCGGGATGCCAGAAGTCTTTCGCCCACTTTTTCAATCCGGAGCGATACCGGGTGATTTTTTCGACCAGCGCGGCTGTGGCAAAAGCACTCCCAGCGCAGGCGACGACGACGCCACGGCGGCACTCACCAACAACACGACCGCGCATCTGATCGATGACGTGCTGCAGCTACGCCGTGAGCTCAATATCCACGGCAAGATGCACGTCTTTGGCGGCAGCTGGGGCAGCACGCTGGCTTTGGCTTACGCCATCGCGCATCCTGAAACCGTCCAGACCTTGATCCTGCGCGGCGTCTTTCTGTGCCGACGAGCGGATGTCGATTATTTCTTTCAGGGCAATGCCGCCGATTTCGCGCTGGACCCGCTCGGGATGCAGGTGCCCGGCACATATCTGGATTTCCCGGCAGCGTGGGAGCACTTCGTCACGGAAGTCCCGCCCGAAGACCGAGGCGATGTGATCAGAGGGCTGGCGAAGATGTTTGCGGTCCAGCCGCAGAATGAAGCCGAGCGCGAGCGCGTCTTGAAGGCAGCGTCGGCCTGTGTGGTGTGGGAAAGCAGCGCCAGCCGCCTGAAGCGGGACGAAAGCAGCCAAAGCCAGCCAAATCAGAAATATGCTTTGATGGCTGGCAGGATCTTAATTCACTACATGATCAATGGCGGATTTCTTGGTGCGGGCGGCGAGGCGAACCGCGACAACAACTACATTCTCGACCATATTGATAGACTGAAAGAGATCCCGGTGCATATCGTGCACGGCCGTTACGACAGGGTATGCCATCTATACCAGGCGGAAGCCCTCGTGCGGGCTTTGCGCGCCCTTGGCAACAACGAGGTGAATTACTTTATTACCACGGCCGGGCATAGCAGCCTGGAGCCGGAAACCGACTCCAAGTTATGCGGGATCATGAATGATCTGCCGCCGATGAACCCGTTTGACCGCGGCGGCACATAGCACCGACGGCCTAACCGCGTTATCTGGATGCCAGGGGGGTTGAGCTGGTCGCCAACAATATCGGCGCTGAGCCGCCAACGATACGACCGAATCTATACGGCGGGAGTTGCCCCCTAAAGGGCCATTCACCGGGAAAGCAGCCAACGACGAGGTCGGGTGGATTCCTGCCCTGCTCGGGCGACAAGGTTGCGCCGACCAGACCTTCCCGCCCGAAGAGCAAAGGACCCGCCCGTGCACTACATTCTCTTCAATCCACCTGCTCGCGGTAGTACAAAATTGCGATCGCCGCAACGATCGGCGTGAAGACCGCGATCGGCCACAGGTTGGATAGGATTTCGGCACCGGTGTTGCCTTTCAAATGATACCGCGGACGACCCCGTAGGATGTGCGTCATCAGGAACGCCTCGCCGATCCATTGCGCCCAGATCGGCATGCCGTGGAGAAAGCCCGACAGCAGGATCGACGGCAAAAGCGTGAACTGTGCCAGCTGGATCGCCTGGCATCTGGTTGCGGGCGAGCATCGAGATCGTGAAGCCGAAGGCGAGATTGCTGGCGATGAAGAGTCCGAGGGCCAGGATCAAGAGGCCGATCGAGCCTCGGATCAGCAGCTGGAAAACCGCGACCGAAACCGCCAGGATCAGTCTCACTTGAACATAGCCGATGTCGATATAGGGCACGATCTTCGCGATCATGACTCCGACCGGCCGCACCGGCGTCGGGCCACTGCACCGAGCGATAACCGAAAGCTCTGCCTGAAACCCGTCATCACGCAATGACCGCGGCCGTTCCTTGGCGCGCGAGGACAAACCGGCAAAGGAGCGCGGCGTAAGATACCGGATCCGAAACCCGCAACACCAGCTCGCGCTGCCACAATCTTGATGTTGAGGCAGGTCTCGATCGCTTCCGAGCTGCCTCCGAGCCGTAGCCGCTTACGAGGGCCCCTCCCGCTTCCCTGGAGTATTTGAACAAAGAAATAGTCCGTAGTAGGCAGCCCGTGGTTGGAACAGACTCGTCCGGAGGAAGCGTTCAATTGACCCATATGCTGATCGCGGTCACGGCGATGTTTCTGCAACAAACCTGCGGCTCGATCGCCCGGGCGCTGCCGGCGGTGCTTGCGCCGTTGATCATCGCGGAACTGCATGCCGATGCCGCTTGGGTCGGGATCTATTTCTCGTTGACTGCTTTTGCCGGGCTGATCGGCCAGTTGGGATCGGGCGGCTTCATCATCCGGCACGGCGCTATTCGCATGAGCCAGATCGCCCTGCTGTTTACAGGCGCCGGTTTGGCGGTAGCGGTCCTCGGTGGTGCCGTCGGCTTCGTCCTGTCGGCCTTGATTGGCAACGGCGTTGCCTCGGTTGCAACCCCGGCCAGTTCTCAGTTGCTGGGGCGCTGGTCCGTCATGCGCTATGCGCCATTTGCCTTCTCCATTGCCCAGTGCGCGATCCCGGCAGGCATTCTGCTCACCGGCTATCTTGGTCCCGTGACGGCACAGTCGTTTGGCTGGCGTGACACGATGCTGGCGAGCGCGGCGCTGTGCTGGGCCGTCGCGCTGATGCTCCAGCCACTACGTGGCCGGCTTGATACTGAGCCATCGCCTAGGCATCCGATCCGCCTGTCGGATTTGCGCACCACGATCACAGCAGTGCTGGCGGTCCGCGAGCTGCGCTCCCTATCGTTCGCTTGCTTTGCGTTCAACGGCACACAGGCCGTGTTTGTTGCCTATTTCGTCACCTACATGACCTCACAGGGCCATCCGCTGGTCGCGACTGGATCGCTGTATTCGACCGTCATTGCGGTGGCGTTGCCGGGCCGCATTTTGTGGGCCTGGGTCGGCGGCTTCTATGTCGCGCCACACTTCGTCCTGGGCGGGTTGGCCTTCGGCATGGCTGTCAGCATTGGGCTGCTTGGCGCGTTTACGCCGCATTGGCCGTTGCTGGCGATCGGCGCGGTAGCGATGGTGGTCAGCGCCACGGCGTTGTCCTGGCACGGCATCATGCTGTCGGAAGCCGCGCGTCTGGCGCCGCCGGGACGAGTGGGCGCGGTGACCGGTGGGGTGCTGTCATTCGGCCAGATCGGTGCGCTGTTGAGCCCCGCGGTCTTTTCGTTGCTGCTCAGGCTGACCGCTGGTTATAGTGCCAGTTGGGTGGTCTGCGCCATGCCGGCGGTTCTGGTCGGCGTCAACATGCTGCGCCAGGGTAAGCCGGTGCAGCAGCCCAGCGCGCTGTGACCTTCGTAGCGCGGTTGTAGCAGCAAGCTCTGGAGTACTGGCCGCGCCCGCCCGATATCTCGGCCGAGAGGCGGCTTTTCTCCGACCGCGAGCGCGGCGATGTGGCGAGTGTGTGCCGTAATCTTCTCGGCGCAGGCCAATGCCTGTCACTCACCCGTCGACTAGCCTCGCATACTGCTCACAGCGCAGTCATACCGCCGTCCACGAACAGCAGGGCGCCGGTTACGTAGGAGGCATCTTCGGAGGCCAAAAACAGAATGGCGGCGGCGACCTCGTCTGCCCTGCCCGAGCGCTTCAGCATGGTGCCCTGTGCGGCCTTGGCGTTATACTGCTCGACTGTCTCGCCGGAAGCTGCGATGCGGCGCTGATGGAACGGCGTGAAGATCGGGCCCGGGCCGACGGCGTTCACACGAACGCCCTCCGGCGAGTGGTCGGCGGCGAGCGCCCGCGTCAAGCCCGCGACCGCGGCCTTGGTGGTGTCGTACTGGAGGTTGCCGCCGCCTGCTACGACGGAACGTACGGAGGCGACGTTAACGATGGCGCCGCCCTTGTTGCGGCGCATCAGCGGAACCGCCGCCTTGGCACAGAAGACGTAGCTCATCAGGTTGACGTTGAGGATCTCGTTCCAGCTCGCCGCGCTCGCCTCCTCGACCTTCTCGTATTTGCGGATGCCGGCATTGTTGATGAGGATGTCGAGGCGCCCGAACTTCTGCGCGGCACCGTTGACGAAGGCGAGGCATGCGGCCTCGGTACCTACATCAGCCTGCGTGAAGGCGACCTTGGCGCCGGCGGTCTCGAGCTCGGCCGCCACGCGCTGGCCGCGCTCGCCGTCCCGATCGCAAAATGCCACGCTCGCGCCCTCGGCGAGGAAACGCCTGACCGTCGCCTCGCCGATCCCCGATGCCCCGCCCGTCACCGCTGCGACCTTGCCGTCGAGCCTTCCCATCTTCGCCACCTTCATTGCATTGCGAAACGCGCATCCATGATACGTCGTATCCTGGCCGCTGAACTATCACGAGATCCGCGAGCGCGCGCTCGGATCCGGTTGGCAGATTGGCCAGGAGGGTGACACGCCGCGTGGCCCCTTTCATTTCCTCAATGAAGGGCACCCCGGCGCGGTCATCGTCACCGCCGCCGAGGCGACGAGCGTCTTCCGAGGAACCATATGTCCCGGCCATGAGCTTGCCGAAGAAGGCGAACTTCTTGAGCAAGGCGGCGTCCTATCTCGGCGTCCCCGCCCGAGCTGAACAGCTCCACGACAATCGAGCCCGGTACCTCCAACACAGGCAGGACCTGACTGAGAAACGACGCCGCGGCCGCTTCGTCGATCGTTCCGGATAGGCGTACCGTCGGATGTGCCAAGCGCGCAAAGCGATAATGGCCAGCTTTCCGCGCGATCGGCGTTGGCTCACCCGCGACACGACGGTGCTGATCCACGGCCGGCGCATGATGCGCAACGTGCACCTCGAGTGCCCGCTGGGGAGTTGCCGTAGAGTGCTGGAAGAGATTATCGCCGACATCGACAACGGTCTGCGGGTCGAGGACGAGGGCTTCGCCGAGCTGATTGCAGGCAGCGCGGTGAGCCTCGACGATATCCGAAGCAGGCCCTATGGCGGCTGGTACCTTTCGGCGACGCAGGCGCTCGAACTCGGGCTCGTCGCCGGGTTGGTTTGAGCCGGATCGCCCTGTTCCTCGCTCGGGGGTCAGCCCTTGTTGGGACAACGCCAGATCGACGCGATGCTTGGCATCGCTGAGTGTCTCCGGTCAATTTCAGAAGTCGATCGGCGGCGGTTCTGGCATGATCGCCGCTCGGAAGCGGAAGCCGCCCTTGGCTTGCCGGCTGGCGCGCACTCCTACGCCCTGCTGCCGATCGGCTATCCGATGGGACGGTTTGGCCCGGTTCGCCGCGTCGCTCTCTCTGATGTCGTCTACGAGGATTGGTGGGGTCAATCTGGACTTGCGTCGTTTTAGTGGAGAGGCATTAGGTCATTTGGCGGCCATTTTTTCGAACTGCACCGGGCTTGTGAAGTCGAGGGCGGAATGGCGCCGGACGGGATTGTAGAAGCCGTCAATGTAGCGACCAATGGTCTGGGTCGCTTGTTGACGGGTGTAGAAGATGGTCCGCCACACCAGCTCGGATTTGAGGGTCTTGAAGAACGTCTCCACCATGGCGTTGTCGTAGCAGTTTCCCTTTGCCGACATCGAGATCAGGACGCCGTGCTTGCCGAACTCGGTTTGATAATCGACCGAACAGTATTGGCTGCCCCGGTCCGAGTGATGGATCAGCCCGGCTGCTGGGCGGCGCACCGCAAGGGCTTTGCGTAGAGCGGCGAGAGCCAGGTCGCGGTGCAGCCGGTCGCCGGTCGCCCAGCCGACGACTCGGCGGGCGAACAAGTCGATGACGACCGCGAGGTACAGCCAACCTTCACGGGTCCAGACATAGGAAATATCGGCGCCCCATTTTCTCGTCGGGCCCGGTTGCCGTGAAGTCCTTATCGAGCAGGTTCGGGCGACCGGCCAGGCGTGGTGGCTGTCGCTGGTGCGCTTGAACCGCCGCTTCTGCCGAGCCCTGAGCCCGTTCTCCCGCATTAAGCGGGCCGTCCGGCGGCGACCGACGGTGAGGCCGCTGTCCCGCAATTCCCGCGTCATCCGGAGGCTGCCATAGGTGCCGTTCGACAGCGCAACAGCCGACCAGACATGCGCCAGTAGGACCATCTCGTCGCGTTGGCGGCGGCAAGTCGGCCGACCTTTCCAGGCAAAGTAGCCGCTTTGGCTGACACCGAGTACGCGGCACAGACGATGGATCGGGAATTCCGCCTTCGCCCGATCGATGAGCGCAAACCTCATCGACTTCCCTCCCGGGCGAAAAAAGCGGTGGCCTTTTTCAGGATATCCCGCTCCTGGCGGAGGATCTCGTTCTCCCGGCGCAGCCGTTTCAGCTCCGCGGTGACATCGCTCTCTGCCGCGGTCGCGGGGTCGGCAGCACGCCGATCCCGGCTCCGGCCGATCCAGCGGACCAGCGTCGACAGCCCAATCCCGAGATCACCGGCGATCCACGCTGGGTTCGGCCGCTGGTTTGCACCAGACGGACCGCTTCCTCCTCAAATTCCTTCGTAAACCGTCGCTGCTGCATCCTCGAGTTCCTCATAGCTCATCGGGAACTCTCCACTTTTCCGATGCAAGCCCAATCTTTCCGAGATTTAGGGACGAGCCCTTGAAACCTCTGAAGTCTCATCAAAACCCCGGCAGAGGCACTGCATCTCGGATTTCTCTGAAAATTCCGACTTCAATTTCACCCTCAGTCAAACCCTCTCCACTTCAACCCGTAATGGATGCTCCTCGATCTTTGCCAGCAATATGACGTCGCACTGCTTTTGTTCGGCGATCTCGAAGGTATAGGTTCCGGCGATACCCTTGCCTTTTGTATGGACGGCCAAGGTTAAGGCGAGAGCATCTAGTTTCGGTATATGAAATACCGTCATCAGGACGAATTCGACAAACTCCATCGGTGTGTAATCGTCGTTATAAAAGACGATATTCCACATGCTCGGGCGTTTTGGCTTAACCTCATCTTTTTCGAGAAGATGATCGATTCCCGGTTTGTTGCCAGGTCTAGCGTGGTCTGGATCGTGGTTTTGTGAGAGAAGGACACCGGCTGCTTTCATCATCTCGATACAAATCCATCATTATTCGCAATTCACGTCTTCCACCCTGGCTGCGCGCTCGCCAAATCCCGGCATCAAGCTGCGCAACACTCCCTGGCGGCAGCCTGCGACACTGCATATGGTCCCGTCTTCGCCCAATTCACATGCTTTTGTCCGGCCCTGATGCCTGGCTGAAATCTGGGCGCAGAAGGCCGTCAAATGATCGGAACGGATATCCGACACCATTTGCATCACTCCCGTGAGACAGCCAGTGATATTAGAGACGATCGCAAGCAAGCTGCTGGACCGACAGGGCATCTGAGTGATTTGGCAACTTCATCTCAGAGCTTCCGCGTCGCATCTCGACGGAAACTGGCTCGCGGCAGCAGCCCTGATAGGGATCGCAGATGCCGCAGAGAGACAGTGGGCGGGTCGCAGCTGCGGCCAGACGACGGGTTCAACGCTTGATTGCTCCGGACACGATGTGTTGGATCAAGTAGAGGCATTCGGAGAAAATCGTGGAGACGCCACGGCAATGTGACGCGGTTCACACTCTCCTGCTTGTAATTGCGAGATATTAGCGTAGGAGAGCAAGACATGAATTGCACTTCGGCCTTCGGACCCGCCATGTATCTCGCCGCAACTCTTTGGGCCGGCGCAGCGCTCGCCCAGGCGACCGGAACGGCCCCCGGATGTTGCGGACTACCCCCGATTCATCATTCACCGCAGAAATCGATGGTAGGAACGGCAGTGAATTCCACTACCTCCTCCATCTATTTCACCGGCTACGAGGGCAATGTTTCCGAGGTCTACTATCCGACCGTCGACACCCTGGCCACGGCGAACATGGAATTTTTAGTTGGTGATACCGCTAAAACCTTTGTCGACGAAGAGAAATTGCAGAGTTGGACGGTCACCCAACCCGACCCCAAATCCATGCGTTGGCAGGCGACGACTGGCAATATCGGCCATAACTGGCAGATCACCAAAATGATCTTTACCGATCCGTCGAACAGCACCTTGATACAGCAAACCACCTTTCAGGCACTGAACGGTAAGACGGTCGGAGATTTCAATCTCTATCTTTTGTACAAACCCTATCTGAAGAATGCTGCGGCCGATAACAGTGGCTCAACGGTCGTTTCCGGAGGCCATACCTATCTGGTAGCGAGCAGTAGCGACAGCTCTGATTACACCGCTTTCCGCGCGTCGATCGGCTGGACTGTCGAAAACGGCGTCACCATGGTGTCGAGCGGCTATTACGGGATGAATGACGGCTGGCAGGATCTGATGGTCGGCAATCCCCCGGGCTACACGATGAGATGGGCCTATGCCTCGGCCCCCAACGGCAATGTCGGGCAGATGGGCTGGCTCAACACCGCCGGTAATCCGGCGATCAGCATCACCTTCACGGTGGCGGTGGGATTCGGCTCGACGCGGGACAATGCCATCATCGCCGTCAACAACACGCTGGCGAAGAATATCGCAAGCCAAGAGACCAGCTATGACGACGCTTGGCACAGCTATACCGGCGGTCTCAGCACCCAGAGCGGCACCGCCGACAATCAGTATTATTTGTCGGCAATGACGCTCAAGACCATGCAGGACAAGAGCAATGGCGCAATGATCGCCGGGATCGGCACTCCCTGGGGTCCTTCGGAAGGCGACGGCGACCCGGGTGGCTACCACCTGGTGTGGTCGCGCGACATGTACAAATTCGCCAATGCTTTGATCACCGCCGGAGACACCACCTCCGCGTCCAAGGCGGTGAACTGGCTGTTCAATGTCGACATGGACCCGTCCACCGGCCGTTTCCCGCAGAACGCCTATGTCTCCGGCAAGCCCAGCTGGAATGCCACGCAAATGGACGAACAGGCGATGCCGATCATCCTCGCCTATCGCCTGGGGTCGTCGGTCTGCAATGCGCTGTGGCCGAAGATCAAACTGACCGCCAACTACATCTACACCAACGGTCCATGGACCCAGGAGGAACGCTGGGAAGAAAATAGCGGCTATTCGCCCTCGACCATCGCCGCCGAAGTTGCGGGGCTAGTCGACGCCGCCCAGATCGCGCTGGCCAACAACGACACTGTCGATGCGGCGAACTGGCTAACCGCCGCCGACTACTGGCAGCAGAATGTCACCGCTTGGACTTACACCGCCCAGGGCTGCCCGAACGTGAACAGCAACTGCAACAGCACCAGCATGTATATGCGCATCAACACCTCGGGCGCGCAGGGTGGCGCCCTGCCCGGCGGGTGGAACCCGAGCGCCTATCCCAATCCGAACATGTCGATCGGCATCGGCAATAACGGCGGGGGCCATCGCGCGATCGACATCGTTGACGGCGGTTTTCTCGAACTGGTCCGTATGGGGGTGAAACGGCCGAACGACCCGACCATCACCAACAGCCTCATGGCCTACGACGGAGTCATCAAACAGACGATCGGCAGCAACGTTTATCCCGCGTGGTTCCGCTACAATTTCGATGGCTATGGTGAGACCAACAGCGGTGGTTCCTACGACGGATCTTTCGGCCGCGGCAGGCTGTGGCCGATCTTTGAGGCAGAACGCGGAAATTACGAGATCGCTGCAACGGGAGCCGGCAGCGCCGGCGCGTCCTATCTGGCCGCACTCAAGGCCTTCTCCACCCGACAAGGCTTTATCTCCGAGCAGATTTGGAATCCGAGTACCACCCTGCCGCCCGACGCGGACAATCCTTCCGGCTGGACTGTGACCACACCGGCCGGCGACACGCCAGGTACCATCACCGGTTCGATGGAGCCGCTCAACTGGGCGCAGGGCGAATACATCACCCTGCTGGCCGATATCGCCGCCGGCCAAGTAATCGACATCCCTCCAGCGGTCTGTTCCCGATACTACGCTTGCATCCTGACGCCCGGATCTGGCCAGGTGCAAGTCAATATGAACGTCAATGCCAGCACCCAATATGGCCAATACATGTATGTGACGGGCAACACCGAGACGCTGGGCAATTGGAACACCAATCTCGGCATTCCGGTCAATTCATCGACCTACCCGGTGTGGAAGAACGCGATCAATCTGGTTGCCAGCAGTTCCTTCCAATACAAATATTACCGAAAGAATTCGGACGGCAGCGTCACATGGGAATGCTATCCCGGCAGCGGCAATTGCAGCGCCAACCGGTCGCTGACCCTGCCGTCTTCCGGGCCGGTCAACCTGAACGACATGGTCAGCTGGAACTGAATGTTCCGCTACGGCGGCGGGGATGGCTGCTCGCCGGGCACACAGGGGGAAAGCTCACGCGCGATCCCGCTCCAGAACGCCTTCATTTTAGGAGTATGGGCAACTTATGAATTATTGGATATTCACCCATTTCAGCACGAGTATTTATGTATCCCTATTTCGCGATGGGCCCCCTTCGATCTCCAGGCGGGCAAGCTCGCCGGCGGCAGCTAATGTAGATCGTTGCCTCAACCCTGGCCAAAGCCGCTATCCCGCCGGCGCGTCTTGTGCGCCAAATGCTGGCCGCACGGTGTGAACCTGACCAGGAGAGCAGAATGGTTCTTAAGGCGCGATAGCCCACAAGCCTCGGTGTTATAGGCAGGAAGGCCTCTGAGTGACGCCGTCATTGCGCCCCTCCCGCGGTGCACAAGAGACAGGGCATTAACGGGCGGCGAGGCGGCGCCCCTCGACCAGCCCTGGCGTGCTTCTCACCGGAGCGGTCATGATGATGCGAAAGCCTTGCTCCAGGCGCATCGCCACGTCATCAGCCGTGGCTCCCGTCGCACAGGGGACGCCGAACTCTTTGCAGGCGGCCAGGACGCGCAGCAGATTTTCTTGCACGGCTGGATGGCTGGCTTGGCCCCGCAATCCCATCGACACCGACATGTCCCCGGGGCCTGCCCAGATGGCGCCGATGCCCCTCACCTGACGCAAAATGTCGCGTATGTTCTGCACCCCTTCTGCTTCTTCGATGATGCCCATCAGCAAGATATTGCCCTCAGGGTCCAGGGGCCAGAGATCGGCGGCGTCGTAGTATTCCTGCGGGGTCAGGCCCCAGTATCGGCAGGCGATGCGATTGCCCCAACCGCGCTCCCCAGCCGGTGCAAAGTCTTGCACCCCCGGCACCTGGGGATACCGTGCCGCCGCGACTGCGGCTTGGGCGTCCTCCACTGTGCTCAGGTGGGGCAACACCAGACCATACACGCCGGTGTCCAGCGCCTGCTTGATCACCCACTGGTTGCGCTCGCGGGCGTTCGGAGGAATCCGGACCATCGGCACCACGTCGGGTTGCAGGTTGCCCTTCTCGGCAATCCTTTTGCGGTTCAGCAGCACTTGCAGGGAGGTACGCAGGGTGGTGAAGCTAAAACCCTCGTGTTCCATTTCAATGATGACCGCGTCGTAGTCGGCATCAGCAATGTAGGTCAGGTCATCCAGACTGCCGTTAGGGACCGTGCTGGTGCTGAAAACCGGCTTGCCGTGCTCGAGGAGGTCGATGATCTTGTTGTAGCGCATCTTCTCAGCCATGTTTTTCCCCTTCCAATTTCCGGCTTGGCTGCTGGCCTCTCCCTCTACCCTTCGCTCTCCCTACTGTAGGCCCCTTGCTGGTATGGATACACACCTTGGCCTATCAATCTCTTCCAACGAGCATGAGCGACCCGGTTTTCGGGATGAAATCATTATCCGCCGCCATCGGGTACACGACCCACGGGGGGAGGCTAATCCGCTAAGGGCACGATAGCGGTCAGGCGGTCCCCACCGACGCTCCGGCTGGTGTGCCCTTGTCCGGTGAGGTCTTCGAACAGGACGGCGTCTCCAGGGCCGAACCGCCGAGTGGTCCCATCGCCGATCACGACCTCCATCTGGCCTCCGGAGAGGAAAATGGCATACTGGCGGCGCGGCGCGTTGTGCCAATCGCTGAAACGGCCGTTGGGCGAACGCGTGAAGGTGATACTGCTGGCGGCCTGCTCGATTGACCTCTCCATGTCAGGTGGGAGCAGGTCCAGGTCCTCAAAGTGTGACTGACCATCCGTGCCGGTATAACATCTGACAAACGCCATGGGCATTCCTCCTGGGGTCCCAGTGAAGGCAGCGAAGTCCATCGGGCCTTGCCCCTCATATTGTCGCGCGGATTGTCCAGGCACACAACGGCCAGCACACCTCCCGGGGGCATTCCCGGGCGTGCCGGCGGCGGCACTGCGACTCATACGGAAAGTACTCTTTATCTGAGACGGGCGTGTCCGGTCGGCGAATGACGCAAATGGGGGCATGAACACCCATTCCCAGGGCGAAGGCTGAGGGTCTGCTATGGGTCGATTTGACTCATATGCAACCAAGGCCCGCTTCCGGCGGATCGCGACCGTTGTCCGCATCTGGCGCCATCGCCCTCAGCCGTCATCGGGTCTGTGATCGCTCAAGCCGGTCAAAGGGGCGATTCTTGCCTCGGAACCGGCGTGAAATCTGGCAAATGTCGGTCTAGACCAGGAAACGGAAAAGACGATGAGCAGATTGTTTGGGCCGATGCGGCAGGTTGGGATCGTCGTCCGCGACATCGAGAAGGCGATGCGCCACTGGGTCGAGGTGTGCGGCGTCGGCCCGTGGTTCTACGCCGAGCAGTTGCCATTGGATGAATTCCGTTACAAGGGCCGGCCCTACGATCTCAAGGTGTCGATCGCGCTTGCCAACTCGGGCGATGTGCAGCTCGAGTTGATCCAGCAGCGCAACGACGTGCCGAGCCTCTACCGCGATTTCCTTGCCGCCGGCTACGAGGGGATGCAGCATTGGTAGAGCTGGCCGGTGAACTACCACGAGATCCGCGAACGCGCGCTCGGATCCGGTCGGCAGAATGGCCAGGAGGGTGATACGCCGCGCGGCCCTTTCATTTATTTCCTCAATGAAGGGCACCCCGGCACGGTCATCGAGATGGCGGAGGCGACACCGGTCCGCATGCGCATCTTTGACCAGGTGCGCAAAGTCGCCCTGAACTGGGACGGGCGCGACCCCATTCGCATCAACTGGCCGCAGGGGTAAACAATCCAGGCAGCGGGCATGTCGGTATCGCCCGAGGCTCGTTGGCGAGATCGCGCCGAACAGCTGTTCACTTAGCGATGGCTGGATGAAACCTGGTGGCCTATCGTTCTGGACTGCAACACGGCCCCTCGCCATCTTGGTCTTTAAAGACCAGAATTGTTCTAGATTTACTCTAGTGCCCGAAATATCCAAGTTTATGGCATTCTCCGATTGACCGCCAACCGATCCAAATCGAGATAGGCTCGCCTGACCAGGAAAGAACGACCCATGAAAATCATCAACGTGTCCGCGATTCCAATGTCGTCGCCGGTTCCAGAGGAAAAGCGCCACCGCACTGACCTCGGAACCAAGGTCAAGAGTGACGCGACCTTGATCCGCGTCGAAACCGACAGCGGGCTGACCGGCATCGGCGCAGCTCTCGGCACGCCGCCAATCGTCGCAGCCATCATCGAGCACGAGCTCGCGGCAGAATGCGTCGATGAGGATCCCATGTTCTCTGAGCGCATCTACGAGAAGATGTACAACGGCTCGCGCAGCAGGCCGGCGCTCGAGCGCGGCGTCACGCAGGCTGATGAAAGCCGACGCCGCGGTGTCATCATGGAAGCAATTGCCGGCATCGACATCGCGGTGTGGGACGTCAAGGCGCAAGCGCTCGGTATTCCGCTCTACCAGGCGCTTGGCGCGGCGCGCAGCTCGGTGCGAGGCTATGCAAGTGGCGGCTGGGCGCCGGGCGACGAGGCCGAAGCGGAACTCGCGGGCTATGCCGCGAAGGGCTTCACCGCTGCCAAGATGCGCGTGGTGGGTCGCGACGGCTTCTCGATCTCCAACTGTGTGCGCCGCGTGAAGGCGGCCCGCCGCGGGCTTGGCTCCAACGTCGAACTGATGATCGACGCGCACGGCTCGCTCGAAGTTGCGACCGCCATCAAGCTTGCCAAGTAGCTTGAGCCCTACGACATCGCTTGGTTTGAGGAGCCGGTCTCGCCCGATGATCACGCGGGCCAAGCGGAGGTACGCCGGTCGACGACAATCCCCATCGCCTCCGGGGAGCGCGAGTTCACGCGGTTCGATTTCCAGGATCTGCTCGAGCGGCGGGCCCTCGATATCGCGCAGCCCGACGTCGCCCGCGCTGGCGGCATGACCGAGATCCGGCGTATTGCAGCACTAACCTCGGCGCATGGCGTGCGTCTGGCCCCACATGCCTGGGGCAGCG
This sequence comes from uncultured Alphaproteobacteria bacterium, assembly GCA_963785565.1. Lineage (GTDB taxonomy): Bacteria > Pseudomonadota > Alphaproteobacteria > ATCC43930 > CGMCC-115725 > AP-15. The sequence continues at coordinate 404,840 of CAWAVV010000005.1, read as the reverse complement.
GGGTTCTGTTCGCCGCAAGCATTCACGTCGCGATGGCAGCTCCCAACTGCCACACTCTCGAGGTAAGCCAAGGCTACATGCCGATGATGTGGGAGCTCTTCAACGAGCCATTCGACATCCGTCCGGACGGCATGGTACATGCGCCTGGCCGGCCGGGCCTCGGTTTCACCTTACGCTCGGATACGCTGGAGCGGTTCAGGTACGTCGACGGCCCTGAGTATAAGTTCTAGCCGCATTATGTTGACGGCCCGAGACGCTGCCGCATGTCCGGGTGGCCGGTGGCGAGCAACACCCACACCCCCGACGCACCCGGGAACATCGCGTCAGCGTGCGGCGATACAAGCGTTAGTCACCCACCCCACATAGGCGCATACCGTTCTCGCCCGTGGCAATATGGGGCGGCCGGTTTCGACGCGATGCTGCCGATGCTCCTTCGACCGGGCTGACTTTCCGGTCATCCGCCCGCGCGCCGAAAGGCTGTACGTGGCGCCGACAGAAGACGAGGCAGCAACGCCCGCTTCCCACCCGCTACACGATCCTCGGTCCCTCGGGCTTAGGCTTCCGACACGGCAGACCAGCGACGAACTGCGCAACCTGCTCGGCTGTCTCGCTGGGCGCCTCGATCAGGAATTCGTGGGCGCAGTCCAACTCAATAACCTGACTTCCCGGAAGCTTGGCGGCGATCGCTCTTTGCACGGCGGGACCAAGAAGGGCGTCCGCCGTACCGGCCAAAACCAGGACCGGCGTCGCCGGTGTTCGATCCGCAATTTGTTGCTGGAAAGGCGTCAACAACAGACGGAGGGTGGCCTCCAGCGCGTAGCGGGATGCCTTGACCGCGTCATCAGCCCACTCTTCGAGTAGCGCAGGGTCGGGCTTGATCGCGAACATCAACGGAATTTCGCGCAACCTTCGCCGATTTCCGGACCGCCCGACCCAGTCGGCGATCACCTCTTCCGGCAGTTCCATCGCCGATGCTGGGGCGCCGGCGATGATCACGATCCCTGCCACGCGCTCCGACGCCAACAACGGCAGGTATTGTACGAACCGGCCACTCATACTGAAGCCCACAGCAGCGAATGTCTGCGCTCCGGCGGCGTCGGCGACCGCCAGAGCGTCTTTGGCTAACCGCTCGTCCGTGAAACCAGCTGTGGCTTTGTCCGAGGCCCCATGCCCGCGAAAGTCGTAGGCAATGGCCCGAAACGCTTGGGGATCGAGAGCCTTAACAAAGCCGTTCCAGTTGTCCGCCGACCCCGCCCAACCATGCATTAGGAGCAGGTTGTGCGGCCCTTCGCCGGCCGTCTTAAATGCGAGCCGCACACCGTCATCGGTAAGCACAGAGCCACGCCCCTCGGACATCGCATGCTCCTTCCGCGCGAACAGTCGAACCTTTCAAAAGGATTCCACTCTTGGCCTCGGCCGGCAATCGAGCTTTCTGGCGTTGGATGTTCCGTTAGGGAGCTGGGGATGCTCCTAACGGCCGCAGCCCGACGCACTGCTGCACGTCGAGCTGGCTCATTCTCTTTGTGGGGTTTAATGACAAGAATGCCGAGAAGGATGCTCCATCGGCCCACTACTAGATGGTGATTAGTTCAAGAATATCAAGTGTCCAACAACGTAAATTCTTGAGAATGGGCATGAATTTAGTTGAATAGCGATGTTTCAGGAGAAGAATATCTAGCTGTTGCCAAGTATCTCCGATTGATCCGTGTATTGCACCTCGATCTCGGCGACGTCTTGCGGCTTCCGGCTTCGCTGATTGGCCGTCATGAACCGGGTAGCGCTCTCGCATACCGATTTCCATCATATGCCGATGCGGCAACAATCGAGCCCAAGCACCCCGACTGAGGTCCTGGCCGGTGTGGTCGAGCGCGTCACCTTCCACAACGACGAGAACGGATTCTGCGTTCTGCAGTTGAAGGCCCGCGGCCAACCCGACCTGATCACTGTCCTTGGCCACGCGGCGATGATCTCGGCCGGCGAGTTTGTCCAGGCGAGCGGAAGCTGGGTCAACGACCGCACGCACGGCGTCCAATTCAAGGCGTCGTTCCTCAAGGCGACGGCGCCGACGACGGTCGAGGGGATCGAGAAATATCTCGGTTCCGGCATGATCCGCGGCATCGGGCCGGTCTACGCGAAGAAGCTGGTCCGGTCCTTCGGCGAGTCCGCGTTCGACATCATCGAGCAGCAGCCAAGCCGCCTGCGTGAAGTGTCCGGGATTGGTCCGAAGCGGGCAGAACGCGTGGTTGCAAGCTGGGCCGAGCAGAAGGTGATCCGGGAGATCATGCTGTTCGTGCACAGCAACGGCGTCGGCACCTCGCGCGCGGTCCGCATCTACAAGACCTACGGCGCCGATGCGGTTCGGCTGATCTCGGAGAACCCTTACCGGCTGGCTCGCGATATCCGCGGCATCGGCTTCCGCACGGCCGATCAGATGGCAGCCAAGCTCGGCATCGAAGAGACCGCGCTGATCCGTGTCCGTGCAGGGATCTCCTACGCACTCGCCGAGGCGATGGACGACGGGCATTGCGGTCTGCCGGGCGAAGAGCTCCTCTCCGTCGCCGAAAAGCTGCTCGAAGTGCCAACCCAACTGGTCGAGACGGCGCTGGGCCTCGAGCTCGACGACGGCGCTGTCGTCGCCGACGATCTCGAAGGTCGCCGTTGCATCTTCCTTGCCGGGCTTTACCGGGCCGAGCGCGAAATCGCCGAGAAGCTCAGGACGCTTGCCGTCGCCGCACTCGTCTCCAAGGCGATGGTCATCACCGGCGGGCCCGGGGTGGGCAAGACCACGCTGGTCAACTCGCTATCGAAGATCCTGATCGCCAAATCCGTCACGATCGCGCTCTGCGCCCCGACCGGCCGTGCCGCAAAGCGCCTGTCCGAGAGCACGGGCCTCGAGGCGAAGACGATCCATTGCCTGCTCGAAACCGATCCCCGGACCGGCCGCTTCCGGCGCGACGAGAACGAGCCCCTGGACTGCGATCTGCTGGTCGTCGACGAGACCTCGATGGTCGACGTGCCACTGATGCGGGCGGTCCTTCGAGCTCTGCCGGAGGGGACGGCGCTGCTGCTCCTCGGCGATGTCGATCAGCTGCCGTCGGTCGGGCCGGGACAGGTGCTGGCCGATATCAAGATCGCGGTCGACCCCGAGCTCATGAATGAATACGCAGAGCGGCTTTGCGCATTGATCCGGCACGTCTGGGTCGACGAGCGACCCGGCGGTCACGTCATCGGCACAGCGATCTGCCTGTCCTGTTTGCTGGAGGCGGGGCGGTACGGCGACCTGATCGAGCCGCTGTCCGGAGTGACACTCAGCCACGCCGTTTGAGGGCCAGGATTTCGACCAGCCGGCGGTCGCGGTCTGCCGCCAGCTCGTCGATCGAGCGGCCCGCGGCCTCCATCGCAACCCCGGCGGCAATCGCGCCGCGGACCTCGGCGGTGAGGTGGGGCTGACCGAGGGTCTCCCACCCCGCTTCCATAGGACCGGCGAACTGGTCGAGGAAATGCCCGATCCCGCCGCTGCCACCGGCCAGGTGAAAGGTCAGGTGCGGACCGATCAGGGCCCAGCGCACGCCCGGCCCGTTGCTGATCGCGGTGTCGATGTCGGCAACCGTGGCAACTCCCTCGGCGACGAGATGGACCGCCTCGCGCCACAGCGCAGCTTGCAGCCGGTTGGCGACGTGTCCTGGAACCTCGCGGCGGATGTGGATCGGCCGCTTGCCGATCGCGGCGTAAAAGGCGAGCGCGCGTTCGACGGTGGCCGGTGCGGTGTCGTTGCCGGCGACGACCTCGACCAATGGCACGAGATGCGGCGGGTTGAACGGATGGCCGATCACGCAGCGCTCAGGATGACGGCAATCTGCCTGCAAGCGGCTCATCAGCAGGCCGGACGAACTCGAGGCGATGATCACCTCGGAGGGCAGTGCGGCGTCGAGACGGGCCAGCAGCGCGCGCTTCACCTCCACGCGCTCGGGAGCGTTCTCCTGGACGAAATCGCACAGGGCCGCATGAAACGACAGCGTCTTCGGGCACCTTATCGGGGAGCGGCTGAGAGGCGCCGAGCCGGACCAGTGCCGGCCATGAAGCGGCGACGAAGCGGCGCAATGTGGCTTCCGCCTGCGGCGCCGGGTCGCTGGCCGCCACTGATACGCCGCGCGACATGAAGTACGCCGCCCAGCTGGCGCCGATCGTGCCGGTCCCGATTACCGCGACATGCCGAATGTCGGCGTGCTCCATCGATCTCCTCCCGTGACCCGTCGTCGACCGCATCGGGGCGGTCGGCGTCTTTGTTAAAGAACAGATTAGCTCGTTACCGAGGCTCCGCGACGGCTTGCGGTGGGGCGAACCCTTGCCGCCGGATGGTTTGACGGCAAACGGGCATGGCCGGGACCGAAGAGTTTCTCTCGCAGGGTGCCCGGCATGTAGTCGAGTTTGTAGACGCAGCGACGCTGCAATTGCGGCACGACCAAATCCACGATGTCGGCAAAGGTTTCCGATGTCACTGCGTAAGCCAGGTTGAAGCCGTCGATGTCGGTCTCCGCCACCCAGGTTTGCAATTCGTCGGCAATTTCGCTGAACGAGCCCACGATGACCGGCCCGCGCCCGCCGATTGCCGCGTGCCGCGCGATCTCCCGCATTGTCCAGCTGCGCTCTGGGTCAGCTGTGGTGAACGCTTCCAGCGCCGAGGTCATCGCATCGCGCTGTTCGAAGCGCACCGGCTCGTCCGGCGGCAGGGTGGAGAAATCGAGCCCGGTCCACCCCGACATCAATGCCAGTGCGCCCTCCTCGCTGACGTAGCACAAATAATCTCGCAGCTTCTCCTGAGCGGCCTCGCGCGTCGCAGCGGTAATCACAGTCATCATTGTGAAGATCAGGATCTGTGCCGGGTCGCGGCCACAGGCGGCAGCGCGGTGGCGAATATCGGAAACGATATTACGGATGACTTTCTTCGAGGGGCCATTGATGAAAACGCATTCCGCGTGCTGCGCGGCGAACTGGCGGCCCTGGGTCGAGGCGCCGGCCTGGTACAGCACCGGCGTGCGCTGCGGCGACGGTTCGCAAAGATGGATGGCGTCAAGCTGAAAATAGGGACCACTATGGGCTACGCGGTGGATCCGGTCGGCGTCGGCAAATTTCCGCCGATCACGCAGCACGGCTTCGTCCTCCCAGCTTGCCTCCCACAACTTATAGACGGCCTGCATATAGTCCTCGGCGATCTCGTACCGCGTGTCGTGGCCCTCCTGCCTCGTCATGCCCATGCCGCGCGCGGCGCTCTCGAGGTACCCGGTGACGATGTTCCAGCCGACACGCCCGTTGGTCAGGTGGTCCAACGTCGACATCCGCCGGGCGAATGGATAGGGGTGCTCGTAGGTTAGCGCGCAGGTCACGCCGAAGCCGAGATGGCGGGTGACGTAGGCCATCGCCGGGATGACCATCAGCGGATCGTTGACCGGTACCTGCACCGCATTTTCCAATGCCGTACGAGGTGACCCTTTGTAGACGTCGTAAATCCCCAGCACATCAGCCAGAAACAATGCGTCGAACTTCCCCCGCTCCAATAAGCGGGCCAACTGCACCCAGTAATCCAGGGTGTTGTACCTATCCGCTTGGTCGCGTGGATGGCTCCACAGTCCCGGCGACTGATGGCCCACGCAGTTCATGTCGAAGCGTTCAAGCGGATCTGCTTCGGCATCACGCCCTCGTAAGCGGCGCGGGAACGGTCAGGCTAGGCTCCCAAAACGCTGTGGCGGTGTCCAGCGCCCAAGCGCGGATGGCAAGGATCGAGGCATCATGATTATGATCGTTGCACAGGCAAATCGGGGGGCGTTATGCGTCTGAAGGATGGGGCGTTATGCGTTTGAAAGACAAAGTTGCGATCGTCACCGGCGGCGCGCATGGCATGGGTGAGGCGGAGGCTCGCTGTTCGCGAACGAAGGTGCCAAAATCCTCGTTGCCGACATCCTGGAAAGCGATGCCGAACGGGTCGCCGCGGACATCCGCGCCGGTGGCGGAGAAGCCACAGCAACCCGGATCGATGCGCAGCCGGGTACGGCCGTCAGGGTCGAACTGCCAGAGCTTGACGAAAATCGTACAACCCGGCTCGGAACCGGGCGTGTGGCGGCTGGTCGGCGGGTTGCGAACGTAAGTGCCCGCAGGATAGTCGCCATGATCGTCCTGGAAGACGCCATCGAGCACCAGGACCTCCTCGCCCCCGCCATGGGTGTGCGCCGAGAAATGACTGTGCGGGGCGTAGCGAACGATCGAGGTCGCACGCGCCACCTCGTCCCGATGCGGTCGAGCATTCTCCGGTCGACCCCCGGGATGGGTGATGGTGTCCTGTCTAACCGGGCGGCGTGGACAGCTGCGCGGGCTCCAAAATCCGAATTGAGGTTCATGGTCGGACAGTACCTGCACCTTGGTCGCGACATCGTGGGACAGGTCGACGAGCTGGCGCCGGCAGGGAACCGGCATCAGGATCGCCGAGGCGCCTTTGGACATTGCGTGCTCGACAGCGTCCACGGGGTTGTGGACCGGCTCGATCGAGCCGCCGAGATTAATGCCGCCAACGACGGCCATCCCGCCTTTCAGTGGTTTGGTGAGTAGTGCTGAGGCCAAAGCGAGCAGGACCGGCACACCGGTGTGATCCGCCGATCTAGCTGTGTCGAACGAACGCAGCTGTACGGTGAATTCGTGCTCGCGCGGATTCCGGTCGCCGACCAGCTCGCCGCCGCGGGCATAGAGGTTCTGCTCGGCAATCCTGACGCTCTCACGAAACGCCGCCGGCGGCGACTGATTGAGGATGCGCACACCGCCGCCCGGCCCCTTGTTGACCTCGATACGGTACAGGCCAACGGCCTCGTCCTTCCCACCGGGGCTGATCGCCCAGACCTGACCATGGGAGAGCGGGTCGGGACCGATGCTGTCCTCTGACTGCAGCTCGGGGGTGGGTACGAACTTCTCCACCCCGTCGAGGCCCATGCTGTAGGAGAACTGGGTATTGCGGAATTCAGCCGACCCGATCCGCTTCTGCTGCTCTTTCGCCGGCGACATTCCAGAGCGAGCCTTACCGCCCATTCGAGATCGTCGTCGGGAACCTCCTGCGACACGTCCGGATAGAGCAACTTCAGAAGCCCCGAGACCGTCTTGCCGACCGCATTGGTGTTACGGCCCGACAGCGCCCCGCCGAGATGCACATGCCCGTGCAACGCGCCAGACCGAGCCTGCGACCGCAGCCGAGAGAAGGTCTCGGCGAGAACGTCCGAAACCAGCCCGAAGTGGTCGGTGAATAGGCCTCGGCTTACCTTCGGGATGTCCCAGCCCGGCAGATACATATGTATCCGGTCCATAAACGCGGTGTCGTTGCACATCTCTGGCGGGAGCGCCCATCCTGCGGCGCATTCGGCGGATGCACCACGAGGCAGACTTGGTTCCCCTCATATCGTCGGGGATCAACACCCCGACCTGGCCGAGATCGTCCAATAGGCGTGCGCCCTTCGGCAGGATGCTGTCGCCCGAAACGTCGCTGCCCAGGCGCACGTCGAACATCAATCCCGCCCCGCCTTGCACTTCGACATTAAGCCGAAGCCGCCGCCAGGTCGGCTTGATGATGACCGGCGCGGCGGCAGGCTCCGCCACGATGTCGAGGACCGGCAGGACGCATTCCTGCGGACTGACCCCGCCATGGGCGTATTCCACACCGGCGTAGAAGGCGCGCGCTCCCGTGGCGGTCGCCAACGAGACGCCTTTGTCCCAGCTCCACGGGAGGCGCGGGTAGGTGGTCAGTGCGCCCTCCTTGAGCGTCGCAACCCGGTGGCCCTTGCCGCCTGCGACCGTAAGTCCGGAGACCAGCTGGGCCTGCGGCAGGCCGTCCGGCATCAACAGCCAGCCATGGTCGGTTACGATCCGCACCCGGCGTCCCTTCTGCGCCAGCTGCAGGGCGATATCGGCCACCTCGACGAGCAAATCGTGTGCTTGCGTCGCCAGATCGGCGCCAAGGACGTGCCCCCTCTCATCGAACCGGCCGATTTCGCGCCACAACGGCTCATCACTCAGCAAACCCTCCTTCGTCGACCATCCTGCTGCCTCGATGGCTTTGAGCAGCACGGGCGTCTGCGCCGGCTTTCCCTCGAAAGACGGGATCAGCCCGTCAGCTGAAGCTGCGGCGAGTAGTCCGGCCGCCGGACTCGCCGGTCTTTTGCAAGCGGCGGTCACGGTCGGAAAGCCCGACCACGCGCAACTCACCTGGACGGTCGCACCGCGGGCCCAAGCTCAACGGCCTCGACCCGCAGCACTACCTCACCGACGTCCTCGCCCGCATCGCCGATCACCCGGCCCGGCAAATCCATGAACTGTTGCCGTGGCAGTGTCGCCTCCGATTCCGCTATCCTCTCACCAATCCGCCGTCGATTGGGATCACGGCTCCGGTCACATAATCTGATAGGTCGGTCGCCAAAAACTCGACCACCTTGGCGCAATCCTCGACCGTCCCAAGACGCCTGAGAGCGACCAACTCAGCCCGATCGCGGTTGCTCTGGCTCCTGCCCGGAATGACCGTTGCCATGATCCGGCCGGTCGCAATAACACCGGGGGCGATGCAATTCGCAGTAATCCCGAACGGGCCGAGATCCTGGGCCAGATAGCGGGTGTAGTGGGCAATCGCCGCTTTGGCCGCGCCGTAATGGGCGTAGCCACCATCAGCGGATGGTGCCGTGCCGGCCACTGAACTCACCGTGATGATCTTCCCGGAATGCTGCTGCTTCATGGTCGGGGCGACGGCATTGCAGCTATATACGGTCCCGAACAGGTTCATCTCGGTGACGAGGTGTAAGAGGGCCGGATCGAGGGTGCTGGCCTTGGTATCCATTGGCCGACCGCGGCCGCCGCCGGCATTGGCGACGAGCACATCGACCCGACCCCACTCCTGGACGACCCGGGCCACCATGGCCTCGACCGCCTCGTGGTCACGCACATCGACCTCGATCCCCAACGCCGTCCCACCCGATGCCTCGATCTCGGCGACGGTATTTACACCGGTCATATCCTGCGCCTCGGCCTCGAACTCCTCGTACGAACGCAGGTTTAGGTCGGCGACCCCCAGCTTGGCACCAAGCCCGGCGAGCCTCTTGGCATAGGCGCGCCCGAGGCCTCGTGCCGCGCCCGTTACGATCACCACCTTTCCGTCTAGCTTGCCCATCGCACCATCTCCTTTGGCCGCGTTCGATTCAACGCTTTCTATGCTTCGCGCAAACTGGAAAGGGCCGGATTTTCGATGACTGACGATCGCAGGCAAGCGCTGGGGCTCGAAGGCGCGGATTTCGGCCTCGGGCTGCCGCCAAAGAATATCGGCGCGCGCGTCAAACGCGTAGAGAATCGGCGTTTGCTGACCGGCCAGGGAGCGTTTACCGACGATCGTATCGTCCCGGGCGCATTGCATATCGCATTCCGGCGCATCGATCATCCGCACGCTCTGATCTCAAGCATCAGCACCGCGGCGGCAGAAGCGATGCCGGGCGTAATCGGCGTCTATACCGCGAGAGAGCTCAACGGTTTGATCGAGCCGGTGTATGCCACCTCGCGGCTGCCTGGTTATCACTCGACCGCGCTATATCCGTTGGCGCGGGAAAAAGTCCGTTACGTCGGTGAACCCGTCGTCGCTGTCTTGGCCGAGAGCCGGTACCGCGCAGAGGACGCGCTCGATCGGATCGAGATCGCCTACGAACCGCTCGAAACCGTGATCGACCCGGAGAGAGCTGTCTTCAAGGACGCGCCGCTGCTGCACGAAGAGGCGGGGACGAACATCCTCGTGACCCGGGAGTTGCGCGCGGCGATCTTGCCGAGGCGATGGCGCTGGCCACGGTGCGCGTCGGCGGCCGTTTCCGGTTCCGCCGAAAGGCGCCTGTCGCCCTTGAGCCCCGTGCCTGTCTCGTGGAGTACGATCGCGGGCGCCGTTTGCTAACCCTGACCGCATCGACGCAGATCCCCGGCTCCACGACCTTCTCGCCGATCTCCTCAAAATGCCGGGACATAGCGTCCGTGTGGTGGCGCCCGACGTCGGCGGCGGCTTCGGCGGCAAAGCATCCCTTTACCAGGAGGAGATTGTCGTCACGGTGCTCGCCCGTCACCTCGGCCGAGCGGTGCGCTGGACCGGCAGCCGGCACGAGGATCTCGTCTCGACGACGCATGGCTTCGACGAAATCGTTGAAGCCGAACTCGGGGTGGATCGGGACGGCCACATTCTGGCGCTTGCCGCCGAGGTGATGGGCGATGTCGGCGCCTATTCGATCTATCCGTGGACTGCCGCGCTCGAGCCCGTCCAGGTCGCGAGTTTCCTGCCGGGTCCCTACCGGGTGCCAACCTACCGCGGGCGGGTGCGGGCGGTCGCAACTTGCAAGACCCCGACCGGCCCCTATCGCGGCGTCGGCCGGCCAATCTCGAGCTTCGTCATGGAGCGGCTGATCGACATGGCGGCGCGGCGTCTCGCGATCGATCCCGTTCAACTTCGTCTGCGGAACTTGATCCGAGCCGACGAGCTCCCTTACCGGGTGGCCTCCGGCATCGTCTGGGACCGTTCCGGCTTTGTCGACAGCCTGACGAGCGCGTGCCAGGCCGCCGGCTACCAGCTGCTGCGCGAGGAACAGGCGAAGGCAAGGGCCGAAGGTCGGCTCGTCGGCATCGGCAGCGCCACCTACGCGGAACTGACCGGCATCGGGTCTCGTATTTCGGCAGCACCGGGAATGCCGATCAACACCGGAACAGAAACCGCCACGATCCGCCTCGATTCAACCGGGGCAGTGATCGGCAGTTTCGGGGTTGCCTCACACGGCCAAGGGCTTGAAACCACGCTCGCGCAGGTGGTTGCCGACGAGCTCGGCGCCCGGATCGAGGACATCCGAATCCTGCAGGGCGACAGCGCCGTCGTCGCGCACGGCACCGGAAGCTATGCGAGCCGCAGCGCGGTGCTGGCCGGAGGAGCGGCGACGTTGGCAGCGCGCCTGCTCAAGGAGAAGGTGATCCGCGCGGCCTCGCACCTGCTCGAAGCGGCAGTCGATGACATCGAGGCCGCCGACGGACAGGTGTTCGTCTCGGGTACCGACCGCTCTTTGACCTTCCGGGAGATCGCAAGGGCGGTTTATTCCGAAATCGGGCGCTTGCCGAGAGAGGCGCGCGAGGAGATGGAGGTCACCAAACTTTACGACCCGTATTTCGGCACGACGACATGCGCGACCGATGTCACCGACAAGCCGATGCTGGAGCGGTTCTTTGCCGGCCTCGGTCCGTTCGATCACTTGGCGGTGACGGTCGGCGATCCGCTGCTGAGCAAGCAGATCATGGAGCTCACCGACGAAGAGGCACGCTCGGCCTTCGAAGTGCGGTTCTGGGGTCCGTTCAATACAGTTCGCGCCGCCTATCCGCATATCAGCAAGTCGGGCTCGATCACGCTGGTTTCCGGCCTTGCCGGGCAGCGCGCGGCGCCGGGGCGCGTATCTATGCCGGCGTGCTTGGCGGGATTGAGGGCATGGTGAAGAGCTTCGCCGCCGAACTCCGGCCGGTCAGGGTCAATGGGGTGTGCGCCGGCGCAGTCGACACCGAGCTTTGGCATCGATTGCCGGAAGCCGAGAGATTGGCGACGTTCGAGCGCATCGGCGCCCGCCTCCCGGTCGGCCGGGTCGGCAAGCCCGAGGATATCGCCGAAGCCTACCTCTATCTGATGAAGACCGGCTTCAGCACCGGCGAGACCATCGTTGTCGACGGCGGAGCGCTGCAGGCACTGTGTCGATAACGGCAATTGCCAGACCTCCGGGACGCCAGTTAGCAGATCGCTGGGGCTCTAGTGGGCGAGGCCCGGAAGGTGTTTGTGTCTTAGCTGCTCGACCGCCAACCCGGGTAGGACCGGCCCGGCTGGATCGGCATCGTCGGCGATTTAGGCGTGCCACCGGTGCCGTTCAGCAGCATAGAGGCGGGCCAAAGGTACGACGGATCCTGCAACCGATCGAGGCCATAGCAGCCACGTGGGACCATGATCGTCTATCGCGATCCAGCCGCATATATTGGGCATATATTGGGCATCCCGATATTATTGGCGTCCCCAAGGGGATTCGAACCCCTGTTACCGCCGTGAAAGGGCGATGTCCTAGGCCTCTAGACGATGGGGACGCAAGGAGTGCCGACGCTTGCATCTAAAGTGCCGGGGTCGAGAAATCAATCGCCTCTGCGCCAGCTTCGACGCATGCTGCGCCGTCAAAGCCGGCTCGGTCTCGCGGCGGCGCACCCCATCTATCCGGCACCCTGTGCGGCCGAGGGGATCGGCATGGGCTGGTTGTCGATCCTCGATCCGCGCGAAATTACCGCGATCCTCAATGTTCGGGCAGAGTGGAAGGTGATCGGCGATTTTTGTCTCGGCTATTCGATAGAGGAGGAAGATGTGCCGCTGCTCGAAACCGTGGGGTGGGAAGAGCGACGGGCGGCGCCGTCGTTCCTGATCCACCGATGAGCCCCGTTGGGACCATTCGCGTCGGCATCGGCGGTTGGGTGTTCGCACCTTGGCGCGGCGCGTTCTACCCGTCCGGGCTGGTGCAGGCGCGCGAGCTATCCCATGCCAGCCGGCAGGTCACCGCGATCGAGATCAACGGCACCTTTTACGGCGCCCAAAAGCCGGCGAGCTTTCGCCGCTGGCACGACGAGACCCCCGATGATTTCGTGTTCTCGGTGAAAGGTCCGCGCTTCGTGACCCACCGCCGCGACCTGGCGACCGCCGGCCCGTCGATTGATCGGTTCCTTGCCGGCGGCGTGCTCGAGCTAGGCGCCAAACTTGGCCCGATCCTGTGGCAGTTCGCTCCGTTCATGCGCTTCGACGAGGCTGCTTTCGCCGTATTTCTCGCGCTGTTGCCGCGCGAGATCGACGGCCGCGCCCTGCGTCATGTGGTCGAGGTACGGCACCCGAGCTTCGTGTCGCCCGGCTTTATCGAGCTGCTGAGGCGGCACGACACTGCGGTCGCGCTCGTCGACGACGAGAAATACCCGGCGATCACCGACATCACCGCCGATTTCGTCTATGCGAGGCTGCGCCGCTGCGCTGTAGACGAGCCAGCCGGTTATCCTCCGCCGGCGCTCGACGACTGGGCCGCGCGCGGCCGCGACTGGGGTGCTGCCGGCCGCGATTGCTTCATCTATTTCATCAACGGCGCCAAAATCCGCGCCCCGGCCGCGGCCGTTTCGCTGCTGGCGCGGCTTTCCCGGTAAACCGGCCGACGCGCCGCCAGGGCCGACAACTCAACGCGGCTCGGCCTTGGCCGCTATTCTGCTGGCTAACGATCGAGGTATCGACGAATGGGGGTGCCTGCCCTAGCCAGCAGTGCGGCGCATACTCGCTCGCATCCTACGAGCCGACGCACTCGCCCCGGACAGCCATTGCGCGGAGCTGATCGCGGCCGATAGACTTGACCGGGCCTTATAGGCTATGTGAAAATGTCAATAGCCCAAAGAATAGAAAGCGTAAAGAGCGCGGGGAGTGTCGAAGATGATTGACGCGGCAGATGCGCTCGCAGACTATCGGCGCCGACATCCTGGCCCTCTGCCGACTTCTGCGGGTCGCCTCTATCGTCAGCACGCTCCCGAACTGATCCGGTGCGCGATTAGGCCGGTGACCGCTGAAACTTGGCTCCAATCCCATTTCTACACACCGCAGGCCCGGACGATCCTGCTGGAAATCTCTGCCCGCTATGCCGCGGTGATGGACGCCGGCGCTTGGGAAGACCGCGGCGACGATGATCCGGTCGTGGTCCATGCGACGGCCAACCGCGCGGGGCGGATGGTGTGGAACGGCGCGCATCGCCTCGGTGCGGTCATAATCCTCGGCAGCCCGTTCAACCTTCCGATCCGCTTCTGCCGGTAGAGGCAAGCCTTCTTGGCGCCGTGCTGGCGGCCAGCTTGGCTTCGGCCCAGGCGGCTTCAATTTAGTCTGCCTCGGCGGCCAGAAGGGCGGCTTTCTTAGGGTTGGCTGGTGCCGCGGGTAAGGATTGAACTTGCCACCTCCCCCTTACCAAGAGGGTGTTGAACAACAAATATCTGGATATATCAAATGTTTATTGTCGAGGCTTACGGACGCAGGGAGATAAGGCTTCGGTTACGAAAAGTTACAAAAATTGGGAAGAACCCGTATTAAAGTAACCAAGCCAGCTTTCATCTAACTGCGTGCGTTTAGTTGCAATCATCTGATATTGACCGGCGGGGCGGGACACACAGCGATGACCGGGATAACCTGGTCTTGAGCGCCTCCGTTTTCGGTGCCGAGACTTCGCGATCCTGGGGGTTGATTTCCGCCGGGGTCGTGAACCGCGCCGCCGCTGAGGCGACTCGGCGGAGCGATTATCACAGAGTGGCTCTTGCCCTGACCCTCCAGCAGGGGACGGCCTATACCGACGGCGGCCCCGCACCGTCTTTTGGATTATCGCCGGATCAGTTCTCGTTTACACCGGGTGGCCGATCAACCCGAGTCATCCCCATCCCCTACCCCTAAGGGAGCACAACGCGCCAAACCCGCAACCTTTTTTCAGCAGCCTGCTAGTCGCGCTGCGCTTCAACAACTGGAAACTGGTATTCGCTGAACAGAAGACACAAGGAACATTAGACATTTGGGGCGAGCCGTTCACCTTCCGTCGCCTTCCACTATTTTTCAATCTACGCATGGACCCCTACGAGCGAGCCGAGATTACCTCGAACAGCTACTACGCTTGGTCGCTCCGTAAGGGATATCTTTTGTTGGGCGGGCAGGCGATCGTCGCGGAATTCATCGGCACGTTTAAGGAGTTCCCGCCGCGACAGCGCCCGCAGAGCTTCAGCGTCGACCAGATCATGGAGAAGTTGCAGCAGCCAACGAACGACTGACGCCCCGACCGGGAGCGACGCAGGAAGCGAGATATGCCGCTATCTTCGGGCCGATGGGGCCGACATGCAGGGTGATGCTCGGCTGGGCAATTGTCGCCGTGGTTCTGCCGGGTCCCTTGTCCCTAGGGCGCAGCAGACGACTGCAGAGCTGGCGGCGGCCGCACAACACCTTCCCGCTGACGACCTCGCCCGCCGCACGATCGAACGCCGCGCGGTAGAGGCCGTCGCCTGGGGCATGCCCACGGTCAATTATGACCTCATGTACCAGGCGATGGTCCGCGACGCCAAGGGCGCCCCCAATCAGATCGTCTACTGGTCGCGACTCCCCGACTG
Source organism: uncultured Alphaproteobacteria bacterium (assembly GCA_963785565.1). Lineage (GTDB taxonomy): Bacteria > Pseudomonadota > Alphaproteobacteria > ATCC43930 > CGMCC-115725 > AP-15. Next base: position 389,627 of record CAWAVV010000005.1, on the reverse strand, counting down.
GAAGAACCAGACGCTCACCACAAACCCCGGGCCCGATCATGGTAAAGGCGGCAGCTTCTTCGATATGTTAGCGCGCTTTCTCGACAGCGAAGTCATCGACCAGCCGATGTCGATTGGCGCGGCATGATGGCCGCGATCGGCATCATCAAAGGGCAGCCGTTCAAGCCGACTGCGCGGGCGGTCGCGATGCTCGATGCCGCCGCCATGACGGCATTCAAGATGAGCCGCGTGATGGTTTATTCCAATGTCGACAAGCAGCCGGGCGGACTGATCTATGACGACTGCCACTACATGGAACTGACGCGAAGCGGCGCGGCCGATCTCGAGTGGCTGGAGAAGTCCGGCAGCTTTCGCGACCTTGATTTGCGTAGCGGCGTCTATAGCATTATTTACGCGACCAGTTTTGCCATGATTTCGGTCGTGCCCGGCCAGGGCGCTGCTATCTGCCGCTTTACAAGGCGCCGACGGGCGATATCTGTCGGGCGACAAGAGCTATCGACTGCATCTTCCGCCTAACGTCCCGGCCGCCATCTTCTGGTCGGCGACACTCTATGACGCGAACACCGCCTCCGGCCTCGACAATGACCAAGCTTTTCCGTCGATCGGCTCGCGCGACAGGCCCACCGGCAATGCCGACGGCTCAATCGACCTTTATTTCGAGCCGACCCCGCCCCGCCCGGCAAAGAGGCCAATTGGCGCCGTACGGTTCCCGGCGAGGGTTTCTTTGTCATCCTGCGGCTCTACGGGCCGACCCAGGCCCATTTCGACAAGAGCTGGAAACCGGACGACGTGGAATTGGTGAAGTGAGAGCGCGGAGGGCGCAACGAACAACGCACTTGGGAGGACCGCGAACGCCGCTCTTCTCGCTGTCAGCGGCCTCATGCGATTTGCTCAGGCGCAGCAGGTGCAGCCATCGCCCGACTGGTCTCGGGCAACGCCACCCGGTCCCGACGCGGCCGTCAAGATCACCGAGCAGTACGCTAGGCTCGTCGCGCGCGACGCCTGTTTCTAGGCGTGGCCGATGGTGGTCGCTTTTCGGGAGGCAGGGGCCGGAGGTTCAAATCCTCTCACTCCGACCATCGTTACGGCGTCCGGTTTGGCGGTTGCTCAGCGCCAAAGCTGTCGCGCATAACCGCATCGTAGAGCTGCTCGACAGCGGTGCTGCTGCGGCTCGGATGCAGGCGGTCGGCGAGCGGCCGGCGCGGCTGAATATGATGGCCGGGCGTGGCGACCCCGCCGCCGTACAGCACGCGGACCCGATAAAGCGCCACCGTCTCCGGAAATTTGTCGATCGGCCGCCCACTGTCGATCCAGGCGTCCATATGGCCCGGCCCCCAATTATAGGCGGCGACGGCATCGACCCAATTGGCGTAGCGGCGGTAGAGCCGGGCAAGATAGGCGCGGCCCAGCGCGCGGTTCTCTCCCGGATCGAAGCGGTCGCCGTTGCCGACATCCATCGCAGCGGCAAGCGAGACCTGCATTGGCCCTTGCGGGCCGTCGACCTCGGTCCGCCACATCCTCGCATCGGTGCCGTGGCTCGAACTCGACACCGTCGACGGCCAGCGCCACTCGATCGAGCGCCGCAACGTCTACTGTGGCCAGCGTTCCGGCACTGGCCGCGGAGCTGCCGACAACAGCGAGACCGAAAACCACGATCAACCCGAGCCAGCCGCGACCGCGGCCGCCGCCCGCGCGGCTCCCTGCGATGCGGCCAGGCAACGGACAAGCCGGACGGCGCCGCACCCCGCCCGCTACTCCCAATAAGCCGCGATGATCGTGTTGTCGGCGCCGAGCATCAGGTTGAGCCGGTTCGGATCGTGGGTGATGCCCCTAATCCCGCGGCTCGGGTTGATCCAGCGCAATACCTTGGGAAGATCCTCCTCGCGGACGATTCCCGTGGCCCCCGGCGGGGACTGCCCCTTCTCGGCGAATTTCTTGCCCACGCAATCTTTGCAGCCGTCGACTGTGATCTTCACGGCTTTGCTGCCGGGGATCTGATCGACTTCTATCGCGTTTTCCGAGGCGCGGACGCGCACGCCCTTGAATACGTGGCCTTCCTCGAGCGTGAAGACGGCGCCGATCGGGGCAAAACCTGTTGCCTCCACGGTCTGCAACGGCATCGTCGCGATGAACTGGAGGTCGAGGATGCCGTCGAGAGGCTTGCCGGCAAACGTCGGCACCAGTTCCGGCGAAGTCCAGCCTTGCGAGCCGGTTAAGCCGGTGACCCGGACGATGTCGAGCTGGGGTTCGGTCTGGGTGCGCAGGATCTCGACGCTGGTGACGTAGAGCACCGGCAGCTCGGTCGCGGGCTCGCTCTCGGTCGGGGCGGCGGGGTTCGACGCCTGGTCCGGCACACCGCCGCCGTAGCCCGGCCCCGGATTGGCCGGAGACGAACCGGGCGCGGGCCCCTGGGCAACAGCGAGCCCGGAGAGGCCCCCCTGCAGTGCCGCGCCGATGGCGAGCACAGCCAGCCACCGCAATGTCTTTCTCATCTTGTCCTCCCGAATCAGACGGTGGTCATCCGCACACGCCGGCGCTCTGGGGCCGGCCGAGTTCCTCATCCAGCATCGCCCGGCTCGCGATCGTCGCCGGGTCAAAGCCGCCCGCCGGGACGCGCTCGAGCGCATCGAGCACGAGGTCCGTCGCCCGCATCTTGGTCAGCCGGCAATAGGTGGTCTCGGTGCTGGCAAAGCTACCATTTTCGGCGAGCTTGTTGACCGGCTCCCCGCCGCCGCAAACCGAAAAATACTCGCAGCTATCGCGACACATGGCCACACCCGCGCCGATATCGGCAAGCATCCGGGCAAAGACTGGGCGGCGAGGCAGATCGACCAGCGCGTCTCGATTGATGTTGCCCAAGATAAAATCGTCATAGGCCGGGTTCTTCAGGCCGAGCAATTCGGGCGAGAATGTCGATATATTGCCGGCCCAATCCATGCTGGTGATGGCAAACGGCTCGACCAGTTGATTGCGAAAGGCGGCTTCCTTGGGCCGGATGACCTGCTGCAGCGCATGTTCGATTTCGCGCAGAAAGGTGATCTTACCGGGAGCAGCCGCCGCCAGCCGCCAGAATTCGCTCAGGAACCGGTAATAAGAGGCTTCGGCACCGCTGTCGCCAAAGGATTCCGATACATGATCGCCCTCGGATTCCTCGACATTGAAGCAAACCTGCTCGATCTCCTCCGCGACATAGAAATCGAACATCTCCCGCGGCGCGGCCATGCTGGCCGACGACAACACCGAGATCACATGGAACGGCACCTCACGCCTGCGCAGAAGCCGAATGCCGGCGATCGTCCGATCGAAGGTGCTGCGGCCCGATCGGGTCACTCGGTTGCGGTCGTGCAGATGCCGGGGGCCATCGACGCTGACCCCGAGATTGACCTTCGCTTCGGTGAAGAACGCGCACCAGGCCTCGTCGATCAGGGTACCATTGGTCTGAAACGAATGGACGACCGGCAGATCTCGCGGTCTGAGGTTTTCGATCATGGCGAACGCGTCGCGGTAGAAGGCAATCGGCACCACCATCGGCTCGCCGGCATGCCACACAACCGACAGGCCATTACGGACCCAGCCCGACGCGAAAACCTGGGAAAACAAATTGCGCAGGGTCTGGGGGGCGACGACCGCCTTCGAATTCCGATCCGGCAGATAGCAATACTTACAGTCGATATTGCAAAACGGGGTCGGCTGGACGACCAGCAGGTCGATTGTCGGCATGGCGCGGCCCGCTATCGCCGCGTGCGGGGCCACCGGTTTAGAAATTGCGCCACCAATTATTCCAATTGTTCCAATTTCGCCAATTGTTCCAATTGGGCCAGCCCCAACCGCCACCGCCCCACGGCCGACGCCAGCCCCAGCCCCCATTGCCCCACCAAGCGATGCGGGGATAGCCGTCGCCGCGCTTAATGGCCTCCTCTCCGCCAACCGTCGACACCGCATCACGGATGGCGGCCAACCGCTCGGAGACTCGCGCCTGGTCCGAGACTCGAGGCTGCTGGGTGGTTGGGCCCGGGCTCGCCGCACCGGGCGCCGTCGAGCCCAGCAACAGCGAGACACTGACCGCCCCGGCGGGAACGATCCTCGACAGGATTTCCAGATATTTTTGCCGTAGCGACATCAGTGTCACCCCATCACCCGCTCGAACCCTGGCCCGCACAACTCAACCCAAGGATGCGCACTCGGCCCTGCTCCGCGAGGAACGCGCAGTTTCATAACAACAAACCCCAACCACCGTCAAACTGGGCCTTGCTCGAAAGAGTCATTCACCAGTTGCGCCAAAAATTGCGCCAACCGCCATTGCGCCAGCCCCCATTGCGCCAGCCGCCGTTTCGCCAACCGCCATTGCGCCAACCGCCGTTGCCCCACCACACAAACTGCTGTCCGCTCTTGACCGTGCCTGACACGGCTACGTCGGAGACTGCTTCGCGAATGGCGGCGAGCCGATCCGATATCCGCGCCTCGCCTGCGGCCCGTGGCTGCGCCCCCGCCGGGTCCTGGTCGGCAGCGACCGGCGCTGTCGCGCCCAGCAGCAGCGCCACGCCGACCGTTCCGGCCGACGCCATTTCCGCCAGGATCCTCAGATATTTCTGCCTCGGCGACATCAAGCCCCCTCATGATCAATTATCGATGTCGAACACGACAGGCGCATCGAGCATGCCGAACCCGTCATGCGCCCCGCGTGTGCGAACGAGATCCGTCGGTCGCCCGCCGAAGCAAACGCCGCTATTTCGGTAGCGCCGCTGTTCCGGTAGCAAAGAACGGCCATTGCGGTCAAACGGGCTTTCGCCCTCGGCGCCCGGACTTCATCTCGCGCCGGCGCGCGCCCAAGGCGGCGACAGTTCGGCAATGCGGGCAAAGACCGGGCAATCCGGCTCATGTGCGCCGGGAAGATAGCCGAGGCTCAGCAAGAACTCGCCGACGATCTGCCCGCCGGTGAAGCGGAAGGTCTTGCGAAACAGCTGCGTCCACGCTTCGACCGGGCGCGGGTGGTGCGCGTCGAGCCAATCGGAGAGCGATCCGTGCGATTCGCGCAATGCCCGGATGCGCTGCGCGTTCTCGATCGCGGCCGCGATCTTCAGACGATTGCGCACTATCCCCGAATCGGCGAGCAGGCGGTCGATATCGACCGGCCCGAAGGCGGCGACGCGATCGACCTCGAAATCGGCGAAGGCGGCGCGGAACGCCGCGCGCTTGTTGAGGATCGTCAACCACGACAGACCAGCCTGGTTGATTTCGAGCAACAGCCGCTCGAACAGCACCCGTTCGTCGGTTGCCGGAAAACCGTATTCGGCATCGTGATAAGGCCCGTGTACCGGGTGGCTCGGCGCAAGGCGGCAATAGGCGGCGCTCACCTCACGACCCGCGAAAGCTCAACCACGGAGAGCGGACGACGATGTAGATCGCCAGCCAGATGACCGCCGCGACCAAGGTCGTGATCAGCGCTTTCAGCGCCAGCCGCGGCCGTTGCGGCGCGCCGGCGGCATAGCCCGGATCGTCCGGCTCGGCCGGGGTGACCCATAACGGCAGCACGGCAAACAAGGTCACCCACCAGACGAGGACGTAGACGATGATGCCGGTGAACCATGTCATGACGACAAACCATGCGCCCGGCCGGGCTCATACCTCCTCAAGCTCGATCAAGGTGCCGCAGAAATCCTTCGGGTGCAGGAACAGCACCGGCTTGTCATGGGCCCCGAGCCGCGGCTCGCCGTCGCCGAGCACCCGGGCGCCTTTCGCGCAGAGCCGGTCGCGCGCGGCGATGATGTCGTCGACCTCATAGCACAAATGGTGCATCCCGCCGGCCGGGTTCCGGTCGAGGAAGCCACGAACCGGCGATGCTTCACCCAGCGGCTCGAGCAATTCGATCTTGGTGTTGGGGAGTTCGACAAAGACGACCGTAACGCCATGGGCGGGCAGCGCGTGCGGCTCGGAAACCCGGGCGCCCAGCGACTGACGGTAGACGACGCTCGCGGCGGTGAGGTTCGGGACCACGATCGCGACATGATTTAATCGTCCGATCATCGCCAGAGGCAGCCTTCTAGCCCGCCTGCGGACGGAACGCCCGCAACCCAGACTCGGCGACGACCCTCGTCATTTCCCACCACTTTTCGGATCAAAGTCGCATCACTTGGATCTCAACCAGCGGGCGTTTGCCAAAGCGCTCGTTGAGGACGCGGCGCAAACTCCGCCTAGCCGCCTCACTGATGGCGTCGTCGTCGCGGCGCGCGCCGGCCGGCAGTTCGTCGAACGAGCGCTCGATGGCGGTGCGCAGAGACGGGAGGACGGCCTCGACCGCCTCCGGCTCGACCAGCCCCATTACGGTGATTGCCGGCGGGGCAGAGAGCCGGTCCTGGCGGTCGACCACTAATGTAGCGATGGCGCTCCCGTTGAACACAATGCGGCGGCGGTCCTTCAATGCGGAGCCATCGAGCGGCAGCAGGGTCTTGCCGTCGCTGGCGAGCCGCCCGACCGGCACCTCGTCGACAATCGTGGCGCCGGCCGCCACGAGGCGCACCATGTCGCCGTTTTCCACGATCAGCGGCTGCGGCACTTGACATTCCCCGGCAAGATGGGCGTGGGCGATCAGATGGCGAGCCTCGCCGTGAACCGGGATCGCGATCTGCGGGCGGATCATCTGATACATCCGCACCAGTTCGTCGCGCGCGGGATGGCCCGAAACATGGACGAAATGGTCCAGCTCGGTCACGATCTCGATCCCGAGCCGCGCCAGCGCATTCTGCAGCCGGCCGATCGACTTTTCGTTCCCAGGAATGATCCGCGAGGAAAATATGACGACATCGCCGGGTTCGAGCTCGACGCTGGGATGGTCGTCGCGGGCGATGCGGGCCAGCGCCGAGCGGGGCTCGCCCTGGCTTCCGGTGCAGATCATCACGATGCGGTCGCGCGGAATATAGGCCGCCTCATCCTCGGTCAGAAACGACGGCAAATCGGCCAGATACCCGTTCTCACGCGCCGCCTTGTCCATCCGCCATAGAGATCGGCCGACCAGCGCCACCTCGCGGCCATGCGCCGCGGCGGCATGGGCGATCGTTTCGAGCCGGGCGACATTCGAGGCGAAACAGGCGACCGCGACGCGCGCATCATAGCGGCCGACCAGCTCGGTCAGCGAGCGGCGCAGATCGGCCTCGGACCCCGAGCTGCCGGGTCGCAACGCATTGGTCGAATTGCAGATCATCGCGAGGACGCCCTCGTCGCCGAGCCGCCGCAGCGCCGCCTCGTCGGCAGGCTCACCGATCAGCGGATCGGGATCGAGCTTCCAGTCCCCGGTGTGCAGGACGGTTCCGGCCGCGGTACGCAACACCACCGCGTTGGGCTCCGGGATCGAATGGGTCAGAGTAACCAGTTCGAGGTCGAACGGGCCGATCGTGAACCGGCCCGACATCGGCACGATATTGATTTTGACCTTGTCGGCGAGCCCAACCTCGACGAGCTTCGCGTGCAGCAATGAGGCAGTGAACGGCGTCGCCCAGACCGGGCAGCGCAACTGCGGCCACAGATAGGGAATGGCGCCGATATGGTCCTCATGCGCATGGGTCGCGACGATGCCGAGCAGACGGTCGCGGCGTTCGGCGATGAACGCCGGATCCGGCATGACCACATCCAGCCCCGGCTGCGAATCATCGCCAAAGGTGACGCCGCAGTCGAGGATCAGCCAGTCGCCGGCACAGCCGTAGAGGCTCAGATTCATCCCGATTTCGTTGGCGCCGCCGAGCGCCACAAACAAAAGCGCATTCGGGTCGTCGGAGCCGGATGACGTGGGTGGTCGGTAGGGGAAGTCGTTCATTTATCGTTGTTTCGTTGGTAAATCAGGCGCAACCCCCACAAGGTCAGATCAGGATCGGTTCTCTCGATAGCGCCGGTGACGCCATCGAACAGCGGCGCCAGGCCGCCAGTCGATACGACGCTCATCGGCGCGCCGAATTCCTGCTTGATGCGGGCGACGAGCCCTTCGACCAGCCCGACATAGCCCCAGAAGATGCCGGACTGCATGCACCCGACGGTGCTGGTGCCGATCACTTTTTCGGTGCGGGCGATCGGCACGCTGGGCAGCTGCGCCGTTGCCATGGTGAGCGCCCGCAGCGACAAGTTGATGCCGGGGGCGATCACCCCGCCCCGATAATTACCGTCGGCATCCACCAAGTCAAAGGTGGTGGCCGTGCCGAAATCGACGACGATCAGCGGCCCCTTATAGCGGTCGTGCGCCGCCACGGTATTGACAAGACGGTCGGCGCCGACCTCCTCCGGCCGGTCGACCAGCGACCGCGCGCCAATCCTCACGCCCGGCTCACCGACGACGAGCGGCTCGCTGCGGCAATACTCGCGGCACAGCCGGCGCAAATTGAAATTTGCCTCCGGAACGACGCTGGCGATGATCGCGCCCTCGATCTCCCGGCGCGATAAACCCTTGAGCGCGAGGAGATGATCGAGCCATACCACATACTCGTCGGCCGTACGGCGCGCGTCGGTGGCGGCGCGCCACGCCCCGGCCAGGCGAGCGCCATCCCATACGGCGAACACGGTGTTCGTGTTGTTGACGTTGACCGCGAGCAGCATCGGACCCGTCAGCTTGTGGCCGGGAACACGTCGCCCGCCGAGATATGCCGGCGTCCGTCGGGGGTGTCCAGCAGCAGCACACCCCGCTGATCTATATCGGCGAACCGGCCGTGCAAGGTGGCGCCTTCGAGGCGAACCCGGATCGCCCGTCCGAGCCCGCCCGCCCGCGCCCGCCAAGCCGAGCGCACCGGTGCGAAACCCTCCGCCCGCCAACATCGCGCCCATGAGTCGAAATGCGGGGCGAAGGCTTCGAGCATCGCCGCCGGCTCAGGCGGGCGGTAACCTTCGCCAAGGATGGACGTGGCCGGAAACTCGGCGTCGGTCGGCGCCGAGACCAGGTTGATCCCGACGCCGACGATCAGAAAGGCCAGGTCCCCGTTCTCTCCGATCTCCGATTCGAGCAGGAGGCCGGCGATCTTACGGCCGCCGACCAGCACGTCGTTTGGCCATTTTAATGCGGGCTCACCGAGTTCCGGAACCAATGCGGCCAACGCGTCGCCGACCGCCAGCGCTGCGACAAACCCAAGCTGCGCCGCGCGATCGAGTGGGCAGGCCGGCCGCAGGACCAGCGAGGCATAGAGGTTGCCGCGCGGCGACACCCATTCGCGCGCGCGCCGCCCACGCCCGGCGGTTTGCTCCAATGCCCACACCAGAGTGCCCTGCTCGGCGCCCGAGCGTGCTAGCCGTTTGGCCTCGTCATTGGTGCTGCCGACGGTCTCGCGCGAAACCAGCCGATAGCCATCCGGTAGCCGTGACAGCAACCCGGTCACCGGAGAAACAGCGAGGACGCCGCCACCTCGGCGCTGCCGACGACCGGCCCCGGCAGCAAAAAGAAGAACAACGTCACCAGCGCGGTCACCACCAGCACACCTTTGAGCTCGCCGGCGATCGGCACGTCGAAGGCGCCGACCGGCTCGTCAAAATACATGGCCTTGACGATCCACAGATAATAAAAGGCGCCGACCACGCTGGTCACGACGCCGATCACGGCGAGCCCCACGAGATGCGCGTCGATCGCGGCGAAAAAGATATAGAGCTTGGCGAAAAAGCCGGCGGTTGGCGGGATGCCGGCCAGCGAAAACAGAAAAATCGCGAGCGCCAGCGCTAACGCCGGATGCGTGCGCGACAGACCGCCGAGATCGGCGATCTGTTCCAGCATCCGTCCCTCGCGCCGCATCGTCAAAATCATCGCCCAGGCGCCGATCGTCATGAACAGGTAGATCGCCAGATAGACCAGCAGCCCGCGGATGCCTTCAGCGGTTCCCACCGCGAGGCCGATCAGCAGATAGCCGACATGGCTGATCGAGCTGTAGGCCATCAGTCGCTTGATGTTGCGCTGGGCAACCGCGGCGACCGAGCCAAACACCATCGAGGTGATCGACAGGAAGACGACGATTTGCCGCCACTCACCGATCAGGGCGCCAAACGGGGTGATCATCAGCCGCACGAACAACGCCAGCACCGCCAGTTTGGGCGCCACCGCAAAAAACGCGGAGACCGGGGTCGGCGCGCCCTCGTAGACATCGGGGGTCCACATGTGGAACGGCACCGCGGAAAACTTGAAGGCGAGCCCGGCGACGGCAAAAGCGAGACCGACGATGAGACCGGGCGACACCGCCCCGCCGCCCGCGACGATCCGGGCAAGCTCGGCAAACCCGGTGGTGCCGGCGGACCCGTAGATCAGCGACAGCCCGTAAAGCAGCATGCCCGAGGACAGCCCGCCGAGAACAAAATATTTGAGCCCGGCTTCGCTCGACCGCCGCGAATTCGCGATCAAAGCTCGCCACCACATAGAGCGCCAAATTCTGCAATTCGACGCCGACATAGAGGGTGATCAGGTCGTTGGCCGAGATCATCACCATCATCCCGGTCGTCGCCAGCAGCACCAGCACCGGGAATTCGAAACGGTCGATCCCCTGCACTTTGTTGTAATCGATCGCCAGCAGGATCGCGAGCAGGGAGCCCAGCAACACCAGCACGTTCACGAACATGCCAAAGGCATCGCCGACAATCATGCCGTAAAACCCGACGCGGCGCGCGGGGCCGCCGGTCAGCAGCACGATAAAGACCAGGACGAGCGCCGCTGCGGCGAGCCACGAGACGAGCCCGGTCGCGCGTTCGCCGCGAAATGCGCCAAGGATCAACAGCGCCATCGCCGCCACGACGAGCACGATCTCCGGCAAGGCCGGCGACAGATCGGAGAACGCGATTGCCGTCACGAGGCCGGTCCTAGCGCATCGCGGCGCGGCGCAAGCCGGAGGCCTGCACCCCGGCCTGCGCGATCATGTGATCGACCGAGACCTGGATCGGGCGCAAAAACGACGAGGGATAGATGCCCATCCACAGCACCAGCACCAAGAGCGGGGCGAACACCAGCTTCTCGCGCGCGCTGAGGTCGAGGATGTTGCGCAGATCGGCGCGGGTGAGCGTGCCGAAGATCACCCGGCGATAGAGGTAGAGCATATACATCGGGCCGAGAAAGAGTGCGGTTGCCACGAGAAAGCATTCGAGCGTCGAAACCTTGAAGGTGCCGATCAGGATCAGGAACTCGCCGACAAAACCGCTGGTGCCGGGGAGCCCGATCGACGCCAGCATAAAGACCATGAAGACAAAGGCGTAGGCCGGCATGCGCTCGACCAAACCACCAAAGCGTGCGATCTCGTGGGTGTGCAGCCGGTCGTAGAGCACGCCGACGCACAGGAACAGCGCCGCCGAGACCAACCCGTGGCTGAGCATTTGAATGACCGCACCCTGCACGGCTTCGCTCGTCAGCGCGAACGCACCCATCGTCACAAAACCCATATGGGCGACCGAGGAATACGCGATCGTCTTTTTCATGTCGGTCTGGGCGAGCGCCACCAGCGACGTGTAAATCACCGCGATCGCGCTCAAGGTGAAGATCAGCGGCGTGAAAAAGTGCGAGGCGGCCGGAAACATCGGCAGCGAGAAGCGCAGAAAGCCGTATCCGCCGAGCTTCAGCAAAATCGCGGCGAGGATGACCGAGCCGGCGGTCGGCGCCTCGACATGCGCGTCCGGCAGCCAGGTATGGACCGGCCACATCGGGATTTTGACGGCAAACGACGCAAAAAACGCCAGCCACAGCCATTTTTGCAGACTCGGCGAGAACAGATTTGGGTGATTTAACGCATAGACGATGTCGGTGGTCCCGGTCTTGAAATAGATCGCCAGGATGGCGAGCAGCATCAGCACCGAGCCTAGCAGCGTGTACAAAAAAAACTTGAATGCCGAATAGATACGCCGCGACCCGCCCCAGATCCCGATGATAAGAAACATCGGGACCAGCACGCCTTCGAAAAATACATAGAACAAAATAAAATCCAGCGCACAAAATATGCCGACCATAAACGTTTCCAAAACGAGAAACATGATCATAAATTCTTTGACCTGAACTTGGATGATCTCCCAGGCTGAGACGATCGACACCAGTGTCAACAATGTGGACAGCAGAATAAAAAACAGCGAAATGCCGTCGATGCCCAGGTGATAGCTGATCGTAAATCCACCTAACGCAATCCATCGGGCGTGCTCGACAAATTGAAAGGCGGCGGTATTGGGATCGAATTCGGCCCACAGCACGATCGACAGCGCAAACACGATCAGCGAAGTCCACAGCGCGATAAAGCGCGCGTTGCGGGCAACGACCGCCTCCTCGCCGCGGGCAATCAAAATGAAGAACGCGCCGACCAGCGGCAAAAACGTCACGAGCGAGAGCAGCGGCCAGTGGCTCACGAGGCTTTTCCCCTCACCGCCGCAACAAATACCAGGTCACGAACGCCGCGAGCCCGATCATCATGGCAAACGCGTAGTGATAGAGATATCCGGTTTGCAGCCGGCTCGCCTGGCGCGCCAGGTCGCGGGTCAGCGCGGAGACGCCGTCGGGACCGAGCCCGTCGATAACGGCGCCGTCGCCGCCCTTCCAAAACCCGTCCCCGAGCACAAAGGCCGGACGGACGAACAGCAGGTCGTAAAGCTCGTCGAAATACCATTTGTTGAGCAGGAACAAGTAGAGCTCGCGGAAGCGCTGGGCGAGCCGCACCGGGATTCTCGTGTCGACGATGTAGAAGATATAAGCGACCGCAATGCCGGCGACACCGCAGACCAGCGGCAGATAGCGGATCAGCAGAGGTATCTCTTCGGCCTTCGCCAGCGCATCGTGGCCTGGCAGCACCAGGATCGCGGCCTTCCAAAACCCGGCGCTGGCATCGCCGATAAAATAATCGTAGCCGAGCCAGCCGAAGAACGTGGCCCCGATCGCCAGCACGATCAGCGGGATCAGCATGACCCACGGGCTTTCATGGGCATGATGCATCGTCTCTTCGTCAGCGCGCGGCTCGCCGTGAAAGGTCATGAACATCACGCGCGAGATGTAAAAGGCGGTCATGAACGCCGCGGCGGTGCCGAGCACCCAGCCGTAGCGGCCGACTGCGCTTCCGGACGCCCAAGCCGCATCGAGGATCGTGTCCTTCGACCAATAGCCGGAAAACGGCGGAATGCCGCTCAAGGACAGCGCGCCGACCCACATCGTTACATAGGTGATCGGGGTCTTGCGCCACAGCCCGCCCATGCGGCGCATGTCCTGCTCGCCGCCCATCGCGTGAATCACCGCGCCGCAGCAGAGAAACAACAGGCCCTTGAAGAATGCGTGGGTGAAGAGGTGGAAGATGCTGGCGGCATAGGCCGAGACACCGGCTGCGGCGAACATGTAGCCAAGTTGGCTGCAAGTCGAGTAGGCGACGACCTTTTTGATGTCGTTCTGCGCCATGCCGATGCTGGCGGCGAAGATCGCGGTGGTCCCCCCGATCACGCCAACGACAGCAAGGCCGGTCGGGGCGTATTCGAACAAAGGCGATAGCCGCGCAACCATGAACACGCCGGCGGTGACCATGGTCGCCGCGTGGATCAGGGCGGAGACCGGAGTCGGCCCTTCCATCGCGTCCGGCAGCCAGGTATGGAGCGGGATCTGCGCCGACTTCCCCATCGCGCCGATGAACAACAGGATGCAGGCGAGGAGTCAGCGAATCGACCCGCCAGTGAAGAAACTCCATCGTCGTGCCGACCACCTTCGGCGCCCTGGCGAAGACCTCGGGAAACGACAAGGTGCCAAAGATCACAAAGACCGCGTATATGCCGAGCGAGAAGCCAAAATCGCCGATCCGGTTGACGATGAAGGCCTTGATCGCGGCGGCGTTAGCCGTGGGCCGATCGTACCAGAAGCCGATCAGCAAATAGGACATCAGGCCCACGCCTTCCCAGCCGAAGAACAGCTGGACAAAGTCGTTCGAGGTAACCAGCGTCAGCATGAAAAAGGTAAACAGGCTCAAATACGCCATGAAACGCGGGATCGATTTGTCCTCGGCCATGTAGCCGATGGAATAGACATGGACCATCGACGAGACGATGGTGACGACGAGGATCATAACCCCGCTCAAGGTGTCGAGACGGATCGACCAGGTGACGTCGACCCCGCCGGCGACGATCCACTGCGCCACAGGAATGATCTGCGGCTCCGGTGTGGCCAGGATTTCGCGAAAGACGAAGATGCCCAACACCGCCGACAGCAGCAGCGCGCCGCAGGTGATGATCTGCGCGCCGCGGTCGCCAATCGCCCGACCGAAAAACCCGGCGATGACAGCGGCGAACAGCGGCAGAAAGACGATGGCGAGCGCCAACCCCTCAGCCTTTCATCATGTTGATGTCTTCGACCCGGATCGTGCCGCGGTTGCGGAAATAGACGACGAGGATGGCGAGCCCGATCGCCGCCTCGGCCGCGGCGACAGTCAGCACGAACATGGCGAAGGCTTGGCCGACGAGATCGTTGTGGAACACCGAGAAGGCCACAAAGTTAATGTTGACGGCAAGCAGCATCAGCTCGATCGACATCAGGATGATGATGACGTTCTTGCGATTGAGAAAGATGCCGAAGATCCCAAGCGTAAACAGGATTGCCGCGACCGCCAGGTAATGGCTGAGGCCAATCGCCATCACACGCCGCCGCCGACCGGTACTTTGACCACCTCGACCGATTGGGCGCGGGTGCGGGCGAGCTGAGACGCGATAGATTGCCGCCGTACATCGGCGCGACGGCGAAGGGTCAGCACGATTGCCCCGATCATCGCGACCAGAAGGATCAACCCGGCCCCCTGAAATGCGAACAGATAGCGCGTATAGAGAATGTCGCCGAGCGCGCGCGTGTTGCTGAGCGCGACGCCGCCGGGCGGCAGTACGGCAGGTGCCACTGCCCCGGACGCGGTAACCGCCCAGCTGACCGAGACCAGCACCAGTTCCGCCAGCAGGACCAAGCCGACCAAGGCGCCGATCGGCAGATAGCGCACGAAGCCGCTGCGCAGATCGGCGAAGTCGATATTGAGCATCATCACAACAAACAGAAACAGCACCGCGACCGCCCCGACATAGACGATGACCAGGATCATCGCCAGGAACTCGGCGCCGATCAGCACGAAGAGGCCGGCGGTGTTGAAAAAGGCGAGGATCAAAAACAGCACCGAATGAACCGGATTGCGGGCGACGACGACCATCGCTCCGGCCGCCACCGCCGCTGCGGCGAACAGATAGAACAGGATCGCCTGGAGGATCATCCGTACGCTCTCCGAGCGAGCCCCTCAGCCACGCGGCCCCGGGGGCCGAGCGCAGCGAGTTGGGTGAAAGGCCATGTCGCGGACAACGTCATCCAGCTCATCGATAAGGAGCGTCGAGCGCCAGGTTTTTGGCGATTTCCGCCTCCCACCGGTCGCCGTTGTCGAGCAATTTCTGCTTGTCGTAGAACAATTCCTCGCGAGTTTCCGTGGCGAATTCGAAATTCGGCCCCTCGACGATCGCATCGACCGGGCAGGCCTCCTGGCAATAGCCGCAATAGATGCACTTGGTCATATCGATGTCATAGCGAGTGGTGCGCCGGCTGCCGTCCTCGCGCGGCTCGGCCTCGATCGTGATCGCCAGCGCCGGGCAGATCGCCTCGCACAATTTGCACGCGATACAGCGCTCCTCGCCATTGGGATAGCGGCGCAACGCGTGCTCGCCGCGAAAGCGGGTGCTGAGCGGTCCCTTTTCATAGGGATAGTTGACCGTGACCGCGCCCTTGAACATGTAGCGCAAGGTCAGCGCCAACCCCGAAAGCAGCTCGCTCAGCAATAATCCGCGGGCGCTGCGTGCCAGAGATATCATCGATCGTTCCTCCGCCTCGTTCCGCCGCTCAGTGCGCCGGCAGCCATCCGGCCGCGGTCAATACCCCCGCGGTCAATACCAGCCAGAACAGCGAGAACGGCAGAAACACCTTCCAGCCGAGCCGCATCAACTGGTCATAGCGGAATCGCGGGAAGGTCGCACGCACCCACAGAAAACAGAACAGCACAAAGGCGATCTTGAGCAGGAACCAGATCGGTCCGGGGACCCAAGTGAACGGCGGCACTCCGAACGGGGCCAGCCAGCCACCGAGGAACAGCACGCTGGTCATCGCGCTCATCAGGATCATGTTGGCGTATTCGCCGAGGTAGAACAGCGCAAACGCCATCGCCGAATATTCGACGAAATAGCCGGCCACCAACTCCGTCTCGCCCTCAACTACGTCGAACGGAGCGCGGTTGGTCTCGGCCAAGCCGGAGATGAAGAAAATCACGAACATCGGCAATAGCGGGACCGCGAACCAGATGTGCCGCTGCGCCTCGACGATATCGGTCAAGTTCAGCGAGCCGACACAAACCAGCACGGTGACCAGCACAAAGCCGATTGCGACCTCGTACGAAACCATCTGCGCCGCCGACCGCAACGCGCCGAGAAAAGCGTAACGCGAATTCGACGCCCAGCCGGCGAGGATAATGCCGTACACCCCGAGCGAGCTGATCGCGAACAGGTAGAGAATCCCGACATTGATGTCGGCGATCACCACGCCCGGATTGAACGGGATCGCCGCCCAGGCTACGAGGCTCAACGTAAAGGTGACGATCGGCGCGGCGATGAATACGATACGATTGGCCCCGCTCGGGACGATTGTTTCCTTGATCAGCAGCTTGAGACCATCGGCGAAGGGCTGCAGCAGCCCAAACGGGCCGACCACGTTCGGCCCTTTGCGCAGTTGCGAAAACGCCAGCACCTTGCGCTCGGCGTAAGTCAAAAAGGCGACGGCAATCAGAAGCAGCACGACCACCGCCAGCACCTCGCCGACCGTGATCACCGTCGGCCAGGCATAGCCATGCCAAAAATCAGCCATGCGTGCCGGTCCGCGCGGGCAATTCGCCGTGATGCGCCAAGAATACGTCGCTGCACTCGGCCATCGTCGCGCTCGCCCGGCTGATCGGATCGGTGCGGTAGAAATCCGCGATCGGATAGGCGAACGGGCGCGGCTCGATCGGCCCGGTCTCGCCGAAGTCGCCCCATACCGCCGGCGTCACCCGGTCGATTTCGGCGGCGGACGGATGGGCGGCGCGCAGGCGGCGGCGCAACTCGCCCAGACTGTCGAAGGGAAGCGGCCGGCCGACCGCGGCCGAGAGCGCACGGATGATCGTCCAGTCCTCGCGCGCGTCACCGGGTGGAAAGACCGCGCGGCGGCCGAGCTGCGCCCGTCCCTCGGTGTTGAGATAGGTGCCATCCTTCTCGGTATAGGCCGCCCCCGGCAGGATCACGTCGGCCCGCTCGGCGCCCCGGTCGCCGTGGTGTCCTTGATATACGACAAAGGCCGAGCCGAGATCGCCAACGTCTATCTCGTCGGCGCCGAGAAGATAGAGCACTTCGATCGCGCCCGACCGGCAGCCCTCGAGAATGTCGGCGACATCACGCCCGCCCGGTTGTGGCACAAAGCCGATATCGAGGCCGCCGACCCGCGCCGCGGCCCGGTGCAGCACATTGAACCCGTTCCAGCCGTCGCGCACCAGGCCGCAATGTTCGGCGATCTCGCGCGCGCTCGCCAGCACCTGCGCGCCATCCGCCCGCGTCAACGCCCCTTGCCCCACGATCAGCATCGGGTTCTTCGCCTGACGCAGCCGTTCGGCCCAGGGATGCGCGCCGGTGGCGACCGCACCGACGGTCTCGCCCCCTTCGCCCAGCATTTCGACCGGAAAGGACAAATCGAGCGCCGGACCGATCGCGGCGATGTTGAAGCCACCCTGCAAATGGCGCTTGCGCAACCGCGCATTGACGAGCGGCGCTTCCCAGCGCGGGTTCGTGCCGATCAATAGGCAAGCGTCGGCCATTTCGATGCCGGCGATCGTCGTGTTGAACAGGTAGCCGGCGCGGCAGCGCGGATCGAGCTTGGCCCCGTCCTGACGGCAGTCAAGGCTGACCGCGCCAAGCCCGCCAAGCAGTTCCTTTAGCGCGAACATCGATTCGAGGTCGCACAGATCGCCGGCGATCGCGGCGATGCGTTCGGCTGGAACCGCCTTCATCCGGTCGGCGACGATTTCGAGCGCGTCGCGCCAGTCGGTCTCGACCCGGGCGCCGCGGCGGCCGGCATACGGGCGATCGAGCCTCCGCCGGCGCAGCCCGTCGATCGCGTAGCGGGTCTTGTCCGAGATCCACTCCTCGTTGATGTCCTCATTGACCCGCGGCAGCACCCGCAAGACCTGCGCGTCGCGGGAGTCGACCCGGATATTGCTGCCGACCGCGTCGAGAACATCGATCGACTCGGCTTTGACCAATTCCCACGGCCGGGCCATGAACGCATAGGGCTTGGAGGTCAGCGCGCCGACCGGGCACAGATCGATGATGTTGGCGGACAGCTCGGACCCGAGCGCACGCTCGATATAGGTGCCGATCTCCATGTCTTCGCCGCGCCCGGTGGCGCCCAATTCCTGGACTCCCGCGATCTCGGTCAGAAACCGGATACAGCGCGTGCAATGGATGCAGCGGGTCATGTGGGTCTCGACCAGCGGGCCGAAATTCTTGTCGCGCACCGCTCTTTTGTTTTCCACGAACCGGCTGCGGTCGAAGCCGTAGGCCATCGCCTGGTCCTGCAGATCGCACTCGCCGCCCTGGTCGCAGATCGGGCAGTCGAGCGGGTGGTTGATCAGCAGGAACTCCATCACCCCCTTTTGGGCCTTCAGCGCCTTCGGCGATTTGGTGTGGACCACCATCCCATCGCCGACCGGCATCGCACAGGAGGCGATCGGCTTCGGCGACCGCTCCACCTCGACCAGGCACATCCGGCAGTTTCCGGCGATTGCCAGGCGTTCGTGAAAGCAGAAATGCGGAACCTCGATCCCGGCCAGTTCGCAGGCCTGCAAGATCGTCGTGCCCGCCGGCACCTCGATTTCATCGCCGTCGATCGTCAGCTTCGGCATCTCAGGCCGCCTGCCTCTGCCGCGCGGCCACGTCGCGGTATTCGGCGATGCGCCGTTCCATTTCCGGGCGGAAATGGCGAATCAGCCCTTGCACCGGCCAGGCCGCGCCATCAGCCAGCGCGCAAATCGTATGGCCTTCGACCTCGTAGGATACGTCGAGCAGCATGTCGATCTCCGCCACCGAGGCGTTGCCCTCGACCATCCGCTCCATCACCCGCCACACCCAGCCCAGACCTTCGCGGCACGGCGTGCATTGGCCGCAGCTTTCGTGCTTGTAGAATTTCGACAACCGAGCGATCGCCTTGATGATGTCGGTCGATTTGTCCATGACGATGACCGCCGCGGTTCCGAGCGCGCTCTTGACCTCCTGCAGACTGTCGAAATCCATCAGCACCGTCTCACAGATCGATTTCGGCAGGACCGGCACCGAAGAGCCGCCCGGGATCACGGCGAGCAGGTTGTCCCAGCCGCCGCGCACCCCGCCTCCATGGCGCTCGATCAGCTCCTTGAGCGGGATGCTCATCGCCTCCTCGACATTGCACGGCGTATTCACGTGGCCCGACAAACAATAGATCTTGGTGCCGCTGTTTTTCGGCCGGCCGATGCCCGCGAACCACGCGGCCCCTCGGCGTAGGATCGTCGGCGCGACCGCGATGGTCTCGACATTGTTGACCGTGCTCGGGCAGCCATAGAGCCCGACCTGCGCCGGAAACGGCGGCTTCAGCCGGGGCTGGCCCTTGCGCCCTTCGAGGCTTTCGAGCAGCCCGGTCTCCTCGCCGCAGATATAGGCGCCGGCGCCGCGATGCAGGTGGAGCTCGAACGGGTAGCCCGAGCCGCAGGCATCCTTGCCGATCAGCCCCGCGCCATAGGCCTCGTCGATCGCCGCCTGCAGCCGCTGCGCCTCGTTATAGAATTCGCCGCGAATGTAAATATAGCAGTGGTGCACGCCCATCCCGGCCGAGGCCAACAGGCACCCTTCGACGAGCTTGTGCGGGTCGTTGCGCAGGATGTCGCGGTCCTTGCACGTGCCGGGCTCGCTTTCGTCGGCATTGACCACGAGATAGGCGGGTCGATCGCTCTCTTTCGGCATGAACGACCATTTGAGGCCGGTCGGGAAACCCGCGCCGCCGCGCCCGCGCAGCCCCGATTCCTTGATTTGCTCGACGATCCAGTCGCGGCCCTTCAGGATCAGATCCTTGGTGCCGTCCCAATCGCCGCGCCGCCGCGCGCCGTCGAGCCGCCAATCGTCCTGGCCGTAGAGGTTGGTGAAGATGCGGTCCTTGTCGGCGAGCATTCATGTCCCCTCGGAATCGGCAGCGGCACTGCCGGTCGGCTCTGTCAGGGTCGTGCGACCGCTGATTGGTTCGGAGCCATGCCGGCCGATCATCGAACCGGGCGGTGGCGGAGCGCCGGCGCGCAGCGCGTCCAGCAGGGCCTCGGTCGCCGGCCCGTCGAGATCCTCGTAGAAATCGTCGTTGACCTGCAGGATCGGCGCATTGACGCAGGCGCCCAGGCACTCGACCTCGACCAGGGTGAACAGGCCGTCGGCGGTATTCCCCCCCATCACGATACCGAGCTTGCGCTCGCAGGCTGCGACTACGTCGTCCGAGCCGCGCAGCCAGCACGGCGTTGTTGTGCATGCCTGCAGCAGATAATGCCCGACAGGCCGCAAATTGAGCATCGTATAAAAGCTCGCGACCTCATAGACCCGGATCGGCGGCATCGCCAAAATCTGCGCGACCCGGTCCATTGCCGCGCGCGGCAGCCAGCCGCCGCACTGGCGCTGCGCCAGATCGAGCAGCGGCAAGACCGCGCTCGCCTGCCGCCCCGGCGGGTATTTTGCGATATGGGCCTCGGCCACCCGCATATTTTCCGCGGTGAAGTCGAAGTTTTCGGGCTGTTCGAAGGGCGGTGTGGCGGCCGAGCTGTTCATCGATCGATCTCGCCGAACACGATATCCATCGAGCCGATGATCGCGACGATGTCGGCCAGCATGTGGCCGCGGCACATGAAA
The DNA here is from genome assembly GCA_963785565.1 of uncultured Alphaproteobacteria bacterium. Lineage (GTDB taxonomy): Bacteria > Pseudomonadota > Alphaproteobacteria > ATCC43930 > CGMCC-115725 > AP-15. Next base: position 368,726 of record CAWAVV010000005.1, on the reverse strand, counting down.
TCGGTCGCCTGCAGAAAGGCGAAACCCGGCGCCCGGATCTTGCAGCGGTAGGGGCGGTTGGTGCCGTCGGCGACCAGATAGACCCCGAATTCGCCTTTCGGCGCCTCGACCGCGGTATAAGTCTCGCCGGCCGGCACGTGGTAGCCCTCGGTGTAAAGCTTGAAGTGATGGATCAACGCTTCCATCGAGCTTTTCATCTCGGCTCGCGGCGGCGGCGCCACCTTTCGGTCGTTGACCTTCACCGGCCCGGAAGGCATCTGCGCGATCGCCTGCTCGATGATGCGCACCGACTGACGCATTTCCTCGATCCGCACCAGGTAGCGATCATAAGAATCGCCATTGCGGCCGATCGGGACGTCGAAATCCATCTTGTCGTAGGCGTCGTAGGGTTGCGCGCGGCGCAAATCCCAGGCGACCCCCGAGCCGCGCAGCATCGGCCCGGAGAAACCCCAATCCGCCGCCTGCTCGGCGGTTGCTACGCCGATATCGACGCTGCGCTGCTTGAGGATGCGATTTTCGGTGAGGATCCGCTCGATGTCGTCGATCGTCTTCGGGAAGGTGACGCAAAAGGCGAGGATGTCGTCGACCAGCCCGGCCGGCAGGTCGGCGTGAACGCCGCCGGGGCGGAAATAATTGGCATGAAGGCGGGCGCCCGAAGCCCGCTCATAGAACTCCATCAGCCGCTCGCGTTCCTCGAACCCCCAAAGAAACGGCGTAATCGCGCCGACATCGAGGCCGAATGCGCAAATGCACAGTAGATGGTTGAGGATGCGCGTGATCTCGGCAAACAGCACGCGGATGTACTGGGCGCGGGGCGGCGGGGTGATCCCCATCAGCTTCTCGACGGCGAGCGCGAAGGCGTGCTCCTGGCACATCGGCGACACGTAGTCGAGCCGGTCGAAATAGGGGATCGCCTGCAAATAGGTCTTGTATTCGATCAGCTTTTCGGTGCCGCGATGCAACAGGCCGATATGCGGGTCGGCGCGTTCGACGATTTCACCGTCCATCTCCAGGACGAGCCGCATGACGCCGTGCGCCGCCGGGTGCTGCGGTCCGAAATTCATCATGAAGTTCTTAATTCGCGGCGGGCCCTCGAGCTCGCTTTCGGCGGCCGGGCGTGGTTCGCTCACGGCGCTCCCCCGGTCGGCGGCTTGCCCTCGCCGGCCTTTTCGTCTCCCGGGAGGATTTTATCCATCCCCTCCCATGGCGACAGAAAATCAAAGCTGCGAAATTCCTGCTGCAAGCGGACCGGCTCGTAGACGACGCGCTTCTGCTCCTCGTCGTAGCGGAGCTCGACATAGCCGGTCAGCGGAAAGTCCTTGCGCAGCGGATGGCCCTCGAACCCGTAATCGGTCAGGATGCGGCGGAGATCGGGGTTGCCCGCGAAATAGATCCCGAACAGGTCCCACGCCTCCCGCTCCCACCAGCCGGCGCTGCTGTAGAACTCGGTCGCCGATGGCAACGGCGCGTTCTCGTCGGTCTGGACCTTGAGGCGGATGCGCTGATTGAGACTCATGCTCAACAGATTGTAGACGACCTCGAAGCGCAGCGCGCGGTCGGGGAAATCGACGCCGCAAATGTCGCAGAGCACGGTAAACCGGCATTTTGGATCGTCGCGCAGAAAGCCGAGCACCTGCGGCAAAGCCGCACGTTCGACCGACACGCACAACTCGCCATGGGAGATCTCGCTACCGGTCACCGCTTCGGGCAACGCCGCGGCTAGGTGCTCGGCGAGGGCCTTAAGTCGCTCTTCCATCGGCGGTGCTAGCGGGTGAAGTTGCGGGTGCGTCTGATCTTTTTCTGCAGCAGCAGGACACCGTAGAGCAACGCCTCGGCGGTCGGCGGGCAGCCCGGCACATAGACGTCGACTGGCACGATCCGATCGCAGCCGCGCACCACCGAATAGGAATAATGGTAATAACCGCCGCCATTGGCGCACGAGCCCATCGAGATCACCCAGCGCGGCTCGGCCATCTGGTCATAGACCTTACGCAACGCCGGGGCCATCTTGTTGCATAAGGTGCCGGCGACGATCATCACGTCGGCCTGGCGCGGGCTGGCGCGAAAGACTACGCCGAAGCGGTCGAGGTCATAACGGCTGGCTCCGGTATGCATCATCTCGACCGCGCAGCAAGCCAGCCCGAATGTCATCGGCCACAGCGAACCGCTGCGCGCCCAATTGACCACGTTATCGAGCGTCGCGACGATGAACCCTTTGTCCTGGACTTCGTCGGTCGCGGCCCGCAGCAGCAGGGCTTGGTCCTCGCCTGGAGGAACCGGCGCGGCAGGGACCAGGCCGGTCGGCCGGTCGATCACTCCCATTCCAAGGCCCCCTTGCGCCACTCATAGATAAAGCCGACGGTCAGTACACCGAGGAAGACCACCATCGACCAGAAACCGAACATCCCGATATCGCCGAGCGACACTGCCCACGGGAACAGGAAGGCGACCTCCAGATCGAAGATTATGAACAGGATGGCGACGAGGTAATAGCGCACGTCAAAGCGGATCCGTGCGTCCTCGAACGGCTCGAAGCCGCACTCGTAGGGCGACAGCTTTTCGCTGTCTGGCCGCTGCCGGGCGAGAACGAGCGAACCCGCGACCATTGCCACCGCGACCGCACCGGCAATCACAAGGAAAACCAGGATCGGAAAGTATTGGCGCAGCAAGATGTCCATCGACGAACTCCGGCCGGGATTACCGCCGTGCTCCAACCCGCAAATGGCACGGCCCGAAGGTCCGAACCGACTATTGATATAGGCCGGATCGTCTCGTCGCGAAACCGGGTCACGACGCCACATTGTGCGGCGCCATACCCTGCGGCGATCCACGGTCACTGGCGGGAGCGACGGGGCTCGAACCCGCGACCTCCGGCGTGACAGGCCGGCGCTCTAACCAACTGAGCTACGCCCCCTCGGCCGGCGACCGGGACGGGCACGCTTATCCCCCCCGCTCCGAGGTGTCAAGCCGGGAGCATCGATCCGTGGAAGCCGGTTCACGATCGGCAACGGCGGCGGAAACCGATCCGCTCGTTCGCACGGCTCCGCCGACCAAATCCATCGCGCAGATCCCGCTCACGTCCCATGGTGGGCGATGAGGGACTCGAACCCCCGGCCCCCTCGGTGTAAACGAGGTGCTCTACCGACTGAGCTAATCGCCCTCCAGCGCGATCTCGCGCCCGGCTTGGGGCGGGTTCACGACGCCGATACCCCGGCGTCAATTCCCGGCGTCAATTCAACGAGTTGCGCAATCCCTTGCCTGGCTTGAACTTGGGCTGCTTTGACGCGGCAATTTTGATCTTCTCTCCGGTCCGCGGATTGCGCCCTTCGGAAGCTGCTCTCGCCGCGACCGAAAACGTGCCGAACCCAACGAGGCGAACCTCATCGCCCCCTTTCAAGGCCTCGACGATCGCGTCGAACACGGCGTCGACAGCCCAACTCGCCTCCGACTTTCTCAATTCCGACTTGCTGGCGACGCTGTCGACAAGCTCATTCCTGTTCACGGGCTACCCCCCTGCGCGAGTGTGCGAGATCCCTGGATTATTCGCCGAGGAGTTTAGAACGCGGCCGGCCATCGGTCAACCGCTCGCAAGAACCAAAAATCGAAGCGTTTCGTACGCATTACACTGCATTCGCGGTACCGCGAACGCAGTCCGGCGCATGCTGGCGCGCGGTCGACCGGTTCAATCAATGAGTTACAAGCCCGGAGCGCTCCTCGCCCGATCCGGGAATTACCGGCGGCGGCTCGCCGTCTTCGGACCAAGCCACCGGCGTCAGCGGCGCCGCGAGTGCGTTGCCGAGCAACTCATCCACCGTCCTGACCGGGATGATCTTCAACCCGCGCTTCACGTTATCCGGAATCTCGGCGAGATCCTTCTCGTTGTCTTGCGGGATCAACACGGTCTTCAGCCCACCGCGCAGCGCCGCCAGCAGCTTCTCCTTGAGGCCGCCGATCGGCAGCACCCGGCCGCGCAGGGTGATCTCACCGGTCATTGCGATGTCGCTCTTTACCGGAATGCCGGTCAGCACCGATACGATCGAGGTCACCATAGCGACGCCGGCTGACGGGCCGTCCTTGGGCGTCGCACCCTCCGGCACATGCACGTGGATGTCGCGCTTTTCGAACACCGACGGCCTGATGCCAAAGGCGTGGCTGCGCGACTTGACGAAGCTTTCGGCCGCTTGAACCGATTCCTTCATCACGTCGCCCAGCTTGCCTGTCGCCGTGACCCGACCCTTGCCGGGCAAGGTCACCGCTTCGATCGTCAGCAACTCGCCGCCTACTTCGGTCCAGGCGAGCCCCGTCGTGATCCCAACCAGATCCTCGCTCTCGACCTCGCCGAAGCGGAACCGCCGGACCCCGGCGTATTTCTCCAAATTGCGGCGCGTCACGGCGACCCGCTCGGTCTTCTTCATCAGAATGTCTTTGATCGCCTTGCGGGTGAGGTTGGCGATCTCGCGCTCGAGATTGCGGACACCAGCTTCGCGTGTGTAGTAGCGAATGAGATCGCGGATCGAGTCTTCGCTGATGCTCCACTCGGTCTTGCGGATGCCGTGCGCGGTCATCTGCTTGGGGATCAGGTGGCGGCGCGCAATCTCGACCTTCTCATCCTCGGTATAGCCGGGGATTCGGATGATCTCCATCCGGTCCATGAGCGGCTGCGGGATGCGCAAGGTGTTTGCGGTCGTGACGAACATGACGTCCGACAGGTCGTAGTCGACTTCGAGATAGTGATCGTTGAACGCTCCGTTTTGCTCCGGATCGAGCACTTCGAGCAAAGCCGACGAAGGGTCGCCACGCCAATCCGCGCCGAGCTTGTCGACCTCGTCAAGCAGGAAGAGCGGGTTCGACGACTTTGCCTTCTTCATCCCTTGCAGGATCTTGCCCGGCATCGAGCCGATATAGGTCCGCCGGTGGCCGCGAATCTCGGCTTCGTCACGCACCCCGCCCAGCGACATGCGCACGAAGTTGCGTCCGGTGGCGCGCGCAACCGACTTGCCGAGCGAGGTCTTGCCGACGCCGGGTGCGCCGACCAGGCACAGGATCGGGCCCTTCATCTTCTTGATGCGCTGCTGGACGGCGAGATATTCGAGGATGCGCTCCTTGACCTTTTCCAGCCCGAAATGGTCGGCGTTGAGCACCTTTTCGGCGGCCTTGATGTCGCGCTTGATCTTGGTGCGGTTGTGCCACGGCACCGACAACAGCCAGTCGAGATAGTTGCGCACCACGGTCGCCTCGGCCGACATCGGGCTCATGCTCTTGAGCTTCTTGAGTTCGGCCGCCGCCTTGTCGCGCGCTTCCTTGGAGAAGGCGGTCTTATTGATCCTCTCTTCGAGCTCGGCCATCTCGTCGCGGCCATCCTCACCCTCGCCGAGCTCCTTCTGGATCGCCTTCATCTGCTCGTTCAGGTAGTATTCGCGCTGCGTCTTCTCCATTTGGCGCTTGACGCGACTGCGGATCCGTTTTTCGACCTGAAGGACGCCGATTTCGCCTTCCATATAGCCGAATACCTTTTCGAGCCGCTCAGATACCGCTTCGGTTTCAAGCAGTTCCTGCTTCTCCGGGATCTTCAGGCTCAGATGGGAGGCGACGGTGTCGGCGAGCTTGGCCGAGTCGTCGATCTGGTTGATCGAGACCAGCACCTCGGGCGGGATCTTCTTGTTGAGCTTGATGTACTGCTCGAACTGCGACACCACCGTGCGCGCCAGCGCCGCCGTCTCCTGCGGCTCGCCCGCCTTCTCGGCGATCGGATCGGCATAAGCCTGGAAGAATGCCTCGTTCTCGGCAAAGCGGGATATCCGGGCGCGCCGAGCCCCCTCGACCAGCACCTTTACCGTGCCGTCCGGCAGCTTCAACAACTGAAGGACGGTGCCGACGGTGCCGACCGTAAAGATGTCGGCGGTTTCGGGATCGTCCTGCGCCGCGTTCTTCTGGGTGACGAGCAGGATCTGCTTGTCATCCTTCATCACATCCTCGAGCGCGCGCACCGATTTTTCGCGCCCGACAAACAGCGGCACGATCATGTGCGGGAAGACGACGATGTCGCGGAGGGGCAGGACGGGATAAAGCGCACCGCGCACGAGTTCTAACATAAGCCCTCTTTTTGATGGCGCCGTCCCGGGACGAGCCGAGCGGCGGAGAACAGGCATGCCATCTCTAGGTTGGCCCGGTTTCGCCGGCAGTCAAGTCGGCTGCCGTCGCAGCCGGCCGCACCCCTGCACGGATCAGTCGCCGGTGCCGACATCGCCGCGCCGATCGGAGTAGATGTGGAGCGGCTTGGTCCGCCCCTCGACGACCTCGCGATTGATGACAATCTCGCTGACCCCGACGAGACTGGGCAGATCGAACATCGATTCGAGCAGGATCGATTCCATGATCGAGCGTAGGCCGCGGGCCCCGGTCTTGCGCAGGATCGCCTTGCGGGCGATCGCCTTCAGCGCTTCTTCGTTGAGCTCGAGCCTCACATCTTCCATCTCGAACAGCCGCTGATATTGCTTGACCAGCGCGTTCTTCGGCTTGGTCAGAATGTCGACCAGGGTCCCCTCGTCGAGATCGTCCAGCGTCGCCACCACCGGCAGTCTGCCGACGAATTCGGGAATCAGGCCGAATTTCAGCAAATCCTCGGGCTCCAGGTCGCGGAGGATTTCGCCGGTCTTACGTTCGTCCGGGCCCCGCACTTCGGCGCCAAACCCGATCGAGGTGCCCTGGCGCCGCTGCGCGATCAGCTTTTCCAGCCCCGAAAAGGCCCCGCCGCACACGAACAGGATGTTGGTGGTGTCGACCTGAAGGAATTCCTGCTGCGGATGCTTGCGCCCACCCTGCGGCGGCACCGAGGCGATCGTTCCTTCCATGATCTTGAGCAGCGCCTGCTGCACCCCCTCGCCCGAGACGTCGCGAGTGATCGAGGGATTGTCGGATTTGCGCGAGATCTTATCGACCTCGTCGATATAGACGATACCACGCTGCGCGCGCTCGACGTTGTAATCAGCGGCCTGCAGCAGCTTCAGGATGATGTTTTCGACGTCCTCACCGACATAACCGGCCTCGGTCAGGGTGGTGGCGTCGGCCATCGTGAATGGCACGTCGATGATCCGCGCCAGGGTCTGGGCGAGCAAGGTCTTGCCCGAACCGGTCGGCCCGACCAGCAGGATGTTCGACTTCGCCAACTCGACGTCATTGGCTTTGGCGCCGTGCGCGAGACGCTTGTAGTGATTGTGCACGGCGACCGAGAGCACGCGTTTGGCGTGGTCCTGGCCGATCACATAATCGTCGAGAACCTTGCAGATGTCGCGCGGCCCGGGCACTCCGTCGCGCGACTTGACGAGCGTTGTCTTGTGCTCCTCGCGGATGATGTCCATGCACAGCTCGACGCATTCGTCGCAGATGAACACGGTCGGTCCGGCGATCAGCTTCCTGACCTCGTGCTGGCTCTTGCCGCAAAAGGAGCAGTAGAGCGTATTCTTCGAGTCGCTGCCGCTGGATTTCGTCATCGCCACTCCGTCATCGGCCGGAACCGGCCTCTCCAGCCCCTTCTTCCCCGGCTTGGCGACCGGGCTGCACGGTGCAGACCGCTCGTCCCTCGCGGTCCGAACGCCGCCGCGGCGCCCGATCCTGGACCGAGTATATGTGCTCGCGGCTGATCAACAACTACTTAATCATAATCGTCCGGCGGCGCGTTGCCCTGGCTGGCGCGGGCGCTGTGCTATTTGAACCCTTTCTCCAACTCGTCGCGGCCGGGACGGTTTTCGACGACCTCGTCGATCAGGCCAAACTCCCTGGCTTCGACTGGAGATAGGAATTTGTCGCGCTCGAGCGCGGTCTGGATCGCTTCGAGCGGCTGGCCGGTGTGCTTGACATAGATCTCGTTGAGCCGCGCGCGGAGCGCCAGGATTTCGCGCGCCTGAATCTCGATGTCGGTCGCCTGGCCCTGAGCCCCGCCCGAGGGCTGATGAATCATGATCCGCGAGTTCGGCAGCGAAAACCGCTTACCGGCGGCGCCGGCGGCCAGCAGCAGCGAACCAGCCGACGCGGCCTGACCGATGCACACCGTGGCAACCGGCGAGCGGATGTACTGCATGGTGTCGTAGATCGCCAAGCTGGAGGTGACCACCCCACCCGGCGAGTTGATGTAGAAATTGATGTCCTTGTTCGGGTTTTCCGCTTCCAAGAACAACAGCTGGGCACAGATCAGACTGGATACGGCGTCGTGGATCGGCCCAACGAGGAAGATGATGCGCTCCTTGAGCAACCGCGAATAGATGTCGTAGGCGCGCTCCCCGCGATTGGTCTGCTCGACGACCATCGGCACCAGATTATTCATTTGTTGTTCGAAATAGTCCGACATTTGCGGTCTCCTCGGTAACGCCGCACCGGCGGCGCATTGGGGTTGATCAGCTTGGATCCGCGCTCTGCGGCGACGCGCCCGTCGGCGAGCCGGCAGAGACAGCCGTCTCGGCGTCGGGATCGGGTAGCGCCAGCAACTCCTGCGGGGTCACCTGGCGTTCGTCGACCTTGGCCAGCTCGACGATAAAATCGATGACTTTGTCCTCGAAGATTGGGGCGCGCAAATTGGCCACCGCTTCCGGGTTCTGGCGGTAGAAATCCAGAGCCTGGCGCTCGTAGCCGGGATGCCGGCGCACCTCGCGGGTGATCGCCTGATTGATCTCCTCCTGGGTCACGGTGATATTGTTGCTGCGGCCGACCTCGGCAAGCAACAGGCCGAGCCGCACCCGGCGCTCGGCAATCTTGTTGTATTCGCCCTTGAGGCTCTCCTCACCGCCCTCGGCTACCGCTTCGGCCTCGGCGTCGGGCGCCGCTTCCACACCGGCTGCGGGCTCACCCTCCGAACTCGGCGCCGCTGCCGCCGGCGCCTCGGCGGCTTCCGTCGTCGCCCCGCCGCTGACCGCCGCGGCCTCCGCCCCGTCGTCCCCGTCACTCCCGCCTTGGCGCTCCTGCTCGGCTTGGTGTTGCGCCCAGATATTATTGAACTCGAGTTCTACCATGCCGGGCGGGACTGCAAAATCATATCGCTCGGCGAGCTTGTCGAGCAATGCCCGCTTCAGACGCAGACGCGAGGCCATCGCGTAATCGCGCTCCATCTGCTGCTGCACCTCCTGGCGCAACTCGGCGAGGCTTTCGAGCCCAACCGCCTTGCCAAGCTCGTCGTCGATTGCCACAGGCGCGCGCTCGCGCACCTCCTTCACATCCACCGCGAACTCGGCCTCCTTGCCGGCAAGCTCGGTGGCCGCATAACCCTCGGGAAAGGTCACGTGAACCGTGCGGTGTTCGCCGGCCGCCGCCCCGATCAGCTGTTCTTCGAAGCCGGGGATGAAGCTGCCGGAACCAAGCATGATCTGGCGGTCCTTGCCGCTGGCGCCCGGAATTTCCCGGTCGCCTACCCGCCCCTCGACATCGACGACGATGATATCGCCGCTTTGGGCCGGCCGTTCGACCGGCTCGGATTTGCGCTGCTGCTCGGCGATTCGCGCGATCGCGGCATCGACGCTCTCTTCCGGCACCTCGACGATCAGCCGCTCGATGCCCAGATCGGCAAAGTTCGGTTCCGGAATTTCGGGGAGGATCTCGACCAGCATCTTGTATTCGAGATCGGCGCCCTCGCTGAACGACACGATGTCGAACTTGGGCGGCAGCGCCGGCCGCAAATTGTGCTCGCGGATTGTGTCCTCCGAGCTACCCTGGACCGTGCTCTCCACCACCTCGCCCAATACCGAGGGGCCATAACGGCGGCGCAGAATCTGCATCGGGACCTTGCCGGGGCGAAAGCCCGGCAGGCGGATGGTCCGCCCGAGCTCGTCGAGGCGGCTGAGGACCTTGTCCTCGAGTTCGCCCGCGGGAACCACGATGTGGAACTCGCGCTTGAGCCCGTCGGCGCTGGTTTCGGTCACCTGCATGAGACGAGGCCCGCAGTCCTGCCGTGATCGCCGGGCGCGGCCCGCCACTGGATCCGGCACCCCGTCTCGCGAGCCGGCCACAGGCGGCTTCGCGCGATCGACAACAAGCCCTTCATCGGCAACAGCCTCTCGATAGTGATCTTTGCGCACCCTGGTGCGGGCGGGGGGATTTGAACCCCCACGATTTGCATCGCTGGAACCTAAATCCAGTGCGTCTGCCAGTTCCGCCACGCCCGCCGCGGCAACCGACCGGAGCGGCCAGTCCGGCCCGGCTGAGGCGAGTTCTTAGCATGGACGTCCCCGGTTACCTAGACAGGCCGCATGCGCTGCAGTATCGGCTGGCCCACTGACTTGGTCGGACAATCGCCTCCGATCAAGGTACTCCACGCCTCCGCGCCGCCGGGTTCGGCGGCGAGAGGGATCAGCCGCTCCGCGCGAGACCGCGCAGCGCCGACGACGCCGCGACCCGCCCCTCGCCGCGATAGGCCTCGTGGTTGGCCTCGATATCACCGAGCCGGTATACATAGTTGACCATAATCCCGGCGGATTGTTGCAGGCCCCTCACCGCGACGTCGCCCAGCCAATTCAGGCGTTCGACCCTTGCCCCGTTGCTGAGGTGAAAATGAGCCACCGGGTCGAGCGCCCGGCCGGCCGCGGTGCGCTCGCGCAACAGATAGCGTGCGCAAAGGCGCAGCAGTGGCTCGCGCAATGCCCCGGCAAGCTGCGGCTCGGCATGCCAATCCGGGCGGTCGAGCAACGCCGGAAGGTCGCGTTCGCCGACCCCTTCGCCGAGGCCTTCGATCGCACTGCGCTCGGCCGGCAGCAACAGGCCGCCGGGGGCAGCCTCGCTCTGCCGATCGAGCCAGGCGCGGAACCCCGGCACCGGCGACAAGGTTGCGAACACCTTCAGGCGGGGCAGGTCTCTCGCCAAGGCGTCGACCACGCGCTTGATCAGAAAGTCGCCAAAGCTGATCCCGGCGAGACCGTGCTGACAGTTCGAGATCGAGTAAAAGATCGCGGTGTCGGCGGCCTGCGGATCGCCGATCGGGGCGGCCTCGTCGAGCAACGAGTTGACATCGCTCGCCATGCCCGCGACCAGCGCCACCTCGACGAAGATCAGCGGCTCGTCGGGCATGCGGGGGTGAAAAAAGGCGAAGCAGCGGCGGTCGGCCTCGAGCCGGTTCTTCAGATCGGTCCAGCTGCGGATCTCGTGAACCGCCTCGTACGCCATCAGCTTTTCGAGCAAGGCCGCCGGCGCTTCCCAGCCGATCCGCTTCAATTCGAGAAAGCCGATGTCGAACCAATTGGCGAGCAGCCCCTTCAGATCTTCTTCCAGCCCGTGTAGAATGGGATCGTGCTGCCCCAGATCGAGCAGCTCGGCGCGGCGGTCGACCAGGAACTTGACCCCCTCGGGCAGCGCGTTGAATTGGCGCAGCAGGGTGATGCGCGGCGGTTCCAGCGCATTGCGCAGATCGCGCTCGGCGGCGGCGCGCTCGGCCGGGCCGCCGGCCTTGGCCAATACCGCGCAGCAGCGATCGATCTCGCCGCGATCGACGTCGAATTCCCCGGCGAGCAGGCGGAGAAACCGCTCCCGGCCATCCGCGTCCAACGATAGATAAGTGCGGCCCAGGTCGGCTGCCCGCGCCCGTGCCGTAACCTCGCCGCCGCGCCCGTCGAGGCAGCTCAGCATCTGCTCGCGCAACCGGCCGATATCGTCGGCGGAAAGTTCGGGCCGCGGCGTGCGGCTCAACACGCCGCGCGCCGACAGGGCGATGTCGCGCCAGGCGCTGCGCAGATTGGTCAAGGTCCGGTCGAAGACGCCCTCGAAGAAACCGGCCGGAGCGCGTTCGTTCATTGCGGCCATCGCGGCTGTGGCGGAGCCAGACAGAGACGCGACGAACGGGCGGCCGTCAACCCCGAAGCGCACCGGTCGTGCGCTTGTGCGCCACACCGCGCAACGCCGGCGCCAGTCCTTCGACGAGGTCTTCGGCGACGAGCCCCGCACCGATTCGGTTGGCGGCGTCGCCATGCAGCCACACCGTCGCCGCGGCCGCCGCGAACGGCTCCACGCCTTGCGCCAAGAGCCCAAGCACCATTCCGGCGAGAACATCGCCGCTGCCCGCCGTCGCCAGGTCGGGCGGCGCGTTGGCGTTGATCGTGGCCCGGCCGTCGGGCGCGGCGATCACCGTGTCGGCGCCTTTCAGCACGATCACCGCGCCGCTCTGCCGCGCCGCGCGCCGCGCCCGTTCGAGCTTGCTTCCGCTCGTGTCGAACAGGCGTGCAAATTCGCCGTCATGCGGCGTCATCACCACCGGCGAACGGATCGCCGTGAATAAGGCCCGCGGGTCGGCGGCGAACGAGGTCAGCGCGTCGGCATCGAGCACGGCCCATTTGCCGGCTTCGAGGATCGCCAAGACCTTGTCGCGGGTCTCGGCGCCGACTCCGGCGCCCGGGCCGATCAACGCGGCGTTTCGTCTCTTGTCCGCGAGCAACGCCTTAAAATCGTCGAGCCCGGCGACTGGATGGACGATGATCCCGGTCAGCGCCGCGGCGTAGATCGGGAAGGCGGCTTCGGGAGCGGCGACGGTGACGAGCCCGGCGCCGAGCCGAGCCGCGCTGCGGGATGCCAGGCGCGCCGCCCCCGTCATCTCCGCCCCGCCGGCCACCAGCGCGTGACCGCGGGTGTATTTGTGGCTGTCAGAGCCGGGGTGAGGAAGCTCCGCGAGCCACCAGGCGGGGTCGTTCTCGGCGGTGTCGGGCGCGATCTGGTCGAGCACCGCGTCGCGAATGCCGATCTGCGCCAGCACCGTCTCGCCGCACCGGATCCGCCCCGGCAGCAGCAGATGGCCCGGTTTTTTGCGGAAGAACGTGACCGTCACCGCCGCCCGCGGCGCGGCCCCGCGGATTTCCCCGCTGGCGCCGTCGACGCCGCTTGGGACGTCGACCGCCACGACCGGCAGCCCGCGCGCGCTCAGGCCCGCGACGACGTCATTCGCCACACCCTCGATCGGCCGCGCCAGCCCCGCGCCGAAAATCGCGTCGATCGCCAAGCCGGCATCATCGAGCGCCTCGGGCGTCAGCCGTTCGACCGCACCGGGCCACCGGGCTGCCGCTTCCGCGGCGTCGCCGCGCAACGCCGCCTTCTCGCCCAGCAGCGCCACCCGCACCTTCCAGCCGCGCCCGGCCAGAATCCGTGCCGCGACAAAGCCGTCGCCGCCGTTTTTTCCCGGCCCGCACAGCACCACGACCGGTCGCGGCGGCCAGCGCCGCGAGACGGCGTCGGCGACCGCCTCGCCTGCCTTCTCCATCAGCGCGATGCCGGAGACGCCGCCGGCGATCGTCGAGCGGTCCGCTTCGCCCATCTGCTGCGGCGTCAACAGCGCGCGCCGCCGCCAGCCCTCGGGGGAGATCGTCATCGCCCAAATGTGGGCTTCCCGCCTAGCGCCGGGAAGCCCGGCCTTGACGCCCGTCCTTGACGCCCGACCTTGACGCTTTGGGCGCGAACCGCTACCTCCACCCGCGGCGGCGGGTGTAGCTCAGTTGGTTAGAGCGCCAGATTGTGGATCTGGAGGCCGTGGGTTCGAGACCCATCACTCGCCCCATTATCTCTGATACTTAGTTCCGCGGAACCAACCGCCGACCGCCGCACGGGTCACACTGCGGGTCACAGACGATGCCGACCCAGGTCTCTGACTTGCAAAGTTGCCAGCCTGAACGTTGACGCCTTGCCCTTGGCGATTTACGCTCCACCGGCAACCGAGCCTCGCAACGAGCGTTAGTGTCGTGATGTCAAGAAAAATCGAAGTTCGCGCAGAGTGGGATGCGGATGCCGGGGTGTGGTGGTGCTCGAACGACGAATTGCCGCTGAGCACGGAAGCGCCGACATTCGACGAGCTCGTTTCCCGCGTGATGGAGATCGCGCCGGAAATGGCCGGCCTTAACGGTCTTGCTGCCGACGGCGAAGAGATCATGATCCATGTCACCGCCGACCGCGCACAAGCGGTGCTGGTGGTCGGCGCGTGAATGGCGCAGGACTTTGACCACGACCTGAAGCAATTACTCGAACAAGCCGGATGTCGGTACGAGCGCCCCGGCAAGGGCAGCCATCAAGTCTGGTATAGCCCGATCAGCAAGCGCAAGTTTCCCGTGCCGGTCGGGATCAAGAGCCGGCACACCGCAAACGGCGTGCTTAAGGACGCGGGCTTGCCCAAGGCGTTTTGAACCCCTTTTGAGGGTTGGTGTGGTTACTCGGCGCGAGCGCGGCAATCTGACCATTCTTCGCTTTCCGGCGCGCGGCACGGGCGGCGAAATGCGCGGCCCGTTCCGCATAGCGCTGGTCCGCTTGTATCGACGCCTCGGCGATCGCCGCGGCCGCAGCCATCCGCATGTTCCGCGACACAATGTCCGGTGGGCATGGCGGGTGATCGTAGCGCGGCAGGCCGGGCGAGCCGGCTGACCGCTTTCGCTAATTAACAGGGGGCGTCTGGACATAGTACTACTAATCATATGTTCGTCGTCGTCTAACGCCTGCCAATCGGCGAGCCATCCCGCGTCGTATCGGCGCCCCATGCCTGGCGCCGGCGCCGGGAAACCGTGATCGCGCGCCAGCTCGCCGGCATGGCGGCGTAGCCACGCCGGCGAGACGGCGATCTCAGACAGGGTGAGATAGGGGCGGATCATTCGCTCGCGCCGAAATACGCCTCCATGTCGGCGACGAGGCTTGCTGCCATCAGATGCGAGCGTGGCAGGGGCACGCCGGCGGGGGCATCCTCGGGGTAGGCGCACTGGCGGCCGATGTCTTCCGAACATATCAGCGCGATCATGAGCTTGGCCTTGGCGAGGATAGCCGGAATGTCTTCGGCCACGCGTTCGATCATCGCGTCCTCGATCGCGATCTCGACATCGACGCAACGCGTGACCTCTTCGTCGGTTTCGCCTGGTCGGTCGGTATTCATTTCATGCCATCGCGCCAGCAGCTCCGGCATTGGCAAATCGAGACGTTCGCTCGCGGCAACGGCCGCCCGGCGGGCCGCAAAAGTGTTGTCGTCGCTTTTCATGACATATCTCCTCCGCATAAGGCGTGTTGCAAATTGGCGATGCGGCCGGACGGCTGCGGCAGCGGCGGCCGGTTCAGGGCGTAGCCGAAGCCGCGGACGCTGACAATTTCGAAGCCGGTTCCGCGCAGCTTGAGGCACAGGCGTCGGACGTTCTCGCGGATCTGCTCGGCGATCCGCAGCCGGTCGGCCAGGTCGTCGCTCATCACCACCCGGCCTCGCGTGCTGTAGAGCATCGCGAAGATCCCCCATTCCACCGCGCTCAATCGCCGATATTCGCCTTCGGCGATCACCGCGATCCGCGCGCGATCGATGCGCGGGTCATTGTCAAATTCGTTCGCCAACGCGATGTCGGTTTTGCACCGCTCACAGAGTGCCATGTGATCCCTCCGCTCAGGGTGTGACGGCGTTGACTCCGTAGAGCACGGCGAGGACCAGCACGATCAAGGCGGCGCAACCGGCTCGCCGCGCCAGCCGGCGCCAATTCGAGACGGCGATCGGCCCTAGGCCGCCGGTCGACGGAGCGCCCGGACGAGACGGCGGCAGGGTGATCGGCATCGAGTTCGACGGGCTCGAACAGCTCGGCCCGGTCATAGCGGTGCACGCAGGTGCTCGTCGGGCCGACCTCGCGGGCGGTGCGGACATACCAGCCCGGCCATCCTTGATGATGGTACCGGACCAGCTCGACGGTCTCAATCCCGGCCGGACGCGGCCGATAGGTCACACGATCCCCGCACGCGAACGGCGCGGGCTCTGTTTCAGGGGTCTGCATACTTGCCTCACGGTTCGGCTTTCTAGGCCATCGCCCACGGCCGGCGGGCGCCGGGGAGCTAGAAAGCGCCGTGAGACGCCGAGCTTATTCGTCCGGGTTGCCCCGGCTTATTTCACTCACTCCCCGACACAGGATAGTCGTCTAGCTTTCGGGGACGAAGCCGCTCACGGATGGCGTTTCTAGCGCCAACGCCGATCATCGCTTCCCGAGATCGTTCCGTCAAGCCTCTGTCAACCCGAAATCGACGGCGGAGCCCGCTGATGCGCGTTTTTGTCGGTACGTCCAATGACACGTCGCCGGGTCGTTTCGCCTATCCGGCGCCGGGCGCTGCGGGCTTACCGCGCGACCGCCTGCGAGGGTGAGAGCCAAAAGGTCTGATGGTTCTGCTGCTGCACCCGGCGCTCGAAGCGGCGCACCGAACCGGGGTTTAGCGCTTCCTGGATCTGCCACAGGAACAGGTAGTTGAGCGCGGTGCGCACGCCGAGAATGTTGATGAACGGGGTGTTGTCGGGGAGTTTTTTCAAAACCGAACCCGAACTTCAGTAGATGGATGTCCTTTCCGACCAGCCCGAACAAATGCAGCCGCGTGTGATCTTTGTCGCGGAGGCTGCGCAGGCGGCCGGCGGCGTCGATGTAATGGCAATAAAGCCCGTCGACCTCGACCGAGACGCCAAGCGGCGTCACCGGGAAACCGGGCGGCAGCGCGTATTCGTCATCTGCCGGCCCATCGCCGCCGCCACCTTGGTCGCGTCCGGTCAGCGGTGTCGGCAGCGTGACGACGTTGTCGATCACCGCTCGCACCGATTCCGTGCCGGATTTGGGCGCCCCGTCTTCCGGCGGCGCGGTCATCGGCGTGCGCGCCGCGGTAGGCGCCCGCGCGGCGGCCAAAGTTGCTGCTTCTGCGGGCGCCATTTCCAGGGCTGTGCCGTGGGCCTGTACCGTCGCATGGGCGGGTTCCGATGCACAAGCGGGTGCAGCAACTGCGGGCGCAATAACTCCGCCCAATACGCGGCGCGTGCGGTGAGAGTGCCTGTCGGCCAAAGCGGTTCTCTACTCATCCGCATAGGATCAAGACGTTTTCAATATTTGTCACGAAAACCTGGCCACAATGGCCACAATGCATTGTGGCCAGCTTTTACTTGCCGGCGGCCGGCCTGGCGCGCGGGATGATCTCGCTCAGTTCTTTCCAGAGCTTCTCGATCACTCGGCGAAGTGTTCGCTCGGACGGGCCGTCGGTTGCCGTTGGCCACAATGTGGCGCGGATGGCCTGAACTATTTTTTGCTGTGAGGACGGCAAACCGTGTCGGCGGACCAATTCGCGGGCTAGATTTGCGACGGCCGCCTCGTCGTAGCTGGTCTTGCGGCCTGGCTTTTTGCTCGATGAGGGCTGGGCGGCCCCGGTTTCGACGGGTGTAAGCGCCTCCGGCGCGGGCGGTTCGCCGAATCGCTGCACGTCTTCGAGGCGCACAAAGAGCGCCGCGACCGCGGGCGCCGGCGGCGCACCGACGATGATCTGTTCCACAGGTGGCGCCAGCCGTCGCCGCAGCTCGTCGTGCTGGCGCCAGGCCAGGTCATACGCGGCGCAAGCCGCTTTCCGGTTATCCTCGCGGTCGCGCCAGGCGTCGAGCTGGGCCTGAGCGGCGCGGTTGCGGGCGTGGTAAGCGGCCCAGATTGCCTTGTGCTTCGGTTCCGAAAAGCTGTGCCGCAGCTCGTCCCACGGCTCCGGTTCCAGCTCGACCTTCGGGCGCGGCTCGGGGGTATCGCTCGGCACAGGGCCGGGCCAATCGAGGTCGCCGCCGATGTTGTCCCAGCCAGCGCCGAGCATGACGACCGCCGGCCGCGCGGCCGCGCCCGGCACGTCCGGCAAGACGATGTCGCCCGTTTCGAGACCGATCTGCGCGTCGAGCATGGCGCCCTTCAACTCGGCCCAATGGCCGGCGCCATCGCGGTAGATCGCGGCGATCTGCCCCGCTCGTACTGCATTGGCGAGGTCGATCGCCGCCGCGAGCTGCGGCTGCGGCCGGCGCTTGGCCAGCCATCGGGCGCCGTCGAGAAACGGGACAAAGCCCTGCGTGGCTGCCGCCGCCGCGGCGATCGGCGCCGCGCTCATGCGGCATCCTGTGGCGCACGCGCGCGTTTGGCCATCTTTTCCCTGAGCCAGGCGCGGACTTCAGCCTCAATCCAGCCGACGGTATTGCTCCCAAGCGAGACGCGGCCGGGAAACTGGCCGGCCTTCTCCTGGCGGTCGACATGCATTCGCGACCAGGTAATCCCAAATTTTTCGCGGAGGTCGTGGAACCGGATGATCCGTTCGGCTCCATCCGTATTTTCGAGCGTCACTTTGTGGCTCCTTTGTGAACAAGGAGCCATCTAGTTCTGCGGGTAAAAACCTGTCGTCAACAACAAAAAAGCGACATGTAGAGCGTTGCAGCGTTGCAGCCGCCCTAACGTATTGATATGACGTAACTCAATTTATGATTGTTATTGTCGAATTTTCACCGCGCCTTTAGCAAACGACACGACATTCGCCGCCGGCGGCTGGATCAGTCGCTCGACATGCGATGCCCAAAGCTCGAGCGCCGCCTGGCGCTCCGGCAGGTATTCGAACCGATTATAGACCTTCGCCATGCCGCTGATCTTGCCGCCGGAGTGGTTCAAAATCTTATCAACCACGTGCGGGGCGACACCGAGCGAGGCCATCCCGGTTGCCGCTGATCGACGCAGATCATGCAGCGTGAAATGCGCGACCGGGCTGCCGGCACGCACTGCCATCGCCGCGCTAATGCGCTCGCGGCCTCGACCGAAGCCGGATATCGGAGTGTCGGCGCCGCTAAGCCCGGTGGTGAATACCCAGCCCGACCGGCTGGCGGGTCGCGGCAGCTTTCCAAGGATCTCGATCGCGAGCTGCGCCAGATGCACGAAGTGGGTGCGGCCGTTTTTGGCGCGCTCTGCCGGCAGTGTCCAGGTTTGCTTATCGAAATCGAACTCGCGCCAGGTCGCATGGGCGAGCTCGTCGCGGCGCTGGCACGTCAGCAGCAGCAGCTGCGCGAGCGGCCCGAAGGGCCAGCCCGTCGCCTCGCAGGCGAGCCAGAAAAGGCGGATCTCATCATCGTCGAGCGCCCGGTCGCGCTCCACCTTTTGCGCGGGCATCTTGACACCGGCGGCCGGGGTCGACGCGGTCAACCCCTCGTCGACCGCCCAGCCGAAAAACGCCGACAGATAGCTCAGTATGTGGTTCGCCTGGCTCGGGCGATCCTTGGCGATGCCGCGGACGAGGCGCTTGATGTCGTCGCCGCTGATCTGCTCGAGCGGGCGCGCTCCGAGTGCGGGAATGACGTCGCGCGTCAGAGTCCGCGCAAGCTCAGTGCGGTATTCGACGCTTATCGATTTCCGGCTACGGTCGGCCGGGCGCTCGGCGAGATAGCGGTCGATCGCCGCCGTCAAGGTGCGCGCCTCGGCGCTGGGCGCTGGCGCAGCTTTGACGATGCCGGGGGCTTTGCCTTCGGCGACCAGCCGCAGAGCGTCCTGCGCCGCCCGGCGGGCGTCGGCGAGCCCGATCGCGGGATAGGCGCCGAGCGTCATACGCTTCTGCACGCCGCGCAACCGATAGATCAACGACCACGATTTCGATCCGGACGGCCGGGTTGGCGTCTTGCCGCTGACCCGCAGCACCAGGCCGGGGGTCAGTGCGTCGAAATATTGCACCCGGCGGCCGTCTGCCGCGGTATAACGCTGGCATGAAGCATCGGTCAGCCTCACTCGCGCCATGTCTGTTCTCCCGCGCCGTTGTGACCCGTGGGCCAGCACGGGTCACAGATTGGGGTGTTATGCCATGTGACCCCGCTGTGACCCCGCAACGGACAACATGGCATCACATGACAGGGTGTGCAAGGGGTTCGTGCCGACCCACATCCAGATTAATGTTCTGTCGTGTGATGCGCTGTTGGGGCTGATTTCGATTGTGGATCTGGATGTCGCCGGTTCAAATCCGGTCACTCGCCCCAGTTTCTTTCGAGATCGCGAAGGGCGGTTGAGCCTGATCCAGGCATGACGTCCACGGCGGGGGTGTGGAAGCATGAACGACGACACGAGGGCGCTATGAAGAGAGCAGTAGTGCGGCAACCACGAACCCGTGAGCGTGCGGCCCGGCACAAGGCCAAGCTGAAGGCCAAGCGGCGGCGGCAGCGAGCCCGCGCGCAGGGATAGGCTGCACAGCTGACGGTAGCCGTATGTTGCCGAAGCCACATAATCGCATTGTGATACCCGCAATTTATCTTGACATTTCAGCATTACCCAGATAAGGATTGCCTCGCATAATCGAGATAAGGATTACGAGGCGCCGGTTCGCGCAAATCATCTCGGAAGGCCAATTTTGTCGGGTGCCGGGATCGGCTCGAGCGAGCCAAAATCGTGCCGGAAAAGTTCGCTCCGTCGCTGCTGATTAGCTGCAGGAGCAGCAGACCCGGTAGCGGGAGGCTCCGGCGAAAAAAGGACTTGGGGCGCGCCCGGTGCGGATTCCGTCGCCGGGCTCGCGCTGATGGCGGACGGCAGCGCTGATGCGGGATCGGCTAACCCGCGCGCGCCCGTCCTGAGCGGTCAGCGGTGCGCGGCGCGGCAGGCGGGGCAGAGGCCGCGCGCCTCGATCACCTGCCGGGCGACGGCGAAGCCCCGGCCTTCGCCGAGCCGGTGCAGGCTCGCGACGATCTCCTCGTCCCGGATCTCCTCGGCCGCGCCGCAGTCATCGCAGATCATGAACTGGCTTTCGTGCGGATGCTCGACATCGCCGCAGGCAATAAAGGCGCTGACGCTCTCGATCTTGTGGATCAGCTTGGCGGCGAGCAGGAAGTCGAGGGCGCGATAGACCGTCGGCGGACCGAGCTTGCCGCGCTCGCGTTGCAGCTCGGCGAGCAGCGCATAGGCGCCGATCGGCTGGTCGGCGGCCAGGATCAGTTGCAGCACCCGCCGGCGCACCGGGGTCAATCGCACCCCCCGGCTCGCGCAGATCTGTTGCGCCCGCGCCAGCGCACGCTCGATGTCCCGGGACCTCACCACAGGTCTCCCTGCACCTCGCTCGGCGTTCGCCGATCCCACGCACGTTACGGTATCTCGCGGCCGGTAAGCAACAAGCGGCACGGCATAGACAAGTTAGCGGCCGCTCCTTAATCTCGATCGCAGGCGCCCGCGGTTATCGTGCGCCTGTCGGGGGACGGGTTGCCATGCAGCCAATCCGGCTGAGGCTGGGGGCCATCGCCGCATGGCTCGGCGTGATCGCGCTGAGCCTCGACGCGCTCGTCCCGATTCATCTCGCCTTCGACCTCGCCCACACCTTCGAAACCGCAACCCACCGGAAAGATTCGAGCGCCGCCGAGCATGATTTCAGCTGGCGGTTGCTGGCGCTGGTAACCGGGCATCAGGACGCTGACGGCAAAGCCGGCAGCCACGTCAAGCACCACCGCGAGGATTGCCCGGTCTGTAGTTCTCTCGGCACCCTCGCCGGCTTCGCCCCCGCCGCCGCCGCCCCGCTGTCGGTGCCGATCCGCGTCGAGACTCCGGTTCTGCTCGCAACAATAGCCAACGAGCCGCCCGGCGCGCCTGCAACCGCCTACCGCTCCCGCGCTCCTCCGATCGCATCGGCTGACCCGACGACATAGCCGAACTCGCCGGAACCGCATCGCGGCGATCCGGCACCCCGCGATTTCTTTGGGAGCACGATCATGCACCGCGTATTTTGCCGCGGCCTCGCCGCCGCGGCCGTGGCGGCCCTGCTGCCGGGCGCCGAGGCGATGGCGCACGGCTTTGCCGGCGACCGCTTTTTTCCGGCCACGATCCTGACCGACGACCCATTTGTCGCCGATGAGATGTCGCTGCCGACCGTCACCCTCAACCCGACCCAGAGCGACGGTTCACGCGAACTCGACGTCGGCACTGATCTGTCGATGCTCATTACCCCCAAATGGGACTTCACGATCGGCACCGAGTGGCAACGCCTGAGGTCGCCCGGCATGCCGACAGCGACCGGATTCGGCGGCCTCGACACCGGAACGCAATACCAGCTGTTTATCAACGGACCGCATGAGGCCATGGCTCTCGCCGGGCTCAATGTGAACTGGGGAAACACCGGGCGGGTCCAGGCCCTGGGCGCGCCCGGCTTCACCACGATCTCGCCGACTTTCGACTTCGGCAAAGGTTTTGGCGATCTGCCCAATTCGCTGCCCTGGCTGCGCCCGTTCGCGCTGACCGGAAATCTGAGCTTCGACTTTCCGACCGAGACGGAAAGTAACGGCATGCCCAACCCGAACAATTTCAACTACGGCTTCGCGATCGAATACAGCCTTCCGTATCTGCAGAGTCAGGTCAAAGACATTGGCCTGCAGGCCCCGTTCAACCGCCTGATCCCACTGGTCGAGTTCGCGTTGACCACGCCGCTGAACCGCGGCCAGACCGGCATGACCACCGGGACGGTGCAGCCCGGGGTCATCTGGGCGGGGCAATATTTCCAGGTCGGCGCGGAGATGATCATTCCGACCAACAGCCTGTCGGGGCACGGGATAGGCGGCGTCGTTCAGCTGCACTTCTATCTCGACGATTTGTTCCCCAACAGCATCGGCAGGCCGATCTCCCAATGGTGAGCCGGCGGATGATTGTGGCAGCCGCGGTCCTTGCCGTCGCTGTCACCCTCCGGGCTCCGGCCGTACACGCCCACGCCTTTCTCGACCATGCGAGCCCGGCTGTCGGAAGCTCGGTGCCGGCGGCCCCGGCCGCCGTGACGATGTGGTTTACGCAGCAGCTGGAAGCCGCCTTCACCACGGCGACGGTGACCGACCAGGCCGGCAACCCGGTCGATACGGGTCCCGCTCAGGTCGATGCCAAAGATCCGACCGAACTGCGGGTGCCGCTGAAGAAGCTGCCGCCCGGCACCTACACCGTCGCCTGGCACGCCCTCTCCGTCGACACCCATACGACCACGGGGCACTTCATTTTCACGGTGGGTGGCGGATGAACGTCATGGCCTCGTAGCGCAAGGCAATCGGGAGCGGACGAGGCGATGGAAAGCTTCCTGATTGCGGCGCGTGCCGTTCACTACGCCTCGGCGCTATCGCTGGCGGGGGTCTTCGCCTTCCTCTGCCTTATCGCCGGCTCGGGGGCGTCGCCGAGGCTGCACCGGCAGCTTTTGGCGGTCGCGTGGGCAAGCCTCGCGCTGGCGCTGCTTTCGGGCGGCGCCTGGCTGCTGTTTCTCTCGACGCAAATGAGTGGCCAGCCGATCGCCGCCAGCCTGACGCAAGGGGCGGTGGCGACGGTGCTGACCCGCACCCGGTTCGGGCAAATCTGGGTCTTGCGATTTGCTCTCGCCGTGGTTTTAGCGGTCTTGCTGCTGATTCCCGTGCCCTGGCGCCGGGGGTTTTGGCGCTGGAGCGGGCTTGCATTCGCCGCCGCTATGCTCGCATCCCTCGCCTGGGCGGGTCACGGCGGGGCGACGCCTGGCCGGCCCGGCGAGCTGCACCTCGCCGCCGACATGCTCCATCTCCTCGCCGCCGGCGCCTGGGTTGGCTCGCTGATTCCACTGGCGCTGCTGTTGGCAGAAATTCGCAGAAGTGGCGACTCAGATGCGGCAGCGGCCCGGCGGGCGGTGGTGCGATTTTCGATCCTGGCAGCGATCAGCGTCGTCGTTCTGTTCACCGCCGGGCTCGTCAACACCTGGTTTCTCGCCGGCACCGTCCCGGCTTTGATCGGCACCGGATACGGCCGCCTGCTCCTCGCCAAGATCGCTATTTTTATAACGATGGTTACGATTGCGGCGGTCAATTTGCTGCGCATGACGCCGCGTTTGGCCGGCGCGTCGGCCGATCGCCGGCCGCTGATCCGCGCCGCGCTCGGCCATCTGCGGCGCAACGCGTTGGTCGAGGCCGGTCTCGGCCTTTGCGTTCTCGCCATCGTCGCAATCCTCGGCATTCTGCCGCCGGGGCTCCACACCGAACCTGGCTGGCCATTGCCGTTCCGGCTCGAGCTTGGCGCGCTGGCCGGCCGGCTGCAGATGCTGTTGGCGATCCTCACGGCGCTCGCGGCCATCTTGGCGGTCACCGGCGTGGCCACCGCCGCCGCCGGGCGTTATCGAGCGATGATGGCCGCCTGGAGCGGGCTCGCGACTTGCGTCGCCCTGGGCGCGCTGGTAGCGCGACCGGCGATCGAGCCCGCCTATCCGACGAGCTTCTACGCCCCGGCCGAGCCGTACGCGGCCGCCTCGGTTGAGCATGGCGCGCGTCTGTATGCCGAGAACTGTGCCCTCTGCCATGGAGTGGGCGGAAAGGGCGACGGCCCCGCTGCGGCCGGTTTGACCGCGCGCCCAGCAGATCTGACCGCGCCGCATTTGTTCGCGCATACCCCGGGCGACCTCTTCTGGTGGGTCAGCAACGGCCGCGGCAACGGTGCCATGCCCGGCTTCGCAGGGATCATGGGCCCAGCCGACCGGTGGGACGTGATCAACTTCATCCGCGCTCGTGCGGCCGGCGTCCTGGCCCGTCAGGTCGGGCCCCAGGTCTCGACCGCCGCCATTTCCACGATCCCCGATTTCGCATTCGAATCGGGTGGTCGGCAGCTGACCTTAAGCGGCATTCTGGAGACCGGGCCAGCGCTGCTCGGGCTGTTTAGCGGCCCCCCGCCCGCGACACGTTTGGCACAACTCGCAACGGCGCAGAGAAAAGCCGCTGGTAGCCTGCGAATCCTGGCAGTCGATCTCTCCCCTGCCCCGACCCCTCTCGAAACGGAAACTTCCGCGCCGCTCGTCGGCGTCTCGGCTGGTGTCGCGGCCGCTCTAGCGCTGTTCCGCGCCGGCGGCGACGGCGGCGAGACCGATCTACTGCTCGACCGGGCGGGCAATCTGCGCGCCCGCTGGACATTCAGCGGCCCCGACGCGCTGCCCGATCCCGCGGTACTCGCCGCCGCCGCTGCCCGGGTCGCGCAATTTCCAGCCGCGCCGATCAGCCATGCGGGTCATGTTCACTAGCCTGGCACCGGGTGCAGGGCGCAGCACCGGTTCGGCCGCAGCGTGTGGAACGTCGAATGCCGCCGGTCCTTCCTCGATCCCTGCGGCCATCACCGGCTCCATCCTAGCTGCTCTTGAGTGTCTGTGGCGCTACCTGTTCGAGCAGCGCCGCCGCAGCCCCGGCTTCGGCCGTGCGTTTGGAGGAGGCAGTCGCGATGGCGCTGCCGCTGCCGGCCACGGTTGCCGCCACGGTGAAGCACGGCGCGTGATCCGGGCCGCGGGTCGCCACCAGCTCATAGAGCGGCAGGCCCTTGCCGCGCGCCTGCGCCCATTCCTGCAACGCGGTCTTCGGATCGCGCGGCGGCCCCTCCATTTCGGCGACCAACGGTTCCCACCAGCGCAGAACAAAGCTCTCCGCTGCGGCGAGCCCGCCGTCGAGATAGATGGCGGCGATAACCGCCTCGCACGCGTCGGCGAGGATCCCGGGATTGGCGGCGGCGCCGGCGGAGAACTCGGCATGCGAAAAGACCAGATGGCGCCCAAGCCCGATCCGCTCGGCGACCCGCGCCAGAGTTTCGCGGCGCACCAGATGGGTATGCCGGCGAGTCAGCAGCCCTTCGGGCTCGCTCTCGAAACGCCGCCAGAGGAGATCGGCGATGACCAGGCCCAGCACCCGGTCACCAAGAAACTCGAGGCGGTCATACCCGCGGCTTGCTGGTGTCGCCCGCCGGCTGCGCCGCCGCTCCCGAACGAGCGCGCTCGGGTGGGTCAGAGCCTCCGCCAGAAGCTCCGGGCGGGCAAACTCGTGCCCAAGCACCTCGGAGAGATTGTCGGATACATCCGCAGGTCGGATGAAAGCGGCGGGATTCTGGTGCGATCCGACCCCGCCACTATCCTCGTGCGGCATCGTTAATCGATCCCCTTGAGCAGCCGGTCGTAACGGATCGCGAACGGCCACTTCCAGAGTTCCCACCAACGTGCCGATCCGTCGGTCGAGAAAAATATGAAGCGCGCCTTGCCGATAAGGTTTTCCGCCGGCACATAACCGACTGCCGACAACACACGGCTATCCTGCGAATTGTCCCGGTTATCGCCCATCATAAAATAATCGCCCGGCGGAACCTGGTACACCTGTGTATTATCGAGCGGACCGTCATCTCCTATCTTTATGATCCGGTGTTGTCTTCCATTCGGCAAAATTTCGATATACTGCTTCATCGGAATGACCGCACCGTCACCTTCCTGATAAAGATAATCCTCGATTCGCTTGCGCGGCACCGCTTTGTCATTAATGTAAAGGATGCCGCTCTTCATCTGGATGTCATCGCCGGGAAGGCCAATGACCCGTTTGATGTAGTCGGTCGAATTATCCGTCGGCAGCTTGAAAACCACGACGTCACCGCGTTCGGGAGGGTGGAAGAAGATACGCCCGGAAAACAGCGGCAGCCCGAATGGCAACGAAAATCTGCTATAGCCATATGAAAATTTCGAGACAAACAAATAATCTCCGACCAACAGAGTCGGAATCATCGAGCCCGACGGAATGTTGAACGGCTCATAGGCGACCGTCCGGACCACCAAGGCTATCAGAATTGCATAGACGACGGTCTTTATCGTATCGACGACACTACCCGACGATTTCTTCTTCGCGATCACCTTGCGTGCAGGATTGGTTTTCATGACGTGCCTTGGCGGACCCAGATGGCGCTGGATCAAGCCTAGCGCGCCGCCGCGAGTCAAGCACGCTGCCGCAACAGAGGCGGCGCAGCGAATGTTTTGGCAATCAGCCGCCAGGGGCCGGGATCGCGGTGATGATCACCACTGCCTGGGCTAGCGGCGGCTCGTCGGTCAGGGTGAGGTCGAGCCGCGCCACCATGCCCTCCGGCGTGATCTCGCCGAGCCGGCGCCGCGCCCCGCCGGTCAGCCACAGCGTCGGCCGGCCCGAGGCTAAGTTTACCACCCCCAGATCGCGCCAGAACACACCGCGGCGAAAGCCGGTGCCGAGCGCCTTGGCGCAGGCCTCCTTGGCGGCGAATCTGCGAGCATAACTTGCCGCGCGGCTGGCGCGCGGATCGCATTTGGCACGTTCCTCTTCGGTGAACACCCGGTCGAGAAAGCGGTCGCCGAAGCGCGCGATCGTGCGTTCGATTCGGCGGATGTCGATCAGGTCGCTGCCGAGGCCGAGAATCATCAAACCGGGCTCTCTTCGCCAAGATCGTCCACCGGCCGTTGGTTTTGGTCGCAGAGCGCCACCGTCAGCCGCGCGCCCGCTCGACCGAGTTGATAACGGGGTTGGCGCGCAACGCGGCGACGATCGTCGTCAGATGCTTCACGTCGGCGACTTCGATATCGAGCATGATCTCGAAAAAGTCGGACGAGCGGTTGGTGATCTTCAGATTGCTGATGTTTCCGCCCTGCTTCCCGATCACCGTCGTCAGGCTGCCGAGATTGCCGGGCTCGTTGGCGATCATCACGTTGAGCCGGCCGACATGGATCGCATCGGCCTCGCTGCTGCTCCAGGCGACATCGAGCCAGCGTTCCGGCGTCTCGGCAAAGTTTTCCAGGGTGTCGCAATCGATGGTGTGGATCGTGACCCCCTTGCCGGTGGTGACGATGCCGACGATCCGATCGCCCGGCAGCGGATGGCAGCAACCGGCGAAATGCAGCGCCATGCCAGGGATCAGGCCGCGGATCGCTACTGCGGTGTCGTTGTATCCAACCTTGCGCCGGGCGCGCGCCAGGGAGACGACCTTGGCCTTGGCGTCCTGTTGCTGCGGAAAAGCGGCATTGATCACCGCACGTCCGGTGGCCAGTCCCTGGCCGACCGCCACATAGAGGTCCTCGACGGCCGGGCAGTTGAAGGTCTTCAGCACCCCTTCGAGCGGCCGTTCGGAGAACTCGTGGCCTTCCTGACGGAAGGCCTTTTGCACGATCGCCTTGCCGAGATCGAGATATTGGGCGCGCTGTTGGGTGCGGACAAAGCGGCGGATCCGCGCGCGCGCCTTCCCCGTGACGACAAACCGCTCCCAGGTCGGCGACGGGTGCTGCGCCTTGGAAGTGACGATCTCGACCTGATCGCCGTTGCCGAGCTGGGTGCGCAGCGGCACCAGCCTTCCGTTGATCCTGGCGCCGACGCAGGTGTCGCCGATCTCCGAATGAACCGCATAGGCAAAGTCGACAGCCGTGGCGCCGCGCGGCAAGGCGATCAGATCGCCCTTCGGAGTGAAGGCGAAGACCTGATCCTGAAACATTTCGAGCTTGGTGTGCTCGAGAAATTCCTCTGGCCCCGAAGCATGATCGAGGATGTCGAGCAGCTCGCGCAGCCAACGGTATTGCGGTCCTTCGGTCGTACCGGCGCCCTGCTTGTAGGTCCAGTGCGCGGCGACGCCGAGCTCGGCGACCTCGTGCATCTCGCGGGTGCGGATCTGGGCCTCGATGCGCTGCTGCTCGGGGCCGATCACGGCGGTGTGCAGCGATCGGTAATTGTTGAGTTTGGGGGTCGAGATGTAGTCCTTGAAGCGGCCCGGAACCACGTGATAGGCCGAGTGGATAATGCCGAGTGCGTGGTAGCAATCGGCGATGCCGGCGACCAGCACCCGGAACGCCATGACATCCGAGAGCTGCTCGAAGGCCACGTTTTTGCGCTGCATCTTGCGCCAGATCGAATAGGGCGACTTTTCGCGGCCGGTGATCACCGTACCGGCAAGCCCGCCTTCGGCGAGCTTGCGCTGCAGCTCGGCCTCGATCCGCGGCACCACGGCGGCGCCTATGTCGCGCAGAAAATCGAGGCGCGCCAAGATGCTCGCCCGAGCGTCGGGATACAGTTCGGCAAACGCGAGATCCTCGAGCTGGTCCTTCATCCGGTGCATGCCGAGCCGCTCGGCCAATGGCGCGTAAATGTCCATCGTCTCGCGCGCGATACGCCGGCGCTTCTCGCCACTCTGGATGAAATGCAGAGTCTGCATGTTGTGCAGACGGTCGGCCAGCTTGACCAGAAGAACGCGAATGTCCTCGGACATCGCCAGCACGAGCTTGCGGAAATTCTCGGCCTGTTTGGTCTGATCGGATTGCAGCTCGATCCGCGACAGCTTGGTCACCCCGTCGACCAGCCGGGCGGTCTCTGGACCGAACACGCGCTCGATGTCGTCGAGGGTGGCTACCGTATCCTCAACCGTATCGTGCAACAGCCCCGTGACGATCGAGGCGCTGTCGAGCTTCATCTGGGCGAGGATGCCGGCGACCTCGACCGGATGAGAAAAATAGGGGTCGCCGGAAGCGCGCAACTGTGCGCCATGCGCCTTCATCGAATAGACGTAAGCACGGTTGAGCGCAGCTTCGTCAGCGTTCGGATCGTAGGATCGGACGAGTTCGACCAGCTCGAATTGCCGCATCATGACGAGCACCTCGCCGTCTCGTCCATGTCCTCGTCCTCCGGGCTCAGCAGTCTCATCAGAACCGCCCGGCTCATCTGCAGCTTCGCGGTCCGGGAGTGGCCTGCCGCCCGCGGTCAGAATTCCTCGTCGCCGTCACCGGGCAAATCGTCGCCAGCTGGATCGTCCCCAGGGGTGTCGGGGAGATCCTCGCTATCCTCGTCCTCGACGGCGATAACTCCTTCGGCCAGCGCATCATCTAGCGCATCTTCATCTTCGGTGAAATCCGGGGCGAGCGCCTGATCCTCGCCCGCCTCGGGCTCTTCGGCGTCGATCTCGTCCTCGACGTCCGCATCCTCGAAACGTCGCGCTTGGCCGCCATATCCCTCCTCGTCGAGCAGCGCGCCGATTGGCGCAGCAACCTCGAACAGGCTCGGATCGACCTCGAGTTCGTGGGTCTCTTCGGGCTCGTCCGTCTCGATATGCTTCTGCATGCCGCGAACCACCGCCTCCTTCAGATGCGGCAGGCTGATCGTCTCATCGGCGATCTCGCGCAAGGCGACGACCGGGTTCTTGTCGTCGTCGCGGTCGATCGACAGTGGAACTCCGGAGGTGATCTCGCGCGCGCGCTGCGCCGCGAGCAAAACCAGCTCGAACCGGTTGGGCACCTTGATTACGCAATCTTCCACGGTAACACGCGCCATATCTGGCCCCGCAACTGTTCGTTAAACCCCTGAGTATATGGGGGACTGCGGCGCACGACAACACTGCCTACGCGTTAAGGGCAAGGTTGCGCCTGTTCCTTGACCCTCGCCGCATTGCGCGCCTATATGACGGGTCCCGGCCGGATGGCAGAGTGGTTATGCAGAGGACTGCAAATCCTCGTACAGCGGTTCGATTCCGCTTCCGGCCTCCAGGGAGAAATCGCGCCCGGTTCCGCCGGGTGCATTGATCCCCGGTAGCTCAGTTGGTAGAGCAGGCGGCTGTTAACCGCCTTGTCGCTGGTTCGAGTCCGGCCCGGGGAGCCAATAAAATCAGAGGGTTAGAAGACAGAACCCTAACCCTCTGATCCCGCTGGACCGCGCGGGGCAACGTCGAGGCAACAAGAACCAGCTTCGAAAACCCCCACTTCATCCGGTTCAGGTCGTCGGCCGTTCGGCGCACCGGCCCGGGGCTTCCGATCTCGCCCCGTTGCAGCAGCACCTCGCGCTCGGCGAGAGCCAACGAGAAGCGGTCGAGTGCGAGGCTGTGTCTTCGCCATTCAGGTTCGAATCTCGATCCCTAGGAACCGGATTGCTGAGCCCCTGTTCGCGAAAGCCGAACTGAAGGAGGTCCATCGCATCCTTCGATGCCCGGTCGAGTTCATGCACGCCATTGACAGCTGGGTACTTCCGGAAAGTGTCATCGAGCAGCCGATAATTTCGAATGACAGCCATCTCCTGCAGATCCTCGAGTCGCATGCTGAGGATCTGCTTTCCGCGAGACGCCAGGCTCCCGGAGTGCGTCGCTTGGTTGAAACCACCTCATCGCGGCGCTTCTAAGCGGCAGGGCGCAGGCAGCGGTGGTCGCCGAGCAGTTCGGCATGAGTGCGCGATCATTCACCCGGCATCTCGCTCGGGAAGGGATGAGCTTCAGCCAAATCCTTGGCCATGCGCGCAGCCGTCTCGTTCTAATACGTTACCTCGAAGATCGCCGCGTCTCACTCAACAGATTTTTTGGCTGCTCGGTTACTCGGAGCCTGCCGCATTCAATCATGCGTTCAGGCGGTGGTTCGCCATGTCGCCGCGAAAAGCAAGAAGTCTGCCGAGCCTACCTCGGGAGGCGCAGCCGCGCCCCTCTTAGCGACATCGACCCGGCAACTGATCCGGCACATCATACGGTACAAAACCGTTCTCGGGGGAGACGCACTGGGCATCGCGGGTCTAATTTAATTCTCCTCGGCGGTCGCGGGCCGGCGTCTCCTGGTGGCATGACCCCTGTTTCTCATCCGGGCGGAGCGAGGTCGGGGGTTGATTTCAGCCTGAAGTTTCTTGGCTGGCAAGAGGCCGGGGCGCGAAGCCTTGGCGTAGCGCGGGGCCCCGGCCGGCGTCTCCGCCGAGGGCTAGCTTTCGATAGAGAAACTCTCAGGGGGCTCGCCGCGCTGGGTCCGTTCCCACATCTCGGTGTACGCGGCTTCCAGACCGCGCGTGAAGCGCGCCGTGTCGAATAAGGGCGCGGTGTCGCGATTGCGCACGAGCTTCGCCTTGACGGCGGCAAGCCGTTCGGGGTTGCGGGCAAGCGCCAATGCTTGTTCCTCGTACTCTGCCAGAGATTTCGTCACCAACTCAGGGAGGCCAACGGCGTGGAGAACGCCCGCCGCCACACCAGCGGGAAAGCTGTTGCCCAAACAGGTCAGCACCGGAAGACCCGCCCAAAGCGCATCGCTCGCGGTGGCATGCGCGTTGTAGGGTAGCGTGTCCAGGAAAAGATCTCCCAATCGCAGCCGCGCCAAGTGATCCGCTATGTCTCGCACCTCGGGCGCAAATATCAACCGCTCCGGCGGAATGCCACGCGCTTTCGCCTCTCGCCGCAGATTGATCATCATCGAGGGAGACAGCGCCTTGAGCCATAGGATGCTGCCCTCGACCGCCTGCAAGAGGCGCATCCAGATATCGAACATCTCCGGGCCAATCTTGTGCGCGTTGTTGTTGCACACGAAGACGAAACCGGTTTCCGGCAGTCCTGCCTCGACCCGGCTTGGCGCCATTTCGGCGATCGGGCGTTTGTTGTCGGTAGGCAAATACGTATGCGGCAGATAAACGACCTTCTCGGTATAGAACATCCGGTTCTCGTTGGGAATCAGCAGCCGGTCGGCGATAATGTAGTCGATGAATGATACGGCCATCGTGCCGGGATAGGCCAGATAGCTCACCTGGACGGGCGCCGGACGATGGGACAGAATTCCTGGACGCCCGTTCCCGGAATAGCCGTTTTGGTCTATGGCGATGTCGGTTTCCAGCTCGCGCAGCATCTTCGCGACTTGGGCGTCGCTCATAGTTTGCGCATCGATGAAACGGTCGAAGGCGGCCTCGACACGCCGGCGCATATCGCTACCGTCGTCCGGGCCCAGTGAAATCGCCGTGGTCTTGAAATGAGCCTTATCGTGATGCTCGAAGCAGCCCACAATGGCATTCGACAAAACGTGATCGCGGTAATCAGTCGAGATGTACGCGACGCGGATCTTGTTGTGTTGATAAGTCTCGCCCTGCCAAAACGGACTTGAAGCCGCGGGGAACTCCTTCGCCCGAAGCTGCGCATAAACAAAATGCTCTGCTTCGGAGCTGCATGTTGCCCGATGGTTGAGCGGTCCAACAAGCCGCTGTCTGACCCTCAAGCCGGCCGAAATACGCCGTTTGTCGTCTTCGCGCCGGCGCCAGTCACACGACGATATCCGAGCGTCAATTCCGATTCGGGTCGCATCGACGTGCTCGGAATCGAGCGCTAGCGCACGATCGCTCGCCTCGATCGCTTCGGTAAAGCGCCTCGAACGCAAGAGGCCCTCCGCCTCGAGAGCACAGGCGTCGGCGTCCTGCGGATTGAACGCGGCCGTTAACTCGTCTGCCTTCGTCGCGAGTGTCTTCTCCCGAGATTGCGCGCGAATCATTTTGTAGGCTCGCCACAGCGGCAGCGCGACGGCGTCATGGGCAATCTTGATCGGGACGTAAGCGAAGCTCAGGCCTCTGGGCAACGGCACCAGGGAGACGTGATGTGGCTTCGGCAACAATACCGTGCGCGCCGCATATCTGGCCTGCCGCGCTATCCCATCATGGAGCAGCACCCAGTCCATCGCCGGTATTACGTCTGCTTGCTCCCCGGCCGCGTCATCCGTCTGCCAACGCGCCGCGATGCGGCCAACCATCGATTCTATCTTTGGGTCGGCGACTTCCGCGGCAACGATCCCGTCCGGAACGGCTGCATCGAAATATCTGCGCGCCAGCGTCGCCGCGAGCAGGACGATGCGCAGACAGCCTTGCGCACGCGCGCGCTCGGTAAGGGCGATCCAGTCGAGCTGGGGGTGCGAGGCAATAAAAGCAGCCGCATCGCACGCCAATCTTATATTGCCCCACATCTCCTTGCTGCTGAGGACGGCCGCGATACTGAAGTCATCTTCCGGCGCAGGCATCAGGACGCTTCGGCCCTCCAATACCGAGCGCCGCGCCCGCCGCCAGAAGGCTGCGTAGTCGATGTCGAGCGCCATCTTGCCGGGAACCAGCCGCGTATGGAGCACGATAGACGTGCGTACCGCTTGATTGATTATAACCTCCTGGCCTTGCAGCCGATGGATCAGCTCGAATTGAGCTGCTGACAGCTGTCCTTGGCGCTCATATCCGAGGCCGCTCAGGGTCGCGATGGTCGGAGCAAGATCGGTATCGCGAATGAGAAAATGCATACCCCTACACTCGCGAAAACCGAGATCGCCGTACGCCCCGATTATAAAAGCCGGACCGTCGAGCGGTATTGCCTGGACGCCATCGCGCATCAATGCGTCGATCACGCCCGCAAGCTGTTCGAACAGCCACCGGTTGTGCCTGCGTCTCTGGTCGATGCTCGCGCGGAACGAATCTAGGACATCTTCAGGCACCACATCGGGCGCGACGCGGGTCAGCGTATTTCCGACTAGTCCGTCCAGCCCGTGGGCAATCGCTTTCCGGGCAACGAGTGTCCAGTGGATGTCCTCGACCAACATCTGCCGAATTGCGGCTTCGTCCTCTTTCGACGTAATGACCTTGGCGCAAGCGGTTAAGAGGCGAATATCGAGGGGGGGCGAAATGATCATGGTCCGAAAATCCTCGCGAGCAGACGACGGACGCATGTGACGCCGGCGATCATTTCCGGAACACCCAGGCTGGCGATAGAGGGCGGGGTGATGCTCATCCGCCATTCCTTTGAGCTGACGATGACGGCCACTGCTACTCGCCCGTCGCGGGCTAAGCCTTGCCACGCACGCGAGAAAATTGGAATATTCGTGTTGATCGGCATCGGGATCTGGGGAGTGCTGGTTTATCTTCCGTTAATCAATGGTTGCCACTCTCCAGGGCACCAGAGGGACTTCGCGTGCGCGCGCTCTTATTTGCCTTGGAGGAACGCTGGGTCAGTCCGACGCGTCTGCCAAAAATCCTGCGGGCTGCTGGCTTCGAGGTCGCGGTCGCGGCAACCCGCCGAACGCGTCTCAACCAATCCGCTTTTATCAACGAGCGGTTCGCCATCGAGCAACCGCTGAGCTGTTCGCGCTGGCTGCTCAAGCAGATCGAGCGCTGGCGTCCCGACATCGTCATTCCTGCGGACGAGAAGGCCTTACGCATGCTGCGCTTTCTTGCGGCCGGGCATTGCTGGGTGGCTGGTCGACGCACGAAGGCGCGCACGCTCATCGACTGCTCGCTCGGCGCCGCGCGCTTCCGCCATGCGTGGGGACGCCGCGAAGAGGTGCAGCAGATCGCCCGAGCCTGTGGCGTCAGAGTGCCGCCGAGCGCGCCGGTCGCCACGCTCGATGACGCCATGATCTTCGTCGGCCGGCACGGCTATCCGGCGGTCGTCAAATCTGACGATACCTACGCCGGCGGCGCTGTGCGCATCTGCCGTGATGAGCTTCAGCTTCGGCGCGCAGTCGAGGCGCTCTTGATGCGCCCCCCCTCGAAGCCGGCGCGCGGTGAACGCATACGCCGCATGCTGGACCGCGCGCTCGGCGAATTCGTCGATGAGAAGTCGCTGCGCCTGAGCATTCAAGGCTTTGTCAGCGGCATCCCGGTGCACCGCTGTTTCGTCGCCTACCGCGGCCAGGTATGGGCCGGCGTGACGGCAATCAAGGAGCAGGTCTTTCCGCCGGTGACCGGGCCGAGCACGGTTGTCCGCCTTACAGACATTCCGGAAATCGCGCTTGCGGTCGAGACGTTCGCGGCCCATGTCGGCTACAGCGGCGTGGGCAGCATGGATTTCATGCTCGACGAGGACGGGAAGCCTTACGCGGTCGAGTTCAATCCGCGGCCGGCTCCACTGTTCCGGGTAGGGATCCATGCCGGCATCGATCTTGCCGCAGCACTGCACGACGCGTTCAGCGGAGGCACGCCGGCAGCGCCAGCGCCATTGGCGTCGGAACTCGTGATACCGCTCTTTCCGGAGGAGCTGATGCGCGATCCGACGGGGGCGGCTTTCCTGGAGTGCGATCTGGACGTGCCGTTCGACGAGCCTCAATTGATGCAGGCCCTCATCGCGCTCGCGAGCGCGATGAACGAAAGACGCCAGGCCCGAAGCGGAGCGCAGCCGGAGGCGGGCGCCTAGCATGGCTTTGCATCGCCCCATCGAGATGCCTCAATGCCAGTGCTCCCAGGAGAGAAACCGGCCGTCGCCGACGAGCTTGAACGGTCCTGGACGGCGCAGAAAGCCCGCAAAATCGGCGAGGCGGGTTGCGAGGCTGTGGCGGTCACGGGCGAATTCGTGCCGCCGCAGCACACCCGCGGCGCCCGCCTCGTCGAACAGCACCAAGGCCTGCCGCCAGGCGGCTGCGGCAGACGCAGTGTCGAACGTCCGGTACCGGAGGATCGGCAGCGCCGCCTGAATCTCCGGGCTGACCATGCGG
The DNA here is from genome assembly GCA_963785565.1 of uncultured Alphaproteobacteria bacterium. Lineage (GTDB taxonomy): Bacteria > Pseudomonadota > Alphaproteobacteria > ATCC43930 > CGMCC-115725 > AP-15. The sequence continues at coordinate 333,026 of CAWAVV010000005.1, read as the reverse complement.
TCCAAGTCCGGCACGTCGTCGGGCACGAGGGGTATTTGGCCGGTCATCAGCGCCTCGAAGATCCTGGTCGAGGCGTCGCGGTTAATCGGCACGATCAGCTGCACCTTGTGTTCGATCCAGCTTCTAAGGCGCTCGGCGGCCGAAATCTGGAAATAAGCATCGACGTTGCCGAGCGTAAGACCGTGTTCCGGGCATGCCGCCGCGAGCGCCTCGATCAAGCGGTTGCGCTCGACGGCCCAGGCGTAGCGGCCGAAGCCGCCGAACAATCCGTTCCGCCGCTCGGCCGGCAGCCCGACCGGATAATGCCGGGCGATGGCGCCCGGCGACCACTGCCGGGAATAGGCTGGAACATGCGCGGCGGCGAGCGCGGCGGGAAGGTTCAGATGCTGCCGCTCATGCCAGTGCGAGACGAAGACGAGGTCGGTCAGCATCGCGATCCGGATGTTGCTGTGGATGTGATGGTGGTTGTCCCAGAACCACACTCCGTAGAGCGTTGCGAGGCCGCGCCTTCGCGCCTCGAACAAGACCGCCTCTTCGCCGCCCTCCAGGTGGCAGCACAGGATGGCGAGGTCGAAGACCGCGCCCGATTGCAGAACATCGGCGATGCGCGGAAGGACAGTGAATTCGACGCCTTCGATCGCGGCCGCCCCGATTTCCTGCTCGCAAAAGTGCCGTCTCTGCCGCGATAGAAGCACCACTTTCAGAATAGGCCGCTGGCTCAGCCCGCCGAGCACATTTTGAATCTCCTCGATCTTTGAAACGACTCGATCGCGCCGACGCCGGTCTCGACGAGGTAGTCCCAGCATAGTCCGTTCCTTCGCGCGGGGCGCCCGCTGCCGACCGGGCAGCGCTCACATCCGGGGCCGATTTCAGTGTCACCGAGGATCAGCCGCCGACAAATCCTCGCAACAGTTTTCGTGTATTGAGGTAGAAGGGCAACAAGAGAGACCGCGAGGGTGTTGCCAGACCCTCGTTTATCGCCAAATAACTCCCCCCCTTGATCGAGTGAGGATTTACCCTCGTAAGCGGGTTTTTCGAAAGCCGGACAATCCTGTAACCGATCGCCGAAAGTTCACGCGACACGGCATTTATTGCCCGTTCTGTATCCAACCGAAAGAGTATCATATCGACCTGTGCTTGTATGAGATTGTCATTAACCTCCTTAAAAAATCTATAGACAATATGTGTATCCTCCAGGACGAGTAATCGAACATGTAAAATCTTTCGTCTTCCCAGTGTGTCGGCAAGGGAGGTGTGACCTTCTGTTTCAAATATCCTCAGGGTTCTTTGAACTGATCGCACGTAATTAGTCCATGCGCTGCAATAGATGCCCCAATAGACGACGGTGTCGGTCGGGAGAAGTTGCTTCTGAACCAGTCGGCGCTCGGGGCCGGCGACCGCTCGGGGCTCGACAATCGCCTCCCATAAAAGCTCGGAGGCCCACGGATCGAATGCGACGAGCTTGCGAAGATTGGGCTCCGGACGCAGAAAGGAACGCGCCCACTCGTTCAGCATCGCCGCAGTAAAGGAGAATGAGCTGTTGGATATCGCGACATGGTCCGCGTGACGCAAGACGTGATGATCAACAAGGAAGTTGACGCCGGGAATCTCGACACCGAGCTGATCTGCCGAACACGGGGTGAAATCGGCAAAATCGGCATGTAGCCCGGCGAGATCGGAGGCGACATAAAGGACTGGCCGATCAAGCGTGGCCCATATCGTCCTGAGCCATGCGAGGTACCATCCCGAGGGCGCCACCCAGAACCGGCCATAGCCATAATCGCCGCGCCTGAGGTGGATCGCCACTATGGTTTTCCCCCGGGAGCGAAGGTTATCGAGCGCTTGCGCGAGTAATCCTTGCACCTTGTGCCCCGGTGCAAAGATTTTGCAAAATTGAGATCTCCACGCGCCCCATTCCTTCGTGTTACCACGGAAATAACCGCTGATATCTCGATCGGCGAATACCTGACCAGTACGCCCCTGTAAAGAGCCGAACAAGTCGGCATTTTTTTCGTTGAGGATCGGTAATTTGGCACTCGGAAATGGATCGTCGAAATCGAAAATATCGCGGCCGATCCAATCGGGAAACTCCGCAACGAGACCATGCTGCTCCGCGTACAATCGGACGAACGCGTATTGGAGCAACTGGTTGCCGAATCTGCCGTTTTGGCCAAGGGACAGCATTTGCACGCGGCGTCCACCCTCAACTATTTCTGGACGCGCCGGCACAGCGGGGCCAAAGGCCGTTCGAAAACGTTCGGTCGCAAGCTGGGTGAAGCGGAAGTTAGGACCGGGCTTGGACATTTCAGCCCCCTCGGTGGCGGCCCGCCCGTCCGTCTCCTGTCCCCTTCGAACTAGGATCTCACCCAGAAGAATTAGTGCATGATAGTGACGCGGAAATAGAGCGAGAATGGATCTGCATCCGCTTTCCGCTTCGGCGAGCGAGCCATGTCGCACTGCCTCGATAGCTTCAGCGAGATCCTTCTGAACATCCACTGGCACGCCCCATCAAAGAATGATCCGGGTTAGATCAGATCTGCTCCTGCCGTGATCCGAGTAGCGCTGCGATGTTGCGAGTTATCCGCCCGGCCATCTCATCGGTCGTGCCAGTTAAGCAGACCTGTTGGAAATACTGTGAAGGCGCGGACGATTTCGTCTTTTGGCACGGGTGTGGCGTCCCGATTGAACAAACCTGCAATTACGTCCGCCGTTCTGTCGCCATCTACGAGCATCATCACCTGAGCGGTGTCGCTGCTGATCTCCAAGCTCATCATGCCGCATGGAACGCCGTCATGGCACAAAATTGTGATGCTCGCCTGCTCCTCTTTGGTGCTCCGAGTTTCCACTTTCGCGGGAATAACGCAACATGGAATCGGGTACTAACTGTCAAATTCGTACGGCTAGGCGCCGCTTTATGCATAAGTCTTAAGGTCGTGTGGAGTGATCGAGGATGCTCTGATGCCGCGTTCGCTATGGGCGCCAGCTCGACCTCAGCGTAGAGACCCGTCCAAAACCGAGAAGCTCTCGGGCGCCTCGCCGCGCTGGGTCCGGTCCCACATAATCGTGTAGGCGGTCTCCAAATTCCGGGTGACACGGGCTGTATCGAACAGGGGCTCGGTCCCCCGATTGCGGGCGAGTTTCGCCCTGATTGCGGTAAGACGTTCGGGATCACGCGCCAACGCAAGCGCCAACGCCTCATATTCGGCCAGCGACGACGTTACCAATTCCGGCAGGCCGATCGCGTGAAGCTGGCTCGCCGCTACGCGGGCGAAGGCTGTGTTGCCTTGGCATGTCAGGACAGGCAGCCCAGCCCAAAGTGCATCGTTCGCGGTAGCGTGAGCATTGAAGGGCAGCGTGTCGAGAAACAGATCGGCCAGGCGGTGGCGCGCGAAATAATCGTCTCTGTTCGGCACATGCGGTGCAAATACAATCCGGTCTGGCGCAATGCCGCGGGCTCTTGCCTCACGTAGCAAATTACCCATCGCCGCGGTATCGGCGTGACGAAGCCACAGGATACTGCCGTCGACTGCGTGCAAGAGCCGCATCCAAACATCGAATATTTCCGACCCGATCTTGTAAGTGTGGTTGAAGCAGGCGAAGACCAAGCCCTCTTCCGGCAATTCTGCTTCGACACGGCTTGGCGTTCTCTCTGCGATTCGGTTCTTGTTGTCGTTCGGCATATAGCAGTGGGGCAGATACACCGCTTTCTCGCTGTAGTGGACCCGTTGTTCTTCAGGAATCACGATGCGGTCGGTCACAATGTAATCGATGAAGTCCACGCCCATCGTGCCGGGGTATCCCAAATAGTTCACCTGCACGGGCGCCGGTCGATGGGCGAGAATTCCGGTGCGCCTGTCACCCGTGTTTCCCTTCAGATCGATGATGATGTCGATCTCCAGCTCGCGCAACAACCTCGCGGCTTCGCGGTCGGTCATCGCATGCACGCTGACGAGGTGGCCAAATCCGGTATCGATCCGTCGGCGCATTTCGCTCCCATCCCTGGGACCCAGCAAAATCCCGGTGGTTTCGAACCGCGTCGTATCGTGATGTTCGAAGACCCCCGCTACCAACCAGGTAGTGGGGTCATGAAGTTCTACCGACATATAAGCGACGCGGGCCTTGTCGTGCCGGTAGCGCTCACCGCGCCACAGCGGCTCTAGCGACTGCGAATACGCCCGTGCCCAAAATCGCGCAAAGGCCAAGGCCTCCGCGTCGGATTCGCAAATGGCTCGATGAAAGAATGGCGAGATCATGTGCAGGCCCGCGCTCAGGCCTTCCGTGATCCGCCGTTTGTCGTCTTCGCGCCTGCGCCAGTCACAGGAATGCAGCCGGGCATGGATGCCCACCCGCGTCGTGTCAGCGTCCCCGGGATTGAGGCTCAGCGCGCGATCGCTGGCCTCGACCGCCTCTACGTAACGTTTCGAATCATAAAGATGACCGGCACAGATCGCCCAGCCAGCGGCGCTGTCCGGGTCGGCCAGGGAATCCGCGAGGTCCACCCCCTTACCGGTTGTGCCCGCCAAGGCGGACAACGGCAGACGCCGGCGCCTAATCGGCAACGCCGCAATGTCATGCGCAATCTTGATCGGGAAATAGGCAAAGTTCAACTTACGGGGCAGTGACGTCCGCGCGACATGGTGCGGCGTTGGCAGGAACACCGTCCGTGCCAGGTAGCGTGTCCGCTGCACAAACCCCTCATGCAGACGCTGCCGATCCATGAAGAGCGCCTTGCTGCTTTGTGGTCCCGCTGGCCCCTCGAGCTGCCAATACGCCATTATCCGATCTAGCATCGGTTCGATCAGTCGGTCGGCGCGTTCCGCCGCGATGATCGCCTCGGGAGCGGCCGAATTGAAATGTCTGCGCGCCAGCGACGTTGCCAGCAGAAGGATGCGTAGGCAGCCTTGCGCACGTGCGTGTTCTATGATGGCGATCCAGTCGAGCTTCGAGTGCGTACCGATGAATGCAGCGACGTCACACGCCCACTTGAGACTCCACCACATCTCCTTAGCGCCCAAGATCGCCAGAACGAGTAGATTATCTTCCGGCGCCAGTGTCCGCATGCTGCGAGCGTCCAGATGCGAGCGCTGCACCCGGCGCCATAATCCTGCGTAGTCGATATCGAACGCCATGTTCAACGGCGTCAGCCGCGTATGAGGCTTGGCGACGGTCCCTCGCGCCTTCTTGAGCAGAATCTCATGACCCTGAAGGCGCTGGATCATCGCAAACTGCGCCGCAGTCAACTGTCCTTGGCGCTCATATCCGAGGTCGCTCAGGGTCGCGATGGTCGGAACAGTATCGGGATCTCGAATTAGGAAATGCAGACTGTCGAATATGCGAAGGCCTGGGTCCCCGTAGGCCTGGATCGCCAGGACCGGGCCTTTGAACGGAATTGCCTCGACACCGTTCGCCGCCAGAGCTTCGAGTATAATCGTCAGCTCATTGAACAGTGCGCGGTTTCGCCTGCGTGTCCGGTCAATGATCACGCTGAAGGCATCGAGGATGTCGTCTGGCACCAGGTCGGACGCGAGCCGAGACAAGGCTCGCCCCGCCAACCCAGCTACTTCATGACGTATCGCCTTTTGCGCAAACAGCCTCCAGTCGATGTCGCCGGCCACCATCTGCCTGATCACCGCCGCGTCCGGTCGCTCTGGACGGAGGCAAGCCAGGAGAAGCTGAAACTCGATCGTTTTAACTGGCATTCCGCGGATGGCCGTCGGTTTCGACGGCCTGTTGTGAACGACAGGCACCGTTTGGCCCTCTTGACAACCTAGGGAGCCATGGCTGTGAGGACAGCGCCAGGACCAATCCTTCGGGGCGATTTGAGGAGCAGCAGCCATATCCGCCCGGTCTCACATTTCCTAACCAGCCTAGACGATATCCACTCTCGATCCGCGAGGATTCCAGGTCACCGCAGAGTTGGATGGACCGGCAGAGCACATGGTCCGGACTTCGCTGCTCCGCTTGGCCGCGGAAATTGCGACCACCCCCATGAGTGATGACGCTACGCCGATCCACAACGACTAGATCCCGTAGCTTCTACAATGAGCTGTGCAGCCGCCTCGAGCGAAGAAAACGTCAGCTCGTAGCACTCGATGCCCGCAATCCAGCCAACGAGTTGTCGGACGTTCTCGTGATCTAGACGCTGGCGCAGCGCCAGACATTCCCCCATTAGGCGGCCCAGCGCCTCGGACCGCTTGACCCGCTCCAGCCGGGTCGGCGCGTCCTGCTCGTAGCGAGGGAAAATGATATGCCCGACGGGCATCGGAATCTGTTCCGCAGCATCGGCAGGAGGAGGGATGTAGTGCAGCACCTTCCCATCGCAGCGGACATGGACAGGGAGCGACAAAATTTCGGGGTAATAACGGACCATCAAATCCCATCCCGTGCTCTTTATGCACATGGCCAACGGCATCGGCGACACGTGGAAAGTGAACGGCTCGATCAGGGCCACTTCGTCGGAAAAATACCGGAACCCGCGATGGACGAGGGCCGCGGTAAGCGAGGATTTGCCGCTCCCCGCAGCGGCGGGCAAGAGGACGCAGCCTGCACCGGTCCCCACGACGCCGGCATGGAAGTAAAAGAGGAAATCGTGGGCATTGATCGCCGATTGCCACAGCGCGGCTTTCACGATCGGGGCCATCCCGGAAAGCCGGGGGGCACGCCCGACCGCGATCCCGTCGCGATAGACGTCGCTGCGCAGGTGTCCGTTGTCCAGCATCTTGGCATTGATATCGATGATGATGGTCGGCGAAATGGGATCGTCCGTCGCTAGATGGCCGATGACCGACCTGACCAGGCGAACCTGTGCCAAGTGGCCGAACCTGATCAGCGCGCAGGTCTCGAGCAGCCGATAGCGCTGTTCCGTCACCGGCTCAAACGCCGCATAAGGCGCACAGTTTGCGGCCTGGCGCGCGGTCTCCGCGTCGTCGCCGGCCAAGGGTCTCGACGCAACGGGCGCCACCGGCCCGTCTTCAAGCATTCCGCACGACCTGAAGGCATCGAGCGTTGAGGTTACCCATTGTTCGGCCTCTTCCGATGCCACGAGCCCTTCCACCGCAAGGGCGCGCGGTATGCTTGAAGACGGGGCGCCCTTCTGTAGCTCGCGAAATACCAAGGCCGCCGGCGGGTTGAGGCTTAGGAGGTGCTGTGTCTCCTCGGAAAAAACGACGACATCGCCGTCGAGTGGCAGGAGCACCAGGTTGGCCCGCAGTCTCATGCGTTTTCCCCAAGCCGGCCTTGCAGTACTGCTTCCCGTTCCGTTCTACGCTTGCGGCGCATATCACGTTGACCTTGCGACATGAGGGGCTATTGTTTGCGTCTCGGGCGGATCGTGTCGGCGTGCGGTTCGTCCTGCGAGGCGACATTGCTCTTTCGACGTTATTCACCGCCCATGGCGTATTTGTCTAACAGCAGGACCAAGCCGAGCTCCGTCGCCTTAACCGCGCAAACGCTGCTAAATGTGACATGTGCGGCGACACAGGTAAACAGCGCCGGCGCTAGTTTGCGATTTTCCCGGAGGATGAACGGCGCGTGGCGGACCAACCAATCCAAGGCATAATCAAACGCCGCGATATCGCAGGCGGCGGTTGGCGCCCGGGTTCGCGGTGAACGTCGAGCCCGGCGCGCCGGCTCCGGCGCCGGCCGACGGAGCAGGAAAACGTCTGATCGTCGAGGGATGGCGTTTTCTTCCACATTCGTATGCGATCGTCAACCAGTGGCAGCTTCTCGCGCTGTTGCGCCGAAATATCGTCCTCAAGGTTGTCGACGCGCCGTTCTATAGACGCTCCTGGCAAGCGCAGGAGGGACTGTTCGAACCGGCTGCGGAGCAGGCGCTAAAATCGATCGAGATCGCACAGCCCGCCGAGAGCGCAGACGTCACGCTCAGGGTGTTCTTTCGTTTCACCTTTTCGCCGTCGCGGTCCCGCCTGACAGCAGTATTCGCAACCTTGGAACAGCAGTTGATCCAAAAACGTCAAGTATCAGATTTGCGGGAATACGAGCAACTGCTACAGCGTCCGCCGCCCGCCAATGTCAAGGCCGTCACGCCTTCACGGTGGTCGGCCGAGGGATTTTACCGGGCCGGCTTTGCTCGGGACCAGGTTCTCGTTGTCCCGCATGGCGTGGATACCGCGACGTTTCACCCGATGCCGGATACCCGCGACGATATCCGCAGCAGCATCCCGATTTCCGACGACGAGTTCGTATTTCTCAGCGTGGGCGGGATGTCCGGCAACAAGGGGGTCGACCTACTTCTGCGCGGCTTCGCGCGGGTCTGCCGAAAATTTCCCTATGCACGCCTCATCCTAAAGGGTATGGATCACCTATACGATTTAAGGGGCTTATTACTCAAATTTATACGGACATTATCTGCTGGCGATCAGAAACTGGTCTTGCAGAGAATGACATATTTAGGGGATTCTTTATCGCATTCAGCCATGGCGACGTTGTACCAGGTTGCAGACGCTTACGTATCCCCCTACCGGGCAGAGGGGTTCAACCTGCCGGTGTTGGAAGCCGCGGCCTGCGGGATCCCGATCATCTGCACGCACGGAGGACCGACCGATGACTTCGTCACCGACGAATTTGCCCGACGAATAGAAAGCGGAAAATCGGTCATCACGATAGACGGGCGACATGCCTCGCGGTTGGATCCCAGTCTGGAGCATCTGATCGCGCTGATGACCTCTGCGATCGAGGACAGTCGCTGGCGCAAGCAGGCAGCCGAAGCTGGCCCTCGCCATATTCGTGCGAGTTACACCTGGGATTGCGCGGTCGATACGCTGATTAGGAAGCTGCTAAACTGAATGGCTGGGTGGAACAAGCGCTTCGAACCCTAGTTCAAGCCGTTCCAGTACGCCGTTCCAATCCCCGCGCGCCTTCTGGCGAAACAACCGCATCGAAGGATACCAAGGGCTGTCGTCCCTATCGAGGAGCCAGCGCCAATCGGGGACCCAGGTGAGCAATACCCAGACGGGACTCCCAAGCGCACCCGCGAGATGAGCGACGCTCGTATCGACGCTTATCACAAGATCCATCAGAACGCACAGCGCCGCAGTGTCGCTGAAGTCGGCCAGCGCATCTCCGGTATGAAAGACGCCCTCACGGTCGAGCCCAGTGCGTTCCACGTCGGTCACCTCTTTCTGCAAGCTGATGAATTCGCAGCGTGGATTGAACAACCGGCGGAACAGCTCGAACTCTATGCTTCGGTCCTTGTCTGGTATGGGATTGCCACGCCAGACTACCCCAACCCTCGGCTTCGTTTTTCGTCCGAGCCTATGCTTCCACACTGCAACTCTTTTCTCATCAGGAACAATGTAGGTCTCTCCGGGTATGCTCTCGATATCTGTCTTAAAGGCGAACGGAAGACTCATCAAAGGACAATGGAGATCAAAATGAGGAATCTCTTTGTCGAGATCGATAATATCCGGATGGGCGTTGAGACCTCGCATTAATGTCTGTAACTGTTTCTGCGGTGGGAACAGGACTCTCCCGCCGGCGTCTTCCAAGAGCCTTATATAGCGGCAGAACTGAATGACGTCCCCGAACCCCTGCTCCCGATCGACCAGGATGGTCTTTCCCGAGATATCGGTCTCCCCCAACCACAGCGGCTTGTCCCACACCCATTTTTCATAGGGTCGCCTCTTCGTACTCGTACGCGCTTCGTAGGCGCGCCATCCGATATCGAACTCTCCCTTCAGCAAATGGGCGACCCCTCTCTCGTAGGTTGCCTCAAGATAACCCGGCTTCAACGCGAGCGCCTTGTCAAAACTCTCCATCGCTTCGTCGAAGCGCTTCAGTTGGTGCAGCGCGGCGCCGCGATTGCAGTAGGCCTCAGCGTAGTGTGGATTGAGCGCAATAGCCGTCTCATAACTCTCTATGGCATCCTCGAGACGCTTGAGTTCCTGGAGCGCATTACCTCGATTGTTATAGAGCCCGGCATGGCCGGGCAAAAGCGCGATGGCAGTCTCGAAGTCGTGAAGCGCTTCTTCGAAAAGTTGTATCCGTTTTAGGGTAATCCCACGATTGTTGTATGCTTCGCCGTAATCGGGTTTCAGAAGGATTGCGTTGCAAAAACTCTCGATTGCCTCAGCATAACGCTTCAGCGCGCGGAGCGCATTCCCGTAATTATGGTATGCTGCCGCGTAATCGGGCTTCAGCGCGATTGCGGTCTCGTAGCTCTCGACCGCTTCGTCAAAGCGCCCCAGCGCTTGCAATGCATTCCCTCGGCTGTTGTATGGCTGCGGGTAATCGGGCTTTAATTCGATTGATTTATCGAAGCTGGCAACGGCGTCGTCATAGCGCATCAACCTTAGCAGGACATTGCCGCGCGCATTGTATGCCTCCGGATAATCCGGTTTCACCGCAATCGCTTGCTCCCAATTCTGAAGCGCGGCAACAAGGAGCTCTGCGCTATTGAGCGGCGCTGCGGCAGTGCGCCCGAGGAAATTCTGTTGGCTGGGTTCCAAGCGAGGCCTCCTGACCCGACGAATTCTATCAAGCGTCCCGGCGCAGTTTCTGCAGCCCGGTCAGGCGGATGTTCCCGTGCCGAATTCGCAAGAACCTGCTGCCATGACTAAGCGAGGCCCGCTGGCGCGCAATCAACGGCAAAGCTGGTCGCCGGTAAGCCGCGCTGCTGACGCTCCCACATCATCGCGTAGGCGCGCTCGAGATCACGCGTGAAGCGCGTCGTATCGAATAAGGGCTCGGTGTCGCGATTTCGCTTGAGCTTTTGCTTGATCGCCGCAAGCCTTTCGGGCGCGCGCGCCAGTACGAGCGCCAGTTCCTCATATTCGGCCAGCGACGGCGTCACCAGCTCCGGCAAGCCAGCCGCATAAAGCAGGCCGGCACCAACGCGCCCGGCGAATGTGTTGCCTGGACACGTCAGCACCGGCAGTCCAACCCAGAGCGCGTCGCTGGCGGAAGTATGCGCATTGTAGGGCAGCGTATCAAGAAAAAGATCGGCCAGCCTGAGCCGCGCGAGATGGTCGGCAAGCGATTTTCGAGGTGCAAAGACGAGTTGCTCCGGGTTGATCCCCCGCAGCTTGGCCTCGTGCCTCAGATTGGAGGTCGTGGCCGCATTGTCCTCGAGAAGCCAGAAAACGCTGTTCTCGACGCCATGCAACAGCCGGGTCCAAATGTCGAAGATCTCAGGGCCGATCTTGAAGGAATTGTGCAAGCAGGCGAAGACGAAGCCTGTCGCCGGCAATCCCGCTTCAGCGCGGCTCCGCGTGCCTCGCCCAGCCGGACGCTTCCTGTCGCTCGGCAGATACGTGTGCGGCATATAGACGACTTGCTCGCTGTAGTGGACCCGGTGTTCTGCGGGGATCAACCAAGGATCGGCGATGATGTAATCGATGAAGGGCACCCCCATTGTGCCGGGGTATCCAAAATAATTCGCCTGCACGGGCGCGGGCCGGGTCGCGAGAATTTCGGTGCGAGCTTCGCCCGAATAGCCGTTTAGGTCGATCGCGATGTCGATCTCCAACTCGCGAATTACCGCGCCCGCCTCAGCATCGGTCATGGTCCGTACATCGATGAACCGGTCGAAAGCGGCCTCGATCCGCCGGCGCGTCGCGCTTCTGTCGTCCGGTCCTAGCGAAATCGCGGTGGTTTCGAAACGTGTTTTGTCGTGATGTTCGAAGCAGCCTGCGATGGCGTCCGCCACCACATGATCGCGGAAATCCGTCGAGAGGTAAGCGATGCGGATCTTCTCGTGGCGATAGCGTTCACCGCGCCACAACGGCTTTGCCGAGTGCAGGAATGTCTTCGCCCGAAGCTGCGCGATGATGAGTTGCTCCGCCTCAGAATCGGACATGGCCCGATGATGCAATGGCGTGATGAGGGTCCGGCCAGTCCTCAGACCCTCGGCTATCTGCCGTTTGTCGCTCTGCCGCCTGTTCCAATCGCAGACAAACAGGCGCGATTGGATACCCACGCGCACCGCGGCGGTGTTCTCAGGATCGAGCGCAACCGCGCGAGCGCTCGCCTCCACTGCTTCTGCAAGGCGACCTGACGCCAAGAACGTGCGGGCGCGAAGAGTCCATGTACGGGTGTCCTGCGGATCAAGTGCCAGCGCTCTGTCGATATCGGCGAGAGCCGCCTTCAGTTGGCCGATTGCCAACATTGCGGTCGCACGATCTTTCCAGTTGATGACGTCCTCCGGCGCCAGCTCGAGAGCGCGGCCGTAGCAGGCGATCGCCCCCGCGTGTTGACCGCGTCGGAGCAGTGCGCCGCCGAGAGTGCGCCAAGCATCCGTGTCGTTCGGATTGGCGGTGAGCGCGCGCCTCGCGGTGGCGCAAGCCTTGTGGATCGCGAGGACCGCGCCTTCGACGGCGTTCGCTCCGATGGTCCGTGTAACCTGGTCGAGCACTTCACGATTTCTTGACGGCGTCTGGTCGACGATCCTGTGCAATGCATCGAGGATAGCGCTGGGCACCATCTCGGGCGCGGCACGCACGAGCGTATGGGCCGCAAGATTCACCAGCCCGCGATCGACCGCCGTTTGCGCGAAGATCGTCCAGTCAATGCCCTCGCCGAGGATCTGTCGGATCGTGGCTTTGTCCTCTTCTGTGGTAGTAAGCTTGGCGCAGGCCAACAGCAGACGTGACTTACCCGATGTCGATTCTCTTTGGTCCACTCTCTCACCGTTCAAGGATGGCTTGTCGGTCGCGGTGCCAATGAGATTGCTCTGTCAGTGTCGAAGGACTCGTAGCGTCGAGCGTACCATCTAGGCGGCGCACGCTGCTGTGCAATCAACGGCAAAGCTGGCCGGCGGCAGGCCATCCTGCTGACGCTTCCACATGATCATGTAGGCGGATTTGAGATCACGCGTGAAGCGCGCCGTATCAAACAGCGGTTCGGTGTAACGCTGGCGCATCAACTTCGTCTTGATCCTCGCCAGCCAGTCGGGATCCAACGCCAGCGCGGTGGCCAGGTTCTCATATTCAGCAAGCGATGCGGTCACCAGCTCCGGCAATCCGATCGCGTGGAGGAGGCCCGCGGCGACACGCCCCGGGAGCGTGTTACCCAGGCAAGTCACCGCGGGTACCCCAACCCAAAGCGCATCGCAAGCGCTGGCGTGAGCGTTATACGGCAGCGTATCGAGAACAAGATCGGCCAGCTGAAGCCGCGCCAGATGATCCTTTGTCTGAGGTACGCGCGGGGCGAATACCAGCCGCTCCAAAGCAACACCACGGGCATCTGCTTCACGCCGCAAATTAACTAACGCCGACGGATTCGGGGACTTCAGCCACAATACGCTGTCATCGACGGTTTTCAGCAGACGCATCCAGATGTCGAAGATCTCGGGGGTGATCTTGTACTCAGCGTCGTGACAAGCGAAAACAAAGCCGGTGGGCGGCAACCTTGCGTCAGTGCGGCTTGGGGCCTTCGGCAAAATCTGACGCGTTCTGTCATTCGGCATGTAGGTGTGCGGCATGTAGACGACCTGTTCCGTGTAATGGACCCGGTGGCGGTCCGGAATCACGACAGGGTCTGCAATGATGTAGTCAAAGAACGGTAAACCCATTGTGCCGGGATAGCCCAAAAAGCTCACTTGCACCGGCGCCGGCCTGTGGGCAAAGATCTCGGTGCGACAGTCTCCCGAGTTGCCGTTCAGGTCGACGACGATGTCGATTTCCCATTTACGCAACAGCTTGGCGACCTCAAAATCGTTAAAGGCTTGAACATCGACGAAGCGATCAAATGCGGCTGCAATCTGCCGGCGCATCATGCTTCCGTCATCCGGACCCAGCGAGATCGCGGTTGTCTGAAAGCGGGACCTGTCATGATGTTCAAGACAGCCCACCATCGCGTCCAAGAGTACATGGTCGCGGAAGTCCGTCGAGCTGTAGGCAATGCGGATCTTGTCGTGGGCATATCGCTCGCCGCGCCATAACGCCTCAGTTTGTCTGAGTTTGCTGGCCGAAAGCCGAGCGAGCGCAAGGCTCTCCGCTTCCGAGTTGGATATAGCCCTGTGGTAAAAGGGTGTTACAATTAGCCGGCCCGCCTTCACCTCTTCGCTGACCCGAAGCTCATCGGCGTCGCGTCGCCGCCAGTCACATGTTCTTAGCCGGGCCTGGATACCCACGCGCGCCGCAGCGACATTGTCGGGGTCGAGCGCGATTGCTCGATCGCCGGCCTCGATAGCCTGGGCATAACGTCGCGAGCTGAACAACCGCGCGGCGTAGATCGCCCATTCCGTGGCGTCTTGCGAAGCGGGCGGAATATCCGGAAGGTCTATCGTGGCGCCGGTCGCCTGTATCGCGGCCAAGCGCCTCTTCCAAATGGTCGTATCATGGGGCGCATGCGCAAGCGCCCGGTCATAACAGGCAATCGCGTCTCTAGGGCGCCTGAGCCCGAAGAGCGCATCACCAAGATCCCGAAGCGCCGCAGGATCATTCGGGGCTCGGGCCAGCGTGCGCTGTGCATCCCTCTGAGCTCGCCGGCATCGCCTTATGGTCAGCTTGGTCTCAGTGGAAGCCGGGATGACGGCGAGAGCGATCCCGGAGGCTGCGAACGCATACGGTAGGCGCCCCACCGGCGCGAGCGCTCGCCAAAAAGCTTGCCACAGCGGCAGCGCCACCAGGTCATGGGCGAGCTTGATTGGGATATAGGCAAAGCTCAAAGAGCGCGGCAAGGGTATCGAGACGACATGTGGCGGCCCTGGCAGGCAGACGGTCCGCGCCAGATAGCATGCCTGTCGTACGATCCCGTCTTGGAGCCGCAGCCAATCCATGTTGACCAACTTGTCGCTTGATGATTGCGCGAGCTCGTCGGCCTGCCACTGTTCGACGATGCGGCGGACCATCGGTTCAATGGTGGTGTCGCCGCGCTCGGCGGTGGTGATGGCATGCGGAATAGTCGAGTTGAAATATCTGCGCGCTAGTGATGTCGCCAAAAGGAGCAGGCGCAGGCAGCCTTGCGCGCGCGCGCGCTCCGCGACAGCACCCCAGTCGAGATTCGGGAACGACCCGACGAAGCCGGCGAAGTCGCACGCCCACTTAAGTCTTCGCCACATCTCCTTCCCGCCATGAATCGCCAGAAGAAGCAGGCCATCTTCGGGCGCCGGCGTCAGGAACGTACGGCCATCCACCCTGGTCCGCCGGGCCCGGCCCCACAGGCCGGAATAGTCGATCTCGAGCGCCATTTTCAGCGGGGTCAGGCGTGTGTGAGGCTCAACCGCTGTCCCACTGGACTCCCCGAGAATGATTTCCTGGCCCTGCAGGCGATGAAGCAAATCAAACTGCGCGGCCGTCAGCTCTCCCGTGCGGGGGTACCCAAGATTGTTCAGGGTCGCAATCGTATTCGCCAGATCCTTGTCGCGAACGAGGAAATCCAAATCCCTGAACTCGCGAAGCCCAAGATCACCAAACACCTGGATGGCGAGGAGCGGACCTTTGAACGGAATTGCTTCGATCCCGTTTGTCGCCAGAGCGTCGAGCAATCGGGTAAGCTCGTCAAACAGCGCGCGGTTCGCCCGGCTGGTCTCGTCCGCTATGGCGTGGAACGCATCCAGAATGTCGCTCGGGATGTAATCTGGCGCCAAGCGCGCGAGCGTATGCGCCGCGAAACTCGCAACCCCATGGGCCAGCGCCTTTTGGGCAAACGATGTCCAATCGACGCCATCCGCAAGCAACTGTTGGATCGCCGCTTGGTTCTCTTGCGCGTCGCCGGTCCGGGCAGAGGCCAAGAGAAGGCTAAGTTCCGGCTTCAACTGCACGCTGTCCGACGACTTACAAGACCTTATCACAGTTGTATAGCCGCAATAGGTTTGCAAGATTGCCAACCGCTGCTCACCAGCGCTCGACAAAAATCGCGTGCAATAATCATTAGCCGGGCCGCACCAGGTCGTGCAGCATCCCTTTTGCTTGGTCCAGCCGTTGTTCGGCCACCAGCACTTCCGCGAGATTCAAGGCGGCCGGCATGAAATCCCGGTTCTTGTCGAGGATGCCCCGAAAAATCGTCTCGGCCTCGGGCAGGCGCTTCTGCGCCAGGCGGACGGAGCCCAGCAGGTTCTGGATCAGCGGATCGTTCGGGGCGCTTGCCGCCAGCGACTCGGCCAACGCCGAGGCCTTGGTAAGATCGCCCCGCCGTAGCGCGGCCATTGCAATCACCGCATCCGGCTCTCTCCCGGTAATGACCTTCTCGATCTCCGCAAGGTCGCCGTGGGCGTCGCCATACATCATCACCAGGCTCGTCGGGTCCGCGTCCGCGACCACTTTCCCTGGCGGGGCTTTGACCACTTCCTCATATAACTGAAGTACTTGATCAGGTCGGCCGTTTGCAAGATACGCACGGGCGAGCTCGGTGACCGCTGCCTGATCCGCCGGATTCGCCTTGACGACGGGCTCCAGAAGTTTGATGGCGCTTGCCGGGTCCTTGCGTTGCAGCGCTATTTCGGCCCGCAGGCGCGCAACCCCTGGTACGTCCGCTTGGTGTCCCTGAAATTTTGCAAGATCGTATTCAGCAGTTTCTAATTGACCAAGCCGAAACTTTAAGACCCCGTCGAGATAATAGCAGATGATCACTCGGTCAAAGGCGGGGTTCGCCTTCATGAGCAGGTCATTTGCCTCGGATAGCGCGCCCTGACGCGCAAGAACAAGGGCGGCGAGAAAAATGATTTGCGGATTTTTGACGTTCCTGAGGGCCTGACCAACCTCGCGCTCCGCTTCGGCCAGCTTATTCTCGCTGATCAGCGCGTCGACACGGCCAGCCATTGCCGGAACGCTGGCCGGGTGCCGGTCGAGGACCTTGCTGAAAGCAGCGATGGCCCCGGCGGTATCGCCCTCAGCGCGGAGCAAATTTCCAGTGATCCGCGTTACCGCTACTTCGTTGGGAGCGAGGGCGCGCGCGGCATCGAGCTCCTGGCGCGCCTCGGGCAGTTTTCGTGTCAAGATCAAAAGACCAGAAAGCGAGAGATGCGCGCGCCAGGAACCAGAGTTGAGTGTAACTGCATCGCGCAGCAAGGGTTCCGCGCGGTTGAACTCGTGCAAGGTGAGGTGCTCGAGACCCAGGCTCATGCGTACCGTGGACTCGGCCTTGGGTTCACGTTGACCGGGCGCGACCTCTTTAAACAGCACGTCGGATTTACCCTGCAGGAACAAGGTCCAGGCAAGCAGTGCGTCCGCCTCGTCATTTCGGGTGCCGATGCCCCGCGCAGCGCGCGCTTCCACCTCTGCGCGGACCCAGTCTGCTTTGTCGATGAAGATATGACCAAGCTGGAGATGCGCCTCGGCGTTGTTCGGATTGGCTTTCACAGCGCTCCGCAACTCGCTCTCCCGGCGCAGGAGATCGGCGGCCGTATCGGTTTTTTGTGCCGGCGGTGCGTCGGCGGCATGACCTGCCGGCAATGCGGTCAGGGCAAAGGCAGCGGTGGCCAGCGCCAGGAGGACACCGTTGATCCGAGTCAGGGCTAGCAAGCGCGTCTCCTGCAAAGCATGGATGAGTTAGCGTCCGGCGAGGACGCCATCGGGTTGCCGCCCGATCCCGGGCTGTCCGGCGCTCTCGACTGATCCTCTCGTCCACCGCGTTCGGGGATGGGGGGGTTCATTTGCTCGTCTCTCCTGGCCGTCCCAGGCTCGCTGCCGCCGGCATCGAGCGTTCCAAATCCAGCTGTGACGGCGGCGCCACGGCGAGCGCAGCGGCACGCGATGCGATGACGGACCAAGCGGTCAGAAGGCATCGTTTGTAGGCGCCCTTTGTGCTCTCACAAAAGTGGCCGAGAGTCGCCACCACCAGAAAAGTGCCACCGACCATCAATACCAGCTGCGCAGCTGACGATCGATCGGGCACATGATACACCGTGAATAACGATAGTAGAGGCTGATGAAACAGGTATAGCGCGAAGGTCATCGAACCCAACCAGCGGATGACCGCTGCGACAGGCACCAAAAACGGTTCGGCCCGGTCGGAGAAAGCATTGAACGCGAGCACATTGACGGCAAAACAAGTGGCCGCGGCGTACGCGGCCACAAGCGCCCCGATCGCCTGGTCAGGGGTCCTTAGAAACGTCAAATGTTCGCGAAAGTGAAATTCAATAAAAGAGCATAAAGGAATCAAAGACAGGCTAACCAGCCAAACAGGAATGGCCGATCGGGCCCGGGTCGGCCACCGCCGCGACCCGCGGTAGGCCAAGTAGCCGAGCAGCCACGCCGGCGCCAGCAGAACCATCGAGGGGCCTGCGATCAGGACCAGCGCAAGGATGCTGAGGATACGCCCGCGGCCGCGAGCGAACACCAGGATGGCAATGGACAGGTAAAAGAACGCTTCGAAGCTCAGAGTCCAGAACGGGGTGTTGGGCGGATCGAGGTCTGGCCAAAGCCAGTAGCGGTTCACAAAAACCACCGTTCCCAGGTAGGAAAGCGCGACCCCCGTAGCCCCCCCGGATTGGGATGCCTGAAACGCCAACGGATATCTCAATCCGATCAGATAATTGCAAATTGCGGTCAACAGCAGCGCCGGCAGCACCACGGAGTAAAGCCGGGCTAATCGGCTGACCGCGTAATCGACCGGCGTCCTCTCCCGTGTTGCCAGCACGTGTGCGATGACATAGCCAGACAGCACAAAGAAGACCGTGACAGCGGTCTGGCTGAACGGATACCAATGAGAGAACCAGAACGGATGAGCGGTCCAGAAGGCGGCGAAGCCGATTTTTGTGTGCTCCCTGAGGTGCTCGATGAATACCGTCAGCGCCGCGGCAAAGCGAACAATGTCGAGATAAAGCGAGGTTCCCGATTTCATCGGTGAAGCCATCGTGGCTCCGCCCACGGATTGCAGCCGCGGTCGGATTGGATCATTGGATCTGGCCACCCTCCTTACGCACCACAAGTCCTTCCTCGAGGAGCCGCTCCGCGAAGGCGATCCGCTCCTCATCCTCTAGATCACCTGGGATCTCGCGAATGACATAGGCGGGGCGGCTCAATGCGAATTCCAACGCCTCGCCGAAGAAGGGCGGGAACACGATGGCGCGTGCGCCGTAATTGATGCGAACCGAGTTGTCCTCTTTGTGCATCTGGTAGGCAATGGCGCGGCGCGCGCCGACAATATCGTCGATGCCGAGTGGTTTTGGCCGAAAAAAGTCGATGATCTGATTCGAGATGTCGAGCGTATACCCCCTCACCAGCTCGTCCTTGAATTGCGCGACGACACCGCCCAGAAATGTTTCATCGGCCAGTTCGCGGAATACCCCCCTCAGGCGGCCTATCATTGGATCATTGGGAGCCTGATGGAAGCCCAACGGCAGTGCGTGGCGCAGACGCTCGTCCTGTAGAAGCGCCGCCTTAACTGCCGCGTAAAGCAAATCGTCCCAAAACACACCCGTAACGCCAAGAGTGATGTGAAGCGAAGGTTCCGACTCGCATTCGGCCGCGTGGACGAACCCGCGCGGTATATAGATGAGGTCGCCTTGCTCGAGAACAAAAGAGTGGAGGTCTCCGCGGAGCTCGCGGCCCTCATCGCCCATCGACTGCTCCTTTCCAGGAAGCAAGCGGCGCTCCTTTTCAATCTTCCAGTTTTTGGATGCGACGGTTTGAAGAATGAAAACGTCGTGATTGTCCCAGTGCGGCGTGAAGCCTTGCCCGTTCGCTGGCGTCAAGTAGAGGTTGATCTGAAACCGATGGCCCAGCTCGGCGGCCAGCACCCGGCACAGCAGGCCCAGCTTCGGCTCCCGACTGTGCATTTGATCCAGGACGAGCGAGCAGCCTGCCCGCATGTCGCCAAGTACAGCTTCCAAACCCTCCGTCATCCCGGCTTTGTATGACGCGCCCTTTCTGGTCACCGCGTTGGCGACTTTGACATAGTCAGGGGCGCGGGTGACGGCTTCTTCAAAATCCTGCAAGTTAAAGAGGCCGCTGTAATAATCGGGATCTTGCCGATGGATGACCAACGGCTGCTGCTCCCAGAAGCACGATCGGAACTCTTCGACCGCAACCGGCGCAATAAGGGAGGACAGCGACAGGTTTTGCAGGAAACCGCATACCATGGCGAGACGCCTCCTCTATGTGCCGGCCGGCGCTGACACCAGACACGCCGATGTCGTCTGAAACGAGGTCGGGTTTCGCATCGAGGCCACCGAAACGCTATTCAAACCAACATCCTTGCGCGCCGGCACTCGTTTCCGCGGCCGGGAAGCGCCTCAGCACGCCGCCATCTTGCTCCATCCGGCAATAAGCTCGTTCACCCACAATTCGCCGATTCCCATCGCGCGCGTTCTGTCGCTCGTCGGCCGCAATGGGCAAACGCCTAGCTGCATAATAGAGGAAATTAGCCCGTATAGGCAATCGGAAATCTAACCGGCGCCGCAGAACTCGGTTAGCCTTAACGGCTTGCTCTCTGGGGGGCGCCGGTCAGCACGCCACCTTACTCCCATGCAGCCGTGAAACACTTTGAACTTTAGCTCATAAGGAATTGCCGCCAGCAAGGCCGTTAGTCGTGCTGCTTGCTACGGGCGGGGATCCTGTACGACTTAGCCGCGCGACTGGCAGGGCACCCCCTGGCGTGATCACGACAGAGGACCCTCGCAAGTCAACGCGTCCGGTATTTACGCTTCCGACGCGGACACTACCGGTACAATACAGAGATTCGCTACCCCCCGCCTCGGCCGACGGGCCGAGCGAGGGGAGCAAACTGGGGTCTTCCGCCGGGGCTCATTTAGCCAGGAGTGGCGATGTGGTCGTCCTGCTGCGGCAGCCCTGTAAACGGGTTAGTATTGCCGTTTGCGAAGGCGTCGATGTCTTCGTGGGTGTTACCAGTGGTGAAGTCGTCGAGGATGTGGTGCATCGACGCCTGGTATGGGCTGATTTGCGCGAAGGCCTGCTTCGTCGATGCATTCAACAACAGGGCAACTGCTGGCGCAGTGACCGCTACTTGGGCGGATTTCTTGACCAATTCACGGCGGGAAGGTGGCGTGGTTTCCGGTCCGTGAATGTTATTATCGTCAGGCATGTTCACATCTCCTTGCGAGTCAACCCAGGCACGAAGCCGATCAAGACTGTCCCTTTCCAAACCGGGTCGTACACGCCCTCTCTTGTGCAAGACCCGGGCCAAACGTGGAAAAATAGCTTTTCCAGGATGTTAAAGCCCGTCAAGCTTCGCTCCGCATCGTCAGGTGTAAAATTTTTCGACAGCATCCCGTGCCGCGCCGCCCCTGCCCGGGGAGACGCGCATCCAACATCCGTTCAATTCAAGTGCTTGATATGCCTAAATTTGGGGCTCAATCCCCGCATGTCCGCGGAGCAATCCCTGCCGCGGACGCCGGGTTCCCGGGTGTAAAGATTTTCGACACGGCCAAGGGGTGCGGGCATGCGAGGGATCCATAGCCAACAGAGTGCAGCCGGCCCGGCGCGATTGGAGGCGATTACCGCCTACCGAAACACGCCCAAAAGGATATCTGGCGGGCGCGGGGTTCCTGAGGCGTAAAGGTTTTCGACACGGCAGAAAGGGAGGGGGCCACGGGAGGCGATCAATCATGGTCAACGAGAATGCGACCGACACGCCTTCAAATTCCTTGAGCACTGGCGTATTATTTATCTCGTCCGTCGTGAATCTTGAGGACCGCGACGATGATAAAAACCACGACCCCGAGCGGAGCTGCCTCGAGATGTCGGATTTTGCCAAGACCCGATACACCAACGTCTTCGCCACCCCGCTCGTGACGCATGCTTGGGACGATGGGCCGCAGCTCAATGCGCCATTGCGCGAGCGCATCCTGGCGCATCAGGCGGAAGATCGCGGCGTTGCCAAGTCGAACCACGGCGGCTGGCATTCCGAGACCGGGCAGCTCGAATTCTGCGGCGATGCCGGGCGGCGCCTTGTCGAACATATGTATGCGCTCGCCGATGAGGCCACCCGCCAACTCGCCGCCGAGCAGCGCAAGGAAATCGGCAGCTGCCGGTGGACCGTCTCCGCTTGGGCCAATGTCAACCACGGCGGGGACTTCAACAAGATGCACGTGCATCCTGCGTCGACCTGGTCGGGAACCTACTATGTCGATGCCGGAGACCCGGTCGATCCTGGCGGCGGCACGCCGCTTCATTTGTTCGATCCCTGCACCGCCCGAAGCACCACCTTCTTGCCGCGCATCGTTTCAGAGAGCATTTACATCAATCCCAGGCCGGGACTGATGGTGCTGTTTCCGAGCTACGTGCCGCACATGGTCTTCCCACACGCCGGGAACGGCCCGCGCATCTCGATCGCGTTCAACCTGCGGCACGAGCCTTATCCATGACGCGTGCGCGTGGTGACGGAGCACATGACAGACCTCTCTCTTTGGCCTACGTGCTCACGATACAACGCTAGGATCAGCCCAAAGTTTGGGTTCGGCAGGATCGAGATTGGGCGACTGGTGGCAAGCAGAAACTCAATCATCGGGAACGCAAGTCCAATGGATTGGTTTATGAGGGCGAGGACACGGACGGGCGCCCGAAGTGGCGCGTCAGACCACCCGATCTCATCCGACCCCCTCGCGACGCCAAACCTCTTTCCTATGGAAATCGACTTACACCGTAACACCTTGCTGTTCGCTCGGATGTCGCGAGAAGCGTTTTACCGATTGTCCTTTCTTGATAATCGATTTATTCGCACTCCAGCGAATGGGTTTTCCGCTAATCTCGTTGAGCTGTTGCCGAAGTGTTCGGCAGCACAAGCGAAGCGTCCTTTGCACTTCATTCTGCACGGCGCCTTTTGCGGTTCGACGTTGATGGCTCGCCACCTTCAGGAATTACCACATTGTTTTGTGCTCAAAGAACCGGGTTTGCTTGCGCAACTCGCGCGAATGAATCGTGGCGCATCCGACCCCCTCCCTCTCGAGCCGCATTCGTGGGCAGACTGGTTCAACGTGACGATGGCCTTGCTCGCACGTGGTTACGCCGCCGACGCCGCCGTCGTCATCAAGCCTAACGATGTGTGTAACTGGATGGGCAATCTGCTGCTCGACCATGATGACAGGACGAAGATAATATTTCTGTCCAGCCCTCTGAAGATGTTCTTGCTTTCCGTATTGAAATTGGTTGAACGCCGCCAATGGGTTCGCGGGCGCATCCGTCAGTTGAAGGGACATCTGAACCAAATACCATTTTTGACCGAGATCTCGGTGGAAGACCTCAAGGATAACCAATGCAGCGCGGCGCTGTGGCTCCTAAACAGTTTTCTTTGCAGCTCCCTGCTGGCGAGACCCGAATCAGGCCGAATCCGTCCGTTGAACGGTGAAGATTTGATTCGCCAGCCTCTGGAATATGTACGCGAGGCCGCGGATTTTTTCGGCCTTACGAGCGATGCAGGCAACCGCGCGGCGCTGAGGGCGCTGCGTCCCTTGTCGTATCATGCAAAATATCTTCACCTGCCCTATGACGCGGTCGCGCGAGCCGGCGACCGCGACAACGCGGAAGCTCGCTTCGGCCGGGAGGTGGCAGAGGCGATCTCGTGGGCGGAACAGGTGAGTTCGGGATGGCTTTCCCGGAGTCCGTTTCCGGTCGAATAACTCCGACATGAGATCGGCGGTTGCAGCGCTACGCCCCCTGCGCGGTGCGAGGGCCGACGACGAATTCGCGTGTCCCGTGCGCCAGAGTACCCCAAACATCTGGCTCAGGCGGTGCCTGGTTCAGCCTTCTGCCGGCCCGATCCATTGCGAGAGCAGCCATTTTTCACCGCGTGTCACCGGAAGCCCCGCGTGAAGCGTGCGCCGGTCGAGCGTGCCGTCGGGTTCCACGTTCCAGAAGAACAGCGCGCTGCCCCTACGCCCCTTCCAGCGCCCGTTGATCGCCGGAAACACGGTTTCGCCGCCCTGGTAATCGTCGTTGAGCGAGAGCAGGAACGTCAGGACGCGCTGCCGGAACCCCGGCGAGTTGGGATTATCCGGGGTGTCGAAGTGGGGCTGGAATTCCTCGCCCACCGAATAATGCAGGATGTGGGGGCTTTCCATCGCACGCACCGGCAATCCGGTTACGTCAGCGACTCGGGCACGCAAGATCGCGAGGATCAGATCGCGGTCCGGTCCGGGGAAGGGGCACAGAGTATTGGTGCGCCCACTCGCGCTGCGGTGTCGGCCTCCTTTGTCGTCATAGATCTGCGCCGGCTTCAGTCTGGGGCGAGCCCTGGCGATCAGCCAGTCGCACATTTCCGGCGTGGCGACGTCCTTGACAACCGCAATCCGCGGCCTTTTCGAAATGTTCGACGGGCGCGGCGGCTCCAGCCACTTCTCGAGATTGATAGAGTTCCGGAACCCCAACCATCGGGAGTCCGGCGTCGCCTCTCCGGCAAGAATGTCATGGGCCAGCGGCCATTGGCCCGCAAGCCACGCCAGTTCGGCTTGCGCCAAACGGGAGCCCAGCTGCGCAGAGCGCTGCAGATGGTCGAGCGCGGCCGTCCAATCCCGCGGGAGACCGGCGCCTTCCGCCGCTTTGATCGCCATTTCGTGGGCGGTATCGGCCTCCGGCGTCGACGGCGTTGCGTCTTTCATGCTGGAAATCCTAGCCAAATCGGTGCCGAGTTGTCCACTCGGGTGGTGTGCCCTGGTCGGGTGTATGTCCTCGCCCGAATCGGGGACGAGCATGCGCGAGGGGGTCACGCTCTCGGTGAGCAGCGCCGATCGAGCGCACGAAGCAGTGGGTTCGACCCCTTCCGAATGGCCGAGAGGGGCATCATCCTGGCCATTCGATATGCCGGCATCGCCGCGCTTCCCCGATTGCCCGATTGCCCGAGTGGACGGGTGATGCAGATTATTTCGCGTCATTCGCGTCCAGATCCGGCGCCTCTTTCACGATAAAGCTCTCAGGCGGCTCGCCGCGCCGGGTCCGCTCCCACATCGTCATGTAGGCCGTTTCCAAATTGCGCGTTATCCGTGCCGTGTCGAACAACGGCTGCGTGCTTCGATTGCTGGCGAGTTTTGTTCTGGCACGAGCCATCGCCTCGGGATCGCGCGCCAGCGAGAGTGCTATCGCCTCATATTCGGCCAGGGAGGAAGCCACCAGTTCCGGCATGCCGACCGCCCGCAGCAGGCTCGCCCCGACGCGCCCGGCAAAGGTGTTGCCCATGCAGGTCAGCACAGGCAGCCCGGCCCAAAGCGCATCGGTGGCTGTGGCATGGGCGTTAACGGGAAGGGTATCCAGGAACAAATCGGCCAAACGATGCCGTGCGAGATGATCGTCGTTAGGTAGACGCGGAGCAAATACCAATCGTTCAGGCACGACGCCACGGGCTGCGGCTTCGCGACGAAGATTTAGGATCGCGTACGGGTTGTCACCCAGCAGCCAGAGAACGCTCCCCGGACAGGCCGTCAACAATCGCATCCAGACGTCGAAAATTTGAGGTGAAATTTTATAGTTGTTGTTGAAACAACAGAATACAAAACCCGTTTCCGGCAATCCAACATCGGCGCGAGAGGTCGTTGATCGCGGAACATGACGCCGGGAGTCGTTGCATTGATAGGTATGTGGAAGATAAACAACTTTCTCCATGTAATGGCAGACTTGACCCTCAGGAATAACGATCGGATCTGCAATAATGTAATCGATGAACGGTACACCCATTGTTCCACAATTGCCGAGATAACTGGTTTGCATTGGGGCGGGCCGGTAGGCAAGAATTCCGGGACGGGCGCCGCCCGCCTGACCGTTGAGATCAATTGCGATGTCGATTTCCATGTCACGCATCATGGCCGCGATCTCGGCATCGCTCAAAGCCCGCACGTCGATAAAGCGGTCGAACGCCGCCTCGATCCGCCGGCGCATTGTGCCTCCGTTGTCGGGGCCCAGCGAAATCGCGGTCATCTCGAAACGCGTTCGATCGTGATGCTCGAACACGCCGGCGATTAGGATCGCGGTCGGGTGATCGTGGAATTCTGCGCAGAGATAGGCGAGCCGGATCCGTTCATGGCGATAGCTTTCGCCGCGCCATAACGCCTTCGGGCGCGGAATGGTCTTCGCCCACAGCCGCGCGACGATGAAATTCTTCGCTTCGGAGTCGGATACGGCTCGATAATTGAACGGCCAGATGACGGGGAGGCCCGCTCTCAAACCGTCGGCGATCCGCCGCTCGTCGTCTTCGCGCTGGCGCCAATCACAAGTGTAAACGCGGGACCGGATACCAATACGCGACGCGCCCAAGTGCTGTGGGTTTATCGCCAGTGCGCGATCGCTTGCCGCCGCGGCCTCAACAAATCGCTGCGCCGCCAAAAGGAAACCTCCGCGCAAGGCCCACCCATCGGCATCCTGGGGATCGGGGGTCGGCTCCTCATTGATGTCGGACTCGGCCGTTTTCCTCGTGTTTGCATAGATCGCCGCACCGCGATCCTTCCAAATCACGCTGTTTTCCGGTACGAGCGCGAGCGCCTTGTCGTAGCAGGCGATGGCCGCCTTGTGCCGTTTGAGGCTGGACAGCGCGTTGCCGAGACTGTGCCAGGCCGCGGCGTTATCCGGATTGGCGGCTAGCGCGCGGGTTGCATCCGCGCGCGCTTCATGGTACCGCCGCAATCTGAGACGCGTTTCGGCCGAGACCGGCATGACATTCAGCGCAAGCTCATGGCTCGCGAACGCATCACGCAAACGTTCTGCCCGCCAACGCAGATAGCGGTAGGCCCGCAACAGCGGAAGCAATGCGACATCTTGCCCGATCTTGATCGGGATATAGGCGGGCAGGGACGTGAACAACCCGGGAAACGGGTTTCGGGCGACATGCAGCGGACCCGGCAACGCCAAGGTCCGCGCCACATAACGGATCCGCCGCATGGGCCCGTCGTGCAGCCGCAGGCGGTGAAACGAAAGTCTGTGGCAATGCGAGGCGGTCGGTTGCCGAACCAGCCAGTGCGCCATGACGCGCTGCACCATCGGTTGTATCTTCGGGTCGTCGCGTTCCACTGCGGTAACCGCGTCGGGTACGGCCGCTCCGAAATAGGTGCGTGCCAGTGCCGCTGCCAACAGCACCATCCGAAGGCATCCTTGCGGTCTGGCGCGATCGAGGATGGGGGCCCAGTCGAGGTCGGGATGCGAGGCAATGAAAGCCGCGACACCGCACGCGCCTTCGACGCGCCACCACGGGTCCTTGCCATCGTCGATCGCCAGAACGAGAAGATCATCCTCCGCCGACAGCGCCATCATGGTCCGGCCGCTCATGGCGGTGCATCGTGCCCTGCGCCACAATCCGGCATAGTCGATGTCGAGCGCCATATTCGTCGCCGTCAGCCGGGTGTGAAGCTCGACGCCGACCCCGCGGCCCTTCTTTAGCAGGGTCTCGTGGCCCTGGAGGCGGTGAATGAGGTCGAGTTGGGCGCCGGTCAATTGTGGTTTACGGTCGTATCCCAAACCGCCGAGTGTCGCGATGGTCCGCGCAAGGTCGCGATCCCGAATGAGAACGCGCGGATCTCCGAACATGCCAAGACCGAGGTCACCGTACGCCCGGAACGCGAGGGTCGGACCCTTGAACGCAATCGCCTCCACACCGTTATCCGCCAGCGCTTCGATCACCCGCGCAAGATCATCGAACAGCGCGCGGTTTCTTTGACGTGTCTGATCCGCATTCGCGCGGAAGGCATCTCGTATTTCTTCGGGCACCAGGTCGGGCGTAAGACAATACAGGGTGCGCCCGGCCAGCGCGGCCAGCCCATGCTCGATCGCCGTGCGCGCGAAAAGCGCCCAGTCGATGCCGTCGATCAGAATCTCTCGGATCGCGGCCTCGTCCGCTTCGCTTGGCAGGACCCTGGCGCAAGCCAATAGGAGCCGGAACTCAAGCGTCATTGATTTCTTGATCCAACATAACGCCGACGGCGCCACACTGGAAACCCTTCCGGCGGCAACGCCTTATCTGACGGCAAGCCCGGCGGATGTTGCCGATTGGCGCGAGCAGCGGCCTGCCGGTCTTGCCGGCTGCCCGCCGCAGGCATGAAACGGCACGAATTCACCGAGAATCTACATGACTTCGCCGACACCGCGACTCTCATAGACAAGCTCGATCTCGTGATCAGCGTCGATACGGCGGTCGCACACCTGGCGGGCGCATTGGGCAAACCGGTCTGGCTGTTGAACCGTTTCGACACCTGATGGCGCCGGCTGCAAAATCGGGACGACAGTCCTTGGTATTCGTCGCTGCGCCGGTTTCGCCAACCCACTCCCGGGGACTGGGACAGCGTGATCAGCCGCGCGGACTTACCAAATTAACTTATTTTTCCGAGCGGGGAGGAATCGCCCTAATTCGAGTTTCGTACCGCACATACACTTTGTCGATTCGGCCACAAAGGAAGAAATAACCCCGCGAACCCAGATACTTGTCAATGGGGTCCGATTTGTTCAGGTCATCCTCGATCACTATGTAGGCTGGGGCGTGGCTCCAATCGATCCCACGGATAACCTCGAGTTCGAAACCCTGCACGTCAATAACGAGCAAAAGGTTGTCGTTTTGCACTGACATCTCGATATCGGACAGACGGATGATTTCGACATAAACGGATTGAATGGCCCCGATAAAGTTGTCGATGTTCCGGGTATAATCCTCCCCGCGGAATTTGTTCCGCTCGATCCAATATCTGACAATATTCGGATCGAAACTTCCCTGTCCATGGGCCCAATTGTTGGGGGGGCCATCTCCATTCATCTGATCCGCGACACCCGGCTCGATGAAATACAACGGCGCACGACCGCGGGACGCGCCGCAAGCCGCATTCACAACGGTTACGTTTGGGTAGTCTGCATAGAGCTCACGCAATCTCGCGTAGTAGTAGGGGATGGGTTCAATAAGAGCCGCCCGGATGTCTTGATTTGTGCTGTGAACAAGGTATCGTCTGAGCGGATCACACATTATGCCGTCGTTTGCTCCGACTTGGATGACGCGCGCCTGCTTCCCCGAGCTGAAATACGCTTCATAAAAATCTGCCAAAGAGCTCAATCGAGTGAGCCTGCGGTCGCCGATCCACGCGTATACATCGTCCCCCATGGGCGATCCGGTTCTTGCCCTTGGAACGTCGTAGCCGGCCCTTTTGCACAACTCCGCTACTCTCAAGGGGATTTGAAATCGCCAAGCCACCTCGCCCTCTCTGCATCATCGAGCATTTTGCGGCCAGTCTGCCGCCGCGCCGCGCCGCGCGCCGATGGCCCATGCAACCCAACAATAGCCTCGGTTCGGCGCGATCTTCAACCATCCCTTCCACAGCTAATCCCGGCCGCGTCATCCGCCCTCGCCAGCCCACAGCCTGGAGGCCGGCTTTCCTGAAGCCCGGTCGCGCCAGTCCAGCAATCCCTGATTTGCTCGCCGCGGACGGGGTCGAGGGGGGCCACAATCGGCGCCGGGGTGAAGCAAACCGGGCTAAGCGGCAACCTCTTCCGCCAGCGGGACGCGGGCTACGCGGTGGGCCTGCAACACCGGCAGCACGTCTCGCGCGAAACGGCGGATCTGCTCGATGAACATCTCGTGCGGCAGCACCCCGCGATTGAGGCTGACCTGCACATTGTCGGCGCCGGCGCTGTCGGCCGCGTCGATGATCCGCCGCGTCACTTCCTCGGCAGTGCCCCACGGCATCTCCTCGGCCTGGCGCTCGACATCGTCGATGGTCAAATTGCGGAAGTCCTCGCGGGCGAATTGCGCCGCGCGCAGATTTTCCGGACGAACATAGTCGGTTGACGCGGCGCTCGAATACCCGGTCTCGCGCTGGCGGCTCGTTTCGGTAAAGTTGCCGTGGCTGAACAGGGTGCGGTTGAAATAGAGATGGTGGGGACCCATTTCGCGCACCGCCTCGGCCTTGCTCGAGGCGACATAGGCGCTGATGCCGAGCGAGAGATGGTCGGGGGTGATATGGTGGCCGGCGCGTTCGAGGCAGCGCGCGTAATGGCGGATGATGTCGTCGCGCAGCCCGCGCGAGCGGCCGAGGCCGGGGGTGATCGGCAGGTCGTGCGCGGCGGCGAATTCGATCGATTCCTTGCTGCCGACGATCGGCATCCAGATCGGCGGGCGCGGTTGCTGCAGCGGCCGCGGCCACAGCGCCGCGTCCTCGTAGCTCCAATACCGGCCCTTATACGAAAACACCTCTTCGCTCCACGCCCGGGTGATGATGTCGAACGCCTCTTCAAAGCGGGCGCGCGACTCGGCGAGCGGCACGTTGTGAACCTGGTATTCGCGCGGAATGCCGCGGGCGAAGCCTGAAATCAGTCGTCCGTTCGACATGCAGTCGAGCATCGCCAGCTCTTCGGCCAGGCGCAATGGCTCGTGCAATGGCAACAGATTGCCGTAGATCAATAATTTGAGGTTCTTGGTGCGCTGCGCCGCCGCCGCCGCCAGCAGGTTCGGCGAGTTCATCAGCCCATAAGGCGAGCAGTGATGCTCGTTGAACCCGACCCCGTCATAACCGAGGCGGTCGAGTTCCTCCCAGGCGTCGAGATGCTCGGCATAGGTGCGCGCCGCGACCTCCGGCTTGAAGTGCTTCCTCGCCAGCGGATAAGGCAGTTCGCTGCCGATTTTCAGATGGTCCAGCTGCTCGCCATAAGCCAGCAGATCGAAGACAAAGACTTTCATGCGCTCACCTCCGGGCCCGTGACCCTATGGGCCGCGTCAAGCCGGTTCAACCGAAATCCGGTCTGCTCTATCGTCAGGTCCGCGTTTCTGTAAAGGAGAACCGAGCGATGGATGGAATAGAGCCGAACTGTCTCGAGGGCGTTCGCGTTCTCGATCTGACCCAATTCGAGGCCGGCCCGTCCTGCACCGAAACCTTGGCATGGCTCGGCGCCGAGGTGGTCAAAGTCGAAAATCCGAAGGCCGGCGAGCCCGGGCGCACGCTCGGTAGCGGGCCGGCGCCCGGCGCCGACTCGTATTATTTCATGATCTACAACGCCAATAAGAAATCGGTCACGATCGATTTGAAATCCGAGCGCGGCCTTTCCTTGGTCAAGGAGATGGCGGGGCGCGCCGACGTCTTCGTCGAGAATTTCGCGCCCGGTGCGATCGAGCGGCTGGGCCTCGGCTGGGAGGTCATGCACGCGCTGCACCCGCGCTTGATCTATGGCCAGGTCAAAGGCTTCGGCAGCGGCAGCCCGCACGAGAAGAGTCTTGCCTTCGACATGATCGCCCAGGCCTGCGGCGGCACCATGGCGATCACCGGCGAGCGCGACGGGCAGCCGTGCAAGGCGGGGCCGACCTTGGGCGACACCGGCACCGGCATGCTGTTGGCGATCGGCATTCTTGGCGCGCTCTATCAGCGCCACACGCACGGAACGGGCAGGCGGGTGCAGGTCGCGATGCAGGACGCGCAACTGCAGTACAGCCGCGGCGCCTTTATCCAGCATGCGCGCACCGGCGAACCGGCGATGCGCAACGGCGCGAAATCGCTGGCCGGCGGCCCCGCGCCGGCCGGCATCTACCCGTGCAAGCCCGGCGGGCCGAACGACTATGTCTACCTGTTCACCAGCCCGGCCAATCCCGAACATTGGCGCCGTCTGCTCGAAGCAATCGGGCAGGCCGGCCTGATCGACGATCCGCGCTTTGCCACGCGCGAGGCGCGCGCCCAGCACGAACCCGAGATCGAGGCGATGTTGACCGCATGGACCCTGCGCCACGACAAGCACGAGGCGATGCGCCTGGTCGGTGCCGCCGGTGTTCCGGCCGGCGCGGTGCTCGACACCGGCGATCTGCTTGCCGAGCCGAGCTTTGTCGAGCGCGGCATCATCCAGACCATGCAGCATCCCTCCGGGACACTGCGGATGCCCGCCTTTCCGGTGCGCTTCGACGGCGCCCCGGCCCCGGTCAAACCCGCCCCGCTGCTGGGCCAGCACACCGCCGAAGTCTTCGGGGATTGGCTCGGCATCAGCAGCGGGGACGTCGAAGCCCTGCGCAAGGAAGGGGTCGTCTAAGCAAACCCAGGCCGACGGCAGGTCGTCAGCAGGCTGTTCCCTGCGCTAGGAACCGGTGTGCGATGGAGGCGTGCATGGCGATGCCGATGGCCATGCACGCCTCGTTCAGGATCATGCGGTTGGAGTGGCAGGGGGCGACGGGCTCGTTGGGATCGCGCCCCTCCGGCATGACGCCGAGAAACATCATGCAGCCGGGAATGCGCTGCAACACATAGGAAAAGTCTTCGGCCCCCATGATCGGCGCCGGCGAGTTCGAGATAGTTGCCGGCGCCGACGAGGTCGGTCGCGACGGCGCGCGCGAAACCGACAAAGCCACCATCGTTGACGGTGACCGGATAGCCGCGCCGGATCGTGATCTCGGCCTGGCACAAATGCGCCGCGGCGATATTCGAGGCGATCCGTCTGATCCCTTCGTGCGCTTTTTCTCGCGCGGTCTCGGAAGTCGCCCGCAACGTGCCCGTCATCTCGACCGTTTCGGGAATGACATTGTTGGCCGTGCCGGCGGCGACCTTGCCGCAGGTTAGCACCACCGGATCGAAAGCGTCGATCCGCCGGGTGACCATGGCGTGCAGTGCCAGCCCGATCTCGAAAGCGACCGGGATCGGATCGACGGCGTGGTGCGGCATCGATGCGTGACCGCCGCGTCCCTTGACTTGGATGGTCCAGGTATCGGCCGAGGCCAGCATCGTGCCGGGCTTGCCGAGAATTGCGCCGGCCTTGATATGGGGCGCGATGTGCAACGCGAACGCGCCGTCGGGCTTGGGATCGGCGTCGATCAGCCCGTCCGCGATCATCAGGCGGGCGCCGCCATAGCCCTCCTCGCCCGGCTGGAACATGAACTTGACGGTGCCCGCCAGCTCGTCGCGATGCCGGTGCAGCAGGTGCACCGCCTGGACCAGCATCGCCGTATGCGCATCGTGGCCGCAGGCATGCATGCGGCCCGATATTTCGCTGGCGTAGTCGAGACCTGTATCCTCGGGCATCGGCAGGGCGTCCATGTCGCCGCGCAACAGGATCGTGCGGCCGGATCGAAATCCGGGTTTGGCGCCGTGCAACGAGACGACAAGGCCCGAGGTCGACTTGCCGCGGGCAATATCGACATCGAGACCCCGCAGCCCGTCGAGCACCGCTTCGGTCGTCAGCGGCAGGTTGAGCCCGAGTTCCGGCCTGGCATGAATTTGCCGGCGCAACGCCACCGCCGCGGGCAACAGCTGTCGAGCCTCGTTCAGAAAGCGCTGCGAATTGGACATATCTGCGATCCTCCCATTCCGCCGGCCGGTCAGCCGAACCGATCGCGCAGCATAGCGGCATTACTGAGGCCGTGCTGAGAAAGGGGCGTCGCATGTGAATTTCCGCAGTGGGTGGACAGCTGCCGTTCCCGATTTGCCCGGCCTGGGATGCCCGGGCGTAAAAAGCGGTCCTTCGCCACGACCATGCAACGTCGGCCTTTCGGCTCGAATGACCGCATGGATTAGACGATGATCGGCGCCGAGGTGAATTGCGGCGCGGCTCGAAGCGGCCGCCAATCCGGGGGGCATCGCGATCTCCTGTCCGACCTGCGTGCTGGTGAGCGGCATCGCGCGCGCCGAGGAACGCGGTAGCATCGCCGCGAAGGGAATCCGGCGCGAGGTCCGCACTTTCGCGGTGGCCGGCCTGCTCGAGGATCATCGCGATCCGAGCCTGTCGCCCACGAGTAGAGGGCGAGCTCTCTCCTGTTTGGAGTGCCGTTCGAATCAGCCCCCATTTCCGGACTTATGCGCCATTGCGTCAGCAGCCGGCGCCAACGTCGGAATATGTCGCCGGTCTGTTCCGCTGATGACCAGATCCACTTTCTGGCTCCCGCACCCGGAACATACAAACCGATCGCGCCACCCGAGAACGGCCGTCTCGGCGCCGCCGGCCCATTCTTCGAGGGTAAATACGAGCGGCGGTGATAATCGCGCTGCATGGAACGCAATTACTCACTCGGGAGCAGAGTGGCCGCCTTTTTCGGCCACCGAACGTTTCATAACCAATACCAAGAACGCGACCGCGAAGGTCAGCACAGCGACCATCCAAAAGACGTCGAAATAAGCAAGCGCCGATGCCTGCTGCTGGCGCACATTTTCGAGTTGCTGCCAGGCCAGTTGCTGCAACCCGACCGGATCGGCGGTTTGCTGTAGGAAGAGCGACCGAGCCTGCGTGAGGAAGGCTTTGGCGGCGGCGTTCAGGGGATCGAGATACTCACCGAGACGCAACACGTGGAATTGATCGCGCCGCTCTTGGAAGGTTTGAGACAACGATACCCCGACGCTGCCCCCCTCGTTGCGCAGCAGGCTCAACAAGCCGACGGCAGCACCACGCAACGCGATCGGCGTATAGAGATAGGCGGCCACATTCGCCGGCGCAAAACATACCGACAATCCCAAAACCACGAGCACGCGCGGCCAGACGGCCTGGCCCGGGCTGATGTCGAGGTTGAGTTGGGACATCCAATAATTCCCGGCGGTCATCAGCAGCAGGCCGGCGCCGATCAGCCAGCGGGCATCCATTCTGAGGCCGATCAGGCGCCCGACAATCGGCATCGCTATCACCGCAAAGATGCCACTCGGCGACATGACCAGCCCAGTGCTCAGCGCATCGTAGCCAAACAGGGATTGCAGCAGACCGAGCAGCGACTTGGTGGCCGCAAAGAGCGCAAGGTAAGCGCTAAAGATGATAATGCAGCAGGCCGCGAAGTTGCGTTCGCCCAGCGGCCGGAAATTGACTACCGGGTTGCGGTGGCGCATCTCCCAAAAGACCAGCCCCGCCAAACCTAACGTACACAAAATGGCCAATGTCTGGATGCGCCAGAACGGATCGCCCAGCCAGTCCCACTCCTGGCCCTTGCTGAGCATCACTTCCCAGCAGACCATGACGATGACCAGCAAGGACAAACCGATCGCGTCAAAATGGAACGGCTGCTTCCGCAACTCGGCACGCTGGGCGACCAGATAGTCCGGCTCGCGAAGCAGGAAATAACATCCAGCGAATGCCAGCAGACCGACCGGCACGTTGATCAAAAAGATCCAGCGCCACGAGTAGGAGTCCGTGATCCAGCCGCCCAGGGTCGGGCCGACGATCGGCGCGATCAACGCGGCGAAGCCGAACAAGGTCATCGCCATGCCTTGCTTTTCGGTCGGGAAGGCATCGAGCAGCACCCCCTGGCTGCTCGGCTGCAGACCGCCGCCCGCCAGGCCCTGGATCACGCGAAACAGGATGAGCTGACCGAGACTCCCGGCGAATCCGCACAGCAGGGAGCTGAGGGTGAATATCGCGATCGACCCCAGAAAGTAGTTGCGGCGACCGAGATGCGCGCTCAGCCAACCGGTAATCGGCAGAATGACGGCATTGGCGGCAAGGTAGCTGGTGATAACCCACTCGCCGTCATCGACCGTCGCCGACAGTCCGCCCGCGATATAGCGCAACGCGACCAGCGCGATCGTGGTGTCGAGCACCTCCATGAAGGTCGGCACCACCACGACGGCGGCCACCAGCCACGGGTTCGCCGCGGCCCGAGACCTCGTGGGTGAAAGCGCCGCGACTGTCACTTGTTTGCGCCCGGCGGGTTCCCGTTCGAGCCGCCGGTTTGCGCGTCAGGCGCATGCGTCTGTAAAAACTTTCCGGCATCGGGCCCGGTAGGCGGCTGGTTGATGTAGACGTAGGGGACAACCGACGTGCCGATGAACAGCGGGTTTTTGTCCGGGTCGTAGCCCTCAAGGTCAATCCGGACCGGCAACCGCTGCACCACTTTGACGAAGTTGCCCGTTGCGTTTTCCGCCGGCAGCAGGGCAAGCGTCGAACCGGTCCCCATCGTAAAGCCGGAGATCCGGCCCTTGAAGACGCGCCGGCCGCCGTACATGTCGACATACAGATCGGCCGGCAGACCGATGCGCAGGTCGCGTAGCTCCGTCTCCTTGAAATTGGCATCGACCCAGATATCGTGGAGCGAGCGGATCGCCATCAGATTCTGGCCAATTTGCACGTAATCGCCCGGGTTGACATTCCGGCGCGTCACGACGCCGTCGATCTCCGCGACGATGTCGCAGTAGCGCAGATTGAGTTCGGCTTCCGCGAGTTCCCGCTTGGCGACCTCGATTTTGGCCTCGGCTTGCTTGACGGCCGGAGCCTCCGCTGCGAGCTTGGCGAAGACGCGGTCGACATCGCCCTCTTTTTCGAAGTCGTCGAGCATCTGCTTTGGGCTCTGGTCGTAAGAATGGTTGACGCCGAGCTGCGCCGCGCTCTCGATCAGGTCTGCCTGCGCCTCAAGGACAGAGGAAAAGGTCTGATCGAGATTGGGCGGCACCTGGCCTAAATCTTCATCGCGATCGGGTTTAATCGGTAAGCCCAAAGAGGCGCGGACTTGGCGCACGGCCGCCAGTGCCTGGGTGACTTGCGCGCCGGCAGTCGAAAATGCCTCCTGGTACCGGTCGTATACCTGGCGGCTCTCGGCCGGGGTTCCAAGCAGTTGCTTTGCCCGATCGAAGTCAGCCTGTGCCAGTGTCAACGTGGCTTTGGCTTTGTCGAGAGCCGCAACCCGATCGTGCAAAAGAGCGACTTGGTTCTCGAGCTCCTCCTCGGCGCTCTGCAGTTTCCAGCGTCGGCTTCTGGCCTCTGCTTCGATACCGCGCGTGCTGGCGATGGCCGCCTGCAAATCCGCATTCGCGGTATCGACCGCAGCTTTTTTCTGCGAGACGGCGATCTCGAAGGGTTCCTTGTCGATTTGGGCGAGAGGGTCGCCTTTGCGCACCCGGTAGTTGTCATCGACCAGAACGCGTAAAATCTGTCCGGCGACCCGGGGAGCGACAAACGTCACATGACCGTTCACGTAGGCGTCGTCCGTCGAGGCGGTGTTGAGAGCCAACCGGATCCACGGGATGCCAAATGCGCCGGCGGCGGCCAGAATTAGAGCGCCAAGCACACCCAGCACCAACCTTCGCCGCCGCGCAGACTGACGATCCGGCGACGGGATAGTCTGCGACGGTTTGGTTCCGTGCTCGACCGAAACCTCTTCTCCGGGCGAGCGCGTCTCGATCCGACGAGCTTCCTCCTGCTTCACAGCCTGGTTCTCGGTTATCTCAGCGGGCATGGCACCAGCACCGTAATTGAGCCGATATTCCCGGATTCCGGGGAGGTGGTTGGGGGTGATGATTGCCCCCTCGGGCGGTTGGGCAACGACAGGTCACGCATCGCGCGCAGCAGGTAGTCGAACCAACCCATCGACTATCCCGAGGCGCTCCTTCGCCTTCGCCAACACTTGTCGACATGGCCGGGTACGGCATCAAAAAAAGCTGCCGGGGCGCAGGTCATGATGGCTGCTCCAGCGCTCCTTCCCGCTCGCTCCAGCCCGGTTCAGGCCGGTCGCCGACATCCGGCTCCAACTCTCCCATTCGGGTCAGGTCAGCCATCGGCGTACCGTCCTCTGCCGTGGTAACGATATCCGCATAGCGCATGCCGAACCGGACATCTTGCGGCGCATAGCCGTGGATGTCGTGCACTACCGTTGCGAGCGTCGGGTCGCGTGCCTCGATGGTCACGAACACACGCGTATCGGCGTCGATCACTCGCGCCATATCGTAACCGTGCATTGGGCTCTGTTCATCGAGCACGTGCATCAGCGTCCAGTAGAACGGAAAAACAGGAAGGTGTGCCCGCTCGAGCCGCAGCTCCCGTGCGCGGTGGAATTGCTTGCCCTCCGTGGTCGTCTCGCATAGCAGGACGTTCAGCTTCGCTGCCGCGTCTGCAAGCATGGCCGAGCGCCCGTTGCCGATCCGCACCATCAAGGTCGGTTTGCCGTTATGCATCGCTACCACCGGATTGGCGGCGAAGACCAACCTGGCCCGTGGCCGTGAAAAGCGGACAAAGGTGAGCCCGGTCAGGATGGCCGTGAACGCGAAACCGCATACGATCTCGGTTGCCGCGACCGCACGGCCGTACAATGTCGCCGGATACATCTCGCCGTAGCCGACCGTCGCCAGCGTCTCGATGCTGAAGAATAAATTATCCCCGAAACTATGCGGCCGGGCATTCGTCACAGATCCGGGAACTGCCCAATAAAGCATAGTGAAGACGAAATTCACTGAAAGATAGAGTGTGAGCAAGGCCGTCAGGAATTGCGGCCAGGTCAGGGCAACGGCGAGATGGTATGGATCGCGCAGATCGAAGTTCGGAACGCCCTTCTTTTTGAACTCGAAGGAACCGAGGCGAACCCTCGCCACTTTTTCACCGCGCTGGAGCTCCATTGGAATTCGGGGATCCATCCCGGTACAGCAGTCTGCGCGCCTCGGTCCTCTCTTCAGGCCGCGCCCTTCCAATGTACCGGATGAATCGCGCGGAAGCTGATCGCAATGCGGTTCCATGCATTGATCGCGGCAACGCACAGTGTCAGGTTGACCAGTTCCGTTTCGGAGAAATGCCGACGCGCCTGGTCGTAGACGACGTCGGGAACATGGGTATCTAAGACCAATGTCACTGCCTCGGTCCAGGCGGGGGCGGCGCGCTCGCGCTCGCTGTAGAGCGGCGACTCATGCCAGGCATCGAGCGGATAGAGCCGCTCCTCGGTCTCGCCGCGGGCAATATCGACATCGAGACCCCGCAGCCCGTCGAGCACCGCTTCGGTCGTCAGCGGCAGATCGAGCCCGAGCTCCGGCCTGGCATGAATTCGCCGGCGCAACGCCACCGCGGCGGGCAACAGCTGTTGAGCCTCGTTCAGGAAGCGCTGCGAATTGGACATATCTGCGATCCTACCATCCCGCCGGCCGATCAGCCGAACCGATCGCGCAGCATAGCGCGCATGTCCGAGGCCGTGCGGAGAAAGGGCGTCGCGTGTAAATTTCCGCAATGGGTGGATTGCCGACCTTGGCCAAACTCGTGGCGACCAGCTAGGACGCGCCGATAGCCGCCGTTGGCCTGCTCGTCATCACAGGACAGCCTGACCCGAACCGGCCCTTCGTGCGACAAGGCTAAATAAATTTAGGGTGGGTAGCGAGCGATCCTTCGCCGAGCCGGTCGTTCGCGGAGCCCTCGATGGAGCCGTTGGACCGAAGGGCGTCGCTCAACACTCCAGCGGAGGCCCAACGCGCCATGACTGAAAGAGGCAGGCGCTGCTCGACGAGCTGACGTGGGCTGATAAACCCAGAGTTAACGACCGTTTTCTGCTGATCTGCCAATGCAATTGCAAAGATAGGGGCAACACTGTGTTATGGTTAGACTCGTTTCGAGCGAGGAATATCAGTTCGACAACGCGGTTGGGTTCGATGGCCTGAGGCTCTCCCTTCGGACGCAAGCGGCGTCGCCCATTAGCTGTTCGAACTGACCCGGAGACGATAACCACCGCCGGAGAGAGTTGAATTCGAAATCGGGCGCCATGCGTGCCAGGGCGCGAAACAGACGGGAAATCATAGGATAGTCGGCGGGCCCGTAGAACGCGATGTCGGGCGCGAGGTCGAGTTCGTGTTCGATTGCGACGTCGAGTAAGGCGAGGAAGTCCTCGGTCGTTGTCGCCGGCGCATCCCGGATTTCGGCCACGAGCGCGCTGATTTCGAGAAGGAGTTCTCGCTTGACCCTTGCGCATTGATTCCAAGTCAGCGCCGCTGGCGCCGGCTGAAGCGATTTCAACTGCTAGTTGATGATGTTCGTTCTCGAGCTTAACCCATTGTTTGTGCAGGACCGAGGTTGAAGGCTGTGAACTTTCGGACACGGTTTAACTCCCTGAGGCACTGTCCGGATAGACACCAGGCCAGCGGGACCGACGAGCCCGAGAATAGTGGCTGTTCGCTGGAAGAGCCAAGGTGTTGAGCACCTACCATAGCCGATTTGGCGCATTGCCGTCACCTTAAAGCGGGGCAAGGTCCTTCGGGAAGCGCCCAGTACATGGCAGCGCGGCGGCGCGGCCACGTCTTGTCGAGGGCGGCATCGATTAGCCATCTGCTTGGGCGGGCACAATTGCGCCCGGCGGTCGCGAGTATGCCCGATCGGGTATATCTGGCAGATATCGCGCGCGCACCCTGCTGCGGCTGCTCGTCGCATACTCCGCAAAGGTGACTTCGCCCACCAAGTGTGGTTATAAGAATTTTGGTACGTAAGCATGGTCGCCAACGCTACGGGTACCGGGGGTGCTCCGCACTGCGTCGTCCACGACACTCGGAGAGGGCGAGGCCGGTGAGATCGGATATTAGCGCAAAGGAAGAATATTTCGCTCCTGCCCGTGCGGCCGGCTGGGACCCGCCGCCGCTGCCGCGAATTTATTTGGTCGGCAACATGCGAGCGGTCGCGCCCGACGGCGCCGATTTTCTGCCACGCGGACGAAAAACCCGCAGCCTAATGGCCATTTTGTGCCTCGCGCAAGGCGAACGCGTCTCGCGAAGTCGTCTTGTCGGCCTGTTATGGGATCGCTCCGGCGAGGCGCAAGGCCGGGTGAGCTTGCGCCAATCATTATCGGAGCTTAACAGCATTGTTAACCGTTATGCCCCCGGCCTCGTCGAGACCGACCGTGAAAGCGTTCGGCTCGACGTCGCTAAGTGCTGGGTCGATGCGCTCGCGATCCTCGAGGCGACCGTCGACAGCGCCACGCATGCCAGCAATTTCCTCGAGCCTTATAGTGAGCGCCTCCTCGAAGATCTCGACGGGATTACCCCATCGTTGGATCAGTGGCTCGCGGCCGAGCGAACACGCTTCGAGTATCGTGTACGCAAAATTTTAGAGGTGGAGCTCGACCGCCTAACCGAACAGAACGCGAGACCGGAAGTGCGCGCGGCGGCCGCGCGCCGATTGATCAACTTCGAGCCGACACATGAAGCCGCCGTGCGCAGCTTGATGGAGGCTTTTGCACAAATGGGCGATCGCGCCCAGGCAATCCGGGAATTCGAGCGTTGTCGGCAGGCGCTGCAGCGCATGCTCGATCTGCCGCCCTCAAAGGAGACGATTGCCGTCTATGAAGCCGTACGGGTCAAGTCGACTGAGATGGCTTCCCCGGTGATTTTCCACGAACATACGAGCGGCGAGTTGAGCAAAAACGTGGAGGCCGGGCCGCTCGATGTATCTCCCGTTCGCTGGGAGATCACGAAACAAAGCGATCTCTCCGTTCCCGCTTACGACCCCCGGCAAGAGCGATGGCACGGCCCGTCGATTGCCGTGCTCCCCTTTCGCAACCTCACGGGCGATCCGGCGCATTACTTTGTTGCTGACGGATTGGTTGACGACCTTATTGAGGCACTATCTCGTGTGCCGAACTTCTTTGTGATTTCTCGGCTCTCGACACTGGCCTTTAGGGACCAGGATCGCCATCCGCGTGAGATCGGCAACGTACTGGGGGTTCGCTACGTACTCTCGGGCAGCATGCGGATCCTCGAGGATCGTCTGCGTTTATCGATCGAGCTGACCGACACGCAGCTCGGTGCTGCGCTTTGGTTCTCAAAGCTCGATGAAAGATTTGCCGATCTCTTCGCGGTGCAAGACCGCTTGTCCGAAATGATTGTTCGACAAGTCGCGCCTCATCTGCATGCGGCCGAAATAGACCGTATCCGCGTCAAGCGGCCTGACAGCCTCGAAGCTTACGAACTCTTTCTCCGCGCGCAAGAGAATATGCACAATTCTTCGCGTACCGTCTTCGAGATGGCGGAAGCGATGTTCGACACCGCAATTGCGAAGGACCCGCACTATGCGACTGCTCTCGCCTGGCGGGCGCTACTGGCACGTACTGAGCGTCGGGCAGGGATGGTCGCCCGATCCAGCGCAAGACGCGAGGCAGGCCGACCATTTTGCGCGGGCAGCCATCGAAAGCAACAGCATGGAACCAATAGCGTTTGCCGTTCACGGGCAGGTAGCTTCCTATCTGTACAAGGATTTCGATCTCGCCTTCCGTCGTTTCGAGGCGGCCCTGCGGATCAACGCCAATGCCGCGCCGGCCTGGATGTGGAGCGCAGCGGCGCGGGCCTGGATGGGTGATGGCCCTCGGGCTATCGAAGAGATCAACAAGGCGATGGCGCTGTCCCCGTACGATCCCCTCATGTCGCCTATAACGCCTACGCCTCGATCGCGTATCTCGTTGACGGCCAGTACGAACGGGCCATCGAATGCTCTCTGCGCTCCTTACGGGAGAACCGAACTTACACGGCGGCGCATCGGCTGCTGGTGATGGGCCTGGTTCTGGCCGGCCGGGAGGACGAAGCCCGCGCGTCTCGGCGCGGCGGTTAATCGAGCTCGAGCCGGGGCTTACTGTGGCGGGGTTCCGGCGTCGTTATCCCGGCAGCGCGAGCTCGCACGCCGACCTCTTTTGCGATGCCCTTGCGAGAGCTGGGATCCCGCTTTCTGGCCAGAATGAAACCAGACGGACGCTCGAATAAACCTCTGAGCGGCCCAACTCGGCGGAGTCAAGTTTTCGCTTCGAAACAAAGGAGAGGAGCGCTAGCGAAAGGACCCTACCCGTCGAAGCATCGCATGTCCCGGACGGGCTCGGGACAGCACGGCCTAGCACATTTGACTGTCGAAATGCTCGGCTCTCCGTTCGAGCCTGGCCGCGAGCTGTAGCAGCTCGCGACGCGCGCTGGCGGGACGACACTGGCGGGCAAGTTTGCGGAGCCCACACGCTATCTCTCGATAATTCGTACCATTAAGAGGTGGGGGGGTCGTCTGCGGCTCGCTGAGAGGAAAAGCCTCCTGGATGTCTGGATCCCTCACGAGTACCACCTGCAAAAAATCACACTAGAAAACTGTGAAGGGCTGCCCAGCGCAAAAGCTGGCCTCAGCCCTCTGTCTCAGCAACGGGAAGCGGAAGAGGTTGTGCAGAATAACACTCGCGATACTGCTGAATGCGCGTGACGCGCAAACCAGCGAGACCATGAGTCTCGAAAGCGCGTTGCCAGGAGAGGAACTCTTCGATCGAGAGCTGGTAGGAACCGCATGCCTCCTCGACCGTGATCCCGCCGCTACGCACGGCCGCGACCACCGCGGCCTTACGACGGGCGCTCCACCGCTTGGTGTTCGGATGTGGCAGTTGCTCCAAAAGCTGTGTTCCGCCCGCCGACTTACCAGAGGGCGTTTTCATCAGGAGCCGCCTAGCAGCAGTGGGTCCCGCATCGCACCAGCAGGACCCGCCTGTGACCGAGTTGGCCGGAAGGACAGCTGCATGCTCGCGGCCTCCTTGTTTCCACGACCCCGCGATTTAAGCGGCGGGGAATTCACGTGTCTATCACGATCTTTTCACGATCGTGGGCGCGCTGTCATCAATTTTTTCGACTTTACGAATGTGCACCAGCGCCGCCAAAGTCCGGGTGTTTTAAGGGCTGGCCAAATCCAGCGCTCAGGGCCGGGATCTATCGCACACGGCTTATGCCGAAACGGAAGCGCCCGGCGCCAAGACCCGCAGCTTCGCGTTTTTTTCACGCTCAGTAGCTTCGTTTTTCACCTTTGGTTCTTGCGTCGGCGCGAA
Source organism: uncultured Alphaproteobacteria bacterium (assembly GCA_963785565.1). GTDB lineage: Bacteria > Pseudomonadota > Alphaproteobacteria > ATCC43930 > CGMCC-115725 > AP-15. The sequence goes on along the minus strand of CAWAVV010000005.1, from coordinate 289,760 downwards.
TTTTACCCTCGTTTAACGAGGGCAGTCCTGCCCTTGCTTAATCGAGGAGAGATGAAATGAATTCGATTAAACAGCTGACCTCGGAATCGACGACAACCCGCTTCCCGCCGCTGCGGCAGCCCCGGCCTGAGACCGCCGATCGCGGCACGGTGCGCCTCGGCGACGCCTGCATCACGGCCGAGTTCCCGCCGCTGCGGCGGCCCCGGCCCGAGACCGCCGACCGCGGCACGGTGCGCCTCGGCGACGCCTGCATCACGGCCGAGTTCCCGCCGCTGCGGCAGCCCAAGCGCGAGACCGCCGACCGCGGCACGGTGCGCCTCGGCGACGCTTGTATCACGGCCGAGTTCCCGCCGCTGCGGCAGCCCAAGCGCGAGACCGCCGATCGCGGCACGGTGCGCCTCGGCGACGCTTGCATCACCGCCGAGTTCCCGCACCGTTAGAAACCTCGACCATCACAGCGACGAGCGGAGTGCCAGGGATGACTAAGCAGGCTGAAACAACCATCTGCCGATTTTATCAGCTCATCCCTGGTGCCCCAGCTCCACGGCCCGCTGACCGCTCGGCCGATGGCATGCTCCCCATGCGCGGCTATCGCTATTGTGAAGCCCTCGCCACTGCTTCGGCGTTCGGGTGGTATATCTACCCGCCGCTGAGCTTCAGCTTGGTATGGGACGGCGTCGAGATCGCATGGACTTACGCAGGCGCCGAGGATTGGTATCCACTGCGCGGGGCTCAGTTTCCCGGGTTTCGCGAGCTATTCGAACAAGTGGCGCCCGACCCGGTCAAGCCTTTGGCTCCACCATTTCTTGCTGTCTCGCGCGAGCCCGGCGTCGTGCAGGTCTGGAGCGGCTATCTGGCGCGCACGGCGCCGGGCTGGGCATTGCTTTCCAGGGGTCCCGCCAACATTCCGCGAAACCAGGGTTACGAGCATTTCGAAGGCATCATCGAGACCGAAACCTGGTTCGGCCCGCTCTTTACGAACATCCGGCTGACCCGCACAAACTCGCCGGTGGAGTTCCACATCCGGTACCCGTTGTTTCAGGTGCAGCCGCTGCTGCGCGAATGCTATGGCGGCGTCGCTTTCGAGGTCGTCAGCCTGGAGGAAATGAGTGCGACCGACTGGCAGGCATTCGAGGCGACGATGAAGCCCAATACTGATCAAATGCGCATGCTGGGGCATTACGCTGTAGATGCGCGACGGCGCACCCGAAGGAAATCTTGAAGGCCACTCAGAAGCAGCGGTTAAAGAGCGTCTCTTGGTCGCGGTAGCGGCGATGGAGCTGTCGAGGCGAGGACGCAGCTCGACAGGATCGCGACGACACCCAGCCAACCGAGCGGGTCCAGGGTCTCGCCGAACAAAACGATGCCCCCGATCACGGCAATCACCAGTCGGAGGAGCGTATAGGGTCCGAGACTGGAGGCGCTCGCATGTCTGACCGCCACGATCCCTAGATACATCCCGACGGGCCCGAATACCAGCACGCCCGACAACAACGGCCAGACCTCCGATGCCGGGGGCGTTGTCATAACCAGAACCGGAAGATTGCAGACGACGGCAATGGCATTGACGTAGAACATTGTCGTCAAGTCGGAATCGCCACCAGGGCGCTGCAGATATTTGTTGAGCACGAATGCAAGGCCGTTAAAGCTGGTACCGAGCAGAGCGATCAGATAGATGAAGTTCCGGTCGAGAAAAGCCGGCTTGATGATGAGCACGGCGCCGGCCGTGCCAATCGCACTAGCGATCCAGCGAAGCGCCGTGACGCGTTCATTCAGAATGAGCGCCGAGAACACCGCAATGTAAGCCGCCTGTGTGTAGGAAATCGCTGTTGCATCAGCAAATGGCAAATGGGCGAACGAGTACATCAGCACCCATAGATATATGACCGACACAAATCCCCGCAACGTTTGTAACGGCAGCTGCTTGGTTTTCAACACCGACCAGCCGGTTTTCCAAGCGAGGGACCCAACCAGCAGCAACCCGGCACTGCTGCGCAGCAGCGCCAGCTGCATGGCCGAGGCGCGCGACCCGAGGCGATGGATCATCGCAGTCTCGATTGCGAACAGGATCGCCTGACCAATCATTAATCCAACGGCAAGGCGTTGATTTTTCATGATCCGTCCCCGGTGCGGGGTTTAACAGACGGCGCCCGTCTCGGCAATGCGAGCCAAAGGAGCAGCGCCGACACGATTGAATCCACGCGACGCCGTGACCGCGAAAGGGTGCATCGACTCGGTGATCAGTCTCTCGCAGAATCTGGCGCGTATGCCGAGTTTTCACCCGGCTAATCGTCACCATCTCGCCTCGCCAATGTCGCCTTAGGGGCATGGGCCGTCGTCGCCGTTGACGGAAACGATGGTCGGCAAAGGATCGACTTGAGACATTAAACAAAGGGAAAAGAGGGGCTTGACGGTGGAAATCTGAATATACAAGGAGTATTGCGCCGGGTCCGTGACGCGCTCTCCAAATTGCAAGGCTGGTCGATATCGGCGCCTTTGAGGACGGCGGCGTAATAGGCCGAAAGCTGGATCGGGATCGGGCAGGCCAGGAGCTAATGAATGGTCGCGGCCGGGCACGGCGACGCCAAAAGCCGGACGGTCGGAGCGCCGCCCGACCCTCGTACCGTAACAGCATGACAGGGCGCCGCCGCCGGGTGGCGCCCACCAGAACTTCGCCATCCTGTCGTCAAAATAGCCGGGTACATGTGCGGGCCTACCCTTGTTGACCGCAAAAGGTCATGGTTCATCGTTGTTTTTGGCAATTCCCGTCTATTCCCGGTTACAGCGATTTAATTCCCGGTTACGCCGAAATAATTCCCGGTTCGGTGGTCACGGGAATTTGGGTGTAACACTCTGATCTACAAACCCGTTTCCACGTGGATCCGACCGCTATCGCGGGCGAATCGAATAATTCCCGGTTACTTTCCCGGTTCATGGGAATTTTGGGGCTGGTCGGCAGGCTCGCCGGCGCCTGGTCGCGACGCTGCCGCCCGCTGGTCCTACTCCACCGTTACGCTTTTCGCCAGGTTGCGGGGCTGGTCGACGTCGGTGCCTTTGAGGACGGCAACGTGGTAGGCCAACAGCTGGATCGGGATCGCGTAGAGCAGGGGAGCGACGAACGGATCGCAGCTCGGCACCGCGATTCCTGACGCCAGCCGATCGGCGAGCCGCGCCACCCCGGCCGCGTCGGAAATCATGACGACCCGGCCCTTGCGGGCAATGACTTCCTCGATATTGCCGAGCGTCTTTTGAAAAAGGTCGTCATTGGGCGCGAGCACGACGACCGGGACATTCTCGTCGATCAGTGCGATCGGCCCATGTTTCATCTCGCCGGCCGCATAGCCCTCGGCATGGATGTAGGAGATTTCCTTGAGCTTCAGGGCGCCCTCCAGCGCCAGCGGAAACGCGCTGCCGCGGCCGAGATAAAGCACGTCGCGCGCCTCGGCGATGGTCGCGGCGATCTCGCGGATGCGCTCGTCGTGGTTCAGCACTTCGGCGGCCCGCGATGGGATCTCGGTCAGAAAGCCGACGAGTTCGGCCGCGCGCGCGGGGCTGATGGCGCCGCGCGCCCGCGCCAACGCCACGGTCAAGCCGGCGAGCACGGCGAGCTGGGTGGTGAACGCCTTGGTCGAGGCGACGCCGATCTCGGGTCCGGCCAAGGTCGGCAACACGACATCCGCCTCGCGCGCGATCGAGCTTTCCGGCTGGTTGACGATGGCGATGATCTTCTGGCCTTGCGAGCGGGCATAGCGCAGCGCCGCCAAGGTGTCGGCGGTCTCGCCCGATTGCGAGACAAAGATTGCCGCCCCGCCGCGCGGCATGGCCGGCGCGCGATAGCGGAACTCCGAGGCGACGTCGATCTCGACCGATATCCGGGCGATCCGCTCCAGCCAGTATTTGGCGACGATGCAGGCATGATAGGCGGTGCCGCAGGCGATCATCGTGACCCGCTCGATCTCGGTCAGAGCAAACGGCAGCTCGGGCAGGTGAACGGTGCGGGTCGCCGGATTGATCAGCGCATTGACCGTGTCGCCGATCACCGCGGGCTGCTCGAAGATCTCCTTTTGCATGAAGTGGCGATAGTTGCCCTTGCCGATCAGCGCGCCCGAGGCGGCGGATTCCCGGATCGGTCGTTCGACCTCGATATTCTCGGCGTCAAAGATCGTTACCGTCTGCGCCGTCACGACCGCCCAATCGCCCTCTTCGAGATAGGTGATGCGGCGGGTCAGCGGCGCCAGCGCCAGGGCGTCCGAGCCGAGGAACATTTCGCCGTCGCCATAGCCGATCGCGAGCGGGCTGCCGCGCCGGGCGCCGATCAACAGATCGTGCTCGCCGGCAAACAGAAAGGCGAGCGCAAAGGCGCCGTCGAGCCGCGCCAGGGTCTTGGCCACCGCGTCCCGCGGCGATAGTCCCTGATCAAGGAAATGCGTCGTCAGGATCGTTACCGCTTCGGTGTCGGTCTCAGTCTGAAAGACATGGCCGAGAGCGGTCAGTTCGCGCCGCAACGCCTGGAAATTCTCGATGATGCCGTTGTGGACGACGGCGACGCGGTCGGTGGCGATCGGATGGGCGTTGGTCTCGGTCGGCAAGCCATGGGTCGCCCAGCGGGTATGGCCGATGCCGATCACCCCCTGTACCGGCTCGCGGTCGAGCCGACGGGCGAGATTTACGAGCTTGCCCTCGGCGCGCCGGCGCTCGATGCGGCCATCGACCAGAGTTGCGATCCCGGCCGAATCATAGCCGCGGTATTCGAGCCGGCGAAGCCCTTCGATCAGCCCCGGCGCCACTGTTTCCTTGGCGATGATGCCGATGATCCCGCACATCAGATTTTCCTCCGTAGCCGGGCGCGGATCTCGGCCGCGCGGCCGGGCTTGTTGACCTGCTGGCCGCGCGCCAACGTCAGCGCGTCCGGCGGGACATCGCCGGTGACGACGCTGCCGGCGGCGACGATCGCGCCGGCGCCGACCGTGACCGGCGCCACCAGGGCGGTGTTCGAGCCGATAAAGGCGCCCTCGCCGATTGTCGTACGATGCTTGTTAACGCCGTCGTAATTGCAGGTGATCGTGCCGGCGCCGATATTCGCCCCGGCCCCGATCGCGCTGTCGCCGATATAGGAGAGGTGATTGGCCTTGGCTCCGGCGCCGAGCCGGGCCTCTTTGATCTCGACGAAATTGCCGACATGGACCTCGGCCGCGAGCATCGCACCCGGCCGCAGCCGCGCGAACGGGCCGACGATCGAGCCGGCGCCAACGGTCGCACCTTCGATATGACAGAACGAGCGGATGCGCGCGCCCTCGCCGATCTCAACGCCGGGACCAAAAACGACGTTGGGCTCGACCACGACGTCGCGGCCGAGCCGCGTGTCGGCGGCGAGGAACACGGTTTCCGGTGCGACCAACGTAGCCCCCGCGGTCATCGCCGCACGGCGCAGCCTGTCCTGCATCAGCGCCTCGGCCTCGGCCAGATCGGCGCGGGTGTTGATGCCGGCCAGCTCATCGACCGGCAGCTCGATCACGCGGCACGAGAGGCCGCGCCGGCGCGCGACAGGGACGATGTCGGTCAGGTAAAACTCGCTTTTCGCGTTGTCGCGGTCGAGAGCGTCCACAAGATCGCCGGCGTGCCGCGCCGCGATCGCCATGATGCCGCCGTTGACCAGCCCGATGGCGCGCTCTTCGGGGGTGGCGTCCGCGGCCTCGACGATGCGGTCGAGCGTGCCGTCAGCGGACAAGACCAGCCTTCCGTAAGCACCGGAGTCGGTGGGGCGCATCGCCGCGACCAGCACCGCCGCCGACACTCGCCGCCGTTCCGCCAAGAAATGCGCCAATGTTTCGCCGGTCAGCAGCGGCGTGTCGCCGAACAGCACCAGCAGGTCCTCGATCTCGCCCTTTGGCGCGAGCTTGCCGTGGAGGCCGGCTAGCCCGATCCGGACTGCGTCGCCGGTGCCGAGGGGCGAATCTTGCACGACGCTCTGCGCCGGCTCGACGAGACGGGCGACAGCTTCCATCCGCGGCCCGATCACGACGACGGTTGCCGCCGGCCGCAGCGGGGTCAGCGCCGCCAGCAGGTGCGCGATCATCGGCCGGCCGGCAACCGGGTGCAGCACTTTGGGGATCGCGGATTTCATTCGTGTGCCGCCGCCGGCGGCGAGGACGATGGCGGCGAAACCGGACTGGCTCATCGACTGTGGCCCGAATCAGACAATCAGCGCCGGTTGCACTGTTGCGCAACGGCGCCGAGTTTACAACACACAGATTGTTGCAAACTGTAGCCCAACCACGCACAGGTTGTCGAGGGACAACGCGAAACAGGCGGGCTCACGGCGCGGGCGCAGCGATCGAAGACGCCCGGCGGAAGCAGCTCAGGAGCTCACTACCGCGGCCTCGCCAATCATCGCAATCGGTCGCCAGGGGCCGGAAAATCGGCCGTCGCCACAACGGCGAAAGGTGCCGACCATTGTGCTCCCTCGCGAGGCCCGGTCGCCGAACTGCCGCGACGCGGACCGGCTCTGATCCGTCGTAGACGGTTGCGCGCCATATCACGGCGGCGCAGACTTTGGGGCGATGGGACATTTTCTGCTGGTCTTCGATCTCGACGGCACCCTTGTCGACAGTGCGCCCGACCTGCGCGCCGCGCTCAACGAAATGCTGCGCGAGCGCGGCCGCCCACCGCTGTCGCTGCCGCAAGTCAAGCGGATGATCGGCGACGGCGCGGCTGCGCTCGTCGCCCGCGCCCTCGCGGCGAGCGGCAGCGACCTCGCCGATGCGGCGAGCGCGCTTCACCGCTTCATCGAACTCTACGAGGCCGAAGCAGTGCGGCTGACCCGACCCTATCCGGCCGTGCCCGAGACCTTGGCGGCGCTGCGGCGACGCGGCTACCGTATGGCGATCTGCACCAACAAGCCGCAGCACGCGACTATCGCTGTGCTGGAAGGCCTCGGTCTGCTGGCGCTGTTCGACGGAATCGCCGGCGGCGACCGCTTCGCGGTCAGAAAGCCCGATCCCGGTCACCTGTTGGGATTGGTCGGCGCGGTCGGCGCCTGTGCCGAGGCGACGGCGATGATCGGCGACAGCGAGAACGACGCCGCTGCCGCCCGATCCGCTGGGCTTCCGCTGGTGCTGATGCGTTATGGCTACGCCCGCGCCGACCTCGATTCGCTGGGCGCCGACGCTCTTCTCGACCACTTCGCCGAGTTGCCCGGTGCGCTCGACCGCCTCGGCCTTGTTCCGTGAATTGTCCGTCTGCGTCAGGGCGCTAGGTCAGCATCCTCTCCAAGGTCTCGAGGGTGTCGGCTTCGCGGAAGGGCTTGTCCCAGCGGATGCGGTGGATGCGCGGAAAACGCATCGCCACCCCGGATTTGTGGCGGGTGGAGCGGTGCACGCTGTCGAAGGCGACTTCGAGGACGATGCCGGGCGCCACCTCGCGCACCGGCCCGTAACGCCGCACGGTATTGTTGCGTACCCAGCGATCGAGGCGGCGCAGCTCGTCGTCGGTAAATCCCGAATAGGCCTTGCCGACCGGCACCAACGCATCGTCCTGCCAGGCGCCGAACGTATAATCCGAATAGAATGACGAGCGCTTGCCGTGGCCGCGCTGGGCATACATCAGCACGGTGTCGACGGTCAGCGCGCCGCGCTTCCATTTGAACCACGGGCCTTTCGGCCGGCCGGCGAGATAGAGCGAGTCCGCGCGCTTCAGCATTAGCCCCTCGATGCCGCGCTCGCGCGCGCCGTCGCGCAATTCACGCAATTCGTCCCAGCTCGCAAACGACACCAGCGGCGAGAGATCAAGCGCTTCGCGCGGCGCCCGCGCATACCATGCCTCGAGCCGCTCGCGGCGCTCGGCGAAGGTGAGCCCGCGCAGATCTTCCGGTCCTTCGCGCAAAATGTCGTAAAGCCGCACCGCCGCCGGATAGTCCCGCAGCATCTTTGGGCTCGCGATCTTGCGGTTGAGCCGCTGCTGCAGATCGTTGAACGGCGCCGCCTCGCCACAGCGCACCACCAGAAGTTCGCCGTCGAGCGTCACCGCCTCCGGCATCGCCGCCAGGATATCCGGAAACGCCGAGCCGATCTCGTCCCCGGAACGTGAGTAGAGCCGCTTTTCGCCGCCGCGGCTGACGAGCTGCACGCGAATGCCGTCCCATTTCCACTCGGCCAAATAGTCGCGCGGGTCGAGCGCCGCGAGATCGGCATCGTCGAGCGGCTGGGCCAGCATCAACGGGTAAAAGATCGGCAAATCGCCGGTCTGCGGCACCGGGGCGCGCCCCTCGAGCCAAGCAAACAACACTTGATAAGGAGGCTCCAGCCCATGCCAGACCTCTTCGATGCGATCGACGCCGACGCCGCTCCATTCGGCGAGCGCTGTCTTGGCCATCCGCGCTGAAACCCCGATCCGCAGGCTGCCGGTGACGAGTTTGAGCAATGCCCAACGCCCGGTCGGGTCGAGCGCGTCGAGCCAAGGCTCCAGCAATTGCGCTGCCTCGGCGCGGCTCGTTCCTTTCAACGCGTCGACGATCTCGGCGAGGCTCGGGACATGGGTTCGTACCTGCTCGGATGCCGGCCAGATCAACGAGACGGTCTCGGCGAGATCGCCGACAAAATCATAGGACCAGCCCAGAAGCTCGGGATCGACCCGCGCCGCTGCGAGAGCGCGCACTTGGCTCGGCTTGGCCTCGGCAAAGGACAGTTCGCCGGTCAATGCCGCCAATGCCCAGCCGCGTTCGGGATCGGGCTGGCTCGCGAAATATTCCTGCATCAGTCGCAATTTGCCGTTGCGTGACGGGGTGAACAGCAGCGCATCGAGCAGCGCCGCGAACCGGTTCACTCGCCTTCACTCTGTCATGTGGCCGGCCCGTTCATCCGTTCGCGAGGAACGCTGCCAATCACCAGCCGACCCTCAAATCGACATGCGGTTCCCATAGAATTCATGGTCCTCGTTGTAGCCGCCTTGGCCGGAACCCAGCTGCGCGTAATCATGCACGAATTCTATGGCATGGATCCACTTGACCATCTTGAAGCCGAGCTCGTTCTCGCAGCGCAGCCTCAGGGGCGCGCCGTGCAGCAGCGACAGCGCCGACCCGTTCATCTCGTAGGCGAGGATGGTCAGCTCATGCCGCATGTTTCGCAGGTTGTGGACGTCATAGTAGATGCCGCCGTTGGCGCCGTCGGCGAACGAGTAGAAGACGGCGTAGCGCGCCTCCGGCGTCGGCCGCACGACGTCGAGGATGTGGCGCATCGGGACGCCGCCCCATTTGGCGACGCCGGACCACCCTTGAATGCAGAAATGCTCGGTGATCTGCTCCTGTTTCGGCAACGCCTTGAGCTCGGCATAGGAGAACTCCCGCGGACTCTCGACCAGCCCGTCCACGCGCAGCCGGTAGTTTATAAACCCCTCTTTCTCAAGCGCTTTGAACGCGTCAGACACCGGTAGCGTGCCGTTGACCCAGTGATGCGGCGAGATGTCCCGTTCGGTATACTGGACCACCGGACTCCATGTTTCGGCCGTCCCCTTGAGCGGCCCGACCATGACCTTGCCGATGTTCTGGATCAGGCGGGCCCGCCTGATGGTGAAGGGTGAGGCGAGAAGCCAGGCCGCGATCAGCACCGCCGCCGCGATGGCGAAGATCCACACACCTTCCCAGGAGTTGTCGTTCACGCCGGCGAACATGTGGTTCAGGTTCGACCGCGCGACGGTGATGAACACGAACACCCCGTGGACCAGGATGAAGAACACGAACCACAGCAGCCCGAAGAAGTGGACCGTCCTGGCCCGCTGCCGGTTGAACGGCCGTCCGAGCCAGCCGAGCTTGTTGGCGATCGCCGGGCTCTGCATCAGCCCGGTGCCGATCTGGAGCGGCGCGGCGATGAAGACCGTGAAAAAATAGATGAGCTGCTGCAGGGCGTTATAGCGCGTCCAACTATGATCCACCGGGAAATGTAGCGACCAGTATTGAATCAACATCGAGAGCGCGTTGGGGAAGACCGCCCACGTTGTCGGGACCAACCGGAGCCACTGGTCGGTGGCAAACAGCATCCCGTAAAACGCCGCGCCGTTGAGCACCCAGAGCAGGTTGAAGGAGAAATGCCACCACCGCGCCGGCCCGACCGAGTGGCGAGTGCCCGGAATGCCCAGCCAATCCGGAATGCTTACCGAGTCGCTTTTGGACGTCCATACCTGCTCCGGTGGAACGAGCACATCCAAGGTCCTGACGACGCCACCGTGCCCGTCGTCTTCCGACCGCCATACCCGGTCCCTCGGAACCGAATGAAGAAAGCGGAACCACTCGGTTTCCGGCGTGCAATCCCGGTTCCAATAGAGGCGCGGGTGGTCCGCCAGGATCTGGATGCCCGACCGGATGATGAAGAACATGAAGAGCATATTGAGTAAATGCTCGACCCGCAGCCACAACGGGAAACCGGTATGAACCGCCGGCGCGGACTCGGCTATGCCGGGATAGCGCATGAGGAATTGTTGAAACCACGCGGTCTCGAATAGTCCCTGGCAGACCGCGATCCCGAGGACCAGAACGACGAAGGCGAGCGGTATGGCCCACAATACGTTGATATATCGCTTGCCCAAACGGATCCGGGGCACCTCGCCCCATTGGGGCGGCAGCCAGGCGCTCGCCCGGATGCTGTCGCCCGCCTTGCTGAGGCGGGCTTCGAGAGGATCTCGCTGTTGTGGAGTCGGGCGAGCTTTCATCGTAAGAATCTCCCGGAGTGCACGGCCGATGGCGAACGAGCTACGCTCGCGGGAGCGCTAGGCGAGGCGGTCTTGGGCTCTCGTTTTGTCTGTCGTTCCAAAAGAAAGTTCTCTAGCACAACGGCGTCGTTATGAACCTCGTCGTGAGCCGAATCCACGAACGTGATCGGGCCTTGTCTTGCCAGGGCTCGGAGCCTGTTGAGTTGTTCAGGATGCTCGTAGACCGCCACAGCGCAGCGGCTGCGAAATTCCTGCCAGCGGGCGGGATCGTGGCCGAACCATTTCCGCAGCGCGGTGCGGACGCGATCGACCGGCCGCTGAGCTGCTGTTTTTTCGCCATCCGCAGTGCGCCGGCTGGAGGATCCGGTTCAGCTCCAATTCTTGTCGGGTGCCGGTCCCACGATGGCCAAGTCAACCCGCGTCACTCGTCCTCCTCGAAGCCGGTGAGCGCCAGCGCACGGGCGAGGTAGCCCTTTTTTGTCGCGTAATGGACGAGCGCTTCCTCGCGCCCATGCGTGACCCAGATTTCATCGGCGGCGACATCCTGGACGGTCGCGGTCAGCTCGTCCCAATCGGCATGGTCGGAGATCACCAGTGGCAGCTCGACCCCGTTCGCCTTGGCGCGCTGGCGCACCCGCATCCAGCCCGAGGCCAGAGCCACCCGCGGATCGGGCAGCCGCCGCGACCACACATCGGCTATAGCGCTGGGCGGGGCCAGCACGATGCGGCCCCTCAGCGCCTCGCGCGCCACCCCGGCCGCGGGCAGCACCGGTCCCAGCGGCACCCCGAGATTCTCGTACAGTTCGGTCAGCCCGATCAGCGCACCGTGCAGATAGACCGGCTCCCCGTATCCGGCCTGCCGCAGCAGCGCCAGCACCCGCTGGCATTTGCCAAGCACATAGACCCCGACCAGGTGGCAGCGCTCGGGAAACAACAAAAGCGAATGCAGCAGCTTGTCGATCTCCTGGTTATCCGGCGGATGGCGGAAGACCGGCAAGCCAAAGGTCGCCTCGGTGATAAAGAGATCGCAATGCTGCGGCTCGAACGGCGCACAGGTCGGGTCCGGCCGGCGCTTGTAATCGCCGGAAACCACGACCCGGCTGCCGCGGTAGTCGAGCACGACCTGGGCGCTGCCGAGCACATGGCCCGCCGGCGCCAGGCGCACCTGCACCCCGCCGATCGCCAAGGTCTCGCCATAGGCCAGCGGCTGCAAGGCGCCGCCGGCCTGCTCGCCATAGCGCGCCTGCATGATCGCGATCGTCGCGGCGGTGGCCAGCACCCGCGCGTTGCCGGGGCGCGCGTGATCGCCGTGTCCGTGCGTGATCACGGCGCGCGGCGCCGGCCGCAGCGGATCGATGTGGAAGCCGCCAGGCTCGCAATAGAGCCCGGCCGGGGTCGTCCTTATCCAGGTCTCGGGCCGCGGCGCGGCGATCGGCATGGGATCCCAGGGATGGCAGTCGCAGATCGTCTCGGATATGGGGCGCCGCCCCTGACGCGAAAACCGCCAGCCGCCGCGGTAGCGTCAGTCGGAGCCGACGCAGCGGCGGTGCGAATCAGATCAGCTGCTCGAGCGCGGCGGGGTCGTGGATCACGATCGAGCCCTTGGCGAGGTCGATAAAGCCGGCTTTTTGCCACGCCTGCAGCTGCTTGTTGACGCTCTCGCGGGAGCAGTTGACGATGTTGCCTAGTTCGCTCTGCGACAGGTGCAATTCGAGGAGCCGGCCTTCGACCTCCGGCCGCCCGCTACGTTGCGAGAGCTGCAGCAGCGCTTTGGCGATCCGCCCTTCGAGATGACGGAAACTGAGGTCTTCGACCTGCTCGCTCGTCCGCCGCAGCCGCTTGCACAGAATCTTTATCAAGATCAGGCAGATATCGACGTGATTTTCGAGAAACGGCATGAAATCGCGGCGGTTCAGCACCAGTAGCTCGCAATCGTCGATCGCCACCGCATCGCCGCTGCGCTCGCCACCGTCGAGCGTCGCGATTTCGCCGACGATCTCGCCGACGTCGATGATATTTAGGACGATTTCCCTGCCAGCCAACGAAATCGAGCTGATCCTGACCCTGCCCCGCAGCACGATCATCAGGCTGTTGCCGGGCGAGCCCTTGGCGAAGATTTCTTCGCCGGCGGGATAACGCTCTACCCGCGAGTAGCGCAGAAGCGCATCAACTTCATGTTCGTTCAATTTTCCAAGCAGATAGTGTTGCTCGAAAATTCGACGCTTTTCCTGGTAAGTTGGGCCGGCCATGACAGTTCCCCACACGCTGCAACGACAGCGCGGGCACAACCGCCCGCGGGTCGTTCGTGTCGCCGGGACGAGCACGGCAGCCGGTCTCGACCGGCGCCGCAGCCGTCATGTTTGGCGAGGTTAACCTAACCGGGCGTCATCATAGATCGTCTTGCTGATCGTCGTCTCGCTCTATTTGCGGATCCGGACCACCGAACCAGCTCAAGAGCCACGGCAGCACCGTCAGTCGATGACGCGCTGACGAGGGTTGAGGAACAGAGGCGACTGGGCGTGCCGCGGCGCTCTGCGGCTCGCACTCGAATGTTGCCAATGCGCGGACCTGCGCGGCCTCGGTCTCCTCGGTCCAGCGCAGCAAGGTCGACCTCCGCGTGGTCATCACGGCCTCCTGAGGTGACGGAACATGACAGTCACCACGTGAGATATCACCGCGTATTGCGCTGCAATGTGAGCCGCTTCACACAGCGGGGAATTTGCTTTTCCGGGCTGGACTCCGTCCGGAGTATCCCGGCGTCAACCGGTCGGCGAAACTTGCCAACCGCGGCGGGCATCCGCTAAGCTTAAATCTCCCGTCGACGCAGCATCCCGGCGCACCTTGGAGGCCCGGCATGAGATGCTCTCGGTGTCACGCCGAGAACCCCGCCGGCATGCGGTTCTGCGGACAATGCGCAGCACCGTTGGGGACTGCGTGCCCATCCTGCGGCGCGGCCAACCCTCCTGAAAACAGGTTTTGCGGCAGTTGCGCCGCGCCGATCGACGCTGACCGCTCGCCGGGTTTCGCCGAACCTGCGTCGTCGGCGCCGAGCCTGGCTGCCGCGCCCGCACATTCCGGCGAGATGAAGCAGGTCAGCGTATTGTTCTGCGACATCGTGGGCTCTACCGCCCTGGCCGAGCGGCTCGGCGCCGAGGCGATGCGCGATCTCGTCAACCGCTTTCTCGAAATCTCGATCGCCGAGGTGCGGCGCTATGACGGGACCGTGCCGCAATTCGCGGGTGACGGATTCATGGCGGTTTTCGGCGCGCCGCGGACATACGAAGACCACGTGCGGCGCGCCTTGCTGGCGGCGCTCGGCATCCGGCGGGCGCTCGGGGACGAGGGCGGCGCGGCCGATCGGGGGCTCGACCTCCCGGTACGCATCGGCATTCATAGCGGCCCCGTCGTCTTTGGCCCGATCGGCGGCAACTTTGGCATGGACACCGCGATCGGCGACACCGCAAACCTCGCCGCCCGATTGCAGCAGGCGGCCGAACCGGGCAAGATTTTGGTGAGCGAGACGACTTGGCTGTCGGCGCAACGGTATGCCCGCGTCGATCCGGTCGGGCCGCTCACCCTCAAAGGCAAAACCGAGCCGATCCCTGCTTACCGCCTGCTCGGGGTTTCGCACTGGCGCGCCGCGCGCGACGGGGTAATGCCAGAGCGAACAACAAGCTTTGTCGACCGGGTCAACGAGGTAGCCGCCCTCGAGAGCTTTGTCGATCAGGCTGAAAACGGGCATGGGCGAGCCATCGGCATCGTCGGTGAGCCGGGCATCGGTAAATCCCGCATTATCGACCAGGTCCGTCGCGGGCTCCCCCTTGGCCGCTTTACCTGGGTCGAGGGGAGATGTCTTTCCTACGGCACCGTGATCCCGTACCTGCTGGTCCTCGATCTGTTGCGCAGCAATTGCGGCATCATCGAAACCGATACGCCCGAAGAAATTACCGAGAAAGTCTCCGCCGGTCTGCGCGCGGTCGGGATGAATCCCGACCAGGACAGCCAATTTCTTCTTCACGTATTGGGGATCAAAGGGGTCAACGATCCACCAGCCCTGTTGCGGCCCGAAGCAGTCAAACAGAAGACTTTCGAGGTTTTCCGTCAGCTGGCGGTCAACGGCAGCCAGCGCCGGCCGTTAATATTGGTGCTGGAAGACCTTCACTGGGTCGATACCTTGTCGGCGGAGTTCGCCGGATTTCTGGCAGAGAGCATCGCTGACGCCCGCATCCTGATTCTCGCCACCTACCGCCCGGAATTCCGTCCGCCCTGGATCGGCAAATCCTATGCGGGGCAGATCCCGCTGCAACCGCTGAGCCCCGACGACAGTCTCCACGTCGTTCGCTCGGTCATGGGCGCGGCTCCCCCAGCCGAGCCGGTGACCGAGGAGATTGTCGCCAAGGCCGACGGCAACCCCTTATTCCTCGAACAGCTGGCGCTACACGCCGGCGAGGCAAAGAGCCATCGCTCGGAGCTGATGGTGCCGAACACGATCCATGATGTGGTCATGGCGAGGATCGACCGATTGCCGGAGCAGGCCAAGCGACTTCTCCAGATTGCTGCAGTGATTGGCCGGGAATTTCCGTTGCGGCTGCTGAGAGCGGTGTGGGAAGGGCCGATCGAAGACCAGCTTCGCGAATTGGCCCGGCTCGAATTCGTTTACGAACGCGTTGAGGTCGAGGGCGCCACCTATGTCTTCCGCCACGCGCTGACCCAGGAAACTGCCTACGGCAGCCTGCTCGAGCGGCACCGTCGCGTCTATCATGGCGCCGTCGGACAAGCCCTCGAAGAATTGTATCGCGGCCGAACCGACGAAGTCGCGGAGCTGCTGGCGGTGCATTTCGGCCGCAGCGATGACGCCGAAAAGTCGGTAGATTGCGCGATCCTGGCCGCCGAGAAATCCCAGCGCCGCTGGGCGAACAGCGAGGCATTGGCGTATTTCGACGACGCGCTGCGCCGGCTCGACGCAATGCCCGACACCAAGCCCAATCGCCTGCGCCGCATCGACGCCGTGCTGCAACAGGCCGAGGTCAAGTTCGCGCTTGGGCGGCATACGGAACACATCGAGGCGCTCGATGGAATTCGCAGAATCGTCGATCAGACGGACGACCCACGCCGCCGCGCTACGTGGCATTACTGGACCGGGTTCTTGCACGGCTTAACCGGCGGCCGACCGGAGGTCGCGATTGCGCATTGTAGCGAGGCTGCGGCAATCGCGGCGATGGCCGGCTTGGATGAGATCAACGCATTTGCGACATCCTGCCTGACCCTGGCTCACGTCTTTACCGGAGGGTTTCACGACGCTCTCGCAGCCGGGGAACGTGCGGTCGCGTCTTTCGAATCCCGTGGCAACCTCTGGTGGGCCAGCCGGACCCTTTGGCATTTGAGCTTGGCGGCGAACGCCCTCGGCCAGTGGGAAACCAGTCTGAGATATTGCCGCCGGGCGCTCGACCATGGCACGGCGCTGAAGGACCTCCGCCTTGAAGCAGCCGGCTGGCGGTGCATGGCATCCGCGTATCTTCAGCAAGGTGATCTGAAACGAGGATTAGAATGCTGCGACGAAGCGCTTGCCCTCGCACCTATCCCCTATGACGTCGCAAATGCAACCGCAGTGCACGGCTACGCGCTAATCAAATTCGGCCGGTTCGACGCCGGCATTTCGGAGCTAGCCGAAGCTGTCGCCTGGTTCAAGAATTTCGAGCTGCGCCAGCCTTATCTGCGCTATTCATTGTGGCTCGCCGAGGGTCATCTTCTCCACGGCGATCTCGCCAGCGCACGACCATTGATCGACGAGGTGCTGAACACTAGTCGGGAAACCGGATACCGGCACCTCGAGGGCTTGGCGTGTTGGCTTATGGCCGATTGTCTCAGGCGAGAGGCGTCCGCTGCGGCCGGAGACTGCGTCGAGACCGCGATGCGGATTTTCGAACAAGTCGGAGCGCGCAACGATCTCGCCAGAGCAATAGTTACGCGAGCGGCATTGCGCCAGGCCGCGGGCGACATCAACACGGCGCGGGCGCTGATTGACCAGGCCTGCGAGGTTTTCGGGGCGCTCGGCACCATTGGCGAGATCGACCGGGCGAAATCGGCAGTCGCCGCGCTAAGCGATTCATCTCCGACACGACCCGATACAACCAGATTGTAGCCGCTTTGTCTTAGCTTCGGGGGCCTGCCGAAGCAGTCCGATCTGTGATGCAGTTCACACTGATATGGCGCAGCCGGTGGTACGTCTTGTCGGCGGGCGGCCGCAGGGCTCGGCCGCCGAGGGTGGAACCGGTGTCCGTAACGGGTCGGGAGGAGGGTATCGGAATGGGTTAGACAGCCGATAACTTTCAATCACTCAGTTCAAAGCTGAAGGAGAACATGCAATGCCAATGACACCTGCAGAGGCACAAGACCTTGGAAACCTGATTAACGACCTGAATCCGTATTTTGATAGGACGATCGGAGCCAACTGGGAGATGGATATTTATATGGGTAATCCTGCTCCCGTCATACCCCCCGCCGGCACACCTGCTCAGATCGAGGTAGAGGTGGACAGCAGGTATCCGGGGCAATGGAACTTTGGGGGCCAGCCGCAAAACATCAATAGAGCCCTTCGGATCCGTTATCGCTATCAGAAGATGTCTCCCTCGGGAACACCATACTATCTTGAGGACTATTTGCTCATCGGTTTCCAGGGCACCGGCGCCGGTTAGCTCGGCAGGATCGTAGGCCGGCGGGCCGAACCGCCGGCTACGTCCATCGAGCCCGCATCATGCCGATCGCGAGCGGGTATTGAGCACCCTAGGAACCGAGTTCCCGGTAAGGATGAGCGGGACCAAATAGAGACTTAAAGCAAATGGCCAACCACCGGGCCGCCAGACAAGACGGAGGCAGCGTGGATCGACACAGCCCCGGGCTGGATTTAGACGAGATCCAAGGGGACATCCTCGCCGGCATGCAGAAGAATGCCGAGCTGTTCCTGTTCTTCAAGATTGCCGATGCCGCTCACTTTAAGGTCCTGGCACGAGAGTACATGGTCGGCCGCTTGGCGAGCAGTCGGTCGGTGCACGAGCGTCGCCGGATCGTCGGGGAACGCAGACGCCTTGGCGAACCAGCGCGCGAATCATGGCTGGGATTGAACCTCGCCTTCACGAAGGACGGGATGACCCAGCTGTTGGGCGCGAACCGGCCAAAACTGGATCCGTCCTTCGAGCGGGGGGCCGATCATCCGCACACGATCGAGGCGCTCAATGATCCGCCGCCGGCGAAATGGCTGCAAGATTTCGTGTCCGACCGCATCGACGGCGTGTTCCTGATTACCGGGCCCAATGCGTCCTTCGTGACCTACCACGGTAATATTCTGGGCGAGCGGCTCGGCACTACGATCAAACCCGTGTACTCGGAGATCGCTAAGGTGCGGCCGGGTCGAGAAAGAGGTCACGAGCACTTCGGGTTTCACGACGGGATTTCGCAGCCGGGCATCCGCGGTCTGACCCCGGTATCGCGGCCTGGCGCCGCCCCCAATCAGGGGCTGCCGGGTCAGGACCTGGTCTGGCCGGGCGAGTTCATCCTCGGCTATCCGGGCCAGGACCCGCTCGATGCCGTCAAGCCGGGGCCGGTCGCGCCGCTGCCGGCGCCGTGGGCGCGCAACGGTTCTTACATGGTGTTCAGACGCCTCGAACAACGGGTGCCCGAGTTCCGCGCGTTTGTCGCCGCACAGGCGGCGCGGCTCGGCACGGACCCGGACCTCTTGGCCGCGCGAATGGTTGGGCGGTGGCGCAGCGGCGCTCCGTTGGAGCTGGCGCCGCTCGAAGACAAGGCCTGGCTCGGGCGCGATGCAAAACGAAATAACGACTTTAGCTATGCCGAGGACCCCTTTCAGCGCGCCTGTCCCTATGCGGCGCATATCCGTAAGTCGAACCCGCGCGACGATGCACCCGGAGGGAAGGCAGAGATCCTGACCCACCGCATCATTCGCGCCGGCATTCCGTTCGGGCCCGAACTGGCGCCAGGCGAAACCAAGACAGCGCACAGCCGGGGATTGATGTTTGTGTGCTATCAGGCGTCGATCCCGAGACAATTCGAGTTTATCCAGAGCCAATGGGCCGACAATCCTGACTTTGTCCGCGGCAAGGTGCATCCCGACAGTGGCAACCAAGTCACGCCAGGCTTCGACCCGGTCATCGGACAGTCCCCCGGCAACGGCGCCCGCACGATGGACGAGCCCTATCCGAACTATCCCGCCGGCAACCGGCGAACCACCCTCGATATGCCGAGCCAATTTGTCGTCCTGACCGCCGCAGCTTATTTCTTCGTGCCGTCGATCACCGCACTTCGCACGGTGCTGACCTGATCGCTGGCATCGCTGTCGATAGCGATCTGCGCAGGTTGTGCTGCGCTGGGATAACCCTCTTAAGGTGCAATGCCAACCGACGAGACCGAAAGAAGTCTTGCGCGAACGCTGCGTACATCAGGGCCGGCTGTGCGATGGCCTCGACCCGGGAATGGGCGGACGCTAATCTCCGGAGACTCGGTATCGCCCGGGGCGGACCGCCGACCGGCCGGAACTCGCCAACATGGACGCGCCGGGGATCCGGCGCATAATGGCGCAAGTGCCCGCATGGCGGGCCGATCTCTGCACGATCGAAGGGATATCCGATGAAGAAGATCGAGATCACCGATTATGGCGTACCCGAAGCCGTCGCCCATTGTATCGAAGCGCCCGATGTCGGCGCGCCGGGGGTCGGAGAGATCGTCTTCGATGTGCTCGCCTTTCCGATCAACCCGGCCGACATCTCGTTCTGCCGGGGGAATTATCGCCTGCGGCCGCCACTGACGGCGACGCCGGGCGCCGAATGCGTCGGCCGGGTGACGGCGGTAGGCGCCGGGGTCGGCGACATCCGGCTTGGCGATCTGGTCATCCACATGCAGCGCGAGAATTGGGTGCAGCGCCGGCGGATCCCCGCCGCGGATGCAATCCCTCTGCCGTCGGGGCTCGATCTGGCGCAGGCCGCGATGCTGCGCATCAACCCCGCGACCGCGCTGCTTCTGCTCGAGGACCACGTCGCGCTGAAGCCCGGAGACTGGGTGATACAAGATGTCGCCAATTCCGCGGTCGGCCGCCATCTGATTGTTTTGGCCAAGGCGAAGGGCGTGCGCACGGTGAACGTCGTGCGCCGCGACGACGTCGCTGCGGAATTGAAGGCGCTGGGCGGCGATGTCGTGTTGGTCGACGGCCCCGATCTGGCCGAGCGCGCGCGTCAAGCCGTGGGTGGCGCCCCGATCCGGCTCGGCATCGATGCCGTATCGGGCGAAGCGTGCAAGCGGATCGGCGAGTGCATTGCCGAGGGCGGGGTCGTCGTCAGCTATGGCTCCATGAGCGGCGCCGACCCGGTGATGAGCCGCGCCGCTCTGACCAGAGGCGTCCGTCTCACCGCCTTCGCTCTCGGTGACGGCCTCGCCAAACGAACGCGCGACCAGGTAAGGAGGGTCTATGCCGACCTTGCCGCCAAATTGCGCGACGGCGTGTTGGAAGCGCCGGTCGAAGCCACGTATCGGATCGAGGACATCAAGCAGGCGCTGGCTCACGCCCAACGCGGCGGCCGCAGCGGCAAGGTGCTGGTATTGCCCAACGGCCCGCTTTGACATCAGCCATTTTCGTCGCAGCCTCTTGCGCGGGAATGCTGAAATAAGTAGCTGATCTAAAGAGAGATCGTTATGGGTCGGCGTTTAGCCGGCCTGACGCCACCCGCCGAAAAGGAGCCGCCGTCGATGCCCGAGATTACCACCCTAACCGCTGAGTTGCGCGCCAGCGCCGGCAAGGGCGCCGCCCGGGCCACGCGGCGGGCGGGGCGCGTTCCAGGCATCGTTTACGGGGGCGCGCAAGACCCGGTGCCGATCAGCCTGGAGCCGCGCGAGTTGTCGCGTGCGCTCGCCAAGCGCGGCTTTCTCGCAACCCTCGTCGACCTCTCGGTGGATGGCGCCGTGCAGCGCACCTTGCCGCGCGAAGTGCAGTACCATCCGGTGACCGACGCACCCTTGCATGTCGATTTTATGCGGGTCGGCGCCACCAGCCGGGTCACCGTGAGCGTGCCTGTCATCTTCGTCAATCAGGAGCTGTCGGTCGGCATT
Organism: uncultured Alphaproteobacteria bacterium; assembly: GCA_963785565.1. Lineage (GTDB taxonomy): Bacteria > Pseudomonadota > Alphaproteobacteria > ATCC43930 > CGMCC-115725 > AP-15. The sequence goes on along the minus strand of CAWAVV010000005.1, from coordinate 268,949 downwards.
CGCCGCGGCGGCATCCTCAACATCGTGCGCCACGGGATCGAGCTGGTCTGCCCGGTCGACAATATCCCCGACCATTTGACCGTCAGCCTCGAGGGCCTCGATATCGGCGACAGCGTCCATATCAGCGCGGTGACGATACCGGAAGGCTGCCGCCCGACGATCACCGGACGCGACTTCACTATCGCCAGTGTCGCCCCCTCCCAGGCAGTGCGCGAGGAGGCCGCCACCGCCGCCACGGCGCCGCCCGCCGTCGAGCAACCCGCAGCTGCGCCTCCAAGCTAGCGAGCGCGGGATTGCGGCAGCGCAAGTGGCGCGATCATGCGTCTCGTCGTCGGCCTCGGCAATCCGGGCGCCCGTTACGCCCGCAACCGTCACAATATCGGCTTTATGGCGGTCGACGCGATCGCCCGCCGGCACGGGATTGCGGCCTTTCGCAGCCGCTTCAAGGGCGGGCTCGCCGAGGGGTCGATCGGCGGCGAGCGCCGGCTGTTGCTGAAGCCGCAGACCTTTATGAACGCATCCGGCGAGGCGGTGCTCGCCGCGATGAGCTTTTACAAGATCGCGCCCGAGGACATCGTCGTGATCCACGACGAGATCGATCTGCGCGAGGGTAAGCTGCGGGTGAAACGCGGCGGCGGCAATGCCGGCCATAATGGCTTGCGCTCGATCGACGCGCTGATCGGGCCCGATTATTGGCGGGTGCGGATCGGGATTGGGCATCCGGGCGTCAAGGAGCTGGTGCAACCCTACGTGTTGCAAAACTTTCCGGGCGAAGAGATGACCGAGTGGGTCGAGCCGCTGATCGATGCGGTAGCCGAGACCATCGCCGTTGCTGCTTTCCGGGGCGCCCGACGCCTTTATGAGCGAGGTCGCCCGCCGCTTCGCGCCACCCGAGGCGACGGCGGCCACGGCGCCGCCCCCGTAAATCGATGGGCTTCAACTGCGGCATCGTCGGCTCTGCCGAATGTCGGCAAGTCCGCCTTGTTCAACGCGTTGACCGCGACCCAGGCGGCAGAGGCGGCGAAGTATCCGTTCTCGACGCGTGAGGCGAATATCGGCCGAGTCGCGGTGCCCGACGAGCGTCTTGCGGTCTGCGCGCGGCTTGCCAAATCCGCCAAGATCATCCCGACCCAGCTGGAATTCGTCGATATCGCCGGGCTGGTGCGCGGCGCCTCGAAGGGGCAGGGGCTCGGCAATCAGTTTCTCGGCCACCTGCGCGACGTCGATGCGATTGCCCATATCCTGCGCTGCTTCGAGGATGACAACGTTGTCCATGTCGAGGGTACGGTCGATCCGATCCGCGATGCCGAGACCGTCGAGACCGAGTTGATGCTGGCCGACCTCGAGAGCCTCGAGCGGCGCGCGATCGCGGCGCAGAAACGCGCGCGCGGCGGCGATCGGGAGGCGCGGGCCCAGCTCGCAATTATCGAACCGGTACTCGCGGGGCTTCAGCAGGGCGTGCCGGCGCGCCGAGCTGCGCTGACCCAGGAGCAGCAGCTCGAGCTGAAGTCGCTGCAATTGCTGAGCGCCAAGCCCGTGCTCTACATCGCCAATGTCGACGAGACCGCCGCCGCGACCGGCAACGCAGCGAGCCAACGCGTTGCCGAATACGCGGCCGCGCAGGGAGCGGAGGCGGTGGTGATTTCGGCGGCGATCGAAGCCGAGCTGGCGGTGCTGGCGGATGCCGGGCGAGCGGCATGAGCTTCTCGCGGCGCTCGGCCTCGGCGAGACCGGCCTCGATCAGGTGATCCGCGCCGGCTACACGCTGCTCGATTTGATCACCTTCCTGACCGCCGGGCCGAAGAGGCGCGCGCCTGGACAATCCCGCGCGGCACCAGGGCGCCGCAGGCCGCAGGCGTCATTCACAGCGATTTCGAGAAGGGCTTTATCGCGCCGAGACCATTTCATACGAGGATTTCGTCGCCCATGGCGGCGAGCAGGGCGCCAAGGACGCCGGCCGCATGCGCCTCGAAGGCGCCGATTATGTGGTCCGTGACGCGACGTCATGCACTTTCGCTTCAACGTGTACGCAAGTGCCCGCATGGCGGGCCGATCTCTGCACGATCGAAGGGATATCCGATGAAGAAGATCGAGATCACCGATTATGGCGCACCCGAAGCCGTCGCCCATTGTATCGAAGCGCCCGATGTCGGCGCACCGGGCGCGGACGAGATCGTCTTCGATGTGCTCGCCTTTCCGATCAACCCGGCCGATATCTCGTTCTGCCGGGGGAATTATCGCCTGCGGCCGCCACTGCCGGCGACGCCGGGCGCCGAATGCGTCGGCCGGGTGACGGCGGTCGGCGCCGGGGTCGGCGACATCCGGCCTGGCGATCTGGTCATCCACATGCAGCGCGAGAATTGGGTGCAGCGCCGGCGCATCCCCGCCGCGGATGCAATCCCTCTGCCGTCGGGGCTCGATCTGGCGCAGGCCGCGATGCTGCGCATCAACCCCGCGACCGCGCTGCTTCTGCTCGAAGACCACGTCGCGCTGAAGCCCGGAGACTGGGTGATACAAGATGTCGCCAATTCCGCGGTCGGCCGCCATCTGATCGTTTTGGCCAAGGCGAAAGGCGTGCGCACGGTAAACGTCGTGCGCCGCGACGACGTCGCTGCGGAATTGAAGGCGCTGGGCGGCGATGTCGTGTTGGTCGACGGCCCCGATCTGGCCGAGCGCGCGCGTCAAGCCGTCGGCGGCGCCCCGATCCGGCTCGGCATCGATGCCGTATCGGGCGAAGCGTGCAAGCGGATCGGCGAGTGCATTGCCGAGGGCGGGGTCGTCGTCAGCTATGGCTCGATGAGCGGCGCCGACCCGGTGATGAGCCGCGCCGCTCTGACCAGAGGCGTCCGTCTCACCGCCTTCGCTCTCGGTGACGGCCTCGCCAAACGAACGACCGCGCAGATCCGCGGGCTTTACGCCGATCTCGCCGCCAAATTGCGCGACGGCGTGCTGAAGGCGCCGATCGAAGCCTTCTACCCGATCGACGACATCAAGCAGGCGCTCGCTCACGCCCAGCGCGGCGGGCGCAGCGGCAAGGTGCTGGTATTGCCCAACGGCCCGCTTTGACATCAGCCATTTTCGTCGCAGCCTCTTGCGCGGGAATGCCGAAATAAGTAGCTGATCTAAAGAGAGATCGTTATGGGTCGGCCTTTAGCCGGCCTGATGCCACCCGCCGAAAAGGAGCCGCCGTCGATGCCCGAGATTACCACCCTCACCGCTGAGTTGCGCGCCAGCGCCGGCAAGGGCGCCGCCCGGGCCACGCGGCGGGCGGGGCGCGTTCCCGGCATCGTCTACGGCGGCGCGCCAAGACCCGGTGCCGATCAGCCTGGAGCCGCGCGAGTTGTCGCGCGCGCTCGCCAAGCGCGGCTTTCTCGCAACCCTCGTCGACCTCTCGGTGGATGGCGCCGTGCAGCGCACCTTGCCACGCGAAGTGCAGTACCATCCGGTGACCGACGCACCCTTGCATGTCGATTTTATGCGGGTCGGCGCCACCAGCCGGGTCACCGTGAGCGTGCCCGTCGTCTTCGTCAATCAGGAGCTCTCGGTCGGCATTCGCCGCGGCGGCATCCTCAACATCGTCCGCCACGGGATCGAGCTGGTCTGCCCGGTCGACAATATCCCCGACCATTTGACCGTCAGCCTCGAGGGGCTCGATATCGGCGACAGCGTCCATATCAGCGCGGTGACGATACCGGAAGGCTGCCGCCCGACGATCACCGGACGCGACTTCACGATCGCCAGTGTCGCGCCCTCCCAGGCAGTGCGCGAGGAGGCCGCCACCGCCGCCACGGCGCCGCCCGCCGTCGAGCAACCCGCAGCTGCGCCCCCAAGCTAGCGAGCGCGGGATTGCGGCAGCGCAAGTGGCGCGATCATGCGTCTCGTCGTCGGCCTCGGCAATCCGGGCGCCCGTTACGCCCGCAACCGTCACAATATCGGCTTTATGGCGGTCGACGCGATCGCCCGCCGGCACGGGATTGCGGCCTTTCGCAGCCGCTTCAAGGGCGAGCTCGCCGAGGGGTCGATCGGCGGCGAGCGCCGGCTGTTGCTGAAGCCGCAGACCTTTATGAACGCATCCGGCGAGGCGGTGCTCGCCGCGATGAGCTTTTACAAGATCGCGCCCGAGGACATCGTCGTGATCCACGACGAGATCGATCTGCGCGAGGGTAAGCTGCGGGTGAAACGCGGTGGCGGCAATGCCGGCCATAATGGCTTGCGCTCGATCGACGCGCTGATCGGGCCCGATTATTGGCGGGTGCGGATCGGGATTGGGCATCCGGGCGTCAAGGAGCTGGTGCAACCCTACGTGTTGCAAAACTTTCCGGGCGAAGAGATGACCGAGTGGGTCGAGCCGCTGATCGCCGCGGTAGCCGAAACCGCGCCATTGCTACTTTCCGGGGCGCCCGACGCCTTTATGAGCGAGGTCGCCCGCCGCTTCGCGCCACCCGAGGCGACGGCGGCCACGGCGCCGCCCCCGTAAATCGATGGGCTTCAATTGCGGCATCGTCGGCTTGCCGAATGTCGGCAAGTCCGCCTTGTTCAACGCGTTGACCGCGACCCAGGCGGCAGAGGCGGCGAAGTATCCGTTCTCGACGCGTGAGGCGAATATCGGCCGGGTCGCGGTGCCCGACGAGCGGCTCGCGGTCTGCGCGCGACTTGCCAAATCCGCCAAGATCATCCCGACCCAGCTGGAATTCGTCGATATCGCCGGGCTGGTGCGCGGCGCCTCGAAGGGGCAGGGGCTCGGCAATCAGTTTCTCGGCCACCTGCGCGACGTCGATGCGATTGCCCATATCCTGCGCTGCTTCGAGGATGACAACGTTGTCCATGTCGAGGGTACGGTCGATCCGATCCGCGATGCCGAGACCGTCGAGACCGAGTTGATGCTGGCCGACCTCGAGAGCCTCGAGCGGCGCGCGATCGCGGCGCAGAAACGCGCGCGCGGCGGCGATCGGGAGGCGCGGGCCCAGCTCGCAATTATCGAGCCGGTACTCGCGGGGCTGCAGCAGGGGGTGCCGGCGCGCCGGGCTGCGCTGACCCAGGAGCAGCAGCTCGAGCTGAAGTCGCTGCAATTGCTGAGCGCCAAGCCCGTGCTCTACATCGCCAATGTCGACGAGACCGCCGCCGCGACCGGCAACGCAGGGAGCCAACGCGTTGCCGAATACGCGGCCGCGCAGGGAGCGGAGGCGGTAGTGATTTCGGCGGCGATCGAAGCCGAGCTGGCGGTGCTGGCGGATCCGGGCGAGCGGCTTGAGCTTCTCGCGGCGCTCGGCCTCGGCGAGACCGGCCTCGATCAGGTGATCCGCGCCGGCTACGCGCTGCTCGATTTGATCACCTTCCTGACCGCCGGGCCGAAAGAGGCGCGCGCCTGGACAATCCCACGCGGCGCCAGGGCGCCGCAGGCCGCGGGCGTCATTCACAGCGATTTCGAAAAGGGCTTTATCCGCGCCGAGACCATTTCCTACGCGGATTTCGTCGCCCATGGCGGCGAGCAGGGCGCCAAGGATGCCGGCCGCATGCGCCTCGAAGGCGCCGATTATGTGGTCCGCGACGGCGACGTCATGCACTTTCGGTTTAATGTGTGACGGTTACCGGCAGCTCGTGAAGTTCCGGTCGACGGCCAAGCCCGCTCAGCGGAACTGCCGTGCGGGAGATCGAGGATGGGCAAGGGGCGGCTCGAAGCCTTCACCGACGGCGTGATCGCCATCGTGATCACGATCATGGTGCTCGATATGAAAGTGCCGGCCGGCTCCGACTTTGCGGCGCTTCGGTCTAGCCTTCCGATATTTCTGGTTTATGCGCTGAGCTATACCAACGTCGGGATCTTCTGGAACAATCACCACCACATGTTGCACGCTACCGAGCACATCGATGGCAAAGTGCTGTGGGCCAACCTGTTCTTGTTGTTTTGGATTTCGCTTATGCCCTTTGTAATCCGCTGGATGGACGAAGCCGATTTCACCGCCCTGCCGACCGCGGCCTATGGCGCGGTGCTCATTCTGGCCGCGATCGGTTATCTCCTGCTGGAATGGGCGATTATCGCCCGCAATGGCCGAAGCTCAAAGCTCGCCGCGGCGGTGGGCAGCGATTTGAAAGGCAAGTTGTCGTTGTTGATTTATGGTGCCGCGATCGCGCTGGCCTTCGTCCAGCCCTGGATTGCTATCGCGTTATATGTCGTGGTGGCGCTGATGTGGTTTGTGCCTGACCGGCGCATTGAATCAGTCATTTAAAGCGCAGGTGCGAAAAGTCGGCATTTGGCGGCGCCGTCGCCGCGTTACATCGACAGGTCCGGCCTCAAGTCACGATAAAGTGCGAGATACTGGCGGGCGGCGGCATCCCAGCTGAAGTCGCGGGTCATCGCCCGTCTGATCATCTGTCGCCAGACCGTGCTTTGGCGAAACAGCACGGCGGCCCTCTCGATCGCCGAGCCCAGCGCCTGCGGGCTCTCGACGTCGAAGGTGAAGCCGGTCGCGGTCCCGTCCGCTAGGCTCAACGCGTCGGCGCCGACGACCGTATCGGCCAACCCGCCCACCCGACGAACCAACGGCAGGGTCCCGTACCGCAGCGCATAGAGCTGGGTCAGGCCGCCGGGTTCGAAACGGGACGGCATGACCAAGACGTCCGTGCCGGCGATGATCAGATGCGACAGCCCCTCGTCATAGCCGAGCTCGACGCCGACCGATCCTTGATGGCTTTGCGCCATCAGCGCAAAACCCTGTTCGAGATCGGCGTCGCCGGAACCCAGAAGAGCAAGCTCGGCGCCGCCTGCCGTCAGCACCGGCAGGATGGCGAGGAGCAGGTCGAGGCCCTTTTGCGGGGTCAGGCGGCTGACCACCCCGAACAGCGGTATATCCGCTCGCTGATCCTAACCCGAGGCGGCGCTGCAACGCCGCTTTGGCCGCCTGCTTTCCCGCCGCCGCATCTTCGAGATCGTAGGTTTGCGGCAGGTTGGCATCATTCTGTGGATCCCAAATTCTGTAATCGACGCCATTCAGGATCCCGCTCAGCACCGCCGCGCGGCTGCGCAGCAGCCCGTCGAGGCCCCAGCCGAACGCCGGGGTCTGGATCTCGCGTGCATAGGTCGGGCTGACCGTGGTCAGGCGGTCGGCGTAGAACAGCCCCGCCTTGATGAACGACACCTGCCCGTAAAACTCGACCCCGTCGATCGAGAAGAAACCGGGCGGCAACCCCAGCTCCGGGAAAATTCCGGGCGGAAACGGCCCGCGGTAGGCGAGGTTGTGGATTGTGAACACGACAGGCGTGGGGCCCTCCGGCGGCGGAAGCGCCGCGAGATAGGCTGGCGCCAGCCCGGCGTGCCAGTCGTGGCAATGCAGGATGTCGGGCCGCCAGCCGCTGTCAGCCCCGCGCGCCAGCGCCGCCGCCACCCAGCCGAACAGCCCGAAGCGGCGATGGTTGTCGGGCCAATCGCCGCCGTCCGGACTCGCGTACGGATTGCCGGGCCGGTCGTAGAACGGCGGATGGTCGACGAGATAGGCCATCCGCTCGGTCCCGGGCAGGCGGGCGAGCGCCACCCGCACCCGCTCCGGCGCGAACGGGGTCGCCAGCCGGGCGGCATCGCCAATGTCCGGAAAAGCATCGAGAAAACCGGAAAAGCCGGGCAGCAGCAGGCGCACGTCCGCGCCGAGCGCAGTCAATGCCGGAGGCAGCCCCGCGGCGACATCGCCGAGCCCTCCCGACTTGACCCAGGGATACAGTTCGGCACAGACATAAAGGACGCGCATCGTTGTCCGAGGGGCCGATCGCGGAACAACCCGGTCGCGATCGGCCGCGGCCTAGCCCGCGACGGCAACCGGAAGATGCGCAACCGCACGCGCCTGCCCCGCCACGATGGGCGCCACCCGCACGCTCAATACCCGGCTCGCCGGCAGCTCGACGACCATTCTCGTGCCCCGCCCTCTTTCACTGGCGATCCGCAGCGAGCCGCCATGCAGTTCGGTCAGCCGTTGCGCCAGAGGCAGCCCGAGACCGGTTCCCTCGCGGCGGCGGGCGGCGCCGGCGTCCACCTGACCGAACGGCTCGAGCGCGGTCTCGATCTCCGCCGGCGTCATGCCCAATCCGGTATCGCGCACCTCGAATTCGACGCCTCCGCCGGCCGTGCGGCGCGCGGCGAGGACGACGGCGCCGCCAGGCTCGGTAAATTTTACCGCATTGCCGAGCAAGTTCAGCAGGATCTGCTTGAGCCGCGTCGAGTTGGCGACAAGCAGCGGCATCGGGGCCTCGATCTCGATCGAGAGGCTTAGCATGCCGGCGGCAGCGCGCTCTTTGACCAAGGCGATGCAGGCCTCGGCAACCGCGCGGATTTCGATCCCGTCGTCTTCGACCAGATCGAGCTTGCCGGCATCGATCTTTGCCAGATCGAGGATCTCGTTGATGATTTCGAGCAAATGCACCCCACCCTGGCGAATATAGCCGACATATTCCTGCTGGCGAGGATCCAGCGGCCCGGCCGTGCCCCGCTCCAGCATCTCGGAAAAACCGAGAATCGCGTTGAGCGGCGTGCGCAGCTCGTGGCTCATATTGGCGAGAAACTGCGATTTGGCCAAGCTCGCCGCCTCCGCTTCGGCCTTGGCCTCCTGCAGGCTGCGTTCGGCCCGCACCCTCTCGCTGATGTCGCGCGCGGTTCCACGATAGCCGGAGAATTGCCCCGATGAATCGAATATCGGCTTGCCGCTGACCGACACGATATGCTCCGGCTGCGCCCCGACCTTCCTCCTATAGACGAATTCGCGAAACGCCTCGTGACGTTCCAACGCGGCAATGTGATCGCACCATTTCTGCGGCTCGCTCGCGCCGTCCGCGGCAAGCTCGAAACGGGCGCGGCCGAGGCGGCTGCTCGGATCCTGGCCGAAATCCCGGATGTGCTCGGATTGATAGGTAAAGCGGTGGTCCCGATCGGTTTCCCAATACCAGTCCGACCCGGTCTCGGCGAAATCGCGCAGGCGGGCTTCGCTGTCGCGCCGCGCCGCCTCCGCCCTCTGCCATGCCTCCGATCGGCAGCGCAAGGATGCGGAAGCATCGGTCATGACCCGGATTACGTCGTCGATTTCAACGACGCCTGATGAGGATTGCGGCGGCGCTGCGCCGTCGGCCAGCGCCTTGGCCGCCCGCGCAAGCGATCGGGTCGATGCGATCAGCCGGCCCGCCGCCGCCAGCGCCACCACGCCGCCCAGCACCCGCAGGCCGACCCCGGCCAACGCTACTTCGGCAGTTGCACCAAGCTCATGCCAGCCCGCGGCAAGCCGCGCCAGGACCAGCGGACCTAGGCCGATGGTGGGCAAGACCGGCGCCGCGATCATGATAACCAGCAAGGTCCGCAGTGAACGGCGTGATTTGACCGCTATGAGCATTGCCGGGCCGCCTTCCGCCCGGCATCGAACACCGCATTGGTTTATTTTCGATTAGCGCCCGCTCGCTGGCCACCACAAACAGCGGCCAGGTCAGTGGCGCACCGGTGGTACGGCAAACTGACCCGACGGCGCCATCCGCTTGGTGCCAGGCAGCCGGACAAGGGCAGATCACACCCGCTCCGGCGCGAACGGGTCGTCAAACGAGCGATATTGGTGACATCCCGGAAGGCATCGAAAAAACCCGAAAGGCCGGGTAGCAGCAGGCGCACGTCCGCGCCGAGCGTGGGCTTGTCACCTGTTTGGGAGACCGAGTAAGCCTACCGTCCAGAGGCGCCGCGCTTGCGCATCATGCATCGCAAGCTTATCTACGAGCGCGCGAAATCGACCTGCCGCGAGACAGGGGGGACATCCAAGGGAGAATGTTTCTATGCGCCGGAAAGTGTGGACCGCGCTGACCTTCTTCGGCTTCCTATCGGGTTTGCTGCCGGCTGTTCCCGCCTTCGCCGGTTTTGGCGCGATCGCCTGGGACCCGGAGACCGGCAAGAGCGGCTGGGTCTGGAACCAGCCGACGAAAGAGATGGCAGCTGCGGAGGCGATCCGTGAATGCGGCGCCAGCGGGTGCAAGGTCGTCATTCGGACGGGCGTCGGCGTTTGCGCAGCGCTGGCAACGACCGCCGATAGAAAATTTGTTGGTGCTGCTGCGCGCAAGACACGTGACGCAGCGTGGGTAGCCGCTCGCGCGAACTGCGAGAATGGCAAGGCAGGCGAGTGCATCCTCCGTGTCAGCGATTGCAATAAATAGGGCTTCTGACTGGTCTTCCCGATCTTTTGCTGCGCGTTACTTGCCCGTCAGTGGCGCACCGGCGGTATGGCGAACTGATCCGACGAGGACGAAGCTGGCGCCGGCTCGACAAAACCGGAACCGCCGGCAGGCACCGCTGTCGGTGTTGGAACAACAAATCCCGAGCCGGCAGCTTGGCCCGCGCCGGATGTAGATGCTGTCGTCGGCGTGGTGGGCCTTTTGGCCACCCGTCGCTTCGCGTGACGGGGTTGGGTCGGTTCCGAAGGGGCCGAGAGGGCCGCGAGCCGCGACTCGACAACCTCCAGATGGGGGTAGAGCGCATCGGGAAACACATAGCCGGCGCACTCGTTGACCTGAATGCCGAGAGCGGACGCGGTGTCGACCTCTCCCTGATGACAAGACATGTTGGTGACGGAAATCTGCTCGGCGATCCGGTAATAACGCTGAGCCGCTTGAAGATAGTCGAGGTTTTCGGCCGCTTGACCGAGGTAATAATAAGTCAGGTCATCCATGTAGCCGATCTGCATGACCAGCAGAGCCAGCTCCTGCCAACGCCCGGTGGCGTCCAATACTGCGGCGTTCTGGCGATTGTTGGCCCAGGCCAAGCCGCAATCGGCGCGACAGTCGAGCATCGGCTGACCAGCCTGGAGCTCGCTCATCAGTTGTGCGGGGGGCACCGATGCGTTTTTCATCGTGCACCCGACCAGCACTGCCGAAGCCGCTGCGCCGATGCCGACCAGTCGAAGCAATTTGCTCACTCCCGCCTCCTGTCTTTGGTCAAGGACCCTGCCACAGACCGCGCTTTGCCGTGCGCGCCTGGGTCTCGCTCTCGCGATATGCGGGTGTAGCGCCGTCGCCGACCCGCCCGGCGCCGTTCAGGATCGCCGCCTCGGCAACGTCTACCCCGCCGCCGGTAAAGCAGTGATAGCGCCCAGTCTGCGCGTCCGGCTCGCACGTTAGCGCGCCCTGACCACGCACCCAGTTTTCGAACGGTGCGAGCGCTTCCTGCGGCCCCGGATCGATGCCTGAGAGACGAAGGCGCTGATCTGCCACGATCAGGGTCGCTGCATTCGGCACCCGGGTGACCGGACCGCGGATGGTGCCTGGAGCTGCGGCCGGCGTTGCCGTCGAAGGTGCGGTTGTTGGCGGCGGCGCTATTGTTGGCGGCGGCGCAGCTTCTGCGCCTGTCGGCGCAGCGCCTCGCGCGGCCGCGGGCGCTGATGGCGCGACCGCGTCGTTCTCGAAATTGATTGCCGCCATCGGCACATACGCGAGGGAATGATCCGGCAGCTCGATCTGCACCCAGTGCTTGCCTGCCACGAGGCCGATCGCCTTGACCTCGGCGCCGGCGCGGATCTCGCCTGACGGCTTGCCGTCGGATGACGGCCGATCGACGGCCTGCACTGTATCGTGCAACCGCACATTCTGGTTCAGCCACTCCTCAACTGCTGGCGCGGCCGGTCCGGGCGCGGGCTCCGTCGCGAGGCCAAGCACTGGTCTGGCAGCGGCAACTATTATCGAGATCAGAAAGATAAGGCCCGCGATAGATCCAATATTTACATTAGCCCGTCTACGGATCTGCTTACCGTCTTTTTGGACAGTGGTTCGACAATTCATCGAGCAACAGTTACGATGCTCGCAATCTACTAACTCAACACGCATGCCGAGACTACTGCTCATCAGGGAATTTTATGATCCTTTAGGGTCAGAACAGCCGTCATAGTTAAACATAAATTTGACCAAGATGCAATCGCAAAGCGAAATATAAACAATCGTACATGTTTCGTTCGGTAAAGTGTTAACAAATAGGCCGAGACGCGCTGGAGATTTGGCGAATGGCGGGCCCTGCTACGAAGCAATTGATCGGCGCCGGCTATCCGAAGTAGAGTAGAGAGAGCCGCCCGAAAGGTTGAGGGATGGTACCTCGCGCGACCGGTTGCCCCAACTGCTGAAGCGAAATTCGCTCGCCCCCCGGGCAGTTTCGGCTGCCCGGCTCATCGGCCGCCTCCTTATCGGGTGCTGCGGCATCGCGGTCGTATTGACCTCGTCGGCATATGCGGAGGACCCCCCTCGCCGCGTCGGGAGCCTCAACTACATTTCCGGCGAAGTCGCCTATGCTCTGCGCGGCGAGGTCGGCGAACCGGGCGGGTCCAATGCGCTGTCTTGGTCGCAGGCCGACTTCAATCAGCCCGTATGTCAGGACATGTCGCTAAAGACCGGCGCGATGGCCCGCGCCAGGGTCCGGATCGGCCCCGATGCCATTCAGATGTCAGGCGACACCTGGCTCAACATGCTGAATTTGAGCGACCAGCTGATCGAAGCGAGCGTTCGCTATGGCCGGATCCATTTACAGCTGAGTAAGCTCGACGCTGGCGAAACCGTGGAGCTGGAGATGCCGCGCGGCTCGCTGTGGCTGCTGCAGGCCGGAGCCTACGACATCGACATCGGTAGCGGCGCCGACGATCAACCGACCCGCATTGTCGTTTTCGAGGGGAAGGCGCGTTTCGTCGGAGGACAGGCTGATCTGCCGATCGGCGCCGGGGAAGAAGTGCAGTTAACCGGAAGCTACCCCGCCGTGGTCGCCATCGAGCGCACCGCGGCGGCCTCGAACCAGACGGCGCCGGTTTCGATCCCCGCCGCGCCGACAACCGCGCCCGCACCGGCCGAGTCCAACCCGCCTCAGGCTGTGCTGCCTCCTTCCGGGCCTCAACCCAAAGGTCTTGCGCAGGCAGGCGAGCCGACGCCACCACCGTCCAACTCCGCTCGGAAGACAGCAGAGAGTCAGCCGAGGTCGGCCCAGAATCCATCGGTGATTGCCGATGCGGGCCATGCGCCTTCAGATGACTTTCTTCTGTGGGTCGACGAGCCGGATAATCAGCCAAAGCCCCGGGCGCCATCGACCCGGTTCGTGTCTGCCGAGACGACCGGATACGACACGCTCGACCGCTATGGCCGCTGGGACACTCTCCCCGATTCCGAGGCCGTCTGGTACCCGACATCAATCCCCGATGACTGGGCGCCCTATCGGTATGGCCATTGGGACTCGATAGAGCCCTGGGGCTGGACCTGGATCGACGACCAGCCCTGGGGCTTTGCACCGTTTCATTACGGCCGCTGGATCAATGTCGACGGGCATTGGGGCTGGGTGCCGGGCAAGGTAGTGCCCCACCCGGTCTATGCCCCAGCCCTGGTCGCCTTCATCGACGCACCCGATGATCCCGGCGGCGGCCCGAATGGGGGACCGGATGTCGGCTGGTTTCCGCTGGGGCCCGGCGACGATTATTCTCCTTGGTATCCGGCAGGCCCGGATTATGTCGAACAGGTCAACGTCGTCGGGCGTGGGCATTTCCACGAGTTTGCCGGGCACGACCATGACGGGCGCGGCCTGGAGGCTTGGCACGCCCAATATTTCAACCGCCGGTTCGCGACCGTGGTCTCCCGCGAGGCTTTCGCGGATGCACGCCGGATTGATCGCGCGGTGATGCGGATGCCGGCCGATCGGCTGGAACATGCGGCGCTGATGCGCGGCGCGCCCCATGTCATGCCGGCGGCGATGCGAACCCTAGCAGCGCCGGGCGAATTCCACGGCGGACCGCGCGGTGCTACGCCGGCATCAGCGGCTGCGGGCGATCTGCGCAACCAGCCACGCGCTGCCGGCCGTCCAGGCCCGGAGCGAGCCGTTGTCCGGGGCGGCCCGGCGGCAGCAGGGCAAGCCGCTCGCGGCGGGGAGCGGCCGGGGCAGGAATTCGGACGATCGGAGATCGGCTATCGGCCGGCCCAGGCGGAACGCGCGGGATCTCAGCAATTCGGGCGCCCGGAGGTTGGCCGGAATCCGACCGAGGGGTATCACGGAACCGCCCAGCAATTCGGACGACCGCAAGTTTCCCAAGGTTTTCGCGGCGGAGCGGAGCAGCTCGGGCGGCCGCAAGTCGCTCAGGGTTTTCGCGGTGGCGCTCAGCAATTCGGGCGCCCACAGGTCTTCCAGACTCCGGCGGCATCCTATCGTGGCGGTGGGATGATGGGCCGCGCAACACAGCAGATGACGGCACGCCCGGCCGCTGTGCGTCCCAGCGTCGGGGTAGGAGGCGGACGCCACAAATAACCCGTTGACGGCGGCGGCGGCGGATTTCGCGTTCCGCCGCTCCGGCAGCGGGGGGCGTCTCGCAGTGGCTTCGACGATGCTTCGATTGTCGTTCGAGCCACGCTTGCGCTAGGGTTGTGCGGATGGACATCGAGGCGAAAGAGCGCACCGAACGCCGACTGTCGGCAATTCTTGCCGCCGACGTTGTCGGATACTCACGCCTGATGGGCGCGGACGAGGAGGGGACGCATTTTGCCCTGAAGGCAGTTAGGCGCGAAGTTACCGACCCCAAGATTGACGCGCACCGTGGTCGCATCGTCAAAACCACCGGCGACGGACTCCTGGTCGAGTTCGCCAGCGTCGTCGACGCGGTTCGTTGCGCCGTCGACATCCAGCGCGAAATGAAGTGGCGCAACGCCCTGAAACCGGCCGAGGACCCGATCGTGTTTCGGATTGGGATCAATCTCGGCGATATCATCTCCGACGAGGCCGACATATTCGGCGACGGCGTCAACGTCGCGGCGCGGCTCGAAGGGCTGGCCGACCCCGGCGGGATTTGCGTTAGTCGGATCGTGCGCGACCAGGTGCGCGACAAACTCGGCTTCGGTTTCGAGGATCTGGGTCCGCAGCAGGTCAAAAACATTGCCCGGCCGGTCCACGTCTTCCGCATCCCGCTCGACGCGCCTGCTTCATCGACGGGTTCTCCTCGCAAGCCCGATCCGGTCCCGACCCCACGAAGCGTTCGTCGCCTTGTCGCTGCTGTCGGCGGGTCGGCCGCGGTGCTCGTTTCTATCCTTCTGCTGTTAAGAATTTCTCCCGGGCCGGGAGCATCGCCACCGTCGCCGATCGTTGGAGACGCCATATTCTTCGGAAAAGACAAAGTTGTTTTGTCGCAATCCGCCGGCGTGGCGATCGAGCATCAGGCCGCCTATCTGCGGGATAACCCGAACGTCACGATCACAGTCGAGGCCTATTGCTCGGACGACGAAGGCGCCCGTGAGGGCCCGAAGGTGCTCGCGGAATTGCGTGCCAACCAAGTTCGCGACGCGCTCCAGGCACGCGGGATCGCCGCCGGCCGAATTAAGATCGAGAACGCATGCCACACCGGGAGAACAATGACACCACTCCCCGATGAGGCAACCGCAGCGCAGAGCCGCCGCGCGGTCCTGATACGAAACTGACGCGCGGCCGGAAGCGCAAGGCGCCAGCCGAGCCAGGTCGGCCGCGGATAACCCTAACCTGTCGGTGCGAATAAGGTCTCAGTTCCTGGTTTTGTCGACGAGACGGTTTTCGGCGATCCACGGCATCATCGCGCGCAGTTTCTCGCCGACCTTTTCGATCTCGTGCTCGGCGGCGCGGCGGCGCATTGCCTTGAAGCTCGGCTGGCCGGCGGTGTTTTCGAGCACCCATTCGCGCGCAAAGCGGCCGGATTGGATGTCGGCGAGGATTTTCTTCATCTCCGCGCGCACGTGCTCGTCGATGACCCGCGGCCCGCGTGAGTAATCGCCATACTCGGCGGTGTTCGAGACCGAGTAGCGCATATTGGCGATACCGCCCTCATAGATCAGGTCGACGATCAGCTTGACCTCGTGGCAGCACTCGAAATAGGCCATTTCAGGCGCATAGCCGGCCTCGACCAAGGTCTCATAGCCGGCGAGGATCAGCGAGGTCAGCCCGCCGCACAGCACCGACTGCTCGCCGAACAGGTCGGTCTCGCATTCCTCGCGGAACGTCGTTTCGATGACGCCGGCGCGACCGCCGCCGATGGCGCAGCCGTAGGACAGCGCGATCTCGACCGCGTTGCCCGAGGGGTTCTGCTCGACCGCGAGCAGACAGGGGACCCCGGCCCCCCGCAGGTATTCCGAGCGCACCGTATGGCCCGGCCCTTTGGGCGCGATCATGAACACGTCCATGTCGGGGCGCGGCTCGATCAAGCGGAAATGGATGCTGAGCCCGTGCGCGACGGCGAGTGCGCTGCCTTCGCGCATGTTGGGGCGCAATTCGCCGTTATAGAGCGCGGCCTGCAATTCGTCCGGCGCCAATACCATGACGATATCCGCCCATTTCGCGGCTTCGGAATTGGTCATGACCCTGAAGCCGGCGTTCTCGGCCTTCTGCACCGAGGCCGAGCCGGGCCGCAAGGCGACGACGACGTCCTTGACCCCGCTGTCGCGCAGATTGTTGGCGTGCGCGTGGCCCTGGCTGCCATAGCCGATGACCGCGACCTTCTTCGACTTGATCAGGTTCACATCCGCATCGCGGTCGTAATACACGCGCATTGTTATCTCCTCTGGTTCACAACCCCACGGCTCCGCGGGCGATCGCGACGGCGCCGGTCCGCGATATCTCGACCAGTCCCAGCGGCTCCATCAAAGTGATGAAGGCGTTAAGCTTTTCGGCCGAGCCGGTCATCTCGAAGACAAAGCTGTCGGTTGTCGAATTGACGACACGGGCGCGAAAGATGTCGGCGAGGCGTAACGACTCGATGCGCGACTCGCCTTTGCCGGCGACCTTGATCAGCGCCATCTCGCGCTCGACGAAAGGCCCCTCATCGGTCAGGTCGTGGACCTTGTGCACCGGCACCAGCCGCGACAATTGCGCCTTGATCTGCTCGATGATCATCCGCGTCCCCAAGGTCACGATCGTGATCCGCGACAGGTTGTTGCGGCGATCGACCTCGGCGACCGTCAGGCTCTCTATATTGTAGCCGCGCCCGGAAAACAGCCCGACGACGCGGGCGAGGATGCCCGGTTCGTTGTCGACGAGCACGGCAATCGTGTGGCGCTCGATTTCAGCCACGGCGGGGTGCTCAGACGAGCACCATCCCCTCTTCCGAGACAGGCTTTTCCGCCTCGTCCTTGGGGCCGAGCAGCATCTCGTTATGCGCGGCGCCCGATGGGATCATCGGGAAGCAGTTTTCCGCCTGGTCGACCGCGACATCAAGGATCACCGCACTCGGCGCCCTCAGCATCCAGGCGATGGCGTCATCGAGCTCGGCGGGATCCTCGACCCGCCGTCCGACCGCGCCAAAGGCCTCCGCCAGTTTGACGAAATCGGGAAGCGCTGCCGTATAGCTCTCCGAATAGCGGCCGCCATGCAGCAATTCCTGCCACTGGCGCACCATGCCCATATATTGGTTGTTAAGAATGAATACCTTCACCGGCAGCCGGTATTGGGCGGCAGTCGACATCTCCTGGATGTTCATCAGGATCGACGCTTCGCCGGCAATGTCGATGACGAGCGCCTCGGGATGCGCGATCTGGACGCCGATCGCCGCCGGCAGGCCGTAACCCATTGTGCCGAGCCCGCCCGAAGTCATCCAGTGGTAAGGCTCTTCGAACTTGAAGAATTGGGCCGCCCACATCTGATGCTGGCCGACCTCGGTGGTGATGTAGACGTCGCGGTCGCGGGTCTGCGCATAAAGCCGTTCGAGCGCGTATTGCGGCTTGATCAGGTCGCGTCGACCACGGTCGTAGCGCAGGCAGTCGCGGCTGCGCCAACCCTCGATTGTCCGCCACCAACGGGCGCGATCGGCCCCGGCGTCACGGCCGGGCGCGGCATGCCAGGCTGCGAGCAAGGCCGACATTGCCTGCCCGGCATCGCCAATGATCGGGAGATCGACGCGCACGTTCTTGTTGATCGAGGACGGGTCGATGTCGATGTGGATCTTTTTCGATTCCGGCGAGAAGGCGTTGAGCCGCCCGGTCACCCGGTCGTCGAAACGCGAGCCGACCGCGACCATCAGATCGCAATCATGCATCGCCAAATTCGCTTCGTAGGTGCCGTGCATGCCGACCATGCCGAGAAAATGCGGATCGGCGGCCGGGAACGCGCCAAGCCCCATCAGGGTCAGGGTGCAGGGCGCATCGGTCAGCCGCACCAGCTCGGTAAAGCGCGCACAGGCCTCGGGCCCGGAATTGACTAGCCCGCCGCCGCCGTAAAATAGCGGCCGCTTGGCCGCGGCAATCATCTCGACCGCTTGCGCGATCCGCGCCGGATCGGGCGTCAGCTGCGGTCGGTAGCTTTTGTGGCGCGAGTCCTCCGGCCCGCTGTAAGGGCCCAGCGCAAAAAGAATGTCCTTCGGTAGATCGACGACCACCGGCCCCGGACGACCGCTTTTGGCGACGTAGAAGGCTTCGTGCAGCATCCGCGCCAGTTCGCGCACATCCTTGACGAGATAATTGTGCTTGGTGCAGGGCCGGGTGATGCCGGTCGTGTCGGCTTCCTGAAAGGCGTCGTTGCCGATCAGGTGGGTCGGCACCTGGCCGGTCAAACACACGACGGGCACCGAATCCATCAGCGCGTCGGTCAGGCCGGTGACCGCGTTCGTGGCGCCGGGGCCGCTCGTCACCAGCACGACGCCGACCCGCCCGGTCGATCGCGCGTAGCCCTCGGCGGCATGGACGGCACCACCCTCCTGCCGCACCAGGATGTGGCGCAGCGCGTTTTGCTTAAAGAGCGCGTCGTAGATCGGCAGGACCGCGCCGCCCGGATAGCCGAAAACGACATCGACGCCCTGGTCGACGAGGGCCTTGATGACGATTTCTGCTCCGCTGATCGGCTCGGCCGACATGATCACTTCCTCTTAAACAAACAACCCGCATCAGGGTGGCCGCCGAGGCGCGCTCGCCCTTAGGCGGGGCTGGCAACCTAGTCATCTATTCCCGGCCGGTCAACAGAAACTCATCAATAAACTGGCGTGAGCGGTGCAACAAACTTTGCGAAAATTGCTCATCGAGGATCAGATCCGGCGCGATTTGATGGCGGAACCAGGTCATTTGTCGCTTCGCATAGCGCCGCGTCGCGCGCTGCCCGGCAGCGACCGCTTCCGCGAGCGGGATCTCGCCGCGCCAATGGCGTATCAGCTCGGGCAGCCCGACAGCCTTCATTGCCGGCAGACCAGGATCGAGGCCGCGACCCGCGAGCGCCGCGGCCTCGGCGAGCGCCCCCCTCTCGATCATTGCGGCAAAGCGTGCGTCGCAGGCGGCGTAGAGCCGGTCACGTGGCGGCATCAGCAGAACCGTTGTAAAGCGGTAGGCCGCCTGTACATGGCGCTGGCAGCGCCATGCGCCGATGGGGATCCCGGTAGCGCGCACCACCTCATAGGCGCGCACCAGGCGTTGGCTATCCGCGGCGTGAAGCCGGCGGGCGGAATCGGCATCGAGCCTCGCCAGTTGCTCGCGAAACGCCGCCCCGCCCAGCGCGCGGTGGAGTGCCAATGCCTTGTGCCGGACCGCTTGGGGTATGTCGGGAACGGGCGCCAACCCGAGCGCCAGCGCGCGGAGGTAAAGGCCGGTTCCGCCGACAACAATCGGCAACCGGCCGGCCGTCGTCGCTCCCTCCATCTCGGCAAGGGCGAGCGCACGCCACCTGGCGGCGGAGCCGCGTTCCGCGGCATCGAGAAAACCGTAGAGCCGATGCGGTGCGCGGGCGCAATTCGCAGCATCGGGCCGCGCGGTCAAAATCACCAAGTCTCGATAGCACTGCAGGCTGTCGGCGTTGATGACGGTCCCGGCAAACGCCTCTGCCAGCTCTAGCGCCAGCGCGGATTTGCCGCTTGCCGTCGGACCGGCGATGACGATGGCGGCTGGCGCGAGCGCCGAATTGGCCGCGAGCCGCTTGTCGCCCGGCCGCCTCTCGGCGTAGGACGACCACCCATGCGCATCGCCCTCACCTTGATCGCCGCCGCCGCCGATCGCGGCCTTTCCGGCCTCGCCGCTTCGGTCGCCGCGGCGCTGGCGATCGAGGCCGAACCGGTCTGGCTCGCACCGGACGAAGCCTGCGATTTCATTATCGATGCCTCGGACCCGGCGGCGATCGGCCCGCGCCGCGCGCAGCGTTGTTCGCGGCGCCCCGGTCGACATCCTGGTTCAACCGGTTGCCGGGCGGCGCAAGCGGCTGCTCGTCGCCGACCTCGAATCGACAGTCATCGAAAACGAAATGCTCGACGAACTGGCCGTGATCCTCGGGGTCGGCCCACAGGTTGCCGAAATCACCCGCCGGGCGATGAACGGGGAGATCGACTTTGTCGCCGCGCTCGAGGCCCGCGTCGCACTGTTGCGCGGAATCGAGCCGTGTATCCTCGACGCGGCGGCCACGCGAATTCGTCTGACGCCCGGAGCACGCACCCTGGTCGCGACGATGCGGCGCGATGGCGCGATGACCGCGCTTGCCACCGGCGGGTTCACGGTCTTCGCCGACCGGGTCGGGGCCGAACTCGGTTTCGACCGCATCGTCGCCAATCGGCTGGAGGTCGCCGGCGGCCGCGTTACCGGCAAGGTGCTGCCGCCGATCGTAACCAGCGAGACCAAGCGGGAGACATTGCTGGCGATCGCCGCCCAGCGCGGCATCCGGCTCGCTCAGACCATAGCCGTCGGCGATGGCGCCAACGACCTGCCGATGTTGACCGCCGCCGGCATCGGTATCGCCTTTCGCGCCAAACCCGCGGTCGCTGCCGCCGCGCGCTGGCGTCTCGACCATGCCGATCTGACCGGTCTCCTCTATGCCCAAGGATATCGGAAGGCGGAATTCGCCGCCTGAGCCGCCATTCCTCTCAACTCTGGTCGAGACGAAGGGCGACAAAGTGTAGATCGCCCTGCCGCTCGACGAGCAACAGGATCGATTTGCGCCCGGATTTTTTCGCCTCGTCGATCTTGCTGCTGAGGTCCTGCGGGTTTCTCACCTCCTCCTGCGCGGCCTCCATAATCAGGTCGCCGGGGTGCACCCCTCTGTCGGCGGCCGAACTGTCCTTGGCAACATCGACGACGACGACGCCTTTGGCATCGTTGCCCAGAGAAAACTTATCCTTGAGGTCGGGGGTGATCCCGGAGAGGGTCAGGCCGAGCATCTTGACGACGCCGGTCTCGGTCCTGGCTGTTTTCTTGGGCGCATCCTGCGCGCTGGCCACCTGCTGATCGCTCTCGTCAAGCTTGGCGATCTTGACCGAAACCGTGGTTTCGGCGCGCTTTCGCCACAAGACGACCGCAACCGCCTTGTTTACCGGCGTCTCGGCGACAAGCCGCGGCAGCTGCCGCATGTCCTCGACGTCCTTACCGTCGAACTTCAAGATCACATCGCCCGGCTGGATTCCGGCGGCCTGCGCCGGCCCCTTGTCGCTGAGGCTGGCGACCAGCGCGCCGCGCGCCTTGACGAGCCCGAGGCTTTCGGCGATCTCGTCGGTCACCGCCTGGATGCGAACGCCGAGCCAGCCGCGGTGCACGGTATGGTCGGCCTCTTCCTTAAGCTCGGCGACGACAAGCTTGGCCAGCGCCGAAGGGATGGCGAACCCGATCCCGATCGAGCCGCCGGAGGGCGAATAAATCGCCGTGTTGATGCCGATGACCCGGCCATCCATGTCGAACATCGGGCCGCCGGAGTTGCCCCGATTGATCGGCGCATCGGTTTGCAGAAAATCGTCATACGGGCCGGAATTGATATCGCGCTGGCGCGCCGACAGTATGCCCGCGGTGACGCTGCCGCCGAGCCCGAACGGATTGCCGATCGCCAGCACCCAGTCGCCGACCCGCGCGGCGTCGCTGTTGCCCCAGACCGTCGCCGGCAGCGGCTTGTCTGTTTTGACCTTCAGCAGGGCGAGGTCGGTTTTGGTGTCCCGGCCGACGACCGTTGCCTTCAAATTGGTGTTGTCGTGCAAGATGACGGTGATCTGATCGGCATCGGCGATGACGTGGTTGTTGGTGACGATGTATCCCGCCGGATCGATGACGAAGCCGGAGCCGAGCGAGGTCGCCTTGCGCGATCCGAGGTCGGGGTGCTCACCCTTGGGCACGCCGTGATCGAGGAAGTCGTGAAAGAACTTTTCGAACGGCGAGCCCGGTGGAAACTGCGGCATGTCTGGCGCGTCCTGCTCGCCCCCGCCGGCGGTTTTCAACGTCTGCGTCGTCGAGATATTGACCACCGACGGCAACAGCCTGGCGGCCAGATCGGCGAAGCCGTCGGGCGCCGGGTGAGCCATGGCCGGCGCGGTCACAACAGCTGCCGGGGCAGCAAACAGGAACGCGGCGGCCGCGACAACGGCAGCGCGGCGCATCAAGGTCGAGCGGCGACACGGCACCAGGGCCAACTCCTCGTGACAAGCCCCGATCGCGCATTTCGAACAATCGGTCGGGGCGGGGTTCCTGCTTTGAAATCGGTCGCGAGCTTACGGGAGAAGCGCCCCGCAAGCCAGATGCTTTATAGGCGTGCGTCCAGGTGGCCCGCTCCCATGGCGGCATACGCATCGGACCGGTTTTGCGCCGCTCGCGGGGCGGCTCGCCACCGCGGCCAGGTTGCTGCGCCTGGCTACGCGTGGGCCTGATCCGCCGCCGTGATGTGGCTGCGGAAGGTCAGCGGGTCGGCGATCTGCCGCATCGGCTCGAGACTGCCGCCGGTGCCGCGGACAATGATCGTGCCATAGCCGAGGATGCGACCGAGGATCGTCTGGTTGACGTCGACGCTCTCGACCTTGGAAATGTTCATCTCGAGGGTATGGCGCGACAGCAGCCCGGTCTTGTAGATGACCCGATGATCGGTGATCGCGAGTTCGGTCGTCGCGCGGCGAACGAACGCGCCTAGTCCGGTCGACAGCGCGAACAGGGCGAATATCGCCGCTCCGATCCACAGCGCGAGGCTGAAATATTGCCTCTGGTCGCTCGCGACAGAGAGCGCCGATCCGGCAAGAACGAGGCAAACGATCAGCGCCACGATCGCCCGCAAATAGATAAGCCAATGCAGCTGCGTCTCATAAACAACTGCTTCGCCCGGCTGCAGCACCCGTCTGACATACCTCATCGCGGCAGGCATCCTCGTCGCCCGGCGGGTCACCCATGAATACTCGCTTCCCGGCGCCCATCCTCCGTCGGGACTTATATCATACCGCGCCGCGCAACTCGGCGGTGTTCGCTGGGATGGCGGTCAGGTTGCAGTGGCGCGGTTCAGCGCGGCGCGGTAGGCCCGCACCGCATCGGCAAAGCCCATGACCAGCGCGTCGGCGGTCAGCTCGTGCCCGATCGAGGCCTCGGCCACCGCCGGCAACGCGGCGGCCAAGGGCGGCAGATTGTCGAGGTTGAGATCGTGGCCGATATTGACCACCAAGCCGAGCGCCGCGGCGCGCTCCGCGGTCGCGGCGCAGGCCCGCAGCAGCCCGTCCGAGCTCCCCGCGCGAAACGCCGCGGCATAGCCGCCGGTGTAGATCTCGATGCCGTCGGCGCCGGTGGTGTGGACCGGGGCGACGGCGGCCGGGTCGGGGTCGAGGAACAGGATCACGCGGATGCCGAGCGGCTTCAGCTCGGCGAGCGCCAGATCGACCAGGCGGTGCTGCGCCGCGTCCAGCTTCCAGCCTTCCTCCGAGGTCAAGGCGTCGGGCGGGTCCGGCACCAGCGTGCATTGCTCGGGCCTGATCCCGGCGACGAGATCGAGAAGGCGCCGATCGGGGTAGCCTTCGATGTTGAGCTCGAAACCCGGCCGCCACGGCCGCATCAGCTCGGCGATCGCGAAGACGTCGTCGCGGCGGATGTGGCGCTCGTCCGGGCGCGGATGGATGGTCAGCCCGTCGGCGCCGGCATCATGCGCGATCCGGCCAAAGCGCACCACATCCGGCACCCCGGTGCGCCGCGAGTTGCGCAGCAGCGCGATCTTGTTCAGGTTGACGCTGAGCCGCGGCATGGCGCCGAGATTACATCGACCAGGCCGCCCGCACCACCCGGCGCTGCGGACGCGCAAGGTGTTTCAATCCTCCCCATTCAGGCGAGCCGGACGTCCGGGGTGCTGGGCGGCTGAGCTTCTGGCTACCGGAACATGCGGCCTTCGGGAGGGAGCCCGAGCAGGATCTGGCCGACGGTTTCGAAGTGGACCGGGCGGCCCTGGCCCTGCTGGCTGCCGGCGTGCATGTCCCTGAGCCGGCGTTCGAACGGGTTCTCGTTGAAGATCGCGGTGGCGCCGGCGGCGCTGTAGACCGCGGCGACGACCTCGCGCGATTGCTGGATCGCCCAGGTCGAGGCAAGGCGCAGCCTGGCGTGCTGCTCTGGCAGGAAGTCGCCGGTGCGCTCGGCCGCGTCCCACATTTCCCGCAACGTCGCGTGGATAAACGCTCGACAGGAGCGCAGCCGCGCCTCGCATTGCGCCACCTGCGCCTGGATCACGTTGTTCTGGCGCAACGGGTTGCGGGCGCCGCGCGGGATTTTGTCGCGCGCCAGAACGATGAACGCCTCGAGCGCGCCGCGGGCGATGCCCAAGGACACATTCGAAAACCCCATCGCATAGACCATGCCGCTGGTGAACTTGTAGAGCAGGCCGGGCTCGCGCCGCTCGGCCTGATTGTCGCGCGAAGCGGTGTATTTCTGAGGCACGAAGAGATCCTCTACCGCGTAGCTGTCGCTGCCGGTGCCCCTGAGGCCGATGACTTGCCAGTTGTCGATGATCTTGGCGCTGGTCTTGGGGAACAGCACGGTGCGCACGAACGGGCGGCCGTTCGGGTTCATGCGCGGGGCGCCGTCGGGCTCGAAGACCGGCACGTGCGCACCGAGCCAGGTGGCGTGGCGGCTGCCGGTGGCGAACCCCCAGCGCCCGGTGACGCGAATCCCGCCCTCGACCGCGACGCCCCGCCCGGCGCCGGGTAATTCCGGTCCCCAGGCGAGAATGCCGCGCGGCGGCCCGAAGACCTCGCGCGCGACCGCCGGGTCGAGATAGGGCGCGGTCATCGAGCATCCCGAATTCTGGCCCAAGGACCAGGCGGTGCTGGGCTCGGCCTTGCCGATTTCCTCGAGCACCTGGACGTAGGTCAGCGGGTGAAGCTCGGCGCCGCCCAAGGAGCGCGGCAGCAGCAGACGGAAAAAGCCGCCCTCGACCAGCGCCTCGACCACGCGTTCGGGCAGCTGGCGGCGCTCCTCGATCTCGTCCGCGGCGTCTTCGAGCAATGGCGCGAGGGCACGCGCGCGCGCCACATAATCGATGCCGCGCGTCTCGGCGGGTGCTAAATCCAACTCGACTGTCGCCATCTTTTTCTCCCGTTGCCACCAGCATTTCGCCGCCGCCGGTCGCTGTGCTGCGCCAAGGATACATCGCTGGCGACGGTCGCCGAGAAGATTTCGACGGGCGGCGCCGCGGTCGCGATGCCGGGCAACGGGTCTGCTACAGCCCTGAGACCGTGCCACGCCGCGTGCTCGTGCAGGGATGCGGCATCCAGGCTATTGAACCGAACGCTGCGTCGAAATGGCGTTCGATCGGAAACGCCCGTTTTAACGGTAAATCTGTCAGCGCGGACCGCCAGTCACATAGCGCGTTCTTGTAGACGCAATCCGCTCAGCTACATACATAATCGACTATAGATTGCTCCGAAACACTATCGCCTGCCCCGTGCGTAGCACAATCGGAAACTCCGGCTTATCTGCGAAGAACTCATCCACCGCTCGCCGTGCTCCGGGACAAGACGGAAATCCATAATCGTCGAAGAGGATAATGCCCCCGAGCGTCGTCCGCGGGTAAACAAACGCTCAACAGTCTCCACCGACTGATAAATGTCGACATCAATATGCGAGAAGCCGAGTCGCAGATTTTCCAGACCGCGAAACGTTTGTGGTATCAGCCCCTTGTGGCAAATTACTCGTTGTCCTCCTCCCACAAACGCCGAAACAGTCTCAACACTCGTATCAGCAAAATCATCTTCTCTATGCAGATCTCGCTGGAGATCCGTTTTGGGCATTCCGCCAAATGTGTCAAATAAATTAAGCCATCGCTGGCGGCTCGACCCTTCAAGTACCCGCCAAAGCAATCGAGCCGTTCCACCACGGTAGACACCAGCCTCTAAGAAATCGCCATCGACATTCAGTGCTTGCTGAGCTAGGCTGTAGAGGATCCAAGCTTGCTCCGCGTTAAGCAAAGTTTCTCTAGAGATCTCGTCGTAGAGGGTGCGAAATTCCGGCAATCCTCCCCATGGTCGGTAGGTCGGTGAATATAGGTTGGCCTCGGGCACCCCATATAATGCTGCCCTCCAGCGAAACAGGAAACCCGGAAGGAAATTGTCTCGCACGACTACTTTCAGCTTTTCGGAACTGTAAGACATTGCCTTAACCATCCTTACACCACAAACGGCTTCGACCTTTATCTCGACAATGGTTAAGACTTTCTTCCCGTGGACCGGTTTGACTGCGCACACGCCCCTGACGCGAGCCGGGGACATGGTCAGCCTGGGGCGGCGAGCGGACGCCACCAGCGCCGGGTCAGCAACAGGGCGAGGATGCCCTCGCCGGCGGTAGCTGCGGTCGCCCATGGCGCTCCGATCAGGCCGGCGAGCAGGCCGATCAGGATAAAGCCGAACATGCCGATCCCGATGCACACCGACAGCACGCCGTAGATGCGGCTGCGCATCTCGGGCGGGGCCGACAGATAGACCAGGGTCGCCTGCATGATGCTGAAGCAGGCATTGGCCAGGCCGGTCAGCAGCAGCACGCTGCCAACCGCAGCCGCATCCGGCACCAGGGCAAAGACCGGCACCAGCAACAGATAGGCCACGACGCCGCCGAGATAGATGCGCGAGAACAGCGGCGGCCTGGCCAACAGCGCGATCGCGATCGCGCCGCAAAAGGCGCCGACCCCGCCCATGCTGGCGAGCACGCCGATGCCGACGGCGCCGAGCCGCAGATTGTCGTGGCCGATCACCGGGACCATGCTGGAAGCCGGCCAGGCGAACATGTTGTAGATCACGGTGATCGTCAAAACCGCGATCAGGCGGCGGTCGCGCCGCACCAGAACCAGACCCTCGATCATCCGTGCGAGCGTGCTTTGTGCGCCGGTCGGCCCGGCCATGTTCCGATGGCGCACGCGCAATGCCGCCGCGACCGCGACCAGATAGCACAGGACGCTGACGGTAAAGGCGCCGCCGATGCCGAATGTCGCCAGCAGGACGCCGCCGACGGTCGGGCCGAAGATCTGGCTCGCGTTGTTGGACCCGACATCGATCGACATCGCCGCACTCATCCGCTCGGGCCCGACGACCTCGCCGATCATCGTGCGCCGCACCGGGTTGTCGGTGGTCCAGGCGATACCGTTCAAAAAACTTCCGACCGCGAGCTGCCAGACAGCGAGCTCGCCGGCAAAGGCGAGCAACGCCAGTGTCAGCGAGGTCAGCCCCAGCGACACGACGACGAGGATCAGCGAAGTGCGCCGTTCGATCCGTTCCGCCACGGCGCCGATGACCGCGCCGAACAGCGCCATCGGCAGCATCCGCAGCATGGTCAGCGCGGCCACGATAAAGGGCGAGCCGGTGCGTTGGTAAGCGAACACCGCGACCGCCAGCATTTCGAGCCAGCGCACCGCGAAGACCACCAGGCCGACCATCCAAAGCCGCCAGAAATCGGGCTCGCCGATCAGCCAGGCGCGGGGGGCAGGGCGCGCGATCGCCGAACTCGCCGCATATCCTGCCGCCGGGGCGCCGGGTAGAACCCGCCGCGCCCGCGGCCACCACACCGTACCCATCCCGCCCTCCGACCCGTTTCCCACCCTGGCCGCTTGCGAACGGCGAACGGCGCCGCGGCAAGCCGACATCGGCCGGTTCATTGCACCCAAAGTCGCTTTGCGTCAGGCTTAGCAGAGAATCGACGGCTGGGCGATTTTTAGGCAAGATTTCCTAACGCCGGATTGCTCACGCTTGAGCCCGGGTGAGCGATCGGCGCGGCCCGGCGTTTGCAGGCTGTGTCGCGATCCGAGGCGGGGAGGCCGCTTATCTCGATCGAAATCGAATTGAAGCTCGCCGCCGCGGCCGCCGACCTGGCGGCGCTGACCCGCGCGCTGGTGGCGATGGCGCCCGGCGCGGTCACGGTTCGGCGCACCCTCGTCGCCACCTATTTCGACACGCCCGACCTCGCCTTGAAGCAGGCGGGATCGGTCCTGCGCGTCCGTGATGAGGAAGGTCGCTTTGTGCAGACCTTCAAGACGGGCGATTTCGACGGGGCGAATCTGCTGACCCGCGGCGAATGGCAGGACACCGTCGCCGAGAACCGTCCCGACCCGCAGGCGCCGCACAGCGGCTCGCTGCTGCGTGAGAGGGTAGCCAGCGATCTGCATCCCCTCTTCGTCACCGAGGTCGTCCGCGAAACCGTGGTGATCGAGCCGCGCCCGGGGACGCGGATCGAGGCGGCGGTCGACACCGGCGAGATCCGCGCGATCGACAATGGCTGCCGCGAGCCGATCAGCGAGATCGAGCTCGAGCTCGAATACGGTGACCCGGCTGTGCTGTTCGATCTCGCCTTGAGACTGCTCGGAACCGCGCCGGTACGGATCGAAACCCGCAGCAAATCCGAGCGCGGATACCGGCTCGTCGCGGGAGACCAGGCGCCGCCGGCGGTGCACGCCGAGCCTCTTTCCCTCGATCCCCGCATGGTCGTCGAGGAAGCGATGCGGCTCGTTGGCCGCTCGTGCCTGACCCATATGCTGCGCAACGAACCCGCCGCACTGGCTGGTCAGCCCGAGGGTGTCCATCAAATGCGGGTCGCCGGGCGACGCCTGCGCTCCTTGCTCTCCGCCGTCAAAAAGCTGCTTCCCGAGGACGAGCGTCGGGCGGTCGCCGGCGAGCTGGCGGAGCTCGCTGCTCCGCTCGGCTCGGCGCGCAACCTTGATGTGTTCGCCGGCGAGCTGCTCTGCCCATTACGCGTTGCGCATGCCGCCGAGCCCGGCTGGGATGCACTCGCGGCAGCTGCCGAACGGGCGCGCACGGAAGCCTATGTTCGGGTCGATAAAGAAATCCTGTCGCCGCTGCATACCCGCTCGGCGCTGCGCCTGCTGCGCTGGTTCGAGGGTCGCGGCTGGCGCTCGCCACAGGCGTCGGCCACATCGGGGCTGCTGGCTTCGCCGATCGGGGCGAGCGCGGCGAAGATTCTCGAACGGCGTCGGCATGCGGTGCGCAAGCGCGGCCGGCGGTTCGCCCGGCTGAACGCCAGTGAGCGGCACCGGCTGCGCATCGCCGTCAAAAAACTGCGCTACACAGTCGAGTTGCTGGGGAGCCTCTACGACCCGGATGACCTGCGGCGCTATACCAACCGGCTAAAGCGCGTACAGGAGGATCTCGGTCACGCCAACGATTTGCGTGTCGCCTACGGCCTGGTCCTCCAGTTGAGCCGTCAAGCCGAGCCCGCGGAACCCGTCATCGACGCCGCGGCGCAGCTGCTGGCGTGGCACGAGCGCGCCCTCGCCCGAAGCGAGCGCAAACTGCGCCGTCGACTGCGTCGGCTGAACCGGGCCGAGCCCTTCTGGCGGAAATGAAGACCGAGCTGTCGGCTAGGCGGCGGTCTTTGCCGGGATCGGGCAGGACACGCCGGTCCCGCCGAGCCCACAATACCCGTGCGGGTTTTTGGCGAGATATTGCTGGTGATAGTCCTCGGCGAAATAAAACGGCGGGGCGTCGGCGATCTCGGTCGAGATCGCGCCATAGCGGGCGGTGTCGAGCGGCCCCTGATAGGCCGCGCGCGATGCCTCGGCGGCCCGGCGCTGCCCGGGGGAATAGGTGTAGATCGCCGAGCGGTACTGGGTCCCGACATCGTTTCCCTGGCGCATGCCCTGGGTCGGGTCGTGGCTCTCCCAAAACAGCTTCAACAGCGCGTCGTAGCTGGTGATGGCCGGGTCGTAGACGACGAGCACCGCCTCGGTATGGCCGGTGCGGCCGCTGCACACCTCCTCATAGGTCGGGTTCGGGGTCGAGCCGCCGGCATAGCCGACCGCTGTGACCCACACTCCCGGCGCTTGCCAGAACACCCGTTCGGCGCCCCAGAAGCAGCCGAGCCCGAACACCGCCTTCTCAAGGCCGACGGGATAGGGACCGGCCAGCGGACGGCCGTTGACGAAATGCCGCTCGGGGATCTTAATCGGCTCGGCGCGGCCCGGCAGGCAATCTTCGGGCCGCGGAACGATCAGCTTGTCACGCATGAACCGCCACATTTGGCGCCCCTTTTTTTCAGGATCCGGCCGCAGTCGCCGGACGCCGTCTTGACGTAGGCGAGCAACTGGCCGCCGCCAAATATTGTCGCGCGATCCGGCGAAAAATGCCAGCTTCCTCGGAAGCGATCTGCGGAGCGTCACATCGGGAGTGCGAAAGAGGGTCACGATGTTGAGATGGTTCGTGGCGGGGTTCGCAGCGGCTGTCGCCGTCGCTCTGGGCGGCGGCTACCTCGTCCTGAGGAGCGGCCTCATTCCAGCCAATGCCGATGCCCAGCCCGGTAGACTGGAAACCTGGGCGGCGCAGACCTCCTTGCGGGCGACCCTGGATCGCGAGGCGCCCAAGGGCCCCAATCCGGTCGCGATGACGGATCAGAACCTGGTTGCCGGCGTCGAACTCTATGGCCGGCATTGCGCGATCTGCCACGGCACGGCAAAGGGAGACGCCTCGGCTTCGCCGGTCGCGAAGGGCCTCTATCCACAGCCTCCGCAACTGGCGGCCGACGGGGTAGAGGACGATCCCGAAGGCGTCTCCTTTTGGAAAATCACCCACGGCATTCGCTGGACCGGCATGCCCTCGTGGAAGGGTTCCCTCACCGACCAACAGATCTGGACCCTCGCTCTGTTTCTAAAACACATGGACAAGCTCCCGCCCGCCGCGGAAGAGGCCTGGCGGCAGGTCAAGAATTGAATTGCGTGCCGGCCGCCGCTATATCGCGCAGCCAAAGGCATGCGCTGCGCCGAGCCGGTCAGCAGCTATCGGGGTTTTTGTTGCGCCAGCGTTGCCATCATGGGCGGCCGGCTTGGACCAAGCTGCATCGCCGATGCCTCTGGGTTTACGCTTTGAGCAGGCGCCATACCACCTCGTGCTCGAGGATTACATTCAGGCGATCGAAACCGAGGCGCGGCGCGATCGACTGACGGCGCAGATCGCAGCGATGCTGCCCGACTGGACCTTGGCCCCGGTGGTAGCGGCACGGCAAACGATGCGGAGCATCGCGCTGGTCAATACGGCGACCCTGATCTCCGACCGGGGCGATCTCTCGCGCTTTGCCAATCCGCGCCGGCTGATGGCTGATCTCGGGTTGGGGCCATCCGAACATTCGAGCGGCGCCAGCATCGGACGCGGCAGCATTACCAAGTCGGGCAACGACGCCGCCCGCGGCTGTTGATCGAGGCGGCGTGGAGTTATCGCTTGCCGGCGCGGGTCAGCCGCGAGTTGCGGCGGTGCCAGGAGAACCAGCCCAAGCCGATCCGCGAGATCGCCTGGAAGGGGCAAACACGGTTGTGCGCGCGTTATCGCCGGCTCGCCCGCGCCGGCAAGCCGGTCAATGTCGTCACCACCGCGATCGCCCGCGAACTCGCGGACTTAGTCTGGGCCATTGCGCGCCAAGTAATGGCGGCAGCAGACTGATCGCAGAAGCCGCATGATCGCAGCCACAGCAGGAGGCGCGAGCGAACTACCCGACACGGTCCTTGCGGGGCAGGGCCGGGGGCACGGTCGCGGTCAGCAGAACCCTCGCATCCAAGGGTTCAACGGGCGGGTGAGGATGATGGAGGTCTGCGCAACCCGCTACGGATGAGACAGCAGGGGCGTTCTCGGGTCGAATTAGCCTAGCTGCGCGTCGGCGGCGGCCCTCGCAGGACACTCTAAGCCGGCTGCCAGCGCAGCAGATGCCGGCGGGCCATGAACAGATTGGCCAGCGCGCAGGCGACGATCAGGCGATGCGCGTTCTTCTTCAGCCCGCGATAACGCAGCTTGGCACAGCCGAACACCCGCTTGATGACCCCGATCGAATGCTCGACCCCGGCTTTCGTGTTGTCGGATGTCTCGGTACAAGGTGGCATCCACCGGCGACAATCGCCGCACCTCGATCCCGGCCACTCACACGTCACAAGCGCCCCATCGAATTTTCGCCGGCCGGATCATAGCCGAGGCGGACTAAGGCGGCGAGCATGTGCAGGGGCACCGGTGCGGTGACCTCGATCGGGGGCTTCCCCGGATAGAGCGGCAACGCGATCGAGCGTGCGTGGAGCAGCAAAGGCTCTTCAGCGCCTTCTCGTCCATAGACGGAATCGCCGACAACCGGACAGCCCAGCGCTGCACAATGGACGCGGATCTGGTGGGTGCGGCCGGTGCGCGGACGCAATTCCAGCCAGGTGCGCTCGTCGGCCTCGCCCAAGACACGGTAATCGGTGACCGCCCGTTGTCCCTCAGGATCAGTCGCCATCCGCCATCCGCTGCCGCGCGCGAGCTTTTTGAGCCCGCTGTCGATCCGGCCCTGGTCTTGGGGCGGCCGGCCCTCGACAACAGCCCAATAGACCTTTTCAATGTTGCCCTCGGCGAACAGTGCGCCGAGTCGCCGCAACGCCTTGGGATGACGGCCGAGGACGAGACAGCCGCTAGTGTCGCGGTCGAGCCGGTGGGCGAGGGCAGGAGGGTGTGGGAGGCCGAAACGCAGCGCATCAAAGCCGCTTTCGAGATTGGGACCGCCGCCGGGACCGGGATGCACCGCGATCCCGGCCGGCTTGTCGATGACTAGGATCAGCCCGTCGCGATAGAGGACCCGACCGACCAGCGGCGGCCCCTCACTCCGGCCCGGCAAGCGGGGTGAGGAAGCGAGGATGGGCCGCGATCGCACCGTCCGGCCTCGGCGGTGAACTTCCGCTATTCCGCGGCACCGCGGGCGGATACGGCGGGACGGAACAGAGTGCGCCGCGCGTCCCACTCGTCGGCGCCGACGCGCTGGAACATCTCGCGCACGGTCATTTCCTTCGGCGGGAGGGGATGGCGGTGGATCGATTTCAGCTCGGTGAGCTTTGCTTCGCAAATGCCGACGACGCATTTCATCAGCAGGCCGGGCAGGATCGCGAGCTTGTAGCCCATCGCCTCGGCCTCGCGAAGGTCGAGGTCCGGCGTCTTGCCGCCATAGACGATGTTGAGCAGGCACGGACCTTTGACCAGGTGCGGGACCGCAGCAACTTCGTCGATCGTCTGCGGCGCCTCGACAAAGGCCATGTCGGCGCCGGCGGCGAGCGCCGCGTTCGCTCGCGCGATCGCCTCGTCGAACCCGGCGACGGCGCGCGAATCGGTGCGTCCGATAATCACGAAATCGAGGTCGCGGCGGGCGGCGGCAGCGGCGCGGATCTTCGCGAGCCAATCCTCACGCGGCACGATCTCCTTGTCGTCGAGATGGCCGCATTTCTTCGGAAAACCCTGGTCTTCGATATGAATGCCGGCGACCCCCGCGGTCTCGTATTCGCGCAACGTGCGAAAGACGTTGAGCTCGTTGCCGTAGCCGGTGTCGGCATCGGCGATCACCGGCATATCGACAGCCGCGGCGATGCGCCGGGCATTGCCGACCATCTCCGACATCGTCACCAAGCCGAAATCGGGATAGCCGAGCGTCGCCGCGGTGCCGGCGCCAGTCATGTAAAGGGCGTCGAACCCGGCCTGCTCAATGAGTTTCGCCGTGATGCAGTCATAGGCGCCGGGCGCCACCACCATGCCATCCCGATGCAGCAATTCGCGAAAGCGGCTCGCCTGGCTCATTCTCTTCCCTCCGCTGGTCGGTGCCGGAAAGCTATGGCTGCAGCGCACCTATCGTCCAGCCCGATCCGCAACCGATCCCGCGATGAGCGCCGGAGCGCGGTTTTTCCACCCCGATGGGCCCGTCATACCGAAGAAACGACCGGAGCTTACTCGCAGTCTAGTTTCTCGTCTGAAAGGTATAATTGCAACTCGGAGATACGATAGAGGCGGTAAGATTGTTCCCTTGGATGCGCCCCGTCATCCGCGCATATCCCCGTCGCAAGCGGGCAGAGGCTTTGAAAACCCCATTTTCATTAATCCTCCCGCTTAATGTGGTGTCGAATCGCGGGACATATTGAAATCGAACTTTACCGCTGGAAATTGTTAGAGGGTAAATCGCCCCCAGCGGAGGCGGGGTGCAATCACCATTGATTACTTTCGTGAGGGTCAATTCCCCCATATACTGGCCATCGAACTTAGCCGACCCCTGCGCCAAAGCGATGCTCCCGAGCCCCGTCCCGAGCAGCAGGAGGCCCAGCCCTAGCCATCTCAACATTCCGGTCCTCCCGTTCAGGTTTCGCGTCCAGGTTACGACGAGCAAAGCTCGATAGGCGACCAATGCTGCGCGGGTCCTGTCGATCCGCAAGATGACAACCTACTGGCCTGACGACGGATTGCTGCTCGACCCTGCCGGGGCTCGATCGGGCGGAGCGGCAATCGGCTCAAGCAATCGATTCCCCCAGAATCGGAGCGACAGGCGCAGGACGCGAGATACGAATGATCAGCTTCTCCGCCTCGACGACAAGAAAGAACACGAGGCCACCGACGAATAGCAACGGCCAAACCCAGAGCGGGATCGCCTCGGTCTCGAAGAGAGTTTGGAACGGCGGCGCGTAGGTGAACAGGAGCTGCAAGATCACGACCACGCCAATCCCCATCGCAAGATACTTATTGCCGAGGTGGGCTTTGAGAGACAGAGACGACTCCAGCTTGTACCGGCTGTTGAGCAGGTAGAAGATTTGACCGATCACCAGCGCATTCACGGCGACCGCCCGGGCAAGCTCGTCGGACGCACTTTTCGACTTCATCCAGAAGAACGCCCACAAGGTCAGCGCGAGCAGTGCCAGCCCGACGAAGATGACGCGCCAAACTCCAAAGCCGTCCAATATTGGTCGGTCCACCGCACGCGGCTGCCGCTGCATGACGTCGAGTTCGTGCGGTTCGAAAGAGATTACGAGCCCGAGCGCCACCGACGTCACCATGTTGACCCAGAGGATTTGCGGCGCCGTGATCGGCGCAGTGAAGCCGACGAAGATGGCCACCATGATGACCAGCGCCTGGGCGACGTTGGTCGGCAGCATGAAGAGCATGGCCTTTTCGATGTTGTTGTAGACTGTGCGCCCTTCCTTGACCGCGGCGGTGATGGAGGCGAAGTTGTCGTCGGCCAGCACCATCTCGGCCGCTTCCTTGGTAACCTCGGTACCCTTGATCCCCATCGCTACGCCAACGTCGGCCTTTTTGAGGGATGGCGCGTCGTTCACCCCGTCGCCGGTCATCGCCACGATCTGCCTATTCGCCTGGATGGCCTTTACGAGGCGGAGTTTGTGCTCCGGGCTCGCACGCGCGAAGACGTCGACGTAGCGGACCCGCTCCTGCAGTGTCGCAGTATCCATCTCCTCGATCTCCGCCCCGGTGATCGCCGTCTTCCCGTCGCCTATTCCGAGCATCCTGGCGATGGCGGCCGCAGTGATCTTGTGATCCCCGGTGATCATCGTCACCCGGATGCCGCCGGTATGGCACTCGGTCACGGCCTCTATCGCTTCCGTCCGCGGTGGATCGAGCAACCCGATCAGGCCGAGCAAAACAAGGTTCTTCGGGAGATCCGCCGGGCCGAGATTGCCGGCATCGACCCCTGGATCTTCTAGCCATGCCAAAGCCAGCACGCGCTCGCCCTGAGCCGCCAGCCCATCCGATGCCTCTACGAAACGGCCGCGGTCGATGGGCGCCGGCTGCCCCCCGCCGGTTGCCTGTCGGTCGCAATGCTCGAGGATCACCTCGGGCGCCCCCTTGGCCAAGAGAAACTGCTTGCCGGCATCATCTTTGTGCAATGACGCCATGAAGCGGTGTTCCGATTCGAACGGGATCGCATCAAGCCGAGGGTAGGCTCGCTGCTCGGCTTGCCGTTCGAGACCAAGCTTGTTGCCAAACGGGTAGAGGGCCCCTTCGGTCGGGTCGCCTTCAACCTTCCATGCTCCTTCTTCCTCGTGGATCTCCGCATCGTTGCAGAGCATGGAGACGCGCCCCATGAGCCCGAGAACCCTATCCTCCCCTGCCGGTACCCCATCCTTCAGCACCTCGCCTTCGGGCGCGTAGCCTTGGCCGGTGACCTTGTAGGCTGAATTGGCAGTGACAGCCGACACCACCATCATCTCCATCAAGGTCAAGGTGCCGGTCTTGTCGGAGCAGATCCGCGAGATCGAGCCCAGGGTCTCAACGGCAGGGAGTTGCCGGATGATGGCGTTGCGCTGGGCCATGCGCTGGACGCCGATCGCCAGAGTGACGGTGATCAGCGCCGGCAGCCCTTCCGGAATCACTGACACGGCGATACTGACCACCGCCTGGAAAATAGTAATGAAGTCCATGCCCCGGACCCATCTGCCATAGGCTAAGACGATCACCGCCACCACTGCGATGACGGCAGTGATCGCGTAGCCAAACTTCTTGATCTGGCGCAGCAACGGTGTGTCGAGCGCGCTCACCCCAACCATCAGCTGGTTGATGCGCCCCAGCTCGGTCTGGCTTCCGGTGGCGACGACAATCCCCTTGCCGCGTCCGGACGAGACCAGTGTTCCGGAGAAAGCCATCCCTTCGCGATCTCCGACCGTTGCCCTCTCCGCCACGGCGGCAGTGGTCTTGTCGATAGGCACCGACTCGCCCGTCAGTGCCGCCTCTTCAGTCCGCAGGTTCTTCACATCGACGAGGCGGAGATCGGCGGGGATCCGGTCCCCGGATTCGAGCAGCACCACATCGCCCGGCACCAACACCTCTGCCGAGACCAGGCGGGTCTGGCCGCCGCGCACCGTTCGAGCTTCAGCCGAGAGCATGTTGCGGATCGAATTGAGGGCCTTCTCCGCCTTGCCTTCCTGGATGAACCCGAGCAAAGCGTTGAGGATGACGACGCCCAAAATCACCCCGGCGTCGAGCCACAGACCGACCATCAGCTTCACAAAGCCGGCGGCGAGCAGAACATAGACGAGGACGTTGTTAAGCTGGGCGAGGAACCGCATCAGATGCCCTCGCTGCTTCCCGTCCGGCAGGCGGTTGGGGCCGTATTGGGAAAGGCGCCGAGACGCTTCCGACGCATCCAGTCCCTCAATCGGGTCCGTGTGCAGCCGACCGATCGCTTCATCGGCCGCGACAGCATGCCAGGCTGCGGTTTCGTCGCGGTTTTTGGCGTTTGATGCTGCGGACATAGTTGCCCTTCCGTCGCCTTATGCCGTCTCCGGCACAAATTGCAGGCCTTCTAGCGTAGCGAGGTCGTCATAAGCCCCGCTCATCGAGCGGTCGGGAAGTTTTGACTTCTCGCGCGAAAGCTTTTCGTGAGGTATCAGGTCAAGCAAGTGGCGAATGCAATTAAGGCGTGCCCGCCGCTTGTCGTCCGATCGGATAATATACCAGGGTGCGTACGTGGTGTGCGTAGCCCCAAACATTATGTCTCGGGCTCGCGAATACTCGAACCATTTGCTTCGTGAGCATAGATCCGTAGGGCTCAGCTTCCACTGGCGCAACGGGTCCTCGATACGGGCCGCAAAGCGGCGCTTTTGCTGCTCGTCGCTGACCTCCAGCCAGTATTTGATCAGAAGGATGCCGTCGTCGACGACGAACAGTTCGAACTCGGGGCACACCTGGAGGAAACGTTGATGCTGGGCTTTCGTGCAGAAGTCCATTACGTATTCGACGCCGGCCCGATTGTACCAGCTGCGGTCGAAGATCACGATCTCGCCCGCGGTCGGAAAATGCGAGAGATAGCGCTGAAAATACAATTGCGCCTTCTCGCGGTCGGACGGCGCCGGCAGCGCCACCACTCGGAACACGCGGGGGCTGACGCGTTCGGTGATGGCCTTGATCGTGCCGCCTTTTCCGGCGGCGTCGCGTCCCTCGAAGATCACGACGACGCGCAAACCCTTCTGCTTGACCCAGTCTTGCAGCACGCACAGCTCGACCTGCAGCTTGCGTAAAGCTTTTTCGTACTCCTTGCGCTTCATCGGCTTTTTGACGGTGCTCATCGATCTTCCTTCCCGCTAAGATGCGCGTTATCGACGGGCAGTCGCCTGTTGTCGGAGGCAATTCTCAGCGACTCGGCTAGACGCCACGCGTGGTGGAGGGCGCCATCCGCCCAAAGGAGCGCGTCAAGATCTGCCCGGGCCGTGACCGCAGGAGTTCGTTGCAACGCAACGTCTTCCAGAATTTTATCGCGGCCGGTATCGCGCTCGCCATCAAGCTGTTGCGATGCCTTTTCGAGCGCATTGAACACGGTCAGATCCGATGGCGCTGCGGGGTCTTTTGTGGTGTCGAGCCACGCTGCAAGCGCCTGCGCGCCAGCATCGCAGCCAGCCGGGGGCCGCCAGCCGCTACGGACCGATGGAATCTGTGTCAGGTCGTTATGAAGTCGCGTGAGATGATCTAGAGCATGCGAAAGCCGGATGAGGCGGGGTTCGAATGTGCCCAGATCGGTGGTTTCAAGCGAAAGCGACTCCATAAAGTGCTCGATCTGCCGAACCGCATCTACCGGCGGGTCGTACTGGACAAATTCACCGGCAAGCCGGCGGCGAACCGCGTCGATGGAGCCATGCGCGACCTCCAAAATCGCCCGCCAGGCGGCTTCGAGCGCTACACCTCCTCCCGCTTCGGCGAGGGTTGGCTCGAGATGAGCGACGGCAGACTTAGCGCCCTTTCCAGAGATCCTGACGATGAGACGCGAGAAACTATCGAGCCATGGAAAGAACGCGGCGACTCCGACAAATTTGAAGATGCTGCTGAATGCCGCCAGGGCCAGCACTCCCTGGGGATCATCCAATTGCGAACCCACCCAGCCTGCGGCCGCCGTGATCGGCCGGAGCAGCAGAATCCCAAGAATGCCGAGGCTCACATTGTAGATAATGTGCGCCAGCGCCGCTCGCCGCACCGCGAGCCCAGCGCCGATCGCCACCAACGCGCTCGTCGCCGCGGTCCCAACACTCTGTCCAACGATCATCGCGCAAGCTTGATCAAACGTCAGCGAACCCGCATGCAGTGCTACGAGTGTGGTCGCCGCGGCAGCACTCGAGCTCTGCATGACGACCGACATCAAGATCCCGATTCCAGCGAGAATCCACTGCCAGCCGAAACCGCTTCCACCAACGGCATCGAGGTTCCACGAAATGCCTTCCATTCCGGTCTGGAGATATTCGATCCCGAAGAAAAGCAGTCCGAAGCCGGCGAGGATCGCCCCCAGCGATCGCGTTCGGCCTTTGGCGATCAGCCAGAGAAAGGCGCCGATGCCGAGCATCGGCATAGCAAAGGCAGAAACGCTCACGCGAAAACCAAAGATCGCTACCAGCCATGGCGTCGAGGTCGTGCCGAAAGTCGCGCCAACGATGACCCCGACCGCCTGCGAGAAGGTGACCAACCCCGCGCTGACGAAGCCGATAACGGTGAGCGTCGTCGCGGTCGAGGATTGAATCGCCACCGTGAAGAACGCACCGGAAATGATTGAGCTCAATCGGCCGCCAACAAGCATTTGGAGCGCGCGGCGCAGCGAGTCGCCCGCGAGGCCCTTCAGACCCTCCGTGAGATGGTGAATCCCGAGCAGAAACAAGCCGAGCCCACCCACCAGCGTCACGGCGGAGGAGGCGTTCATCAACTCCCTTTACTACGGCGCCTTGTCGAACACAAATCTGTGGCTAGCGGGATGCGCCCGATCTCGCGCCGGATCCGCGCGATCTATAGCGGCGCGCGCGAGGGCGCATCCACCAGAGACGGGCCATAGCAGAGGGCTGGATCTCAAATGCGCCGCTTCGCAACATCTACGGGTTTATTCTAACGAGGCCGCTGCTGCTTGGCTTGAGATCATACGGGTTCTCTAAGAAAACCCGAAATAACGCGTGCTAGCGGCCGCAGCCATGAGCGCCCGCTTTCGTCGGGGCGCCGGTAACTTATGCTGGGTCCTCGCCTTCTCGCGGAAATGACGGCCAATTGCCTGATATTCCGGGATTCTTTATCGATCGCCTTTTATCACAGTCCGACCGCCTCCCCCTTGTCGAGCGGCTGCGTCGGAGCGAGGGGCGGAGGACTGGCGCCGCCCGCACGCAATGCTGTTTCACTAGCAGGCGATGCCCCGACCAGCGCGGTGTTTAATGGTTCGGTCCTCCCGAGGTCGCCTTTCCGCCGACCGACATCCGGTTCA
Source organism: uncultured Alphaproteobacteria bacterium (assembly GCA_963785565.1). Classification (GTDB taxonomy): domain Bacteria; phylum Pseudomonadota; class Alphaproteobacteria; order ATCC43930; family CGMCC-115725; genus AP-15. Next base: position 228,806 of record CAWAVV010000005.1, on the reverse strand, counting down.
TCGTGGTTGGATTGGCGCCCTGTAATTGGGACAGCTCCTGGCGGTTCAGCTGGTCAGCTTGACTACCGGCAGACGACTTCCGCGCCGACTGGACAGCATGGCGCCGGTGATGCGCGCGCGCCCCTGAGCCCCTCTCCGACGTCGCGCTCCCTCCGGCTGGCATACGGTTCATGGATTGCACCGGAGCTGGGGCTGGGGCTGGAGCCGGCGCAGCGGTTGGAGCCGGCGCTCCCCCGCCGCTGTACGGGGTCAGGCCGCCACCGCCGCCGGGATTCGGGCCGGGCATTCCCATACCGTTCCCGCCGCTTGGATTTTGCGCCCACACGGGCGCCGCAATCGCGAGCGCGGCAGCGACCGCGACGCCGGTCAAGAGATGCTTCATGGAGTAGTCCTCCCCGTAGGTTTCGCCCGCAACACGGAACGCCGTCTATCCTAAGGGTAAAACGCGACCGTCGCAACCGGACTAGTTACGTGCATCGCCACCGATGCTGCCCAACCGCTCCGTGACCCCTCATGGCTCACTGCGGTCCCGCCGCTCCTGGCCTTCGATCGGGTCTGGGGTATTCGGGCCGATATGGAGGCGCAGGGGCCGGCGGGTCGCATCGTGGTTCTCCAAAATGCGCACGATGCACTTTGTGGTGCCGCCAGGCACGACGTGCCACGCGGAACGGCTACTGATCAGGATGCCGGCTGCGGTGTGGCGGGGTCGGTAGCGCAGAAGCATGAAGGGCACGCCAGGCGTGCGGCGAAGCCGACCATCCAACTCGTTAGCTTAGGACGCCTTCTATCTTGGCCAAGCGTTGGTTGAAATCAGTTTCCATGTTTGCCGGACGCCGATCAATCGCGGCGCGATCCGCTTTTCGTTCGGGGCGGCTGCCTCGGCGGTCTTGCACGCCATGTCGTCCGGTGGGCGCCGGACCGTCGCTGGTTTTTTACGCGAGCGCGACCGTAGCGGGCGTTGCGACCGTCCTGACGCCGATTTTTGCCGCGAATTCGGCAAAACCACCAAATCGATGATTGGTTGACCCTCATAAGACGATAAAAATTAACCATATCTTATAATAGTTGCCATTTATATCCTAACAGTATATGCACGGGCAGATTTCCTCTAGGGGCTGTTTTGTGTGGGAATGGATCGCACCCCCGCCAGCTGAATTGATCGCCGCTTGCCGACCCGCTTTCGAACATGTCGGGTCCGCCGAGACTAAAGTCTTGGCGGCTGCATCACCGATTATGGCGGGCCGCTGATGGATCCTTGCAACGGTATCGACTCGCGCGAGGCCTTGGCTTCGGGTTCTATCGAGCAAGCTTCGGGGATGGGGCGCGCCGGCTCCGCCCCGGCTGAGTGGTATGATGGGACTTGGAACCCGACCGGTGGCTGCTCTCCGGTAAGCCCGGGGTGCGCCCATTGTGAGGCGTTGCAGACGGTTTCGAAGCTCGCGCGTATCGGCGGCAAGGGCGGCGCGCGCTACACCGGGCTGACCGCGATGGGGCGGTCCGGCTTGCAATGGACCGGAGAGATCCGCTTGCGAGCCGATGTGTTGCTCTGGCCCGTTCTGCAGCGCACTCCGCGACGTATCCTAATCGATTCGCTGGCGGATCTGTTCCACGAAAGGCTGGCGGTCGAGGCCATCGATGTGCTGCATGCCGTGATAGCGATCGCGCATTGGCACCGGTTCCTGGTGCTGACCAAGCGCGCCGACCGCATGCGAGTCTATTACGCCGATCCGCAGACGCCTTATCGGATCGCTGTGGCGATCGACTCCCTGGCAGCGACGGTTCTACCAAGCCTGAGGCCGCATCCGAGGTCCGGCGGAGAGGGTACTGTCCCGGCGCCGGGGGTTACCCGCACGCGGAGCGCCGGCGCGCGGCAGCTTTGGGCGGTCGGGTTGTCCCGGGTCATCCGTCAGCCCCCCGACTCGCAGGGCGGCAAGCCGAGCCCGATCGGGCTCTACCCGTGGCCATTGCCCAATCTCTGGCCGGGCGTCTCGGTCGAGGATCAGGAGCGGATCGGCCGCATCGGCGATCTGCTGCAAATGCCGGCGTCACAACGTTGGGCGTGCTTTGAACCGTTGCTCGGCCCGGTTCGCCCTGATGCCGTGCCCTTCGGCGAGGGTTATGTCGACGCGCTTTTTGGCGGCTGCTATCGACTCGACGGTCGAGGCCGCAGGGTGCCGATCTCCGGGCCGGCGTGGCGGCCGCTCGATTGGGTCGTCGGCGGCGGTGAAATCGGCCCCGGCGCTCGACCGTCGGATCCCGATTGGGTGCGCGGACTGCGCGACGGCTGTGTAGCCGCCGGGCTCCCGTTCCTGTTCAAGCAATGGGGCGAGTGGGCGCCGGCCTCTGACGACGGGTTCGGCCACAGGATGGTGCGCCTCGGGCGCCGCGCCGCGGGCCGTCTGGTCGACGGTCGCTCTTGGGACGAGCTACCGTCGGCTCTGCATAGGGGCGCCGGCAGGCAGCGCTGAACCGTCGCGGCGAAACCCGCCCGATTTTGTGCCATGATGGTGCGCCATGGGATTCGGCGCACAAAGGATCGGAGGGCAAAAATCGGCATCGGCGCTTTCGTGGCGATGGCAGCGCGCGCAGCCCGCAACTCGTGCTTCGGGTTGGCGTTCCTTACACTGTTCGCCCTGCCGGTTTTGGTGAGCGGCTGCGTGTTTGGCCGATCGGCCGCGGTCCCGTGGTATATGGCGCGCCGCGATCCGACCGGGCTCGCGCCCGATCCGGCTACGACGCCCGACGGTGTGATCCAAGTCTATGCCGCCCGGGCAGTTTCATGGCGCGGTGTCTTTTCGGTTCACACCTGGATCATCGTCAAGCCCGCCGGCGGGGCGCGCTATTCGCGTTATGAAGTGCTGGGCTTTGGCGTCGCAAACGGCGCGCCGTCGGTTCGCATCGACCGCACCGGACCGGACAATTACTGGTTCGGTGCACGCCCGGTGGTAGTACTGGACCGCCGCGGACCGGATCTCGACCCGGTCATCGACGAAATTCGCCAGGCCGTGGCCAACTACCCCTACCCGCACGAATACCGCGCCTGGCCCGGCCCCAACAGCAACACTTTCACCGCCTATGTCGCCCGTCGGGTGCCAGAGCTAAGACTGGCGTTGCCAGCCAACGCGGTCGGCAAGGATTTTCTGCCGGGCGGCGCAGTCTTCGGCGCGGCGCCGAGTGGCACCGGGATTCAGGTCTCGCTGTTCGGCCTCGCCGGTCTGCTGGTCGCGGTGAGGGAGGGGATCGAGTTCAATCTCCTCGGCCTCAATGTCGGCATCGATTTTCTCACGCCGGGGCTCAAGTTGCCGGGAGTCGGGCATCTCGGGTTCTCGTGACCGGGCGAGGGCAGATTCCGCGTCGCCCCACCACCATTATTTCGGATAAATGCGCTGGTAGACGCCGGGGGATCCCTTGTCATGGCGCAGATTAGGCTGCATTCGTTGGGTCCACGGATTGCTTGCCCGCGCACGGGTCCAAGCCTTGCTCTCCGGCACTTTGGCGTGTTCGAACTCGTAGAGGGTCAGGTATTTGGGCTGGCCCTCGACGGCGACACAGCGGCGCGCGCCCATGCAACCTGGCACCGCCAGATAACCGGGAGTAGACAGCGTTGTACCAGGCGTTGAATTCCTCCCCGACCGCGCTCGAAACGTCGATCCGCCCCATCTGCAGGACCGGCGCCATGCCGGCCGTCTGCTCGATCGGATGGGTGTGCACCGGAAAGAGCTGCCGGTACGCATTGCGCAGAAAATTGCGGCCGATGCGGCTGGTGCCGGTCTTCTGCGGCGCCGCCGAGGGCTGATACTTGAGCGAGTCGAGATAGGCCGAGCTGCGCAATACGTTGTGGTCCTCCAGCTCGTAAATTGTCAGATATTTCGGACCGCCCCTCAATGCGGAATAGCGCCCAGCGCTCAGAAAACCGGGGATTTACAGCAGCCGCGGTAGATGCTCATCATCGTACCAGCGGTTGAACTCGGGTTCGAACTCGGCGTCGATATCGGTCCATATCATCAATAATCCGGTCTCGCGGGTTTTGGCATCGCCGTCTCCTTCATACGATTCTGCCCGCGGATCCTAGCACGTGGCCGCCCTGGTCCAATGTTGAAGCTTTGGCGTGTCCGTTAGCAGATGAGATATCCGGGTTTTGGGTCAGACGATCTGTCCGTTTTTGGAGGGGTTCGAAGCCGGGGGTCGGGATGCGGTCCGAGGTATCGATGACGTGTTATTTGAAGGATCTGCAAGCGTGAGAACTGCGTCGAGGCGGCCAAGCTGCTGGGGATCAGCGAGCCGCATTCTCGGCGGTTTTGCTAGAGCTACGACTCGGAGGGGGCCGAGGGAATGATCGACCGGCGCCGGGAGCCGGTGGACCGGATCGCGTTCGTGGTCGAGTGGTTCCGGACGCGCTATGGGAACCTTACGATGAAGCATTTACACGAACGCTGCGGGCCGAGCGCGGCTTCGAGCCGAACCGCCGCTGGGTCAAGGCGGTCTTGCAGAGCCGCGGGTTGGGGGAGGTTGGTCGAGGCCAAGAGCTACTCAGCCCTCAGATGCTGGTTGGCAGCCTCCGCGATGACGAGGCCGGCCAGATGTCGATCGAGCGCTGCGGCGAGAGCGCTCACAGGGAAAAGCCGCGCACGCCGATGAGCTCGCGAGAAGGCAATGACGATGGCGTAGCGACCTGGTGCCGGATCACGGATGCCGTCGCGATGCCCGCTGGCACGACCCCCTCGGGGCCCATGCAGTTAAATTCAGTGCTATCGACAGGATGGGTCCGGCTCGGGCGACTGGATCGGTTCGGTGTCGTGGAAGCGGCGGTAGTCGACGGCCAGGCGGCCATCCTTCGCTTGTGTGAACACATCCGCGAAACGACGGTCCCACAACACTTCGTGCGCAAGATACGAGGTTCGCGCATGGACCGCCTGCAACATCGTCTCGTCGAGGCCCGTGACGGTCACCACAATCTCCACCTGTTGTGCGGCCAACGATGACGGTGTCGCATTCCATAATGGGCTCGCAGGGTCTATTCCGTGCATCACCGTAAATGTCATCGCAAAGATCGGGCTCCGCTGGCGTGCCAGTTGCAGATCATAAAAGCGTCGCATCCAATCGCCCTCGGCGGTGCGCTCGTCGCGGACGAGAGTGACCGAGACCTGTGCCTCGAGGATTTGATTACGGCGCTCGTTAGCGAGCCGTAGCGAGAGCGTTGGGACCCCGTTGTACGGGGCGATGACGGCTACTTTGCTGAACATCACGCGAGCCATGGGCCGGGAAAATCGAGCAAGTACCAAGCCCGCGGAAACTGCTAGAAGGCTCAATCCGACCATCGCTTCAAAGGTCATAACGATATTGCCGTAGAGCGTCCCCGGCGACATCTGCCCGTAGCCGATCGTCGATATTGTCTCGACGCTGAAGAAAAAGGCGTCCGAAAATATTCCGGGCCGGGCGTTCGCGATCGCGCCGTCGCCGAGCAAATACAGGAGCGCGAACAGCACATTCAAACCGAGATAGACGATGGCTAAGCCGAGCAGAAAAGCCCACCACGGCAATGTCAGTAGCTGATGGTAGAGATCGCCCAGCCACGGATTGCGCAGCCCGATAGCCACCACACGGTCGCTGGCTTCCCGCTGCACTAGACGATTTGGAGCGCGCGCGGCATCAGCCTGCAATTCCAAACCGAGTGGCATGGCAGCTATCCGCCGCTTCACGCATACCTCAACGTAGACTCTCCCAGGCGTGAAAACCGGTAGCGTATAACCCAGCGAATCTCGCTCGGTCCTGGCGGCCGGCCGCCGCCGATACGTGGTCCGATTCTGGAGTTGGTCCGGAGAATTACGGCTTCGGGCGTGGCCTCGCTGATCTTCTTTGCTCGCCTAATCGAATACAATCGGAGAGCTCTCACACCAAGCTGGGTGCCAAGTGAGAAAGCGGGGTCGCGACCTCTTCGGCGATCGTCTGAATGCGCATGACGCGGAAGTACGCCCGATCCACCTCGTGGGAGCCGTCCTTGAGAACTTCCTCAGATAATTGCGCAAACCGGCCACCTTCTTGGCCCAACCGAAACACCTCCTCGATCCGATCACGAATGCTAGATGTCTTAGCGAGGGTGGCAGCTGATGCGGCGGCCGATCGCCGAGAGGCGCTCGCTGCGGTTTCGGACGACATGTCGCGCAGTTCCATCACGAAATCGCCGCTATCGATGCGCGCGGCGGCGACGAGATTTGCGCGGTAGACCATTCGGTGACGCTCACGTCGCTCCCAAGGACTTGGCGCAAAGCTGCGGGCCGATGATTTCTGTCCACATGTTGTGGATCGTTGCTTCCTTGCCCACAGCCATCTAATCACAACTGACTGGAATTGATTAATTCATTTCTGGTCAGGCATTGCGTGTTCTCGAGCTACGACGCGGCTGCAAGGGTGTCGGTAGCGTGACGGAGCCCGGGAATGTCATTGCTGCGGCCGGAAAGGAAGATTTTAATGTTCCGGGTCGCCTGGCGCAGGCGCTGGCGGTTCTCTACGAGGGCGATGCGGACGAAACCCTCGCCGTATTCGCCAAAACCGATCCCCGGCGACACCGCGACATTGGCGCGTTCGAGCAGCAGCTTTGAAAAGGCAAGGCTGCCCATGGGGCGAAACTGCGGCGGAATCTGCGCCCAGGCAAACATCGTCGCTTCCGGGCGTAGCACCTCCCAGCCGGCTTGGCGCAACCCGTCGATCATTACATCACGGCGCGCCTGATAGCGCTCGCGAGTTTCTGCGATGCAAGCCTGCGGACCGTTCAGCGCCGCGGTCGCAGCTACCTGGATCGGGGTAAAGGCGCCGTAATCCAAATAGGATTTGACCCGAGAAAGGGCCGCGATCAGCCGCTTGTTGCCGACCGCAAAACCGATGCGCCAACCGGCCATCGAATAGGTCTTGCTGAGGGAGGTGAATTCAACCGCGATATCGCGCGCGCCCGGCACTTCGAGGATCGAAGGCGGCGGTTTGCCGTCGAAATAGATCTCGGCATAGGCCAGGTCGGACAGCACGACGATGTCGTGCCGCCGGCAGAATGCGATGATCTCGGTATAAAAATCGAGGTCGACGGTCTGGGCAGTTGGGTTGGCGGGAAAATTAAGGACGATCGCGAGCGGCGCCGGGATACTGTGCCGCACCGCCTTCTTCAGTTCGGCAAGAAAATCGAAGCCGGGACCGATCGGGACGTGCCGCACCGAAGCGCCGGCCATGATAAAGCCAAAGGCGTGGATTGGATAGCACGGGCTTGGCGCCAGCACGATATCGCCCGGCGCGGTGATTGCTTGGGCAAGATTGGCCAACCCCTCTTTCGAGCCAAGAGTGACGATGACCTCGCGCTCCGGATCGAGCTCGACGCCAAAGCGACGCGCGTAATAGCCGGCGCAGGCGCGGCGCAGCCCGGTGATGCCACGCGACACCGAATAACCGTGGGTTTTCGGGTTCTGGACCGCCTCCACGAGCTTGGCGACAATATGAGACGGGGTCGCGCCGTCAGGATTTCCCATACCAAGGTCTATGACGTCGCGACCGGCGGCGCGAGCCTCGGCTTTCAGCGCGTTGACCTCGCTGAAGACGTAGGGGGGGAGACGCTTGATGCGATAAAATTCCTCGGGCATGACAACTCGACGGCTGTGAACAGCCGCCTTTTAGCCGTCTGCGAGCGCTTTGGCGAGCGCTATGCTACCGAGTCCCTATAATCCTGCCCGTGCACCCCCAGAGCCGCCGTATCGACGCTGCGCATCTGCGAGGAAGTGCAAGAAACTGTCGAACCCAAACGTTTTATAGTGGGAGCTTGGCGGATCGGCTAGCCGCACCGATATCGGACTCATGGGCGAAGATGGGTAAGTTAAAGCAATTGATCTGCGCCATTGCTCGGGCGGGAGTCGGTGCATGGGCCTGATCCAGACGAGCGTCGCACTCGCGGTTTGCCTGCTCCTCCTTGCCGCCGCGATCATCCACGACCGCCGTCCCTATCGCCCGGGTAAGCTCAACTACGTCCCGGTGATGATCATCGTCCTCGCCGCGAGCCTGGTCCTCGGCCGACACCTACTGGGGCTGTTCCTGTGATGGCGGAGGCGTCACCGATCCCTCAACGAGTGCCGGCGGGACAAAAGCGCAGATCGTCGCGTTCGTTCTCGTAATCGTCCATCGCTTCATGAAGGACATTGTCGGTCGGCAGCGCTCGCAATGCCTTTGTGATCTTCTTTAACGTCGCGTCATCATACGCGACGGGCTTGGGACATTGGCAGGTGATCGAACCCTTACTGCTGCAGCCGGCCACTATCAGAAACGCAGCGAGCGCCGCAAAACGCATACTCACCCTCGATGACATGTCCGCTTACCCCGCGCCGATACCCCTCACCATGGCCAGGGCCAGGTTTCAGATCAAGCCAGAACCGTCACGGGTTCGAGCTGATTCCTCAGGCATCAATACCGCGGCCAGGCGGCTCTAATAAAAGGAAGCACGCCCAAGGAATCACCGTTCGGAACCAAAAGGTTCCCCGTAGAGATAGTTGCCGGATGCCAACCTTCGCGCGAGGCCTGCTCAACGCGAGGCGATGACGATGCCAAACCCGTTCGGGCCGAAAACGAATTCCAGAGGCGTGCCGCGGCGCACGATCTTATTCCGTACCGCATCGCTCTCGGAAGCAACCGCAGTTGATTTACGTGGAAGCATCAGACAGGTTTTTACTGCGGCAGAAGGCCTACTTCCTGTCCTGTTTTTGCACGATCTGGGTGCGCAAATCGCCGATTGCGTCGATAATGCGCGCCAGCGCGGCGCGCATCTCGGCTTGGAAGTCGCGATCGTCGAGGCGACGCTGTTCGAGCGCACGCTCAGTCGCTTCGATGCGTAGTTCGTGCGAGGCGATCTGAACCCCAAGGTCGGCCCGCAACTGCTCGATGTCGCCGCGCAAGCTGATGTAACTAGTCACACCGCCGCCGCCGATGGTCAGCGCCAACACTACCGCCTGGAGGATATGACCAAAATTGACCTCGGGTGAAAACCTCGGTCTTGGCATCACGGTACGAAGGGCGCCGCTGGAGTTGCTTTCAACAACTCGCCCAGCACTCCGGCCCAGACCGGTTGACACGCGGCATTTTGCACTGCAATTTGCAGCGCGCGCTTTTCTTCGATTGCGGTCAGTACACCTGATGAATTTCCGATGGTAACAATTGCATTTCCGGCGGTAGCAAGTACCGGCCAACAGGCTGCTCCGGCACTGTCGCCGACTGCCGTCGCGATCGCCGCCGCGTTTTGCGCGTCGCCGGTAGCGAATTGGCCGACTTGAGCACAGCCTCCGAGCCACAGCGCCAACATCACAGCTAGTGCCACGGCGCTAGAGGTGACGACCCCATCAGCGAGACTGATCGCGCAACCGTCAACGTAATTCCACAGCTTTGACATTTGCGTTATGCTCCCATTGTTCCCATAAACGTCCACGCCAAGTTGGCAAGGGTCGCATCCGGCGCGGCCGGAGCCACTAATGTCAGTACATCCCCAGCATTGAAGGTTGCTGCCGATGTCATTGCGAACGTCGCTGTGGTGGCGGCAGCGGCAAACATCATGGTGCCGACATTCACGCCGTTCTTTTGCACCGCGAACGTCGCCATTGCCGTGGCCGCCGTTCCGGCGGTCCCTCGGCTGCCCGCGAGCCCGGCCGGGAAGGCCACCGTCGTAGCGAACACATAGCGCTGCAAAACAAGGTTGGCAGTGGGTTTGCCGTTGACAAATGTACCGGTGACGACGGTGACTGTCCCCTGTCCGGCGCCGGTAATCGCGTAAGTGAACGCCGCCACCGATGCTAGATCCTGAATTCCGCCACCGACGATGTTCACCGAGACAAATTTTAAATATATAGTTTGACCGATTAAATTTGCGGGGTAGGGGAAGTGACCGATCGCTGCATTGAGCAATGCAAATTGTGCTCCTGTAGGATGATTGGCGATCGTCGTGCCATAGGTGCCACGGTACAGAGTGCTTAGGTTATATTCTGAGGTGCCGGTCAGCGTCGCCGTCTGATAAGCGAGCAACTCCCCGCCGAGATAGCTTAATGTGGCAAGGTTCTGCGCATCGATCGCCGATACTGAAGAGAGGAAACCGCGGCTATCCGCAAGATTGACGGAAAGCGTGTCAACCGTGTCTGGTGATGCGTGCGCCGGCAAATCGGCAATCGAGACACCCTGTGTGGCCGGTGCGTCAACCGTCCCGGCCAGCGCGTAGGAGCTGCCGTCACTCGAAATCCAGACTTGTGCCGAACCCCAGTTAGGGCCACCCGACAGCCCTATCCAGATTTCGAGATCGCCCGACAACAATCCCGCTGGCGGCTCGAAAATAAGTGGTGAATTAATGTCGCCGGGCGCAGAATTGTAGTTTGGCACATAGCCGGAAGCGCCCTGCTTAGGGTAGACCACCGCTGTCGAATAACCGCCAAAGAAATCCTCGGCAGTAATCGACAGCGTTCCTTCGTCGTCTTCTTCAACCGCGGTAATACGCACGGTTAATGCGGTGGCGCCGAGCCGCGCATCGGTGATCTGGACGAGATCCATCGGTTCCAGCAGACAATACTTCCAACCGAGCTGGAAAGTGTAGGTGTTGCGAAAGTAGAGGCTGCGCTGTAGTAGCAGCTGCGCTGCGATCGGGCCGGCATAGGTAGCATCGACGATTGCGTTTGCCTTCAGTGAAGTGTCTCGGCGCACGCCGTATAGATCGATGGATGCCTGGTCAAACGCTTCGACGATTGTCGTGTTGTAGCTGTTCGAACGATCGAGGCACTCGATTTCGATCATGTTGTTGGCGTCTGCTGGGGTCGAGCGGACGATATGCACGGGGTCGTCGGTAAAGCCCCCGGTAATCGGACCCGCACCTTGCCGCAATGCCGGTCCGCCCGGGTTCACGCCGAGATTGGTGCCGACGCTGGACTCCTGGACGATAAAGTCGTCCTCGCCGAGGTTGTAGAGTACGGTCGCGTTTGGCGTGAATGTGTATGGCGCACTCGTCGTACCGACCGAGATCGTTTCGGCGCCGCTGGCGCTGCCAGTCACCGTGATGCCACTCCCTTGAGCCTGAACGATAACCAGAGAATTCACCGAGCATGACGCATAAATGCCGTAACCGCTCAGCGTTCCATTGCCGGCCACCTGTTGTGCCAGCCCGGCCGCGGCGCTGGTATAGGAAGTCTGATCGGCAAGGCTGGCGCTGTAGGCGACCGTGATCGGCAATCCGGAAAGGGCCGAGTCGGTGAAGGTCAATGTCAAGGTATCGCCGGCGACGATCGTCCCAGAAAGGGCGATCACAGTGTAGGTGGCACTTAGCGGCTGATCGCCGTAGGGCAGGATCTTTAACAATGCACCCGACCAGACGATCGCGCTGTTTGAGATTTTGACGATGTCGCCGAGAGATTGTTGCGCCTCCTGCTGGGTGTCGAGCAGAGGTGACAGGAATAGTCCGGCAGCGGCACAGTATTCGGAATAGGCGCCGAGGCTGTCGAGATTAGCCGCCGGGAAGCCGGCGCCATATCGGGCGTTGGTCAGGAAATCGGTGACGATCGCCGCCGGGTTGGCGTCGAAACCATTGATCCCACTGCTGGCCTCTATCCCAATGACCTCGACAGAGAAATTGGGCAGGGTTGCGGTCATGCCCAATTGATAGTTGTCTAGAGTGAAGTTGGCCGTTCCTGAATAGCCCAATGCCTTCGCCGGGTGATTGGTGACCCAGAACGGGTCCGAAGCCTGCCCGTCTGCGCCCAGATTGATCGTCGACAGTCCCGGCAAGCCGTTCAGCGGCGCCGTATTTTTGTCCCACCAAACCGTGCCAAAGCCTGACACCGGACCTTGGCACACCCCGAGAATGACTGAGGCGCTGTAATTATACTGCTGATTACCTGACTTGCCCCCGCCCCCACCCTTGCCCTTCAGGCCCGAACTCGCCGGCGTTGCGGTGAAATCGTCATAGTCGATCAGGTTGGGCGCGGCGCGCGTCGTCCCATAGACGAGCGGGATCACGCCGCCCTTCTGCGAGGTTTGGAATTGCAGCGAGCCGACCGCGGTCTTTTGTTTGGCGTTCGACCCGCCGCCGAGAATACCGGTCATTTGGAAGCCAGCTATGGGATCTAGGAAAACGGACAGAAAAATCGCGCGGTGCGCCCGGCGAGTGGCCCTTGACCAGCGTCGCCATACACGACACCGGCATTGTGCCAGGCGTGGATCAGCCGGGGCCAAGCGACGACGATCGCGCCATGAGCAAAGCACCGACCAAACTTGAACAGCACGGCATCGCCCGGCTGCGGCGGACCCGCATTTTCGCGGGCGTAGTGCATTAGGCCCTCAAGGTAACGCTCGATCCCGCGGTGCAGGTGCCAATCCGGCGGGTAGAACGGCACATCGACGTGAGGAATAACACCCGCCGCTTCATAAACCTCAGCCAGCAGCATCAAGCAGTCTGTCCCCGCATCCTTGACGCGGCCCATGTGGTGATAGGGCGTGCGCAGCCAGGTCGCCGCCTCGGCCACGACTGCTGCTCGTCGTGGGTCGGTCATACCGCGGTCTCCGGTGTCGGAATGTTGGGCATCCCACCGAAATGGAGGGCGTTGTTAAACACGTTGGTGCAAGTCGCGATGGACCGGTCGCAGCCGGGCAGAAGCCGGAACTGATCGCCGACGATCGGAGACGAAAGGAAGGCAAGCTTGACCGAGACGTTCCCGCTGCTCATTTCGGCAATGGTCCTGCTGTCGCCCGCATTCGCACCGGTTAGGCCAAAAATCGTACCCTGGACGTAGAGCCCCGCCGGAGCCGGGTTGATCGTGCTGAGGATTTGGGTTTCCGTTGAGCCGGAAAGGCACGCAAAACTCGCTTGCAGCGTCGCGCGGTTGAACTGGCACATCGCGTCCCCGAAGACATGCGTGCACGAGGACTGCCACAGTCGCCGCGGCATCTGGATGTTCAGTAGCTCCAGATGCGAGCGGCACTTCATGTCGATGCCGGTGCGGCTGCAATCGATGTCGGAGATGCGGCCGGCGAACAGGACCACCGTTCCAGGACTGGTGTCCCCATAACTTAGCATGAATGCGCGCTCGATCTGCAACAGCGCGCCGTCGAGTTGCCCCTGCCATGCTGCTTCCAGCCACAGGGTTCCGCCAATAAGGTCGGTCTTCTCGGGGTAGACCTTGATAACGAGCTCGTCGACCTGCGTGCCGATTACGGTGCTGGTCTTCGAGCGCTCGAATTTGGGACCGAGGGCAAAGGTGAACCCATTGGCGACAATTGCCGTCGGCGCCGCAGAATAGCGCAGCAAGTCGCCGCCGACCAAGGTAAAGGTATATAAATCGGCCATGACAAACTGCGTACTCGAATTCAGCAGCGCAATCAGCGCCGGCGAGGCCGCCTTCATGTCCGCACCGAGATGAACGTCAGCTTCTTGAGTTGCCATAATCGATGCATGAAATTCTCGAAATCATAGCTGTCGTCGACAAAGCGGCAGCGAAACCAATAGGAAAAGTCCGCAGTGATCACCAGACCCGTGCCGGGTGGTGTCGTAAAGGTAAGTAATCCAGTACCTAGATCGATGCTATAGCCGGATGGGCCTTGCGTAATCCCATCAAAGTAAACAGCGGTGATCAGGTTGGGTGCGACGATCGGCTCGGCAAAGCCGCCGCCGAGCAATGCTGTGCCCATTGTGCGCTGCAGCTGAAAGGCAGCTAAACTCGAGTCTCCTGTGCCGAGATACTGACCGATTACCTGGTGATCGCTGGGGTCTTGGAACAGAAACGTGCCATACGCGCCCTGGCAGGCCAGGTAGAACCCCATCAGCGTTCGCAATTCGTCGAACCCTGCATCCGGGTTGTCCCGTAAGAACGCAAAGACTAGCGTAAACTGCCACAAGGGATAGGGATAGTCGAGCGCCCGTAACTCGCGGCCAGAGACGGCGCGCTGGATACGGGTCTGAAACGTCGGCGCCTTGGTCACGCTCCAGGCGAGCCCCGGCAGGGCCGGGAAAATCAGTGCCATCAGGCGCTCCGCAGCGCCGCGCCGTTGCGCATCGCCCGGTTGATCGCGGCGACCAAGACATTGCCATTCGACTGAAAGAATTTTGCGACGGACTGGCTATCGATGGCCGAAACATTGAACATGACGTTCGCTCCGCCGCCCGATGCTCCGGCACCGCCTCCGCCGGCGATCATCGATTGTAGCCCTTGGCTGATATTCGCCGGCAGCACCATTTCATTGGCATGCAGCATAGCCAATGACGTTGAGGGCACCATCCAACCGCCCTGCGCCGACGGCACTATGCCGCCATGTTCGAAACCGAACACAGAGCCGATGCCTTTGAACAGGCTGCCGAAGATCCCGCCTCCCGACACCAGGCTGCCGAGCCCGAGCGTACCCAGGAGACCGCCAGAACCGAATAGACCAGCAGAAATTCCCCCACCCACGATATCTTCACCGGTGCCGGTGATGCCACCCCAAAAATCCTGATCGCCGCTGCTGCCACCGCTACCGGCTAGGCTCGCGCCGAGCAGTTTGCCGATCTCACCGAAGACGCTCTTGACCGCCGAGTTGACAAATTCTGCGACGATCGACTGTGCGAGATTTGACAACGCCTTTTGTACTGTCGTCGTCCCCAGGATGATACCGGTGACCGACGTGTCCACTGCACGCTGGATCGGCTGCAGCAGGCTGTTCCACTGCTTTTCGCTGTTCTGTACAGCCTGAGCGTCTAGCTTGTCCTTGTCCGTCAAATACTTCTCATAGGCGAGTTCTTCTTGACTAGTTAGCTTTTCGCGTGTGCGGACATCGTTTACGGCCGCTGCCAACTTCTTTTCGTAATAATCCTGTTCAAGCGCCCATTCGGTGTCGAGCAGATCCTTGAGCCGAGCTACCTCCTCGCTGGCCGAGGTTTTACCGAGTTGTGCTTCTTCCTGAATGGCCGCCTTCCTACGCGCATAAGCAGCATCGGTGACCTTTTCATCGGCAGCGAGAGAGGTAAGCATGTCTCGTTCGTTTTGAACTGCCAGCTGCTTTTCGAGCTGGTAGATATTATTTTCGACCGCTAGCTGCTCCTTTGATCCCGCCTGAGTCAACGCCAGCTTGGCCTGCCAGAAAGCCAGTTCTTCGGCCTTCGAATTGGCAAAAAAAGCCTGTTCGGCGCCGAGTTGGCTTTCCAATTCGGCGCGCCATTCCTGCGTGCGATTTTGGACGCCGCCGCCAGACTGGCTGGTCACGCCCGCCTGGATGACGGAGCTTCCTCCGTCCTGGCCATGAGATGATGCAGCGGCTGTAATCGAACCCACCCCGCTGGCGGCCGAGGTGGAGAGGTTTGCCGCTTTGGCTTGCAGCGCGCCAATCGTCGATCCGATCTGCGCCGCAGCGGCGGTAATGTACGATTGCGCTTGCTGAGCAGCGGTACCGAGACCGGCTAACTGAGCCTTCATCGCCTCCGTGGCCGATTCTACCGAATTCGCCGCGGTCTGCATCCCGGATTGCAGATCCTCGGTTCGGGCGGTTATGGCGACGCTGGTTTCAATATCAGCCACGATAGCCTCTCAGTCGATAAAGGAGCACCGGGCGTCCTTTCGGTTGGCGGAGCACCCGCACGCCGCACTTCGCCTAGGTATCTTTCGGCTGCGTGACCCTGCGCTTCAGCTCGGCGAAATCGAGCACCACAGGGACGAGTCCTAAATGTACATCCCCTCCCGCGAAACCCGACCCGAGTTCCGCAAGGACGGTGCCGATGTCCAAATTCTCGCCCTTCACTGGGGGTGCGGGTGCGGGGGACCCAAATCGGGTCCGCTTGCCGACGCCAAGATAGGCGGCTACCATCAAGTGTAGCGGCGGATGATTGATCCAATATCGGGTCAACTCCTCGACATCGAGGAGGGTCATTGCATCGATTACGGGATAGCTGTAGCCGCACGTGGTGGCGAGGAGACCGTAGATATGCCCCCAGCCGCCGTTAGGCTCGATCCCGACACTAGCATGCCGGCCCCCGGATCCGGACCGGGGGCCTGCGCTTCCCCCGGCGAGCGCTCCCGCGGCCTCAGACCGGAGCCGGTTAGGACAGCATTAAGCACCGCGCCCGCGTTGCCGAGATCGAGCAGGTTTTCGACGATTTCCACCGAGATGTCAGGATAGTTGCGCTGCAGCGCTGCAGCGACGATCTCCACCAGAATCCCGATCTGCTTCTCGCCCATTTGCGAACCGATTTCGGTGAGCTGTTGCACCTTGGGCATGAGTTGGCGGAGTTGGCCCAGAGTTAATGGGGGAACAGTCCACTGCTGGCCGCCCATTTCGACCATTATCCCGGGGATCACTCTCTCCTCCCGTCAGTTCCGAGGGCCGCACGATCTGAGTGCGGGCATCATTCGACGGTGCTGAGGTAGCCGATCGTGCCCGACGCGTCCGCAAAAGCCATAAAATCCAGTTCGCTGATCGACCAATCATCGATCTTGGTCGGCGTCGATAGCTTATTGGCAGTACAGGCATTGAGCCGCAACGCCAAACCTTCGCCGGAATAGCTCGTGTAGAATGTCGCCTTGAACGTCGGCGTCGTCCCCATTAACTGGTTGGTCAAAGTAAGCTTATTGCCGCTGACCGAAAGATTGTATGTGTAGGAGATCAACAGCGCCACGTTCGCGTCGGCCGCTGCGAACGTGTAGACCCCAGTAGAGAAATTGACCGAATACTGCCCAGCAACGGAGGGCGTTGTCACCCGGTTGAAGCGCTTGCCGGTCCCGGCATAGACAACGCCGAGGTCATCGTTGTAGGTCGCCGCGTTGGCAACGGTCGCTGTGTAGGGCGTTACCGCCGGAACAGTTGCCGCCTCGAGCTGCGACACAGCGAATTGACCGGTTGCCGCTGGTGTCCCGAAGAAGATGTCAGAATAGAGCAGACCGAGGATCTGGGCGAACTTAGCCTTTCCGCTGATCTTACCTTGGCCGCGGGCGATAGCCACTGGAAATTGGAGCTGGCCATACAACTCCTTGTCGGTCCAGTCGAAATCGATCTGGATGTCCTGGAGCACGCCGAACTGGCGCGGGCCGATCCCCGAGCCGGTTAGGTCGGTGCGTTCGCCCCATACCGCACCCGAACCGAAGCTGAGTTGCATGTCATATACTCCCTTGCAAATCTTGGCCCCCAGCCTTCGCCTGGCGCAGGCTCAGAGCCTGAACCAACAACCGCTTTAGGCTCTCCTTCGCGGCGTGGGCAACGTTCCAGGACGCGGTGTCGCGAGCGACGGCGGAGCCTGGGAAGTGATCTTCCCACCACCGCTCGATCATTTGGTCGAGTGGATTGCCGGGCATATCTATCGCCCCGTTGATCTCGTCCATCGTGCTCTCCGATAATTCTGTCTGTCGGCCGGGCGGTCTGCGTCAAACGCAAAGGATCTCGACCGGAACGATCGCAATTGCCTGGTCGCCGAGAACACCCTCGTCGGTCTCGATCTTGCCGGAAATGTAGGCGTGTTGAACCATCAGCGGCAGCCCGAGGTTCTGGATCCCGGTCGCGGGCGATGGCGCCAGCGCCCGCTCGAGCGCATCGAGCAATGGGTTCAAGATCGTCGCCGGGGCCGCGTAAGGGTCGCTCGAATGGACGTAGATGTAAAAGTCGGCGTAAAGCGTCCACGCGATGGGCGCGCCCAATGCTCGGATCACGGCGTGGCCGCCCTTTTCACTCATGAACAGGGCCGGCTGCTCGATCGGCGCTACATCGGTCCAGTGCCGCAACCGGCGGTTAGCGCTGGCAAAGTTCCCCGCGGCCGAGCCGAGGGTCCACAGCGCCGCATAAATGACTTCGCGAATGATCATGAGGTAATCACTTCTCGGAGAGTATCTTCTACGTCCGCGCTGATATTCGGTCCCATGTCGTCCAGCGCAGACTGAAGAAACGAGCGCGCGGGCAGGTCCATCTGGCGGCTATGGGCGCGCACGCTGACCGCTTTCGTTGCGATCGGGTGGCCAAAAGCTTGTTTGATCAGCCGTAGACTTGCCCTGACATTGACTGTCCCCGAAAATCCATATTCCTGGGCCGCAGCGTAATCGAGATCGCTAAAGACAGTCGCAGTTACTCCTGTAGCACTCTTACCGATCTGGACGTCAATACTCGACTTCAGCGCACCGCTCCGAACCTTGAGTACCTCGCCGCTGAGCTTGTCCTGCTGCACATTACTCTGGAGGGTGATCCCGAGTTTGGCAATTGCTCGCGCGAGCCCCGCATTGGCTGCGTCGGGCAGGGCACGCAACCGATCGAGCGCCGGCCTGTCGCCGAGGAGTTCGGCCGAGATCACAGGGCTGCCACAACGATCGCCGGGTCGGTATTGGTCGGAGCGATAATCACCGAATAGCCGGTGATCGGCGTGATCAGGCGGTATTGTTGGAGTAACGTCGCAATCGGTAGGCTCATGTCCTTCTGCGCGTACGTTACCGTCTCGCCGGCTCCAACCGCTTTCGAAATCTCGCCTATCCGCGTTCGCTCACGGTATCGTAGCGCGACCAGCTCGATGCAGGCCTGGGCGATATCGGGCGGAGTTGCCGCGTAACCCGCCGAGTAGGTAATGACGACATTCTGAACCCGGCGGGTGAAGTAATAGCCGCGGATTGCCAATTGCGTCGGCGAGAACACGTAACCGGCTGTCAGGCCGGTACTAGGCATCAGTGGCGGCGCCGGTGGGATCGCGATACCATCGATGGTCAGAGACTGCACCGCGCAAACCGGAAAGCGCGCGAACTGCAGCCGTTGGCCACCGGTTCCATCCCTCACCTCAATATAGTCGTACCGAGCGATTTGGCGGTTGAGCCAAGTTTGGATGTATTGACTTGCCGCAGTTATTAGCCGGCTCAGCAGCGCATCATCGGTTGGCGGAAACGCGCTCTGACTGGTCTGCAGCCACGCTTTGACGTCAGCCAGGGTCGTCAGATCACCGTACGCCATCAGGCGCGCCCTCGCAGTTCGCCTTCACCTCGATCCGAGGCCCATGGCAGCAGTGGGGCCCAGGCTTGTTCAAGCCTCGACACTTCCTCGTACATTCTGCTACAGGCCGCGCGCGCCTCGTCTGCACCGACTGCGGCGATTAGCAGCGACATCAGGATCGTGCTGACCGCATCGAGCGCGGATGGCCATCCGTAGGTCCGGGCCGCATCGGTAATTGATGGGTTGATCGCCTTGATCGCGCGCCGCACACTCGTGGCGTAAACCGGCTCGTTTATCTCGGACACTGTTCAGCGCCTCCCCTAGGGTGCGGCCGTGGAAGTCGCGTCCCCAACCGACTCTCTTTCAAGCCCGATTGGCTCTGGTCCCACTTCGCGTTCACCTGGGCGCAGATCCTGCGTCGCCGGCAGGAACCCGTGCACTAGGAGATTACCAGCGGCTTCGGCCGGAACGAGCACGTCGCTGTTCTGATCGTCTCGATGTTTGCATCCATAATGGCTGCAACCGCCGGTGCTATCGTCGTGCAGGCGCACCCGCGAACTCGGGTCTGCAGCCGTTCGAACGCCATCGGGCAGCGCCGCACGGAGCGAGCCTTCCGGGACTTGAGCGACGGTCGTCTTCGCCACGGCGAACCCTCCTCTGCTGACCAGAAAGAAAGCGGCCTCGGCAGGAACGTGCACAAGACCGTCTCCGCCGACGCGATAGCGCCTAATGCCGTGGTTGGCCTCGTCCTGGCCAAACGCAGCACGCAGCGCTATCAGCTCGGGCATCAGGCTCAGCCGTTAGCGATGTTGGTAATCACGCCCATTGCGAACGGAGCATAAACGGCTAGGACTTCTTCGGCGTAGACGCCGACCTGGCGCTGGCGGGTGACGATCGGCCAGTCGATCTGGTAGTAGTCCTGGCGGGTCTTGAGTTCGGCGACGTTGGGGACCTCGTTCGACTGATACTGGATCGGCAGGTTTTCGGCCCAGCCGATAATCGTGCCTGGTGGAACCCGCGGATGGATCTTGATCGGGATGCGCAAGCCGCCATAGATGGCGAAGGGATTGTAGTAGAACTGGACCACCCCGGACGCGGTCAGCTGGTATTCTCCCGCGCTGCCGTCGGCAGGCGTATCGTAGCGCAGCAGTGGCCCGGAATTGTTCGACAGCACCTTGGTGGTAATATTCTTTAGTTCCTGGGCATTGACGTAAAGGACGGTCGGCGACAATTCGAAATTGTTCCACATCATCTGGAACATTGTATCGATTTCATTAACCGAACCGCGGCCCGACGATGTCAGGGTCGTACCAGTGCCGGCCGTTCCGGTCGGCATGGTATTGACATAGGCGTTCGACCCGTTTTTCAGCGCGGTCGTCAGTAGCCCGTCGTAGGCATAACCCGGATTGGCCGAATTATCGTTGGTGACCGCTGTCTGCGACTGGTTGCCGACGGCGAGCGGCGCCGAAACCGCCAGACTGTTGACCGTAGTGATCGCCTGCAAGGTCTCGGTCCCTGTCGAGGTCGAGATATACCAAGCGTAGGCGACCGCACCCTGGATCGCGGTGACGCTGCAAAACAGGGTTTGGCCGAGGGTCACCGCCTGGCTTGCCTCGGCGCTGATGTTGGAAGAGCCGCCCGACAGGGTAAAGCTCTTGTTGTCGACCCCGGTGATGTTCTTGGTGGTGGCGACGCCGCCCGACACGCTCGAGTTCTGATAGCCTTCGAGGGTCAAGGCCACGACCTTGACGAAATAAGTCCCGGCCGGAAGCGTGGCCCCGGCGGCCGAAGCCGATAAGGTCGGGATTGCCGGCGTACCGAGTTGCAAGGAGGCATTGCCGGCGAGGATCGCCATCTCCTCCTTCAACATCATCTTCTGCAACAGGCGGAAGGTCATGCGCGCCTGGATGTCTTCGAACTCGCGGCCGGCGGAGATCGCTTCGAAGGTCGCGGCGTCCTCCTCGCCGATGGTCACAAAAGTGGCTGACCGGCTCGCGGTCGAATACGACATCTGGCCCGAGCGTTGGCCTTCCGGGACCCACCCCATGGCGTCGAAGCCGGAGCCGATGATCGCGTTGACCTGGCGCCAATTGGTCGCCGTGCCGGTGCCCCCGCCGACCCGAGGCATGACGTTCCGGATCGGGGTGACGAAGGGATAGAGGTTCTTCGCCGGCGCCTGAAGATCATAGGCGACGAGGCCGGTCGCGGTCGAGATCGACTTGGCGAGCGCATCGTCCGGCGTCGCCAGAGCCCGCTTCAACAGCTCCAGCGATTCCTGAGTGATCGAATTCATCAACAATTCCTCCCAATAGGGGGGCAAAGAAAAACCCGCCAACAGGCGGGTTCGGTTACGGCCGGAAGGCCGGAATCATTCGCCGTGCAATTCCTTCGCGGTGCCGAGGCTGGGCGGGTGGATCGGGTTGGCGTAGCTGGCTTTGATCAAGGTCAGGGTCTGCTCTTCCTTGCTCATCCGGGAAAAGGCTGCGGCGAGATCGTCGGACGAGGGCCCGCCGGCGCCTCCGCCGGAGTCCTGCTGCTTTGAGACGGCGGTCACGCTCCGCGCCACCGTCAGCGGCGGCAGCGGGGTGCGGGCAATGTCCTCGACCCGCTTTGTCAGCTGATCGAGACGCGGTACGATGTCGGTCAGGGTGGCGATCAGCGCCGCCTTCTCGGCTCGCTCGCCCGCCAGCATCTTGGCCAAATCTCCCCCCGACACCTTTCCAGAGTCGAATTCCGTCCCCTCCCACTCCGTCTCGGCGGTAAAGCCAGCCGCGTCGCATTTGGCGCCGGCCGCGACGAGATGGTCATGGGCCTCGGCCAGAGCCCCCAGGGTCTCTTGCGAATGGCGCGCGCCGACCTTGTCTGCGGCGCAGCTGGCGCCATCGGTCAACCGGCCTATACAGTCATGCGCCACGTCCATCAGCGCCTGATGCCCCGACGCCCGCTTGCCCAGCACCGCCGCGATCATCCCGAGCACGCCGTCGCTGACGGCCGCTGGCGGGCGCCTCGACGTGTCGACGGTGGAATTCTCGCCGGGGCGGTACTCGCGTTCCGGCGGCAGGACCATCGGCAGCGGGACCTTGGGATGGCTGGCGGTGTCGACGGTCGCTTCCTCGCTCGAAGCGGCGCCCGCTGCCTTCAGCGCGTCGCGCGCCTTGGCCAAATGGCTTCTTTCGGCGAACAACAGGCCGTTCATGCCCATGCACTTGTCGACCGCATGGTAGGCGAGGTCGAGCAGCGTCTGGTCACCCTGGCTGTGCTTGATCTTGGCGAGGACCGCAGCGGCGAGTTTTTGCATTCTCGGACTCCCGGTTTTGCACAGATCGGCGACAAGAGCCGCGCCGGCAGCGCCGGCGGCCATGATCAAAATGTCCGGCGGCGAGGAGCCAGCAGGCTCGCTGTCGCTCCCCGCGCCGCCCAGGATCTCGCCGGTCTCTTCGGTTACCAGCGCGTTCAGAAAGCCGCACAGCTCGGCGATGATTGCCTGTAACCGAGCCGGCTGCGGCGAGTTGTCGCCTTCCATAGCCGCTTCGGTGGCCAAGCTTTCCTCGAGCCAATCGAGATCAAGGATGATCCGAGCGACATGGCCGACATCCCACAAGGCCTTGGTCAGCGCGACCTGCGCCGGATTCTTTCCGGCCTTGTTGCTGCCGTCGGCGGCCGGCGGACCGTCCGTGTCGATCTTTGCTTTCCAGGCGGCTATGATTTTGGCCTTGATGTCGTCGAGTTGAACCGCGGTGTACCGCCGCGCATTGTTTGGACGGTGGATAAAGTTCCAGGCGGCCCGAATGTGCCTTTCCGTGTCGATCGGGTAGCGTTTCTTTCCGTCGGTCTGATAACCCGGATCGGCAAATTCCGCCAAGCCGCGCGAGGTGCTTGCAGTCGCGTTGCTCTGGGCCTTCTCAAGCGCCCCTTCGGCCGTCGCGATCGCGGTTTGCGCCGCCGCGATCAAGGTCACACCGGTCTCGGCGATTTTGCCCGACCGCGCCACCTCGGCAACCACCGCCCCCTCCCCTTGGCATTTGAGCGCGTCGGCTTTGGCCAGATGCCGGTGCTCGAGGACCCCGCAGGCCCAGATCTGAATTGGGGGGTTGAACCGAGGCTCGGGCATGGTCGACGCTCCAGCGGCTTTCCAATAATCGAATACGGCTTCGGGGTTGGCTGGGCGGTCGACCAGAGAAATTTCGTTCAGTACCAGCCCAGTGATCGTCTTGTAATCGGCTGGGTCGCGCTGGGTGATGCGACCGCCGATCGAGTAGCCCTTGTAGACGCCCTCGATCACCTTTTGCCACGCCTGGTCGTCGACGATCCTGGCGCCGATATAAAGCCCCCGGTCGTCGACGGCGGCCTCCCTGGCGACGCCGACCGCCGAGAGCTGGTGCATCTCGCGAATGTTGGCGAACCGCATATAGTCGCCGAGCGCCGCGACCAGAGCGTCGCGCTTGACGATCTCTCCCTGGTCGTCGCGCGCTTCTGTCGAGGCATATCCCCAGACTTCGCGGTGCTCGGCATCGACCTTCGCGATCGGCAGATAGATTTTCATGATTCGATTTCTGACCTATAATTCGGTTCGTGAGCGAAGAGTAGAAACCAGCAGTGATCGGCCGTGCGGAAGCCGGCCGCTTGTCAGGTTTCCGTTCGGGGCTTCAGCCCACACACTGAACCGTGGAATTGAGTTTCAACAGGCGACCGTCGGTAAGGTCGGCGGTGGCCTCGAGGATATAGGTGCCGCCAATTGCCGAGACCGGCATCCCTCCGACCGAGGCGACCGAAAAGAACCCGGTTATGTTTTGCAGCGACCCATCAAGCGGCGAACGAACCTGGATCAGCGTCTGCGCAGAAGCAGACAAGATCCGGGCCTGAGGGGCCGGGTCCGTTGCCGTCTGGTACGGTGCCAATGCGCAGGTCCAGTTGGTCGACGCGATGGTTGCTGCGCCGACATCCGCAGTGAAGTCGAAAGCAAAATTGTCGACCTCGCCGGCCTCGATCGGGTCAAACGCCATCGCCAGTCGCATCTCACTTTCTCCGCAATAAACGAACCCGACCCCGCGTCGCGAGCAACCTGACCCGCTCCGGCCCTGATTCTAACGAGACCAGAATCGAGGGTGCCGCCGTAACCCATTCGATCGCCAAGTTGGCATCGGTGACCGTGGTAATACCGCCAGCCAGCGCTTCGACTGGGCCATTGATGTCGAGTAGCGAAGCAGCCAGGCCTTCGGTCGGCGCGCCCGGATCGACCAGCAGGCTCGCCGCGTTTTCGATCGCCGCTCCTAGCTCACTCCGCTGGCTCGACAGCGTTTCGATCGGCGACATCGCATCACCGGCGACTGAATTCCCAGCGGACCCGAGAGACTCTATCGGCGCTCCCGGATCGACATGCTGCCGTCCCTCGCTTTCGATCGCGAGCGTCCCCGGGCGACCGGGGAGGAACAGCCGGCGGACCCGGCCTACCAGCGCTGGGTGCGAGAAGCGCCGGATAATTGATTGCGCAGCCCCGGCGCCCCAATCGCGCAGAACAGCGGCACTGAATTCGAGCGGTAGCGTAGCGTTCCCGGTGATCGCCGATCCGCCGGCGAGCGATTCCACCGGAACGCCGCTGTCGCCGAGTAAGCTTTCGAGGAATTCGGCGGCGAGGATCGCATCCGCTGTAACAGCCGTGCCGCTACCTGCGAGCGTCGCTAATGCGAGCGATACCCGGTCGCTTGGCCACAGCAGCAGCGCATAGGGGTTGGCGTCGAGATAGCGCATCTCGCCAGCGGTCAGCAGCCGGTTCCAGATGTACCCGACGGTGAGAATAGAGGCGCCGGTGCGGGTGGCGCTGGTGTTGCCGAGCACGATGGCCGGCGCCAGCGAACCATAATGGTTCGCGTTCATCGCGTTGACGCCTGTGACGTTGGCCTGCGCTACGCCGTTTAGGTACAGCCTCCGGCTGCCGCTTGCCGCTGTTCCGACAAACCCACCGGAAAACATCGAGTTGTTGGCAATCGAAGAGGTTGCGCCTTGGCCATTGGTGAAGGTCGAGGATCCCTGATCATAGAAATAACAGATGGAGTTGAGAGCGCTGCTGTTGAGCCCGGTTGAGGCGCTTACACCGATGCCCCACGCCCAAAAGGGGGCCGCGTTGTAGGTGATGCCGAGCAGGTTATCCGGGTTGTTGTTGCCGGCGTACCCAATCCATTGCCCGCGAACGAAAATACTCATCCCCGAGGCCATCTGGAACGGCAGCGGCACGTTACCGGACTGGATCGACTTTTGTGCAGCTGAGACGCTGCAGTTAAACCCCAGACCTTCCGGCGTCGGGGCCAACACCGGCGAGCCAACGCGCGTGACCAGATCGCCGCTGCCAGGCGAGGCGAGGTTGACGATCTTGCCGCCCGGCGCCATCGCCGGCACATAGGCGGCCAGCAAGCTCTGGGCGAGCGGGTGCGCCGAATTAAGGACCGGGACGCCTTGCCCGAGCAGCCGCCCGGTATGTACAAAGGCCGGCAGCATGTTCCCGGCCTAGTTATTCAGCTGCATGTTGTAGGTTCGGTATTTGACGATGCAGTTGCTTGCGGTGGCGCTCAGCGCCGCGCCCGAACCGTTGTAGAGAGCGAAACGGAAGCTACCCGGCGGGATGACGATCCCCTGCACGAAACCCGAAAGGTTAGTTGCCGCGGCGGCGGTTTCTAGCGGGATGCTGCCGGCCGGAGCCCATGGCGGGGCCCGGGTGATCGTGCCGCCCGAGGTCAGAAACCCGTCGCCATAAGTCGCGCC
The DNA here is from genome assembly GCA_963785565.1 of uncultured Alphaproteobacteria bacterium. Classification (GTDB taxonomy): domain Bacteria; phylum Pseudomonadota; class Alphaproteobacteria; order ATCC43930; family CGMCC-115725; genus AP-15. Next base: position 203,141 of record CAWAVV010000005.1, on the reverse strand, counting down.
GTCGTCTAGCAGCGCCGCCAGGTAGATCCCGAGCCAGGCCCCGGCCGGAGGCGTCCCCGAGGTTACGGTCATCCGCACCGAAACATCGGCGTAGATGTCAAGGTTGGACTGGTTGGCGATGTCGGCCACCGAGGAAAGCACCGTCGAGCCGTTGGCGAGGCTGACGAGGTCCGCCTGGTTGATCGCCGTGGTCCATGTAAAGCCGACCCCGTTCCCGGCGGTCCAAGCGGTGCGGTTAGCCATTCCTCAGCATCCCTTCTCAGAAACCAAACGCGGCGCGCTGGTTGGCGCGCAAGACGGCGACGTTGGCCGAGCCCAAGGCGGCTGCAAAAACTGCGCTGTGGGTGTCGCCATAGACCAGCACTTCGCTAAGCTGGCAGGTGCAGGCATCGGCCCCGGCCCCTGTTGCACCCACGCCCAGCCCGCTCGTACTGTACCCCACGGTTGCCGTAGTCGCCGTGCTGGCCGTCCCGTCCACATAGAGGATCACGGAAGGCGTGTTCGCCGCGTCGAGGGTCATGCTGTGGATTGTATTTTCGGCGCAGCCAGCCAGCGTGGGGCCGCCACCGCCATTATGGGCAGCTCCGAAACAGACACCGGAAGTCGAGCCAAACCCGAGGATCGTTTCCGGCCCGGTACCGGTGGCAGAGGAATAGATTGCGCTGGTGGTGATTGAACTGAGGCGCTGTGCCACCGCCGAGATCGTGTAGCCGCCGCTCGAGATGCCGATGCCATTGGTGGTGAAGTAGTTGGTCGGGCTCGTAGCGATACAGACGGTGATCGCCGTTGTCTGGCAGCCAGACCATACGACCGTTGGCCGCTTCGATGTCGAGGCCGCAGTGGCGTCGAGCGCTGTGTTATGGCTGTTCAGCAGCGAGTTTTGGTTGAGCGCCTGATTGTACCAAATTTGCACTGCGCAATTGTTGAGGCCGCTGACGGGGCCGCAAAACGCGCTCATCGCCGCGGTGTCAATGAGATCGTTGACCCAGCCGATGTCTTCGCAGTTCCCGGCGCCGGTTACGGCCTGGCCCTTACAGACGTTCAGCGCCGGGCCTTCATAGCCGGCATAGGCTTTGCGGAGCGAGAGACCGACCGAGAGCCATTGCAACTGATCGATATGCCCGGTGCCTAATCCGGGGGTGGCGCTGTTCTCGACAAACAAATCCCCGGGGCCGGCGTAGGTGGGGTTCAAGGTTCCGATGAAGCTGGTCTCGTTGTTGTAAAGATTGGCGACCTGAGTTGGAGTTAGTGTTATGGTAAAGAATGCTTCAGAGCGGTTCATCGCCGGGCCGTTCGACGTGTGATCTCCGGTCGTCCCCCACGACATACGGCCCTGCGTCGCCAGGTTTGTGGCGATCATCGCATTAGTTTCTATCTGAACGCCGTTAAACCAAATATTGTTCGGCCCCTTCCCGCCCGCCGTCGTCGCGATATCGATCGCGTCGTTATTGGTTTCGGGTGTAAATGGCGCTTGCGGCCCCTCGCCTTCGGTATCCATGCCACCGCAGGGCTGCGTCGGGGCGAGTGGGCAATCGCCGAAGGCCAGGCCGGCGATGCCGACATAGGCGCTGTACATCGTGCCGGTAACGACCCCCGGTATGTTCTCTTGGAGCCCGGCTTGGCCGCCGATATTGCTGCCATAAGTGCTGTTGCCGGAAAAGAAGAGGGATTGAGCCCCGCCGGTCAGCAGATTACATGGGTTGATCAACGCGCCGGTGCTGCCGCCGTTATTGTCCAGTAAGAAATTAAGGTTCCCGGTATTTCCCTGAAACGACTTTTGAAAGAGCGGCAAACCTCCATGAGTTGGCGAAACCATATAGTCCGGCATCGCCGTCGAGGTTGAATTGTAGATAACGCATCCGTTGCCGGATTGGTCGTAAACCTTCGAGATAAAACAGTCGCGCGAGATCACGCCGGCGACGGGTGCGTTGCAAAACGCATCAACCGTGCCTGTGTTGACGGTTCCGGCGCCGGTGAAGCCTACATCTTGCGTCGTACTGTCAACCGTCCGAAAGACCTGTAATGCTACGGTCGCGGACGCTACCAGCTGGCGCTCGGTTGAGAGCGCGTAGGTGCAACTGACGATGCTGCACAAAGGCGTGTAGCTGCTGCCGCCCGGCGCCCGGCCCACGCCGAACATCATCATCCCGGCGGATGCCGGGATCGTAATCAGGCAGAGGATCGCCAGAACATAGAGTTGGGGTAGCATTGGGTCACTTGTAACCGAAGTTGCAATCGACGTTGGTGCTGGGCCCGGTCGAGCCGGTTGCGGTCGTCGTCACCGCGACTTTGATCCCGTTGGCAAAATGGACGCCGATCGTCCACTCAAGATTGCCGCCGTCGTTAGCCGGCAGCCCGAGCGACAGCACCGGGGTTGTGACGCCCAGCGTCACCGTGCTCGATGTGTCGAAGATCTGCACGTACGAGACGGCCGCGTTGGGGTTGAGGCAATGGTACGCCCCCAGCTCGCCGGCGGTCCCCTTGACGGTGGTCACCGTCGTGCCTTGCCCGTTGTCGAGAAATGGCGTCCAGCCGTTGGTGGTCGCCGGCACCGGGGTGGTCGTGAGTGTTGTCTTCAATACCGAGACGATCGCCGCGATACCGGGGTCGATGCCTTGAGCCACCACCCCAGATGATATCAAAATCCACAAGGCAGCAACCGACGCCGCCATCAGCCAGCCCGGTCGAAAAAATACCTTATGCATAGGATTCACTTGCATATTGGGCGGTATGATTGGCCGCCGTGGCGCTGAGGGCCTGTCCCGATTGATTATAGACCAGGATCGATACGTAGTGCGGGGCGTTACCTAACATCGATTGCAGGCTGCGCCAGCGGAAGTAATAGGCCGTCGTCGAGGTCGAGACAGTGATTTGATCGATCAACGCCGCGTTGGCGCCATCATAGTTCAGCATCGCCGACAGTGCGGTCGATTGGTCGGATGAGGAAGTCGGATCAATCCCGCCGGTCCACAGACTGCCATCCTCAGAGAGGATCAAGTAGCGCGATATCGTACCTCCGACACTTCCCGATCCCGTCGTGACCCTCCATGGCGGCAAGATCAGATCTCCAAGCGGGGTAGCGAGGCCAATGTTCTCGGCCCACAGCTTTCCCATACCGAGCGCTTGGCCGTTGGCTAACGCGGTAAGCGTGTCGGGCGACTGTCCAGGACCATGCGGCCAGACCGTCGGCGCTCCCCTAATCCACGGATTGCTCATACGGGGAGACCTCCAAGGTCAGTAAGCTTGAGCGCCGAAACGAACCCATCCCTAGTCGCCGCTCCGGCATCCGTGTTGTAATACGTCTTGTAGTAAGACCACAGACCGGACACGGTATCGGGTGGCAACGGGTCGGGCACCTGCCAATAAAACAGTCGACAGATCGCAGCGGCCAGCAAAAGATTACTGTCGAGCTGGTCGGCTATGGGCTGCGGCGTCATGATCCCAATGAGCGCGGTTAGCTCCGACCCACTAAGCCGCGCGATCAATGACGCCAAACTTGCTGGCTCGATCTGAAATACGCCCAACGCAGGGCCCGGATTTTGGTTAAGCCAGGTTCCCAGATCGGTCTCGTTGGCCGCCGTAGCCATCAAGAGATCGGCCGCCGTTCGGGTGACGGGAATGCCCGCCGGCGCAAGCTGCGCCAGAGCCGGCTCGATCACAAACTGGCGAAAATCCGAAGCATTGACCGTCATCGCCGCGCCACCGCAATACGGAGCCCATCTGGCCCGAAATTGTATTCCTGGCTGGCGCCGTTGGCATTCCGCAACAGGCACAGGCCAGTCTCAACGCTGGCTGACAAGATAAGGCCCGGCACATCATCCATCGTGTCGCGACGCACGATTTTGTACCGCGCCCGCTCGCTCTCGGGATCGAGCGCCGTCAGCTTTTGGGGCAGCATGTCAGCGGCTCCGGGACAACAGCAGCGCGCCATAAACGATCGTGACGCCGGCAAGCCAACACGCGCAACCGGCGCCGAACAGCGCAGGGCCGAAAAACAGCATGCTCAATCCTTTGGGCAAAGAAGCAGAAGAACGATCACCAACGCGGTGAGGACGCAGAAGATCTCCCAAACCCACTGATTACTCGTGAGCTGGACTATCTCCATCATGTTGTGCTGCCTTGCGTGCGCAGATCGGCAGATCCCTTATAGGCCGCCGAGCCGGCCGGCAGGGTGAGGCGAAACCATACTCCCTGCGCTCCGGCGCCATTGGGCGAGGGGCCCGATGGTAGGTTCCCGGGCGATGGCACGTTGATCGCCGAGGGCTGTACCACGAATGAGCCCGCGCCAGACGTCGGCGCCGTCTGCCGATTGGTTGTGGTACTTGCATCATTGAGCGCAGTGCACAGCGCGATGTCGAGCGCCGCCGAACTGGGCAGTGAGGGCGTATCGGCGGCAACCTGGATCGTTGCAGATGTCAGCGTGGTGCCGGTGTTGTTGTTGACGACGAAGACCTTCTCGTAAAAGGTCCGTGTCGAGCCGCCCGGAACGTCGGCCGCAGCAGTTGAAAAACATCGGGTAATCGCGACGACCGCATTCGGCGAGATCTCGAACAGCATTCCATCTAAGACACTGTAAATGCTGGTATTGTCTGGAAGCGACCCACTGGGCACGGTCCAGTCGCGGTTGACCGCGACAACATCGGCGCCGTAGCCCGATGTAGCGACAATCACGCGGATAGTGTTGGCGCCTGTGCCGGAGGTTATCCGGATAAGCTGGCCGATCGAGACGCTGGCGCCGTCGCCGGATTGCAGCTTGAACAATGGCGGTGTCGTGCCTGACGTGTTGGCCGAGCCGGTCTGAGCGGTGTGTCCTGAAATGACCGGAGTATGCGCATAGACCGCAACGTCGCCGGTCGCGGCTGTGCCGCCCGGATTGGTCAAGCTGCCGATCGTCCCGCCGGTGATCACCGCGGCAAGCAGACGCTCGAAGGTCTGCGAGCCGGTGACCGGCATGGTGCCGGTAAGGGTCACCGCTGCGGGCGTTTGGATCACGCCGGTGGGGTCCCGACCGGTCACCTGCATCTTGGTCGCCGTATCCGAGGCAGAACTCGAAACGACGTCGACCGTACCCGCTGGGGTAATGTCGTAAAAGGCAACGCGCTTAGTGAAATCAACTGAGCCGCCGACGGCCACCCCATCGGCTTCGGGCATGTTAACCGAGCCATAAGCGACGATGTTGTTCGGGGTAACGCTCATCGATAGCGCTCCTAATAATTCTCGTTTGTGGAGGCGACAGATAGGATCGATACGATCGAGAAGCGAAAATCTGATCGGCCGCCGGTACGCTTGCCCGAGTGGCGCCGGGAGCAGCCATGTTCCGCCGCTCGGCGCGAATGAGTGAGACTATTTCCAGGGAGTTGGAAGGGTGTTATTCTGGCTTCGGCCTGCCGGCTTCGCCGCTAGAACTACATCTAGTGCAACAGGTCCTTGCGCAGTCTGAAACATTGGTTGGTCGCCACCCTCGACCGGAGAGAGCCCGAGAGTGTCGCGCGCCTCGTTTAACGTGAAGATGCCATCTTTGACATAAATGTCGAGGATGGATGCCTGGTCCTTGGGGTCTGTGGACCGAACATCCGACCAGACAAATTCAAGGTCGGTATGGCCCATCCTATCCTGGATAACGCCGTCAACCAGCCGCTTGACCCACCGTGCCAACGGCGCCAGTCCCTCTTCGAGAGCGGTCTCCTGCGCAGACTGCGCCGTAGCCCGATTGACCTGCGGAGTAAATGCAGTCGGCGGAAGAGAAAAGGCGTAGCAGACGATCCGCGCCAGCCACTCGTCGAACTCGTCTTTGTAAGGAGCCTCCTTAAAGGGTTGGTACTTAGCCCCTGTAGGAGCCCAAATCAGGCGGGTACGGGTGCCGGTATTACCCGCGAGGATCGAGTCGAACCACTCCTGAAACTGACGAATTTGCTCAGCATTCCATCCATCAGGTGCATTCAGCAGCCCGGGTGGTACATTACCTTCGGTGAAATGCTGCAGCTGCATCACTTGGCGACGCAGCCCGATGTTGATCGTCATCACGATCTGCTCGCATGGACCGAAACCATAGGCCTTATGCGGTCGCTTGTTACGCGGCAGATAGAGCAACTGGTCTGTCGTCAACAGGCGCCAAGGACGCCCGTGAATGATCTGTTCATATGCCGGTGCCGGGGGCTGAGGGCGGCGGCCGGTGTCGTCGATCAGTACTTTGATCGTAGCCCCATCGACGACATCGAGACCGATAATTTCGCCAGCTCGGTTGTGACGCAGTTCGAGGGCCGGAGCGTCCAACACCAGCAGGTCCTCAAGGAGCTCACGCAGCCAGGTCGCGAAAGGTTGCTCACCGTCCGGCTTACGCCAGAATTCAATCAGCTTGGAGATACGCTCGTGATAGTCCGCCCCTGGCTGCTTCTCGTTACGAGATCTAATCGCCCAGTCGAGTTTCTCAATCTGATCCTTGCGAGTCTCGATCGCTAGTCGAGTAATGTCATGGTTCTCGGCCAGCGCACGCAGCTCGTGAAATCCTATCGGATCGTACGATCTAGGCGTATATATAGTGTTGTAGCCGACTGGATAATCCCACACCCGCACGCGCTCGTGCTCGGGCGGGACCAACGGGTAACCAGGGGAAAAGATTCCTTGGTCGGGCTGGAACACATTGCGGAACTGGGTGATGTCGTTCTGCGAGCCAAACCCTCCCCAAGTATAGGAGGTAAGTGATGTGCGTTTTCCGCCGGGCGGGGGCATCGGACTACCTCTGAAAGTCATAGCACTGCTACGCAGCGGTGTTGCCCGAAATAGCGGTGCTGAGCGGCGGGCAAATCATGTCGCGCTTGGAAAAATACGAAAGCCGATCGAGGCCTTGACGGATATCGGTGATTACCTGATCCCGACGATTAGGTTCGAAAGAGTCCGAGAAAATTATCTAATGGTGATCAGAATGCCGATAGTGCAGTACGCTTCCAGGTATTAGGGGAAGTACAGAAGTAGACGTAGTTCGCGTCCGCTTGAAACTGGCCGACACTACACGATGCGGCACTCGATGTCGGGGTGCCGGGTGAGATCAAGCCGCCGAGATCATTGATGGTTTGTGGCGTCGCGGCAGTGATCCGGAAATTGCTACCGTCGAAGCGCAGCTGCAAGAATTCGTAATTTTGTCCCGTCGCAAGTGCAATAGAAGATGCCGAAGTTCCACCCCGTGCGGGTTCGAGAATCGATCCTCCCGAGACTCCGTTGACCTGCACACTCATTGGTTTGCCGTTATCAGTTGCAAAACCCATCGTCCAGCCGGGAGTGATCGCGGTCGTCGCCGGCAGTGTGACGGTCAGGCCTGCAGAGGTGTTGTAGCTCGACAGCGCGTTGCCGTTGTCGCTTTGCCCCGCAACATAGGTGGCGGAAGTCGGGAAGTTCCATCGATTGATGTCCGGTGTCGAACCCACCATCCCGATTGCTGCCGCCGTTGCCGGGGTCAACTCGGTAACCCGGAAGTTGCTACCGTCAAACCGCAGGACTAAGAGCTCGTAATTGCCCGGAGCGAGCGTTGCCGCATTGGCCGCACCGTTGCCCGGGTAGAGAATTTGGCCTCCGGACGTGCCATTGACCTGGACCGACATCGTCTTGCCGTTGTCGGTCGCCAGCCCGAAGGTCCAACCCATCGGGATCGTTGTGGTGGGCGGCAAGGTTACCGCCATGAAGGATGCTGGGCTGTTGTAGCTTGAAACTACGTTGCCGTTGTCAGCGATCGACGCGGTATAGCTGCTGGTCGAAGGAAAACTCCAATGGCTGACCGAGGCAGTCCCGATCATACCGATTGCCTGAGCTGTCGCGGGTGTCGCCCCGACGACGCGGAAGTTGCCGCTTCCGTCATATTGGAGCGCCAGGAATTCATAAGCACCCTGGCTAGTATTCGCCAAGGTGGCCGAAGTCGAGGAGCTGCCGGCGCCGGGCCAGACAATGTGCCCTCCAGAGCTTCCGTTAACCTGTACAGAAAGTGATTTTCCATTGTCGGTTGCAAAGCCGATGCTCCATCCGGTCGGCAAGGCGGTTGTCGCTGGCAGGGTCACGGTTAGTCCGGCGGATGTGTTGTAGCTTGATAGGATGTTGCCGTTGTCGCCGAGCGTGGCCGCGTAGCCGGAAGCGGTTGGATAGAGCCAGTCGCTCGGCCAGGGCGGCGGTTCAAAGCCGCCGTTCAGCCGTGTGTTCCGCGTCGATGCGACGACCCGCCAGTTGTTGCCGTCCGACTGCACCCTCAGATATTCGTAATTGCCGGCGCCGAGCGTGACCGTTGAGACGGATTTGCCACCGAGCACGATGCTTCCGCTCGGCGCAGCGACCGTCATCCCCTTGCCGCTGTCGGTCGCGAAGCCCATCGACCAGCCTGGATTGACGGTGGCGATCGGCGGCAAGGTCACGGTCATTGACGAGCCAGGAGTGTTGAAGCTCGAAATGGACATTCCGTCATCCACAGGCGCCGCCGTGTAAGCCGCAGTCGATGGGAACATCCAAGTGGCGCGCGAACCTGTACCTTGCACCGCGATCCCGACTGAATTGGGCCCGTAATTGACGACGTTGCCACCGTAATTTGGGTTGATCAGCGTATTGCCGATGCTAGCCGTTGCGTTGACGGCCGTGACACAGTCGAAGTACGGCGATACAAAAGTGTTCAGTCCATTGTGATTGAACGTTATCGATAGGCAGGTCGGCGAGACCTCTAGATCGAGACCCAAGAAGGTATTCGAGAAGTTAAACCCATTTTCTAACACGAGGGACCGTCCCCCAGCAGCAGCAGCCGTTCCAGCGCCAGAGACATGAGTAAATTGGGTTTGCTCGAAGGCCATACCCGCCGCACCACCCGCCGTATCGCAAACGGCATAAATATCGCTGTCCAGCACATAGTTAAACTGGCATGCACCGGCTCCGGCGCTGGTGCTCGAATTATTTACGATTAGATGATCGATCTTGACCGCGTTTTGGGCATCGGAAAAGTCAGATTTGCCAATGACGACGGCGTAAGTCGGGGTGTCGGCATTGACTAACAGCGAGCCTTCTTCTTTGAAATAAAAACATCCGGTTGGGCTAGCCGATGTGCCGCCGCTGCACTGGATCTGCAGCACCGGTCCGGCTGCAATTGCGCGACCGTCAATAACTGCCCCCTGCGAGATCACTCGGAAGCCGTTCGAGGCTTGGCCGGCGTAGTCGATCGTTAGCTGGGAGCTTATCTTGTAGGTTCCGGTCGGAAAATGCACAGGCCAGTTGTGGGTCACCGCACTTGTGATCGTGCTTTGAATCGCGCCGGTATCATCGTGGGTATCGTCACCGGTCGCGCCGTTGCAGCGCACGTCGATCCAGGGTCGTCCTGAACAGGCCAGAACATCGCCGCCTAGAGTTGCAACGCCGGTGGTCGACAGCGTGGAAAAATTGCCAGGTGACTGCGCGAAACTCGACGATGCAAACGCGAGTTCGAGAACAATAATCGATGCGGGGAAAAAAGACTTCACCACCTGTCGCTCCCGTCCGCTGCGACGCCTGCGGCGGACGCGCTCTTCGGGGACGCGGGTAAGAGCGCCGCCATCGCGCCGATGGTCGTCTGGTGATTGAAAATCATGATCGCTCTTGCGAGCGGTCGGTTATTACCCTCTCTCGCCGAATGCACACACCGCCATTGGCGATTACCACCGACGCGCCGCGAACGCTTGGCCCGTGGTCGCCCCGTAGAGGCTGACTGGTCCGGCCGGCTTGTATCCCGAGGGCGTCGCGAAGACCACACCGGCTGCAATTGGGATAGATGCGCCGCCCGAGGTTGCTGTGCCGACATCGGAGACATAGAGGGTTGTCGGTGAATTGTTCGCCACCAGCCAACCGTCGACTGGCGCCACGCCGCCGAATAAGGTCTGCGCAGCGCCGCCTGAACTTATCGTGCCACTGCCGTCGATCGCCACGGATCCGGCTGTGTTGATGACCGGAAGCGGCGCAGCAATGCTCACGGGGGTCGCTACGCCCGAAATTATGCTCGCTGGGGCATGCATCGGCACGAGGTTGCCCGAGCTGTCTAGCCCGGTGGACAACGGCTGCGTCGTCGTGTTCGCGTCCTTGACCAACAGCGTCACTGACGGACTCCTTTGAGGCTAAAGGCAGCAGCATCAGTTGCTGCGCTGCTGATGAGTGGCATCCGATAACTGGTCGCTGAGCCGGCGGTAGACCTCGTAGATCCCCTCACCCGGCATGGGCTCGAGCAGAAGGTCAGTCAAAGCCCAGACCAAAGCATCTACCCGGTCTGGAGAATGCCGCGCCCGGCGGCCGCCGAAATCATGGTGCATCTCTCGGCTGAGGTTGCACATCTGGTCCTCAAGTTGTGGGAACGCGCCGAGATGATGGACTTTTCCCTGCTCATAGAGAGCGGCGACCGGCTCGGCGCGGGTGATTTTGCCGTGCGACGCGTACACCGGAGCGAAGGCCAGATTCGGGTCGATCACCCGTAAGGTTGCCTCGACCATTTCACCGCCGTTATTGACCTCGGCAACGATCCGATCGGCTTTGTGTGCCCTATAAGCGGCAATAGCTGCCTTCGCCCATTCGACCGGCGGATAACGGCCCGAAAGATCGGCAAGGACCCAGCCATGGCCCTGCCCATCCCTACCAGCGACAATGATACCGGTTTCGTCGGCCCCTTCGCCCGATGTCGCCGCCGGGTCGATGGAGACGACAATACGGACGAGGACGGGAGCACTGCTAACACGCGCCGCTTCAACCACGCCCCGGCTCCACAAGCATCCTGGCACGTCGTCGAGGATCTCGGCTTCGATCTCCTGCCGACCGAGCCGAGTCCCCTCGTATTTGCGGACGATCTGCGCTAAAAAGTGCACCGCTAAATTGGCGCGGTTCTCGTAGGTGGTGCCTTGCGTCAACGCGACCGTTCGGTCGGCAGCAAGTTCGCGCAACAGTTTCGTCGGCCGTGGCGTCGTTGTCACCACGACCCTAGGATCGGTTCCCGACCGCAGACCGAACATCAGCATGTCCCAGGCCTCGGGATAGCGCCAACTGGCCAGCTCGTCGCACCAGGCGGTATCATGCTGCGGCCCGCGCAGGCGTTCGGGCTCGTCGGCGCTATATAGCGTCGCAACGGCCCCGTTGGGCCAGGTCAGCCGCCGATTCGACGGCTCGTATCGAGGCCGGTCCCAGGATGGCGAGATTGCCAAGATACCGCTTTCGCCCTCGACCATGACGCTACGCGCGTCGGCGGCAGTTGGGGCTACAAGCGCCACCCGGCGGGCGATCCGCGCCGTCACCCGCGCCCGCATCAGCTCAGCTCCGGTGCGGGTCTTGCCGAACCCGCGGCCGGCAAGCAGCAGCCACACTCGCCAATCGCCTGGCGGCGGTAGCTGATTGTCCCGAGCCCAGAATGGCCAATCATAGAGCAGTGCACGAGCTTCGGTGAGACTTAGTGCGGCGATGAGCCTATTTCTCAGAACCTCCGGCAGCGAGGCGAGCCAACTGGCGTTCAAGCACCTCACGCGCATCCTCCGCGAGATCGACCGGCGTGCTCTCCTCCCGTCGCCACGGAGCCCGAACGAACGTTCCGAAATGGCGGGCAATCGCTTGGAGCAATCCCTCTTTCGTCAGCACAGCCTCACCGGCAGCACCCGGTTGGTGCGCCAGCGGCGGCAATCACCGAGGTCGGCTCTGCCGTCGGTCGTTCTGCTGCCCTCGCCGTCCCCAGCACGGCCATGCGGTCCTCAATCGGCGACCCGACGAAAATTGTCGGAAAGGATGCGCGCGTATTCCTGCGGCACCCACTCGGATGTTAGAGCGAGCCGGGCGGCTCTGGCGACCTCGCCCCGATCAGTCTCGCCGCGACAAGGGAAGATTCCAATTTGACCGTCCCCGGCAGGTCGACCGCTCGATGTCGATCGAGATGCCTGCCAACGGCTCGAGAACTCAATTGCGATTCGTTGAAACGAGGAGGAGTCGATCGGGTCCGCGGTCAGACGATGATAACCCGCGAGAGTTACTCAAAGGCGCGGCAATCCAGCTTGCGGGTAAAAGCGTCGAACACTGCGCCCGGCTTCCGCGGCGCTGCGTCGTCCAATTTCGCCAGTGTGGTCAATGTATATCAGATCCATCCGGATTTGTCAATCGCAAAATCATATTTTCACAATGTCGTTCTGGAGGTAATGCGCTTCGAGCGCGCCGAGCGCCGCAATCAGAATGCCTGAGGCCGCCTCCTGGCTGACCCGGCGCCCGCTCCAGCCCTGCTCGAGCGCCCATTCCTTCAGCGATCGCTCCCACCCTACGACGTGCCATAAACACGATCCTCCCGGCGAGCCGAGGCCACCCACCGCAAGAACTGCGCGCCAAATGGCCGCGCGTGCGCCTTCGACCCGCATGCCCGGCTCTTCTCCCCTGTTTCGTCGCGAGGCGCCGCCGTCCCGTGGCCGCGAGTAATCTAGGGCCCGTAAGGGGTCGAGTTGCGCGGTCGCAAAGCGGGCTCGAAAATCCTCCCCTGCCTGCCGCATCGATGCTGTGATCGAACCCCGGCGCTCCATCACGGCCAGCGTATCGACGGCCCGATAGGGGCGCGCCGAACCACCCGATTCGTCGGCGATCGGCCGTATGAGGCGCTCGATGAGCCCGTGCTCGCGGCGCTCCGGCGTAGGCATAATGGCACTCTCCACCGAAGTCGTGGCAGGGTGCAGGCGAGAGGTCCGTCGGGTCATGTGCGTTTCCATGAACATAACATGAACAGTCGGCTCACAAAGAAGATTGCACCGCCCGCTCGAGCCGTTTGAGGAAGCGACGGGACGGCCCGACTCCCTCAGCCCCGCGGCGCCCTCCGACGACGCGCGCGAGTTCTTCCACTTCGCGCAAGCGCCGAGTCTCTTCCGCTGTGCCGCTAGCAACATGGCAGAGCGCGTGATGCTGCGGACAGTAAGATGAACCCCGGCGCGGCACCCCACCACAAAAACGACAGCTATCGCCATCGTCCAGTATGTAGGCGCAACCCAGGCCAGCACGACGATCTTCTGGTACCGACGACCGTGAAAGCGCCTCCATGGGTATCTCCTCAGCCGGATCAACAGTCTTGTCATGATCGCACCGACATGATACCATGATCGGGTCCAATGTCAACATCATTATTTGCGGTATTAGCACCATGGATTCGGTTTGGTTTCACCAGGCCCTCGAACGGGCCGGGGCATCGCAGGCCGATCTCGCCCGCCATCTTCGGCTGGCTCCCTCCGCGGTTTCCCGCATGCTCAGAGGCGAGCGTCAGATGAAACAGCTGGAAACCGTCCAGATCGCGGGATTTCTCGGGGTGAGCCCCGACGAGATTCTGCGCCACGCCGTCGACGATGCGGTTTCCGCGACAGCTGGCGATCACCCTCGGCGGGGTCGCGGGCGGCCGCCCTCCACGCCACCCTCGGGAGTCGCCCGCGCAGCCGATCTGATCCCAATCCGCAGCGCAGGACGCGGCGGCAACGATCAGGAGATGTTTCTCGAAGATGGCCCGATTGGCTATACATCACGGCCGGCCAACCTTGGCGGCGTGCGGGCGGCGTACGCCATTTATATGGTCGGCGACAGTATGGAGCCGCGCTACGAGCCGGGCTGGCTATTGCACGTCAACCCCTTCAAGCCGCCGATCCGCGGCCGCGACGTCGTCGTCTACAAGCAGGGCCAAGTCGTGCTGATCAAGCAGTTTGTCGGGTGGGAGGGCGACACGCTGGTGCTGCGCCAGCTCAATCCTCCCGACACTTTGCGGATCCCACGCGCTGATGTGCGCGAATTTCACCTCGTGGTCGGTGCAGATCAGGAAGGATGACAACGATCGTGGTTGCCGTGGTCAGGCCGCTTCTGCTCTAGCGTCTTCCTCGATAACCAAACCCTTGTCGCTCGCCGTAACGCGCACTGTCGACCCGTCTGGGATGCGACCTTCTAGGATCGCCTGGGCTAGCGGGTTTTGCAATTCACGTTGGATGACCCGCTTGAGCGGCCGAGCCCCATAGACCGGATCGTACCCGGCGTTGCCCAACCAGGCCATCGCCGCCGCATCGACTTCCAGGGTAACCTTGCGATCGGCTAACAACTTCTTCAGCCGCTCGGCCTGGATCGCGACAACTCCCTTCATATCGTCGCGCGAGAGCCGGCGGAACAGCAGAATCTCGTCGAGCCGGTTCAAGAACTCGGGTCGGAACGCCGCATGTACCGCCTCCATCACCGCTTCGCGCGCGACAGAAACATCGGCCCGCTCTGGCAGCCGTACCAACGCATCGCTGCCGAGGTTCGAAGTCAGCACGATCAAGGTGTTGCGGAAATCGACGGTGCGACCCTGGCCGTCGGTCAGGCGGCCATCGTCGAGGACCTGCAAAAGTACGTTTAACACGTCCGGATGCGCCTTTTCGACCTCGTCGAACAGGATCACCTGATAGGGCCGGCGTCGCACCGCCTCGGTCAACGAGCCCCCCTCGTCGTAGCCCACGTAACCGGGCGGGGCGCCGATCAGGCGGGCGACCGAGTGCTTCTCCATGTATTCCGACATGTCGATGCGCACCATCGCGCTCTCGTCGTCGAACAGGAACTCCGCCAGCGCCCGCGTCAGCTCGGTTTTGCCGACACCGGTCGGTCCTAGGAATAAAAATGATCCCATCGGCCGGTTCGGGTCCTGCAGCCCGGCCCGGGCCCGGCGGATCGCGTTCGAAACGGCGGTCACGGCCTCGTCCTGACCTATCACTCGGCGCCTCAGGGCATCTTCCATGTGAAGCAGCTTATCGCGCTCGCTCGACAGCATTTTGTCGACCGGAATACCCGTCCAGCGCGATACAATAGCGGCAATGTGCTCCTCAGTGACCGCTTCTTCGAGCATGCGTCCGGCTTCAGCCTCCTCGACTTGCCTCAGTTTGCGCTCGAGATCGGGAATGACTCCATAGGTCAGTTCACCGGCGCGGCTCCATTCGCCGCGGCGCTGGGCGATTTCGAGGTCGGCGCGCGCCTGCTCGAGCTGCTGCTTAAGCTTTGCAGCACCGGCGAGCTTTTCTTTTTCCGCCCGCCATTGCGAGGTCAGCTCGGCCGAGCGCTGTTCGAGGTCCCCAAGTTCCTTGACCAGCCTTTCCAGGCGATCGCGCGAAGCCGGATCGTTCTCCTTCTTTAGAGCCTCGCGCTCGATCTTAAGCTGGACAATGCGGCGATCGAGTTCATCGATCGCCTCGGGCTTCGAATCGACCTCCATCCGCAATCGCGAAGCGGCCTCATCCATCAAATCGATTGCCTTATCCGGGAGGAAGCGATCGGTGATGTAGCGGTTCGACAACGTCGCCGCGGCGACGATCGCCGCATCGGTGATTCGCACTCCGTGATGCAGCTCGTATTTCTCCTTGATGCCGCGCAGGATTGAGATCGTGTCCGCAACCGAAGGCTCGCTAACAAACACTGGTTGAAAACGACGGGCCAGAGCCGCATCCTTTTCGATATTCTTGCGATACTCGTCGAGCGTGGTAGCGCCGACGCAATGTAACTCTCCGCGGGCGAGCGCCGGTTTCAGCATGTTCGAGGCGTCCATCGACCCCTCCGCCTTGCCGGCGCCGACGAGCGTGTGCAATTCGTCGATGAATAGAATGATTTCGCCTGCTGCGGCGGTGATTTCCGTCAGCACCGCCTTGAGTCGCTCCTCGAATTCGCCACGGAACTTGGAGCCGGCGATTAGCGCACCCAAATCAAGCGCCAGAAGGCGCTTGTCCTTCAAGCCCTCCGGCACGTCGCCATTAAAGATACGGAGCGCCAACCCCTCGACGATCGCTGTCTTGCCGACACCGGGCTCGCCGATCAGAACCGGATTGTTCTTAGTCCGACGCGAAAGTACCTGGATCGTGCGGCGGATTTCCTCGTCGCGGCCAATGACGGGATCGAGCTTGCCATCGCGCGCAGCCTCAGTCAGATCGCGCGAATACCGCTTGAGCGCGTCGTAGCCCTCTTCCGCCGAGGCGCTATCAGCCTTGCGCCCCTTACGCAAATCTTCGATCGCCGAATTTAATTTCTGCGGGGTCAGCCCAGCCGCGCCCAATGCCTTGCCCGCTGCCGTCTCCCTAGCCATCGACAGCGCCAGCAACAACCGCTCGACGGTGACAAAACTGTCCCCGGCTTTCTGCGCAATTTGCTCAGCCTGCTCGAAGACACGTGCGATCTCCGGTGACATATATACTTGGCCGGCTCCGGAGCCTTCGACGCGCGGCAGCTTGGTGAGTTCGGCATCGATCGCCTTCAGTGCCACCTCTGGCTCGCCGCCCGCCGCCCGAATCAGGTTTGCGCTGAGCCCCTCCTTGTCTTCGAGCAGAACCTTGAGCAGATGCTCCGGTGTTAGCCGCTGATGACCGCTGCGCAGAGCCACACTCTGCGCAGATTGGACAAAGCCTTTCGACCGCTCGGTGTATTGTTCGATTTCCATAATCTGCCCCGCTGAGCCGACCACGGCGCTGTGTTCAGGCAGTCTCCGCGGTCCCTCTCGGGCCTATATGGCGTAGTTCGAAAGTAGCGCAACCCTCTCTGCGCCGGAAGTCGACTACCGCCGGCGAATGCTCTAATGCCGTAGAAGGGTGGGGTGCGGCGCCCCGATATCGGCTCAATACCGCGGGGATCGATCGTTGCTCGGCAAGATCGGCAACGATGGTTGGAGTAGGCGGTCGTTTTCGCTGGCTTCCGCGTCGGGCGCGCTCACATCCGCGTCGGCAAGTGTCACCGGACGCTGTGTCCCATGTTGATTGGCCTCGCCATTAGCGCTCATGATACGAAAGTAATGCTCGGCATGCTGCAAGAAATTTTCGGCAGCAATTCGGTCGCCGCTCGCCGTCGCCTCACGCGCCAATGCTAAATATCGCTCGAAAACCTGATAGGCATTCCCACGAATTTTGACGTTTGGACCGTTGCTTTCGAAAGTCTGAATTCGGTGCGGCATCCGCTGTCGGTTGTGGTGCGGATTATTCCCATTATTACGGCCGCGCGATCGCTTGTTTGGGCCTGGTCTCATAGCGCCTATCTAATCTTGGTGGACACTCTCGGAGCCTTGTCCGATCGGAGCGTTCCTCATCCCCTGTCCAATCTCGGGCGGGACGGTTTCGCGTAACTATCCAGCGCTCCCTTGCGCGGTATCGAACTCTCCACCGCCACGCTAGACGGGACGATGTCACATTCCAAGACATTTTTGCCTGGCCGAGGGGATCTCGGGGGGTCGCTTTCGTCGAGACGCGCAACGATGCAGCGTTCGATCCCAGTAAGATCGCGCTCGATGCCATCGATTAAAAGACCCCCGGCTTGCAGGATGGCGGCGGCAACGGGGGCCTGCCCCGCTCCGATTTCGACCGCGAAGATGCCGCCGCTCGATAACAGCGCCGGCAGATCCTCAGTAATCCTCCGGTAGGCGGCAAGACCCTCTTCCCCGCCGTCGACGGCGCGTCTCGGGTCGTAGCGGCCGACTTCTGGCGGCAGACCGGCTAGCTCCACCCCGGCGATATAGGGCGGGTTTGCGACGATCACCGTGAAACGCCCCGAGAGTGCGCTACTCCAGTCGCCGACAAAGAACCGAGCGCGGTCCGCGAGACCCAGGATCACAGCATTTTCCCGTGCTGTCATTACCGCCCCGACGGCAACATCGACGCCGATGCCAACAGCCGTCGGGAGTTCGGACAACAGCGCAAGCAGCAGGCAACCTGTGCCGGTCCCGAGGTCGAGAAAGTTGAGCTGCACGTTGCGATCGGGGATTCGCCGAAGGACGGCCTCGACGAGCGTCTCGCTGTCTGGTCGGGGGTCGAGGGTATCAGCCGACAAGGCAAACCGAAGTCCCCAAAATTCACGCCAGCCAAGGACGCGGCTCAACGGCTCGCCTATCGCAATTCGCGCAAGCGAGACGCGCAGACGCTCGACCACTGACCGTTCGAGCGTACGCTCAGCATGGCTCAGCAGTTCTGTCGGCGGTACATCGAGAAAAGCAGTGACGAAACGGCGCGCGCGCCGGCGCGGCTCGTCAAGACCAGCCGCCGACAGCACTGCTATAGCTTCGGTGAGGATCGAGCCGAGCGTATCCGCCACCGCTTTCGTCAATCCTCCACCGCGGCCAATCTTGCCGCATGATCCTCGGCTAGGATCGCGTCGATGATCTCGTCCAAAGCCTCGCCGCCCATCACCTTGTCTATCTTGTATAGCGTCAAGTTTATCCGGTGGTCGGTCACCCGACCCTGCGGAAAATTGTAGGTGCGGATGCGCTCTGACCGATCACCACTGCCGACCTGACTCTTGCGCTCCGCAGCGCGGGCATTGTCGCGCACCTGCCGCTCCAACTCGTAAAGGCGAGAGCGTAACACTTTGAGCGCTCGCGCTTTGTTCTTGTGCTGCGATTTCTCGTCCTGCTGGATGACCACGAGCCCTGTTGGCAAATGGGTGATCCGAACCGCACTGTCGGTCGTGTTGACCGACTGGCCTCCCGGTCCGCTGGCGCGGAAGACGTCGACGCGCAGATCCTTGTCCTCGATCCTTACGTCAACCTCCTCAGCCTCAGGCAACACCGCGACGGTGGCGGCAGATGTATGAATGCGGCCGCCCGCTTCGGTCTCGGGCACGCGTTGGACACGGTGTACTCCAGATTCGAATTTGAGCCGGGCGAACACGTTGTGCCCGCTGATCACCGCGCTTGCCTCCTTAAATCCGCCGAGACCGGTTTCGGAGAGGTCGAGGATTTCGAATCGCCAGCCGCGCAACGCGGCATAACGCTGATACATGCGAAAGAGATCGGCCGCGAACAGCGCGGCTTCCTCGCCGCCGGTGCCGGCACGGACTTCGAGGATCGCGTTGCGTGCGTCGTCGGCGTCCTTCGGCAGCAAGGCCAGTTTGATCCGATTTTCCAGATCCGGCAGCTGCTCCCGTAAAGATTGCAGCTCTTCCAAGGCCAGGGCTTTCAACTCCGCGTCCTCGGTCGATCGAGCCATTTCGGCAAGGGAAACCATCTCCTGACGCGCTTGGCCTAGCGCACCGACCTCCTCGACGATCGGGGTCAGCTCGCTGTATTCCTTCGACAATTGGGCGAACTCGGCGCCGCCCAGGCCCTTTCCGCTCAGCGTGTCGCTCAGCTCCGCATGCCGGCGCAGCAATTGCTGCAGGCGAGATTCGAGCACCAGTTTCCATGTGGCTTCGATTCACCTGTAGAAAGCCTGCAGTCGCGCACGCAAATCCTGTAAGGACAGATCCATCGGCACCTCGCTCTGCTCACCACTATCGAAATCGCGCAGGGTGACCACATTGCGGGCGGCCTCATCTTCGCCGATCAGGACTGCCGCACGAGCGTTAATTCGGTTCGCCCGTCGCATGCGGCGCTGAAGATTGCCGGAATAACTGAGATCGACATTACAGCCAGCGCTGCGCAACGTCTCGGCTACAATAAGCGCCATTGCCTCCCCCGCCTCGCCGATCGGAACGACCGCGATCGGGCGCGACGGTTGGCGGGGTTCCGCGATCAGCATGGCGAGCCGCTCGATGCCTGCCGCCCAGCCGACGCCTGGCATCGCCGGGCCTCCCATCATCTCCGCCAGTCCGTCATACCGTCCCCCGCCCATCACCGTTCCCTGGGCGCCCAGCTCTGCCGTGACGAATTCGAAGGCTGAATGGGTATAGTAATCAAGGCCGCGTACGAGACGTGGATTGAGGCTATAGTCGATGCCCAGCCGATTAAGGCCATCGCACACTCGGGAGAAAAAATCTCGCGAAGCAGCGTTCAGATATTCTGCAAAGAGCGGCGCCTCAGCGCTGATCCTCTGGTCGGCATCGTCCTTGGAATCGAAAATTCGTAACGGGTTGCGATCGAGACGCCGAAGGCTGTCCTCAGACAGTTGCGAGGCGTGCGCCGAAAAGTAAGAAACTAGCGCGTCACGATAGGCAGCTCGACTTGCTGGATCACCGAGCGTGTTAAGTTCTAGTACGGTGCGTTGCCGGACGCCGAGCGCGTCGAGGATACGGCTCCCAAGCGCGATGACCTCGATGTCACCTTGGGCCTGTGCAACCCCGATCAGCTCGACACCGATCTGGTGAAACTGGCGAAACCGACCTTTTTGCGGCCGTTCGTAACGAAACATCGGACCACTGTACAAAAACTTCAATGGTGTGCTTTGGGTGAGGCCGTTCGAGAGGACCGCGCGCACCACCCCTGCAGTGTTCTCGGGGCGTAGGGTGACGTCCTCGCCGCCGCGATCCTTAAAGGTGTACATCTCTTTCGCGACGATGTCGGTGGTTTCTCCAATCGGGCGGGCGAAGACCTCAGTGAACTCAAAGATCGGCGTCGCAATCTCAGCAAAACCGTACAGCTGGCCAACTGCGCGTGCCGTCTCAATGACGATCCGGTGGCGCCGCGCCGCTTCCGGCAATAGATCCTGGGTACCGCGAGCCGGCTGCAAGGGTTGCATACTCATTTTCTCCGGCCATCTTGTCCGCGCGCAGCAAGTGGCGCACAGAACATAGTGGGCCGAATAGCGGCTGTCGACCAGACGCTCGCTCGCTGTTCGGTCTGGTGTCGGCCGCAACCATCTCTAACTCGCGGCCGTCTATATTTTGCCGAGCGGCTCCATCCGTGCCGCGAATCCTCCTGTCGTGCATTCTGCGGGAGTGAACCGCTGTGCCCAACGCCTTCTCGGCGGTTTTGTGCCACTGCAGGATGGGTAAAGCATGAGCCTTAGGCTAATTCAGGAATTCTCGGCCGGAGTGAGCCCAGTCGGGTGTCGAGACTGGATATTGGGGATGCATTTCGCGAAGGCTCTCAAGTTGACAGCGACGACTGCCACGATCGGCTCGACCGCGCCGGTGAGCCGTAACCCGGTACGAGGTTGGCGCCCAGTGGTCAAGGGCGACAGTGTTGCCGCAATTCAGAAATCAGCTGTTTGATGGCTGGCCGCAGCCGCAAAGTGGGGACGTAGCCCTTGACCGGCGCAGCGCCCTGTACGACACTTTTATTATCACACTCCATGGAGCATTATGCCCGATGATTTTCTATCCAGAAGAGAGGATTGCGGTATTCATCGACGGTGCCAACCTCTATTCCGCGGCGCGAGGCCTTGCTTTCGACATCGATTATAGACGGCTTCTTGATTTGTTCAGTACCAAGGGACGGCTAATTAGAGCTTTTTATTATACTGCTTTAGTCGAGGATCAGGAGTATTCGCCGATTAGACCGCTCGTTGATTGGCTCGACTATAATGGTTACGCGATGGTGACGAAGCCGACCAAGGAATTTACCGACGCCATGGGACGGCGCCGGATCAAGGGGAATATGGATATCGAACTGGCTATCGACATGCTTGAAATGGCGCAATACATCGACCATGCGATCCTGTTTTCCGGAGACGGCGATTTTCGCCGGCTGGTCGAGGCGGTGCAGCGCCGCGGCGTGCGCGTGTCGGTTGTGTCGACGATCCGTTCCTCGCCGCCGATGGTATCGGACGATCTGCGTCGGCAGGCTGATAATTTCATCGAGCTACAGGATCTGGCGCCGAACATCATGCGAAACCATCACGTGCGAGAGGAGGTACAACGTCCGCGCGCCGAACCCGTCGACGAGGCGTGAGCAGCCCGTCGCCGGCGGTGCTGCCGTCGCACGATTGCCCGCTCTGTCCGCGCCTTGCGGCTTTTCGGGAAGCCCAGCGTGCGGCTCATCCCGAATGGTTCAACGCGCCGGTCCCGCCTTTTGGCGACGACCGGGCGGAATTGCTGATCATCGGTCTTGCCCCCGGTCTGAGAGGAGCAAACCGTACGGGGCGCCCGTTTACCGGCGACCACGCTGGCGAACTGCTCTATTCAACGCTACGAAAATTCGGCATGGCCGAGGGCGAGTACGACGCCCGGCCCGATGACACCCTCGCGCTGCACCGGGCGCGGATCACCAACGCGGTGCGTTGCGTGCCGCCCCAGAACCGGCCCGAACCCGGCGAGATCGCCGCGTGCCGCGGCTTTTTATCGGCTGAGATCGCGGCCATGCCGCGGTTGCGGGCGATGCTGGCGCTCGGCGCGATCGCCCATGACGCCGCCCTAGCCACACTCGGCCTGCGCCGCGCGCTGTTTCGCTTCGCGCATGGCGCGCTCCATCTCCTCCCGGACGGCAGGCTCCTGGCGGACAGCTACCATTGCTCGCGCCTCAACACCAATACCGGAAAGCTGACCCCGACGATGTTCGAAACGGTATTTGCCGCGCTCCTCCGTCAGCTGGACCTCTGAAAATTTGAGGGGATGCGTGCGGCGCATACCTCGGTGGCGAAACGCACCGGTATTTTGAGATTGATTCGCAAACCCGACTCGGCGATTCTGCGAAGAGTTCGCATTTGCAGTTCCCTCGGAGTTCTCGATGCGCCGTATGGCCTGGGTCATAGCGCTGCTCGCTCTCACCACCGCTGCTCCCGCCCTCGCTGACGATCCCAGTTTCGCGATCACGCTGAAGAACAACCAATTCGTCCCGAGTGAGGTCGCGATCCCCGCCGGCGTCAAGGTGAAGCTCGTAGTCCGCAACGACAATCAGATGACGTCCGAATTCGAAAGCACCCAGTTTCACCGCGAGAAAGTTGTGACCCCCGGTCAGGAAATCTTCGTTTTCGTCGGACCCCTCGATCCGGGCAGCTATGAATTCTTCGACGATCTCCATCCGCAGACCCGTGGCCATCTGAACGTAAAATAGCGAGTGCTGACATGCTAGCGTCCGCAATTATCGTCTTTCGCGAGGTCCTTGAGGCGTCGCTTGTCGTCGGCATTGTGTTAGCTGCGAGCCAGGGCGTGCCGCGGCGCGGCGCGTGGGTAACCGGCGGAGTAGCCGCAGGCGTCATCGGCGCGGCAATCATCGCGCTGTGCGCCGACGCCATCGCCGCGGCAGTCAACGGCATCGGTCAGGAGCTGTTCAACGCGACGATCTTGTTCACCGCTGTGGCAATGCTCGGCTGGCACAATATCTGGATGAACCGGCAAGGGCGCGAGTTGGCCTCGGCCGCGGCGACTCTCGGCAAGGCAGTGCTGGTCGGAAGCCGGCCGCTCTATGCGCTGGCTCTCGTCGTCGGGATCGCGGTGTTACGCGAAGGCTCCGAGATCGTTCTTTTTCTGTACGGCATTGCGATCAGCTCGGGATCAGGCGGGCTTAGCATGTTGGCGGGCGGAATTCTTGGGCTCGCCGGCGGCGTGGCGCTCGGCGCGCTGATTTATTTCGGGCTTCTCGCTATCCCATTGCGTCGGCTGTTCACGGTCACAAGCTGGCTCATTCTACTATTGGCCGCCGGAATGGCGTCGCAGGGCGCAGCCTTTTTGATGCAAGCGAACTTGCTGCCCTCGCTTGGCAACGACCTGTGGGACACGTCATCGATCCTGAGCGAGAACAGCGTGCTCGGACTGCTGCTGCATGTGCTGATCGGTTATTCGTCACAACCGGCGGGCATTCAGGTGGTGTTCTACCTCGCCACTCTTCTCGTCATTGGCACTTTGATGCGAGTACTGAGCCACGGCCCGACGAGCTCGGCAGGCCGACCGGCTGCCACCGCCTCCGTTTGACCTAGCCCTTTCCCACCAGCGCGCAGCTTCGATTCACTCCGTGCGCATGAACCTTATCGGAGATGCGAATGCGTCGCGTTCACTACTGGTCCATTCTCGCCGCCGCTACTCTCGGGCTGGCCCTCGCGATGCCGGCCGTCGCAGATTTTAAGGTGCAGTATCCCGACGCTGAAACCGGTGAGTTGGCGATCGAACCGCTCGGCGACATAGGTCACGACCCGCTTGCGGCTCATAGCGGCGAATTGAGCTCGGTCCAGGAGTTTGAATATGGGGTCAACAGATTTTGGCGCACCGAACTCGAATTGGAGCAAGAGCGCGATGCTGGGCCCGGCGCGTCAATACATTTCAGTCAGGTGACGTGGGAGAATATTTTTCAATTTACCGAACGCGGCCAATATTGGCTAGATGCTGGATTTTTTGCGGAATTCGGCAAGACCACGCTAGCCGACACTCCGAATGAGACCACGTTTGGACCGATATTTCGTAAAGAGATATTCGGGACAATCAATACCGTCAATCTGTTTATGGAAAAAGATATTGGCGCTTACGCTTCGGCTAGGCCGGGCTTTCTCTATGCGTGGGAGACCCGTATCGCGCTCGGCACGCCGATCGAGCCGGGCTTACAGGCCTATGGCCAGCCCAGCAGCTTTCCTGAATTCAACTCGGGCTGGCCGCAGGACAACCGTATCGGCCCGCAGCTATTCGGGACCATCAATAACATCGGTCCCGGCACCCTCAAATGGAATGGCGGCATCCTATTTGGGATCAGACCATGGGCGCCGCTTACAACTTGGCGATGGCAGGCCGAATACGAGATCCATTTTTGATTTGTGAGGGTACGG
This sequence comes from uncultured Alphaproteobacteria bacterium, assembly GCA_963785565.1. Lineage (GTDB taxonomy): Bacteria > Pseudomonadota > Alphaproteobacteria > ATCC43930 > CGMCC-115725 > AP-15. The sequence continues at coordinate 178,773 of CAWAVV010000005.1, read as the reverse complement.
CCACTCGGCTCAGGCGTTCCGCTCGCGGAGAATGCGGGCGCGGCTGCGTTGCCAGTCGCGCGCCTTTTCGGCTTCGCGCTTGTCGGCCTTGCGCTTGCCGCGGGCGAGGCCGAGCGCGATCTTGGCCCGGCCGCGCTCGTTGAAATAGATCGACAGGGGCACCACCGTCACCCCCTCACGGCGAATCGCACCCAGCAGCCGATTCACCTCCTTGCGATGCAGCAACAGCTTTCGCGGCCGCCGAGGCTCATGGTTGAAGTGCGCTGAGGAGGCGTATTCCGGAATATTGGCGTTGACGAGGAACAGCTCGCCGCCGCTTTCGTCGGCATAGGCCTCAGCGATGCTGGCCTGGCCCTTGCGCAATACCTTGACCTCGGTGCCGCTCAGAACGAGCCCCGCTTCGAGCGTATCCTCGATCACATAATCGTGGCGAGCGCGCCGGTTCTGCGCGACGTAACGGTCTGCCGCCCTCACCGCGCTCGCCGGCGCCTTAGTTCAGGAGGCCGGCGCCGCGCATCGCCCGCGCTACCCGCTCCTGCGTCTCGGGCATAGTCTTCCACAGCGGCTGGCGCACGGTTGGCTCGCACTTGCCGAGTAGTGAGGCGGCGTATTTGACCGGGGCCGGGCTGGTTTCGGCGAACAGTGCGTCGTGCAGGGGGATCAGGCGTTCATTGATGCGGCGAACAGTTTCGACTTCGCCCTTCTGCCAAGCCTCGTGCATTTCGGCGAGGAGCCCCGGCGCGACGTTGGCGGTGACCGAGATGCACCCATCGCCACCCTGCGCGAGATAGGCTACCGCGGTCGCGTCCTCGCCTGATAGCAGAGAGAAACCCCCGCCGATCTCGACCCGCATGCGCAATGGCCTGGCGAGGTCGTTGGTCGCATCCTTGACACCGACGACGTTGGGCAGTTTGGCCAACCTCGCCATCGTCGCATTGCTCATGTCAACCGCCGAACGGCCAGGAATGTTGTAAATCACGATCGGCAGATCTACCGCGTCGTGCACCGCCTTGAAATGCTGATAGAGCCCTTCTTGCGTCGGCTTGTTGTAATAGGGGCAGACGATCAGCGCAGCATCGGCGCCGGCGGCCTTGGCCTGTCGCGTCAGCGCGATCGTGTGGTCGGTCGAATTTGTGCCCGTTCCGGCGATGACCGGAACCTTGCCGTTCGCCGCCTCGACGCACAGCGCAATCACCCGCCCATGCTCGTTATCGTGAAGCGCCGGCGATTTGCCGGTGGTGCCGCATGGAACCAAGCCTTGCGTGCCCTGTCCGACCTGCCACGATACCAGCTCTTGAAATGCGCTCTCGTGGACGCCTCCGTTTTGGAACGGCGTGATCAGCGCTACGAGCGATCCCTTGAACATCTCTTCCTCCCGGATGGCAGCCTCGGCAGCCCACGATAGTCTTCGTGAGCGGGGGCTTCAACATTGCCGGTGGCAGACCGACCCGCCGTGCATCCTCGCCGACGCTTGCCCCTCCTGACGAAACCCCGTAATGACTTTTGCCTGATCTACGACCCGGCAAGGAAGGGGGGCCAACCTTGCCCTCGTTATATCGCTTGGTGCTGTCCTTCGTCCTGGCGCTCGCCGCCGCCGGCGCGGCGCAGGCTCAAGGTCTCTCCGACACCGATCTCGGCGCGACCCGTGCAGCGCTCGCCGCTGCGCAAGTGGGCGATTGGAACCGGGCCTACGCCGATGCCGCTTCGATTAAAGACCCGCTCCCGCTCAAGATGCTGCGCTGGCTCGATTACGCCAGCCCCGGCGCTCCTGGGCACTTTGTCGACATCGCTGATTTTATCGAAAAAAACCCGGATTGGCCGTATCAAAAAGCGCTTCGAAAGCACGCCGAGGAAGCGCTCTCCGGTGAAACTGAGGCGGTCGCCGCTGACTGGCTAAAGCGCTATCCGCCGCTTAGCGCCGCTGGTCAGGTCCGCGCGGCCGAAATTCTGCTGAACGCGGGCGACCTCGCCGGCGGCACGGCGGCACTGCGCCGGGCCTGGGTCGACGCCGATTTCAACGCGCTCGACGAGAAAAGCTTTCTCGCCGGGCATTCCGCCGCAATCCGTACGGAGGACGACGAAAGGCGGCTCGACCGACTGTTGTGGGATGAGAAGACCGAGGCAGCGCGGCGCATGCTGATGCGGGTGCCATCGGACTATCGGGCTTTGGCCGAGGCGCGACTGGCGCTCAACCTGCAAGTCGCTGCCGCCGGCATGCTCGTCGCCCGTATCCCAGTACGGCTGCACTCGGATCCCGGGCTTCTCTACCAGGAGGTACGCTGGCAGCGGGAGCGGGATATGACCGGCGCCGCGGTCGCGATTCTCCAGGCCAACCGGGGCGACCCGGTGCGGCCCGCGGCATGGTGGCACGAGCGCCAGATCATCGCCCGGCGGCTGCTCGCCTCGGGAAACGCCGATCTCGCCTACCGCATCGCCGGGCAGCACGGTGTGCTCGAAGGCAACGCCTATTCCGATGCCGAGTTTCTGCTGGGCTATATCGCGCTGCGTTATATGAAACAGCCGTCGCTCGCCTTTGACCATTTCTCGCAGGTGCTGACCCGTGCGGACACACCCTATACCAAGGCGCGCGCCGGGTATTGGGGAGGGCGTGCGGCCGAGGCCGAGGCGAAATCCGATTTGGCCCGGAAATGGTACGCTGCCGGCGCCGAGCATATGGCCACATTTTACGGCCAGCTCGCCGCTCATCAGCTCGGCGACGACGCGCCGCCGCACCCGGTTCCCGAACCCGTCCCGACAGCGGCGGAGCGTGCCGATTTTGACAACAACGAGGTCGTGCGCGCGACGCAGATCTTTTTCGTGCTCGGCGACCGCGCTCATAGCAAGGCATTCCTGCTGCATTTGGCGGACAGCGCCAACAACCCTACCCAATTCGCCATGCTCGCCGCTCTGGGCGAGCAGTACGGGCGCATCGACCTGTCGATCGCGGTTGCCAAGCGGGCGATCACCGCCGGGACGCCGCTGATGATCCACGGTTATCCGACTATCGCCCTGCCCAGCGGCGGCAACGCCGAACCCGCCCTACTCTTCGCGATCGTGCGTCAGGAAAGCGCGTTCGAGCCTGACGCGATGAGCCCCGCTGGGGCGCGCGGACTGATGCAATTGATGCCGGCGACGGCGAGCTTCATCGCCAACAATCTGCAATTGCCGTTATCGATCCCTAGGCTGACCATGGACGGCCTTTACAATGTCACCCTCGGACGTGCCTACCTAGAACACTTGATCGATGATTTCGGCGGGTCTTACGCGCTGGCGATCGGAGCTTACAATGCCGGCCCAGGTCGGGTTCGGCAGTGGCTTGCCGAGTATGGCGACCCGCGCGGCGGCAAGATCAACATGGTCGACTGGATCGAAACCATCCCGATCGACGAGACGCGGCATTACGTGCAGCGCGTGCTGGAAAACCTGCAAGTCTATCGCGGGCAGGTTGGCGGCAACTCGGCCTTCTCGCTGGTCAGCGATCTTGCCCGCTGATCGCCACGGCGGACCAGGGATCGACGCGGCGGACAGCCATATGCATGGCGCATAAAGCTCAGCAAGGAGGCTTTCGATGTTGCCTAGATTGTTCGGAGTGATGCTGCCAGCGCTTGTCGCGGCGGAGCTTGTCTTGGCCACGGCCCCGTCCTCGGCGCAGACCGTTAAGATCGGAGTGATCAACAGCTATTCCGGCTTTGTCGCCCAAGCGGCGGACCAGGGGCAGAAAGGCGCCGATCTCTATGTCAAGGAGCATGAGAAGGACCTGCCGCCGGGCGTCAAGATCGAGATCTTGAAGCGTGACGACACCTCCAACCCAGAGGTCGGCAAGCGGCTGGCGCAGGAATTGATCACGCGCGACCACGTCCAGCTGCTGACCGGCGTTATCCTGTCGCCGGTCGCCGCCGCGGTCGCGCCGATGACCGCCGAGGCGAAGGTTCCGCTCGTGCTCAGCTACGCCGCCGCCGGCGTCTCCATCCCGCGGATCTCGCCCTATGTCGTGCGCGTCACCTTCACCCTTTGGCAAGAATCCTACCCGATGGGCAAATGGGCCGCGGAGCAGGGCTGGAAGACGGCCTATACCGCGGTCACCGACTTCATCGCCGGCCATGACGCCGAGGCGGCCTTTACCAAGTCCTTTACCGAGGCCGGCGGCAAGATCGTCGGCGCCGACCGCTTTCCGCTGGCCAATCCCGACTTCGCCCCGTTCGTGCACCGCATTAAGGACGCCAAGCCAAACGTCGCCTTCATCTTCGTCCCCGCCGGCACGCAGGCCACGGCGATGATGCGGGCGATCAACGATCTCGGCCTGCGCGAAGCCGGGATCAACCTCGCCGCGCCGCAGGACCTGCTGCCCGACGAGGAGTTGCCGAACATGGGCGATATACCGCTCGGCCTGATCACCTCCGGCACCTATTCGGTCGCGGGGAAGCGGCCGGCCAACGAGGCCTTTCTCGCGGCCTGGAAGCGCGAATACGGCGACAAGGCCATTCCCGACTTCTTCTCGGTCGACGGCTGGGACGGGATGGCGATGATCTTCGACCTGGTCAAGGCGACCAAGGGCAAATTCACGGCCGACGAGGCGATGGCGTTCTTCAAGAACTGGAAAGATCCCGATAGCCCGCGCGGGCCGATCATGATCGATCCCGCGACCCGCGACATAATCCAGAACGTCTATATCCGGCGAGTTGAGAAGGTGGACGGCAAGCTCGCCAATGTCGAGATCGCCACGATCCCGATGGTCAAGGACCCTTGGAAGGAGTTGAACCCACCAAAATAATCTGACGCTGGGCGCGTTCGGGCCATGGGCGACATTCTCTCCGCCGCGGTCGACATCGCCTTTAACGGCCTCGCCTTTGCGATGGTGCTCTACCTGATTTCGGTTGGGCTGTCGGTGACGATGGGGCTGATGGGCTTCGTCAATCTGGCGCACGGCGTCTTCGCCATGGCCGGCGGCTATGTGGTGACGAGCCTGATGAAGCAGTGGGGCGTGCCGTTCCCGTTGGCGCTGCTTGGCGCGGCGCTGGCGGTGGCGGCGGCGAGCGTCCCCATGGAGCGGCTGCTCTACCGGCGGTTCTACGGCGGCGACGAGCTCGACCAGGTGCTATTGACCATCGGTCTTGCCTTCATGTCGGTGGCCGGCGCCACCTATATTTGGGGACCGCTGCAGCAGCCTTTGCAACCACCGCAATGGCTGAGCGGCCCCGTCGATCTCGGCTTCCGCAGCTTTCCCGCCTATCGCAGCTTTCTGATCCTATGCGGTGCGGTCTTGGTGACGGTGTTATGGCTCGCGGTCGAGCGCACCCGCTTTGGCGCCCGGCTGCGCGCCGCCGTCGACAATCCGCGGATGGCCCAATCGGTCGGCATCGACACATCGCGCCTGTTTATGGCGACCTTTGCTCTCGGCAGCGGGCTCGCCGGCTTGGGCGGCGCGCTAGGCGCCGACCTGTTGCCCGTCAATCCCGGCTATGCGCTGCAGAACCTGATCTATTTCCTGATTGTCGTCGCCGTCGGCGGGCTCGGCAGTATCCGCGGGCCGTTTTTTGCCGCACTCCTGCTCGGCGTCGCCGATACTGCCTCCAAATATCTGGTGCCGGAGTTCGGCGCCTTTTTCATTTATGCGCTGACCTTGGCGGTGCTGTTGTGGCGGCCGCGTGGTCTGTTTGGTCGGGCTTGATGCCCGATCTCGGCGCGATCGCCATCCTTGCCCGGCGCCACCGTTACCACCCGCTCGAAGCTGTGCCGTGGCTGGCGGCGCTCGCGGCCTATTTTGCCTTCCCCTCCTATCTGCCGCTGGGCGCGCAAATCTTGGCGACGATCCTCTTCGCGCTGTCGGCCGATCTGGTCCTCGGCTATGCCGGGATCGTCACGTTGGGTCAGGCCGCGTTCTTCGGCACGGGCGCCTACGCCGCCGGGCTCCTTGCCGCCCATGGCTGGGGCGAGCCCATCACCGGACTGTTTGCCGGGGCGGCGGTGGCGGCGCTGATCGGGCTGTTGTCGGGTCTCGTGATCCTGCGCACGACGGGGCTGACCTTTTTGATGTTGACTCTGGTCGTCGCCTCGATCCTCTACGAGGCGGTCAACAAGGCGAGCTGGTTGACGGGCGGCGACGACGGGCTGCAAGGGATGCAGGTCTGGTCGATCTTTGGCCGCTACCCCTTCGATCTGTTCGGCCGAACCGCCTATTTCTACTGCTTGATCGTGCTGTTCCTGTGCTGGTTGGCGGTGCGGCGGATCGTTCACTCGCCATTCGGCCGCTCGCTCGTCGGCATCCGGGAAAATATCCAGCGCATGCACGCGATCGGCGCGCCGGTCGAGCGTCGGCGTCTTGTGGTCTACACGATATCGGCGGCGCTCGCGGGGATCTCCGGCGCGCTGATCGCGCAGACAACCGGGTTCGTCGGTCTCACCTTTCTCGGCCTCGACCGCTCCGGCGGCGTGCTGATCATGCTGATCATCGGCGGCGTCGGCCGGCTCTATGGCGCCTTCATCGGCGTGCCCCTTTATATGATCGCGCAGGATCGCTTTTCGACGATCGAGCCGGTCTATTGGTATTTCTGGATCGGCCTGTTGATGGTTTTGCTCGTGGTCTTCGCCCGCGGCGGCGTGCTCGGGCTGGTCGAGCGGTTGCAGTCGCGGGGTAAACCAGGGCGATGAGCCCGCCGGCGCTCGAAACCCGCGGGCTGACCAAGAGCTTCGGTGCCCTGACGGTGGCAAATGCTATCAACTTCGGCCTGGAGCGTGGTGCTAGACACGCACTGATCGGGCCGAATGGCGCCGGGAAGACCAGCTTTATCAATCTGGTGACCGGGGCGTTGCCGCCGAATGCCGGGCAGATACTCCTCGACGGTACCGACGTCACCGAGTTGCGGCAGGCCGCGCGGGTCAAGCGCGGCCTCGTCCGCACCTTTCAGATCACCGCGCTGTTCCGCCGCCTGAGCGTGCTCGAAAACGTGGCCCTGGCGGTCTGCGAGCGACAAGGGATTGCCGGCGGTCTGTTCCGCCCGGCCGGGTATCACCGCGCCACGATCAAGGAAGCCTTTGCCCTGATCGAGCGGATGGGGCTCGCCGATGCCGCGGCGCAGCCGGTCGCGACGCTCGCCTATGGGCGTCAACGGCTGATCGAGATCGCGGTCGCACTCGCACTCGCCCCCAAGGTGTTGCTGCTCGACGAGCCGGCAGCTGGAGTCCCCTCGGGCGAGACCGGCCGGATCATCGCGGCTATCGAAGGACTGCCGCCTGATATCGCCGTTCTGATAATCGACCACGACATGGATCTGGTCTTCCGCCTGGCGCAACGGATTACCGTGCTGGTGCAGGGGAGCGTGCTGGTCGAAGGCGCGCCACAGACGATCAGCGCCGACCCGAGGGTGCGCCAGGTCTATCTCGGCGGGCGCGGTCCGGCGTGACTCCCGATCTCATCCTCGACGGGGTCTCCGCCGGCTATGGCGACACGATCGCGCTCGAAGGAATTGCGCTCGGCCTGCCGCCGGGCGGAACCTTGGCCGTGCTCGGGCGCAACGGGGTCGGCAAGACAACCTTGCTGGCGACGATCATGGGCCACACGCGGCTGCGCGCGGGCTCGATCCGCTTTGCCGGCCGTGAGATCGCGGCTTTGCCGCCGTTTCGCCGGGCGCGGCTCGGCATCGGGTTCGTGCCGCAGGAGCGCGAGATTTTTCCCTCTCTGACCGTCGCCGAAAACCTGTTGGTGGCGGAGCGCCCGGGGCGGTGGTCGATGTCGCGGGTCTACGAATTCTTTCCCGCGCTCGCCGAGCGCCGCCATCACCGCGGTAACCAGCTTTCGGGTGGCGAGCAGCAAATGTTGGCGATCGGCCGGGCGCTGATCGGCAACCCGTCGCTGTTGCTGATGGACGAGCCGCTGGAAGGGCTGGCGCCGGTCATCATCGATGCGCTCCTCGCCGGGCTCGACCGCCTCAAACGCGAGGACGATATGGCGCTGTTGCTGGTTGAACAGCACGCCCACCTCGCGCTCGAGCTGGCGCAAGACGCAATCGTCCTCGACCGCGGCGCCATCGTCTTCTCCGGCTCGAGCCGGGCGCTGATTGACGACTCGGACCAGCTCGCTGCACTGATGGGCGTGGCCGCGCGGCGCCAGTAAGATTTGGCTACCGGCGAATTCGCCCGGCGACCTCGTCGCGCATGCGCGGCGGCGCAAGCGGGTTCGCGTCGCCTGCGCCGTGGCAATTTCGGTCCGGCTACTCCGCCGCGGCCCTCGCCGGCTCGACGAACTGCGAGACCCATTTGTTTCGGCGCCTCAAACCGTCGCGGTACATAGCTTCGAATTCGGCCGGCTCGAAGGAATGGGTCGAAGGCCGGCTCATTAACGCTTCGCCCCATGCCTTGAGGCGCGGGAACTTCTCGATATGGCCGAGCTTTTTGACCCGGTCCAGGAAGAAATAGCGCTGCAGAAACGGCGCGTAGGCGGCGTCCACCAGCGAGTATTTCGCGCCGTTGAAAAACGGGCCGCGGCCCCGCTTTTCAAGCGCCTTTTCGAGCCGCTCGAACGCGACCGGGATGCCGGCCGCCGCCTTGTTGTACTCGTCTTCGGTATCGGCGTAGGCGGTTGCGGTCACTATGCCGGCAAAGGTCGGTACATAATCGGTCCAGGCCCGGTTCAGCGCGCGCTCGATCGGATCCTCGGGATGCAGCCGGGGCGCGATGGTTTCGTCCAAATACTCGTTGATAGCGTTCGATTCGAACAGCGACACCCGATTGTCGATGCTCAGCGCCGGCACTTTCTTGTGCGGCGAGATGGCGAGGAACCAATCGGGCCGATTGTCGGGCTCGATATGGCGCAGCTCGAACTCGGTATTCTTCTCGCGAAAAACGATAGCCGAGCGTTGCACCCACGGGCAGGTCTTGAAGCTGACCAGCGTGTATTTTGGCACGGCGTCCTCCTATCCCTGATGTGAATTTTGCAGCATCGCACACCGGCAACGCCGGTTTAAGCATAAAACGAGATTTCGCCGTCTCCTCCCGCACACGGCACCGGCGGTATATGGTGCCCGCGGTGCCAGCCCAGCCACGCGACGAACATGCCCGGCCTCTCAACACCGATCTCACCACTCGACCTCGTCGCACACGTCATACAGGTGGCGCTGACGCCGATCTTCCTGTTGTCCGGCATCGCAACCTTGCTGAACGTATTCTCGACCAGGCTCGCGCGCGTCGCCGATCTGATCGCGAAGGCGACGGACGGGGGCGACGTGGCCGACATCGCAGATTTGGGCGTGTACCTGACGCATCTGCGCCGGCGATCTCTCGCGCTCGATGTTGCCGTAGTGCTCGGCGCTGTCGCCGGGGGCCTTACCTGCGCCTCGGTGCTAACCCTCTTCTTTGGCGCCTTGAAAGAAGCGACTGTCGCCTCGGTGCTGTTCACCACATTTGGGCTCGCCGTGATCTGCACGATCGGTGCAATCGGCGCTTTCACCGCGGAGATGCTGATGGCCGGCAGCGGCATGCGTGCCGAAGTCGCCGCCACCCACCGGTCCTCCCAGCCACGCTGACTCTCGACAGCTCTCGCAGGTGCATGAGCCGACGTACCACTCGCGGCGGGTTGGCATCGCGTTGCTTATGCGGTCCGAGTGGCCCGCCAACGGCCCGCGCCGAATTGGCTGCGGTTGACGATGCCGTAGTTCTGGTCGCTGGCGGCGCCGAGTACGGCGGTGCCCCTCATCCCGCCCTCTAGAACCTCACCTTCGAAAAGATAAGAGATCGTGCCTCCCTCGTAGCGTGAAGTGAGCGAGAATTGAACGCGAGTGCCGTCAAGCCAGCCCTGAACCGGGCCCTCGAACTGGACCGAGCGGTGATGGCCGGCAAGCTCGGGGCCACGCTGCTCGATCGCGAGTTGGTGGACCCGTCCGCCCTGCAAAAAATCGACACACAATTCCCACTCGCCGGCCAATTCAACCTCTGGAGCACGCACGATCAGTGGCTCGGCCGCACTCGCCGCGCGCAAAACCGCAGCGATAGTCTCGCCGACCTGCTCTGCCTCGCCGGGTTGCAGCTGGAACGGGTCGATCGCGATCCCGTCCTTGGTCGCCGAATTATCATCGAGCATGATGCGGGGCTCGCCGTCGAGCACACGCTGGCGCAGCCCGAGCCCGTCGATCGGGTAATGCCAGCGGTCCCAGGAGATCGATAACCGCGGCACGAGATCGACGCCGACGGGCTCGATGACCTCGCCCCGAACCCTCGGTACCCGCCCGACCCGCTCGGCGATGACCGCGCAATCATCGTACCATCGCTGCCGTTCAGCCGCGCTGTCGCGCGCTTCGAACCAGTACTCGACCGCGGTCAGCACGCCAATAATGTCCTCCTTCGAGACTTTCATTGGGCGGCCTAGCGCTTGGTGCGGCGAGGCGTTGCGCCAGGCCGCCTCGACCAAGGGCTTGGCCCCGAGCAGCAGCCCGCTGGTCTGCGGGCCGCGCAGAAACTTGCCGCCGCTGTAGACAACCAGATCGGCGCCGCGCACCAGCCACGGACTCGGACGTTCGAGATGCTCCGAGGCGGCGTCGACCATGATCGGGATACCGCGCGGCTTGACCACAGCGGCAATCTCCTCGATCCGCACCCCCGTAAGATGCTCCTGCTTGCCGAGCAATACGACCATCGCCACCGGCTCCTCTAGCGCCCGGTCGAGGTCTTCGCGGGTGTCGATTTCGACAATGTGGCAGCCGATCATCCGCACCGCTTGGTCATAGGCGAAACGTTGCCTGCTCGGGATGATCACCCGGTTGACCATGCCCTCGGTGAAGGGCAGGCGAAGCATCTTGACCGGATCGTTGCCGGCCACGCACGCCGCCGTGCCCAGCGCCACCGCGGCAGCGCTGCCGCAGGTGACGATGCCCCATTCGGCCCCGGTCAACTCGGCCAGCCGCCTTCCGGCCGCCTCCATCAGCTCGTCGAGATTGACGAACCGGTGTGATGCCGCGGCCATCGCGTCGCGGACCTGAGGCAGCATCAGGCTGCCGCCATGCAAGGTGCGGACGCTGCAGCAATTGATGAACGGCCGCACGCCGAGCGCGAGATACGGGTCGACATTGCTGATCATGACGCCTCCTACAGCGATCGGTCCCCACTATAACGACCGATGCGGCGAACGACGCGGAGTGATTCGCCTTTCCGGGTGTTCTCTCCGATGATTCGCTCCGGCGCACATTCCACTTCGGAGGAAGCAACGGTTATGGCGGAAAAACAGGAAGCAGACGAACACTCGAGCGGCGACGGCGGCAAGAGCGGGCTCGGCTTTGGCCAGGCGAGCGATGCGGTGGAAAAACTGCGTTCGGTCGTCGACCAAGCGTCGCGGTCCATCCGCGACCTGACGCAGGCAAGCGAACAGTGGGCGCAGACCGCTCAGGAGCGCGCCTCCGAGATGGCGAAGGAGCTGCGCACGCAAGGCGAGCGCGCGGTCGGCACCGTCTCGCAGCAGGTCGAGCATAACCCGCTCGCCAGTCTGGCGGTTGCTTTTGCGGTGGGCTTTCTGGTCGCGAGCTTGGTCCGCCGCTGAGTGGGGCTGCGCGGGTTGCGGCTCCTTTGTTGATCTAGGCACAGCTAGCCCTTATTTCGTGGCGCGTGACCGCAGCAGCGCGCCAAATGACGGAAATCCGCCTGGAAAGGGGGCTCGTCCTCCTATCCGGGGGCCAGGACTCGACCACCTGCCTCGCCTGGGCGCTCGAGCGCTTTGCCGAGGTCGAAACGATCGGCTTTGATTATGGGCAGCGCCACCGCGTCGAGCTTGATTGCCGCATCGCGGCGATGGCGCGCCTGCGCCGCGAATTTCCGGATTGGGCCGCGCGGCTCGGGCAGGATCATCTCGTCGACTGCGGTGTGCTTGGGCAAATCAGCGACACCGCGCTGACCCGCGACACTGCGATCGCCCTCGACAAAACCGGGCTGCCGAACACCTTTGTCCCCGGCCGCAATCTGATGTTTTTCGTGTTGGCCGCGGCGGTCGGGTATCGCCGCGGCGCGCGCCATCTCGTCGGCGGTATGTGCGAGACCGATTATTCGGGCTATCCCGACTGCCGCGACGACACGTTGAAAGCATTGCAGGCAACCCTGTCGCTCGGCATGGATCATCGCTTTGTGATCCACACGCCACTGATGTGGCTCGACAAGAAAGCGACCTGGACGCTCGCCCATGATCTCGGCAGCGACGCGCTCGTAACCCTGATCCGTGACGAGACCCACAGCTGCTACCTCGGCGACCGCGCGGATCGTCACGATTGGGGCTACGGCTGCGGTCAGTGCCCGGCCTGCGTGTTACGGCAGGCGGGGTGGGAGGGCTTTGCCGCCGCGCGGGCTGTCTCGTGAGCTACGCGGTCAACGAAGTCTTCGACACGCAGGGCGAGACCGCGCCGGCGCTAATGGCGCGATCCTACCACTACCGAGCCCCGACTGGTTCTACGTCCACATCCATAGCGCCAGCCCAGCTTCGAGACCGACAAACTGATCGCCTTCTGCTGAAAGCTTGGCGGACAGCGGGACCGGCGCAGCCCGGATACGCCATGAGAAAGTCTAGCGGCTCGCATCTGGGGTAATGCCTCGCCCTGATGCCGCATGAAATGCCTCGTGCCGAGCACATCTGCGCGCTAATGATGTACCCGACTATTTGCGGGGCGAGCGGAGATGGACGCTACCCTGACCTTGATCGATCTCGCCGGATCGATCGCCCTGCTCCTTTGGGGCGTTCATATGGTCCAGAGCGGGATTCAGCGCGCGTTCGGGCCGAACCTGCGCCGGATCCTCGGCGCGGCGCTGGGCAGTCGCGCAAAGGCATTTCTCGCGGGGCTGGGGATCACCGCGGTGCTGCAGAGCAGCACGGCGACCGGTCTGATGGTCACCGGTTTCGCCGCCGGCGGGCTCGTCGATCTGGTGCCCGGACTTGCCGCGATGCTCGGCGCCAATGTCGGTACGACCTTGATCGTACAAGTACTTTCGTTCGATATCTCGCGGGTGGCGCCGCTCTTCATCCTTATCGGGGTCATGATGTTCCGCCGCAGCGGCGTCACCCGCACGCGCGACCTCGGGCGCGTCGCGATCGGTCTCGGGCTGATGCTGATCGCGCTGAGTCAGCTGCTCACCGTGCTGACGCCCTACGAGGATGTGCCAAGCCTGCGACTGCTGCTCGGTATGATCGCGACGGTGCCGGTGATCGACGTGATCGTTGCAGCAGTGTTCACCTGGGCTGCGCATTCGAGCGTCGCGGTGGTGCTGCTGATCATGTCTTTCGCCGCCCAAGGTGTGGTGCCGCCGCAGGCGGCCATCGCCCTCGTCCTCGGCGCCAATCTCGGCACCGCGTTGAACCCGCTGTTCGAAGCTGGTTCCAACGGCGATCCGTCGACGAAGCGCCTGCCGATTGGAAACCTGCTGAACCGGGCGATCGGGTGCATCCTCGGACTGGCGCTCCTCGGGGTGATCGGTCCTTGGCTTGTCTCTCTGGAGCCGAACGCCTACCGAGCTGTTGCCGATTTCCACACCCTCTTCAACCTTGTGATGGCGGCGCTGTTCTTCCCGGTGCTGGGACCGCTCGCCCGGTTGCTGAGGTGGATCCTGCCGGCTCGTGCCGTTCCGGCCGACCCGTCCCGCCCGGTCTATCTCGACCAGGACGCCCTCGAAATCCCTGCGGTTGCCCTTACCGCAGCATCGCGCGAAGCGCTGCGGATGGCCGATGTTCTCGAAACTATGCTGGACGTGGCACTTGAGGCGCTCGAGCGCAGCGACCGCAAACGCATCGCCGAGACGAAACGCCTCGATGACGTGCTCGATCGGCTCAACAGTGCGATCAAGGCTTATCTGACCTCGCTCGACCACGAATCCCTCGACGCTGAGGATGACCGGCGGCTGTCGGAGATCCTCGCCTTCATCACCAACCTCGAACATGCCGGTGACATCGTCGAACGGGGCGTGGCAGCAAATCTCGCAAAGCGGGCCAAGCGCAACCTGGCGTTCTCGGCCGAAGGGACGGCCGAGATCCACGAGATGCTCCAACGTCTCGCGAAAAACGTGCGCACGGCTGCCGCGGTGTTCATGACCGACGACATTCGGGCGGCTCGCGGGCTGCTCGGCGAAAAGGAGATCTTTCGCGATCTCGAAGCACGGGCGACCGAGGCCCATTTCGCCCGCATCCGTGCCGGCCGCATCGAGAGCGTCGAAACCAGCGCGCTCCACCTAGACATGCTGCGAGACCTGAAGCGGATCAACTCGCACATCGCGGCCGCTGCCTATCCGGTTCTCGAAAAACGCGGCGAACTGCTGCCAAGCCGGCTACGGCAGGACGGTTGATCTCCCACGCGCGCTCAGCCCGCCGGATTCGAAGTAAAGTGCTGCGCCGCCACATTGACGCGGCCCCTGGTCGTCCATAAGTTCCCGCGCGGGATCCGGCACCCTGATGGGCCATCTCGATTAATTAAGGATTAATTAAGGACTATGAGGATTGGCGTGATGAAGCCGACGCGGCGCCCGCGCAACCCCTGTTTTTCATCCGGCCCCTGCGCCAAGCGTCCGGGCTGGTCCCCGGCGGCGCTGGAGGCGGCGCTGGTCGGCCGTTCGCACCGCTCCGGTATTGGCAAGGCCCGGATCGTCGAGGTGGTCGACCGCTCGCGAGCGATACTCGGCGTCCCCGCCGATTGGCGGGTTGGCGTGGTGGCGGCCTCAGATACCGGTGCGGTCGAGATCGCGATGTGGTCGCTGCTCGGCGCGCGCGGCGTCGACATGTTGGCTTGGGAGAATTTCGGAGAAGGTTGGGTCGAGGATGTCAGACAGCTGAAACTTGCTGATGTGCGCGTCCTGCACGCGCCTTACGGCAAGCTTCCCGATCTTCACGCGGTCGATCCGGAGCGTGATGTCGTCTTTCCGTGGAACGGCACGACCTCGGGAGTGCGAATGCCGAACGGCGATTGGATTGCTGAGGACCGCAAGGGGCTGATGATCTGCGACGCGACCTCGGCCGTGTTTGCGATGCGCCTGCCTTGGGACAGGCTCGATGTCGTCACCTGGTCGTGGCAGAAGGCGCTGGGCGGCGAGGCGGCGCACGGCATGCTGGCGCTGTCGCCGCGTGCGGTCGAGCGGCTCGAAAGCTACACCCCGCCCTGGCCATTGCCGAAACTCTTCCGGTTGACCTCGAAGGGAAAATTAATCAAGGGTGTCTTCCAAGGAGAGACGATCAACACGCCATCGATGCTATGCGTCGAAGACGCGATCGACTCGCTCAAGTGGGCAGGATCGGTTGGCGGACTAGACGGGCTGATCGCCCGCTCGGAAAAAAACCTCTCGGTCGTTGCCGCCTGGGCCGAGCGCACGCCCTGGATCGAGTTCCTGGCGGAGGACCCGGCCACGATCTCCTGCACCTCGCCGCAGCTCAAAATCGTCGAGCCGTGGTTTACCGCACTGTCGCCCGATGACCGGTTTCAGACCGTGCGCACGATGGCGGCGCGGCTCGAAAAAGAGCACGCCGCCTACGACATCGCCAGCCACCGCGCCTCGCCGCCGGGGATCCGCATCTGGACCGGGGCCACGGTTGAGGCCGCTGATGTCGAAGCCTTGATGCCCTGGCTCGATTGGGCTTGGGAGGAGCAGCGCCAAGCAGCAAAAGCAGCTTAATCTATAACCAGACGGTGAGACGGAAAGTCAGATCGAGTGAAACAAGCGGCGCCTTAACAACCTCTCTCGGCGTCTGACCACGTCTTTGGCGAATTCCAGTTGGAGCATCGTAAATGCCAAAGGTTTTGATCTCCGATGATTTGAGCCCGCGTGCGGCGGAGATCCTCGCCGCGCGCGGGATCGAAGTCGACATGCTGCCGGGTATTACCGCCGAGGAGTTGAAAACCCGGATTGCCGGATATGACGGGCTCGCGGTGCGTTCGGCGACCAAAGTCACCGCCGAACTGCTCGGCCGCGCGCCCGAGCTTAAGATCATCGGCCGCGCCGGTATCGGTGTCGACAACATCGACGTGACCGCCGCGACGCAGCGCGGCGTCGTTGTCATGAACACCCCTTACGGCAACTCGACGACCGCGGCCGAGCATGCGATTGCGATGCTGTTCGCGCTGTGCCGCGAAATCCCGGCCGCCGACCGTTCGACCCAAGCCGGCAAATGGGAGAAATCGCGCTTTATGGGCGTCGAGCTGACCAGCAAGACGCTCGGCGTTGTCGGCTGCGGCAATGTCGGCGCCAGCGTCGCGGTGCGCGCTCTCGGGCTGCGAATGAAAGTGGTCGCCTACGACCCGTTCCTTTCCGCTGAGCGCGCGATCGATCTCGGGGTCGAAAAGGTGTCGTTCGACGAATTGCTGTCGCGCGCGGATTTCGTGACCTTGCACACGCCCCTAACCGACGCAACGAGAAACATGATCGACGCGGGGGCACTCGCCAAGATGAAGCGGGGGGTGCGGCTGGTCAATTGCGCGCGCGGTGGTCTCGTCGTCGAGGAGGATCTCGCCGCCGCTCTCGATAGCGGCCATGTCGCCGGCGCCGCGATCGACGTTTTTGTCGAGGAGCCGGCGCGCAAGAACCCGCTCTTTGGCCGCGACAACGTCGTCGCCACGCCGCATCTGGGCGCCGCCACGACCGAAGCGCAGGAGAACGTCGCGGTCCAGATCGCCGAGCAGTTGGCGGATTTTCTGCTGACCGGCGCCGTCGCCAACGCGGTCAACATGCCCTCGCTGACCGCCGAGGAAGCCAACCGGATCAGGCCTTACATCACCCTCGCCGAGCAGCTCGGCAGCTTTGCCGGCCAGCTGACCGAGAGCGGCATTACCGCGGTCTCGGTCGAATACGAAGGGGCGATCGCCGAGCTCAACGTCAAGCCGTTGACCGCGATCGTGCTGACCGCGCTGCTGGCGCCTCAGCTCGCCAGCGTCAACATGGTCAGCGCACCGGTCATTTGCCGCGACCGCGATATTCGCGTCAGCGAAACCCGCCGCGCCGAGCCCGGCGATTACCAGACCCTGATCCGGGTCGTGGTGACGCCGAACGGACCGCTCGCCGAACGCCGGCCGCGTGAGGTTTCCGGCACGTTGTTCGGCGGCGACAAGCCGCGCCTCGTCTCGGTCGAGGACATCCCGCTCGAAGCTGAGCTCGGCGGCAACATGCTGTTTGTGCGCAATCTCGACAAGCCGGGCTTTATTGGTGCGCTGGGCCAGACCATGGGAGCCGCGTCGGTCAATATCGCGACCTTCCACCTCGGCCGCACCGCGCCGGGCCAGGACGCGATCTGCCTTGTCGAGGTCGATCAGCCGCTCTCGCCAGCGATACTGGACACGGTGCGCGGCCTGCCGAACGTAATCCAGGTCAAATCATTACGGTTCTAGGCCAGCGCTCCTCTCGTTTCTCCGTGTGCCGCGCACCGGGGTAGTGCAAACTCATGCGATGAGTGACGCTCCGCACCCGGCTTTGCTGCCGACCGGCATGCACGATCTACTGCCTCCCGAGGCCGAGATCGAGGCGCAGGTCGTCTCCAAGCTCATGGCGACGCTCACCGCACATGGATATCAGCGCGTCAAGCCGCCGCTCGTCGAATTCGAGGAGACGTTGCTCTCCGGCGCCGGCGCGGCGATGGCGACCGCGACCTTCCGCACAATGGACCCGGGCTCGCACCGCATGGTCGGGATGCGCGCCGACATGACCCCGCAGATCGCGCGCATCGCCGCCACCCGGCTCGGCAAGGCGCCGCGGCCCTTGAGACTGAGCTACGCCGGCCAGGTATTACGAGTCAAAGGCTCGGAGATTCGACCTGAGCGGCAGATCGGCCAGGTCGGGGCCGAACTGATTGGAGCCGCGGGGCCGGTCGCGGATGTCGAGGTGATTGCGATCGCCGGCGAGGCGCTCGAGGCGCTTGGCGTGCCCCATCTTTCGGTAGACATTACGATGCCGACATTGGTGGCCGCGGTGACTGAGGCCTTTGCGATTCCCGACCAGCAAGCGGGGGCATTGCGTGCCGCGCTCGACCATAAGGACGCGGCTGCAGTCGCGGCAACGGCCGGGGAAGCAGGAGAGCTGCTGGGTCAGCTGCTCGCGGCTGCCGGTCCCGCTGCGGCCGCGCTCGCCGCCCTCGATCATCTGAAGCTGCCGACGCGGGCGCGGGCCGAACAGTTGCGGCTCGGGGCCGTGCTCGAAGGGCTCGCGGGCGCAGCACCCGGGCTCAAGGTGACGGTCGACCCGGTCGAGAACCGCGGTTTCGAGTATCACACAGGGATCAGCTTTACGTTCTTCGCCGGTGGTGCCGCGGCGTGCGGCTCCGGCGGAGAGCTAGGCCGTGGTGGCCGCTACCAGGCCGGCGATCCGGCCGCGCCGGAGCCTGCTACCGGCTTCACGCTTTATACCGATACGATCCTTCGGACTTTGCCCAATGACCCGTTATCGCGTCGGCTGTTGCTGCCGCTCGGCACCGACCGCGGCCAGGCGCGTACTTTGCGCGAGCGGGGATGGATCACCGTCTCCGCCCTCGAGCCGACCGCCGATTGGCGGGCCGAGGCGCGTCGTCTCGGCTGCACGCATGTCTTTGTGGACGGCGAACCCCAAGAGCTCGGCTAAAGGAGGTGCTAGATGGGCAATGTCGCCGTCGTCGGCGCCCAATGGGGCGACGAGGGCAAGGGCAAGATCGTCGACTGGCTGTCGGAGCGGGCCGATGTCGTGGTGCGCTTTCAGGGCGGCCACAATGCCGGCCACACGCTCGTCGTAGGCAATGTCGAATACAAGCTCAGCCTGTTGCCCTCGGGAGTCGTGCGGCCCGGCAAGCTGTCGATCATCGGCAATGGCGTTGTCGTCGATCCTTGGGCGCTCGTCGCCGAGATCGAGACGATGCGCGCGAAGGGGCTCGACATATCGCCCGACAACCTGCGGCTCGCCGACAACGCAGCGCTGATCCTGCCATCGCATGGCGCGCTCGATCGGGCTCGCGAAGAGCGGCGCGGTGAACAGAAGATCGGCACCACCGGCCGCGGCATCGGCCCGGCCTATGAGGACAAGGTCGGGCGCCGTGCGATCCGGGTCTGCGACCTCGCCGACCGGGAGGCGCTCGAATGGCGGGTCGACGAGGTGCTGCTGCACCACAACGCGCTGTTACGCGGGCTGGGCGAACCCCAAGTCGCCCGCGCCGAGCTGATCGCAGCGCTTACTGCGGTGGCGCCGCTTGTCCTGCCCTATGCCGATCGGGTGTGGCGCCTGCTCGACGAGGCGCGAGGCCAAGGCAAGCGAGTCCTGTTCGAAGGTGCGCAAGGTGCGATGCTCGATGTCGACCACGGCACCTACCCGTTCGTAACCTCGTCGAACACGGTGGCCGGGGAGGCTGCCGCAGGGTCGGGCATCGCGCCGAGTGTCGTCGGCTTCGTGCTCGGCATCACCAAGGCATATACCACCCGGGTCGGCGCCGGGCCGTTCCCCACTGAGCTCAACGATGCGATCGGCGAGAAGCTCGGCGAGCGCGGCCGCGAATTCGGCGTCGTCACCGGACGCAAACGGCGCTGCGGTTGGTTCGATGCAGTCGCGGTGCGGCAGGCGGTCAAGACCGGCGGCATCGACGGCATCGCGCTGACCAAGCTCGACGTGCTCGACGGCTTCGACGAGGTCAAATTCTGCACCGCCTATCGCTGCGGCGGCGAGACCTACGACTATGTCCCGGCCGGGATGACCACCCAGGCGAGGCTCGAGCCGGTCTACGAAACCGCCGAGGGGTGGGGTGAGAGCACCCGTGGCGCACGCTCCTGGGCCGATTTGCCGGCAACCGCGATCAAATACATCGTGCGGCTGGAAGAGTTGATCGGCGCGCCGGTGGCGCTGCTCTCGACCAGCCCGGAGCGCGACGACACGGTGCTGGTGCGCGACCCTTTCGCCGATTGAGCGAGCGGGCGGCCTGGTCAGCGTACGCCGCGTCCTTGGGACGCGGCCGGAGCCTTATGGGCGATACGAAGATGATCGCGGATGTAGCCGTCGACATGGCTGGTGATCGTGTCGAGGCTATCGGCGAAATAATGGTCGGCTCCTGGGATCTTGCGAAAATCGATCTTTATATCGCGCTGGTGAGACAGCTTGGTGACGAGCTTTTGCACCGAGTTCGATCGGCACCACCGTGTCCTGGTCCCCTTGTAGGATCAGACCCGATGACGGGCACGGAGCGAGAAAGGTAAAGTCGTAGATGTTCGCGGGCGGCGCGATCGCGATAAAGCTCTCGATCTCGGGCCGTCGCATCAGCAGCTGCATGCCGATCCAGGCCCCAAAGGAAAAGCCGGCAACCCAACAGGTTCCGGCATTCGGGTTGTAGGTCTGCAGCCAATCGAGAGCGGAGGCGGCGTCGGACAGTTCGCCCTCGCCGCGGTCGAAGCTGCCCTGGCTGCGTCCCACCCCGCGAAAGTTGAAACGCAGGGTGGAAAAGCCCTGGCGAACGAAGGACTGGTAAAGCGCGTAGACGAGTTTGTTATGCATCGTCCCGCCATGCTGCGGATGCGGGTGCAGCACGAGCGCCATCGCCGAGGTCGGTCCCCGGCTATGATGATAGCGCGCCTCGATCCGGCCCTCCGGCCCGTTGATAATTACGTCAGGCATGGGTATTCCAGCTGAAATCCGCCGACCGATATCCGAGGATGCAGGTCGGTGGCCAGCACGTTGGGGGTTGGTCTGCGCGTCCGCAATTCTTGATCATTTTTGTCGGACAATTATATGCTCGCTCAGGGCGTCCGCACGGCACAATCCGGAGCGGTCACGCTGCAGAGACGTTAATATAGTGATGTCGATGCTGCTGAAAAACCTGCGCGACGAAATCGATGCGACGCTCGCCCGCGATCCGGCCGCGCGCTCGCGGATCGAGGTGGCCTTGTGCTATCCTGGATTTCATGCGGTCGTTTTTCATCGCCTGGCGCGCTGGCTGTGGGTCCGCGGCTGGCTGCTCGCCGGGCGGTTCGTATCGCATCTCGGGCGGATGTTGACCGGCATCGAGATCCACCCCGGGGCGCGCATCGGCAGGCGCCTATTTATCGATCACGGTATGGGAGTGGTGATCGGCGAGACCGCCGAGATCGGCGACGATTGCACCTTTTATCAAGGTGTCACCCTCGGCGGCACGTCGTTGACACGCGGCGCAAAGCGGCACCCGACACTCGGTAACGACGTTATCGTCGGCTCGCATGCGCAGATCCTCGGACCATTCCGCGTCGGGGATGGGGCGCGGATCGGGGCGCACACGCTGGTTCAGGCAGAAGTGCCGGACGGCGCCAGGATGGTCGGTGTCCGGGCGCGTCCGCTGGGCGCCAGCTCGCCGCAACCGCTGTCCGAGCCGGTGTTTCAACCTTACGGCATTTGCGAGAACATACCCGATCCGATTGCTCGCACGCTCAACGGCCTGCTCGACGAGGTCACGAACCTGCGCAGGCGTTTGGCCGAAATCGAGGGCAACCGGCCGCGGACCGACCCCGATAGCATTGCGGGTGTCGAGGCGCCGGAAACGCACCTCGGGAATGGCGCCATCGAAAACGAGCGCGTCTCCTGAGGACCGCATCATGAGGCTCAGCACCAAGGGACGCTATGCGGTGATGGCGATGGTGGATCTCGCCCAGCACAGCGGCGGCGACCCGGTCTCGCTCGCCGAGATCGCAGAGCGCCAGGAGATTTCGCTGTCCTACCTCGAACAACTCTTTGCGATGCTGCGCAAGAGCGGGCTGGTCAAGAGCGTACGCGGACCCGGCGGGGGCTATCTCCTCGCCAACAACCGCAGCGAGACTCGCGTTGCCGACATCATCCTGGCGGTCGACGAGCCGATCCGCGCGACGCGCTGCGCCCCCGGTGCGCCGGTCGGCTGCCGCGGCAACCGCACGCGCTGCTTGACCCACGATTTGTGGGAGGAGTTGGGCAATCAGATCCACCTCTTCCTGAGCTCGGTCTCGCTCGCCGACGTCTGCGAGCACCGCGTGCTGGGAACCAGCGGCCGCATCCATTGCGAAGCCTTTCGCGGCGCTGCCGTTACCATGGGATCGTGACGGGAAGCGCTGTGCCAAGCCCCGAGACCTATCTCGATTGGAATGCCACCGCACCGCTCCGGCCTGAGGCGGCGGCTGCGATGACCGCAGCGCTGGGGCATTGCGGCAACCCTTCCTCGGTGCATCGCTGGGGCCGTGCGGCCCGGGCGACGGTGGAGCGCGCCCGGATCGCGGTAGCGGCGCTGGTCGGCGCGCCGGCCGAAGCCGTGGTTTTTGTCAGCGGCGGTACCGAGGCCAATCATCTGGCCATTCTCGGCGCCGGGCGGCAGCGTGTGCTGGTCTCGGCGGTCGAGCACGATTCGGTACTGCAAGCGGCTCCCTCGGCCGAACACATCCCAGTCGACCGAGACGGCGTCGTCAGGCTCGACCTGCTCGATCTTATGCTTGTCAAAGAGCTGACGCCGGCGCTGGTATCGGTCATGATCGCCAACAACGAAACGGGCGTGATCCAGCCGGTGGCCGAAATCGCGGCGGTGGCGCACGCTCACGGCGCCCTCTTTCATTGTGATGCGGTGCAGGCTGCCGGCAAGATTCCACTTGATGGTTCAGCCATTGGCGCCGATCTCGTTACCCTGTCGGCGCACAAGATCGGCGGCCCGCCTGGCGTCGGTGCGCTGCTCGCGCGCGGCGGGCTCGACCTGATGCCTCTCCTGCGTGGCGGCGGGCAGGAGCGCGGTCGCCGAGCCGGTACGGAAAACCTGTCGGGGATCGTCGGGTTCGCCGCCGCGGCCGCCACCGCCGCGGCCGAAATCGCGGTATACGATCGCGTCCGTGCATTGCGCGATGCTTTGGAGGCCGAGATTATGGCCGCAGCGCCGGAGGCGGTGGTCGTCGGCAACGCGGCGCCTCGACTGCCCAACACCACGGCGATTGCGATGCCCGGCACCGCCGCCGAGACGCAGATCATCGCCCTCGATCTCGACGGCGTCATGGTCAGCGCCGGCGCCGCCTGTTCATCGGGCAAGGTCGGACCGAGCCATGTGCTGAAGGCGATGGGGTTAGCGCCCGATATCGCCGCCACGACGATCCGGGTCAGTCTCGGTTGGGCAACGACCGAGCGCGATGTGAGCCGTTTCCTGCAATCCTGGACCGCAATTTACCGGCGCCGGCGCGGCTCCACGGAAAAGGCGCGCGCAGCATGAACCCGGCCCGCGTTCAGGCACTGGCAGCGCGACGGTGCCAACACGCCGCCGATCTACCTCGACAATCAGTCGTCGACACGGGTCGATCCGCGCGTGCTCGAAGCGATGCTGCCCTATTTCACCGAGCATTTCGGCAACCCACACAGCACCAGTCACGCCTACGGTCGTGTTGCGGCCGAGGCCATCGAGCGAGCGCGGGCGGCGGTCGCGGCGCTGATCCATGCCGATCCGCGAGAGATTGTGTTCACCTCGGGCGCCACCGAATCGAACAACCTCGCGATCAAGGGTGCGGCGCACTTTGCCCGTGCCCATCCCCAAGGTACCCGACCCCGCGACCACATCATCACCCTGGCGACCGAGCACAAATGCGTGCTCGAAAGCTGCGCGCAGCTCGAGCGCGAGGGGTTCGCGGTGACCTATCTACCGGTCGAGCCGGACGGTCTCCTCGCGCTCGATCAGTTGGCGGCGGCGCTGTCCGAGCGCACCTTGTTGGTCTCGATCATGGCCGCGCACAATGAGATCGGGGTGATCCAGCCGCTCGCCGAAATCGGCGCATTGTGCCACGGCAAGGGCGTATTGTTTCATAGCGACGCGGCGCAGGCCGCGGGCAAGATCCCGCTCGATGTCGAGGCGATGCATATCGACCTGATGTCGATCTCCGGACACAAGATGTATGGGCCGAAGGGCGTCGGCGTTCTGTATGTCCGCCGACGGCCCCGTGTGCGGCTGCTGCCGCTGATCGACGGCGGCGGGCAGGAGCGGGGGCTGCGCTCCGGCACCTTGCCGACACCGCTTTGTGTCGCGCTCGGTCGGGCGGCGGCGATTGCGGCCGCCGAAATGGCGGAGGAAACAGCGCGGCTGCGCGGCCTCCGCGACCGGCTATATCAGGGCTTGGCGCGTCGCGTTCCCGGGCTCGGCCTCAATGGGAACGCCGAGTGCCGCCTTGCCGGGAACCTCAACTTGACTTTTCCGGGGATCGAAGCGCCGACCTTGATCGAGGCCTGCCCGGCGATCGCGATATCGACCGGCTCTGCCTGCACCTCGGCAACGATCGAGCCGTCCTACGTGCTGCGTGCCCTCGGCCTTCCCGACACGCTCGCCAGTACTGCGATCCGGATCGGCCTCGGCCGGTTCAACACCGCAGCGGAGGTCGATTTCGCGGTTGACGCGCTGGCCGCGGCTGCAGCCAGGCTCGCGGGCGAGAATGGGGTGCGGCAGCGCAACGGCATACCCACATAACCACCGAGATTACGCGTTGGAGAAACGCATGAGGGCGAGACAGCAGGCCTTGAAGGTGACCGACGCTGCAGCGCAGCGGATCCAGACGCTGCTCGCCAAGCGCGACAAGCCGTCGGCCGGGATCAGGATCGGGGTGCGGTCGCGCGGCTGCTCCGGCCTCAGCTACACGCTCGAATATGCCGATGAAAAGGGCAAGTTCGACGAGGTTGTCGAGGACAAGGGCGTCACCGTCCTGATCGATCCGAAGGCGGTGATGTTCATACTTGGCACTGAGATGGATTACGTCGAGGAAAAGCTGCAGAACGGCTTCACCTTTCGTAACCCGAACGAAAAAGGCCGTTGCGGCTGCGGCAAATCCTTTCACGTCTGAGCTTCCAATTTTATCGGGCCCGTTCGCGGGATGTGGATGGCCGGTCCGGGCCGAGGCCTATAATCGCTGGAAGCGGCGCGAGGCCAGTGCGTGAAGCTGTTTCAGATAGAGGAACCTGAGGGCGGGCCGACCGATCCGAGCGCTCCGGGTGCGGCGATCGGCATCGATGCGAGTGGTGCCGGCATCGAGGTCGCGATGTCGGCCGGCGGCAACGCGGTGGTTCTTGTTGATCGCGAGGGCTTTGAGCAATCGCTCCCGGTGCCGGCCGCGGACGGCACAGTGGCGCGATGGAAGCAGCTGCTCGAAGGAGCGCGGTTGCGAGCCGAGCGCGCGCTGGGCCGGCCGGTGACGCATGCCGTGATTGTCAGTCGCAAATTACGAGATACAGCCGCGGCTGCACGCATCGAGGAGGCGGCGGAACAGGCGGGGCTCGTGGTTCTACGTCTCGCCGCCGCTACCGAGCTGCCATCCGACGCGGCGCCGGCCTTGGCGGCGGCGGTCCTCGCTGAGGATTTGGCGCCGCGGCCGGATCCAGGCGCCGCATTGGGTGCGGAATTCACCTGATGCCCAAAATGGTCTTTATCGAGCGCGATGGGACACACCGCGAGGTTGAAGCGCCACTTGGGTTGTCGGTGCTTGAAGTCGCCCATCGCCACGATATCGATATCGAGGGGGCGTGCGAAGGCTCGCTAGCCTGCTCGACCTGCCACGTCATCATCGACCCTGAGTGGTACGACCTGCTCAAGGAGGCAAGCGAGGACGAGGAGGACATGCTCGATCTCGCCTTCAACCTCAGCAAGACGTCCCGGCTCGGCTGCCAAGTCATCATTACCGAGGAGCTCGACGGCTTGACGGTGCGGCTGCCGGCGTCGACCCGCAACCTGTTGCGCGGCTGACGCGGCCGCTTGGCGCAATTGTGGACGGGCTCTTTTCACGACTGGTCGCCGCTTCCTCCGAGGCATGGCGCGCCTATACCAAACACGATTTCGTTCTGCTGCTCACCCGGGGCGAGCTGCCGGAAGCCTGTTTCCGGCGCTATTTGATCCAGGACTATCTGTTTCTGATCCATTTCGCGCGCGCCTGGGGCCTGGCGATCTATAAATCGGACACGCTCGGCGAAATGCGCCGGGCGCAGCGGCTGGTCGCCGCGACGCTCGACGTCGAGATCGGCCTCCATGTCGAATATTGCCGCGGCTGGGGCCTGTCGGAAGCGGCGATGATCGCCGAACCCGAAGCGATGGAGACGATCGCCTATACCCGCTTTGTGCTCGACCGCGGCTTGGCGGGCGATCGGCTCGACCTCGAGACCGTACTGGCGCCCTGCATCATCGGCTACGCGTTGATCGCGGCCGAGCGCATGGCCGATCCTGCGACGCGGCTCGACGGCAACCGCTATCGCGACTGGCTGGAAATGTATGCCGGCGCTGAGTACCAGGACCTCGCCCGAGAGGCCGAAGCGGCACTCGACGAGCAGTTCACGCGCCGCGGCGGCGAAGGGCGCTTTCCGTCCCTCGCCGCCGGTTTCGCCACCGCCACCCGGCTCGAGGCCGATTTCTGGCAGATGGGGTTCGACGCGCAGCCATGACGCCGCCGGACTTCGACATCGCCGGCAACCCGGCCGACCACCGGATCGTCGTCGCCATGTCGGGCGGGGTTGATTCATCGGTGACGGCGGCGCTGCTGGCCGAGCGCGGCTTCGAGGTTGTCGGCATCACCTTGCAGCTTTACGACCATGGTGCGGCGCTCGGGCGCAAGGGGGCATGCTGCGCCGGGCAGGACATCCACGATGCCGCGCGCGTCGCCGAACGGCTCGGCATCGCCCATTATGTGCTCGATTACGAAAGCCGCTTTCGCGCGGAGGTGATCGAGGATTTCGCCGAGTCGTACCGCCGGGGCGAGACCCCGGTGCCGTGCATCCGCTGTAACCAACGGATCAAGTTTCGCGATCTGCTTGCCACCGCGCGCGACCTCGGCGCTTCGGCGCTCGCCACCGGACACTATGTGCGCCGGATGGCCGGCGCCGATGGACCAGAGCTGCATCGCGCCCGAGACGCCTCGCGCGACCAGAGCTATTTCCTGTTTGCGACGACGCGCGCCGAACTCGATTTCCTGCGTTTTCCATTGGGCGGGCTGGCCAAGGACGAGACCCGCGCGCTGGCCCGGCATTTCGGCCTGGCGGTCGCCGACAAGCCCGACAGCCAGGACATCTGCTTTGTCCCGCAGGGCTCCTATGCGGCGCTGGTCGAGCGGCTGCGC
The DNA here is from genome assembly GCA_963785565.1 of uncultured Alphaproteobacteria bacterium. GTDB lineage: Bacteria > Pseudomonadota > Alphaproteobacteria > ATCC43930 > CGMCC-115725 > AP-15. The sequence continues at coordinate 151,789 of CAWAVV010000005.1, read as the reverse complement.
CCCGCAGCCGGCGAGCCCGGCGACATCGTCGACGACGAGGGCCATGTGCTCGGCCGTCATCGCGGCATCGCCCATTTCACCGTGGGTCAGAGAAAGGGGCTCGGGATCGCCGCCGCCGAGCCGCTTCATGTGCTGGCGATCGAGCCCGAGCGGCAGCGCATTGTCGTCGGGCCGCGGGCGGCGCTGGCCCAAGCCCGGGTTTCGCTGGGCGAGCTGAACTGGTTGGGTCCGCTGCCCCCCAGTCCGTCCGGCGTCAGGGTTGCGGCCAAGCTGCGCTCGGCGCAGATGCCGGCGCCGGCGACGCTCTACCCCGGCGCTGCGGCCGGCGAAGCCGAGCTGGTTCTCGACGCCCCGGCCGATGCGGTGGCGCCGGGACAGGCCGCGGTTCTCTACGATGGCGAGCGGGTGCTGGGCGGCGGCTGGATCCGCCGGCGGCCCATTGCTTGACCGCCGGCATCCGATCTCCTATATGCGGCGCCGCGCGGCGGGATAGCTCAGCTGGTTAGAGCAGGGGAATCATAATCCCAAGGTCGGGGGTTCAAATCCCTCTCCCGCTACCACCTCGCAATCGGCGATCGGCAAAGCCGTCCGCCCCATATTGCCCGATTCCCGTTCAACCGGGAAAATAACCGGGATTTTCATCCGCCGCGGCCCAAAACGACCCGGTCTACCTCCAAAAATAATAGTAAAATCAATGGCCTGAAGGTGAATTCCCGTTGCGGCATAACCGGGAATTATTTCGACATAACCGGGATTTATTTTGCCCGAATCGGGAATTGACGGGAATTGCCGAAGCCGGGTCAGCAACGCCGGGGCTGCCGAAAAATCGATAAATCTCGTGTCGCACTCAATCCTCCACCATCTCCTCCAGTCGCTCGCGAGCCTAGCGCAGGATTGTGGCGAGAAAGCCGCCGCCGGATATGATTGTCGGGAAGTCGGGACCTTGACAGGCGCCTATTCGGGACGGCTTTTTGAGGGTTATCCGCTACCGTTCATTCGACCCAGATAGGGTATTGCCCATGTTCGAACAGGCGTTCAAGAACATCGACGACGTGCTGAGGAAAGAGGCCGGGTGCACCACCGAGCTGGACTACACCGAGCAGACCTCGTGGCTCTTGTTCCTCAAATACCTCGACGGCCTCGAGCAGGACAGAGCGATGGAGGCCGAGCTCGAGGGCAAGAAATACGCCCACATCCTCGACGAACCCTATCGCTGGGAGAGCTGGGCCGCGCCCAAGGGGAAGGATGGCAGGCTCGACCACAACAAAGCGATGACCGGCGACGATCTGCGCGATTTCGTCGATCAAAGGCTGTTCCCGTACCTGCACGGGTTTACGCAAAAGGCCAGCGGGCCGAACACGATCGAATACAAAATCGGGCAGATTTTCGGCGAGATCAGAAACAAAATCTCCAGCGGCTACAATTTGCGCGAGGTCATCGACCACATCGACGAATTGCGCTTCCGCTCGCAGACCGAAAAGCACGAGCTTTCGGCGCTCTATGAGGAAAAGATCAAGCGCATGGGCAACGCCGGGCGCAACGGCGGCGAGTATTACACCCCGCGCCCGCTGATCCGCGCCATCGTCCAAGTCACCGCTCCGCGCATCGGCGAGCGCATCTATGACGCGGCCTGTGGCTCGGCGGGGTTTCTGTGCGAATCCTTCGATTACCTGAAATCAAAGGGCAACCTGACCACCAGAGACCTGACGACCTTGCAGACCCGCACGTTCTACGGCAAGGAAAAGAAGTCCCTCGCCTACGTCATCGCGATCATGAACTTGATCCTGCACGGCATCGAGGCGCCCAACATCATCCACACCAACAGCCTGACCGAAAACCTCGCCGACATTCAGGAAAAAGACCGCTACGAAATCGTGCTGGCAAATCCGCCGTTTGGCGGCAAAGAGCGGCGCGAGGTGCAGCAGAATTTTCCGATCCGCACCGGCGAGACGGCGTTTCTTTTTCTGCAGCACTTCATCCGTATGCTGAAGGCCGGCGGACGCGGCGGCATCGTGATCAAAAACACGTTTCTCTCCAACACCGACAACGCCTCGGTCAGCCTGCGCAAATTGCTGCTCGAAAGCTGCAACCTGCACACCGTGCTCGACTGCCCCGGCGGCACGTTTCAGGGCGCGGGCGTCAAGACCGTGGTGCTGTTCTTCGAGAAGGGCGCGCCGACGCGCAAGATCTGGTTCTACCAGCTCGACCCCGGCCGCAACCTCGGCAAGACCAACCCGCTAAACGACGACGACCTCGCCGACTTCGTCAAGCTGCAAAAAACCCTCGCCGACTCGCCCAAAAGCTGGAGCATCGACGCCAGCAATATCGACCGGACCACCTTCGACCTCTCCGTCAAAAACCCCAATAACGGCGACGCCACCGCCCATCGCAGCCCGCTCGACATCCTCGCCGAAATCGCCGCCCTCGACGCCGAGAGCGCGAAGGTGCTGGGGAATATCCGGGCGCTCCTATGAGCGGCTGGTCAACGAAACCGCTCGGGGAATTGTGCGAACTGGTAAATGGCGGCACACCAAAAACAGACATTCCCGAATATTGGGGCGGCAGCCACCTTTGGATAACTCCGGCGGAGATGGGCAAGCGTCTCAGCCCTTACGTCGGCGAGACCGATCGCAAGATCACCGACATGGGGCTTTGGAACAGTTCGGCACAGATGCTGCCGCCGAAATCCGTGATTCTTTCGTCTCGCGCGCCAATCGGACACTTGGCCATCAACACCAAACCGATGGCGACGAATCAAGGTTGCAAAGGTCTGATTCCCGGCGGACAACTCCAACACAAGTTTCTGTATTATTATCTGAGCAGCATCGTTGATTTGCTGAACGATCTTGGAACTGGAGCAACGTTCAAAGAGTTGTCGGGCGGAAAGCTCAAGGAGGTCACGGTGCCGGTTGCGCCGCCGCTCGAACAGCGGCGGATCGTCGGCATCCTCGATGAAGCGTTTGAGGCGATCGCCACCGCGAAGGCCAACGTGGAAAAGAACCTCCAAAACGCCCGTGTCCTCTTCGAGAGCCATCTCCAATCCGTCTTCACTCAACGCGGTAAAGGATGGGTGGAGACTACGGTCGATAAAATTGCCACCAACCTCGACAGCAGGCGTGTGCCCATCACCAAGAACGTTCGATCGAGCGGCGAGTATCCGTACTACGGTGCTTCGGGTATTGTTGATTACGTCGGCGATTACATCTTTGAAGGCGATACCCTGCTCGTATCTGAGGATGGCGCGAACTTGCTAGCGAGATCGACGCCCATCGCTTTCTCGGTATGCGGAAAATATTGGGTGAACAATCATGCGCACATCTTGAAATTCGAGAAGATGGCGACCCAGCGATACGTTGAATTCTACTTGCAGAGTATCAAGCTGGACGAATACATCAGAGGCGCCGCACAGCCGAAGTTGACGCAAAGAGCTCTGAACTCGATTCCGATCCCCATTCCGAAATCAGTCGAAGCGCAGTCAAGGGTCGTCAAGAGCGTTGAAACGCTCCAAGAAGAAACCGAACGCCTAGAATCCACATACCAGCGCAAGCTCGCCGCGCTCGACGCGTTGAAAAAGTCGCTGTTGCACCAAGCCTTCACCGGCCGGCTTTAGGAGCCGGGCTGAATGATCTGCAATATCCGCCTGCCCTCTCGTCTCGGCGAGGCTTGTCCGGTGGGCCTTCAGCCCACGGACTGGTTCCGTGGGCATTCACGCCTTGGGCGCGGCGATCCCGGTTTCCGAGACGTGGATGCCCGGATCAAGTCCGGGCAAAGCGGTTATTTGACCCGTTCAACGGTTGACATTTTGAGGGCGCCGCTGCGCCAGCCTCTACCAATCAGTTTCAGAAGCGGATCGGAGACGGCTCAACTTGACCGACAACTTCCTGTTTGTCTTACCGGCGGAGGCCGGTATCCACGGCTAACATGGGTCCCGACTTTCGTCGGGATGACGATGCGGGCGATAGCGCGAGCTTTTCATTCACGTCACGACTGAGAGAAGACGCCTGGAACCCGTACCATGAACGAAGCCGAGACCAGAGCCGAGCATATCGACCCCGCGCTTGCGGCGGCGGGGTGGGGGGTGGTCGAGGGCAGCCGGATCAGGCGCGAATATCCGATCACCTTGGGCCGCATCGAAGGGCACGGCCGGCGTGGCAAGCCACTGATCGCGGATTACGTGTTGGTCCATCGCAACCACAACCTCGCGGTGGTCGAGGCGAAGGCGTTGGACGAAGAGGTTACCGAGGGGGTGGCGCAGGCCAAGCACTACGCGGGGAAGCTGGCCGTCCGTTACACCTACTCGACCAACGGCCAGGGCATCTACGGCATCGACATGCAGACCGGCAAGGAAGGCGCCGTAACGCGATTTCCGACGCCGGACGAGTTGTGGAACCTGACCTTTGCCGAGGCGAACGCGTGGCGCGACCGCTTTGCCGCCGTGCCGTTCGAGGACAGGGGCGGCTTTTTCCAAGGACGGTACTACCAGGACATCGCGATCGACCGGGTATTGGAGGCGATCGCCGCCGGCAAAACACGCATTCTGCTGACCCTCGCCACCGGCACGGGCAAGACCTTCATCGCCTTTCAGATCGCCTGGAAATTGTTTCACAGCCGGTGGAGCTTGAGCGGCGAGCCGTCGCGCCGTCCGCGCATCCTGTTTCTCGCCGACCGCAACATCCTCGCCGACCAGGCCTACAACGCGTTTTCTGCCTTCCCCGAGGACGCGCTGGTGCGCATCGAGCCCGACGAGATCCGCCGGCGAGGGCGGGTGCCGAAAAACGGCAGCCTGTTCTTTACGATCTTTCAGACATTCATGAGCGGACCGCCGAGTTGCGATGAGGCTGGCGTCAGCGCCCCTTTACCCGTCGTTCTCGCGCAAGCGGGAATCCAGAGCCACAGGTCGAGGCGGTCGTCCTGGGCCCCCGCTTCCGCGGGGGCGACGATAATCGAGGCGGGCTCTAAAGACGGCCAGCCCTCGCCCTATTTCGGCGACTACCCGCCCGATTTTTTCGATTTTATCGTCATCGACGAATGCCACCGCGGCGGCGCCAACGACGAGAGCAATTGGCGCGGCATTCTCGATTACTTTGCCCCGGCGGTGCAGCTCGGCCTCACCGCCACGCCAAAACGCGACGAAAATGTGGACACTTATGCGTATTTTGGCGAACCGGTTTATATCTACTCGCTCAAGGAGGGCATCAACGACGGTTTCCTGACCCCGTTCAAGGTCAAGCAGATTTCGACGACGCTCGACGAGTATGTCTATACGCCCGACGACACGCTGATCGAGGGCGAGATCGAGACCGGCCGCCGCTATACGGAGAGAGATTTCAACAAGATCATCGAAATCAAGGAACGCGAAACTCACCGCGTCAAATTGTTCATGGAGCAGATCGACCAGAGCGAAAAGACGGTCGTGTTCTGCGCCACGCAGCTTCACGCGCTGGCGGTGCGCGACCTCGTCAACCAGATGAAGACGAGCAAAGACCCGAATTACTGCCAGCGCGTCACTGCCGACGACGGGGATCTGGGAGAGCAATATCTACGCGACTTTCAGGACAATGAAAAGACCATCCCGACGATCCTGACCACCTCGCAAAAGCTCTCGACCGGGGTCGATGCGCGCAACATCCGCAACATCGTGCTGATGCGGCCGATCAACACGATGATCGAGTTCAAGCAGATCATCGGGCGCGGCACACGGCTCTATGACGGCAAGGACTACTTCACGATCTACGATTTCGTGAAGGCGCATCATCATTTCAGCGACCCGGAATGGGACGGGGAGCCGATCGGCCCAGAACCGAGCGAGCTCGTGCCAGTTCCGCCGCCGAAGGGTTTGTCCGAGCCACCGGGAACAGGATTTGGGCCGAGCCCGCGACCGCAAAAGATCAAGGTTACGCTGGCCGACGGCAAGGCCCGCACGATCCAGCATATGATGATGACGAGCTTTTGGCATCCCGACGGTACGCCGATGTCCGCGCAACAGTTTATGGAAATGTTGTTCGGCGCGCTCCCAGAGTTTTTCAAGGACGAGGCCGAACTGCGCGCGCAGTGGAGCGATCCTGATACCCGCGCCAAGCTGTTGCAGGGGCTGGCCGAAAAAGGCATTGGCAGAGATCAGATGGCGGAGATGCAACGGGTTATCGATGCCGAGAAGAGCGACTTATTCGACGTATTGGCCCACGTCGCCTATGCGCTGCCGCCGCTCACCCGCGAGGAACGGGCCGCGAAAGCCAAAATCGAGATCACTACTCACTTCAACAGCAAGCAGCAGGTCTTTCTCGATTTCGTGCTGTCCCACTATGTGCGGGTCGGAGTCGAAGAACTGGATCGGGAGAAATTGCGCCCGTTGCTCTTGCTCAAATACCACAACGCCATAGCTGATGCAGTTGCTGATTTGGGGAGCGCCAAGGAGATCCGGGGCTTCTTTACCGGATTTCAGAGGTATCTCTATCAGGAAGCGGCCTGACTTCGGGTGGCCGGGCTAAAAGCTCGCGGGCGCGGCGGGCCTGGGTCTCGGCCTGCGAGCATGTGAAGAAATTGTTCTTTCCAAGAAACGTCATTCCGGGGCCGCCCCCGGGGGTCCGCGCTGCGCGCGGCCCGAGGACAGGCTCCGGGCCGAGCCCGGAATCCAAGAACACCTGAATTTCCGATATGTTCGACGTCCGGTGTTCATGGGTTCCGGCTCGCGGGCAGTGCCCGCGACCCGGAATGACGACGTTTGGCATTTTTTCACTCGCTCCTGCGCCGGGACGACGGCCGGGCTGGCGTTCCGGCGTCGGGGTGGAAGGTGGCTAGTGGGGCCAGGCGACGGTGTTGAAGTCGTCGAGCAGGGCGGCGATGCGGCCCGAGTCGGACTGGTCCATGATCGCGCGGGCGCGGCGGGTGGCGGCGACCATGTCGAGGCCGCGGATGCGCTGCTTGAGCCGCGGGATGTTGCGCGGCGCCATCGACAGGTTGCGCAGGCCGAGCCCGAGCAAGAGCGCGGTGAATCGCGGCTCGCCCGCCATCTCGCCGCAGATGCTGATCGGCATGCCACGGCGCAATGCCGCCTCGATCGCGAACTGGATCAGTCGCAGCACCGCCGGGTGCAACGGGTTGTAGAGATGGGCCACCTGCTCGTCGCTGCGGTCGATCGCCAAGGTGTATTGAATGAGATCGTTGGTGCCGATCGCGAAAAAATCGGCCTCGGCGGCGAGCGAGTCGGCGGCCAGCGCCGCACCCGGCACCTCGATCATCGCACCCAATGGCGGCAACGGCTTGGGGAGCGGCATGCCGCGGCGCCGCAGCCGGCGGGCGACCTGCTCCATCGCCTCGCGCACGCGGCGGATCTCGCTCGCGGCCGAGATCATCGGCAACAGAATGCGCAACGGCCCCTCGGCGGCGGCGCGCAGCATCGCCGCGAGTTGCGGGTCGAGCAGCCGGCGGTCCTGCAACGACAGCCGGATGGCGCGCAGGCCCAACGCCGGGTTGTCGGGCGCGGGATAATGATCGGCCAACGAGCGCGCGAGCTTTTCGCCGCCGAGATCGAAGGTGCGCACCGTGACCGGCTTGCCGTCCATGCCGCGGACCAATGCCGAAAAGACAGCGTACTGCTCGTCCTCGTCCGGCAGGTCGTCGCGGTTCATGTAGAGAAATTCGGAGCGGACGAGCCCGAGCCCCATGGCGCCGTTGGCCACCGCCAGATCAAGCTCGACCGGTAATTCGAGATTGGCTTCGAGCTTGATCTCGACCCCGTCGCGGGTCGCCGCCGGCAGCCGGCGCAGACGGGCGAGATGGCGCCGCTCGACCACCAACGCGTCGCGCCGCGCCTGATAATCGGCGATCGTTTCCGGCGTCGGGTCGAGGATCACGGTCCCCACCGCGCCGTCGATCACCACGGTCGCGTCGGAGCGCGCATATTCGGTCAATGCCGGAACCGCGAGCACCGCCGGCAGGCCGAGCGCGCGGGCAACGATCGCGGTGTGGCTCTCGGCGCCGCCGAACTGGGTGGCAAAGCCGGCGACACGCTGCGGATCCATCAGCGCGGTGTCGGCCGGGGTCAGCTCGTCGGCGAGGATCACCGCCCCCTCGCACATGGCCGAATAGGGGACATAAGGCTTCTTGATCAGGTTGCGGATCAGCCTGGTGCCGACGACGCGGATGTCCTCTATCCGCGCGGCCAGATAAGGATCTCGCATCGCCGCGAAACTCTTGGCGATTTCGTCGATCTCGATCTCGACGGCGCGCTCGGCGTTGATCCGGGTGCGGCCGATGCGCTCGCCGACGCCGCGCACCAGGCGCGAGTTCGACAGCATCGCCAGATGGGCGTCGAGCAGGTAGCCGATCTCCTCGGCGGCGGATTCGGGGAGGCCGGAGGCTTTGGTCTTGAGCTTGCGGAGCTGGCGCAGCGAAACCGTTACGGCCTCGCTGAAGCGACCGCGTTCGGCATCGATCTCGGCTTCGGGGATGTGGCTCTCATGGACCTGAACATCGCCGCCTTCGCTCAGATAGGCCGGGCCGATGGCGATGCCCGGCGACACGCCGAGCCCTGACAATCGCTGCTCGGCGGCGGTGGCCTCCGCGGTCAGTTCGGCCGCCTCGTCAATCCTCATTGAATTTGCATTCGATCAGGTCGGCCAGTGCGCTGACCGCCTCGGCCGCCTGCGGTCCGCTTGCGGAGAGCTCGACGACCGCGCCCGGCGCCGCCGCCAACATCATCAGCCCCATGATCGAGCGGCCCGAGACTTCGGCGCCGTTCTTACGCACCCGCACATCGGCGTCGAATTGCGCGGCGGTCTTGACGAAACGCGCCGAGGCGCGCGCGTGCAACCCGCGCTGGTTGCAGATCGTCGCGATCCGGCGAACGGTCGCGGGCGCACGGCGCCGCTCGGTCGGCCATCGCTCATCGCCGGGCGTCGGTCAACAACTGGGAGGCGACGTTGATGTATTTGCGGCCGGCCTCCTGGGCGCCGAGCACGGTGCGCTCCAGGCTCTCGCTTTGCCGCAGGCTGGCGAGCTTGATCAGCATCGGCAGATTGACCCCGGCTACGACCTCGATCTTGGCGCGGTCCATCACCGAGATCGCCAGGTTCGAGGGCGTGCCGCCGAACATGTCGGTCAGCAGCACGGCGCCGTCGCCGCTGTCGACCTCGGCGATCCGGCGCAGGATTTCCTGGCGACGCTGCTCCATGTCGTCATCGGGACCGATGCAGACGGCGGCGATCTGGGTCTGCGCGCCGACGACGTGCTCGAGCGCAGCGACAAATTCTGCCGCGAGCCGTCCATGCGTCACCAAAACCATGCCGATCATCGAAATCCCTCTGCTGAAACCGGACGCCGCCGTTCAACCCACGGCGGCGGAGGCGCCCGCCGGGAGCAGCGCATCCGGGCCATGCGACGGAAGGTCGCGATGCGCGACCTCGACGCGCCATCCCGCTTCGCACAGCCGCGCGGCCAGCCGTTCTGCGACGTAGACCGAGCGATGCCGGCCGCCGGTGCAGCCGATTCCAATCGTGAGATAGGTCTTGCCGCCGATTTCGTAACGCGGCAGCAGGGGCCGGAGCAGGCGCCACAGCCGGTCGAAGAATGGTGCGAAATCGACGTCTCTCTCAATGTGCGCGGCAACCGCCGGGTGGTGTCCGGTCAGCGTCCGGAGATCGTCAACATAATATGGATTGTCGAGAAAGCGCACATCGAAGATCAGATCGGCATCGCGCGGCACGCCGTTACGATAAGCAAACGAAGTAACGAAAACGTGCATACCGCGCGCATCTAGAGCGAAATGTCCGGTCAACACGCGCTTCAAATCGGCGGCGGTCAAGGCCGATGTGTCGATCACCAGATCAGCGCGGTCTGCGCAAGGCGGAAACCACTTGGCGCTCACGGCGGATGCCGTCCATGATCGAGCGGTCTCCGGCCAGGGGGTGGGGCCGTCGCGTGTCGGTATAGCGCCGTTCGAGCCGTTCGTCATCACAGTCGATAAACAGCACGCCCAAAGACCGCCCGGTGCGGCCGATGATTTCGCCCAAGGTTTCCAACATGGTCTCGGCGGCAAAGCCACGGGTGCGGGTATCGGCGCCGACCGCAATCGCCGGGCCGTCGGCGGCGCTGCTCTCGATCAGCTCCGCGACCAGCGAGGCCGGCAGATTATCGAAGGTTTCGTAGCCCAGATCTTCGAGGGTCTTGAGCGCGGTCGAACGCCCTGCCCCCGACATTCCCGTCACCAGCAGGACGCGAGCCGGCACCGTGCTTTTGGCCGCCCCGGAACCTCTTCGACCACCCTTGGTCCTCATCGCCCGATTATAGCGGGCAACGGCCCCGCCGCCAACGCGCGCAGGATTAGGCGCAGCTTTGCTGCCGCTGCGACCTCGAACGGGGCCAGTGCGATCAACGGCACGGCGACGCCCAGCACCGCCTCGAACCGCGGTTCCGGCAGCCGTTCGATCTCATCCGAAGGGAGGAGGTCGACGATCAGCGCCAGCGGCGCCCCGGCCACCGCGTCGACCCGCACGATGCCGACCCCGCGGACTTCGATCATTCCGGCGATCGTGTCGGGAGCGCGCACCATAACCTGCCCGCCGCTGCGCTGGAGCAGCGCCTGGTCATCGGCGACGAGATCGGCGCCGCCATCGATCAGGCGCAGGCCCAAATCCGATTTTCCGGCGCCGGACGGGCCGCGCAGCAAGACCGCCTCGCCGTCGATCGCGACCGCTGTTCCATGTACCAGCAGCGCGTCGGTCACGATTGTGCCGGCAGGCGGATGCTAAAGCTGGCGCCGATGACGGCGCCGGCCCCATCCTTGCGGTTCTCGGCCCAGATCATGCCGCGATGGGCTTCGACGATCTGCTTGGAGATCGCCAAACCGAGTCCGGAATGCGTGCCAAATTTCTCGCCGGCGGGACGCTCGGTGTAGAAGCGGTCGAAAATCGCGGTGAGCTTGTCGTCCGGAATGCCGGGGCCCTCATCCTCGACGTTGACCAAGACCGCCCGACCGGCGAGCCGCGCTGTCAGGCGGATCTCCCGCCGCGGCGGGCTGAACGACGCCGCGTTGGCAATCACGTTGCGGAACACCTGCGACAGACGCGTCTCGATCCCCGGCACGACCAGCGGGCGGGCGCGCTCGGGAAGATCGAGGACCAGGCGCGGCCCGTCTTCCGCATGCGTGGCGTCGTGCATTTCGACGAGCGCGCGCAGCATCGCCGCGATGTCGACCGGCGCCAGTTCGAGCCGGCTCAGTTCGGCATCGAGGCGCGAGGCGTCGGAAATGTCGGTGATCAGCCGGTCGAGCCGCTCGACATCGTCGAGGATAATGGCCATCAGCCGCCGCTGGTTTGTCGGATCCTCGATCCGGACTGCGGTCTCGACCGCACTCTTGAGCGAGCTCAACGGGTTCTTGATCTCATGCGCGACATCGGCGGCGAACCGCTCGATGGCGCTCATCCGCTGCCACAGGGCATCGGTCATTTCGCGCAACGAGCCGGAAAGATCGCCGATTTCGTCGCCCCGCCGGGTGAAATCCGGGATCTCGACCCGGGCGCGGCGACCCCGCGCGCGCTCGGCCGCGGCGGCCAGCCGGCGTATCGGTCGGACGATCGTGCCGGCGAGATAGAACGACATCAGCACGGTGACGAGGAGCGCCACCCCGAAGATGCGCAACAGCTCGAGCCGCACCGTGCGCAGCTCCTCCTCGATTTCGCCGCTGCCGGTCGACAGCATCAGCGCGCCCAGCACCTGCTTGTAACGCTGGACCGGGATCGCGACGCTGAAGACGAGGCCGCCGGTCGCCGGATCGCCGCGGATCGCGCCCCCGGTCTCGCCGCGCAACGCAGCAGCGACCTCGGCGTAATTCGAAGCCCGCGGCGAAGCGCTTTCGCGATAGACCGGGAAGCGCTTGCGGCGCGGCAGCTTGCCGACGACCCAGTCGTAGGCATTTTCGGCAAAGTCGAGGATCGGCCCTTCGCTATCGAGAGGCGGCAATTCGAGCACCTGGACTGCCCCGCCCGGCCCGCGCAAGACGCGGCTGTCGGCGATGATATCGCCCTTGATGTCGAACAGCCGCGCCCGCGTCTTGGTCGGCGCGACCAGGCGGCGCATCATCTGGCGGGCGAGATCCGGGAGCAGTACTTCGCCGTCGTCGGCAGAGTTGAGGACGGCGCCCTCGCCGAGCGCCGCGCCGAAGATTTCACCCTGCATCTTCAGCGATTCGATCTGCTGGCCCATCAGGCTCGTCTGATATTTGCCGAGGTAGAGGAACCCGCCGGCGAGCAGCGCCAGCGCCAGCACATTGACCGCTAGGATACGCCGGGTAAGCGGCGAGATCGGCGAGCGCCAGCCACGGCGCCGCGATCGCTGGGCGGCGGGCCGGCCGCGGTCTGGCGAGGAGGCCGACCGCGGGACCGGGTCGGCGGCGACCTCGTCGTCGGCAACCGTCGTCAACGGCGGCGCCGCAGCCGATTCAGCGGTCGCGGTATCGATACCCGACGCCATAGAGGGTTTCGATCTGGGCGAAATCGCTGTCGACCGCCTTGAACTTCTTGCGCAGCCGTTTGATGTGGCTGTCGATCGTGCGGTCATCGACATAGATGTGCTCGCCATAGGCCGCGTCCATCAGCTGGTCGCGGTTCTTGACGTGCCCGGGGCGGTGCGCCAGCGATTTGAGGATCAGAAACTCGGTCACGGTCAATTCGACCGGCTCGGAGCCCCAGGTGCACAAATGCCGCGCCGGATCGAGAATCAGCTGCCCGCGGACCACCACCGGCTCGCCATGCGCATCCTCGCGCTCGCGCGCCAGCTCGCCGCGGCGGATCAGCGCCCGGATCCTCTCGACCAAGAGGCGCTGCGAGAACGGCTTTCTGATGTAGTCGTCGGCCCCCATGCGCAGGCCCAGCAATTCGTCCACCTCGTCGTCCTTTGAGGTCAGGAAGATCACCGGGATGTGACTTAGGCGGCGCAGGTGCTCGAGCAGCTCCATGCCGTCCATGCGCGGCATCTTGATGTCGAGCACGGCGAGATCGACCGGCTGGGCGGTCATGCCCTTCAGCGCCTCCGCCCCGTCGCTGTAGCAGCGCACCAAAAAGCCCTCGGCCTCGAGCGCAATCGATACCGAGGTCAGGATGTTGCGGTCGTCATCGACAAGAGCAATAGTGTTCGCCACTTGGTGCACCCCCCATTAATCTTGCAGCAAGACGGAACGGCCGTAGAGCGGATGCTGTCGCGTTTAAATATGGCCATTTCCCGGCAAAGACAAACCCGGACGCGCGGTTTTGTTACACGGCTTTGGCGGTGGCCCATCCGCGGCTGGTCGCCGCGCTTTACCCGCCCTCGCGGTATTCGTTCACTTGCGGCATGAGCGAAGCCGGCCCGAGCCGGGATCCAGCGGGGTTCGCCCGGCGACTGTTGCGCAGCCGCGATCAGGCGGCGCTTGCCACCAGCCTGCATGGCGCGCCTTACGCCTCGCTGGTGCTCGCTGCCGCCGATCTCGATGCGAGCCCGCTGCTGCTGCTTTCCGACCTCGCCCAGCACAGCCGAAATATCGCCTTTGAGCCGCGGGTTTCTTTGCTTTTCGATGCGACCGAGGGTCACCCCGATCCGCTCGCCGGGCCGCGCTTGACGGTGCTCGGACAGGCCGAGGCCGTGAACGATCGGCGCCTGCTCGCGCGCTTTACGGCGCGCCATCCGTCGTCCTCGCTTTACGCCGGCTTCGCTGATTTCCGGCTTTACCGAGTTGCCGTCGATCGCGCACATCTGGTCGCCGGGTTCGGGCTGATCAAATGGATCGAGGCGGACGAATTGCTGTTCGCGCCCGACACGCGCGCTCTTGCGGCGGTTGAGCCGGCGATCATCGCGCAAATCAACGAGGTTCATGCCGACGCGATCGCAGTTTATGCACAGCGAGTGCTTGGGCGCGCCGGAAGTGGCTGGCGGATGACTGGCATCGATCCCGAGGGCATCGATCTGCGCTGCGCCGGCGAAACGGCCCGGCTCGATTTTCCCAACCCGGTGCCGACCCCCGAGGCGGCACGAGCCGCCCTCGCCCGGCTCGTCGCAGAGGTCCAAGGGTAGCGCGAGCGTTGCGCAGATTTTGACATGCTCGCCCGGCTATGGTACGGCGCAAGCAGAAGCCGGCGCCGGTTGCCCAGGTTTATGGGCCGCGCCACAACCGGAGGAAGCGTCTGATGAAAGGGACGATCCGATGACCGGAGCGAAGAGTCGTTTCGGGCTCGAACGGCAGGGCATGCGCCATCTGGGAGCAGTGCATTGGAACCAGTCGATGCCGGTGCTCTATGAGCATGCGGTCCGGCGGGGCGAGGGCGAGGTCGCCGCGGGCGGCAGCTTCTCGGTCAATACCGGCGCATTTACCGGCCGCACCCCGCGCGACAAATACATCGTCGAAGAGCCGGGAACCAAGGAAACGGTGTGGTGGGGCAATATCAACCAGCCGATCGCGCCCGAGCGCTTTGAGAGCCTGCGTCAGCGCATGCTCGCCTATCTGCAAGGGCGCGAGCTGTTCGTCCAGGATCTTTACGCCGGCGCCGATCCGACCTATCGCCTGCCGGTGCGGGTCGTCACCGACGGCGCCTGGCACAGCCTGTTTTCCCGAAATATGTTCATTCGCCCGCCGATGAACGAGCTGGAAGGATTCGAGCCCGCGTTCACCATCCTGCACGCACCCAACTTCCTGGCGATCCCGGAATTCGACCGGATCAATTCGGAAACCTTCATCTTCGTGAATTTCGCCGAGCGGCTGGTGCTGATCGGCGGCACCGCCTATGCCGGCGAAATCAAGAAGTCGGTCTTCGGCTATTTGAATTTCGTCTTGCCGGCGCGCAATGTGCTGCCGATGCACGCTTCGGCCAATGTCGGCCCGATGGGCGACTGCGCCATCTTTTTCGGGCTCTCGGGCACCGGCAAGACGACCTTGTCGGCGGATAATTCGCGCACCCTGATCGGCGACGACGAGCATGGCTGGAGCCCCAAGGGCATCTTCAACTTCGAGGGCGGCTGTTACGCGAAGGTGATCAATCTGTCGCCGACCGCGGAGCCGGAGATCTACGCCACGCTCAGCCGGTTCGGGACGGTGCTCGAAAACGTCGTGCTCGACCCGGCGACGCGGAAGCCCGATGTCGACGATCAGAGCCTGACCGAGAACACGCGGGCCTGCTATCCGCTGGATTTCATCCCCAATGCCGACCCGCATGGGTTGGGACCTCATCCGGCGAATGTCGTGATGCTGACCGCGGATGCTTTCGGGGTTATGCCGCCGATCGCCAAACTGACCGCCGAGCAGGCGATGTACCACTTTCTGTCGGGCTACACGGCGCGGGTCGCGGGCACCGAGAAGGGGCTCAGCAACGCGCCCGAGGCGACCTTTTCGACCTGTTTCGGCGCGCCCTTCATGCCCCGCCATCCGTCGGTCTACGCCGAGATGCTGGGTGCGCGCATCAAGGAGCACGGGGCGCAATGCTGGCTCGTCAACACCGGCTGGTCGGGCGGCACCTATGGCGTCGGCAAGCGCATGCCGATCGCCCATACGCGAGCCCTGCTGCGCGCTGCGCTCGATGGCCGGCTCGCGGACGCGCCATTGCGCCGCGAGCCGAATTTCGGCCTGCTGGTGCCCGAGAGCTGCCCCGATGTCCCAAACGAAGTGCTCGACCCGCGCAGCACCTGGTCCGACAAACACGCCTATGACGACACCGCGCGCGAGCTGACCCGCCGCTTCGAGGCCAACTTCAAGGAATTCGAGCCCTTCGTCGGCGACGAGGTCAAAGAGGTCGCGGTTCGCGGCGCGGTCTAGCGCTCAGCCGGACTCCTCGGTATCGCGCCGTATCCGCCGTCAGCGGATTGCGGCGGTGATCGCGGCGCCGAGTTCCTTGGTGCCGGCGTTGCCGCCGAGATCGGGGGTGCGGGCGCCGCCCTCGGCCAACACCTCGGCGATCGCGCGCTCGACCGCGGCGGCTGCGGCGGTCTCGCCGAAATGCGCCAGCATCATCGCGCCGGACCAGATCTGGCCGATCGGGTTGGCGATGCCGCGGCCGGCAATGTCGGGCGCCGAGCCGTGCACCGGCTCGAACATCGAGGGATATTCGCGCTCGGGGTTGATGTTGCCGGAGGGGGCGATGCCGATCGAGCCGACTACCGCCGGCCCGAGATCGGACAGGATGTCGCCAAACAAATTCGACCCGACGACGACGTCGAACCAATCGGGATGGCGCACGAAATGCGCGGTCAGAATATCGATGTGGTACTGGTCGGTCTTGACATCGGGATAGTCGCGGGCGACCGCGGCAAAGCGCTCGTCCCAGAACGGCATGGTGTGGATGATGCCGTTCGATTTGGTCGCCGAGGTCACGTGCTTTTTGCGGGTGCGGGCGAGGTCGAAGGCGTAGCGCATGATCCGGTCGCAGCCGCGGCGGGTGAAGACCGATTGCTGCATCGCCATTTCATGCTCGCTGTCGGCGTAAAGCCGGCCGCCGATTTCCGAGTATTCGCCCTCGTTGTTCTCGCGCACGACATAGAAATCGATGTCGCCCGGCGCGCGGTCGCGCAACGGCGACTGCACACCGGCGAGCAGCCGCACCGGGCGCAGATTGACGTATTGATGAAAGCCGCGGCGCAACGGGATCAACAAACCCCACAAGGAGACATGGTCGGGGACGTCCGGGTGACCGACCGCGCTGAGATAGACGGCGTCGTAGAGCCGCAGCCGGTCGAGCCCGTCCTCGGGCATCATCCGACCGGTCTGGGCATAGCGCTCACAGCTCCAGTCGAATTCGTTCCAGCTCAGCTCAAAGCCGTAGGCGCGCGCCGCTCGTTCCATAGCGGCGATGCCCTCGGGCATGACTTCGTGCCCGATGCCGTCGCCGGCGATCACCGCGACCCGATAACTCTTTGCCATGCAACTTTCCTCCGCCGAGACCGCGGGTTTTACTTGTTCCATGTTCCAGATGTCGGTGGCGAGCAACCAATGGCCGCCGATCCTGCGCCAGACGACCACGTATTTGCCGACGATCTGCTGCGGCGGTTGGGCTTTGGTTTCGAGGGTGACGGCGCCGATTTCGCGCGCGGCCCGCGGCCCGAGCCGCAATACGTCGAGGGTGACGAGCTTGGGTTGGCCGACTTGCTGCATCGCCGCCTTCCAGAACGCCTCGATGGCCCCGCGGCCTTTGACCATGTCGCCACCGGGCGGCAATACATAGGCATCCTCGGCATACATCGCAGCGACGGCGGCGGCATCACCCTGGTTAAAGGCGGCGGCCCATTTGTCGTTGAGCTGTTGGATCGTTGCCGTGCTTTGGGCCAGTGCTGGCCCGACGATTAAGACACCGAGGCACAAGGCAAGCATCGCGATCCGTGGCATGACAAACCTCCTGGGATTTGCCAGGATACTCACCCGGTTTACGGTCCGGAGCAATTATCAGATTTCGATCGTGCCGGTCAGGTAGAGCACCGCGCGACCGGCGATCGAAACGCGGTCGCCGTCGAGCGCGCAGCAGAGGCTGCCGCCGCGCCGCGACAACTGGCGCGCCGCAAGCCGCGTCTTGCCGAGCCGAGCCGCCCAATAGGGGATCAGAGTGCAGTGCGCCGAGCCGGTCACCGGATCCTCGTCGACGCCTTGCGCAGGGGCAAAGAAGCGCGAGACGAAATCGATTTCGCCATGCCCCGGCGCGGTGACAATCACGGCGAAGCGGTCGAGCGCTGCGAGCGCGGCAAAATCCGGGGCGAGTGCCGCCAAATCGCCGGGATCCTCGTAGACCGCGAGATAGTCCCGCGCCGCAAGCACCGTTGTCGGCTGACGGCCGAGTGCCGGGCCGAGGCTCGGCGGTGGGGGGCAGGGGGTAGGCGGCCGCGCCGGGAAATCGAGCGCCAACAATTCGCCGTCGCGACTGACCGCGAGATCGCCTGCTCTTTCGGTGCGGAAGACGACGCGCTGCCGATCGGGCCGCAGCAGATTGAAGATCACATAGGCCGAGGCGAGCGTCGCATGGCCGCACAGATCAACCTCGGTCGTCGGCGTGAACCAGCGCAGCCGCCAGCCCTCAGCCTCGGGCACGAAAAACGCGGTCTCCGACAGATTGTTCTCGGCCGCGATCGCCTGCATGACAGCGTCGGGCAGCCAGCTGTCGAGCGGGCACACCGCCGCCGGATTGCCGGTGAACGGCCCATCGGCAAAGGCGTCGATCTGGTAGAGGGGGATGCGCACGGCCTACTTCCTAACATCCAATTGGTTTGACGAATAACCGAACGGAACCGCGATTTCCGTCAAATGTCCTTTAACACTCACATTCATATATTCCTCACGAGTGGAGGCTCGTAGTCCAAAAATTGGACGATCACTTTGAGGACGTTCTTCGCCTGGAGGGTAACGATGACAGGTGGTGAATTGTCGGCTTGGCGTCGCCGCAACGATTTTACTCAATCGGATCTTATGGCCGAGTTGGACGTCGGTTCTCGGCAAACGGTCAGCTCTTGGGAAAATGCAAGTGAGGTTCCGCGGATGGTCGAACTGGCGGTAACAGCGTTAGAGCTCGACCCAAATCTTCGGCAGCGGGCGGGCAAGAAGGCTTCGACTGCAGAGAAACGCGCGTTCAGGAGAGAGCACGATGAGTGATCTTATTCGATTGCTCGAGCTTTTGCGTGATTTCAACTTCTCGTGGCAAATTATGGCCTTTCTTTTGCCGATCATTCTGCTGCTGATGGTCTGTGAGCGGCGCGGCTAAGAACGGAGCGGGTGGGCGTGGTCGAGGGGGCCGTGGCCGCGGCCCAATCCGGGAGCGCTCGCGATCGCGCGCTGGACATAGGCGCGGGCGCGGTCAACGGCGTGTTCTATATCGAGGCTTTGGGCGAGGCCGGCGGCGATCGCCGAGGCGAGGGTGCAGCCAGTGCCGTGGGTGTGCCGGGTGTCGATGCGCGGGCTCTCCCAGATCCGTGTCCCGGATCCGGTAACGAGGACGTCGGACACGATATTGCCCGCAAGATGGCCGCCCTTGACCAGCACCGCCCGACAGCCGAGCCCCAAAAGCTTCTCGCCGGCCGAGCGCATCGCGGCGACATCGCCGATCGCCGCGCCGCACAAGGTTTCGGCTTCGGGGAGGTTCGGCGTCAGTACCGTGGCGCGCGCGACCAGCAGACGCTTCAGCGCCTCGACCGCGTCCGGGTCGATCAGCCGGGCGCCCCCTTTGGCGACCATGACCGGATCGACGACCAGCGGGACCGCCGACGCACGCTGTTGCAATACCGCGGCCACCGTCTCGATCACCGCGGCATCGTGCAGCATGCCGGTCTTGACCGCGTCGGCGCCAATGTCGTCGAGCACCACTTCGATTTGCCGGCGGATGAACTCGGGCGGGATCGGCAGGATGCCAAAGACGCCCTCGGTGTTCTGCGCGGTCAGCGCGGTGACCGCCGTCGCCGCGTAACCGTCGAGCATCGTCACCGTCTTGATGTCGGCCTGGATGCCGGCGCCGCCTCCAGAATCCGAACCCGCGACAATCAGAACCCGGCCACGCACTATTCCGCCGCCTGCGCCGCGTCCTGGTGCGCCGTCGTCCGTATCGACAAAGGCGGGTCATCGGCGGCGACCAAGCGGATTGCGGCGCAGATGTCTTCGACCACGGCGGCCACCAATTCCTCGTCCTCGCCCTCGGCCATGACCCGAATGACCGGCTCGGTCCCCGATGGCCGGACCACGAGCCGGCCGGCACTGCCGAGCCGGGCCTCGCCGTTGGCGATCGCTTCTTTAACGATGCGTCGGCCGAGAGGCAGAACCTGACCGTGACGCACGCTGCTCGAATGTTGCGGCACCGGCGTGAACAGGCGGCAGATTTCGCTCGCGGGCCGGCCGGTTTCGACAATCGAGGCCAGAACCTGAAGCGCGGCGATCAAACCGTCACCGGTCGTCGCATAATCGGCGAGGATGATATGGCCCGACTGCTCGCCGCCGAGGTTGCAGCCGAGGCTGCGCATTTTTTCGACGACATAGCGGTCGCCGACCGCGGCCCGATGCAGCTGGATGTCCTGGCCGGCGAGAAACCGCTCGAGACCGAGGTTGGACATGACGGTCGCCACCAGCGCCCCGCCCACGAGCCGCCCGGTTCGGGCCAGCCCAGTCGCGATCAGCGCCATCAGCTGGTCGCCATCAAGAATGACGCCGCGCTCGTCGGCGATGATCAGCCGATCGGCGTCGCCGTCGAGCGCGATCCCTATATCGGCACGGCGCGCCAGCACCTCGCGCCGCATCTGCTCGGGGGACAGCGCCCCGCATTCGCGGTTGATGTTGAGGCCGTCGGGTGACACCCCGAGGGAGAAGACCTCGGCCCCCAATTCCCAGAACACCGTCGGCGCGACCTTGTAGGCCGCACCATGGGCGCAATCGACGACGATGCGCAGGCCGTCGAGCCGCAGCCCACGCGGAAAGCTCTGTTTGACGAATTCGATGTAGCGACCGCCGGCGTCATCGAGCCGCTTGACCCGACCGAGCTCCGCCGGGATGGCGCGCCGGCTGGGGCCCTTGGGGAGGCAGGCTTCGATCTTCCCCTCGAGCTCGTCCGAGAGTTTGTAGCCGTCGCGGCCGAAGAGCTTGATGCCGTTGTCAACGTAGGGATTGTGCGAGGCCGACAGAACAACGCCAATATCCGCACGCAGGCTGCGCGTCAGCATGGCGATTGCCGGGGTCGGCAGCGGGCCGACCAGTACGACGTCCATGCCCATCGTGACAAATCCGGCGGTCAGCGCCGGTTCGAGCATGTATCCCGAAAGCCTGGTGTCCTTGCCGATGACGACGAGATGCTTGTGCGCGCCGTTCTTAAAGCATTCACCGACGGCCATCGCGACTTTCAGCGCCGTTTCCGGCGTCATCGGCTCGATGTTTGCAGTGCCGCGGATCCCGTCAGTGCCGAAGAGCTTCCGCGTCATGGCATCCCCAGAGCTGTAAATGTGTCCCCGCGACAATATAAATTCACGACAAACGCACAGCAGAGTCAAACGACAATTTCGTTAATGTTAAATAAACGAGGGTCGAGCGGTTCCCCCCAAATTGGGGGAGGAACCACGCGAGGAGAGGGAAAGTAGCGGAACGAGCCGATCAGCCCCCCGGCTGCGGCTCGGGCTCGAGGCCGGTCGGGCGGCCGGCCGGCGGCACCGAACTGCGCCTCCCTGGCCGCGCGTCATCGGTCTGCGGCGCCGGCGCCGCGGAGGTTTCGCGCAAGATGCGCTCGCCCTTGATGATCCGACGGATCTCATCGGCCGACAACGTCTCGTATTCGAGCAGCCCCTTGGCCAACGCATGCAATTCGTCGATGCGCGCGGTCAGGATGTCGCGAGCTGTCTGCTCGCCTTCATCGACGAGGCGGCGGATCTCCTCGTCGATAACCTTGGCCGTCGCGTCGGATACGTTCTTGCGCTGGGTGACCGAGTGGCCGAGGAAAACCTCCTCCTCGTTGTCGCTGTAGCGTAGCGGCCCGAGTTTTTCGCTGAACCCGAACTCGGTGACCATCCGGCGCGCCAGATAAGTCGCCCGCCGGATATCGTCCGCGGCGCCGGTCGTCACTTTGTCGGTCCCAAAGATCAGCTCTTCGGCGACTCGGCCGCCAAATAGGCTCGCCACCATCGCTTTGATTTCGAGTTTCGACTGGCTATACTTGTCCCGCTCCGGCAGATACATCGTGATCCCGAGCGCCCGGCCGCGCGGGATAATCGTGACCTTGTGCAATGGCTCGTGCCCCTCGGCGTAGAGCATGCACAGCGCATGCCCAGCCTCGTGATAGGCGGTCAGCTTCTTCTCGTCCTCGGTCATCACCATCGAGCGCCGCTCGGCGCCCATCATGACCTTGTCCTTGGCATGCTCGAACTCGCTCATCGCCACCGAGCGCTTGCCGCGGCGCGCCGCCATCAGCGCCGCCTCGTTGACGAGGTTGGCGAGGTCGGCGCCGGAGAAACCGGGCGTGCCGCGGGCGATAATTTTGGCATCGACATCAGCGGCAAGCGGCACTTTGCGCATGTGCACTTTGAGGATCTTCTCGCGGCCGACCACGTCGGGGTTCGGCACCACGACCTGGCGGTCGAAGCGGCCCGGCCGCAACAATGCGGGATCGAGCACGTCGGGCCGGTTGGTCGCGGCGATCAGGATCACCCCTTCGTTGGCTTCGAAACCGTCCATTTCGACGAGCAGCTGGTTCAGGGTCTGCTCGCGCTCGTCGTTGCCGCCGCCGAGACCAGCGCCGCGATGACGACCCACCGCATCGATTTCATCGATAAAGATGATGCAGGGCGCGTTTTTCTTGCCCTGCTCGAACATGTCACGCACCCGGCTCGCGCCGACGCCGACGAACATCTCGACAAAGTCGGACCCCGAAATCGTGAAGAACGGCACGTTCGCCTCACCGGCGATCGCCCGCGCGAGCAAGGTCTTGCCGGTGCCGGGCGGGCCGACCAGCAGCACCCCCTTGGGGATCTTGCCGCCGAGGCGCTGAAATTTCTGTGGGTCCTTGAGGTACTCGACGATCTCCTCGAGTTCCTGCTTGGCCTCGTCAATCCCGGCTACGTCTTCAAAAGTGATGCGTCCGACTTTTTCGGTCAAAAGCCGCGCCCGGCTCTTGCCGAAGCCCATTGCCCGACCGCCGCCGCCCTGCATCTGGCGCATGAAGAAGATCCACACGCCGATCAGCAGCAGCATCGGAAACCACGAGATCAGCACGCCGAACAGCGAGGGCACGTTGTCGTCGACCGGTGCGGCGGAGATCCTGACCCCCTTTTCGGTCAGTTCGCTGACCAGGTTGGGGTCATTCGGAGCGTAGGTCGAAAAGGCCCGGCTATCGGTGAAATGGCCGCTGATCGTGTTGCCTTGGATTGTCACGTCGGAGACTTGGCCGCGTTTGACGTCGTTAAGAAAGTCCGAAAAAGCGAGAGTCGATTGCGGTCCGCGATTAGACGAAGTCTGAAACAAATTGAACAGCGCGACGAGAAGCAGCCCGATCACGATCCATAGGGCGAGATTCTTGCCGAAATTGTTCACGATCAACGCCTTTCCATGCCGAACCAGGCAGCACGCGCTGGACAACCTACGCCGATCAAGGCCAGCCCGCGACCATTTTTAGTCAGTCATGACATAAGCAGCGCGCCGGGTTTGACAACCGCGAAGCCGCCATCGGACAGAGATTTGACAGGCCGGAAAACGAGCTTCGGCAGCAAACAAACTCCCTCGCGCCGATACCCAAGATGGGGAACGGCAGCGATGCCGTCTTTGTCCCACAGCGCCGGCAAAATTGGCCGAACCAAGAGCGGCAGCCCAGCGCGCGGCAGCCCCGGAGCCCGGGCATCGAGCTCGGCAACCCCGATTTCATGGAGATAATCGAGAGTGACGGGGCCAGCCGCGGTCACAGGCAGCGCGACATCGAAGCGCCGGTCCCAGACGAGGCTCGTCCCGGGCGAGATTCGGGCCGGGCTCGCGGCTACGGCGAGCTCGCGCAAGACAAGATACCGGCCGCGCCACGCGACGAACCGGCAGCCGGCGAGGGTATATCCACCATCGGCATCGCCGGCGAGCACACGAAGCAGTCGGGAGACCCGCCGGCGTCGCGGCGGATAAAGGCCACCGCCGAGCATGGCAACGATCGCGCTGAGCGCCTGCTCGGCAATTTCCGCCTGCGCCGCCAGCAGCGGGGCACAATCGAGCGCCGCGAACCCAGCCGGGTGCACGCTCATCGTACGCGCCAGCAAAGCATCGCGCGCACGTTCTCGGGACCTTCGCTCGCGGCCGAGCCTGCCGACCGCGTCGAGCACCGCTGCGAGATCGCCGTCTTGCGCCACCGTGGCGCCGGCACGCAGGCGTGCGCGCGCGAAAGCGGGGTCGCGATTGCTCGGATCGGTGATGAAGGGCTGGCCCTCGGCGGCGAGCGTCGCGGCCAGGCGGGCCTTTGGAATGCCGAGCAACGGGCGCAAAATACGGCAACAATCGAGTTCGCGGACCGCCGACATCCCGGCGAGGCCGGCGTCGCCGCTATGCGCGGCGCGGCGGATCAGGTGGGTCTCGGCTTGATCTTCGCGGTGATGCGCGGTCAAGAGATGCAGGCAGCCATGCTCGCGGCACCATTGGGCGAGCAGTCGATAGCGGGCCTCCCGCGCCGCCTCCTGAATTCCGGTCGCCGGCTTCTTCCCCTCCCAGACCAGGACTTCATGTCGGATTTTCCGGGCCGACAGCCAATCGCCGAGCCGGCGGATCTCGGCGCCGCTCTCCGGCCGCAGCCCGTGGTCGACGCTCAGCGCGCAGACCTCGCCCCGGCGCGAGCGCGCCCAGCGATCCGCCAGAATTGCGAGCGCGAGGCTGTCGGGGCCGCCCGAGACGGCGACGGCGACCAACGGGGCGCTCTCAAAATAGGCGAGACGGTGAAGCGCGCCGCCAAGCTCGGCGACGCGCAACGGTTGCGCGGAGGTCCCCGGGCTCAGCACCCGAGCCGCTTCTTCTCCTGCGCTGCCCGGTCTTTGATGGCGCTGCCCGAGTGCGGAAATGCGTGGTCGAGTTGCATCAACGCGATGCAGGCATTGTGCTTTTGGTTGGCGCGTTCGAGCGACATTCCAAGCTTCAGCAGACCGTCAGGCGCCTTCGGCCCCTTCGGATATCGCTGGTATCCCTCGGCAAAGGCGGCCGCCGCCTCAGAGTATTTGCCGCGCGCATAAAAGCTTTCGCCCAGCCAATACTGGGCGTTGCCGGCCAGCGGATCCTTGGGATGCTGCTGGATGAAGCTGCGCAGCGCATCTTCTGCAGCCGGATAGTCTGCCCGCCGCAGCAGACCGAACGCTGCATTGTATTGCGCGGAAGTGGAGGCAGCGGGCAACGTCCCCTCGCCGGGCGGACGCAAGGTGCCGCCGCTTGCGGCGCTAGCGATCTGCGGCGTCAATTCGCTCGGCCCCGGGTAAGGCCGGTCCGGCGCCGGCCCGGCCGCGCCAGGGGGAGTGAGCGTACCAAAGCTCGCCGATTGATCTGGCGGCGGCGACGCGCTGGGCGGCGGCGGGCGGCCATAGGGCGTCGCCGCCGCGTCGGTCACCGGTGCAGCCTCGCCCGCCGCCATCTCGTGACTGCCAGGTGGGCGACGGGGCGGCGGAGGCTGTGCCGACTGAGATGACTGGGCCTGGCCTTGACCGAGCCGCACGTCGACGTCGCTGTTCACCTGCTCGAGGCGCTGGCGCAGCTGCTCGGCCTCGTTTGTCATATTCTCGACGCGGCCGGTCAGGTCGCGCATCTGCTGCTCTAGCCGATCCATCCGGACCTGAAGGTTGACGGCCGTACTGGCGCCGGCAACGCCGGCCGGCGCTGCGTCGCCGCTGTCGCGATAAACCTGCCGCTGCAGCATGCTGAGATCCCGCTCGATGCGGTCGAGGCGCTCCTGCGTCGCGGCATCCTGCGCTGCGGCACCCTGGGCAAAGGCCATCAGCGCCGGCGCCATCGAAAGCATCACCAGCAGCAGGGCCGGACGGGCTTGCGGCAGGAACCAGCGCCGGAACATCAGGTAGGCCTCTTGGGATGCGCGCTGCGGCCTGGGGGGTGGCGCGACGTGCGGGATCGAGCGATGCGCATCTACCACGGATGCTAGGGCCGGTTTTAGGCGAAAAAAGGGCGCGGCGCGAGCCGTTATACCCTCTGTTTCGAGTGGAGTCCTCCGGTTCGGCAGGTCGGGCCGACGGCGCAAGATCGATGGAAACTCGCGATCGGGGCCGGATTCGATCCGCCGATTTACGCTCCGAACGCCATCCACCTCGCAGCGAAACAGAATGGAGATGGCCGGGATAGGCCCGGCCAACATGCCATAATCAGTTCACTGTGGTGATGGCGACACGATTCTGCGCCCAGGCTTCCTCGTTCGAGCCCAGGACGATCGGGCGCTCCTTGCCGTAGCTGATCGTCGAAATGCGCGATGCCGGGATGCCCGCCGCGACCAGCACATTCTTGACCGCCGCGGCGCGGCGCTCGCCAAGGGCGAGGTTGTACTCGCGCGTGCCGCGCTCGTCGCAATGACCCTCAATCGTGACGGAGACGTTCGGGTAGTGCTGCAGCCAACTAGCCTGCCGCTGCAGGATCTGCTGCGCTTCGGGGGTGATATCCGACCGGTCGAACTCGAAAAAAACGCGGTCGCCGGCGGTTTGCGCCAGATCCTGCTGCGAGCCTGGGATGACCGAACCGGCAGCGGGGCCACCTGGACCCGCGGGCGGACCGGGCGGTGGAGCCGGCGGCGTGCTGCTGCAGGCGGCGAGCAGCAAAATAACTCCCATCAAGCCAATGACTTTCATACGCATATCGTTAAACCCCTGCGAAAACGGCGCGGACAATATCCTGCGGCTGCTCAGCGCAGCAAGGGAGACCAGGCCGGATCCGACGCGGCTCCCGGAGTAGGCACGTCACGCTGGTTGTATCCAGTCAAGTCGATTGTTTGCAGGTGCGGCGAACCGCCGTAGCCGCGCGAATCGGATGGCCCTTGACTGAAATACATCAATACCCGGCCATTGGGCGCCCAAGTCGGCCCTTCGACGAGAAAACCCTGCGTCAACAGCCTTTCGCCCGAGCCGTCCGGATGCATCACCCCGATATAGAACGAGCCGCCGCCGATCTTGGTGAAGGCGATCAGATCGCCGCGTGGCGACCACACCGGTGTGCCGTATTTACCAGACCCAAAGCTGATCCGCCTAGCACCGCCGCCGCCGGCGCTCATCACGTAGATCTGCTGTGAACCGCCGCGATCGGAATTGAACACGATCTGGCTGCCATCCGGCGAGTAGCACGGCGAGGTGTCGATCGCCTGGCTGTCGGTCAAGCGCGTCGCCCGGTGCGTGCGCAGATCGAAGGCATAGATGTTGGTGGCGCCGTTTTCGGCGCGGCTCAAGACGACCCGATTGCCATCGGGCGAAAACCGCGGGGCGAAGGTCATACCGGGAAAGTCGCCGATCACCTCCTGCTGCAAGGTATCGATATTCAGCACGTAGGCGCGCGGCGTCTTGCCCGCGTAGGACAGGTAGGTGATCTCCTGCGCCGTCGGCGAGAAGCGCGGGGTCAGCACCAGCGCCCGCCCATCGGTCAGGTATTTGTTGTTGGCGCCGTCCTGATCCATGATCGCCAGGCGCTTGATCCGGTCCTGAGCCGGGCCGGACTCGGCGACATAGACGATGCGGGTGTCGAAATATCCCTCCTCGCCGGTGATCCGCTTGTAGATCTCGTCGGCGATGATGTGGGCGATGCGGCGCCAATTCTGCTGCGTCGTCGTATAGCCAAAGCCGGTCAGCTTCTGCTCGGCAAACACATCCCACAGCCGGAACTGGACCCCGAGCCTTCCGTCACCTTGAGTTTGGACCGAGCCGGTGACCAGCGCCTGCGCGTTGAGCTGCCGCCAGTCGCCAAATCGGGGCGCGGCGCCGTCGGTCGCCGATACGTTCTGGATAAAGCTTCGCGGATCGATCGGCCGAAACAGTCCCGAGCGTTCGAGATCGGCCGAGATCACGCCGGCGATGTTGCTCCCGGCCTGCGCTTCACCGCCGCCCGCACCGGCAAAGGCTGGGATTGCAATCGGCATCGGCTGGACTTGGCCGCTGGTGATGTCGATCCGCAGCTCGGCGCGCGCCGGCGCGCCCGTCCATACCAGGGCAGCGAGCAAGATGGTCAGCGCGCCGGAAAATACGAGGCGGCTTTTGTTCATAACAAATCCTTTGGGCTGAAATCGACCACCATGTCCTTCCAGACATCGTATTTGTCGGGCGGCAGGCGCAGTGGCCGGCATAGCGGGTTGAAAAAGGCGCGCCGGGCGCTTTCCGCGGCGGCGCGGAAGAACGGGTCGGCGGCGAGTCGCCCCTGATCGACGATCGCCGCCTGTTGCACCATGCCGTCGGGTCCGACTTCGACCCGGAGTTCGACGACCAGATCCTTGGCGTCGCGTGCGCCCGCCGGGATGTTCCAGCAGCGCGAGATCTGCTCACGGATCATGTCGACCTCGCTCGCGCTCAGCTGACTGCCCAAAGGCGCGCGGGGCTGCGACGACGCCGTACCCGAGGCAATCCGCATTCTCTGCGGCGGCTCGTCCGGCGATGGGGCGGTGTCCTGCGCGGCCAGATTTTTCAACAGCGCGTCGAACTGGCCGGGATCGTATTTATTGGCTTCGGCCTTTTCCTGGGTCCGTGCCAGCGGGTGCGGCTTTGCGCTCGTGGGTACGGGCGCTTCGACCTTCTCAACCGGCTTTGGCGGTGGCGGCGGCGGCGCCGGTTTGGGCTCGGGCAGCGGAGGGGGTGGCGCGGGCTTTTGTTCGGGGGGCGCCGGCGTTGGCGGAGCTGGCGGGGTGGCGGCGGCGGAAGGCGGCGGCGCCGGTTGAGGCGGGGTCGGCTCGGGCTCGGGCTTCGGCCCCGGTGGACCCGGCACCGGCACATCCGGCTTGGCGTCGCGTTCGGGCATATTCGGGTTGGGATGCGTCGCCCGGGTCTCTGGCCCCATCGTCACCAGCTGAACCGCGATCGGCATTTCCTGCGGTGTCGGCGGGTGAAACAAGGTCGGGAGACCAAAGATGAACAGGCTGCCGAGGACGAGATGCAATACTCCCGACAAGGCGAGGCCGCGCCGACCGACGCCGTCGGGCATCGCCTCCGGGAGCTGAGGTTCCGGCGGGAGGGCCGGTTCGGCAATGGCCAAGCTCATCCTTGCGCGCCCGTGGACCGGTTCTCAGTGCTTTGCAGTCCGTGCCGGGGTCGCGGCGGTTGCAGCGTCATGGGCGGCCGTGTCCGCCACTCCTCTCGGCGACTGCGCGATCAGCGAAACCTTGCGAAAGCCCGCAGCGCTGATCAGGCTCATGACCTCGAGCACGCGGCCGTAATCGATCGACTTGTCGGCCCTGACATAAACAAGTGCGTCGGGGTTGGCCCCGGTGATCGCCTGCAGGCGTGGCACAAGGGCTTCGGTTGGCAACTCGGTGTCTTGGATAAAGATCTTGCCCTCGTTGTTGACGGTGATGACCAGCGGCTCTTTCGGCTCGGTGATCGGCGGCGCCTGGGTCTGGGGCAAGTCGACCGGCACCCCCACGGTCAGCAGCGGGGCGGCGACCATGAAGACGACGAGCAGCACCAGCATGACATCGACGAGCGGCGTCACATTGATTTCGGCCATCGGCCGATAGCGCCCGGCGCGAATAACGCGGCCGTTCCCGCTGAGGCTCGACAGCGCCACTGGTCAGGGCCTCTCGTCGAGCTGGCGCGACAGGATCGCACTGAATTCCGAGGAAAAGGCTTCGAGCCGCCCGGCGTATCGCCCGAAATCGGTTGCCAGCTTGTTGTAGGCGATGACCGCAGGGATCGCGGCGACGAGGCCGAGCGCGGTCGCGAACAGCGATTCGGCGATGCCAGGGGCGACGACCGCGAGGCTGGTGTTCTTGGAGGCGGCGATCGACTGAAAGCTGTCCATGATGCCCCAGACCGTGCCGAACAGCCCGACGAACGGCGCGGTCGCGCCGACCGTGGCGAGAAACGCCATGAAGCGCTCGACCCTCTCCATCTCGCGGCCGACGGTGACGTTCATGACCCGCTCGATACGCTGCTGCAGGCTCGCGCGCATGATCGCGGTGCCGAGCAGGCCCTTGGCGGCGCTGCGCCGCCACTCGCGCATCGCCGCCGAAAACACCGCGGTCATCGGATCGGGCGGACGCTGGCCGACGCGCTCGTAAAGATCGTCAAGCGAGCCACCCGACCAGAAGCTTTCCTCGAAGCTCGACGCCGCATGGCGCAGGCGGCGCAACCGGATCACCTTGTCGAATATGACCGCCCACGACCAGAACGAGGCGAGCAGCAAGATCAGCATGACGATTTTGACGATGGCATCTGATTGCACAAACAACGCAATGATCGAAAGGTCATGAGGAACCGCACCGGCGAGCGGCAGGGTGTCGACAGCGGAAGGCGGCATTCTTTGAACCTTTTATGGCGTCTTTTGGACGATCGTCGGTGTGGGCATCGGCATCGGTGTCCGCGGCGGCGTCACGGCGCCTCCTCGGCCTCGTCGGCGGCCGCCAGGCGCGCCAAAAGGTCGAGCTGGGCCGGCAGCACCTCCGGCATCGGCAGGCCAAGATGGCGAAAGGCGAGCTGGGTCAGCATGCGGCCGCGCGGCGTGCGCTGCACAAACCCTTCCTGGATCAGGTATGGCTCGATGACCTCTTCGACGACGTCGCGCTCGTCACCGAGAGCCGCCGCCATGGTCTCGACTCCGACCGGGCCGCCACCGTAGTTCTCGGCGATGCAGCGCAGATAGCGCCGGTCCATGCCGTCGAGCCCGCACCCGTCGACTTCGAGCCGCAACAGCGCCGCGTCGGCCGCGGCAAGGTCGACCATCGCCAGGCCCTCGACCGCGGCAAAGTCGCGAACCCGCCGCAGCAGACGCATCGCCACCCGCGGCGTGCCGCGGGCGCGGCGGGCGACCTCGGCGGCGCCGTCGGCCCGCAAATCGAAGGCGAGCACCCGGGCGCCGCGGCCGACGATTATCGCGAGCTCGGCCGGTTCGTAAAACAACAGCCGCAGCGGGATGCCAAAGCGTTCGCGCAAAGGTCGGGTGATCAGCCCCGACCGGGTCGTGGCTCCGACCAGCGTGAAGGGCGGCAACGGATAGCGAATGGAATGAGCGCCCGGCCCTTCGCCAATGATCAGATCGAGGTGGAAATCCTCCATCGCCGGATAGAGGATTTCCTCCACCGAGGGCGCCAGCCGATGGATTTCGTCGATAAACAGCACGTCGCGTGGCTGGAGATTGGTCAAAAGCGCGGCGAGATCGCCAGCACGTTGAACGACCGGGCCCGAAGTAGCGCGAAAGCCCACCCCCATCTCGCGCGCAACGATCTGCGCCAAGGTGGTTTTGCCGAGCCCCGGCGGCCCGAACAACAAAACGTGGTCGAGCGCTTCGCCGCGCGCTTTGGCGGCCTCGATAAAGACGCCCAAATTGTCTCGCAGCTGGCGCTGGCCGACGAATTCGGCCAATGTCAGCGGCCGCAGCGAAGCCTCGGCGGCATCCTGCTCGGCGCGTTCGGGGGCGATGATGCGTGATCCGGCCTCGCTCATGACCTGACGGCTCTCATGGGGCGCGCTCCTGGAGGGCGGCGCGGATCAGCGCGTCGACCCCGGCGCCACTGCCGAGCCGGTTCATTGCCATCCCTACCGCGGCAAAGGCCTCGGCGCGTCCCCATTGGAGATTGACCAGCGCCGAAACGGCGTCGGCAGCCGGGCCGCTGTGGGCGCCGGCCGAGGATGCCGGCGGCGTGGACAGAGACGGCGCGGGGGCGAGCCCGCCAACCTTGTCCTTGAGCTCGTTGACGATGCGCGCGGCGAGCCTGGGTCCGACTCCGTCGGCACGCGCCAGCACCGCGCGATCTTGGGCGAAAATGGCGAGACCGAGTTCCTCGGCGGGCACAGCTGACAGGATCGAAAGGGCCAGTCGCGCGCCCACCCCCTGAACGGTCGTCAGCAGCCGGAACCAGTCGCGTTCGGCCGCGTCAATAAAGCCGTAGAGGTGGATGTGGTCCTCGCGCACATGCGTCTCGATCAACAGGCGCGCGGGGGCTCCCGCCGGCGGCAATCGGCCAATCGTCCGGGTCGAGCAGAAGGCGAGATAACCGACCCCGCCGATGTCGATCACCGCGCTGTCCTCGCCGACCGAATCGACGATCCCGGCGAGCCGGGCGATCATCGGAATGCTTCCCAGGCGCGGCGGGTCAGTGCGAGGTGCGCGTGGCAGATCGCCACGGCGAGGGCATCGGCGGCGTCGGGCGCACCGGTCTCGCAGCCGGGCAAGATCCGCCGAACCATCATCTGCACTTGCGACTTCTCGGCATGCCCCGCCCCGACGACCGCTTTTTTGATCAGATTGGCCGAATATTCGGCGACCGGCAGCCCGCGCTCGGCCGGAGCCAGCAGCACGACGCCGCGGGCGACGCCGAGCTTCAAGGTAGAGGCCGGGTTGCGATTGACGAAGGTCTCCTCTACTGCGGCCTCGTCAGGGTGAAAGCGTTCGAGCACATCGCCGATCTGGCGAAACAGCGACACCAGCCGCATCGCCAGCGGCTGATCGGTCGCGGCGTGCGACACCCCGTTCGCGACATGGGTAAGACGATTGCCGTCGACGTCGATAACTCCCCAGCCGGTATGCCTCAGCCCGGGATCGAGCCCCAAGACGCGCATCGCCTAGAACCCCTCTCCCCCGAACCGGAGGGAATGGGAGTACGAAGTCGGCTCGGCTCGATCGGTCATTCTCAGGCGCCGAGCCGCGCCATTACGTCCTCAGCCACTTCGAAATTGGCGTAGACGTTCTGGACATCGTCGCTGTCCTCGAGCGTCTCGAGCAGCTTGAATAGCGCGATCGCGTTGTCCTCGTCGATCGGCGCCGTCGTCTTTGCCCGCCAAGCGAGCCGGGCCGAAGCGGCCGGGCCGAAGTGTTGTTCGAGCGCGTCGCGCACAGTGTTGAAATCGTCGGCCGCGCTGGTCACGAGATGCTGCTCGGCATCGCTTTCGACATTGTCGGCGCCGGCCTCGATGACCGCCTCGAACATGTCCTCGGCGCCGGCCGCTCCCGCCGGATAGATGATCTCGCCGACGCGATCGAAAAGGAAACCGACACTGTTGGTCTCGCCGAGCGCGCCCCCGGCCTTGGTAAAGGCGGCGCGGATTTCGCTCGCGGTGCGGTTGCGGTTGTCGGTCAGCGCCTCGACGATGACCGCGGTCCCACCCGGGCCATAGCCTTCGTAGCGCACCTCGTCATAGGCCGAATTGGCCTCACCGCCGACGCCGCGCCGAATCGCGCGGTCGACGGTGTCCTTCGGCATGTTGGCCTGGCGGGCGGCCAGCACCGCCGCGCGCAGCCGCGGGTTCGCAGCGGGATCGGGCAGTCCGGTACGGGCCGCAGTCGTCAATTCCCGGATGATCTTGGTGAAGACCTTGCCGCGCTTTTTGTCCTGCGCGCCCTTCCGGTACATGATGTTTTTAAATTGCGAGTGGCCTGCCATCGATCTCCGCGCAGCTCCCCGTCGGCCTCGGGTGTGAAACCCTTCATAGGGGCTGTTGACCGGGCTAACAATCCAATATGGCAGGATTGGGGCATCTGGGCCGCGATCCGAGCGGCCTTGCTAACCGCCCAATTCCTGGTAGTTCGGGCTCAGCAGCGCGGCAGCTGTTGCATCAGGCGCCCGCCGATTTGCACCGGCTCGACCCGCCGTGCGAGCCCGCTATCGTCGTCGGTTTCAAGCAGAATTCCGCACAAGGTGCCCTCGCCCTCGGCGACCTGCGGTCGTTCGCCTGGCATCTTGGTGACAAAGCGGCGCACCACCGGGCCTTTTTGCAGCCCGATCACCGAATCATAGTCACCGCACATCCCGGCATCGGTCTGATAAGCGGTACCGCCCGGCAGGATCTGAGCGTCGGCCGTCGGGACGTGGCAATGGGTCCCGAACACGGCCGAGACGCGGCCGTCGGCAAAATGGCCGAGCGCCATCTTCTCGCTCGACGCCTCGGCATGAAAATCGACGAGGATCGCCGCCACGCCGCCACCGAGCGGATGATCGGCGAGGATCGAATTGAGCCGGGCAAAGGGGTCGTCGAGCGCGTCCATGAACAGCCGGCCCATCAGGTTGATTACCAGCGCGTTGCGACCGCTGCCTATCGGATGCAGCCGCCAGCCGGCGCCGGGCGTTCCGGGAGGAAAATTCGCCGGACGCAGCACACACGGGTCGCGGTCGATATAGGGGATCAACTCGCGCTGGTCCCAGACGTGATTGCCGGTCGTCAGAATGTCGACGCCGCACTCGTAGAATTCGGCGCTAAGGCGCTCGGTCAGGCCGAAACCGCCGGCCGCGTTTTCGGCATTGACGACGACGAGATCGAGGGAAAGTTCGCGCCGCAGCGCCGGTACGTGCTGTTTGACCACAGCACGGCCCGGACGCCCCATCACGTCGCCGCAGAAAAGGATTTTCACGATGTTCGCACCGCGCGCCGGGCCCCTCGATCAGAGCTGCGGGGTGGAGCCGCCTCGGCCGTTGGCGCGCAATCCCACCGTGGCCCGCCGTAGCAGGTGGGCGCCATGTGTCGAGGCCACGACCCCGACAGAGACAGCTCCCAAGAGGTAGGTATCGGCCCCGGGGTAACATGCGGCCTGACGCACCGCGCAGCCCCACCCCGCAGCGGCAAAGCTAGGGGCTCTCCAGCCGCGCCGCAATAGCCTCGATCCGCTGGGCGATCCCGTGGACACTGCTCGCCGCGGCATCGACGGCATCGGCTGATTCAGTTTCGCCGGAGCGAGCGCGGCTCTGCTCCTGCTGCAACGCCTCGTTGGCGTCAGACAATTCGTCGGCGATGACGAGGGCCGCGAGCAGCAGCAAGCGGCCTTCCCCGACCTGGCCGATGTTTTTTGCGAACTCACCGACCCGCGCGTCGACATATTGGGCGAGCCGCCGAATGCGCGGCTCCTGCCCGTCGTCGCAGGTGATCTTGTACGGGCGGCCGTTGACCGTCACCGCGACTTCGCTCATCTCACCCCTCCCCCCCAAGCGCCCGGCCGATCCGGGCGAGAGCGCCATCGACCCGGGCGCCGATCTCGCCGGCGGCGGCGCGCAGCTGTGCAGCCTCGGCCTCGGGCGCGCGTCGGCTAGCCTCGATCCCTGCGCCGCCGACGCGCGCGGCTTCGAGGCGGGCAACGGCCCGTTCGAGCCGCTCAAGCGCCTCGTCGAGCCTGCTCATCCCGCCCCTCAGTGAACCCGTTCGTACTTCTGCAGTGACCGGATGTAATCGGGACGCGGCTTGTCCGGAAAGAATTGCGGCCACTGCGTCCACGATACCTCGCCGACATAGAGATCGCCGCGGCTGTCGACGGTGAGCCCGTGCGGCCCGAGAAATGCGGTCGGCGCGGTTCCGGCATGCATGTCGCCGAAGCGCGACAGAAGCTTGCCCTGGTTATCGACGATGCTGACCCGCGGGCCGAGGTTCGGACTGTTGCGGTTAACCGGCTGCACCGGCCCAAGTTCGCCGATGTAGCACACCGGGTGGCGAGCGTAGTCCATATAAAGACCGCACGGCCGGTGCAGATTGTTCCACTGGGTCTCGTACTTGCCGTTGCCGTCGAATACCTGGACCCGGTGGTTCTCACGGTCGGCGACATAGACCCAGCCGTCAGAGTCGGTGCAGATGTTGTGCACGATGTTGAACTCGCCGGGGTTGGTGCCGGGGCCGCCCCACGACATCAGCAATTTGCCGCCGGGCGAATATTTGTGGACTTTCGCGTTGCCGTAGCCGTCGGAGACGTAGATCTCGCCCTTTGGCGACAGCGCGGTGTGGGTGCAGCGGTGAAACGGCTCGCCGCTCATATAGGGCGCCGGCTTGCCGGGGACGCCTATTTCCAGCAGCACCTTGCCGTCGAGCGAGCATTTGCGCACAAAATGGCCGCCATCGTCGGTCAGGTAGATCGAATCGTCCGGCCCCATATGGACGCCGTGGGCGCGAGGGAATTGGCCTTCGCCCCAGGAGCGCAGAAATTTGCCGTCGCGGTCGAACACCATGACCGGATGGTCGCCGCGGTTGAACACATAGACGTTGTCTCTGGCGTCGACGCCGACCGCGCCGACTTCCTTGAACGACCATTTGTCGGGCAGTTTCGCCCAGTCCTCGATGATCCGATATTTGTAGTCGCCGTCGCCAACGATGATCGCCATGCCATTCTCCTCAATGCACGCGTTCGTATTTCTGCAAGGCACGTAACCCTGGCGGATGCGGCTCGCCGGGGAACAACCCCGACCACAGGGTCCAGCACACCTCGCCGACATAGAGATCGCCGCGTGAATCCACCGCGAGGCCGTGCGGCCCGATAAACGAGGTCGGCGCAGTCCCGGCAAACGGATCGCCGATCCGCGACAACAGCTTGCCCTGATTGTCGACGATGCTGACGCGCGGCCCGAGATTGGCGTTGAGGCGGTTGACCGAGAGCTCGCCGATATAACAGACCGGCTGATGCGTGTACGGCATGTAAAGGCCGCACGGCCGGTGCAGATTGTTCCACTGCGTTTCGTATTTTCCGTTGCCGTCGAACACCTGGACCCGATGGTTCTCGCGGTCGGCGACATAGACCCAGCCGTCGGCGTCGGCGCAGATATTGTGGACAAGATTGAACTGGCCGGGATCGCTGCCGGGCTCGCCCCACGACATCAAAAGCTTGCCGTCCGGCGAATATTTGTGGACGCGGGCGTTGCCGTAGCCGTCGGACACGTAGATCTCGCCCTTTGGCGACAGAGCTGTGTGGGTGCAGCGGTTGAACGGCTCGCCGCTCAGATAGGGCGCCGGCGTACCGGGCACGCCGAGTTCGAGAAGCACCTTGCCGTCTTCGAGCCGACATTTACGCACGAAATGGCCGCCGTCGTCGGTCAGATAGATCGAATTGTCGGGACCCATATGAACGCCATGGGCGCGCGGGTACTGCCCCTCGCCCCACGAGCGCAGGAAATTGCCCTGGCGGTCAAACACCATGATCGGATGCTCGCCGCGCCCAAAGGCGTAGACGTTGTCGTTCTTGTCGACCCCGACCGCGGCGACCTCCTTGAACGACCAGCCGTCGGGAAGCTTCGCCCAGTTTTCCTTGATCTCGTATTTGTACTCTCCCTGGCCAACGATAATCGCCATTGCTCGCGTCCCCTCTCGTGCGGCCCACGCGGCCGCGGAAAACCAAGCTTTGCCAAGGTTAGCGAAGCCATCGCGGTGAAACAATCCTTACGACCGGCCCCGGATCGCGCTTGCCCTCGCCCGGGTAGCTCTGCGATCGGTTCTCGGCGCGGCACCGCGGGTCGCGGTCGAGGCCGCCGCCGGTCTCGGCTGGGACCGCTGGACCGGGCCACGCGGCGCCTTCATCGGTATGCACGGCTTTGGCGCTTCGGCCCCGGGCGAAGCGCTTTATCCACATTTCGGCATTACCGCCGAGAGGGTTGCGGAAGCCGCCCGCTCGCTCCTATAGATTGGCGAAAGCCTTCGGGAGGAGCGGGCCATGACGGTGCGGGTAGCGATCAACGGTTTTGGCCGCATTGGCCGGCTGGTGATGCGGGCGGTTTGCGAGAGCCGGCGCGACGATATCGAAATCGTCGGCATCAACGATCTCGGGCCAGTCGAAACCAACGCGCATCTACTGCGCTACGATAGTGTTCACGGCCGCTTTCCGGGCGAGATCGCCACCGGCGAAGGCTGGATGGACATCGGCCGGGGCAAGATTACAGTGACCGCCGATCGTGACCCGGCCAAGCTGCCCTGGCGCCGGCTCGGAGTTGACGTCGCGCTCGAATGCACCGGGATCTTTACCAAGCGCGAGGCTGCGGCCAAGCACCTCGAAGCCGGCGCGAAGCGCGTCATCATCTCGGCCCCGGCCGAGGGCGCTGACCTGACCGTCGTGATGGGCGTCAACCACGACGATCTGAAGCCCGAACACGAAATCATCTCGAACGCGTCGTGCACGACCAATTGCCTGGCCCCGGTCGCCTATGTGCTGCATCGGGGGATTGGCATCGAACGCGGCTATATGACGACGATCCACTCCTATACCGGCGACCAGAACCCGGTCGACACCTTGCATTCGGATCTGCGCCGGGCGCGGGCGGCGGCCCTCTCCCTGATCCCGACCTCGACCGGGGCGGCCAAGGCGGTTGGGCTAGTATTGCCGGCGCTCAAGGGCAAACTCGATGGCACCGCGATCCGGGTGCCGACCGCCAACGTGTCGCTGATCGACTTCACATTCGACTCGGCCCGCGAAACCTCGGTCGACGAGGTCAATGCGCTGATGGAAGATGCGGCAAAGTCG
This sequence comes from uncultured Alphaproteobacteria bacterium, assembly GCA_963785565.1. Lineage (GTDB taxonomy): Bacteria > Pseudomonadota > Alphaproteobacteria > ATCC43930 > CGMCC-115725 > AP-15. The sequence continues at coordinate 113,994 of CAWAVV010000005.1, read as the reverse complement.
AACCGGCTCAGGGGCATCGTCGGCATCAACAAGGCGCCGACGGTTTCGGTCGATTTCAACCACGACCCGCACAGTTCCGTGTTCGACGTGACCCAGACCCAGGTGCTTGACAAGCGCTTCGTCCGCGTCCTGTCGTGGTACGACAACGAGTGGGGCTTCTCGAACCGCATGGTCGAGGTCGCCGCCTATTTCGGCGGGCTCGCCTAACGGGACCTGCCGCCCCCCGTTTTCGCATGGAGGCGGAGGCTCGGGCTGGAAGCCCGATCGCTCCCGTCATCATCGTCCACTCGCTCGTCCATGCGGTGGGCGCGCTGAGGGCTGTGGCGCGCGCGGACCGGCCGGCCATCCTTCTGAGTGCGCCGGAAGCCGGCGGTTACATCGGCCCCGGTTGGTTCCGGGCGCTGGTCGGGGCGGCGCGCGAGGCCGTACCTGATGCCCGCTTCTCGGCCATCCTCGATTGCGGCGACCAGGCTGGCGCGGCGCTGGCGGCGATCCGCGCGCAAATCGAGCGCGTGATCTTCACCGGCCGGGCAGATGTCGCCAGCCGCCTCGCCGATATCGCCCGACAGCATGGCGTGCGGCTCGAAACCACCCGTCCGATCGCGGTGGTCGACCTCGGCGCCGAATTCTTCGCCTCGGCGGAGAGCGTCGAGCAGCGTTGCGCCGATATTCTCTCGTCGACCAGGTGCGAAATTGAGGGGGCGACCGTCATGAGCGCAGGGCCACAGGCTAAATCGGCTCGCTTGCAGGAACTGATCCATCGCCGCGACAAGGTTCTTGCAGTACTCCACCCGCCGACTGCGGCGCATGCCCGGATCATGGAGAAGGCCGGTTGCGAGGCGCTGTTTGTCGGCACCGGCGGGGTCGTCGGCGCGTATACCGGTCTGGCGGATGTCGGCACCGCGACGATGACCGAATGCGTGACGATCGCCGGCTGGATCGCCGAGAGTGTGTCGATCCCGGTGATCATGGATGGCGACACCGGTCACGGCGGCATCATGGCGGTGCGCCGGATGATACGCGAATGCATCCGCGCCGGCGTTGCCGGAATACGCATCGACGATCAGCCGATCGAAGGCAAGCGCAAGACGCAGACCGCCGGTGTGGAGGTGGTGCCGCTCGACCAGGCGATCGCGCGCTACCGGGCGGCGGTCGAGATGAAGGACGAGCTCGACCCGAATTTTGTGGTGATGGCGCAGTGCTACGCCCGCGACGCCACCGGCGGCACATTGCAAGACACGACTGCGCGGTTACGGGCTTACCGTGAGGAAGCCGGTGTCGACTGGGTGCAGTTCGAATCACCCCATTCCACCGACGAAATCAGAGTGGCGCGTGCTGCGGTAACGGGGCCGTTTTCGTTCATGAAGGGCAAGCTTGGGCGCTATCTCGACCTCGACGAGCATCTGGCGCTCGGCGTCACCATCGCCTGGTATCCCGGTTTCACCCATAACGTCACCTGGGCGGCGTTGTGGGACTTCATGACCGCGTTCCAGTCGGGTGGCATGAAGGCCTGGGATGCCTTTGTCGAGAGCCGCCGCGACAAGCCCTATCCCACTCCCGAGACGCCGGAGGATGGCGAAAGCGGAGCAAAGCAGCGGGTGCTCGAGCAACGCTATATTTTGTCGGGCGATCGTTGGCGATAGATGTCGAGCTCCATTTTAAGCGAGGTGAGCCATGGCGCGCGACGGTTTCAGGATCTTCGATTCCGACACCCATGTCGGCCCGGATGCGCGCATTCTCGCCGGCTATTTGAGCCAATCCGAAAAGGACCGGCTGCGAGACTGGGACGCATACAAGTCCCAGGGCCGCTCCGGCCAGGTGACCTACACCAAGGGCCAGCGCCGCTATCGCCGCCGGCTGGGGATGGCCGAACCCGACCAAGCGCCGAGCGGATACATGGCTGGCTTCACCGGCGTGAAGCGGTCGCGCGAACCCTCGCCGCTGGTCGATGCCGACCCCGGAGAGCGCATCAAGGACATGGATCATGAGGGCGTCGATGTGAACCTGACGCTCCCCTCGGGCTGGTTCGGCACCTGGACGGCCGGCGACGATGTGACCCTGGAAATGGCGATGTACCGGGCCTATCACCGCTGGATGGCAGACTATTGCGGCGCCTACCCAAACCGGCTCGGCGGGGTGATCCTGGCCGCGGCGCGCAATATCGAGGGAGCGCTCGGCGAGATCCGTCGCTGGGGTCAAGCTGCTTGGGCCTGGGGGATGATGGTCTACGCCCCGGTTGGCATGCCGCTCGACCATCCGGCGCTGGAACCGCTCTACGCCAAAGCCGCCGAACTCGACCTCGCCGTCGTGCTTCACACCTTCACGGTGATGCCGCCTTATGCGCCAGGCGGGAAGGATACCTGGGACAATCTGTGGCTGCAGCGTTCAGCCGCGCATCCCTGGTGCGGCATGCGCAACATGGCGGCGATGATCGGCAGCGGGGTGATGGACCGCTACCCGACCTTGCGGGTGGGCACGTTGGAGGCCGGGCATGGCTGGTTGCCGTTCTGGATGGCGCGGCTCGACGAGCACGCCGAGACGATCAAAGCGGCACTCCCCCAACTCGATCACAAGCCGAGCGAGTACGTCACCGGCGGGCGCTATTTCCAGAGCATCGAGATCCCGGAAGGCGCAAGGTTGACCAACGCCGTCATCGATCTGGTCGGCGATCACGTGCTGATGTACGCGTCGGACTATCCCCATAGCGAAAGCCACTTCCCCGAGTCGGTCTCGCTGGTGGCGGACTGGGTGATGGACAGGGAGCGAAAGCGGAAGCTGCTATGGGACAATGCCACCCGCTTCTACGCACGCGCTTCAGTCTGACCCCAACTAATCCGCGAGGTCCATCAGGAACCGTCAATCCAATTATCGGGAAGGTCGATCCGATCAAAAGGACAATTGTCGAGCCACAGTATTTCCAATAGATGCAATCGGAGGCAGAAAGGCGCTCGCCTCGTCAGCGAGCTGCAGGGCGCTCCGATAGCGTTTAGGCTAGCCTGACAAATCTTCGCCAGTGGGTCACCCCTCGGGATCTTCCAAGCTGAACATTTCGGACTGGTCATGATATGCAAAGATTTCCGCGTAACGGCCCCAATCGATCACGGTGTCGAGAGTTTCCTCGGCGGCGCTGTCGCTCAGATAATCCTCCAGTTCCTGCTCGAAGCGCACACGGGGCGCGCGGTGGCCGGGCCGCTCGTCGAGCACGCGCCGGATGTGCTGCGCCAGTGGCACGGAAGCAAGCAAATGCTGAGCGAACATGATTTTCCGCGGTTGCGGCCCCAGTTCCGCGAAGTTGCGAGCGTCAGCGTTCAACTGAATATCGCGCTTCCCCGCACCCGCGCCCCCACGAAAGTCGTCGCACTCGCAGCACGCGGCTGCGTAATAGTCAAGGCATGTTTTGTTCGACTACTGTCACAACACTGTCACACTAGTGGGAGATCTTGGCTGAGCATTCGCCATGAAGGGGGTCTGTTATGACCGATGCCGCGATAGGGGCACCGGAAACCGGCGCACGCGCGGCGCGTCCGGATCTCGATCGTGGGTTACACCCGAGTACGGCGTTCGTCTTTCTTGGGCTGCTCGCAGCCGCCGTGCTTTTCGTCGCCTACAGCCTTTATTCCGACGTCGAGGCAAGCGGCGCCAAGACGACGTTTCTTCCCTATCTGCTGCTGTTCGTCGCGTTGTTGACCGCCCTCGGCTTTGAATTCGTCAACGGGTTCCACGACACCGCGAATGCGGTGGCGACGGTGATTTACACCCACGCGATGCCGGCATCGCTCGCAGTGGTATGGTCGGGCTCTTTCAATTTTCTCGGGGTGCTGCTGTCGAGTGGCGCGGTCGCGTTCGGCATCATCTCGCTGCTGCCGGTCGAACTAATCCTTCAGGTCGGCAGCGCCGCCGGCTTTGCGATGGTTTTCGCATTGCTGATCGCCGCCGTCATCTGGAACCTTGGGACTTGGTATCTGGGCCTGCCAGTATCGAGCTCGCACACGTTGATCGGGTCGATCATCGGCGTCGGCGTCGCCAATGCCTTGGCGCGCAGCCAGAACGGTACCTCAGGTGTCGACTGGGGACAGGCGACGGCGGTCGGCAAGGCGCTGCTGTTCTCGCCCGTCGTCGGCTTCGTTGCGTCCGCTCTGCTGCTTTTGGTTATGAAAGTCTTGATCCGGAAGCCCGAATTATATCGGGCGCCGGAGACGAACGAACCGCCGGTGGGGTGGATCAGGGGTCTCCTGATTTTCACTTGTACGGCGGTCAGCTTCGCGCACGGCTCGAATGACGGGCAGAAGGGCATGGGGCTGATCATGCTGATCCTGATCGGCACGGTCCCCACCGCTTTTGCCTTGAACCGCGCGATGCCGGACAGCGCGATCGTGCAGTTCTCTGAGAATTCCGCCGCTGCAGCAAAGGTGATCGAGCAAAAGGCCGCCGGCTACAATGTGCTCGGCAACCCACGGCCGGCCGTGACCGAATATGTCGCTCACCACAATATCAGCGGGGGCGCCTATCCCTCGCTCGCCGTGCTGATCACGGATATCGCCAAGCAGGTAAAGGAATATGGCTCGCTGGCGAAGATTCCAACCGCGGCCGTCGGCAACACCCGCAACGACATGTACCTGACGGATGAAGCGTTGCGCCTGCTGATGAAAGACAAGGAAGCCGATCTGTCGACAGCCGATATCGCGACGTTGAAGGCCTACAAGCGGTCGCTCGACTCTGCGACGAAATTTATTCCGACATGGGTCAAGGTTGCGGTCGCGATCGCGCTCGGTCTCGGCACCATGGTCGGATGGAAGCAAATCGTCGTCACCGTCGGCGAAAAAATCGGCAAGACCCATTTAACCTATGGTCAAGGTGCGGCGGCCGAGCTTGTCGCCGCGGGCACCATCGCCGCCGCCGATATGTATGGCCTCCCAGTTTCAACCACGCACGTGTTGTCGTCGGGTGTCGCCGGAACGATGGCCGCCAACGGCTCCGGCCTGCAGATGTCGACACTGGGTAATATTGCGCTGGCGTGGGTGTTGACCCTCCCGATGGCGATGATGCTGTCGGGCGGGCTCTACATTCTGTTCCTGCATATTTTCTAATGCCGGGGAGTTGGTTTGATGCCGGGGACCTGGCGCGGCCTTGTGCGCCGCCCTGCTATCGGACTTAGGAGGCGAACATACGGGCGGTCGATGTCATGGTGCGCGAGGTGGTGACCGTCCAACCGGACACCGAAGTCGCCGAGGCGGTCAAGCTTCTGGCGGAACATGATGTCAGCGCTCTTCTCGTCCTCGATGGCGAGGGCAGACTGCTCGGTATTCTGAGCGAGGCCGATCTGATGCGCCGTGTCGAGATCGGCACCGAAAAAGCGCCGGCCGTGGTGGCAGGAGGCGGTGACCGGCGCCGGCACCTTGGCCGAGGAGTTCGCGAAGTCGCACGGCAAAAAAGTCGGCGAAATCATAACCCCGGAGGTTGTCACGGTCGCCGAGGACACGCCGCCTTCCGAGATTGCCGCGCTGTTCGAGCGAAAGCGCATCGAGGCCGAGATTGCTCATGCCGATACCGACCGGCCGGCGGCGATTTGGGCAAAGCTGAACGCGCTGGTCGACCGCGAGCTGATCGATGCGCTTTACCGTGCCTCAGAAGCGCGCTGCACAGACGCGCCAAGCTCGCCAAGCGGCTGGAAATCCCCCACTGACATGCCGAGCCCCGCCGACACAGCCTTCGGTGCGCAGCGGCTGATGCAACCCGGAAGGCCGTAACGAGTGTCTTGCCCGGTGCGTAGTCCGCGCCCGCGCCAAAATCGTTTTCGCCAACCTCACTTACAATTTTACCCGCCTGGCTTGGCTCAACTGGCGAACCGCACCGCTTGAGGAAAAACCGCGCAACAACGATGACCCGTCCCGGCATTACTCCCGACGCGGCACTGGCCGCCGCCAACCCCTGCGGCTCGATCGCAACTTCGGCCAAAGCCCCGCTAAAAAAGCCGGTAAATCGAGGTGTCCGCTTTGGCAATGTCCCAAAAGAGAACGTCTCGACGTACAGGCAACGGGATTTCCGTATCGAATTGAGGATTAACGGCGGCCGAACAGCCGTTCGATATCGGCGAGGTCGAGGGCTACATAGGTCGGGCGGCCGTGATTGCACTGGCCGCTGTTCGGCGTCACCTCCATCTGGCGCAACAGCGCATCCATCTCCGCCGGCGACAAATGGCGCCCGGCGCGCACGCTGGTATGACAGGCCAACGTGCCGCACACGGTCTCGACCCGCTCCTTCAGGGACAGCGCGTCGCCCCATTCGGCGAGTTCGTCGGCAAGATCGCGCACCAGGCCGGCGACATCGAGACCGGGCAGCAAGGCCGGGACCTCGCGCACGATGACCGCACCCGGTCCGAACGCTTCGATGACCAGACCGAATTCGGCGAGTTCCCGGGCCCGCGCCGCGAGGCGCGCGGCGACCCCTTCTTCGAGCTCGACGATCTCGGGCAACAGCAGGGTCTGGCGCGCCACCCCGTGACGGGTGAGATCCGCCTTGATGCGCTCATGGACGAGGCGCTCATGCGCGGCGTGCTGATCGACCAGCACGATCCCGGTCGCGGTCTCGGCCAGGATGTAGGTGCCGTGCAATTGCGCCCGCGCCGCGCCGAGCGGCGCATCCCGGCCGGGACCGGGGGCCGGCGCCTCCGCCGCCCCATCGGCCGCGAGAAAGGCGTTGGCGCTCTCGGCAAGCGCGAGGGTGGGTGAGATTGGCGGAAACGCGAAACGCGGCGGGCTCGCCGGTGCGCTGCCGCCCAGATATGTGCCCGCCGGGCGAAAGGCGCCGAGCGCGGTAGCGGCGACCGTCGTCGAGGCGCGGTACCCGCCATCGGCGAGCGCGTGTCTGAGCGCGCCGACGATCAATCCACGCACCAGGGCGGCATCGCGAAACCGCACCTCGGCCTTGGCCGGATGGACGTTGACGTCGATCTCGTCGTTCGGTCCGTCGAGAAACAACGCCACGATCGGATGGCGGTCGCGCGCTAACACGTCCTGATAGGCGCCGCGCACCGCGCCGACCAACAATTTATCGCGCACCGGCCGGCCGTTGACGGTCAGGTACTGGTCGCGCGGCAAGGCCCGGTTCAAGGTTGGCAGGCCGGCCAGCCCAGACAACCGAAAACCGCCGCGCTCGGCCTCGATCGCCAGCGAATTTTCGGCAAAGTCGCGACCGAGCAATGCCGCCAGCCGGCTCCGCCGGTCGGCGGTCGCGGGCAGCCGCAGCAGGACGCGCTGATCCTCGGCGGTTACCAAGAAGGCAATTTGCGGATAAGCCATGGCCAACCGGCGCACCATGTCGACCGCCAGCTCACGCTCGGTGCGCGGCGTCTTCAGGAATTTGAGCCGCGCCGGCGTCGCAAAAAACAGATCGCGGACCTCGACCCGGGTTCCCGGCGCCGCCGCCGCCGGCGCCGGCGGGGTCTTCAGGCCGGCCTCGACGGTGATCGTCCAGGCGTTTGCTGCTTCCGGCGTGCGCGACACAATGCGCATGCGGCTGACCGCGCCGATCGACGGCAAGGCTTCGCCGCGAAAGCCCAAGGCTGAAATATGGAGGAGATCGTCGTCCGGCAATTTCGAGGTGCAATGCCGTTCGACCGCCAAGCTCAGTTCGTCGGCAGTCATGCCGGCGCCGTCATCGGCGACCGCGATCAAGCCCTGCCCGCCGTCGTGGAGCGTCACCGCGATCTGGCGCGCGGCGGCGTCGATCGCGTTCTCGACCAGTTCCTTGACCGCCGCCGCCGGACGTTCGACGACCTCGCCGGCGGCGATGCGATTGACCAGGACCGGGGGCAGCAGGCGGATCGTCATCGCCGCAATCTAGCCGATCGTCGCCTCGCGCACGACGGAAGTTTGATCGCCAACGTCGCGGGCCAGGGCTCAGATGGCCGTGGCCGGCGCGACCGCCCGCGGACGGTGGACTGCCGCGGTCGCCGAGATCGCCAGCAGCGCCACGGCAGCGCCGGCGATGATATCGACCAGGTAGTGCTGGCCGACGGTCGGGATCGAAAACAGCATGATGCCGTTGACGAGCGCAATGGAACAGAGCCGGGACCGGCGATGGGCGTAGGTCAGCAACACGGCGAGCACGGTGCGGTAGGACGGGAAGGAGATCAGCCCTTGCAGCTGCGACAGGTCGAACGACCATGGCCCGCCGCCGCGCAACGCCAGTAGAACCGGGAGATCGAGCCCGCGCGGGGTCTCTTGATGACCGATCGCTGGAAACAACAGGAAGATGGCCGTCGTGATCAATAAGCTGACGATATTGTTGAGCAATAGCTCGTAATTGTAATAATCGAAGTCACGCCAAGAAAACCAGAATATCGAGATCAGGATCTGTGGGAACAGGCTCAGATAGGCAAGCCAAAGAACGAAGCGCAGGTTGCGATGCGGCGCGAGAAAATCGTACCACCCGGGCCAGTCGAAGCCGAGGGCGGCGTCGATCGCGGCCAAGGTGGCGTCGTAGGCGCGCCCGCCGCAGGCCGCGGCTATGTATATAAATACCGTGCCGGCGTTGACAAAGATCAGCCACAGCAACGCCCAATGGGCCGCCTGCGCCAGGCGCGTGCTTCGCCCGGAGATCTGATAGAACAGCGCAATCCCGGCGGTGACCCCACCGGCCAGCGCGAGCCGCGACCAATCGTGGAACCGCAATCCGAGGCGGTGGCACAGCACTAGATCGATGACCGATAACAAGGTCACCGCCGTCCATATGACCAAAGCCTGTCGCCGCATGCCCTGCCTCGCGGCGGATCCTTGGCCTGATCCGATTGAAAATCCTTGAATGCGGGTGCAAAGAGGTTTCCCTACGCGCGATCCGCCTCAGGAGCAGGCGGCGATTACGCCGAACCGGCGGGCGGCCGGCTCGGCATCAAAGCCATTTGCGAGTGGGTCGGAGCACGGAGCAAACACGGCGTGACGGGCGCCGCTTTCCCGGAGATTCGCATGAGCGGACGCAAGATCGACATTTACAACCACGTCATGCCGCGCGCCGTCGCCGACCATATGCGCGAATTGGCGCCCGGCAAGGGCGACATGGTCACGCGGGTGACGAGCATCCCGATGCTCCACGACATCGAGGCCCGCATCCGGATGATGGAGGAATGGCCGGGCTATCAGCAGGTGCTGACCCTGTCGAATCCGCCGCTCGAAACCATCGCCGGCCCCGGCGACTCGCCGGCCCTCGCCCGCCTGGCCAATGACGAGCTGCAGAGGATCTGCGCCGCCCGCCCGGACAAGTTTCCCGCCTGGGTGGCGTCCCTGCCGCTCAACAATATCGAAGCCTCGCTCGCGGAAATCGACCGCGCCGTCGCCGCGGGCGCCCGCGGCATCCAGATCTTTACCAATGTCGACGGCCGGCCGCTCGACGATCCCGAATTTTTCCCGATCTTCGAGCACGCCACGACCCGGCATCATCTCGCGGTTTGGATGCATCCGGCGCGCGACGCGCGGTTTGCCGATTATCGCGGCGAACCGAAGTCGAAATACGAAATCTGGCAGGTTCTCGGCTGGCCCTACGAGACCAGTGTGGCGATGGCGCGCATCGTGTTTTCCGGCATGTTCGACCGGCTGCCCGAGCTGCGCCTCGTCACCCACCACCTGGGCGCGATGATCCCTTATTTCGAGGGCCGCGTCGGACCGCTATGGGACCAGCTCGGCAGCCGCACCTCGGATGAGGATTATACCCCGATCTTGGCCGCGATGACGGCGAAGGGCCGGCGTCCGATAGATTATTTCCGTCTGTTCTATAACGACACGGCGGTTGGCGGCGCGGGTTCGGCGATCCGCTGCGGCCTCGATTTTTTCGGCGCCGATCGCGTGCTGTTCGCCACCGACTGCCCGTTCGACCCCGAAGGCGGCCCGATGTTCGTCCGCGACACCATCGCCGCGATCGACGGCCTTGCCCTCGGCGAGGAGGAGTCCGCAAAAATCTACTGCGGAAATGCTCTCAACATGCTGAGAATGATGGCGGAATAGGAGCCGGGACGCACGGCTATTGCGCGGCGCTCGCGGTCTTTTGCCGCATCAGGTCGATCAGTCCCTGGATCTGGCCGCCATGGCGCTGGATCACCGAGGCGAATTCGGAGCGCTGGGTCACCGCCATGCTGACCCCCTCGACGATGACATCGCTGATCTTGTAGGCGCCGGCGTCGTTGACGAGCCGCCAGTCGATCTTGAGCGGTTGCGGCGCCCCGGGCGTGATCACGTCGGTCGAGACGATCACCGCATCCGCATCGGGCCGGCTGCCGCTGATCTTGAACTGCTCCCCGCCGAAATCGGAGAGCCGCGCGGTATAGACAAAGACGACATAGTCCTCGAACAGCTTGAGGAACTCTTTCTGCTCCTCCGCGCTCGCGGTGCGCCAATAGCGCCCGAGAACAAATCGCGCGATGCCGGGGCTGTCAAAATCGTTATGAAACAATGCGCGAAACTGGGCTTGCCTTTGGGCGATCGGGGTTTTGTTATTAAGCAGCTCGAGGGCGTGGTTCCACAATTCATTCATGAAGGCGGTCGCCTGAGCGCCGGAATCATTGGGCGGCGGCGCCGCCATCGCCGGGCTCGCCGCAAGCGCCACCGGCAACAAAAACAGCATCAGGCGGCGAGTCAACAATGTGCCGAGCCCCCGCCCATCCGGTCGCGGAACCGGTGTCCGCCAGCTGGATAAAGCCATGGTCATCGTCCCCTTCGGCCTTGGCTCACTTTCCACTTCCCTCTAATAGCGCGGTGGCATCCGCCTGACAACATCGTCGCCGCGCCGTGCCGACCGACAACGGCTCCGAGTTCGCCGTCGACAAAGAGACCAAACCGCACGACAAACCCTCCGGCGAGCATACCTTCGATCGCATCTGCACCCAGCGTCGGATTACTCACCGACTGATCCGCCCGTTCCGCCCGCAAACCAACGGCATGGCTCGCCGAGACGGTAATCGATCATCGAGCCAGTGCGGGGTTTTGATCCAGTTAAGGAACGTCTGAACAAGGGTTCGACGGGCGGGTGAGGATGATGATAGGGCTCGATCAGCCGGCACAGCCCCGGCCATGGCGCCACCCGCTCCATCTCGGCCAAAAAGCCGCTGGCCGGGCCGTCTTGGCATATCGCTCAAACCCCACCGCCGCCAACGTCAACTCTCTCATCGCCCACAAACCTTGCTCGCTCCACCCCGTTGCTCACTATATCATGATCGCCCGACCCATAGGCTTTTGCAAAGCTTCCCTAACCGTAGTCAGCGGCAATAAGCCGGTGCGGCGCCTATATGACAGCCTCGGCTTCATCGAGTATGGGATGGAGAGGAATTCTCTGAAGCAAGATGGGCGTTATTGCGATGAGGTGTTGATGGCGAAATCGCTTTTGCCGGACGAGGCAGCCCGGTCGTGATCCCCCGCTATAGCCGTTCGGAGATGACTCGGATCTGGGCGCCCGATAACTATTTTCGCATCCAGCTCGATATCGAGATCTACGCCTGCGAGGCGCAGGAACAGCTCGGCGTCATCCCGGAGGGCGTGGCGAAGGCGGTTCGCGAACGCGGCGCCTTCGAGGTCGATCGCATCCGCGAGATCGAGCGCGAGGTTCATCACGAGACGATCGCCTTTCTGACCAACCTGGCCGAGCACATCGGTCCCGAGGCCCGCTTTGTTCATCAGGGGATGACCTCGAGCGATGTGCTCGACACCTGCTTTGCGGTGCAGCTGAAAGAGGCGGCGGACCTGCTCCTCGCCGATCTCGACGGACTGTTGGCGGCGCTGCAGCGGCGCGCCTTCGAGCACAAATACACGCCGACGGTCGGACGCAGCCATGGCATCCACGCCGAGCCGACGACCTTTGGCCTCAAGCTCGCCGGACACTATGCCGAATTCGCCCGAAATCGTGATCGGCTCCTCGCCGCGCGCAAGGAGGTGGCGACCTGCGCGATCTCGGGGGCGGTCGGGACCTTCGCCAATATCGATCCGGCCGTCGAGGCGCATGTCGCCAAACAGATGGGGCTCGAACCCGAGCCGATTTCGACCCAGGTGATCCCGCGCGACCGGCACGCGCAGTATTTCATGACCCTGGCGCTGATCGCCGCCGGGGTCGAACGGCTAGCTACCGAGATTCGCCATCTTCAGCGCACCGAATTGCGCGAGGCCGAGGAGTATTTCGCGCCCGGGCAAAAGGGCTCCTCGGCTATGCCGCACAAACGCAACCCGGTGCTCGCCGAGAATCTGACCGGGCTCTCTCGGCTGATCCGCTCGACGGTGATCCCCGCGCTCGAAAATGTCGCGTTGTGGCACGAGCGCGATATTTCCCATTCCTCGGTCGAGCGGGTCATCGCTCCCGACGCGACCGTGGCGCTCGATTTCGCGCTGGCGCGGCTGACCGGGCTGATCGACCGGCTGGTGATCTATCCCGAACGGATGCGCGAGAACCTCGAATCTCTAGGTGGCCTTGTCGACTCCCAGCGCGTGCTGCTGGCGCTGACCCAGGCCGGGATGAGCCGCGAGGACGCCTACGCCGCCGTTCAGCGCCACGCGATGGCCGCCTGGCACGGCGAGGGTCGCTTCGCCGATTTGTTGAAGCGCGATCCGGAAATTGGCCACTTTCTCGACCCGCAGACGATCGACGGCCTGTTCGACACCGGATATCATTTTAAGCATGTCGACACAATTTTCCGCCGCGTCTTCGGCGAATAGCCAACAAAAAGGAGGAATGAGATGAGCTCGTTACGACGCCGCGACGGACCCCGCATCAAATACACCGCCGATGATGCCGGGCCGTATGACACGATCACCATCGACAAGCTGACCCCAATCATCGGCGGCGAAATCGGCGGCGTCGATTTGTCCCAGCCGCTTGGCAACCGGACCCTCGACGAGCTCCATCGCGCCCTCGCGGAGAATTTGGTGATCTTTTTCCGCGACCAACATCTGACCGAGGATCAGCACCTCGCTTTCGGCCGACTGTTTGGCGATCTACACATCCACCCGGCGGCGCCTTCCGCACCGGGCAAGCCCGAACTGATGATCATTCACGCCGACAAGGATTCGCCCCGCGCCAATGGCGAGGGATGGCATAGCGACGTTTCGTGCGACGTCGAGCCCCCGATGGGCAGCATCCTCTATATCCGCAAATGCCCGCCGCATGGCGGCGATACTCTGTTCGCCAGCATGTATGCCGCCTACGACGCGCTGTCGGACCGCATGAAGACCTATCTCGACGGGCTGACCGCCGAGCACAGCGGTGAGCATTATCGCGGCCAATATGCGAATTACGGCGTCGCCGACAAACCGGAATACCCGCGCGCCGAGCATCCGGTCGTACGCATACACCCGGTTACGCGGCGGAAGGCGCTCTATGTCAACAAGGGCTTCACGCGGCGCATCCTCGGCATTCCGATCGACGAGAGCGGGGGTATCCTAAACTATCTATACGAGCACATGGCGAACCCGCTGTTCCAGTGCCGCTTCCGCTGGCAGGAGAATTCGATCGCCTTCTGGGATAATCGCTGCGTCCAGCACCACGCGATGTGGGATTATTGGCCGCATACCCGCTCGGGGAACCGGGTCACGGTCAAGGGCGACCGGCCGGTGTGATCTCCTACTCTTTCAGCAACTGCTGCTTTGCCTGTTCGGCGAAGTGCTCGAGTTCAAAGGTGATCCGCGCGTGAGTGATGGTCGGGTCCTTGGCGCCCAGGTCCGCAGCCAGCTTATCGATGACGTTTTTTTCGCCGCCCGGTTCGTACTGCGCATGGACGACCCGCTGGCCGTACTCCTCGGCGGAATTACCCAGGAGCCCTAAATGCTGCGCCGCCCATAGTCCCAACAGACGGTTGCGTCGCGCCGTGACCTTGAACCTGAACTCCTCGTCGTGCTTGAACCGGTTCTCAAATTCCTTCTCACGGTCGGCGAAGATAGGCATGGTCATCTCACCCCGAGCAATGCGGCGCGGCGCGATCGTCGCTTCCCGCGATATGGCGCGACGATTTTACGGCGGCAAGCCGGGAATGTCAGAGACTGAATGTGCACGGTGGTGATTCTGCGCCGGCCCGACCACCGCTGGCCGGTTCTGATCGGCGCGAATTGCGACGAGATGATCGATCGGCCATGGAAGCCGCCCGGCCGGCATTGGCCCGATCGGCCGGAAGTGATGGCCGGGCTCGACGTCCTCGCCGGCGGATCATGGCTCGGGATCAATGATTGGGGTGTTGCCGCCGCGGTGCTCAACCGGACGGGCTCGCTCGGTCCCGCGCCGGGCCGGCGATCGCGCGGCGAACTCGTGCTCGAAGCGCTGGACCACGCTGACGCCATCGCGGCCGCCTGTGCCCTGGCTGATCTCGACCCCGATTCCTACCGCACCTTTAATCTGGTTGTCGCAGACGAGCGCGACGCGTTCTGGCTGCGCCACGCTGGCGGCCCCCGCATCGAGGTTCGCCCGCTGAAGGAGGGCCTGTCGATGGTCGCCGCCGGCGATGTCGATGATCTCGGCACGCGGCGCCTTGAACTGGCGTTGCCGGCCTTTCGCGAGTGGCCGCCGCCGGAGCCTGATCGCGACGATTGGGCCGCCTGGCAGGAGCTTCTCGGCAGTACCCGGGCCCCGCCGGGTGAACCGGCGACGGCGGCAATGCGTTTTTGCACGGATCGCTATGGCACGGTGTCGAGCGCGCTGATCGCGCTTCCGGCTCGCAACGAGCCGGGCCGCCACGCCCATTTCCGCTTTGCCGGATGGCAACCGCAATTGACGCCGTGGCAGAATGTGGGCCCGGGGTGACGATACGCCAGCCGGAATGGTCTCCTCGGGCTGGGCTTATCCTATATTGCGCGTAAGATTATCGCAGCGACGGCAATCGTCATGAAGGCGCGCGTTTATGTCACCCTCAAGCCCAGCGTGCTCGATCCACAAGGCGCGGCGATCGGCAACGCACTCGCCTCCTTGGGCTTCGCCGGGATCGGGGGGGTGCGCCAGGGCAAGCTGATAGAGCTCGATCTCGCAGAGACCGATGCCGCCGCCGCTCGCCAACGGGTCGAGGCTATGTGCCGCGGGTTGCTCGCCAATCCGGTAATCGAGGACTACACGATCGAGATTACGCCGACTGCCAGCGAAACGGCGGCCCGGCGAGGACCTCCCTGAGCTTTCTGGCCAGCGCCGGGGTCCGGTATGGTTTTGCGATAAACGGGAATTCCCGCCGTGCCGATCGCGCTTCAGGCTCGGAGCCGGCATAGCCCGAGGTCAACACGATTTTCAGATCGGGCCGCGATCGGGCCGCGGCGCGCGCCAGATCGATGCCACTGATGCCGGCAGGCATGACGACATCGGTGAACAGCAGGTCAACAGAGCCCTCCTGATCGAGGATGGCCATAGCCTCGGGACCGGTTCGTGCGACCAATGTTCGATAACCGAGATCCGAAAGCATACCGACGATCATTTCGCGGACGTCCGGGTCGTCTTCGACGACCAGTATCGTCTTACCGCCTGTTGCCGCAGGGGAGCGGCCGTCCGCCGGCGTAGCATGTGCGGCCAGAGGGCCATTATCTCGCGGCATGTAGATGCGGACCGTGGTGCCGACGCCCCTCCTGCTCTCGATGCGCGCGGTGCCACCCGATTGCTTGGCGAAGCCGTAGACCTGGCTGAGGCCGAGCCCGGTGCCCTTGCCGACTTCCTTCGTCGTGAAGAAGGGCTCGAAAGCTCGCGCCACCTCATCGGCGGTCATCCCACAGCCGCCATCGGTGACCGAGACAACCACATACTCGCCGGCGATCAGATCGATGCCTTCGCTATCGCCGGCAGTGACGTTCTCGGTAGCTATCGTCAGCCGGCCCGACCGGCACATGGCATCGCGGGCATTGGCTGCGAGGTTGAGCATGGACGCCTCGAACTGGTCCGGATCGATATGGCAGGCCCATATCCCGGGTTGGAGACGGACCTCGAGCTCAACTCCTTCGCCGACCGTCTTCTGGCACAAGATCAACGTCTCGCCCAGGATGTCGTTGACGCTGACGGTCTGCGGCCGAATCTCCTGGCGGCGCGAAAAGGCTAGCAGGTGTTCCGTCAATCGCCCGCCGCGCGCCGCCGCGCGCAACGCCGCCTCGGCATAGCGCTTGGTCGCGCTGCGCTCAGGCAACGCAGTTGCCAGCATCTCAAGATTGCCGATAATCGCGGTCAGCAGATTATTGAAATCATGGGCGACACCGCCGGTCAGTTGGCCAACGGCTTCCATCTTCTGCGCCTGCCGCAGGTGCTCGTCGGCCACCCGCCTCTCGGTCAGATCGCGGGTAATCTTAGCGAAACCGACCAATTTTCCGGCGTCGTCGTGGATCGCGTCGATTATGGCGCTGACCCACAGGGTCGTGCTGTCATTGCGCACGCGCCAACCTTCGCCCTCCCACCTGCCGGTGCGCCTGGCGGTGTCGAGCGCGATTTCGGGAAGCCGCCTCTGTCGATCTTTTTCGCTATGGAAGCGCGAGAAATGAGAGCCGACGATTTCCGCGGCGGAATAGCCGTAGATCCGCTCGGCGCCCAGGTTCCAATTGGTCACGGAGCCGTCCGGGTCGAGCATAAAGATCGCGTAATCGGTCACGCCCTGAACCAGTAACCGGAACCGCTCTTCGCTGACCCGCAACCGGTCGAAAGCTTCTGCCATTTCCCGCGTGCGCTCCTCGACCCGCTGTTCGAGCGTCTCGTTGAGCTGTTGCCTAGCTTCCTCTGCTCTTTTCCGGTCGGTGATGTCGACCAGCATGTTGACCGCGCCGATCAGCTCACCGGACGTGTTGTGCAGCGGCGTCGGAAACGGAATGAAATGGATGCGGGCGCCGTCCGGCCGCTCCATGATCGCCTCGACGCCGCGGACCGGCCGGTCTTCCTTGAGCGCGACCGCCATCGGGCATTCATTATGGCGCATCGGCTCGCCATCCGCGCCATAGAGCCGCGAGCTGACGCACCAACGATCCTTGCCCAATTCCGGCCTGCGCCCCGCGAACTCAACCGCGGCCTGATTGAAGAACGTGATGCGGCCCTCTGCGTCGGTCGTATAAACCGCGGCCGGCAATGCTTCGAGGAGTTGCCGAAATCTCCAATCAAGTGGCGAGTAATCAACCGGGGTGGACCGGCCGCTTGCGAGCAAATCCACTGTCAACCTCTGCTAAAGCCGCGGAAAACGGCCTCAATTATACACCTGCGCGCAGGTGTATAATTGAACCTGTCCGGTACAAACCCAGCGGCTCAGCTTGGTGAACATGCCCCAAACCGCAAAGTTCCATTCACCGGCTTGAACGCTGCGGCGGCGGGGCGTATTTGACAGCCAGTCTCCCGAGGCATTTCGATGAGAGCCGCCGTCGTCATCTTCCCTGGTTCGAACCGGGAGCGCGATGTTTGCGCCGCGCTGTACCGCGCCACCGGGCATCAGCCAATTCACGTCTGGCACCGCGACAGCACCTTGCCGCCTGTCGACCTGATCGTATTGCCGGGAGGCTTCGCATACGGCGATTACCTGCGCTGCGGGGCAATGGCGGCGCATTCGCCAATCATGCGCGAGGTGCGTGCCCAGGCCGACCGGGGCACGCCGGTGCTCGGCATCTGCAACGGCTTTCAGATATTGACCGAGGCCGGCATGCTGCCTGGCGCGCTATTGCCGAACCGGTCTCTGCGCTTTACCTGCCGCGATATTCATATGAGGGTCGAGAATAATCAGACCATCTTCACCTGCGGGTACGATGCCGGCCAGACGATCCGGGTGCCGGTGGCCCATCAGGACGGCAACTACACGGCCGATCCCGATACGCTCGACCGACTCGAGGGCGAGGGGCTGGTTGCCTTCCGTTATTGCAGCGCCGACGGCGCCGTTTCCGACGAGGAAAACTTCAACGGCTCGGCGCGCGCGATCGCCGGCATCTTCAGCGAGAGCCGAACCGTGCTCGGCCTGATGCCACATCCTGAAAATGCCACCGACCCATTGCTCGGCGGCACGGACGGTCAAGCTTTGTTCACGGGGCTGGTGAGCGCGCTGCAGTGAGCCCCGGGAGCAACGTCACTCCGGCCTTTGCCGCGGAACTCGGGCTGACCGAGGCGGAGTTCGACCGTGCGGTTGGAATCCTCGGCCGCATCCCGAACTCGACCGAGCTCGGCATCTTCGCCGCGATGTGGAGCGAGCACTGTTCCTACAAATCGTCGAAAATCTGGCTGAAGACGCTGCCGACCAGCGGGCCCCGGGTAATCTGTGGACCAGGCGAGAATGCCGGGGTCGTCGATATCGGCGACGGCGACGCGGTGGTGTTCAAAATCGAGAGCCACAATCATCCTTCTTTCATCGAGCCCTATCAGGGGGCGGCGACCGGGGTCGGCGGCATCCTGCGTGACGTGTTCACGATGGGCGCGCGGCCGATCGCGATCCTTGACTCGCTGCGCTTTGGCAGCCCGGATCATGCGCGCACCCGCCATCTCGTCGCCGGCGTCGTCGCCGGGGTCGGTGGCTACGGCAATTGCGTCGGCGTACCGACGGTCGGCGGCGAGTGCGAGTTCGACCCGTCCTATAACGGCAACATCCTGGTCAACGCGATGTGCGTCGGGCTCGCCCGTGCCGATCGGATCTTTTATTCGACGGCGGCCGGGCCGGGAAATGCGGTGGTCTATGTCGGCGCCAAGACCGGGCGCGACGGCATCCATGGCGCGACGATGGCCTCGGCCGAGTTCGGCGGCGATGCCGGCGAAAAGCGGCCGACGGTGCAGGTCGGCGACCCGTTTACCGAGAAATTGCTGATCGAGGCCTGCCTCGAACTGATGCAGGGCGACGCCATCGTAGCGATCCAAGATATGGGCGCGGCCGGTCTGACCTCGTCTTCGGTCGAGATGGCCGGCAAGGGCGGGCTCGGCATCGAGCTCGACCTCGACCAAGTGCCGTTGCGTGAGACCGGCATGACCGCCTACGAGATCATGCTCAGCGAGAGCCAGGAGCGGATGCTGATGGTGTTGCGCCCGGGCAGCGAGACCGAGGCCCGCCGAACCTTCGAGAAATGGGAGCTTGATTTTGCAGTGATCGGCCATGTCACCGACACTGGCCGCTTGGTGCTGCGGATGCACGGCGAGGTCGCCGCCGACATCCCGATCGGGCCGTTAGTCGCCGAGGCGCCGGTCTACGAGCGCCCGTGGCGGCGCGCCGGCCTCGAGCCGGAGATCGACCCGGCCGACCTCCCTGATCGGGACCCGCTCCAATGTCTCCAACGTCTCGTCGCCTCAGCCGCGATCGCCTCGAAGCGCTGGATCTGGGAACAGTACGACCACCTCGTCATGGGTAACACGGTCAAACGCCCTGGCGGCGACGCCGCGGTGATCCGTGTCAGCGAATGCAAGGCGCTCGCGCTCGCCACCGATTGCACGCCGCGCTATTGCCGGGCCGACCCGGTGCGCGGCGGGATGCAGGCCGTCGCCGAAAGCTGGCGCAACCTGACCGCGGTCGGCGCCGAACCCTTGGCGCTGACCGACTGTATGAATTTCGGCAATCCGGAGCGACCCGAGATCATGGGCCAGTTCGTTGGCGTGACCGAGGGGATTCGCGAGGCCTGCCTCACGCTCGACTATCCGGTCGTCTCGGGAAACGTATCGCTCTACAACGAGACGAGCGGCAACGCGATCCTACCGACCCCGGTGATCGGCGGCGTCGGCTTGATCGCCGACGCGCGGCAAGCAACCGATCTCGCACTGAAGCACGACGGCGACTCGCTGATTCTGATCGGCGAGACGCGCGGTCATCTCGGCTCGTCGCTTTATCTGCGCGAGATCGAAGGCCGCGAAGATGGCCAGCCACCCCTCGTCGACCTGGCAGATGAAAGGCGCAACGGCGATTTTGTGCGCGGCCAAATTCGCGCCGGGCATGCCGCCGCGTGTCACGACATTGCCGATGGCGGGCTCCTCGTCGCCATCGCCGAGATGGCGATGGCCGGCGGCCGCGGGATCGTGCTCGATCCGCTCCCGTCTGACCTGCCACATCACGCCTGGCTGTTCGGCGAAGACCAGGGACGCTATCTGATCGAGACGGCCGACCCCGCTATCATGCTCGCGGCGGCGCGAGCCAACGGGGTGCCGGCTTGCCTCATCGGCGTGGTCGGCGGGGTTGCGTTGACACTACCCAATGCCGGTGCCATATCCGTTAACGCACTGAAGGCCGCGAACGAGGCTTGGCTGCCGGGCTATATGGCGCGGGCTTGAGCGAGAGGTCGGGCGATGGCAATGGATGCGGCGATGATCGAGCGGCTGATCAAGGAGAGCCTGCCCGACGCGAAGGTCTCAATCGAGGATCTGCGCGGCGACGGCGATCACTACGCGGCCCATGTCGTTTCCGGCGCCTTCCGCGGCAAAACTCGGGTTCAGCAGCATCAGATGGTGTACCAGGCGTTGCGCGGCCGCATGGGCAACGAACTGCACGCGCTCGCGCTGCAGACCGGCGCGCCAGAGGATTAATCCCAGGTTTGAGCCAGGATCGCGGCATCACCCCAGCTTCCTAAAACCGAGGACCGAAACCATGGACATTACGGTTCAAGAACGCATCCGCCAGGAGATCACCGACACACCGGTGGTGCTCTACATGAAAGGCTCGCCGGTTTTCCCGCAATGCGGGTTCTCCGCTGCGGTGGTGCAGATCCTTGGCCATCTGGGGGTCAAATTCAAAGGCGTCGACGTCCTGGCCGATCCGCAGATCCGCCAGGGGATCAAGGAGTTCTCGAGCTGGCCGACGATCCCGCAGCTCTACGTCAATGGCGAGTTTATCGGCGGCTGCGACATTATCCGCGAGATGTACGAGACCGGCGAATTGCAGCAGGTCCTGGAGCAAAAAGGCGTCCCCGTCCGCGCCTGAACGGAAATCACCCGGAAGAGCGGATTAAGGGGTAGCGGACGCCGCGCACCGCTCGGGGATACGCAAACCGTCGAGCTTGACCAGCCACGTCTATGTTGGCGCTCGACGTGGAACATTGCTTGCCAATTTAAGGAAGCCGGTCGGATCGGTCGCCGGCCCCGTGGCGAGCGCCCGGCAAGCATGACCCCGCGCCTCTGTGCCGGCGGAACAGGGCTGTACGAGCAGCATCGGCGATAGCGTGATTAGCTGGTCGATCGGCTTCGATCGGGTTGGGATTCATCCTGGCGCAGGATGAGCAGTACGATTTCGTCATACCGAAAAAGCGGCTGGAGCGGATCCCGGTGGGTCGATTCCGTGCCGCGCTCGATGACAGCTCGGTACGCGCAGAGCTGGCCGCACTGGGATTTGTGATAAATGGCGCGTTAAGCGCGAATATCTTCGGTTGACTTGCGCGTAACCGTAAGAATCAGCAGTTTTTTGCCTCTCCGGTTAAGAATTATAGTGATTTCCACCTCCGACCTGAGGTTTTATGGTTTTTGTTAACACTTATTAACAGCGCGGGATCGGGGATCTAAAGGATCTTGCGCCATCATAAGCCGGGGGGCAATCAATGCGAGCGAAGTTCGGCTGGGGCCTCGTCTGGGGCGCCGTTTTGATGACGTTTGTCGCCACTCCGACCCGCCGGGCATCGGCCGGCAATTGCGCGCTTTATGCTCGCGCTCAAACCGGCGTCGACCTGTTCGGGGCCGCCGGCGGCTGGTGGGACGAGGCCGCCGGCCGCTATCAGCGCGGGCACGTCCCGGCTGTGGGCTCCATTCTTGTCTTCAGGCGAACGGGGTATATTCCCTCGGGTCACGTCGCAGTCGTTGCCCAGGTCGTCAACTCCCGCGAGATCGTCGTCAACCACGCCAATTGGTATCACGGGCTGGTCACGCGCGATGTCACGGTGATTGACGACTCGCCTAATAACGACTGGAGCGCGGTCGCGGTCATGGATCTGGGCACCGGGAAATACGGGCGGGATAACCCGACCTACGGCTTTGTCTACCCCGGGACCGGGCCGCGCGAGCTCGTCGCAAGTTCCAGCATGGTTGGTTTCGATCCTTACCCTAGCGCTACCCCGGCATCCTACGAGCCGGGCCGGCGCAGCGGCCTTTTCCATTTCGCCGTCGCGATGGATTATCGGCACGGCGGCTCTCGCCATCACCGAACCGCGGGACACGAAACACGTCGACGCGACGCGCCGGCGTACCGGGTACACTTTAGCTCGCCCACTCACGCTCACGGCCGGGGCGCCGGCGGCGTTCAGTCAACCTCTCACGTCAACGGCTTCGCGATCCATGCCGCGTATGCCAATGATCCTGCCCTCACGGCCACGGCCCGCCGGACAGAAGCAAAGCGACATCCATCGCGCGTAGCTTTCTGAACCGCGCCAGGACCCGCCGGTTGAAGACGTGGCGTCAGCGGGCCTATCCTGACCGATCCGCCTCGCGAGGAAAACCATGCCGCCAGCCAATACCGATCCGGCGTTTCTGCCGGCCCATGCCCTATCCGCCGAATTCGATGCCCGGAGGCTGTCGCCGGTCGATCTCGTCGACGCGCTGCTCGCGCGGATCCGCGCGCAGGATCAGAAACTGCACGCCTTTGTCGAGGTCTACGCCGACGAGGCGCGGCTCGCCGCCGAGGCCGCCGACAAGGCGATCCGGTCAGGGCATAGGATCGGTCCGCTGCACGGTATTCCGATCGCACTCAAGGATCTGATCGAGATCGAGGGACGGGTGACGACCGGCGGTTCGCAGGTCTGGCGCGATCGGCGCTCGACTTACACCGCGACGATCGCACAGCGCCTGATCGCCGCCGGAATGATCGTGATCGGCAAGACTCACACGGTCGAGTTCGCGATGGGCGGGTGGGGCACCAACCAGCACCGCGGCACACCGTGGAACCCGTGGGACCCGGCGGTCGCGCGCACGCCCGGTGGATCGAGCAGCGGCACCGGGGTGGCGGTGGCCGTCGGCATGGCGCCTTGGGGGATCGGCACCGACACCGGCGGCTCGGTTCGCCTGCCGGCCTCCTGGTGCGGGCTTAGTGGCCTTAAGACCACGATCGGCCGGGTCAGCACCTACGGAATTCTGCCGTTGAGCCCGACCCTCGACACGCCGGGGCCGATGGCCCGCTCGGTCGAGGATGCGGCATTGCTCTACCAAACGATCGAGGGGCCCGATCCCAGCGATCCGCGCACCCTCGGACGGCCTCCTGCCGGCCCGATAGCGATGATGCGGCGCGGCGTGCGCGGGTTGAAGCTCGCGCGGATGCCCGAAGATGAGCGCGACCGGGTCGCCGCCGAGGTGCTCGCCGCGTATGATTCGGCGCTCGACACCCTGGCGCGGCTCGGCGCGGAGATCGTCGCCGTCACATTGCCGCGTCGGTTTGCCGACTACACCCAGCTGACCGGGCGGATCATCGGCGCCGAATCGTATTTCCTGGTTGGCGATCTGATCGACGATATGAACCTGCCGATCGACGAGGCAGTGCGGCCGCGCATCGCCTCGGGCAGAGGCGTGTCCGCGCGCGATTATCTCGGTGCGCTGCGTGAGCAAGCCGAGGCAAAGGCCGAATTCGCCGCTGCGCTCGGCGATGTCGATGCGCTGTTGACCCCGACGACGACGACAGCCGCGATCCCGCTCGACGTGGTAGACCAGGGTTCGACGCCGGCGCATTTCACTCGCTTCGTCAACGCGCTCGAATTGTGCGCGCTGGCGGTCCCCGACGGCTTTACCGCGACCGGGCTGCCGTTGTCGTTGCAGATCGTCTGCCGCGGCTATGACGAGGCCACCGCCTTGCGCATCGGCTGGGCCTATCAGCAGGCGACCGACTGGCATGATCGTCGGCCGCCGGCCCTCGACTGATCGCTCACGCTCCCAGCCCGAAGCGGCGGGTAAGGAATTCGAGCACGTCGCCCGCACAGCGGTCGGGGAAGGCGTCGCAGATGTTGTGCGGCGCGCCGTCATAGACCCGCATCTCGACATCCGGGACGAGGCGGCGGAACGGCTCGTAGTTCGCGGTCGAGCCGATCGGCTCGGCGCCGGGGACGACGACGAGCGTCGGACATTGGATGCGGCCGAGCTGATCGCTCCAATCGTAGCTCGCCATCAGCAACACGAACTTGCCGATATAGGCCGGGTCGTTCTTGGCCGCCTCGTCAAGAAACCATTCGACGAGCCCGGGATCGACCTGGCCGAGCGGCAGCCTTTCGGCGATCGTCTCAGCGAGAAAGCCGCGCAGGCCCTTGGCCTCGATCTGCGGGATCCAAGTCGGTGCCTGACTGTTCTTGAGCCCCGGGGTCGAGCCGAATAGCATCAGGCTGCGCACCCGCTCACCTTGGTTCATTGCCAATTGCTGGGCGAGGTAGCCGCCGGCCGAATTGCCGACGATATGGGCGTCGGCGAGGCCGAGATGGTCCATCAGCTCGGCGACATCGCCGACCAATCGTTCGAGAGTCAGCGGCCGATCGGCAGACGGAATCACCGAGCCGCCATGCCCGCGCAGATCCATCCGCACCACTCGATAATGGCGGGCGAGTACGGGGACCCAGGCGTAATAGCGCTTGGCGCTGCCCATCGCCGCATGCAGCAGCAATAGCGTCGGCGCCTGCTTCCACGGGTCGGTGAAATCGTTGATGTAGTAGGCGAGCCGCGCCCCGTCGCTCGCGGTAAAGCCCTGCCATTAGGTCACCTCCTCTATTCCGCCCGCATGGGCTTCGCTTCCGGTGGGTTAGACCAACATAAGGAGTTTGCGGGCGCTTGCAGCGGCTCTCTCTGCCCACAGCGCCGGTTCCGGTGATGCCGCCGCGGCCGGCACGCGCGCTGCCGCTGTTGCAGTTTCTCAAGACCGCCGCGACCAACACCCTCGCCGTCTGCGACGAGGAGCTGTTCGACACGTTGTTCGTCGCGCGCCGCTATTTGCACCAGCGCGTGTTTTTTGTCAGCGATCCGGAGGGTATCAAGCGGGTCTTCCTCGACAATGTCGAAAATTATCCGCGCGTCGCTCGCATTCGCCGTCTCTTCGCAGGCGGAGCTGGGCACCGGCTCGCTGGCCAGCGAAGGCGAGACATGGTGGCGTCACCGCCGGGTCGCTGCGCCGACCGTCGACCGGCGGGCGATCGCGCCCGAGATCCCGGCGCTGATCCGGCTGAGCGAAGCGGCCGCCGACGAAATCGAGCGTCGCGCGCGCGACGAGATCCTCGATATTGAGCGCTTGATCGTCCGCTTGCTGATTCGCTTGTGGAACCAGGTGGTCACCGGCCAGGACCCCGGCGCCACATCGATGCTTAATGCCCTTTCGAAGGTTCCGCGCAAGCCGCGCCTCTCCGACCTCGCCGGCGTCGCGCGGCTCCTGGAGCCTCTCCGGCCGCGCGAACGACGCGGTCGCCGGCGGCCGGAGTTCGAAGATCGGCTTCAGGCGTTGATCGCCGAACGGTCGGCGCCGGGTTACACCGGTCCCTACGATCTGATCTGGCGATTACTCAACACGCCAGACCGCAAGACCGGCGCGATCTTGCCGAGGGAGGAGGTACGCGACGAGGCCGCGAGCCTGATCGCTGGCGGCGTGTCGCCGACGGTGCGGGCCCTGACTTGGGTCTGGTACCTGTTGGCCCTCGACCCGGGTGTCGAAACCCGCCTGCATGCCGAGCTCGATAGGTCGTGCAGGGCGGGCCGCTTACCCCGGACCATCTGCCGCAGCTCGCCTATCTGCGCCAGGTGATCGAGGAGACGATGCGGCTCTATCCGCCGATCCCGGGGATCCCGCGTCAGGCGGCGGCCGATGATGTGCTGTGCGGCCACCCCGTGCCCCGCCGGTCGATCGTCGCGATCCTGCCTTGGGTCGTGCATCGCCACCATCGGCTGTGGACCGACCCGGACCGGTTCGATCCTGACAATTTCAGCCCGGAGCAGCGGCCGCGCGCCATCGTTTCGCTTACCTGCCGTTCTCCGCCGGCCCGCGGGTATGCGTCGGCGCCAGCTTTGCGATGACGCAGATGACGTCGTCGTCGCCGCGCTGGCGCGGCGCTTCCGCTTTCGCCTCGCGGCAACCACCCGTGGTGCCGGTCGGCCGCATCAGCCTGCACCCTTATGGCGGCCTGCACGTCACGGTGGAGCGTCGGCGTGGCGTCATGTGAGGCACCTACCCTCGCGGCCGCGCGCCCCGCTCGCCAAATCGGCGAAGCGACGCTAGGGTCGTTTCTCGCGATCGCCGCGAATGGGGCCGGCGAGCCGCCGGATGCCGCATGGCCGATATTGTTCTGATCAACCCCCGTTTTGAGGTCTCGTACTGGGGGCTGGAGCACGCCTTGCCGTTTCTGGGCGTCAAGGCGGCCAACTGCCGGTCGCCTGTCTGCCGCTGCTGGCGGCGCTGACGCCCGGCCGAGCACACGCGTCACGCTCGATCGACGAGAATGTCGAGCCGATCGATTTCGACGCGCTGCGCGCGCGCCGACATCGTCGGCGTCACCGGCATGAGCGTGCAGCGCCGCCGGATGCGCGAGATCCTCACCGAGCTGAAAGCGCCGCGGCGTGTTCACCGTGGTCGGCGGCCCGTGGGTCACCGTCCAGGAGGATTATTTCGGCGAGTCTGGCCGATGTCGATCTTCATCGGCGAGGCCGAGGAGACCTGGCCGCGGTTTCTCGCCGAGTGGCAGCGAGGGTCGCCACCAGCGCCGCTACGAGCAGGCCGAAAAGACCGACATGACGACGGTGCCCGTCGCCGCGCTTCGACCTGCTGAAGATGCGGCACTATGCTTTCGGCAGCGTCCAGTTCTCGCGCGGCTGCCCGTTCCAGTGCGAGTTCTGCGACATCATCGTCACCTTCGGCCGCCGGCCGCGGCTCAAGACGTCCGCCCAGGTGATCGGCCGAACTCGAAGCGATCGTCCGCGGCAGGCATGGAGATCGCCTTCATCGTCGACGACAACCTGATCGGCAACAAGACAGGCGATCAAGCCGGTGCTGCGCGAGGTCGTCGCCTGGCAGCAGGCGAAAGGCTATCCGCTGACCTTCTTCACCGAGGCGTCGCTCGACCTGGCCGACGACGCCGACTGATGCAGCTGATGGTCGACGCCAACTTCATCGAGCGTTTTCATCGGTATCGAAAGCCCGAACGAGGCGTCGCTGCGCGAGACCAAGAAGTACCAGAACGTCCGCGACCGGGCGGCACGATGCTCGAGAAAGTGCACCGCATCCAGGACGCCGGCATGGAGGTCTGGTGCGGCATGATTCTCGGTTTCGACCACGACGACCCCAGCATTTTCGAAGCGCAGAGGCAATTCGTGCAGGACTCGCGGATCATCAACGCAATCGTGAACATGCTGGTGGCGATCCCGCGACTCCACTTTACAAGCGGCTCGCCGCCGAAGGCCGGCTGGACGCCGCGGGCGACCCGGCGGATTCGGGCGTTTGGCACCAATGTCCTGCCGCTGCGCTCAGCCGAGGCGAGTTGCGATCCGGATATGTCGCGCTGATGCGCGACCTCAACGCGCCGGCGCGTTTTTCGGGCGGGTCGAGGCGCTCTATATCGACGCCCGTCTACAAGTCGGACGAACTCGGGCCGCCTATATGCGCCGCCATCCGCTGCGCCGCCTGCACTCGACACGGGCTGCTGTTCAAACGGCCGGATCCTGACGCTGTTGATGTGGGGTGTCCCGGATAAGGCATTGCGCCGCGAATACCGGCGCTGATCCTGCGGGTTGCCCGCGGTCCGCGACAACCCGAGATCATCCAGAGCTTCGCCATCAAATGCGCGATGCATATCACATCACCGGATGATCGAGCAGATGGATACTCGCCCCCCTCGCGTACCGAGGCTGCCTGAGCATCCGCGCCGTCGATCGGCAAAGCTCCGGGGGTCGGCGCTGCGGCTAGGGAGGCGTCATGAAGATCGGGATTTTTCTGACCGGCCAGCACCCGCCCGGCAGCGACGTCGTGGCCGAGCTCGAAGGCCAGTACGCGATGACCCGGCTGGCGCGCGACCGCGGCTGGGACGCCGTCGCCACCGGCCAGCACTACCTGAGCGAGGGCGTGCGGCAATTGCAGCTGATCCCGTTTCTGGCGCGGCTCGCAGCCGAGGCGGGCGAGATGACCGGCATCGCCGGAGTACTGCTGGCGACCCTGCACAACCCGGTCGAGGTCGCCGAATGCATCGCCACGCTCGATGCGATCTGGCGGGGCAATTTCGTCTTTGGCGTCGGCCTCGGCTATCGCGATGTCGAGTTCGACGCGTTCGGGGTGCCGCGCGGCCAGCGCGTGCGCCGG
This sequence comes from uncultured Alphaproteobacteria bacterium, assembly GCA_963785565.1. GTDB lineage: Bacteria > Pseudomonadota > Alphaproteobacteria > ATCC43930 > CGMCC-115725 > AP-15. Next base: position 85,856 of record CAWAVV010000005.1, on the reverse strand, counting down.
TTCGAGCAATGCCTCGAAGTCGTCAAGCGGTTATGGACCGAGGACGGCGTCACCTTTCAAAACGACATCTGCAAGCTTGTCAATGTCACGGCGACCTGCCGGCCGCTGCAAAAGCCGCACCCGCCGATCTGGATCGCGGCCAACAGCGACGCCGCGGTGCGCCGAGCTGCCCGGCTCGGCGACAGCCTGTTCATCAATCCCCACGCGACAATGGCGGTCATCACCGGACAGATGGCGCTCTACCGCGCCGAACTGGCACGCCACGGCAGGCCGTTCCCGGTGGTATTGCCGTATCTGCGCGAAATCTATTGCGCTAAGGACAAGCGCACCGCGGTTGAGATGGCTGGGCCCTATCTTGCGGAGAAATACCGCACCTACGCCCAATGGGGGCAGGATCAGGTGCTCCCCGGCAATGACTCGTTCCGCCAGTCGCTCGACGCTTTGTTGCGTGACCGTTTTGTCCTCGGCAGCCCCGAGGAATGCTGGGAGCAGCTGCGCCCGTGCTGGGAGGAAGCCGGGGCAAACTTTCTGATCTTCCGCACCCATTGGAGCGGGATGCCGGTCGGCCACGCACTCTCCAGCATGCGGCTGATCAGCGACGAACTCTTGCCAGCTTTGCGCCGGGTCTCGCCGGTAACTCCGGCGGGCTGAGAGCGCGCGCACCCGTACGCGTCTTCGTCACCTCGGGACGGTCCCGGAGTAACGGGGCTCCGCTTAGGCGCCGGGCGGGTAGAACACCAGCATGCGGACTTCGAGGCTCTCGCGCGGCGGCGCATCGGGCGGCGAGGTCGGGTCGTCGAAACCGGTGTGGGCGGAAAACCGCGCCGCCCCTTGCTGCGCCGAGTCGAAGCAGCGGATCAACACCGCCTCGTCGGCCTGCATCTTCGGGAAATAATAATAGCGCTGGCTCGGGTTGTAGGTGATCGAATAGGTCTCGCCGGTGCGATCGGGATATTTGAGATCGCTGGCGATCAGATTTTCCTCGGAAAGGCTCTGCGCGTCGCACAAGGTCAGCGGCGATTTCGAGCACCGGCCCGCTGATCGGGCGCCACAGATTATTGATCGCAAAACGGTGCTTAAGCAGTTCCTCGGCCTCGTCGCCCATCAGATCGCGCACCCGCTGCGGCGACGACCACGCCGTATAGTCGTTATGGACGCGTTTGGCAGGGATCTTGATGGTCTTGTCTTTTGCCGACATTACCGCATTGCGCACGATATGGTCGAAGGCAACGACGCGCGCCGCGCCGGTCGCTTCTTTCATGACCCGCTCGCATTCGGGGTAGTAGATCGACTTGATCTGCTCCTCGTCGTAGAAATTCGTCACCGCGGTCTGGTGGTGCAGTAGGACAAAGCCCTCTTTGTCCAGCGAAAGCTGGCCGATTATCGGGCGCGCGTCGCGGATCGGCACTTGGTATTGGACATTGCGGCCGGTGCGCTGAGGCGTCCCCGGCGGCGGCTCGTAATTATAAGCGACCGGCTTTTCCGCCATCGGAGCCAAAAAGTTCAGCGGCGCCACAACGCTCTTCAGATCCAGCGATGCCAAGCCGTCCATGATGTCCTCCGCGTGGGGATTGTCCGTCTGATCTGCTAGCGAACCGTAGAATGCGCCATCGCCGAGGTCAAACGAGATATCGAGCTGTCCCTCTTCTAGACTGCAGCACTATCAGCCAGGCATTATCTGGGCGTTAAGCAGCGGTGAAGCTGCGCAAGGGGGAATAGTATGGGCGGATCTCTCGACCGCGTCGCCGCCGCCTATGGCGGCCGTGATCCTGTTGTTCGGCAGGCTGGCATTGGCGGCGATCTTTGTGCCGAGCGGCTTCGGCAAGTTCACCCGGCCCTGCGCTTCGCGCAATCCTTGGTGGCGCGGGGATTTCCGGGACCGGCTGCTAGGGGGCATTGGCGCCTGCGTTGAGTTCTTCGGCGCACTTTGCGTCGTTCTCGGGCTGAAAACCCGTTATGCAGCGTTGGTGATGGCGGTTTTCACCGCGATCGCGGCGCTGATTGCCCATCAGTTCTGGCAACTCGAGGGGGCCGCGCGCACGGCGCAGCATATCCAATTCATGAAGAATTTGGCCATCATCGGCGGATTTCTATACCTCTTTGCCGCCGGTCCCGGCCCCTTCAGCCTCGATCGTCGCGGCAGGTGACTACGCAACGGAGAGCGAAAGCCGGGGTTCCCTGCGCTCGGGCCCGCGTGCCGCCCAACTATTTTTCCTGTGTGTGAACGGGCTCACAGCCGCGCTCCCCAGAGAGCTGCCATATTTGAGTGACTATCCGCGCTGCCGCCTTATAGCAAAATCGCGACAGCGAACTTTGAGGAATCCTCTCGATGACATCAATCCCATTGCTCGCCCGGGGTACCGCCGCGGAATCTCACTCCCGCCGCCCTGCATCGCCGCGGACGACATCCCGCGATTTGGCGAAACACATCATCCAATTCGATCCTGAAGATCGATCGACATATGCCCAGTTTTCGCTGCCGCAGGCCTTGCTCGCCAGCGCCGCTGCGCGCAGCCCCATTCCCTGGCCCGCCGGACAGGCGCCCACGCCATCGCCGCTTTCCGCGCGCGCCTCAGGCGGATGCGCCGTTACCCGAGTTCAACTATTGCGACGTAATCTAGACGGTCGCGAAGCCAAATGTCTCGGCGACACGTTGACCCCAGGCTACCCGAGCAAAACGGCCTGGTATGATTACGCTCATAACTTCACCACCGAATTTCTACCGCTGATCCGTCGCGGCGCCCCGGCGCGGAAAGCGAACAGATTGGGAAGCTGGTTCCCCACGCAAATCGGCAACAAACGCGTCATGTGCTTTAAATCCGAGCTGCATCTGAGCCAGGATGGCCCAAAAATGCCAATCGCCGCGCTCTGGCAGCAGCTGATCGCCGAGGTCAAGCCAAAGCTCGTCATCACCACCGGCACCGCCGGCGGCATTGGCGCCGGGATCGAGCTGGGCGACGTCGTTGTCGCGAAATCGGTCCGGTTCGACTGCATGAAAGAGTTCAAATCGCAGCCGTTTCATGCGTCGAGCTATGATTGCTCGACGCTGAACACCGCGAGCTTCGCCGTCGCGCAGCAGCTGTTCTCTGCCAACGCAGGCCATTTGCCCGCGACATCGCGCCCGCCAGCCATCTTCGCTGCCGCGAGCGCAGACGTTCCGCTGCCCGATGTCGTTACCACCGATTTCTTCGCTTTCGACGACACCTCAAACACTTTTGTTTGCAGGGCCTTGGCGGCGCGGTCGAGATGGGCGATGCCTGTCCTCGGTCTCGTAACCCAGAGCTCGAACCTCGGCCCTCTCTAGATTGCGGTGCGTAACGCCTCCGACCCCGAAATCGACAGCACCGGCTCACCGAAAAGGAGGCCGCAACCAAAGCCGCACAAATCTATGAGCGGTACGGATATTGGACCACGATACCCAGCGCGATCACCTGCTGGGCGCTGATCCTCGATAACTAACTGATATGCCTTAGCACAAGACGTTTATCGGATGGCGATCGGCAGTAGCGTGGCAGACGCTACCGCCGGTCAGCCACAGCGCCCCTGATCGGTTGTTCCCGGCTGGGGCTCGTGCTATCGCAGGCGCGGCCGGGCGATCGAAGCGGCGGAGGCAAATGAGATACAAAATGTGCGCGGCGGTCGTGGTCGGAACGGTGTCGCTGGCGGTCAGTTCCGCCTGGGCGCAGACCAGCGTGATCCAACAGAGCAACGTCTCATCGCAGTCGAGCGTGATCCAGCAAAACAGCGTCAACGTAAATGGCGAGGGCAGCAGCGTCACCGTCAGCGGCCGATCGATTTCGGTCGAGACCACGGCAACCGGGGGCGGCCGGGTTGTCGGCGATGGAGAGCCGGCATCGGAAGACCGGCCGATCGGCCCGGTCACCGCGATCCACGGCGACGGCGCCTTTGCGCTGACCGTAAAAATCGGGCCGGCGCCCAAGCTGACCATCGAAACCGACAAGAACATCCTGCCGATCATCAAGACGAACGTGTCGAACGGCCGCTTGGATATCTATTCCGACCGGTCCTACTCGCTCGACGGGCGGATCAAAGTCACCGTCTCGTCGCCCAACATAACCGAGATCTCCGTCTCCGGCAGCAACCAGATCGAAGGCGAGGGCCTAGCCGGAGGCCCGCTCACGATATCGCTAAACGGGTCCAACAGAGCCGCCTTAGCCGGCAAGGTGGAGACACTGATCTGCGTGATGAGCGGCGCCAATCACCTCGCGGCGCGGCAACTCACGGCTGCTTCGACGAATGTTACGCTCAATGGGTCGGGCGATGCTGCGGTCCACGCCAGCCAGCGGATTGTCGCCGATATCTCGGGCGCCGGTTCCATCGTCGTCTATGGCGATCCCAAAGAGCGCAGCACCCAGGTCAACGGCGCGGGCAAGGTCACATTTGTCCAGTAACTGCCACGCCGCCAGACCCGGCGGGGCCGTCGGGAGGACGAATCAAGGATGCCGGAGTACGAAATCTTCGAGGCGGGCGATGTGGTCCTGCAATCGGGGCTGACCTATCGCAAGGCGCGCCTTGCCTACAAGACCTATGGCACGCTTGACGCCGCCAAATCGAACGCCATCGTCTACCCGACTTCCTACGGCGCCCAGCATTACGATCTCGAATGGGCGATCGCATCGGGCAAGGCGCTCGACCCGACCAAATATTTCATAGTGATCATCAACAAATTCGGCAACGGCCTGTCCTCGTCGCCGAGCAATACGCCGCCGCCCTTTGACCGCGCCCGCTGGCCGCACTTCACGATGACCGACAACGTCCGGGTCCAGCAGCGTTTGCTGCACGAAGTCTTCGGCATCGATCGGGTCAAGCTCGTCTACGGGTTCTCGATGGGCGCGCAGCAGGCCTTTCATTGGGGCGCGCTGTTCCCCGACCGGGTCGAGCGCATCGCCGCGATCTGCGGCTCGGCGAAGACCTCGCCACACAATTTTGTCTTTCTCGAGGGTGTCAAGGCGGCCCTCACCGCCGACCCGGCCTGGCAGGATGGCTGGTTCGCGGCCCCGCCGACCCGCGGCTTTCAGGCGATGGGCCGGGTTTATGCCGGCTGGGGGCTGAGCCAGGCATTCTATCGCGAGGAGGAATGGCGCAAGCTGGGTTTTTCCTCGCTGGAAGATTTTCTGGTCGGCAGTTGGGAGGCCGGCTTCCGGCGTCGTGACGCCAACGATTTGCTGGCGATGCTGTGGACCTGGCAGCACGCCGATATCAGCGCCAACGAGCTTTACGACGACGATCTCGGCAAGGCGCTGGGTGCGATCACCGCCGACGCGATGATCATGCCGTGCGAAACCGATCTCTATTTCACGGTCGAGGACAACCGCCGCGAGGTCGCCCGCATGCCGCGTGCCGAATTGCGCCCGATCCCGTCGATCTGGGGCCACCGCGCCGGCAACCCCGCGCAAAACCCGACGGACGCCAAATTCCTCGACGAGGCGGTGCGCGAATTGCTGGCTCGCTAAACACTCTACCTCGCACCTATCCGTCTCACTAATTAGCGACGGCACGGGTGAGATGCCCATGTCACCGGTCGTTCCTGCGTTGGCAGGTGACAGGCGATATCCATCCTATCGTGTAAAATACCAGCAATGATCTCGTCACGACGCCTGGCGCCAGGACTTCAGGGCCGTTTCGAAGCGTCCGAAATCTCTTAGTGCATTCGATAGAGGCGGGCTTGGCGCGGACCAAACCGCTGGCTAGTCCGTCCATAATATAGGCGAAGTCCCGTGCGGCCACGGCACTGAGGTGTGCCCTCCAATTATGCGTAGAGATCAAAAATCCTCACTCACTCGCGCAAGCGCCCGCTCTGACAGATCGTGCAGATAATCGGCAAGATCATCGACACTCTTCAAATGCTTCGTAGCGGCCTTCCGCGAGATCGGCGAAGCCGATTTGGGCGGCCTCCTGCAGGGCCTTTAGTTGGCGGGCTCGCGCGCCTCACGCGCTTCCACCTAACGTAGTCCGTCGAGCAGCACCTCGCTTGCGTTCTGATAACGACCGGAACTGACAAGGCCTCGATGATACTCTCGTGGTGTGCCGTCAGCACGACATTGCACGTCGGCATGCCGGTCTCCGCCGCTAGTTTGCCAGGCGAGGAGCGTAATATACATGGCACATTCTGCCAACGACAACCAGGCCGGCGGTTTCGCACCAGGGATTTCAGCGATCCCCAGCCAGAGCCAGGGCGGTATCAGGCGGCAGGGTTGCCCGCTCGATATGACGGCGGTGCCACAGCGCGTAGAACAAGAGGTTCCAGGCGGCGCGGCCGGCGCGCTTTTGCCCGGCGGCGGCAAACAGGGCCTCGACCGCGTCGGGCCGGCAGATCTCGCGCACCGCGGGCGAGCGCGCGACGAGCGGGCCGATCGTCTCGGCGCGGCGCGCGATCCAGCGCGCCACCGGCACGGTAAAGCCGCGCTTGCGAGCGAGCGGCTGCGATTGAGGCAGCTGTCCGGCCAGCCAGCGGCGCAGCAGCCACTTGCCGAGACCATGCTGCACCTTGAGCCCGTCCGGTAGGCGAAAGGCGAGCGCCGAGACTTCGCTGTCGAGAAAAGGGGTGCGGCCTTCGGCGCCATGCGCCATCAGGCACCGGTCGAGCTTGGTCAACAGGTCGTTCGGCAGCCAGTCGGTGCAATCGACTGCCTGCGCCGCCTGCAGCGGGGTTCGGCCGCGGCTGGCGGCGTGCACTTCGGCCGCGGCGATCCCGTCGCGCCAGCCGGCGATCTCGGCGCGCAAAACACCCAGATCATCGAGCACGCCGCGCGCGCGCGGCCGGCGGCCACCCGCCCACCATGGGCGCAACACGCTGCGATAGCGGCCGTAGCCGCCAAACAGCTCGTCCCCGCCCTCGCCCGATAATATGACCTTGAGCCCGGCTTCGCGCGCGGCCCGGGCCAGCGCCCAGGTCGGCAGCATCGCATAATCGGCGGCCGGATCGTCGGCGGCGGATACGATTTGCGGCAGCAATCGCCAGAAATCCATCTCGGAAAACAGGATCTCGACATGCTCGGCGCCGACCGCCTCCGCCGCGGCGCGCGCGGCCGGGCGCTCGTCGCCCACATCGCTCTCGGCAAACCCGATTGTGAATGCCTTGACCGGGCGCGCGGCCAGCCGGGCCATCATCGTCAACACCGCGGTCGAGTTGATGCCCCCGGAGAGAAACATGCCAAACGGCACGTCCGAGCGCTGATGGATGCGCACGCTGTCGGCAAAAGCGGCGTCCAACCGAGCCAGTGCCTCTTCCTCGCCGAGCGCGAACGGGCCATGCTCGGGCAATGCCGCGCGCCGCCGCCGCTCGACGATCCTGCCTTGCCGGACGACGACGGTCTCGCCTGGCAATACCCTGCTGATGCCGGCAAAAATCGTCTCGCGCCCGGTGGTGAACTGCATCTGCACAAGCTCGTTGCGCGCCCTGCGATTAAGCGCCGGGGCGACGATGCCAGCCTCGATCAGCGCACCCGGCTCGGAGGCAAAGGCGAAGCCGCCCAATGTCTCGACGTAATAGAGCGGCTTGATCCCGAACGGGTCGCGGGCGAGGATCAGGCGCCGGGCGCCCGGGTCGTGCAACGCCACGGCGTACATGCCGCGCAAATGCAGGGTAAAGTCGAGCCCGTGACGGCGGTAGAGATGCAGCGGCAGCTCGCAATCCGATTGAGTGGCGCACACGATCGGGCGTGGGCGTCGCGAGTCCTCCCGTAGTTCTATATAGTTGTATATTTCTCCATTAGCGATCAGCGCAGCACCGCCGGGCTCGTAGAGCGGCTGTGCTCCGGTCGCCAGATCGATGATCGCGAGCCGGGTCTGCACCATGCCGACATCGCCAGACCAATATTGCCCGTCGCCATCAGGACCGCGGTGGCGCAAAGCGGCTCCCATCATCCGCAGCGGCGCTACGGGCGGGGCCGCACCGTTGAGGGTCATCAGCCCGGCGATGCCGCACATCCCGGAGCCAATTCTTCAAAAAAACCGCGATAGCGGGCGATCACCGCCTCCTCGGTAAATTCGGCTTCGTAGACCCGGCGGCCGGTTTGCCCAAGCCTCGCGTGCAAAACGTGGTCTCGACATAAGCGTTCGATGGCTCTGGCCAGCGCCCGCGGACCGCCGCCCGGCTGGTCGGGAAGAGGCACCAAAAGCCCGCTCACCTCGTCCTCGATCAGCCCGGCCGGGCCGTCGCTGGCAGTGGCGACGACCGGCAATCCCGCCGACCACGCCTCGATCACGACATTCCCCAACGGCTCGTGCAACGACGGACAGACGAGAAAATCGGCATTCGCCAGCAGTTCCGGCACATCCTCACGCCAGCCGAGAAAGCTGACCCGGTCGGCGATCCCGAGACCACCCGCCAATTGCTCGAGCGCTGTGCGCAACGGCCCGTCACCGGCGATCGCCAGCCGAACCTCGCGCGTCTCGGCAAGCGCCTCGAGCAGCAAGGCGAACCCCTTGTTCGGATGGAGGCGACCGAGCGCCAGCCCCAGCGGCGCATTCCTCGGCGCCACAAGAGAAAGGCCACCGCGCGAACCAACGGCACGCGCGTCGGGCACAAAATTCGGCAAGTAGTCGATCCGATCGCGTGGCCAACCTTTGGTGACCGCGTAATCAACGATGGCGCGGGTGTTGCCAATCAGACGATCACAATGCCGATAATACTTCAAATCATAGTACCCCCCGAGCCGGGCAACATGCACGAAATCGCCGCGCGGGCAAAGCCGGGTCGCCCGGCTCATCCAGGTCAGCACGATATCCGGCCGCCAAACCGCGATCTCGCGACGAAACGCGCGCCGAGTTGTAAGATCAAACGGTCCGCCAAAAGCAAGTTCGGCGACCCCGACGCCGGCGGCGCGCAAGATCTGCGAGCGTGCGGGATCACGGCGGATCAGCACCCGCTGCGTCTCTCCGGCGCGGTTCAACGCTGTCGCCAACCGCACGAAAAAGGTTTCCGCCCCCCCGTGACGCGCCCCGGAGATCGCCTGCAACAGCCGGCGGGTCACGGGATGAGCGCCTCGTAGCAGGCGGCGACCATATCCCAGCTCAACCCGCGCTGACGTTCGAGTGCCGCCATGTGCCAGCACCGCCACAACTCGTCCTCACGCAGGGCCGCGATCGCTGCCGCGGCAAAGTCGTCGTCAGTGCAGGCGACCCGCCCGCTGACGCCGTCGACGACCCGCTCGCCAACCGCGCCCAACCGCGTGACTACCGCCGGCACGCCCATCGCCTGCGCCTCGGCCAGGGACAGGCAGAAGGTTTCGCCCAGGTCTCCACGGTAGAGCATGACCCGGGCGCCGATCAGCGCCGCCGCCAGCGCTTCTCGCCCGAGCGGGGCGAATTGGCGTACGCCGGAGGCTGCGAGCGTGTCTGCGCGCGCGAGGATCGCCTCCATCTCGGCTGCCCGCGCAGGGCTCAGCCCGCGATAGACACTGGGCCCGCCGTAGATGTGCAGTTCGGCCCCCGGCACCGCAGGCGCGATCCGCGCCACCCACAGATCGAGCAGCCAATCGAGCCCGCGCAGTGGGTTTGAGGTAAAGATTGCGCGTGGCGCCGGCGGATCGCGGGGGACCGCGCCGCGAAAGCGCTCGATCACCCCATAGGGGATGATTTCACAGCCGCCGCAGGGCAGCCAAGCCGGCACCGTTTCCGCGTGATAGGCGCCGGTCACGACGAGGGTCGGGTGATACCAAGCGAGGCGAAGCAAATTCCGCGGCTTTCGCAGATAACGCGCCGGATTGTGCAGCCAGAACAGCCGCCGCCGCGCCCGGCGCACGAGCCCGATCACGCGATGTCCGCGACTGCCGATGTAAAGATCGCATGCCTCGGGGATAGCCCCCGATAGCGGCGCCCAGCGCACGCCCTTGTGGATCAACTCCGCATGGCAGCGATTGCGCACCTCCACCTGGTGGCCGCGCCCGGCAAGCGCCTCGGCCAGCGCGACAAAGGCAGTTTCGGCGCCGCCGAGCGGCGCCGCCTCGGCCATTGCCCCGTCAAAGGCAATGCCGTCATCGGCCATTACCACGCTCACCATCAGTCGCGCACGACCGACGGTAAGTCGACTCCCGTCGCCGACCGCCCCTCACTTTCGTCTCCCTGAGCGGAGGGCCTCTCCCGTTCCTCGCGAGCGGGGAGGAGGCCGCGGTCAAGCGCAAGTTCGGACGGTGGAGGGGTATCGAGCCGCGCCTTCAGATACGACAGGATCGGATAGAGCGCCGCACACAGCGCGATCAGAAACCCCCACTCCCTCTCGCGATAGCCTTTGCGGCTCACGTAACATTTCCAAAAGCGCGACGGGATGCGCCTGATATTGCGGCCATAGCTGCCGATGTCGCCGCTATCGCGGAGATCCTGCGCCCGCGCACTCGAATAGCGGTCGAGACGTCGCAACATCTCCGAGATATCGCGGTCGACATAATGGTGGATCGGCGAGGACAGCGTAGCGCCCTGCTCTCCCGACAACGACACCGCAGGATGGACCCGCTGATCCCCCCATTTTTTGGCGCCCTTGCGATACAGCGCAGCATGCGCCGACCGGCCGAAAGACGCCCCCCAACCCCAGCGCACCAGACGCTCGCCGATGAAATTGTCGACACGGACGAGGTGCCACGCCGCAAGCGAGGTGGCGACGACCTCCCGAATTTCCTCGGCAAGCCGCGGGGGCACCCTCTCGTCGGCATCGATTTCGAGGATCCAGTCGCCGCGGCAGGCGTCGATCCCGGCGTGCCGGCGAGGCCCTTCGCGCTCCCAGGCGCCCTGGATCAAGCGATCGGTAAAGCCCTGCGCTATCGTGCGCGAGTTGTCACGACAGCGATCGAGCACGACGACGATCTCGTCGGCAAAGTCGATACAAGAAAGGCAATCGGCGAGTTGACGCTCTTCGTCCCGGACGACGACAACGGCAGAGAGCCGCGCTCGGTTCACGCCGCGGCGCTCGCGACTCGGTCCCACAATCGGCATGAGGCCGCCTCGGCGGCCGCGACAGAGAGCCCGTCCATCAGGGTGTCTGTCGTGCGATGATCGAAGCCGGGGCCAAACATCGCCTCCGGCGAGTTGGCTGAGCACACGAAAGCGGCGCGCGGCCCCCAGGGCGCGTATTGGCAGCTCGGGCTCGGCCCAAACAGGCCCAACGTCGGCGTACCGCAAGCAGCGGCGATATGCATCAAGCCGGTGTCGTTGCCGATAAAAAGCGCGCAACGTCCCAGCACCGCCGCCGCAGTCAGCAGATCGACCCGGCCGACGAGATCAATTCGCCGGTTTTCCGGAATCGCGTCGAGCAGCGACTGTGCCTGTTCGCGCTCATGGCCGGCGGCCAGTACGGCAACCCTTGCCCCCTGCAGCAGGCCGTTCCCGGAGGTCAGTCGCTTTGCGAGCTCGGCAAAGCGTTCCGCGCGCCACTGCTTGCCGCGCCAGTTCGCAGCCGGACCGATCGCTAATACCGGACTGCCGGTAGGCATCAGCCCTGCCGCGGCACGCTCGTGATGAGGTGCCGTCCACAGCCGCGGTCCGGGTGGTGGATCGAGACCGAATAGGCGGCCGAGCTGTCGGACCCGATGTTCGCCCGCAGCGCCCTTGGCCATCACCTTGCGCTCGCCCGCGCGCAGCAGCCAGGCGAGCGCCGAGCCGCGCAGATCGACGACAAGATCCCAGGACCGCGCAGCGACCGCGGCATAGAGGGGCAACCAATGCAGTGACCAGCGCTGCTTCTCTACGACGACGAGCCGCTCGAGCCCGGGGACAGCGTCAAACAGCGGGGCGGCGATGGGCCCAGCTGCGATGGTCAGTCGCGCTCCTGGATAACGGTCGATCAGATAGGAAATGAGGCCGGTCGACAGTACGGCGTCGCCGATGCGCGTCGCAGTGACAAACAGAATGTCCATCTCGCCGATCCGGCAGGCCTTATATCCTGCGACCCGTGGCTTGCCAAGCCGGCGCTCATGGCCTACGTCTAGCTTGCCGCAACCACCCTGCCGAACCATGGCCGACGCCTGCTTTGTGCTGCTCGAAGACCGGGGCGTCCTCGCGGTCGGCGGGGCCGATCGCCGGGCATTCCTGCAAGGGCTCGTTTCCAACGATGTCGACAAGGTCGGCCCAGACCAAGCGCGGTATGCGGCACTGCTGACCGCGCAGGGGAAATACCTGCACGACTTCATGATGGTCGAGGCGTCGGAGACGATACTCCTCGATACCGAGGCCCTGCGCCTGGCCGATCTCAGACGCCGGCTGTCGGTCTATAGGCTGCGCGCCAAGGTTGCCATCGACGTGCGGCCCGGCTTGGCGGTGGCCGCGGTCTTTGGCGACGGCGCGCTCGAAGCTCTCGGTCTCCCCGCCGAAACGGGAGCGGCGCGGGCTTTTGCGGCGGGAACTGCCTTTGTCGATCCGCGGCTGGCGGCGCTCGGCGCACGCTGCATCCTTCCGCGCGAGAGTGCGCGATCGGCGCTGATCGGAGCCGGCCTTGCCGAAGCGGGACTTACCGCATATGACGATTTGCGCCTGAGCCTCGGGGTTCCCGACGGCAGCCGCGACTTGGTGCTCGAAAAATCGATCTTGCTCGAAGCCGGGTTCGACGAGCTGAACGGCGTCGACTGGAACAAGGGCTGCTATATCGGCCAGGAATTGACCGCCCGCACCAAATATCGCGGTCTCATCAAGCGCCGGCTGGTGCCGGTCGCAATCGACGGCCCGGCGCCCTCTTCCGGGAACGATCGTCACCGCCGACGGGCGCGATGTCGGCGAGATGCGATCGAGCAACGACCAAACCGGTCTGGCCTTGCTCCGAATCGAAGCCGTGCTGGGCAACAAACGGCTGACAGCCGGGGACGCAGTGATCGTGCCGAGAATAGCCAGCTGGATGCGCTTCGACGGCAATGGCCCGTCCTAGGAAGGTGACGGCGCCTTTGTTCCGCGGTCACTGCGGATCAGGCGCATTCAGCTGTTGCTGGATCTCGCGGCTGTATTGGCTGCTGGGGCTGACGCCCTGCTGCTGAAGCAGCCATTGCTGGCTGGATAGGTTATTGCGGTACGCCTGTAATTTCTGCTGATCGATCGGGCCCGGGAGTTGCTGCGGCGGATAGGACGGGCTCGCTGGCGCGGGCAATTCGTATACCGGGCCGGATTGCGTCAGCAACGGCGACAGGCCGTTTGGCGCTGTCGGGGCAAAGCCTGGATTGATTGGCGGCGCCAGCGGCGCCGGTGGCGGAGGCGCAGCCGCAGGAAGCGATTGCGGCAGCAGCTGAGTTGGCGGTCCTAGTTCCGCCGCCAGAGCAGCGGCGGCATGAGCGCCGCAAAAGCAGCGATCAGCAGGCCGCCTGTCAGCGAGCTCAAGCCGTCGTGTCCTGGCGCTCGCCCGAGAGCGCGGCGTGCGCCGCAGCCAAGCGAGCGATCGGCACCCGGTAGGGCGAGCAGGAGACGTAATCGAGTCCGACCGCCTGGAAAAATCGGATCGAGGCGGGATCGCCGCCATGCTCGCCGCAGATGCCGAGCTTCAACCCGGGTCGAGCGGCGCGGCCGCGTTCCACGGCGACGCGCACCAGCTCGCCGACGCCTTCGGTGTCGATGGTCACGAACGGGTCGTGGTCCAGGATGCCGAGCCGCTGATAGGCCCCGAGAAAACTGGCCGAATCATCGCGCGACAAACCGAACACGGTCTGCGTCAGATCGTTGGTGCCGAAGCTGAAAAACTCCGCCGTCTCGGCGATTTCGGCGGCGCGCAGAGCCGCGCGCGGCAGTTCGATCATCGTTCCCACCAGATAGGGCACCTTGACCCCGGCTAGTTCCATGACACTCTGGCCGACGCGGTCGATCATCGCCTTCAGGATGTCGAACTCCTTTCGCGTCGCGATCAACGGCACCATGATCTCGGGTTCGACGATGGCGCCGGTCTCTTTGATTACCGCCGCCGCCGCCTCGAAGATCGCCGTGGCCTGCATCTCGTAGATCTCAGGATAAGTGATGCCGAGACGGCAGCCGCGGTGGCCCAGCATCGGATTCACCTCGTGCAGGGCGAGTGCGCGCTGGCGGATCTGGGCGACGTCGCGGCCGGTCAAACGCGCCATCTCGTCGAATTCGGCTGGCGGTCTTGGGCAGGAATTCGTGGAATGGCGGGTCGAGCAGCCGGATCGTGACCGGCAACCCCTTCATGATGCGAAAGATCTCGGCGAAGTCCGCGCGCTGCATCGGCAGCAGCTCGGCGAGGCCGGTGCGCCGCCCCTTTTCGTCGTCGGCCATGATCACCCGGCGGATCGGGCCGATGCGATCAGCTTCGAAAAACATATGCTCGGTGCGGCTGAGCCCGATGCCCTCGGCGCCGAAGCGGCGGGCCGTACGCACGTCGAGCGGGGTCTCGGCGTTGGCGCGCACCTTCATCTTGCGGATTCCGTCGGCCCACCCCATCAGGCGCGCAAAATCCCCGGACAGCTCGGGCTGGATCGTCGCCACCTCGCCCAGCATGACTTCGCCCGTCGAGCCGTCGATCGTGATGATTTCACCGGCTTTGACCAAGGTAGTGCGCGCCGACATTGTGCGGGCCTCCTGATCGACGTGCAGATCTTGGGCGCCGCAGACGCAGGGCCGCCCCATGCCGCGGGCAACTACCGCGGCGTGGCTGGTCATGCCGCCGCGCGCCGTCAGGATGCCGCGGGCTGCGTGCATGCCGTGAATGTCCTCGGGGCTCGTCTCGGCGCGCACCAGGATCACCGCCTCGCCCCGCGCCGCCAGCGACTCGGCTTCCTCGGCCGTGAGCACGACCTTGCCGCAGGCGGCGCCGGGCGAGGCCGGCAGGCCGTGGGTCAGGATCGTGGTCTTGGCCTTGGGATCGAGTGTCGGATGCAGCAGCTGGTCGAGCGAGGCGGGCTCGATACGGCGGATCGCCTCGTTACGGTCGATGACCCCCTCTTCGACCAATGACACCGCGATTTTCAGCGCTGCCTGGGCGGTGCGCTTGCCCGATCGCGTCTGCAGCATCCACAGCTTACCGCGCTGCACCGTGAACTCGATGTCCTGCATGTCGCGGTAATGGTCCTCGAGCGCGCGCCGCACGCGGTAGAGCTCGCCCAGCACCTCGGGCATGACCTCCTCCATCGCCGGCAGGGTCGATTTGGTCGCCTCTTTGCCGGCAATGGTCAGGTGCTGCGGGGTACGGATACCGGCGACGACATCCTCGCCCTGGGCGTTGACCAGATATTCGCCATAAAACACATTGTCCCCGGTCGATGGGTTTCGGGTAAAAGCGACGCCGGTCGCGCAATCCGCGCCCATATTTCCGAATACCATCGCCTGGACATTGACCGCGGTGCCCCAATCGGCGGGGATCTCGTGCAGCCGGCGGTAAGTGACCGCGCGAGGGTTCATCCAGGAGCCGAAGACCGCGCCGATAGCGCCCCACAGCTGGTCGCGCGGCTGCTGCGGAAACGGATGGCCGGTCTCTTGCGCGACCAAATCCTTGAACCCGGCGACGACGATCTTCCAGTCCTCGGCGGTCAGATCGGTGTCTAGTGTCTGCCCGCTGTCGAGCTTGTGATTTTCCAGAAGCTCCTCGAAATGATGGTGCTCGATGCCGAGTACGACCTGCCCGTACATCTGGATGAAGCGGCGATAGCTGTCATAGGCAAAGCGCTCGTCGCCGCTCTTGCAGGCCAAGCCCTCGACCGCGCGGTCGTTGAGCCCGAGGTTTAGGACTGTGTCCATCATCCCCGGCATCGACACCCGCGCTCCCGAACGGACCGAAACCAGAAGCGGATTGTCGGCGTCGCCAAACCGCGCGCCAAGCTCCCGTTCGATCCCTGCCAGCCCATCGGCGACCTGCGCCTTAAGGTCGGATGGATAGGATTTGCCGTTGGCATAGAACCAGGTGCAGACTTCGGTCGTGATCGTAAAGCCGGGCGGCACCGGCAACCCGAGTTCGCTCATCTCGGCCAGCCCGGCGCCCTTGCCACCGAGCAGATCGCGCATTCCGGCGCGGCCCTCGGCACTGCCGCCGCCGAATGAGTAAACCCATTTGGTCATCCGCCGCTCACCCTTCGATCAGCGAGAAATCGGCCACCTGGTTCATTGTCGCACGAATGCGCGCGAGCAGCCGCAGCCGGTTCTCGCGCAACTTTGCATCATCGGTGTTAACGGTGACTTTCTCGAAAAATTCGTCAACCGGCCGCCGCAACCGCGCCAATTCGGCCATCGCCTCCTCAAATCGCTCTTTGCCGGCCAATCCGGCTACGCGGTTGCCGATCTTGTCGAGGCCATCGGAAAGTGCGAGCTCTTCGGGTTCTCTGAGCAGAGTGAGGTCATGCTCGATGCTACGGTAATGACCTTCCTTATCGTCCTCAATGCGGACAATGTTGACTGCGCGGCGATACGCAGTAAGTAAGCCGGCGCCGTCTTCCGAACCGAGAAACGCGTCGAGCGCATGGACGCGGGCCAGAAGCCGGACGAGATCGTCTTCGTAGCGGCCCGTGGATTGAACTCCCATCATCCCGAACTGGGCAAAGGCTGCATCGATCAGATCGTGACGCACTCCCTGGTCACGCAGATGAACCTTAAGCCGGTCAGTGACGAAAGTAAGGAGTTCGTCGACAACGACCTGTATTTCGGTCAGATCGACTGCCGCAGGGATACCCGGCCCGCTTCTGGCTCGAGCAAATGCCCCCGCCAGCGGCATGCGGAGCCGGTTTTCGAGAATGATTCGGATTACACCCTGAGCTGCTCGGCGCAACGCATACGGATCCCTAGATCCAGTTGGCTTTTCACCGATGGCAAAAAAGGCGACCAAAGTATCGATCTTGTCGGAAAGGGCGGCGACCACGCTCACTGGCTTAGTTGGGGAAGCATCACTGGGGCCAAGCGGCCGGTAATGTTCGGCGATCGCGTCAGCAACCGGCTCGCCCTCCCGATCATGCAACGCGTAATAGCGGCCCATGATCCCTTGCAATTCGGGGAACTCGCCGACCATACCGGTGGACAGATCGGCTTTTGCGAGGTGCGCTGCTCGCCGCGCCAGTCGGTTCAATTCTCCGTTGTCATTCCCGCGAAAGCGGGAATCCAGGGCTACAAGCTCAGAGCGGCTGCCCTGGGGCCCCGCTTGCGCGGGGGCGACGGCAGGGGGCCCGGGGTAAAGCTGTTGCGCGAGGAAGACCGCCAGCCGCTCCATCCTCTCGACCTTGTCATACATGTTGCCGAGTTTGGCGTGGTAGACACGATCCTTCAACGCCTCGACCCGGTCATCGAGCCGAATTTTGCGATCCTGATCCCAAAAGAAGCGCGCATCGGCGAGGCGCGCGCGCAGCACTCGCTCGTTACCTGCAACGATCGCTTTGCCGCCGTCCTCGGCGAAATTGTTGGCGACGAACAGAAAATGCGGCGCCGACCGGCCGTCGGAATAAGTACAAGAAAAATATTTCTGATGAACACGCATCGCCGTCTGCAAGACTTGGGCTGGCAACGTCATGTAGTCGGCGTCGATCGCGCCGGCGAGTACGACCGGAAACTCGGCAAGCCCGGTCACCTCGTCGAGGAGGCCGGGATCGGCTTTGACCGCAACGCCCCGCTCTGCCGCGCGGCGGTCGAGATCGGCGCGGATCAGCTCACGGCGCTGCTCCTGATCGAGGACGACGTAGGCGTGTTGCAGCCTTTCGAGATATTCGGCAGCGCTGTTGGCGCAGATCTCGCCAGGTGCCAGGAAGCGGTGACCGCGGGTCATGCGGCCGACCGGCACGCCGTCGATCGCCAGCGGTACCACCTCGCTGTCAAAGATGCAGAGGATCGAGGTCAGTGGCCGCACCCAGCGCAGCGTCGCACCCGGCCAGCGCATCGATCTCGGCCATTGCAGTCCGAACAGAGCGGAATTGACGATCTCCGGCAATACATCTTTGGTGGCCTGATCAGGCCGCTTAATGACGGCAAAATAGAATTGGCCGCGATCCGTGTCGCGGATTTCACACTGCTCTATTCTGAGGAAGTTGACCCGAAGGAAACCCTCAAGCGCCTGCGCCGGCGCGCCAACGCGCGGACCACGGCGCTCATCGCGGCGACCTGGGATTCTGTTCGGAACCCTTCGTGCGATTATGACAAGCCGACGTGGTGTTACGTAACCCTCGACCGCCGTCCCTTCTGAGATCCGATGTACTACCAGCCACTCGCGTATTGATTGCTGCAAATCCTCGATCGCGCGGCGCTGCATCCGCGCCGGGATCTCCTCCGACAATAATTCGAGCAGCAGTTCGGACATGTCAGGTGCCGGGACCTGCACCATCGGCGAGCCAAGCTTCGCAGCACCCCTTGGCGAGCGCCCGAACGCGCAGGATGTAGGCGGCGCGCTCGGTGACGCTGATAGCGCCACGCGCATCCAGCAGGTTGAACAGGTGGCTGGCCTTCAGGCATTGATCATAGGCCGGCAAAGCCAGCCCGTGCTGAAGCACGGCGCTGCATTCGGCTTCGGCGTCGGCGAAATGCCGGACCAGCAGCGCGGTGTCGGCGATCTCGAAATTGTAGGTCGAGAACTCGCGCTCGGCCCGCTGGAACACGTCGCCATAGGTGACTTGGCCGGTTCCGGGAACGCCGTTGTAATCGAGATCGAAGACGCTCTCGACCCCCTGCACGTACATCGCCAAGCGTTCGAGCCCATAGGTCAGCTCGGTCGAGACGGGATCGCATTCGATGCCGCCGACCTGCTGAAAATAGGTGAACTGGCTGACCTCCATGCCGTCGAGCCAGACCTCCCAGCCAAGCCCCCAGGCGCCCAGCGTCGGGCTTTCCCAATCGTCCTCGACAAAGCGGATGTCGTGGCGCGACGCGTCGATGCCGATCGCTGCCAGGCTCGCAAGATAGAGGTCCTGGCTGTCGGCCGGTGCCGGTTTCAGGATGACCTGCAGCTGATAATATTGCTGCAGCCGGTTCGGATTCTCGCCATAGCGGCCGTCGGTCGGCCGGCGCGAGGGCTGGACATAGGCGGCGCGCCACGGGTCGGGTCCGAGCGCGCGCAGCGCCGTTGCCGGGTGAAAAGTACCGGCGCCGACCTCGACATCATAGGGCTGCAGGATCACGCAGCCGTGCCGCGCCCAATAATTCTGCAGCTCGAAGATCACCGATTGATAGCTCACGGCCTCGCCTCGAACGCGTCGTGCTCAACGCGGCCGCGGGCAGTCGGGCCGGCCGCAACCGGGCGCCGAGGCCGCGACATAGGCGCCGCAAACCCCACAGGCGACGAGATCCTCGGCTTGGATCGCCCGACGCGGCGGCGGCGAGCGCCGACGCGGCAGTTGGCGCCCTGATCCGTTCAGCCAGCGATAGCCGATCCACACCGCAGCGAACACCAGGATCATTACGACGAGCTTCGGGAACTCGAACATCGACGAGGTTTACCGGGCCGCCGTAATCCGGGTCAAGGAACGCGCTCAGGGGGCGAAGTTTCTCGTCACAGCCCGAACCGCGCCCACAGCAGCCGGGCCTCAGCCCACTCGACGAGATCGGTGATCGCGGCCAACGGCTCGCGCGCGCCAAAAGGTAGGCGCGCCCAGATCGGCCGCCGCCGCTCGGCCATGACCGGACGCAATCTGACCTTGTCGCCGTAGCGCGCGCGCATGACCGCGCGCAATTCGCCGATGCCGTCGATCAGGCCGCGCTCTGCCGCCATATGCCCGGTCATTACGTCGCCGTCGAACAGGCTTTCGTCGGCGCCGTCGATTTTGCCGATGCGGCGGCGCCGTACATGCTCCTTGAACGCCCGATGGATGTCCCGCTGCAGGGCGGTCAGCCGTTCGACATCGGCTGGGTCCTCGGGCAGAAACGGATCCAACAGCGATTTGTGCTTGCCGGCGGTGTAGAGGCGGCGCTCGATTCCGACCCGCTCGATCACTTCGGACAGCCCGAACCCGGCGCTGATCACACCGATCGAGCCGACCAGCGAGGTCTCCTCGCCGAAAATCTCATCACCGGCGAGCGCCAGCCAATAACCGCCCGAGGCCGCCACGTCCTCGGCAAAGGCGATGACCGGTATCCCCTTTTCCTCGGCGAGCTGGCGGATGCGGCGAAACAGCAGCGCCGACTGCACCGGCGAGCCGCCGGGCGAATTGACGACCATCGCGACGGCGACGACGCCGCGAAGGCTGAACGCCCGCTCGATCGCCCGGGCATGACTGGCCAGCGAGATGCCGTTGCGGCGCGCCCGCGGCATGATGACGCCCTCAAAGCGCAGGACTGAGACCACCGGCCCGCGCTGCCACAGCCGCTCTACATCGAGATAGTCGCGAATTGTCATGCGGTCTCAAATGGGAAGCCGGAGCCGCCGAAACTACCGCGTAGCCTGTCGGCGAGGTTCAGAGTTCGAGCCCCCTGCCCTCCCGCAATATTCCGTCGGCAAGTTCCGTTGGCCGCCCGTCCCCGCGGTGCAACACCAGTCCGGGGGCAAGCCGCGCCGGCGCGGCGATCTGCTTGCGGGCGCGCACCAGGACACGGCTCGCCGGCCGGTCTTCTGCGGGCCACAGGGGATAGACCACGACCTCGCCCGCCCGGCCGGCGATTTCGCCAATCAGCGCGTCGAGACGGTCGGCGCGGTGAATGAAGGTCACCGTACCCTTTGGCCGCACCATCGTCAGACAAAAGCGCACCCAGGCGGCGAGGTCGGCCTCGCCTTCGACCGTCGCGGCGGCCCTGCCGGGCGTCGCCGTTGGCGTGACACGGCCGCGCTCGTGAAACGGCGGGTTCGCCATGACATGATCGAAGGCGCCGGGCGACAGCCGCGGTGGCGCATGCAACAGATCGCCGATCATCACCGAGACGCGAGCCTCCATTGCGTTCAGGATCGCGTTGTCGCCGGCCAGCCGGACCAGATCGCGCTGCATTTCGAGCCCCACCACGCGGAGATGCGGTACCCGCGCCGCCAGGCACAGCATCGCCGCGCCGGCGCCGCAGCCGACATCGAGCACTATCTGATGCGGTTCGGCCGGTATTGCGGCGGCGAGAAATACCGGATCGATCGCGACCCGATAGCCGACCGCCGGCTGCCGCAGACGGATCCGGCCGCCGAGCAGGCGATCTTCGGTAAAGACCGGTTCGGCTGGGGCTAGTCCGCTCACCTTGCGTCCTCGTCGGCTGCGACAAGCAATGCCCGGGCGCGGATAAAATCGCGCTCCGCCACCATCAGGCGGCGCGGGATCGCGCCGATGCTGCCTTCCACCAGGCTGGTGTGATGGTCGAGCACCAGGCTGTCGATCCCCGAATCCCTGAGCAGCGCCTGCACCCAGGAGAGGCGGACGGCGTTATTGGTGCGCAGCAGCTCCTTCATCGCGTCAACTATTCGCAGCGGATCGATAGGGACCGGGCAGTGCGGCTCTTGACCGGTCTTGGCTGCAATCTATGCTCATTCGGGTTCGGGCGCGTCAAGCCGATCGGGCGGCGCGACGGACACGCGGGAGTATCGAGTGGCGCTGATGGCGGGTGTCGATCGCGTGCAGGCGGGCCGAAGGCCGTCGCTCGACCCGTTGTCACGCCTATTGAAAAGTGACCTCGAACGCGTCAACCGGCTGATCGTCCAGCGCATGCACAGCCCGGTCGAGCTGATCCCGCAACTTGCCGGCCATATCGTTGCCGGCGGCGGCAAGCGGTTGCGGCCAATGCTTACCTTGGGTTGCGCGCGGCTGTGTGGCTATCGCGGTGACCGTCACGTAGCACTCGCCGCCGCGGTCGAGTTCATCCACACCGCGACCCTGTTGCACGACGACGTCGTCGATGCGAGCGATCTGCGACGCGGCCGCGATACGGCAAATGCGTTGTGGGGCAACAAGCCTGCGATCCTTGTCGGCGACTTTCTGTTCAGCCGAGCATTTGAGCTGATGGTCGCCGACGGCTCGCTGCGCATACTCGAGATCCTGTCGGGCGCCTCCGCGATTATCGCCGAGGGCGAAGTCATGCAGCTGATGACGACTGGCGACACCACAACCACCGAAGCCGCCTATCTCTCCGTCATCGAGGCAAAAACCGCGGAATTGTTCGCCGCGGCTAGCCGCATTGGCGCGGTGTTGGCTGAGCGCCCGCCGGCCGAAGAAGAAGCGCTCGATTGCTTCGGCCGTAATCTTGGGACCGCGTTTCAGCTGGTTGACGACATGCTCGATTTCTCGGCGCATGAGGCCGAGCTCGGCAAGAGCGTCGGCGACGATTTCCGCGACGGCAAGGTCACCCTCCCGATCCTCGTCGCCCTTGCCCGCGGCGATGAGGAGGAGCGCGCGTTCTGGCGCCGCACGCTCGAAGACATGGATCAGCAACCCGGCGATCTCGAGCGCGCAATCCTGCTGGTCGAGCGCCGCGGCGCCCTCGCCGAAACCTTGTCGCGCGCCCGGAGCTACGCCGCTGCCGCGATCGAAGCGCTCTCGCTGTTCCGCGACGGGCCCGAACGCCGCGCCCTGACCGACGCCGCCGCCTTCGCCGGCGACCGCAGCTTCTGAGGGCGCTGGGTCAGGTCTCCGTCGCCTTGCGCGTCAGCTGCGTTGGCGCTATACACCCCGTCCGGTCAGCGGAGTGTAGCTCAGCCTGGTAGAGCACTGCTTTCGGGAGGCAGGGGCCGGAGGTTCAAATCCTCTCACTCCGACCATCGAATCAAAAGCAAACCAAAAACACCGTGGTCATCCTCAGCCGCCGCTGGGGTACAACTTTAATTGAGATTAGGGGACACAGCTTGCTGTACCTGCAGCGGATCTACAGCGAAGCTCCCGCACTGGTTGCCGCCTGAGCCCACCCCGAACCCCGGCCGGCGGGGTTGTCGGACCTACCCGTGGCGAAATCCCCGCGCCGGCCCCGCGGCACTGCCAGTTCCGCCTGTTTGATCACGTTGAGAAACCCCTTCGAGCAAAATCGAGCACGCGCTCACGGGTGCCGACGTCCGCGAAAGTACAATGCGACGATGGCAATTTCGTGGTTGTCGGTGCCGCAAATTCCGGGTCAAAAGCTGGCCATGGCGGCAGCGTGCTTGCCCTGGGGTTGGTAGTCGTGGACGTTCATGTACAACGCCGCCGACCCTCGGGTAAAGGTGTAGATCAAGAGCGCAATCAATGCCCGATCGTGCAGCCCAACCGGCGTCGAGTTTGTCGTCAGCGACGGACCCCGTCAGGCCGTGAGTATCGGGCCCGGTGCTGCTCGCTATTGCCGGCGAGCCAGCTGCTCGGTCGACGTTTTGGGACGCAGGAACGCGGCAATCGTCGCGGCGTCACGGCCGATCATTGTTTGCCCGGCGGCCACCAGCGCATCGACCTGCTCGCGCGGCAGGGTGAGCCCGGTGCGGATCGCCACGAGCCGCGCCCGCGTCTCGGGATCGGGATAGTCGGACAGGCTGACGCGCAACACCTCCGCGGCCACATCGTCACAGGCATGGCCGTCGATAACAGGCCCTTGACGGCAGCGCAGCGCACGCAGCTTCTCGGCGAGATCGTCAACCGTGCTCTCGACGGCGATCAGGGTCTCGATGTTGTAAGCCCCGATTTGCGTGCTCGTTACTGCCGAAATGATCTGCCCGAGGCCGCTGACGATCCGCTGGAGCGGCCAATTCGGGTTTGTCGCCGACTGGCCGTCGACGCTGATCACGAGAATGCGGCGAACCGGCAGCAGCTGGGTCGCGAACCGATCCATTCTCGTGTTCAGCAGCAACATGTCGTTGAGCAGCACCCGCAGTGCGAGATTGTCCGAGATTCCACCGTCCATCAGATGAATCCACTTGACCTGTTGACCGTCGGAATAACGATCGAGGTTTTCAAGCAATGCCCGAGTGCGCAAATCGGGTTGGCTGCCTTCCCCCGTTTGCGACGGCGGCACGGGGGGAAGCGGACAATCGGACCCACGGTAATTGCGCAATGTCACCGGGCCGAACAGCACCGGAAATCCGTTGGACGCGGCGACCGCCCGCGCGATCGGAAAACTCGCGAGATCGGAGCAAATCACATCGAAGGTCTGCGGCAGAAAGCCGAACGGGCTGCCAAAGCTGATGTCGGTGGCGTTGATGCTGATCTGAGGGCGGCCGTGTCGAAAAAAATCCTCAAAGGTCGCGCCATGGAACATCAGCCGGTCGTAGACTTGGGTCATCCGGTCGTTGGTGCCGACCAGCGGGTTGAATATCCAGTCCCAGTTCCACGGCAGCAGAAACGTGCCCCAAATGTAGGCCTCGATGTCCGGATAGAGGAATTCGTCGGGAAAGGTTTCGAACGACTTCACGCCATAGAGGCCGAAATGAGCCGCCGGGAAGGATCCGCCGGAGACGCCGGCCAACAGGTCAACCTCGTCGAGCAAGGTGCTGTCCTTGCCTTCGGGTCGCACGTGGATATCCCGCATCCCGCGCAACACGCCGAAACCGAAAGCGGCAGAGCGCTTGCCGCCGCCAGAGAGGGCGACCAGCACCAGCGTGCTTTCGGCGCCGCCCCTTCGGTTCACGTCGACCAGGCGATATTCGTTATTGCCGGCGGCCGAGCGCAGCGGCTCGTTCATCGGCACGGACAGCGAGCCGCAGCCGCCGAGCAGCAATGCCGCGAGGAACCCAAGCGCCTGCCATCCGCGCATGCGCCGAGCCGGGGCTTAAATCCGAATCGCCCGCGGCCGATGGTCAGCGCGCATTCGCTCCTCTGAGTCCTGATCCAGGCGTAATCCCGGCGGTGTAAGACTATCCCCAGGTGGCTTGACCGCCGACGGCCGTGATCGTGATATGCCCCATCGTCGTATCGGCCTTGGCGCCGTGCCAATGGCGCTCGCCGGCCTTGATGTGCACGACATCGCCGACATTGATTTCGCGCTGGTCATGCTCCGTCGCGACCATGCCGGAGCCCGAGGTCACCACCAGGATCTGGTCGCAGTTGTGGATATGCCATCCGGTGGTGCAACCTTGGCTGAAATTCACCACGCTGCAATTGTAGTTCGCGGAGTCCCCGGGCTCGATGATGGTCTGGCGGGACCGGGAAACCGGCCCCGTCCATCCTTCGATCCGCTCGGCGCCTTCCACTGGGACGTTCGGTATGCTTTTGAGCGTGACCACCTTCATGACGATTCCCTCCTCGCGTTGACGGCTGTTCACGGTATCTGAAAATCCGCGACGTGTCCCCCCTGTATCGCCGCCGAGTGTGTGAGCAGATCACCGGGGGTACGGTGATAAGCCGCTGATCCTACCGGAAATTATCGGGAACGCCCGGAGGCCGGCGAAGATCAATAGCCGATCGCGGCGCCGTTGGGGCGGCGAGGGTCGTTGGCGCCCCACAGCCGGCCATCGGTGATTTCGATCAGCCCCACCGCGCCCCACGGCTTCTGCTCGACGAGGTTGTAGCCCTTGCCGCGCAGCGTCGCGATCGTGTCGGGCGAGAGAGCGGAGGGCTCGTAAAACACTTTGTCCGGCAGCCCTTGGTAATGAAGGCGCGGCGCGTCGACCGCCGCTTGCGGGGCCATGCCGTAATCGACAATGTTCATGATGGCTTCGAGCACCGTCGTGATGATGCGCGAGCCGCCGGGGCTGCCGAGAACGAGGAAGACGCGGCCGTCTTTCTCGACCAGGGTCGGCGCCATCGAGGAGAGCGGCCGTTTGCCGGGCGCGATCGCGTTGGCTTCGCCCTGAACCAGACCGTACAGGTTCGGGGCGCCGGGCTTCGCGGTAAAATCGTCCATCTCGTTGTTCAGGAAAAAGCCGGCGCCGGGGGCGATCACCTCGGCGCCGAAATAGCCATTGATCGTGTAGGTCACGGCGACTGCATTGCCGGCGCCGTCGACGACCGAATAATGGGTCGTCTCCGCCTTCTCGTGCGAGGCAGCGAGCGGAGCGGAGGGTGGCGCCGCGCCCGCCCCCATCGCGGCACGGATCCCGGCCGCATAGCCCTTTGACAGCAACCGGTCGAGCGGGTTTGTTACAAAGGCCGGGTCGCCGAGAAAGGTGTTGCGGTCGGTGTAGGCGCGGCGCATCGCCTCGACCATCAGTTCTACCGAACGCGCCGAGCGAAGACCCAGCGCCTTCATGTCGTAGCCTTCGAGGATCTGTAGGATTTGGCAGATCGTCGCGCCGCCCGAGCTCGGCGGCGGCGCCGACACGATCGCATAGGAGCGGTAGGAGCAAGAGAGCGGCGGCCCCTCGCCCGTCGTATAACCGGCAAAATCGCGCGCGGTCAGGGTTCCGCCATTGGCCCGGCTCGTCTTGTCGACGGCAGCGGCGACGGGTCCCTTGTAAAATGCGACAGGCCCCTTTTTTGCGATCGCCGCGAGCGTTTCCGCGAGATCTTTTTGCACCAGGTGGTCGCCTGGTATGAACCGGCTGCCGTCAGGGCGCAGAAAAATCTTGGCCGCCGCCGGATCGTGGGCAAAACGGTCGACCTTGGCGTCGAGCAATTCGGCATCATCGCGGCCTAACACAAAGCCGTCGCGCGCCAGAGCAATAGCCGGCGCCATTACCGCCGCGCGCGGCAGGCTGCCGTACTCGTCGAGCGCACGGTCGAGCCCCATCACCGTCCCCGGCACGCCGGCCGCGCGCCAGCCATGGCGGCTAAGGTCGGGTATGGGCTTGCCGGCGGGGTCGAGATACATCCCGGCGGTCGCTGCGGCCGGCGCGGTCTCGCGGAAATTGATGAAGGTGTCGCGCCCGCCGGCGAGGTGGACGATCATGAACCCGCCGCCGCCAACATTGCCGCAGCACGGCTCGACGACGGCAAGCGCGTAGCCGACCGCGACCGCCGCGTCGATCGCGTTGCCGCCGGCCGCGAGGATCCCGGCGCCGACCTCGGAGGCAATGTGCTGCGAGGTCACGACCATGCCATGCCGAGCCTCGACCGCTTGCGGCGAGGCCGCGGCCGCGGCTGATCCGGCAAAGGCGAGCGCCAGCGCTGCCCACGCGAGCACGATCAGCAATCGTCTACGTCGTCTCGCGCCGTCGCCCATCAGTTGCCACGCTTCACTTGCGGGCGGCGAGCGTGTCGTGGTCGTAGCCGGCGACCCGCTTGTAGCTGTCCGATATCGCCGCCAGCTCGTCGCGGCTGATCACCGCGTCGATATCGTCGAACGGCCGGTCGCCGGTGCGCAGGTACACCTCGCGCAGGATCGCGTCGGGCGGGTTGGCGCGGTTGGCGCGCACGACATTGGCGGTGGCTTCGCGCCGTATTTCTTCATACGCGCGCAACGCCGCGACCGGGTCCTCGGTAGCGCAGAGGCAGTCGGCGAGCGCCCGCGCGTCGACGATTGCCTGGCCGGCGCCGTTCGAACCGCGCGGCACCATCGGGTGCGCCGCGTCGCCCAGCAGACTGACCCGGCCAAAGCTCCAGCGGGGCAGCGGATCTTGATCGACCATCGGGAATTCGAGAATGACCTCAGCCGCGCCGATCATCGCCGGCACGTCGAGCCAGTCAAAGCGCCAGTCCTTGAACGCGCCAACGAAATCGGCCAGCGCGCCCGGACGGTTCCAATCGCGCGCGTCGTGCTGGGGGGTCTCGATCTCGGCCACCCAATTGACCAGCTGGCTGCCCGCGCCGTCGATATCGTTGCGGATCGGATAGATCACCATCTTGCCGGTGGCGAGCCAGCCGGCGCGCACCATGCTCGCGCCGGACAGAAACCGCGGCCAGCGCGTCACCCCGCGCCACATGTTGTAGCCCGAATAGATCGGCTCGCCCTCGTCGGGGTAAAGCTGCTTGCGGATCGTCGAATGGATGCCGTCGCCGGCGATCGCGATCGCGCCATGCTGCGACGGCAGCCTGGCGCCGGTCGCGACGCTCTCAAAATGGACGGTGACCCGGTCCGTCGCCTGTTCGAAGGCAACGCAGCGTCGGCCGGTGATCAGATGATCGGCGCCGGCGCGGCGGACAAAAGCCTCGGCCAGCACCTGCTGTAGATCGCCGCGGTGCAGCGAGAATTGCGGCCAGGCATATCCCGCCCCGCGACCCAATGGCTCGCGATAGATCAGCTGACCAAAGCGATTAAAAAAGCAGGCTTCGGCAGTGGTGACCCCCACTCGGGCCAGGGCTGGCTCCAGTCCGAGCTCGGCCAGCTCGCGAGTTGCATGCGGCAGCACGTTGATGCCGACCCCGATCGGCTCGATCGCCGACGCCGCCTCATAAATACGGCAGGGGATGCCGGCGCGGTGCAAGGCCAAGCCGAGGGTCAGTCCGCCGATCCCGGCGCCGACGATGATCACATCCATCGCGCGCTCCCGCAGCGCGGCGGCGGCCGTCAGGCGTTGCCGCGCTGCTCGCGGAAGAGGCCGAGCTTTTCCTGAACCGGCCGGTCGGAATAACTGAACAGCACGGCTTCTTCCGCGGCATGGTGGCTGACCATTGTCCAGCTCGGTGCGACAAAGATGTCGCGCGGCTGCCAATACAGCACCTGATCGCCGATCCGGGTTTCGCCCGCGCCCTCGACCGCGACAAAGACCGTGCCGTCGGTCGAGCGGTAGGGGCGGGTGGCAAAGCCTTTCGGCAACAGCTGGATAAAGGCGCCGATCGTCGGCATCGCGAAATCGCCGCTCGCCGGGTTGACATACCGCAACTTGTGGCCGTGGCAGGGATCGGGATCCTCGTTGCGGCTCAAAACCTCGAGCGATTCGCGCGAGCGGACATAGGGATAGTTGAACACCGGCGAGGTCTTGGCCGCCGGCTTCCAGTCGACTGGCACCAAATTGTTGGCGAACCGTGCGGCATTGTCGCCCTCGGGCCGAATGACAGTCTGCGCATCGCTAGCGCCCGGCTCGGCGAAGCTCGCATCGAGCAGGCGCACGATCGGGATGTCGAGCCCGTCGAGCCAGACCATCGGCTCGTCGGTTTCGTTGCCGTGGTCGTGCCACGTCCAGGAAGGCGTGATCACGAAATCGCCGGGCAGCATCGTCGTGCGCTCGCCATCGACCGCGGTATAGGCGCCCTTTCCCTCGATAATGAAGCGCAATGCCGATTGGGTGTGGCGGTGCGCTGGCGCCACTTCGCCCGGCAGGATCAATTGCAACCCGGCGAACAAGGAATGGGTAATCGAGGTCTGGCCCTTGAGCCCAGGGTTTTCGAGGATCAACACCCGGCGCGTCGCCTCTTCGGCGCTGATCAGCCCGCCTGAATCCATCAAGTGTGGCCGGACATCGCGGTAATGCCAGATCGCCGGCAGGCACGGCGTCACCGGCTGGGCGGTGACGAGCCCGTGCAGCCGCTCCCATAGCGGCGCCAGATTGGAGACGGCGATGCGCTCGTAAAACGCCTCGCGCTCCGGTGTCCGGGCGGCCGCGTGCTCCGTCGCCATGGCCGTTCCTCCGAGGTCTACGTCAAGCCGCCTTCTGCCGGCGCTCGCCGAGGCTAAAGCCGATCTTGGCGAGGTCGGCGATCAGCGCCGCCGATTGTGCCTGGTCGAGCGCCTGCAATGGCGGGCGCACCGCGGCCCAGGCCGGGTCGTTGTGGAAATGGGCGACGATCCGCTTTAGCGCCGGGACGGCCGGGTAGTTCAGCACCGTGTTGCGCACCGCTGCGACTTCGGTCTGCAAAGCGTCCGCCTGCGGTCCCTGCCAGTTGGCGTAGAGCCTGGCGATCCCCGGCACATTGATGTTGCCGGTCGAGGTGATGCAGCCCGCCCCACCCTTGCGCAGCGCCGCCAGCAGGAACCCCTCAGAGCCCGGGAACACGGCAAAGCCTGGGTAGCGGTCGAGCAACGCCGCGGTGTTGTTCCAGTCGCCGGAGCTGTCCTTCAGCCCGACGACGGTTTGCGGGTAGGCCCGGATCAGCCTGCCCACAAGGTCGAGCGAGTAGCCGACCACCGCCATCGGCGGGATGTGGTAGAGATACATCCGTAGCGCCGCAGCGCCGACCTGATCGATGACGCCCGAAATAAAGGCGAAGATGCCGTCGTCGTTGACCGGCTTGTAATAGAAGGGCGGCAGCATCAAGACGCCGCCGCAGCCATGGCCGACCGCGTGCCGCACCAGTGCCGCCGCATCGGTCATCGCGCAGGCGCCGGTTCCCGGCATCAACTTTTCCGCCGGAATGCCG
Organism: uncultured Alphaproteobacteria bacterium; assembly: GCA_963785565.1. Taxonomy (GTDB): domain Bacteria; phylum Pseudomonadota; class Alphaproteobacteria; order ATCC43930; family CGMCC-115725; genus AP-15. The sequence goes on along the minus strand of CAWAVV010000005.1, from coordinate 55,920 downwards.
GCCTCGACCAAATGGTCGAGCAAGCCCATCCGCTCGGCCGGCGACATCGAATTCGCTTCGCTGGTCGTACCGAAGATCGCGAGCCCACCAGCGCCTTGGTCGAGCAGCCAGCGGCAGAAGGCAGTGAACCGCGCGGCATCGGGCTCGCCGCTCCCCGTAAACGGGGTCAGGACCGGGACCAGCACCCCGGCAAATGGCTGCGCGGTCATCTGTCTAGCTCCTCATCGTCAGTCAGCGCCGATCGCGGGCAATAAGCGCGGCGCCGCAGCCGGCGTCAAGCGCGCTTGCAACCCTGCTGTGGGAGGATGCGTCACCCCTTTTCGTCCGATCGTTTTCGGAATCAGTTCAGTCGAACATATTCGTAGGCGGCGGGCAGGTTGTTGATGCCGATTTCGGGAGGCGCGAGCCAGCCGGCCATTTTGCCGGGCTCGATCACTCGCTGCATCAGCGATTTGACAAAGGCGCGGTCCGCTTCGCTCGGCAGCCAGTCGCTGCGCCCGACCTCCCACATTTGTTCGGTGATCGGGTTGCCCTCCGGGTCGGTATGGACGCCGGCCCAGACGCCGACGGCGCGGCGGAAGCGTGGGCTCGGCAGCGCCAGGCGAAATTCATAACCGGCCTCGGCAATCAGCCGGTTCCACCGCTGCACCCCGATGTCGCAATCCTTGATGTAAGCGCCGCGCGTCACCTCGTTCATCGCGTTGCGCATCGGCACTTCTTGCGAAACAACCCCGCCGTTCCGGTCGGGCACGTCGAGCCGCAAATGCTGGCCCAGCGCCACATGGTCCGCGAACCGCGCCTCGTCCGGACGGCCTTTGATGCCGGTCGCGAAATAGGTGGCCGCATTCGACGAGTTCTCTGCCCCAAACAGATCCAATGAAGAGCTGAACCAGAAGTTGATATAGCGCTGCAAGGTGGGCAGATCGATGGCGCCGGCGCGGCGCAGATCGGCGGGGTCGTCGCTGCCGAGCGCCTTCATGACTTCGAGCGTGCGCTTGACCACACGAGTGATCCCGGTACGGCCGACGAACATGTGGTAGGCCTCTTCGGTCAGCATGAACCGGCAGGTCCGCGACAATGGATCGAACCTGCTTTCGGCCAGGCTTTTGAGCTGATAGCGGCCGTCACGGTCGGTGAAATAGGTGAACATGAAAAAGCTAAGCCAGTCCTCGATCGGCTCGTTGAACGTGCCGAGAATGCGGGGCCGGTCTGGATCGCCGGAGTGGCGCGTCAGCAATTCCTCGGCTTCCTCGCGGCCATCGCGGCCGAAAAAGGCGTGCAGCAGGTAGACCATCGCCCACAGATGGCGGCCTTCCTCGACATTGATCTGGAACAGGTTGCGCAGATCGTAGAGGGACGGGCAGCTCAGGCCGAGCAGGCGCTGCTGCTCAACCGAGGCGGGCTCGGTGTCGCCCTGGGTCACGATCAGCCGGCGCAAGGTCGAGCGATGCTCGCCCGGCACCTGTTGCCATACCTTGTCACCAAGGGCGTCGCCGAAGCCGATCCGGCGATCGGGCACCGGGTCGGCGAGAAAAATGCCCCAGCGGTATTCGGGCATCTTGACCATGCCGTATTCGGCCCAGCCTTCGGCATCGACCGTCGTGGCGGTGCGCAGATAGACATCGAGGTTTTGCGACGCCGCTCGGCCCCATCTCGCGCCACCAGTCAAAAAAGTGCGGCTGCCAGTGCTCGAGCGCGCGCTGCAAGGCGCGGTTGTCGCCGAGCCCGACATTGTTCGGGATCCGCTGCTGGTAATCGATCGCCATCTGCCGTCCTCGCGTTACACCCGCTCCCAGTCGAAGCGCGGCTTGGCGCCGCTGCCGTAGCTTTTCAGAGCACTATGCTCGCCCACGACGTTCGGGCGCGAAAAAATCCAGTTCTGCCACGCCGACAGCCGGGCGAAGATCTTGGTCGCGACGGTCTCGGCTCCGGCAAAGCGCAGGCTTGCCTCCATCCCGGTCAGCGCATCGGGCGACAGGCTCGCGCGCTCTTCGAGGGCGAGACGGATCTCATCCTCCCAGTCGAGCTCGTCGGGGGCGAAGGTCACCAGCCCCCGGTCGAGCGCCGTCGCCGCGTCGAGTGGCGCGCCGGCCAATTGCCGCATGGCTTCGGCCGCGGCCTCGTCGTTGAAGCGCGTCGCCAGCCGGGTGCGGCCGTTGACCATTTCGAGATCGCCGAAATTGCAGGCGCTTAGTCCGACCTGCGGGCCGTCCGCCAGCATGTAGCTGCGATCCGCGGCGAGCGCCAATTCGAATAGGTTGCCGGCAAAGCACGAACCCTCGTCGATCACCGCGAAGAGGCTACGCGACGAGACATCGAGGCGCTGTAAGGTCCGGCGCATCACGCCGATCGTCTCGAGCACGAACCAATGGTCCCGATGCGCGCCGATGATCGCGTCAGAGGCCAATACCGGCCCCACTTCGCCGCGGGTCTTCAGCACCAGCGTCCCGATTTCGGGCTCGTTGGCGCGCAGCATCAGCAGCGCGTCGTCCAGCTCGCGCGCCATCGCCAGTGGCCACCAGCCGGCGCCGGCGGCGAGGATGCGGGCCAGATCGCCGGGCAGATCTTCGGCGCGGGGTCCGCTGACGGTAACGGTCGCCATCCGATTGGTTCGGGCGATGTCGACTTCTACCCAGCGATAATGATAGCCGCGCTGGTCGATCCGGCGCTCGATCGGGGTCAGCGCCACACCTTCGGCATCGGCCGGGCGGTCACTCAGCGCTGCCAGCACCCGGGCGCGCTCGGCGACCAGCTGATGGAACCTGGCCGGCGGTATGATCCGATCGACCAGCTTCCACGCCTTGGCCCGGTCGGCGCGCACCCCCTCGGCGGTGGTGCAGAACACATCGGCGAGATCGCGCCGCACCTTGCGCTTGTCGACCAGCCGGGTCAGCCCGCCGGTGCCAGGCAAGACGCCGAGCAATGCCACCTCGGGCAGGCTAACCGTGCTAGACCGATCGTCGACCATGACGATCTCGTCGCAGGCGAGCGCCAGCTCATACCCGCCGCCGGCGCAGGCGCCATTGACCGCGGCGACAAATTTGAGCCCCGAATGCACGCTCGAATCCTCGATGCCGTTACGGGTCTCGTTGGTGAATTTGCAGAAATTGACCTTTTGCGCGTGGGTCGCCTGCCCCAGCATGTAGATGTTGGCGCCCGAACAGAAGACTCGCTCCTTGCCACTCGTCAGCAACACGACCCGCACTTCGGGATGCTCGAAGCGGACCCGGTTCAAAGCGTCGTGCAACTCGATATCGACGCCGAGATCATAGGAGTTGAGCTTGAGCCGGTAGCCTGGATCGAGCCCGCCCTCCTCCGCGACGTCGAGCGTCAGGGTCGCAATCGGCCCCTCGCAGGAGAGCCGCCAATGGCGGTAGCGGCCGGGATCGGTGTCGAAGGTGATCATCGCAGCCCTTTCCAGCGCCAGCATAGCCGGAATAGGCCGGAAATTCTTCCCTTTCGCGCTGACGATCGCCATCTTCCAGACCACTAAAGATCGGGAGGATCGCCGATGGAGAGTGGGCCGATATACAACGCCGCAGCCGACCTGATCGAGCGCAACCTGGCGGTCGGGCGGGAGGGGAAGACCGCAATCATCGACGACCGCGGCCAATACACCTATGGCGAGCTCGCCGAGCGGGTCGGCCGCTTCGCCAATGCCGTGCGCCGGCTCGGCATTCACCGCGAACAGCGCATTCTGCTTTGCCTCCACGACAATATTGATTTTCCGACGGCCTTTCTCGGCGCGATCAAGGCCGGGAGCGTGCCGGTCGCGGTCAACACCCAGCTGAGCCCCAGCGAGTTCGCCTTTATGCTGGCCGACAGCCGGGCGCGTGCGGTCGTGGTGTCGGCCGCGATACTACCGGCGATGCAGGCGGCGGTGACGCTGCTGCCGCAGCCCCAACCCGAGATCATCGTCTCCCGCACCGAGCCATCCGGGCGCTCTCTCGATGTGCTGCTGAATGCGGCGCCAACCACCGCCGAGACCGCGCCGACCCACCCCGACGAGCCCTGCTTCTGGCTCTATTCCTCCGGCTCGACCGGGCGGCCCAAGGGAACCGTCCATGTTCATTCAAGCCTGGTGCAAACCGCGGATTGCTACGCGATTCCGGTGCTCGGCATCGCTGAAGACGATATTGTTTTTTCGGCGGCAAAGCTGTTTTTCGCCTATGGGCTCGGCAACGCCCTGACCTTTCCGATGGCGGTCGGCGCCACCAGCGTGCTGACCGCCGAGCGCCCGTCGCCGGCCTCGGTCGCGCGCATATTGCGCCGGCAGCGGCCGACGGTCTTTTGCGGGGTGCCGACGCTCTTCAACGCGATGCTTGCCGATCCCGATCTGCCGCGGCCGGGGGAGCTGGCCTTGCGCCGCTGCATTTCGGCCGGTGAGCCGCTGCCGCAGGAGGTCGGCCGGCGTTGGTCGGCGCGGATCGGCGTCGACATCCTCGACGGCATCGGCTCGACCGAGATGCTGCACATTTTTCTGAGCAACCGGCCCGGCGATCTACGCTACGGCACCACCGGCAAGCCGGTTCCGGGCTACACGCTGCAAATTGTCGGCGATGAGGAACGGCCGGTCAGCCGAGGCGAGATCGGCGATCTGCTGGTGGACGGCCCGACCGGTGCGGCCGGCTATTGGAATAATCGCGAGCGCAGCCGGGCGACGTTCCGTGGCGGGTGGACGCGCACCGGCGATAAATATTACGAGGACGAAGACGGCTACTACGTTTATTGCGGGCGCAGCGACGACATGATGAAGGTTAACGGCATGTACGTCTCGCCCGCCGAGGTCGAGGCTGCGCTCGTCGCCCATGACAATGTGCTCGAAGCCGCGGTGGTTGGGGCGCCCGATGCGGATGGGTTGATCAAGCCCAAGGCGTTTGTCGTCGCGAAACCCGGCATCAAAGCAGATCAGGCGCTCGCCGGCACGCTCGAGAGCCACACCAAGACCTTGCTCGCTCCGTTCAAATGCCCACGCTGGATTGCCTTTATCGACGAATTGCCGAAGACCGCGACCGGCAAGATCCAGCGCTTCAAACTGCGCGGCGAGAACGCCGGCCAGCAATAGCGCTATCTCACTCATCTCACCCGCAGTCGCGACGGGTGATTTCTGAAACTGAAACACTCGCGACACGCCGCTAGTGGTACGAACTGGACAGATGGTTCCCGTTGCCCATCCTTCGTCGCCCCCGCGAAAAGCGGGGGTCCAGGGCGGCAAACGGGTTTTGGTTGCTCTAGGTTCCCGCTTTCGCGGGAATGACGGAAGAAGGGATCAGGTACCAACAGTCAAATTCGTACCGCTAGGAGGGAAAAGTCAAATGCTCGGCGCGACACCGGCTACTACGACAAGCATGCATCTGGCGGTCCGGCCGGACTGGCTCGAACGCCGCCGTGAGGAAATTATCGAGCCCGATCTGCCGATCGTCGATCCGCATCATCACCTGGTCGAGCGGCCAGAGACCGGCCGCTACCTGTTGGCGGATCTGCTGGCCGACATCGGCAGTGGTCATAACATTACCGCCACCGTCTACCTTGAATGGCTATCGATGTATCGCGCCGGCGGACTGTCGGAGCTGCGGCCGGTCGGAGAGGTCGAGTTCGCCAATGGCGTCGCGGCGATGAGCGCCAGCGGTGGCTACGGCAAGACGCGTGTGTGCGCCGGCATCATCGGTTATGCCGATTTGGCGCTGGGGGCGGCGGTCGAAAAGGTGCTGGAAGCGCAGATTACGGCCGGCGGCGGACGTTTCCGCGGCATCCGCTTTATCACGGCGACGCATCCGGATCAGGCGGCGTGGGGCTCCGCGGTGCTGCGTCCCGCCGGCCTGCTGATGGACCGGCAAGTGCGCGAGGGCTTTGCCCGGCTCGCGCCGCTCGGCCTCAGCTTTGACGCGTGGATGTACCACACCCAGCTCGGCGAACTCACCGATCTGGCGCGCGCCTTCCCAACTACGCCGATCGTGCTCGACCATGTCGGCGGCCCGATCGGTCTCGGCCATTACGCCGGCAAGCGCGACGAAGTCTTCGCGGAATGGAGCGCCCGTATACGCGAGTTGGCGCAGTGCCCCAACGTGCATGTCAAGCTCGGCGGTCTCGGCATGAGGATGTTCGGGTTCACTGTGCACGCCCAGGACTTGCCGCCGAGTTCGGAAGAGCTGGCGGCGCTCTGGCGACCCTACATAGAGACCTGCATCGCCGCGTTCGGCCCGCAGCGCGCGATGTTCGAGAGCAATTTCCCGGTCGATAAAGGCAGCTGCGGCTACGCCGTGCTGTGGAACGCGTTCAAGCGGACCGCCGCCGGATGCTCCGCCGCCGAAAAGCAAGCCCTTTTCGCCGGTACGGCGACCAAATTCTACCGGCTCATGGATTGACCGAGCGGCTGACGACGACACCGCTGATCACCGGTCCGGTGATCGTATTCACCAAGGTGAAGAACTTCTGCAGCTCGGTAAGCGGCGCATTGGCGACGTAGATTACGTCCTTGTCTTCCATCGGGAAGCGCTCGGCGTAGAAATAGTTGTTTACCTCACGGAGATTCAGTCGATAGACGACCGGAGACGTTCCATCGGGCCCGGTGGCCAGAGTCGGGGCGTTGAGGGCGCCGACGACCGAAGCAGGTTCGAAGCGGAACAGGAATATCCCTCGCGGATCGGCGCGCAGATCCTCCAACCCGCCAGCCTTGGCCAGCGCTTGGGCCAGAGTCAGCTTCTCGGCGCCAAACGGCACCTCGGTGTTCTGGGTAGTCGCGCCGAACACCGAGAAGGTTTGCGGTACCTGGACCAAAGTCAGCACATCTCCCGGCCATGCATAGATGTTTTCGCCCGGGTTCGAGACCAGCTTAGCCAACGGGATCGTTACCGTGACGCCGCCGCGGGAAAGCCGCACGAATGTATTGTAAATCGGCGCCTTCGCCCCGCCCGCGGCGGCAATCACATCGAGCAGATGATCGCCGCCGATAGAGAGCGGCACCCGGGCGCCGCTGACGACCTCTCCCGACACGGTCGCGGTGTTGGTGATGCTCTTGGTCACGGTGACGATCGCTTGCGGTTCGATTGCCTTGTCGGCCAGCCGCCGCTGGATTTCGTCTTGCACTTGAAGCGGCGTGCGGCCGGCGACCGCGATGCGGCCGGCAAACGGCACGCTGACCGCGCCGTCGGGCGTTACTACCTGGTTGGGGATTTCGGTTCTCGATCCGCCGCCGCCAGCCCCGGTCGTCGCCGGCGCGCTGAAGAGACCTCCCCCAGCGGCCTCCCAAATCGACACCGAGACCGTATCGCCGATCCCGATTGTCGGACCGGGGGGCTTGCCGTATTTTTGAAACTTGGAGCGAAAGCTCTCGGTCGGCTGCGCCAACAGCGTCGCCACGACATGGTTGTCGACCTCGACAAGGTCGAAGTGCCGCTGCCCGTCCGTTACCGCCTGATCAAAGACCTGGCTCACAGTTGGCCCTGCGGTGGGGAGCGTGGCGCAACCGGCCAACAAAATGCCGCCGAGACAGACAACAGGGATGGGAACCTTCATCGGGCGCGGAACAGTTGCTGGACTCGACCGTATGTTCTACTCCGCCGACGATCAAAATCAAGCGGCGGCCGCGCCACTTAGGCAAGTCAAGTCGCGCGGATCATTGGATAAGACCATTGTGGACTTTCGTCCCGCAGGCTCAATTTTTAGGGTAAGCCCGCTTTGTTATAATCGATGAGGCGAACTGCGCGGACCCACCTGCATCTCGGGATCGACGCGCATCAAGCGCAAGGGCGGGCAGGGGCGGTTTGACAACCCTTTGCCAGCCAATTTCGGGAGCTCGCCGCGCTGGCCGCAAGCTCTGGCGATATGGCTCGGGAATGTGGTTACGCCACCGTCCGAAACGTCGTCAGAAGATCGTCGCCGACCCGCGCAACCGACAGCCGCTCGAAACCGGGCGCATCGGCGAGTCTGTCCAGGCCAAGGGCGGCGACCGCGGGAGTGCCGTCGCCTCCGATCAGCAGCGGCGCGTGAAACCAGGCGAGGCGGTCGACGAGACGCGCGCGTAAGAGAGCGCCGGCGAGCCGGGCGCCGCCCTCGATCAGAAGCCGGGTGACGCCGCGTTCGCCGAGGGCCTCGAGGGCCGCGACGAGATCGATGCGCCCCTCGGAGTCCGGATCGACATCGATCAGGGTAACGCCGGCGGCAAGCAGCGGCGCACGCCGGGCCGCACCAGCCGAGCGCAGTGTCAAAACCCAGGTAGGGGTTCGGCGGGCATCGGCGATTACCCCGGCCGAGCGCGGAATGCGCAGATGCCGGTCGAGGACGACCCGCACCGGAGAGCGACAGCCGAGCCCGGGCAGGCGGCAGGTCAGTTGCGGATCGTCGGCGAGGACGGTCGCTGTGCCGACCATAATCGCGTCGTGCGCGGCGCGCAGCGCGTGCCCCTGCTCGCGCGCCGGCGGCCCGGTGATCCACTGGCTTTCGCCGCCGCTGGTGGCGATGCGGCCGTCGAGCGAAGTCGCGAGCTTCAAGGTGACCAGGGGCCGGCCGAGCGCGAGGCGAGTGAGGAAGCCGACATTGATCTCGGTCGCCTCCTCGGCGCCGAGCCCGGCATCGACCGCGATCCCGGCCGCTCGCAATCGGGCAATTCCGTTGCCGGCAACGCGCGGATCGGGATCTTCGACGGCGACGACGACCCGCCGCACCCCGGCATCGATCAGCGCATCGGCGCAGGGCGGGGTGCGTCCCCAATGGCAGCAAGGTTCAAGGCTGACATAGGCGGTGGCGCCGCGCGCCGCTTGTCCGGCTCGGCGCAGCGCCTCGGTCTCGGCATGCGGACGCCCGCCGGGCTGGGTCCACCCTCGGCCGACGGCGCGGCCCTCATTGATAATGACGCAACCGACCGCCGGGTTCGGCCATACCGCGCCGAGCCCGCGGCGGGCCAGCACCAACGCCGTCCGCATCCAGCGGACATCGATGTGCCTCGCGCCGGTTGGGCTCGGGCCCGATGCCCCATCTTCATTCGCCATCCGCCGCGATCCGCCCGACAAAATCGCCAAAATCCTTGGCTTCGCGGAAATTGCGATAGACCGAGGCAAAACGGATGTAGGCGACCTGATCGAGGCTCGGCAGCACCTCCATGACGAGGCCGCCGATCATGTCGCTCGGGATGTCGGTCTCGCCCGAGCTTTCGAGCTGGCGGACCAACGAGTTGATGATGCGCTCGACCCGCTCGGGCTCGACCGGGCGCTTGCGCAGGGCGATGTAGATCGAGCGCGCCAGCTTGTCGCGGTCAAAGGGCTCGCGCTGTCCGTTTTTTTTGACCACGGTCAGGTCGCGCAATTGCACCCGCTCGAAGGTCGTAAACCGGGCCGCGCAATTCGGGCAAAACCGCCGCCTCCGGATGGCGCCGCGATCGTCGGTCGGTCGCGAATCTTTGACCTGGGTATCGTCTGTGCCGCAAAACGGACAGCGCATTTTCTCCTCCCACCCCTGCTCGCGTCAGGCCCCTGCTTGCCCGTAAATTGGAAATCGGCGGCAGAGATCGCGGACCTCCTCACGCACCCGCGCCTCGGCCGCGCCGTTGTCGTCCCGACCCCGCGCCCGCGCGCGCAACACCTCGACGATAAGCCGGCCCACCGCGCGGAATTCGTCTGCACCAAAGCCGCGGGTCGTTGCCGCCGGCGAACCGAGGCGGATCCCCGAGGTTACCGTCGGCTTTTCCGGGTCGAATGGGATGCCATTCTTGTTGCAGGTGATGCCGGCTTGTTCCAGGCACAGTTCGGCATCGCGCCCGGTCAACCCCAGCGGACGCAGATCGACCAGCATCAGATGTGTGTCGGTGCCGCCCGAGACGATCGCCAGCCCCGCTTGCGCCAATGTCCCAGCCAGGATCCGGGCGTTTTCCACGACGGCAGCGGCATAAGCGGCAAAAGCCGGCCGCAGCGCCTCGCCGAGCGCCACTGCCTTGGCCGCGATCACATGCATCAACGGACCGCCCTGCAGCCCGGGAAAGACGGCGGCGTTGATCCGCCGGCCGATCTCTTCATCCGCGGCCAGGATCAGCCCGCCGCGCGGCCCGCGCAAGGTTTTGTGCGTCGTCGTGGTCACGACATGGGCGTGCGGCAATGGGCTCGGATGGACGCCGCCGGCGACCAGACCGGCAAAATGCGCCATGTCGACCATCAGATAGGCGCCAACTTCGTCGGCGATCGCGCGAAAGCGAGCGAAATCGATGATCCGTGGATAGGCGCTGCCGCCCGCGATAATCAGCTTGGGCCGGTGGGTGCGCGCCAGCCGCTCGACCTCGTCGAGATCGATGCGCGCATCCTCGCGTCGGACGCCGTAGGAGACCGCGTTGAACCATTTGCCGGACAGGTTCGGCCGCGCGCCGTGGGTCAGATGGCCGCCGGCGGCGAGCGACATGCCAAGGATCGTGTCGCCGGGGGTCAGCAATGCCAGAAAGACGGCCTGGTTCGCTTGGGCGCCGGAATGCGGCTGGACATTGGCGAAGGCGCAGTCGAAGAGCCGCTTGGCGCGGTCGATCGCAAGGCTCTCGGCCAGATCGACAAACTCGCAGCCGCCGTAGTAGCGGCGCCCCGGATAGCCCTCGGCATACTTGTTGGTCAAGACCGAGCCCTGCGCCTCCAGAACCGCGCGAGAGACGATGTTCTCGCTGGCGATCAGCTCGATCTGCGACTGTTGGCGCGCGAGTTCATGCTCGACGGCCGCCGCCACCTCCGGATCGGCAGCGGCCAGCGGATCGGAAGAAGAGGCCGTCTGCTGCAGCGATGCGAGGCGGGAATGAACCTGAAACCATCAACTAATCACTCGCTGAGCAGCGGTTGAGCGCCGCGACCAAGAGGCGTTGCCGAGGCCGCCACGCAAAAGGCGGCGGCGTTACCGCCGGGGCGCGGCAACGAACTTCGGCAACGGTTCATGAGCTACCATATCTCGCTAGAGAATGCCAATCATCCACCATAAATCGCGGTCGGCGCCAGTATGGCGCCCGCACTGCGTCGCGCTGCCGTCGCGAGCGGCTGATCAATTCATTCGCTTTATTTCGGCCGGGCGACCCCGCCACGGGCTGTGCTGCCGGAGACCAGCGTCGAGCGGGAGCACGAAGCGCGCCGGCAAGTCGTTGCGCCTGCGTACAAATGACGATTACTCTTCTCTCTCATAAGTTTCCGTTGACACAAGAAATTCGTGCGCCAATTATGGCATTGACGTGAACATTTCAGGCTTCGTCGGGGCGAGAAAATGGCGGAAACCACAGTGCCGAAGATGGCGGAGGAAGAGTTGTTGCGGATGACCGCGGATGTGGTCGCCGCCTATGTCAGCAACAACACGTTGCCGACGGCTCAGCTGGCTGAGGTAATCAATGCCGTCTACGGCTCGCTAAAGGGCCTGGAGAGCCAAGTCGCGGAGCCGCCGCCGGAACCGGTGAAACCGGCGGTGCCAATCCGCAAGTCGATCACCGCGGACTATTTGATTTGTCTCGAAGACGGCAAAAAGCTGAAGATGCTGAAACGGCACCTGCGTTCGACTTACAATATGACGCCGGATGAATATCGCGTACGATGGGGATTGGCGCCGGATTATCCGATGGTGGCTCCCAACTACGCCGAACAGCGCTCCGCCTTCGCCAAGAAGATCGGTCTCGGCCGCGGCGCCGCCCGGGCTTCGGCAACCACCGGGGCCAAGAAATAGCCGGTGCTGCTCCAGCGCGATCTGCGAGGGCGGGAAGACTCGACGGATTGAGGTTTCTGACGCTGCGGCGAGCCGGCGCGGTATAAGCGGCCGCTATCGCCGCCGCCGAGGTCATCGATGCCCGCCGACACTGAACTCGCCCCCGTTTCCCCTGCCCCTTCGCGCCATGCTGAATCCGACGCTCGCTTCGACTGGGCCGATCCGCTCCTCCTCGAGGACGAACTGAGCGAGGACGAGCGAATGGTGCGCGACAGCGCTCGCGCCTATTGCCAGGAAAAGCTATTTCCGCGGGTGCTCGAAGCCAACCGCCACGAGCGGTTCGATCGTGAAATCATGAACGAGATGGGTGCGCTGGGCTTTCTCGGCTCGACCATCGAGGGGTACGGCTGCGCCGGCGTCAATTATGTGTGTTACGGGCTGATTGCACGGGAGGTCGAGCGCGTCGACAGCGGCTATCGCTCGGCGATGAGCGTGCAGTCGAGTCTCGTCATGTATCCGATCTACGATTTCGGCACCGAGGCGCAGCGCCGCAGATATCTGCCCAAGCTCGCCTCCGGCGAATGGGTCGGCTGCTTCGGCCTGACCGAGCCCGATCATGGTTCCGACCCGGGCAGCATGACGACGCGGGCCGCCGCGGCGCCGGGCGGCTACCGGCTGAGCGGCGCCAAGATGTGGATCTCCAACGCGCCGATCGCCGATGTATTTGTCGTCTGGGCCAAGACCGAAGACGGCGTGATCCGCGGCTTTATCCTCGAAAAGGGCATGAAGGGTCTGAGCGCGCCGAAGATCGAGGGCAAGTTCAGCCTGCGCGCCTCGGCCACCGGCGAGATCGTTATGGACGATGTGTTCGTCCCCGAGGAGAATTTGCTGCCGGGAGTGAAGGGGTTGCGCGGCCCGTTCTCCTGCCTCAACAACGCCCGCTATGGCATCGCCTGGGGCGCCATGGGGGCTGCCGAGTTCTGCTGGCACGCAGGCTCGCACCTATACCCTCGACCGCCGGCAATTCGGCCGCCCGCTCGCCGCCAACCAGCTGATCCAGAAAAAGCTCGTCGACATGCAGACCGAGATCACCCTCGGCCTCACCGCCTGCCTGCGCCTGGGCCGGCTGAAGGATCAGGGCCGCGCCGCGCCCGAGATGGCCTCGCTGTTAAAGCGCAACAATGCGGGCAAGGCGCTCGATATCGCCCGCGTTGCCCGAGACATGCATGGCGGCAACGGCATCTCCGACGAATACCATGTGATCCGGCACGTAATGAACCTGGAAGCCGTCAATACTTACGAGGGCACGCACGATGTCCACGCGTTGATTCTGGGCCGCGCCCAAACCGGCATCGCCGGCATTCGCGGGGTAAATTTCAGGCGGCTTACCCGACCGCACCATTGGGTGCGCGACGCAGGATCGTGCCAGGCAGGGCGCCGGTATGTGCAGCGTTTTCGACAACCACTACGCCGTTGACCAGAACCGTCGTCCGCGCGCCGGTCGGGTATTGGTGGGGCTCGGCGTAGGTTGCGCGATCCTTGAAATCTGCCGGATCGAAGATCGTCAGATGTCGGCTCGATAGCCTTCCTTGATCAGCCCGCGATCACGCAGCCGCAAAGCCGCTGCTGTCGCTCCGGTCATCTTGTGCACCGCCTGTTCGAGCGGCAGCAGGCGCTGTTCATGCACGTAATGGCCGATGATCCGCGGAAAGGTTCCGTAAAAGCGCGGATGCGGCATGCCTTGGGCGACGATCCCGTAATCGGCGACGCAATTGCCGTCCGAGCCGACCAGCGCCGACGGCGAGCGCAGGATCTCGCGAATGTCCTCCTCGGCGATCGAGGTGATCAGCACGCGAGTGGCGCCTTTGTCCTCGATCAGATAATCGCACAACGCAGTCGATCGGATCGGCAGCCGCGCGCCGCCGCGATCGCGGCGATGGTCTCGCCAGCGTGTTGCGGCAGATGCGGCGAGATCGAGATCTGCACGCAGTCCCAGGACGGGATGCGGCCCCAATTGTTGAGCCCGTCGCGCTCGATCTCGGCGCGGACGCGCGCGCGTGTTTCGGACAGCGCGAGGCGCTCCAGCATCGCTTCCAAGCCCGCCCGACTGGACCCATTGCGGCAGCAAATTCTTCAGCGGGTTGCTGCCGGCGGCATAGGGGTAGGCGTCGCAATCGATTGCCAAGCCCTCGGCCCGCGCCGCCTCGATCATCGCCAAAATGGGTGCGGCCTTGCCCCAATTGTCCAGCCCCGAGCATTTCAAATGCACGATCTCGACATGCACCCCGCAGGTCCTGGCGATGTCGATCGCCTCCTCGACCGACTCGACAACCCTGTTCGATTCGTCGCGGATATGGGTGAAATAGGCGGCGTTATGGCGCTTCAGCACGGCGCACAGCGCCACGATCTCGGCCCGGTCGGCGTAACTGCTCGGCGGGGTGAACAGTCCGGTGGAAAGCCCGAGCGCCCCGGCGTCCAGCGCCTCCTCGAGCAGCGCGGTCATTTGCGCCAGCTCGGACCCGGTCGGCGTCCGCGCCGCCATGCCCATTACATTCAGCCGCAAGGTGTGATGGCCGACCAGCATGCCGGCATTGACCGCGGTCGCCGGAAAGGTGTCGAGATATTCGGGAAAGCGCATCTCGCGGAACGGCAGCCAGGGTGCGCTGGCGCTGAGATAATCTCTGATCAGCTCCAGCTTTCCCGGCAGCACCGGCGCCACCGAAAACCCGCAATGGCCGATGATTTCGGTTGTGACGCCCTGGCGCACCTTGCTTTCGGCCTTGGGGTTGATCGGCAGGGTAAAGTCGGAATGGGTCTTGATGTCGATAAAGCCGGGGGTGACCGCCAGCCCCTCGGCGTCGATCACTTTGGCCGAGCCGTTCGGCAAGGATCGTCCGACCGCCGCGATCCGTCCTCCGCTAACGGCAACATCGCCGAACTCGCCAGGCCGCCCGCTGCCGTCGATAACGAGCCCGCCGCGGATCAGGATGTCGCCGCTCATGGCTTTCGCGCGGCGTGCGCCTTCAGATCGAAACTCTCGTCGGCTGCTTGCTCGGGCAGGAGGCGCGGGTCGCCTGCCAAAAGCCGGCGCGCAACGATATGGTCCGCCGCCCGATTGACCGACTCGACACCGATCAGCCGGCTATCGCGAAAGCAGAAGACCGAGAAGCTGCCGCTGTCGGGTTCGCCGCGGACAACCGACGCGTCGTGACCCGCGGTGATCCCGGCGATCTGCAATTTGAGATCGGCCTGATCGCTCCAGAACCACGGCACCTTGTCGTACAGCGCCGGCTTTCCGGCGAGCCGGGCCGCAACCAGTCGCGCCTGGTCGACGCCGTTCTGCACGGATTCGAGGCGCACCCGGCTGTTGGCAAATCGGGTCGGGAAATTGGCGCAATCGCCGATCGCGGCAATCTCCGCGGCTCCGGTCGCCAAATACTCATCGACGACGATGCCGTTCTCGACCGCGAGCCCGGCATCGCCGGCGAGTTCGGCATTGGGCACGACCCCGATGCAGACAAGGACGAGGTCGGCGGGCAGCACCCGGCCGTCGCTGGTCTCGACCGCGGCGACCCGGCCGTCGGCTCCAAGGATGCGGGCAACCCCGGTCCCGAGCGAGATTGTTGCCCCCCAGCCGATATGCGCCGCAGTGAAAAAGCGCGAGGTCTGCGCCGATACCACCCGGCCCATCGGGTGGTGCGTCACCTCGACAATGTGCACGGCGACACCGGCGGCCCGCGCCACCGCGGCGAACTCGAGGCCGATAAAGCCGGCCCCGATCACGACCACCTCGCGCGCCTCGGCCAACCGCTCGCGCAACATGTCGGCGTCGGCCAAAGTGCGCAGCGGCAGCACGCCGTCGAGTTCGGCGCCCGGCACGGCGAGCGGCCGAAAGCGCGATCCGGTGGCGAGGACGAGATGGTCGCAGGCGATCTCGCCACCGGAAGCCAGCCGCAGACGACGCCCGGTCCGGTCGATCGCCGTCACGGTTTCGCCGGTCACGAGGTCGATCTCCTGCTTCTCGTAAAACGCCTCGGGCCGCAGCAACAGCTCGTCAAACCCGCTTTCGCCGGCCAAGTAGGATTTCGACAAGGGCGGGCGCTGGTAGGGCAGCACCGGCTCGTCGCCGATCAGCACGACTGCGGCCGGCGAAACCCTCCTGCCGCAGTGACGACGCCGTTTGGAAACCGGCCTGGCCCGCGCCGACGACAGCGACGACGTCAGCTTCCATCAGACCTGCGTCTCGGGGAGATGGACAACCAGGCCGTCCATCTCGGCGGTGACCACCAGCTGGCAGCTCAAGCGGCTGTTCGGCCGGCGCTCGCTGGCGGTGAATTCGAGCATCGCCCGCTCATCGTCCGACTGCGACGGGGTGCGGTCGAGATGCGGCTCCTCGACATAAACATGGCAGGTGGCGCACATCATCTCGCCGCCGCATTCGGCGACGATGCCGTCAACGCCATTGAGGATCGCCGCCCGCATGACGCTGGTGCCGACCGGGACATCGAGCACCTCGCGCGCCCCGTCGGGATGGACATAGGTAATACTCGGCATTTTCTTCCTATCGGTTGGAATGCGACCCGCGGCGAACGGGTTTAAATCCGACAGCGGGTCCCTGTCGTCAAGCCCGCAGCTCGATCGAAACCTGATCGCCCTGGGCAACGAGCGTGGCGCCAAAACCGGCGCTCTCGCGGGCGATCTCGTCGAACGCAGCACCTTCATCCTCGAGCGCGCGCGGCACCGTCCGGTTGCGCGCGTCATGGCGGACGAATTGGAAGGCAGCGCTCTCGATCCCCCGCTCGCCCCAAGATATCCGCGCCATCATGCCGAGCCAGTCGCCGTGCTGGACCCCGCCATGCCCGGTATGAAACGAAAAGCTGCCCAGCCCGTAAAAGATCGGCTTGCCACGGTAGACCTCGACCGGCAGCGAATAATGCGGCCCGTGGCCGACGACCAGGTCGGCGCCGGCATCGATCGCCGCATGGGCGATCTCGGTCATGTATTGCAGCACTTCGCGGTGCAGCCCCCAATGAAACGAGGCGATGACGACATCCGCCCGCTGGCGCAGCGCGACGAGGTCGTCGGCGAGCCATTGCAGATAGTGCTTGTCCGCCCAGGTGACGATCTGCGGCGGAACCCCCGGCCGATTGGCTGGCGGGCGCGAACCGTGGGTTGGAACCTGATAAGCGGTATGCCCGCGGATCACCGCGATGCCGGGGGCATTCTCACCGGCTTCGTGGTTGGTCGGCCAGTAGACCGAGCTGCGCTGCAAAAAACCAAAGCGTACGCCATCGCACTCGATGATGGCTGGCGCGCGCGCCGCTTCTCGGTCCGCGCCGGCGCCGGTGTGCGCGATGCCGAGTTGGTCGAGCCGGGCAATCGACCCCAGGATCGCGGCCTCGCCGTAATTGACGTTGTTGGCGATCCCGACCGCTTGGATGCCGGCTTCAGTCAGTGTCTCGCCCGCCACCGACGGGTCGGCGAAGAACCCCTCCCGTTCGAGGGAATGCCCGCCGGGCGGCGTATAGAGACAACATTCGAGGTTGCTGAAGACGATGGGGGTCGCGCGAAATTCGTCCCGCACCAGGGCGAATGGAAGCGTCGAATCGGTAACGTTGATCAGGTTTACGTCACCGGTCAGGATCATCTTTGTCGCCATATCCCCAACCTTTTGTAGCGCTTCGCTCCGATCACGATAATCGCGCCGCCGGGGAGGCGCCATGCCTAATGGCTCTCGGGCTTACCACCCGGCGCGCGTCTTAGGGCTGCCGCCAGCGGCCCCGCCGCCGCAACAGCAGGTACCACCACCCCAGCGCCACGAGCAAAATAAGTCCCCCGATCACGACAGCGGGCGGCACGCGGGACTGTTGCTGCGGCGCGCCGGCGCCGACGCGGATCATCACCCGGGCGACCTCGCTGCTCGTGTGTGCTTCGGCGGTCCACATCCCGTCGCTATCGGCATCAAAGACGAATTTGCCTTGGGAGTCGGTATGGCCGGTCTCCACCGGCGTCTTCAGATCACCCGGCGCGAAAACTCGTACCGCAGCATCGGACATCGGCTTGCCGTCCGCGGTCGCGAACTCGGCCGTGACCTCATGCGTGGTAAAGAGGTTGAAAGCGCAAGCCGGCGATTCGGCGAAGAGGCACGCCGCCGAGGCCGTCAGCAACAATATCGTCGCTCGGCACGCAAGCATCGCATGTCCGAGAAATCGGCGGCCAAGCTGGAACATGCGATCAACATAGCGATGTTTCGCGCGCGCGCCACGGGGGGACAGACGCTTTCCTTGCTCGGCTCCGCGCGCGCATGGCAAAAGCCGCTCGTCGGAGGGGCGATGCCGAATTTCGCGATTGAACGGCGCTGCGACGGGATCGTCTGCGGCATCGACGAGGCGGGGCGCGGGCCGCTCGCCGGGCCGGTCGTCGCCGCCGCGGTGATCCTCGACCCACGCCGCTTCCCCCGATCCTTGCACCAGCGGCTCGACGATTCGAAGGTGCTGACCGCCGGAGAGCGTGACGCCTGCTGGCGGGCGCTCGGGCGCTGCGTCGATCGCGGCGTCGCACAGATCGGGGTCGGCGCGGCGAGCGCGCGGGAAATCGACAGCATCAACATCCTGCGCGCCGCCCTGTTGGCGATGGCCCGGGCCGTCGGCGCCCTCGGGGTTTGCCCGGACGTGGCTCTCGTCGACGGTAATATCGCGCCGCCCCTCGCATGCCCGGTGCGGACAATCGTCAAGGGAGACGCGCTCAGTTTTTCGATCGCGGCGGCCTCGGTCGTCGCCAAGGTCACGCGCGACCGCATTATGCGCGCGCTCGCTCAACGCTATCGTGGGTATGGCTGGGAGACTAATGTCGGCTACGCGACCCGCGAGCACGGTGACGCGATTCTCAAGCTCGGACCCACCCCGCATCATCGCCGCTCCTTCGCCCCGGTGCGCCTCGCCCTCGCGGGCGAGCTGTCGCTGTTCGCCGCGCTC
Source organism: uncultured Alphaproteobacteria bacterium (assembly GCA_963785565.1). Lineage (GTDB taxonomy): Bacteria > Pseudomonadota > Alphaproteobacteria > ATCC43930 > CGMCC-115725 > AP-15. The sequence goes on along the minus strand of CAWAVV010000005.1, from coordinate 37,300 downwards.
TCGTCGGTGGATGTCGCGATCGCCGAGAGTGCGTGACGGGCGACCTTTTTCATCAGGGTCGGCAGCGCGTATTCGCCGAGCTTGTCGATCGGGCTCCATAGCCCGTCGGCGATCCCCATCCCCGCGACGACCGCGAGTTCGAGCTGGAAATGAGTAAAGCCGTGGCGAACGATGCCCGGCAACGCCGACCATTCGGCCGCTGCGGGCGCCGCGCCGATGGCTTCGGCAAAGGTCCATGGGGTCGCACGCCACGCGGTAGAGGGGATTTCGATCATGCCGCCGAGCAGACCGTTTTCGGGGCGGCGGCGCAGCAGCACCGCTCCGTCGGCGCCCGTGAGCCAGAACGCGACGCCATAACGCAGCGGGCGTTCCGGCTTCTCGGCCGGCGCCGGCAGCGCCTCGGCGAGCCGGCTCGCCTCCGCGAGGCACGCGCCGCGCCAGGGACAGAGCACACAGCGCGGCCGGCGCGGCGTGCAGATCGTTGCACCGAGATCCATCATTGCCTGCGCGAAGTCGCCCGCCCGCTGCTCGGGGACCAATGCCGCAGCGAGCTCTCTCAGTCGTGGCTTCGCCGCCGGCAGCGGCTCGGTGACGGCGTAGAGGCGGGCGACGACGCGCTCGACATTGCCGTCGACGGCGGCGCAGCGCCGGTCGAAGGCGATGGCGGCGATCGCCGCCGCGGTGTAGTCGCCGATCCCGGGGAGAGCGCGCAATGCGGCCCGCTCGCTCGGGAATGCGCCGCCGTGCTGCTCCACGACGACGCGGGCGCAGGCATGCAGATTGCGGGCCCGCGCGTAATAGCCGAGCCCTTGCCACATGTGCAGGATCTCGTCGAGCGAGGCCGCCGCGAGCGGCCGAAATGTCAGGCCAGCGCGCCACGAATTGGTCAAAATACGGTCCGACAGTCGCCACTGTCGTCTGCTGCAGCATGATCTCGCTGAGCCAGACACGGTAGGGATCGGGGGCCGCGCCGAGCGGCGCCCGCCACGGCAGGTCTCGGCGCTGACGGTCGTACCAGGCGAGCAGATCGGCCGGGTCGGGCCGGCTCGCGGACAAAGACAATTCGGATCGGGGCAAATCGAATCGGACCGGCGAGATGAACGCAGCGAAACGGCCGCATAGCCTATCCGGCCCGGAGCGCGCAAGCGAGCGGAGGCAAGGATTTCGCGCCCTCGGCGTCGCCGTCTCGAAGCTCGGAGCGCCAATTGTCGGCAAGCGCGGCGGCGGACTTCTTGTCCGGCTCAAGACCGATTGGCCCGCGATCGTAGGCGCCGACTGGGCCGCGGTGAGCTGGCCAACGGCAGTGGCCCGTGACGGCTGTTTGAAGCTGCGCGCGACGCCCGCCGCCGCACTCGAATTGCAGCACCGCGCGCCGCTGTTGATCGAGCGCGTCAACGTCTTCCTCGGCCGTCCAGCCGTGACCCGCCTGATCCTCGTGCAGGGGCCTTTGCCGCTTCCCGCGGCGCCGAGCGGCTCGTCTCCGCCACCACTTGCCGGCGGCGAGGCGGCAGCGCTCGACGAGCGGCTCTCCAATATCGCCGATCCCGGCCTGCGCACCGCCTTGGCTCGGCTTGGCCGGGCGGTGATCGCGGTTCGGCGTTGAGCCCGGGCGAGCGGCGTTGCGCCGGGATTTGGAAGCCGCTATTCTCAACATATTGTAGTCAGGACGCTTGCGATGCGGAAAATATGGGTGGTCGTTTTTGGCGATATTTGCCGCAGCGACGCTTTTGCCGACCCTTGCCCCGGCGGCCGATTCGGGTCCCGGCGCCAGCGACGCGGCGAGCCTGCTGGCGATCAGCAAAGACGATCGGATTCTTGGCAGTCCCGACGGCGCCGATCACCATCGTCGAATACGCTTCGCTGACCTGTCCGCATTGCGCCCATTTCACCGACGAGGTCTTGCCCGAGATCAAGAAGAAGTGGATCGACACCGGCAAGGTAAAGTTGGTGCTGCGCGACTTTCCGCTCGACGACGAGGCGGTGCATGCCTCGATGATCGCACGTTGCGCGCCGCATGACCGGTTTTACGCGTTCATCGACACCTTCTTCGCGGATCAGGCGAATTGGGCGGCGGCGCCCGACTATCAGGCGGCCCTGTCACGGCTGGCCGAGCTGGGTGGAATGAGCAAGGACCAAGTCGACGCCTGTCTCAAAGATGCCACGCTGGAAAACCAAGTCATCTCCAGCCGCCTCGTCGCCGCGAACCAGCTCGGCGTCAATGCGACCCCGACATTCTTTGTCAACGGCACCAAGTTCACGGGCGCCCCGACGGCCGAGGAGTTCGACAAGCTGCTCTCGGGCCTGTCGGCAAAATCGTGATCGTCTGCGGGAAGGCGGATGCAGATCGACCGGCTTCGCCTCGTCGGGTTCAAATCATTCGCTGACGCCGCCGAGGTGGCGATCGGGCCTGGGCTGACCGGCATCGTCGGACCGAACGGCTGCGGTAAGTCCAATCTGGCCGAGGCGTTGCGCTGGGTGATGGGCGAGAATTCGGCCCGGCGACTGCGCGGCGGCGCGATGGACGACGTCATTTTCGGCGGCGCCGCCGGCCGGCCGGCGCGTAACGTGGCCGAGGTTTTGCTGAGCCTCGACAACCGCGCTCGCGACGCGCCCTTTGCATTTAACGACCGAGAAGAAATCGAGATTGTGCGCCGCATCGAGCGCGGCGTCGGCTCGCTTTGGCATGTCAATGGCCGCGAGGTCCGAGCGCGCGACGTGCAGCTTTTATTCGCCGATGCCGCGACTGGCGGACCGTCCGGGGCGATCGTCAGTCAAGGACGCGTCGGCGCGCTGATCGAGGCCAAGCCGGCCGAACGCCGGTTCCTGCTCGAAGAGGCCGCCGGCACCGCCGGACTTCACGCCCGCCGCCGCGAGACCGAGCTCAAGCTCGCCGCCGCCGAAAACAATCTTACGCGGCTCGACGACGTGGCCGCTTCCTTGACGACGCGGCTCACGGCGTTGCAGAAGCAGGCGCGTCAGGCGCAGCGCTACCGCCGCCTCAGCGAACAGATTCGCCGCCACGAGGCATTGCTGTTTCACGCCCGCTGGCTCGCGGCCGAAAGCGAGGCCGAAAACCGCGCCACCGAGCTTTCCGTGGTCGAACGCAGCGTGGCCGAGGCAGCGGCGCGCGCCTTGGGCGAACGGCGCGCTCACGAGATGGCCGAATCGGCGCTGCCGCCGCTGCGCCGCGCCGGGGCTGAGGCCGAGGCCGAATTGCAGCGATTGACCCGGCGCCGCGACGCTCTTGAGCAAGAGCTCGCGCAGGTTGTTTCGGCGCGCATGGAGGCCGAACGGCGGCTGGCCGAGCTGGTGGCCGATCTGGGCCGCGAGGATGCGAACCTGATCGATGCCGAGGCCGCGCTCGCGCGGCTCGGGGAGGAGCGCCGAGCCTTCACCGCTGCCGCTGCAGAAGACTTACCGGCGCTCATGATGGCCAGGAGTCGGCTGCACCAAATCGCCTCGTACCTCGCCGCGGCGGAAACCGCATTGCAGCGCGCAACCGAAGCTGCGGCTGCCGCCGAGGCACGGCGCGGCGCGATCGCGCATCGGCGCCGGGAACTCGGCGAGCGCCATGCCCGTCTCGAAGCTCGCCTCGCCGAAGCGGAGGGCCGGCGCACCGCCTTGGCCGCCGCGACAGTGCCGGCGAGATGCGATGGCGGCAACCGTTGCGGCGGTGGCCGAGGCCGAAGCGCGGGCAGAGAGCTGCGGCGGCGCGCTGGAGGCAGCGCAGCGCGCGATCGCGGCGCGGCATCGGCAGGAAGCCGTGGCGTTCGAGGCGGCGCGCCGGACGGCGGCCCGGCTCTCCCAACTCGAGGCGGAGGCTGCAGCCCTCAACGCCGTGCTCGCGCCCGTCCCGGATAGCGGCGATGGCGTGCCGGTGCTGAGCGCGCTGCGCGTCGTCGAAGGGTTTGAGGCGGCGGTCGGCGCCGCTTTCGAGGACGAGCTTTCCGCGCCGCTCGCCGAGGGCGATGGCGATGGCGACGCCTTACAGTTCTGGGTGAATCTCGGAGGGATCGAGGGGCTCCAAGCGCTGCCCCACGGTGCGCATGCGCTGACCGAAGTGGTGAACGCACCGCCGGCGCTCGATCGCAGCTTCGCGCAGGTCGGCTGGGTCGAGGATGCGGCAGCGGGCCGCAGCTTGCAGCGGAATTTGGCCCCCGGCCAGCGGCTCGTCGGCCGCGACGGCTGCCTGTGGCGCTGGGATGGTTTCACCCGCCTCGCCGCCCGCCCCTCTACCGCGGCCCAGCATCTGCGCCACAAAAACCGCCTGCTCATGCTTGCCGAGGAAATCGGGGCGGCGGTGGAGGAAGCCCGATCGGCCGAAACCGACGCCGCCGCGGCGACTGTGGCGCGTCAGGCTGCGGCCGAAGCCGACCGGCTCGCGCGCCTGGAGCTGCGTGAGGCGGAGGCGAGGCTCGCCCACGCCCGCAAGATGGAGGCCGGGCTCGCTCACCAGGCGTTGACCGCCGAAACCCGGTTGGCCGCCGCTGCCGCCGAAGTCGACAAGCTCGCCGCCGAATTGGCCGAAACGCTGGCGCAGGCCGAGAGGACCCAGCAGGAGTTGGCGGCGCTGCCCGAGCCGCGGCCGGCGCGCGCGGCTCTCGACGCCGCACGCGCGACGGTGTCGCAGGCGCGCCGCGACGAGGTCGAAGCGCAAGGCGCGATCGATCGACTGACCCGGGAAAACCAGTCCCGGCGCGAGCGCCTAGGGTCGATCGAGCTGGAGGAGCGGTCGTGGCGCGGCCGCGCCGATGGCTCGATACGGCAGCGCGCGACCCTAATCGAGCGCCGGCTCGCGCTCGAAGCGGAGATTACTGAGATCGCTCGGCGCCCGGCGGCGATCGCCGAGCAAAGCGAGACCCTAGGCAACGAGGTTTCAGCCGCGGCAGAGACCTGCCGGCGCGCCGTAGACGGGATGGCAATCGGAGAAAACCGGCTGCGTGACGCGATCGACAGCGCGCGTCGCGCCGATCAAGCGCTGGCCGAGGCCCGCGAGAGCCGCGCTCGGCTGGAGGTACAGTGCGACGGCGCCAGACAGGCCGTGACCGTACTCGCCCGTGAGATCCGCGAGCGGATCGATGCTGCTCCCGATGTCTTGCGCGACCTCACCGGCCTCGCCCCGAATGACGCGCCGGCCGATGCTGCCGCGACCGCGGCGCGGCTGGCGCGGCTGACACATGAGCGCGACGGCATCGGACCGATAAATCTGGTGGCCGAGAGCGAGGCGGCCGAGCTCGGCGAGCAGGCCGACGCCCTGGCGCGCGAGCGCGCCGATCTTACCGGGGCGATTGCCAAGCTTCGCCGCGCCGCCGCCGCGCTCGACCAGGAAGGTCGGCAGCTGCTCGCGGCCGCCTTCGAACGGGTCAACGGGCATTTCGCCGCCCTGTTCGCCAGGCTCTTCGGCGGCGGCACGGCGCAGCTGGCGCTGACCGACGACGGCGATCCGCTCGCCGCCGGGCTCGAGATCATGGCGAGCCCGACCGGCAAGCGGCTGCAAACCCTTTCCCTGCTGTCGGGCGGCGAGCAGGCGCTGACGGCGTTGGCGCTGCTGTTTGCCGTGTTCCTGACCAAGCCAGCGCCGATTTGCGTCCTCGACGAGGTCGACGCACCGCTCGACGACGCCAATGTCGACCGTCTGTGCAGTCTCGCCGCCGAGATCGCCGACACCACCGGCACACGCTTCCTGTTGATCACCCATCACCGCATCACGATGGCGCGCGCCGATCGGCTGTTCGGGGTCACGATGGCAGAGCCCGGCGTCTCGCAACTGGTCTCGGTCGATCTCGCGCGAGCCGCCCGGTTGCGCCGAACGGCCTGACCCGCGTCGCCGCCGATAATTTGTAACATGTTGGCAAATATAGGATTTATAATCTCGCCCGGGTTGCGGGGCGATCTTGACAGGCATCGGGCACGCCACTATGGTGCGCCGCGTTTCGGCAGCAATACAGCCGAAGCGGGTATCGGATTGGGTCAGCCTCCGCGAATGAGCGAAGATCCGCCGCCGGACCCCCTGGCGCGGCTCGGCGAGCAAATCGACCGGGTGCGCGCGGAGCGGCTCCGGCAGGAGGCCAGCGGTCGCGGCGGGACCCCTCGGGGCGCGATGGGCCTTGGGCTTCGGATGGCGACCGAGCTGGCGGCGGCGCTGATCGTCGGACTTGCGCTGGGCTGGCTCGTCGATCGCTTCTTCGGAACGCGTCCTTGGGGGTTGATTATCTTCTTCTTTCTGGGAGTGGCGGCGGGCATGGTCAATGTTTTCCGCGCGGCAAGGGGCGTCGGATCTCCGAGTACGCCGCGGCCGACGCGCAATGACGATCGGTCGGGCCAGGATTAGGCGGCGGCACAGTTAGAATTCGGTTGGGGAAGAAGTTGGCGGCTGCACATTCACCTCTCGAGCAATTCACGATAGAGCGGCTGATCCCTCTCCACATCGGCTCGATCGACGTTTCGTACACGAACTCCGCCCTGCTGATGACGATCGCCGTGGTGTTCGCCGCGGTGCTGCTGGTCGGCGCGACGGCCCGCGCCGCCCTGGTCCCCGGCCGGCTGCAGTCGATCGCCGAACTCACATACGAGTTTGTTGCCGGGATGGTGCAAGAGAATGTCGGGTCGGAGGGTCGCCAGTATTTTCCGCTGGTCTTTTCGATCTTTATATTCATTCTGTTTGGCAACCTTCTCGGACTGATACCCTACAGTTTCACCTTCACGGGTCAGATCGTCGTTACCTTCGCGCTGGCGCTGTTTGTGTTTGCGTTGGTGACCATCATTGCCTTCGTCCGCCACGGGATCCGCTTTTTCACGTTCTTCTTTCCGCCCGGCGCCCCGATCGTGATGGCGCCGCTGCTTGTCCCGATCGAGATCATCTCCTACTTGACGCGCCCGGTGAGCCTGAGCCTCCGGCTGTTCGCCAATATGCTGGCCGGACACACGATGATCGCGGTATTCGCCGGGTTCACCGTCGCGCTCGGCCTGTTCGGTTTCCTGCCGCTCTCCTTCAACGTGGCGCTGATTGCGCTGGAAGTGGTGATCAACGTCTTGCAGGCCTACGTGTTCGCGATCCTGACCTGCCTCTATCTGAGCGACGCGATCCATCTGCATTAACCGGCCGGGCCCGTCGCGACCCCCGCCGCCCCAGGACAAACCCTCTCACGGAAAGGAAGATATGATGGACCCTACGTCTGCCAAGATGATCGGCGCCGGCCTCGCCGCTATTGCGCTGGCCGGCGTCGGGGTCGGCATCGGCAACGTCTTCAGCGCGTTGGTCAGCTCGATCGCGCGCAATCCGGCGGCTCGCGATCAGGTCTTCGGCATCGGCATGCTCGGCTTTGCGCTGACCGAGGCGGTGGCGTTCTACGCCTTGATCATCTCGCTGTTGCTGCTTTTCGTCCTCTGAGCGTCATCATCGGTTAGAGCAACGCGCCGATGCCGCAGCTTGATGTCACGACCTTTATTCCGCAGCTGTTTTGGCTGGCGGTCAGTTTTCTTGTCCTCTACCTGCTGATGCGGCTGGTTGCGCTGCCGCGAGTTGGAGCGGCAATCGCCTCGCGCCGCACCCGGCTCGACGATGATCTTGCTCGCGCCGCGGAAATTCGGACGCAGGCACAGGCGGTGCTGAGCGAATATGAAGCGGGCTTGGCGGCGGCGCGCGCGCAGGCCCACGAAATGATCAGACAAACCGCCGAGCGTGCCGCCGCCGAGGCCGCCGAACGGCAGCACCAGCTCGCCGAAGCATTGAGCGAGCAGATAAAGGCGGCGGAGCGGCAAATCTCGATGGCAAAAGAGCAGGCATTTTCCGAGATCCGCGGCGTCGCCATCGACGTCGCCCGCTCGCTTACCGAAAAGCTGATCGGCGCCGAAGCCGACGAGCGCCGAGCGTAGCCGCCGCGGTCGATCGTGCGGTCGCGGAGAGGGCCGGCTGATGCCGCGTCTATTCGCCGATCCGGAGTTCTGGGTGCTCGTTGCGGTCGTCGTGCTGATCGCCGCATTGTGGAAGCCGGCGAAGCGGATTTTGATCGGCTCACTCGACGATCGCGCGACACGCATTCGCGAAGAGCTCGATGCAGCGCGCAACCTGCGCGAGGAGGCCGAGCGTCTACTCGCCTCTTATCGGCTCAGGCAAGGCGAAGGTGCGGGAGAGGCCGCAGCGATCATCGCCCACGCCAAGACCGAGGCAGAGCGCCTTGCCGCACAGTCGGCCCACGATCTGGAAGAGATGCTGCGGCGCCGCCAGCGCCTCGCCGAAGAGCGGATCGCCCAGGAAGAGGCCAAGGCCCTCGCCGAAATCCGCGGGGTCACCGTCGATATCGCGATCTCCGCGGCGCGTCAGGTCATTGCCGCCGAGCTCGACGAACGGCGCGGCGGCGCCTTGATCGACACCGCGATCGCCGCGTTGCCGCACCAGCTGCAATAGGATCGGGCGCCACTGTTGCCGGGGCGACCGGCCGCTTGCAACAAGTCGGCCGCTATCGGAGGAGGAGGCGGTTCCATGGCGTTGAAGATTTACGGCGTCGCCCGGTCGCGCGCGTTTCGCACCCTGTGGATGGCGGCCGAGCTCGGGCTCCCCTACGAGCACGTCAAGGTCGATTTCGCCGATGGCGGCACGCGCCAGCCGGCGTATCTCGCGATCAACCCGAATGGCCACGTTCCGGCGATCGACGACGACGGCTTCAGACTGTGGGAGTCGATGGCGATCAATCTTTATCTCGCCAAAAAATACGGCAGCGGCTCGCTAGGCGCTCTATCCCCAGCGCCTTGAAGACGAGGCGCGAGCCTGGCAATGGAGCTTTTGGGGAATGACCGAGGTCGAACGGCCGGCGCTGACCGTGCTGTTGAATCGGATCGGTCCTGAGAGCGAGCGCGATGCGGGCGCCGCGGACGAGGCCGAGCGTGCGCTCGCCGCCCCGCTCCGCGTGCTCGACGCGGCCGTCGCCACGCAACCGTACCTGCTCGGCGAGCATTTCACCGTTGCTGATCTGAACGTCGCCAGCATTCTTTCCTGGGCGCGCCAGGCGCGGGTCGACTTGTCGGCGTTTCCAAAGGCAGCGGCATGGCTCAGAACTTGCCATGACCGACCGGCTGCTCAAGCCGCCCGGCAGCTGCAGCGGGAATAAGCGGCAAGGTTGTGGACTTGTCGCGTTGCCCCTAACCTCGGTCGGGTCAAATACGGCTCGATGGGGAGGAAACGATGGCGGCAACGCGGCTGACGCGGCGCGCGACCTTGGCTCTTGGGCTGGCCGGCGCTTTGGTCCCGAAACCCTTTATCAGGGTCGGAACAGCCATGGCCGATGATCTGCCCGATACGGTCGTCTACGTCTCCAATGCCGGCAACCCGGAAATCGGGGTTTTCGCGATGAACCGCGAAAGCGGCGATCTGACGCCAATCGCCAATGTGCCAATTCCCGGCACCGACAAACCGTCGCCGACCAGCATGCCGATGGCGGTCAGCCCCAACCATCGCTTTCTGTACGCCGGGTTGCGCAGCCAGCCCTACACCGTGGCGAGCTTCACGCTCGACCCGGCAACCGGCCGGCTGACCCATCTGGCGAACGCGCCGCTGGCCGACAGCATGGCCTATATCGTGACCGACCGCAGCGGCCGGTTTCTGTTGTGCGCCTCCTATCCGGGTTCGAAGCTGGCGATCAACCCGATCGACGCACAGGGCCGGGTTCAGGGTCAGCCGACGCAAATCATCCCGACCAAACCCAAGGCCCACTGCATCCTGGTCGATCCCACCAACAAATATTGCTATGCGACGAGCCTCGGCGGCGACATCGTCATGGAATGGAAGTTCGATGCCGCGACCGGCCGGCTGTCGCCGAACTCGCCGGACGCGATCGCGGTCAAACCCGGTAACGGGCCGCGCCATCTGCGGTTCCACCCGACCCGGCCGTTCCTTTATCTGATCACCGAGACCACGGCGCGCATCGCCGCCTTTGCCATCGATCCGGCAACCGGGACGCTTCGAGAAATCGAAATCGTCGACACCCTGCCGGCCGATTTCCACGAGCAGCCGGCGGCTGCCGATCTCCATATCACACCGGACGGCCGGTTTATCTATGGCAGCGAGCGCAAATCGAGCACGCTCGCCGGGTTCACGATCGACCAGGCCACCGGCAAACTGTCACCGATCGGCCGCTGGCCCACCGAGAAGACCCCGCGCGGTTTCAACATCGACCCGCGCGGGCGTTTCCTGCTCGCGGTCGGCCTCGATTCGAACGCGATGACCGTCCACCGCATCGACCCGCAATCCGGCGCGCTGTCGGTCGCCCACCAGTACCCGATGGGCAAGATGCCGAACTGGGTCGAGATCGTCGATCTGCGGTGATGGCGTGAGGGGTTTCCCCGCACCCGCTGCCACTGCGCTCGGCACCTCTCCCGCGATGCGGGCGAGGGAAGGGGCCGATTACGAACGCGATGGGTACAGATGGGCGAGGGAAGGGGCGATTACGAACGCGATGGGACGGGAGAAGGTCGCCGGTCTCAGATATACACCCCGCGCATGCCGCCTTCGGGGTAGCGGGTGCCGGCGGCGGCGCCGATCGGGATCGCGGCGAGATGCGCTCGATGTCAGCCGGGCTCAAGTGCACATCGAGGGCGCCGAGATTCTCCTCGAGGCGGGCGAGGTGCTTGGTGCCGGGGATCGGGATCACGTCGGGTCCCTGCGCCAACAGCCAAGCGAGCACCAGCTGCGCCGGGGTGCATCCCTTCTCCCGCGCGATCGCCTCGATATGTTCGACGAGCGCTCGGTTCTTGGCGAAATTATCGCCCATGAAGCGCGGGTGACGGCCGCGCGTATCGCCCTCCGCGAGATTGTCGAAATCGGGGATGTCGCCGGTCAACAAGCCGCGGCCGAGCGGCGCGTAGGCGAAAAAGGCGATCCCGAGGTCGCGGGTGAGTTCGCGCGTCTCGGTCGCCTCCTGACGGTAAAGCAGCGAAAATTCGCTCTGCACCGCGGCGATCGGGTGAGTCGCATGGGCGCGGCGGATGCGCTCCGGCCGCGCCTCGCACAGACCCAGAAAGCGGACTTTGCCCTGTTCGACGAGCCGCGCCATCGCGCCGACGGTGTCCTCGACCGGCACCGCCGGATCGACCCGATGCTGATAGTAGAGATCGATGACATCGACCCCGAGCCGTTTCAGGCTCGCCTCGCAGGCCTGGGCGATATAGGCAGGGCTGCCTTCGACGCCGTTGGCGCCGCCCGCCCGCCGGGTCTGGCCGAATTTGCTGGCGATCAGCACCTGGTTGCGGCGGCCTTTCAGCGCCCTGCCAAGCAGCTCTTCGTTCTGTCCCCAGCCATACATGTCGGAGCTGTCGAAATGATCGACGCCGAGCTCGATCGCGCGGTGGATCAGCGCCGCCCCAGCCGCGTCATCGCTTTTGCCGTAAACTCCGGACAGCGACATGCAGCCGAGGCCGATCGCCGAAATCTCTGGCCCACCTTTGCCGAGCCGGCGCCGCTGGGTGACTACCTTACCGTTCATCAATTCTTCCTCTCTATCTCGCCAAAACAGTTATTCGTCGCTGATATCGGCTGACCGGCTCTCACTTTCCGAAGATGTCGAGCGGCAGGAAGGCGCTGACGACGATATTCGGCACATCGACCAGTTCGCTGAGCTTGAGATCGACCGCGACCGAGCAGATTGCATAGGCCTGCTGGCGGCTCCAGCCGCGCTCGACCAAGAGGTCGATCATCGACAACAGCGCGTTCTTTGCGCTCAAGGTCGCATCCTCGCTCTCGTTGACGCCGTCGGCGCGGATCGACATCCCGGTGGTGGCGAGAAAGCGCTTTGGCGCGGCCAGTTCGGGCGGAAAATAATAATCGTCGCGGGCAAAGCGCGGAAAGCGGACGCCACGGCGCTGAGCCTCGCCCTTGTGCAGCGAAAAGCGGACCAGGATCGACCCGCACATCTCGATCGCGGTGCCGCAGGCCTCGCCATCGCCCTGCGCGAAATGCGCGTCGCCGACCGAGAACAACGCGCCATCGACAAATACCGGCAACAACAGGCGAGCCCCTTTGCTCAGTTGCTTGATGTCGAGGTTGCCGCCGTTTTCGCGGGGCGGGATCGTGCGCAGCGCTTCCGAAGCGATTGCCCCGCCTGGAACCGCCCCCTGCGCCTCAGGCGGCAGCGCTATGCCGCCGCGCGCGGCGAGATTGGCTTCGCGGCGCTGCACGGTCTCGCGCAAGGTCTTCGATGGGGCGACGCCGATGACCCCGACAAACGAACCATCGGGGATGCGCACGCCGGGCAGATCGGCGGATTCGGCAAAGCCGTCCTTGATCGTCCATTTGGCGATATAGGGCTCGGGGAAGGCGTCGCGCAGAAAGCCGAAGCCCGGCACCTGGACCGTGTAGGCGAATTGGGCGCCGGCTTCATGTCGCGGATCTCGACCTCGAGCAGATCGCCCGGAGCGGCGCCGGCGACAAAGACCGGACCGGTCAGCGGGTGGACGAGGTTGAGGTCGCAACGCCGCAGATCCTCTGCCGTCGTCGCCGCGGTGATCTGGCCGTCGAAGGCGTCGCGGGTCTGGATCTCGACCTCTTCGCCGAGTGCTGCTTCGACCACTGGCGCGATCGCCTCGTGCCAGCGATTGTGGCCCTTCTCCGGCTCTTGGGCGAGGCGTTTGCCGTAATCGACCGTGATGCTTTTCATTGTCGCCCCTCCTGCCCAACCCGCTGAGGCTATGCACAAGCAATCGACGTGGCAAGCGAGGCCGAACGCCGAGGGCGGCTGTCTCGCTAGCCGGAACAGATCGTCTACGAAGTTGCGAACGCGGCTGCGGTCATCGGCCAAGTGCTGCCGCGGCGCGGGCGACGCGCTCGGCACGGTCGCGCTGCCGTGGCCCGGCGTGCTCAAGCACCTTTGCCACAATGGCAGGGTCGGCGGCTTCGGGCGAGCCAGAGGAGAAGGGTGGGGCCGGATCGTATTCGATCGCGAGCTGGATCGCCTCGGCCACCGCCCGGCCGCCGATCTCGGCGGCGACGCGCAGCGCTAGGTCGATACCGGCGGTGACGCCGCCGCCGGTAAATACATTGCCGTCGACAACGACGCGTTCGGCAACCGGCGCCGCGCCGAAGGCGGTCAACATCTCGCGCGACATCCAGTGGGTCGCCGCCCGCCGTCCGCGCAGCAGACCGGCCGCGCCCAACACCAGGGCGCCGGTGCAAACGCTGACGACATAACGCGCCGACGCCGCGGCACGGCGCAGGAAGTCCAGTACCTCCTGATCTTCGAGCAACGGGTTGATCCCAGGCCCTCCAGGCACGAAAACAAGATCGAGCGGCGGACAATCCGCCAAGGTCGCCATCGGCAAGATGGTCAGTCCGTGCTCGGTACGCACCGGCGCCAAATTCTTCCACAACAAAAGCGTCTCGGCGCCCGGCAGCCGGGAGAGCACCTCGTAGGGGCCGGTCAGATCGAGTTGGGTCAGGTTCGGAAACACCAGCATCCCGCTGCGGAAATTTGGGTCGCTCATTGCCTTCGTCTCTCGAGAGCCGGCCCCGCTGGAGCCGCCATCTGTTTATCGGTAGAGTTCGGCTCCGGCAACAGGGAGACGGCTATGCCTCTGCTGCTCGTCAGTCCGGTGTTTTCGCCCGGGGGCGCAATTCCGTCGGAATATACCTGCGACGGCGCCGACATCTCGCCGCCCCTAAATTGGTCCGGCGCGCCGGAGGGAACCCAGAGCCTCGTGCTGATCGTCGACGACCCGGATGCGCCGTCAGGCGTCTTCCGCCATTGGGCCGCCTTCAACATCCCGCCCAGCGCGCCCGGGCTCACGGCAGGCTACGGCCCGAACCGGCCAGCGGCCGGATTTCGCGAAGCGCGCAATGATTTCGGCGCACCTGACTATGGCGGTCCCTGCCCGCCTAAAGGGCATGGTGTTCACCATTATCACTTCCGCCTGTTTGCAATCAGTCGGCCGACGCTCGATCTGACCCCGTCGGCTTCAGCTTTCGATGTGCTGCAGGCGGCCCAGCCCTATGTCATTCAGCAGACCGAGCTGATCGGCACCTACCAGCGCTAAGCTTCGCCCTGCCGGCGCGCAGCGTTTGCGGTTCATTGCGCTAGGAGGCTCTACCGGGCCGCGGCAAGGTCAGCCGGCAAGCCGGCATCATGCCCGCCACGGCGGCGGCGCTCACCAGTCTTGGGTTGGAGGAAGGTAAATCATCCTTCCTGAGCGCTATTGATTTGCTGGTGCGGCGACGAAAATTCTGCATATAACCCGCGCCCGGTCCCCTCGGCGCGGTGCGCGGACCGAGGGGTGAGCAGTCCCGGACGCTTTGGACCGGCGCGCATTTACGTGCGTCAAGGGTTGAGCTTGGTTTCTCGAACTCCAGCGTCGGCTTGGCGCACGAATTGAGCGCATAGATGCCCGATACCGCGGTCGTTGACACGGAAGTCTCGCGGGAGGATCGGCCAGAACCTGGCGGTCGCGGCGCTCGGCATCGTCTATGGCGATATCGGCACCTCGCCGCTCTACACCGTCAAACAATGCTTTGAGAGCGCCAGCGTTAACGAGATCCCGCGTGTTCGGAGTGCTCTCGCTGATCGCCTGGTCGCTGACGTTGGTCGTCACCGTCAAATACGTTCTTGTCATGATGCGGGCGGACAATCGCGGCGAGGGCGGCATCCTCGCGCTGATGGTCCTGGCGCTGCGCGCTGCCGCCGCCGGGCGGGGCCGTTGGATCATGTGGGCCGGGCTGATCGGCGCCGCGCTGTTTTACGGCGACGGCGTCATCACCCCATCGATTTCCGTGCTGAGCGCGGTTGAGGGATTGAAAGTCGCAACCCCGGAGTTTGAAGCGTATGTAGTGCCGCTGACTTTGCTGCTGCTGATTGCCCTGTTCATCGTCCAGCGGCGCGGCACGGGACTCGTCGGCGGCTATTTCGGCCCGATCATGATCCTCTGGTTCGGCGTGCTCGGGATTCTCGGCGGGGTGGAGATCGCGCGCAACCCTTCAATCTTGTTGGCTGTCGACCCGCGCTACGCTGTCGACCTGCTGTTGAACCATCCCTGGCACGGCTTCGTTTTGCTCGGCTCGGTCGTGTTGGCGGTGACCGGCGCCGAGGCGCTTTATGCCGATATGGGGCATTTCGGGCCGTCGCCGGTGCGTCGCGCCTGGCTGCGCTTTGTCTTCCCGGCACTGCTGTTGAATTATTTCGGGCAAGGGGCGCTGCTGCTCGCAAAACCAGATGCGATCGCGAACCCGTTCTATCTTTTGGCGCCGGGCTGGGCGCTCTATCCGCTTGTGGCGCTTGCCTCGACCGCCACCGTTATCGCCTCGCAGGCGGTGATCTCCGGAGCATTTTCGATTACCCATCAGGCAGTCCAGCTGGGCTATCTGCCGCGGATGCTGGTGCGCCACACCTCCGAACAGGAAATCGGGCAGGTCTATGTGCCGGCGATCAACGGGATGCTGCTGGTCGCCGTCGTCGCGACGGTGTTGGGCTTTCGCTCGTCCGACGCGCTTGGCGGCGCGTATGGCGTCGCCGTCACCGGCACGATGACGGTCACCACCATACTCGCCTTTGTCTATTTCTATCGGGGGGCGGGGTGGCGGCTGTGGCGGCTGATCCCGCTGTTCGCGTTGTTTTTGCTTGTCGACCTGTCGTTTTTTGGCGCCAACCTGTTGAAAATCGTCGACGGCGGTTGGTTTCCGCTGGCCATCGCCGGAACGATCTACGCGGTGATGATGACCTGGCTGTGGGGCCGCGAGCGGGTCGCGACCCAGCGTGCGAGCGGCGCCCTGCCGCTCGTCAGCTTGATCGAGCATTTGAAGCCCGACCACCCGGCCCGCGTTCCGGGCACCGCGATCTACATGACCGCGCGCGTCGACAACGTGCCCGCGGCCCTGTTGCACAACATGAAACACAACAAAATATTACACGAACGCAACGTGTTGATGACCGTACGCACCGAGGACGTGCCCCGCCTGCCCGAAGCCGAGCGGCTGCAGATCGACCATCTGAGCCAGAATTTCCATACCGTCACGATCCATTACGGCTTTCTTGAAGAGCCCGACATCCCGCGCGCGCTGGCGCTGTGCCGGGTCGGCGGCTTTCGCTTCAACCTGATGGAGACATCGTTTTTTGTCGGCCGCGAGAAGATCGTCGCCAAGGGCCGCTCGGGAATAATGTTGCCGTTCAAAAAGCTGTTCATCCTGCTGACCAATGTGGCGCTCGACGCCACCGAGTTCTTCCGCATCCCGGTCAACCGCATCGTCGAGCTCGGCGGCCAGGCCGAACTCTGACCGGGGGTGATTGGCGCCTGCTGTCAGGCGCCTTAGTGGATGTCTTCTTGCTCGTCGAAGGCTTGCCGCAGGCGCGCGACCGAAAAGCCGGGGGCGCGCGCGGCGTCGATGATGACCTTTTCGCGGCGCGTCAGCAGGTCGACCGCGGCCGGCAGTTCCTTGACCGCCTCGTGCGGGACGATGACCGCGCCATGGCGGTCGGCGTGGATTATGTCATTGGGTGAGACCAGCATCCCGGCGACGCTGACCGTGCCGCCGTAATCGACCAGATGGACATGCGCGTGCGACGGCATGATCGAGCCGGCGAGCACAAAGAAGCCCGGCGCCATCGCGTCGAGGTCGCGCACCGAGCCGTCGGTAACGACGCCGACGCAGCCGAGCCCCTTGTGGACATTGGTCTGCACCTCACCCCAGAACGCGCCGAAACCCTGGTCGGGGGCGTCGATGTCTTGAAGCACCGCGATGCTCGGCAATGGTTCGGCGGCGATATGCGCGTAATAGCCGAGCCGCACCTCTTTCGCCTCGTCGCGGCCGCGCGGATGGGGCTCACGCGAGCGGATATGGGCAGTGCGGGCAAAGGCGACGACCGGCTTCATCTCCGGAAAGGCCGCGATCAGCGGCCGGCGGATAAAGCCCATCGCGCGGCGCGCTGGGGCAACGAGCTCGAGGGCGTTGCAGATCGTCGGCGTGTCGAACGCCTTTAAAGCCTCGAGGTCGGCGGCGTCGGGCAGGCGCGGCATAGCGGCTTTCCTCCGGCGGATTGTCGGAGTCCAGGCTTTATTGGAGAATGGCCGGCCCCAGCAAGATTTTTTCGCCGCTGGCTGAAACGCGAGGAGAACGGGGATGGTTGATTACGATCCCGACCGGGTCAGGAAGATGAAGCGGCCGCACGGCCTGCCGTTCAGCATCGGCAAGATCGGCCATGTCGTCCTCAATGTGCAGGATGTCGAACGTTCGACGCAGTTCTACACCCAGGTGTTGGGGTTCCACATCTCCGATGTCTATCCCGAGGAGATGGTGCCGGGCGGCATGGTGTTCCTGCGCTGCAACCCCGACCATCACGGCATCGCATTGGTCGGTTCGATGGAGACCGAGGCCCCGAATCTCGAGCTCAATCACATTGCCTTTGAGGTCGCGACCCTCGACGAGGTCATAAGGGCGCGCGATCATCTGCGCCGGCATCGGGTCAAGATCGATTTCGAGGGTCGCCGCCGCGCCGGCTGCCAGCTCGCGGTCGAGTTCCGCGACCCCGACAATCACCGGCTCGAAATCTATTGGGGCATCGACCAGATCGGCAGCGATGGTGCTGTCCGTCCGGCTGCCGAGTGGAAGGGCGCGCGCCGCCTCGAAGACGCGCTCGCCGATCCGGTGCGCGGACAAGACACGACGCTGCACGACGCCTCGCTGCTCAAAGGCTGAGCGATCAGCGTGAGGCTGAGCGATTAGCGTGGCTGGCGCCGCTTGCGGTCGCTCGACCACAGCGCGATCAGGATGGCGGCGAGCAGCAGACCCCAGCCCAATGCCGGGGCCACGGCGACGAACCCGATCAGGATCAGAACCGCCAGGATCAGCGGCAGCGCGATGACGACGCCGACCGCCAGCGCCACTCCAAGCACCGCGATGAACAGCGGCAGGACGATCAGCAGCAAGGCGCCGACGATGACGCCGATCACGAAATAAAGAAGGCCCATAGCTCGGCCACCCCAGGCGCTCCGTCGGCATAGCATGCAAGCGGTGCGAAGCCATTGCGGCGATCGGGTGGGCTCGGGCATGGTGGGGGATGATCGAGCATTGCCTAGAGCCGCCTGCCGAAGCCGCCGCCTACACCGTCACGGTGCGCGGCCTGGTGCTGATGTGCAGCATCGGCATCCGCCGGCGGGAGCGCGAGCACAAGCAGCGGGTGCGGGTGTCGGTCGACCTGACATCGACCGCTGCAGCCGCCGTTCCCGGCGAAGACCGGCGCCGCATCATCAATTACGAAAAGGTCGTTGCAGCGATCCGCGAGATAGCCGGATCCGGCCATATCGACCTGTGCGAAGGCTTCGCCGAGCGGGTTTGCGCGGCGTGCTTTGCCGATCAGCGGGTCGCCCGGGTCCGCGTCTGGGTCGAAAAACTCGACGCGTTTCCCGATTCGGACGGCGTCGGAGCCATCCTGGAACGCACCCGCCCGGCGCAACCCAGCCCTGGCTGAGCCGTGCCAGCGCCCGCCATCTTCGGCATCGTCAACGTGACCGAAGATTCGTTCTCCGACGGCGGCCGCTTTCTCACCGCCGCCGCCGCGCTCGCCCATGCCCGCGCGCTCGCCGCAGCTGGGGCGGCGATTATCGATCTCGGCGCCGCCGCCAGTAATGTCGACGCCAAGCCGGTCGCTGCCGCCGAGGAGATCCGCCGCCTCGAACCACTGATCGCCGCGCTCGCGGCCGACGCCACGCCGGTGTCGGTGGACAGCTTCGCGCCCGAGGTCCAGCGCTTCGCGATCGCGTGCGAGGTGGCGTTCCTGAACGATACCCAGGGTTTTCCCGACCGGTCCTTCTATCCCGAGTTGGCCGCAGCCAGCTGCCGGCTCGTCGTCATGCACGCCGTGCACGGCCGCGGCCGGGCACAGCGGGTCGAGCTGTCCGCCGACGAAGTGTGGGACCGCATCTGCGCCTTTTTTGCCGACCGCGTGGAGGCCCTCGAACGGGCCGGTATCGCGCGGGAGCGGCTTATCCTCGATCCCGGCATGGGCTTTTTCCTGAGCAGCCGGCCGGAGGCATCGTTGCGCGTTCTTGCCGGCCTCGACCGGCTGAAGCAGGCTTTTGGCCTGCCGGTGCTGATCTCAGTGTCGCGCAAGTCCTTTCTGCGTGCGATCACGGGCGGGGCCGCAGCATCCGAGCTCGGGTCAGCGACCTTGGCAGCCGAGCTCTACGCGGCTGAAAAGGGCGCCGACTATATCCGCACGCACGAACCCGGATCGCTCGCCGACGCCCTCAAAGTCATGGCGGCGCTGCGCGCGGAAGAGACACAGTTAGCCCAATAGCAGCGCGCCGCGATTTGATACAAACTAAAATATGCTCACGTGGTACTTGCCATACTGGGGTTTTGGGTGGGATGTATCTTCTATTCTGGATAAGGAAGGTTACACCATGAAGCATCTCTTGATCGGCGGGGCGGCGGTTGCCGCGCTCGCGATTGCCGCGCCAGTGTGGGCCCAACCGGCTCCGTCCGCGCCGCCGCCCGGCACAAGCGCGCCCGGCCCGGCGGCTCCGTCGGCGATGCCAAACCAGATGAACCGTATGCCGGCCGGAGGGAGGGCGACATCGGAGAGGGGCTCAGGGCGCTGCGCGCGCATCACCCGCGCCATGCCGGACACGCGGCGCGGAACCCGTCCGCCGGTGACCAAGCCAACCAACTGAACCAGCAAGAACTGTCCCGATTACAGGGCGCCAATCCGACCACGATGAACCGGATGCCCGCTGGCGGGAGAGCGACCTCGGGGGGACCAAACCAGTAAGCACCGCGCTGATTGGGACGCCGCCGATCGGCCAAACAGCATGACGTGGCTGGTTTTGCTCGCCCAAGGCGCGTACGCTATCTGCACTCGGACGGGCTGACCATGTTATCAAGATCGCCGCACTTCCTCTTTGTCGGGGTGTGCGCGTCGCTTGCGGCGGCCTCTTCAGCTGGGGCGCGACCGTCCGCCGCGCCGCCTGCCACTCTCGCCAACGGAACTTGGACCGTCCAGGGACGGGAGATCCCCGGCACCCGATGCGGTAACTGGCTCGTCCGTTTGACCAATACGCAAGGTCGTTTGTCCGGGGTCGTCTCGCTGGCGCGAGCCAGTGTGCCGCTACAGAATCTCGCGCTTGCGCCGGACGGCAGCTTCTCCGGAACGACCCAGGCCGGGGTCGTCGGATCGACGCACGCGCGGGCCTACCAAGTCACTGGGAGGTTTGTCGGGGACACCGTTCACGTTACCCTCGACACTAATCGCTGCCCCGCGCGCCACGGCGTAGCCACGCGACGACCCTGAGGCCACTGAACCACGATTGCGGTGGGCTTTCGGCATGCTGCTTTTGGGGTCCCGAGCAGCATCCGGGATGGGCTCCGGCGCGCGTTGCCCATGACCGTACCAAACTTGGTCATG
This sequence comes from uncultured Alphaproteobacteria bacterium, assembly GCA_963785565.1. Classification (GTDB taxonomy): domain Bacteria; phylum Pseudomonadota; class Alphaproteobacteria; order ATCC43930; family CGMCC-115725; genus AP-15. The sequence continues at coordinate 16,928 of CAWAVV010000005.1, read as the reverse complement.
CGGAACCCCCGTGAAGGGCGCTTCCACTAATGCGGCGGCGGGAACGGCATTTGCTGAGGTGGCGCGTTTGGGTTCGCCGGTGGCAGCGGAGCGGGGTAGGGGTAGGGATAAGGCGGGCGGTAAGGATAAGGGTAGGAATAGGACGGATAGGGATAGTAGCCGCCCGTGTACGGGTCGTAATAGCACCCGGACAACCCGCCCGCGCTGGCCAGCAGGGTTAGCGCTACCGCCCAAAATCGACACCATCGCATCAGCCACCTCTTCCCTGGCCGGTAAAACTCGGGCGGCGCTTTTCGAGAAAAGCGTGCACCCCCTCGACAAAGTCGTCGGTCGCCGCGCAGGCGGCAAAGTTTTCGGCTTCGCGCCGCAACTGCGCCTCGAAAGCGTCGCCGACCGTCGCCTGGAGCAGCGCCTTGGTGCGGGCATAGGCTTCGCTCGGGCCGGCAGCAAGCCGAGCAGCCAATGCCTCGGCTTCGGGGTGGAGTTGTTCCGGCGCGACGATGCGGTTGACGAGACCGAGCGCCAGGGCGCGATGCGCGTCAAAGCGTTCGCCGAGGAGGGTCAGCTCGCTCGCCAGCTTGAGCCCGACGATCCCCGGCAGCAGCGCGGTCATGCCGCCATCGGGGGTGGTGCCGAGATGAATATAGCCGCAGGTGAAGACCGCATCCTCGGCGGCGACTGCGAGATCGGCGGCGAGGACGAGGCTCAGACCGAACCCGGCCGCGGCCCCCTGCACAGCGGCGACGACCGGCTTTGGCATATGCCGCAACCGAACCAGAAGCGGGTGCAGTGCATCGACGGTTTGATAGAGCGTTCTTCGCCGGTCGGAAGGCGAGAGTTGGATCAGCTCACCGAACATCCCAATGTCGCCGCCCGCGCAGAAATGGGTGCCGGCGCCGCGCAGCAACACAGCCCGGGCCGCGCGATCCTCGGCGGCTTCGGCGGCGGCAGCGGCGAGCGCGGCGATCGTCTCCCGGTCGACAGCGTTGAGCACGTCCGGCCGGTTCAGGGTGATCTCGAGCACCGCACCCCGTCGCTCGACGATAACGTTCGGCATGGCTCGGCTCCCAGCCCGCTCGGGCGTAATATGTTGTGCGCTTTGCGGAGACGATAGCATGACTCACACGATCCTGCGCGGCGGCCGCGTGCTCGATATCGCCGCCGGCACCGCTGAATTCGCCGACGTTCTGATCGAGGGCGACACGATTCGCCAGATCGGGGCGCCCGGCTGCCCCGCGCCCGAGGGAGCAGTAGAAATCCCGGCGGCGCGCCGGCTGCTCCACCCGGGCCTGGTCAATGCCCATACCCATGGTCACGGTAACCTCGCCAAGGGAATGGGCGACCGCTGGACGCTCGAATTGTTGCTGACCGCGGCGCCTTGGATCACCGGCAACCGCAACCTCGACGACCGTTACCTGTCAACTCAACTGGGCGCCGTCGAGATGGTCATGAAAGGCTGCACCGCCTGCTATGATCTTTCGTTCGAATGGCCGCTGCCGACCGCCGAGGGGCTGGCGCTCGCCGCTCAGGCCTATGCCGATGTCGGCATGCGCGCGGTGGTGGCCCCGATGGTCGCCGACCGCAGCTTCTACGAGGCGATCCCCGGCCTGATCGAGGCGATGCCGAGGGCGCTGCAGGCGCGGGTGGCCGAATTGCGCCTGCCGCCGGCCGAGTTGACCTTGGCGGCGATCCGCACCGCGCTCGCCGGCTGGCCGCTCGACCGCGACCTGGTGCGCCCGGCGGTCGCGCCGACGATCCCGCACCATTGCTCGGACGGGTTCATCCTCGGCTGCGCCGATTTGGCGCGCGAGTTCGGTGTCGGGCTGCATAGCCATGTGGCCGAGTCGAAGGTGCAGGCGGTGACCGGCATCCGCCTTTACGGCCGCACCCAGACAGCCCATCTCGATGCGCTCGGCGTGCTCGGCCCGCATTTCACCGTGGCGCATGGCGTGTGGCTCGATAATGACGACATGGCCCGCCTCGGGGATCATGGCGCCTCGGTTGCGCACAATCCCGGCAGCAACATGCGGCTTGGCGGTGGTCTCGCCGACAGCCGTGCGATGCTCGATCGCCGGGTCAATCTCGGGATCGGCACCGACGGCGCCAACTGCTCGGACAATCAAAATATGTACGAGGCGATGCGGCTTGCTTCTTTCGTATCGAAAGTGCGGGGATCGGATTGGCGGCGGTGGCTTTCGACCCGCGAGGCGGCGCTGGCGGCGACCGAGGGCAGCGCCCGCGCCCTGGGCTTCGACGGCCAAATCGGCCGGTTGAGGCCTGGTTACAAGGCGGACATAGTCATGCTCGACCTCGACCACCCGAATTGGCTGCCGCTCAACGACCCGGTCAACCAGCTGGTCCACACCGAGGACGGCGGCGCGGTTACGAGCGTCATGATCGGCGGGCGTCTGGTAATCGACAACCGGCGGGTCGTGACCGTCGATCTCAACGGGCTGCGCAATCGCGTCGAAGCGGCGCGCGACCGGCTCGCCGCCGCCAATGCAGACAACCGCCGCCTCTATGAAACTTTGGCGCCGGTGGTTGGCAGCCATTGCCCCGGTCTCGCCCGCGCTCCCTACCACATCGACCGCTACGGCGCGCGGAGCGATTAGAAGGGGAGGGCGCAGGTTCGGTGATCCGGGATCAGCCCGAGGCGTGGCGATTGAACACGACGAGCCCCCGCAGGATATCCAACGCCTGCGTCAACTGTTCGTCGTTCGCCCCGCCGATTTCCTTGGTCGCGACCGATGGCGCGGTCTTTTGCGGCGTTGCGGCCGCACCCGGAGGAGTCTCGGTTGGGCTCGGTTTGGCTGCCGGCGGCGGTTTGCCGCCAAGCGCGGGCGTTCCCTCGGCAGGTGATGCCGCAGGCGCCGGCTGATCGGGGTTTTTGAGGGCTCCCGGCAGATCGGCCTCGTGAAGGCCCTCGTCCTGACCCAGCTTCTGAAGTTTCAGCGGCGTCACGGTAAGATCGGGCTCCAACCCCTTGCCGTCGATTTCCCGCCCATCGGGCGTGGTGAAACGAGTTGTGGTCAAGCGGACGGCGCCTCCATCGGCGAGCGGGATCAAGCTCTCGACCCCGCTCTCGCCATAGGTCTTGGTGCCGAGCAGCATGGCCCGGTGGTTATCTTGCAGCGCGCCGGCCACAAGCTCGGCCTCGCGCGCCGTGCCGCCATTCACCAGCGCGACAATCGGCAACCCTTTGACGATATCGCTCGGGGGGGCGGTGATGTGTTTTAGGCTCTCCGGTTGGCGACCCTTGACCAGGGCGATGTCGCCCTTGTCGAGGAAGGCGGCGGCGGCGGCGACGGCATCCTGGAAATTGCCGCCCGGATTATTGCGCAGATCGAGGATCAGGCCGAGGAGCTTGCCGCCGGTCTTTTGCCGCAGATCCTGCACGGCGGAAGTCAGCGCGGCTGGAGTGCCGTCGTCGAAACCGGCCAGCCGCAGGTAGCCGATATCGCCTTTTTCGACCCGGGCCGTGACGGTCTGAAAATTATCGGCGGCTCGCTTGACCGTGACCTTGATCGGAGGGGCCTCGCCGCGCTGCAGGACCAGCGCCGCGGTGCTGCCGGGAGGCCCGTCCAGCTTGCGCTGGCCTTCGGCCAAGGTGAGCTCGTAGATCGGCTGTTTGTCGATCGAAAAGATCAGATCGCCGGGCTCGATCCCAGCCGCTGCCGCGGGCGAGCCGTCGCGCGGCGAGATCACCTTGAGCTCCCCCTTGTCGAGCGCGAGCACCACGCCGATACCGACCTGGTTGTTGGTGGCTGGCGCACGCAAGGCCTGGTATTCAGCCGGGTCGAGATAGGCGGCGCGCGGATCGAGCCCCGACAGCATGCCGCTGATCGCCGCTCCGATCAGCTTGGGGTCGGCGACCGGATCGACCGCGTCCTGGCGAACGCGCTCGAAGGCTTCGTCGAACAAATTCAGCTCCTCGTAGACGGCATCCTTGCCGCCCGGCTGCTGGGCGACGGCGCCTCCGGCCGCGGCAGCCAAAGCCGTCGCCAGCATCAAACAAGACAGATTACGCACGCCCGACACCCTCCGCTTAAGCGCAACCACTCTTCCCGACGCCCTCGGGGCGGGCCCGAGGCCAAGGGTGGGGCTCGCTCGATAAATCCGGACCCTATCCGACCAATGATGGCATTACCATGGTTGTGGCGGCCCGCGCCGGGGCTCGTCACAGGAAAGGACGATCGGATGGATCTGCTCGCTCGGATCAAGGAGGAGATGCTGCCCCTCGCGGCCTTGCTCGGCATCGAGTTCACCAGCGCCTCGACCGATAGGATCGTCGCGCGAATGACCGTGCGCGAGGATCTCTGTACCCGCCCTGCAGTCCTTCACGGGGGCGCCGTCATGGCTTTTGCCGACACGCTCGGCGCCACCGGCACCATCGTCAACCTGGCCGACGGCGCGACGACGACGACGATCGAGAGCAAGACGAATTTTATCGCGCCAGCGCCGGTCGGAACCCAGGTGATCGGCGAGGCGACACCCGTTCACCGCGGCCGGCGGACCATGATCTGGCAGACACGAGTGACGAACGCGGAGGGCCGGCTGCTCGCACTCGTCACCCAGACTCAGCTCGTCCTCTGAACCGCGCCGGCTGGAGAAGATCGCGCACCCGTTCAGCCGACTGCGGCGCGAAACAGGATCGTTCCGCCGACCGATGGCGGCAACGGCACCGCTGTCCCATCGGCGATCGCCTGATGGACGAGACCGGCGCCGTCGAGGCGCCGGCGCAGCCGATCGAGGCTGGCGACCTCGATCTCGCTGGCGGCGAGATAGGGGAGCGGCGGTCCGGGCGCTATGCCGAACTCGCGGGCGAGAAATTCCGGAGTGGCAAAGCGCAAGGCGCCGCGCTCGAGGGCGATTGTCATAATCGCGCCGTCGCGCCGCGCCGGATGGCCGGTAAATCGGGCAAAGCGCTCCACCGGTTCGGCCGGATCGGCGGCGGCGATCCATAACGCCGCAAGCGCCTGCGCCCCATTCGGATGGTCGAGATAGGGCTCGGGCCAGACCAGATGCTCGGTGTAGTGGGTCAGAAACTGTATGCGTCCCTCGGGCATCGAACCGGGGGCGATGCGGGCGATCGTAAAGCGAGCCTCCTCCTCGCCGTTATCGGTCGCGACCGGGCGGCGCATGTCGACGAGCGGCAGCACTGGAAACCCGGCCGCCGCCAGCCGGTGATGCTCGGCGGCGGCATCGGCGCTGCTGAAAGCGGCGAGATGCAGCCCGACATGACGGGCCAAGCGCTCTTTCAGCTGCCGCGCCAGCAGCGTATCGGCGACGGCGGCGAGGATTTCGACATAGCCTCGGCGGAACATCGCGCAGCGGTTGCCGGTGCCCGCCGCGACGGGCCTGCCGTCGACCCGGTTGGTCTGGGGCGTGAACGAGGTCAGGCGGAAGCCGCACCGCTCCAGGGCTGCAGCCGCCGGATCGATATCCGGCACGAAGTGGGCGACATGGTCGAGGAACACCGCGCCCGGTTCAGGCAATTGGCCAAGCATCGCAGCGACCCGTCATGTCCAATTCATTGCCGGCATCAAACGCTCGTTCGCGGAATTTGCCAAGTTCACCGGGGCGGCATTCGTCCTGGCCCCTTGTCCTTCGAGTCCGCTCTCCCAAATTGAGCGATCGTTTCCCGCTGTTGGAGCATAATCGCTTCCCGGTGAAAACGCTTTGCTGGACCGATTGCGACGACATCGCCATGGCGTTCCTCTTTACCCGGGTCTCGATTTCGACGCGCAGGAAACTGGCCTCGATCCTGCTGGCGGTTATTGTTTTTGCGCTGCTGGCGGGTTTAGTTACCGTCGCGCAAGGCCGACCGATGATCTTTGGCGTACTTAACGCCGTATTTGTCGGGACGGGTGTCGGTCTCTTCGAACAATTTTACGTGCAGAGTGCACGCGGGCGGTGGTTCCGCAACATTCACCCCTTGCTGTCTATCTTAATTTACACGATTGTCGTCGCGGTCTTGTTCGTGGCCGCCACCAATTCCTCTCATATCCTGTTGTATCGCATATATCCCTCGCCGGTGCCATACAGCCGGTTGCCGTTCGTGCTGCCGAGGGTGATCGCAATCGCCGTCGTTGGCATCGTGGTGATGAGGGCGGTTCATTTTATCGGTATAGAAACCTTGTTTCATTTGATGATCGGCACCTATCACCGTCCGGTTATTGAAAAAAAGGTTCTACTATTTCTGGATATCAACGATTCGACGGGCCTGGCAGAGCGTTTGGGCGCAATGCAGATAAAATCACTGGTCGGCAAATTCTTGTTCGACATTTCTCGGCCGATCACCGACCACGGCGGTGAAATTTATCTCTATAAAGGCGATGGTTTGATTGCGCTCTGGAATTGGCAGGAAGCGATTAGGGACGGCAAAATACTACAGGCGATAGACGCTGTATTTTCTAGCGTTAGACAAGAGGAGGAACAATATCAACGGCAATTTGGCGTGGTTCCGACGTTCCGGATGGGCGTCCACGGCGGCGATGTTGTCGTCAGCGAGCAGGGCGACACCAAGCGCTCGATCGGAATCTACGGCAGCACGATCAACATCGCCGCGCGGATCGAGGAAGCGGCCAAAGCTCATGGGGTTGCGTGCGCGATCTCGGGAGATGTCGCGGCGGCGCTATCGGATTCGACATCCCGCCTCAATCGCATCGGCTTTGAGCGGGTAAAAGGCATCTCGACCGAGATCCCGATCTTCGAATACCAGGAGGCCGAGCCCAGCGCCATACCGCTCCGCCACCGATGGCTCGCCCGCGATCGTAATCGGGCGCGGGCCCTGTAGATTTGTTGCAGGGGGCGCCGGGATCGGGATCGGAGACGGCGGGCGCTCAGCGCCGATCGGATGACGCAGCGGTAGACTCCGAGGGCCGCTGCTGTGGTGAGCAGTCGGGTCGCGGGACCGGTCCACGCCGATCAGGCGGAACGCGGCAATTATCGACGCGCTGGTTGTCGGATGCCTTGTCGGAGAGCCGCTCCTTTAACGTGCGCAGCTCTTGCGCCGATACGGCGATGGTGGCCAACACCAACCATGCCGCGGCGAGGCCGCCGACCGCCCAAACCCTCATAGCGCCTTGCGAAACGTCAGATTGATCCGGCTGCGGCCGGTCAGCGGATGCTCGCCTTCCGCAAGTATCGCCACGCCGTGATAGACGAGGCGGGCGGGGCCGCCCCACACGACGACGTCGCCGCTTTCCAGCCGGATGCGTCGCTGACGATCGCCTCGGCTAAGGCCGCCCCACAAAAAAGTTGCCGGCAATCCGAGCGACACCGATACCACCGGTGCGCTCAAGTCGCGCTCGTCCTCGTCGCGGTGCAATGACAGCTTTGTACCGGGCTCGTAGCGGTTGATCAGGCAGGCGTCGGGGGCAAATCCGCAGAAGCCGCCGGCAGCCGCCGCTCGGCCCGCCAATGACCGGAAAATCGGCGGCATCGGCGGCCAAGGTCGCCCGCTGGCGGGATCATGCTGCGAATAGCGGTAGCCGCTTCGGTCGGTCACCCAACCGGTGTCGCCCGCAGCTGGTCATCGCCACCGACATGCGGAACCCGCCGGGGGTGACCATGTGGCGAAACGGCGCCGCGGCGGCGATCTCGTCCACCGCCGCCGAAAGAGCGGCGGTCTCGGGTTGCGCAAAGCCGCGCAGGATGACCGCGCCCTCGGCCAGCCGCTCGTCACTCTTGCTCGGCGCCGCGCCAGCGAAGAGGTCACCGATCGACGTAAAGCGCATCATAGCCGCCGGCCTTGGCGACCATCGCGATGTCGCCGCTACGCGCCAGGCGCAGGTTCATGCACAGCACCAGCTCGCCCGCTGGCGAGCTTTTGCTTCATCGAATTGCGGGTGGCATCTTCAGCCATCGGCGTCCTCCGGTTTTCGCGGGAGCCCCTCACCCGGCCCTCTCCCGGCAAAGCGGGGCCAGGGAGTACCATGTTTTCTCAGCGCGATCCCCTCTCCCCGCGTGCGGGGAGAGGGTTAGGGTGAGGGGAAAACCCAACGCCTCTCAGCCGCAGGCGACCGCGTAGAGGTCGCGCACGCCTTCGGGAAGCCGCGTTTCGCTCCAGCTCTTGCCGCCGTCCTGGGTCCCGAACACCTGGCCAAAGCGCGAGACGCCGTAGACCTGGTTCGCGTCCTTCGGATGCAGGGTGACCCCCATCATTGTCGCCTCGGCCTTGATGCCGTGGTCGAAGCGCTTCCAGGTCGCCCCGACATCGTCCGAGCGGTAGATCGAGCCGTCGGTGCTGCGCGCCGCCGGGCTCAGAGCGGCATAGAGCACCTTCGGGTCATGCGGCGAGACGCGGATGTCGCGCCCATAGGTCAGCGGCGAGAAGCGGCCGATCTCCATGTCCTGCCAGCTCTGGCCCTTGTCGTTGCTCCGGAACAGGCCCATGCGGTTGGCGAGGAACACGGTGCCGGGCGCCGCGGCGCTGCAGGCCAGAGCGTGACCATCGAGCATGCCTTCGATCTCGGTCTGGCTGCCGATCCGGCTGCGATATTTCGGCTGCTCGCAGAAGCGGATCAGATCGGCGGTGCAATCTTCCCAGCTCTCGCCGCCGTTGCGGCTGCGCATCGCTCCGTTGGCTTCGAGGGTCGCGTAGACGTCGTCGGGCGAGTTGGGATCGACATCGAGCCGCATGACCCGACAGGCAAACGCCATGATGACGCGATCCGGCAGGCCGGGATCAGCCATTTTGCGCCAGGTGTCCCCGCCATCGTCACTGCGGTAGACCCCGGGCGGGGTGGCGCCGGCATAGATGACCCGCGGGTTCTTCGGATGGATGCAGATCGACCAGATATCCGCCTCGCGGGTCGGGCAGGCTGAGCCGCTCCCAGCGATCGCCGCGATTGGTGCTGCGGAACGTGCCCTTGGTGGTCCCGATATAGACGGTATCCGGATGGTCGGGATGTACCGTGATCGCGTGGACCTCTGCCCCGTCGGGCAGACCGCCCGTCAGGTGTTGCCAGCCGGTGTCGCCGGCCGCCTGGCGATAGATGCCGCCGCGCGTCCCCTCCATCGTCGCCGCCGCGCCGGCGTAAACATGTGTAGCCGCCATGATCTCCTCCCTTGGCTGAAACGTACGAGGATCATACGCCTCCGCTGCAGCCGACGGCAAAACTTTACCGCGCGGGGTGCTGCTGCGCCGATCCCGGGCCCCGGCTGACCCCCGCATCGTCTCCGGGCCGTGCCCGGCCGCGAATTCATCGGGGTTCCCTGTCAACGAGGCAACCCGCGCGCGCCAACTCCTCGATCAATGGAGCGAGGCCGTCCGCATGGGTCTTCCAGCGGCCAAGGCCGCGGTCGTTGATCGGCTGGCGCACCTGGAACCGGCTGGCCGTTCGCACGCGGGACTCGGCCTCGTAGAACCGCGCGCAATTCGGGTCGGGCGGCAGGCCGACATGGGCGAGGGTGCGCGACAGCGTGCCGTCGAAATCGCGCACCCAGTCCGACAGTTCGATCGTCAGGATCGGGTTCGGCAAGGCGGCCTTCCAATGCCCCATCAGCCTAATGCATTGGCCGATGTACCAGCCGAGATCGCCGAGGTCGTGGGCATAGCCGTGCAACCCATAGAAGCGGAACGTGAAGATCGACAGACCGATGTCGCGGGGGTCGCGCGCGCAGTGAATGATCCGCGCGCCGGGCAGCATCAATCCAACGAGCCCAAGATAATTGAAATTGCCGGGCATCTTGTCGACGACGCGGGTCTTGTCGGGCGCGAGCGCCTTCAGTCGCGCCAGATAGCGTCCGGCCGCGGCGTCGAGCGCGCCGGCATCGAGACCGGCGATGCGTTGCACGGCTTGGGCGTCGGTCCCCCGCCCCAGAGCGTCGAACGCCTCGCCAAGCTCGGGCCGTTCGCCGGCCCCGTGAACCTCGGCGTGCGCAGCGAGGATCTGCTCGCATAGCGTCGTTCCGGAGCGCGGCATGCCGACGATGAAGATCGGCACCGAATTGTCGTTGCGCGCGCGCGGCCCCGCGGCGAAGCGGGCCCGATCGAGCTGCCCAATATTGGCGTCCACAAAGGCCAAATGCTCGGCACGAGAAAATGGTTGGCTGCGCGCCAGCAGCTGATGACCCGAGACCCAATGCGAGAACGCCCGCGGGTGTTGGCCTTGCCCCGACCAGAACTTGGCCAGATCGTAATGGGCGATGATCCGATGTTCGGCCGTAGCCGTCGGGCCCATCGTTTGCAGCGCGCGCTCCATCCACGTTGCCTGATCGCGCGCACGGTCGGGATCATCCTCCAGCATCGCCAGCAGGACTTGCCGCCAAAGCCACAGCGGCTCGACCTGGGGAGGAAGCGGGCCGAGGGCCTCCAGAATCCCCAGAGCCGCGCGGGCGTCGGCCGGTCGGCGCAATTGCAGCAAAGCGAGAGCTTGCTGCAGATGCCAGTGCCGGGCGGCGTTGACATCGTCCGCCGGAGGCTCAGCCGCCTCGAGCAGGGATAGCGCTTCCGCCGAGCGCTCCTCCCGCAGCAGATCGGCGGCCAGGTTGAGCCGTGCGCCGGCGTTGAGGGGGTCGCGGGCGATCGCTTCGCGCAGCAGCGCCTCCGCGCCGTCGGTATCGCCGGTCAGGTTCAGCAAGGCGCCGAGATTGGCGGTGGCGGCGCGGTGACCGGGCGCATATCGCAAGGCCTGTCGCATGGCGGTCTTGGCGTCCGGGACGGCCCCTTGCTGATAGCGGGCCAGACCGTAATTGACCCAGGCGTCGGGCCAATCGGGCTTCAACTGAACACTCGTCGCGAACGCCTGGTCAGCGTGAGCGGGGTCGCCGAGGGCCAGCCAGGCTTGCCCGTAAACGTAATGCGCCTCGGCAAGCAGGGGCGCTTCGTGGCACGCCTCGCTTGCGGCGTGCAAAGCCGAGCGGGCGTCGCCTCGGCTCAGGAATTCAACCGCCTGCTTCACGAACGCGAGCGACCTGTCGGCCGCGGCGGCTGAAATTCGAACCGGCGAATTTGGCGGAACGGAAATTCCCTCACCCCCGCGTCAGAGCAGCCTTGACGAGCCAGTCCTGTCGGGTCGGCGCTGCCGGTCCCAAGCCCATAAAGCCGATTGATGGCCCATCAGCCTCAGCTGTGGAACGTGAAGTTAGCGCCGAGCCCGGCGAGCGTCGTCGTATTCAGGCCCGTGAGCCTCAGCATGTCGCCGTCACCGGCTGTGATGGTTACGCTGCTGCCCACGTTGGCCGCCGCCTTCGTGACCGCCGCGAAATTGATGAACTCCGAGGTTGCAAGCGAGATCGTGTCATGGCCCGTCCCCATGTCATGGCTTGCGAAATCGGTGATCGTGTCCTGCCCGTAGAGCGGATTCAGCACGAAGGTTTCGCTCGAACCGCCGCCGGTCATCGTGTCATTATGGACGCTGGTCAGGGTCACGTCATTCTCGAAGCCCTTTATCCTATGCGTGCCATTGGTATTGGTCGTCGTTTGGCTCGCGACATGGCCGGCGGAGTCAACAAGATAGAAATAGGACGAATAGGGCTCGTTGGTGACGCCGAGGAAGTCCTCCTCGACCAGATGCCCGTTGCTGAAGTCCGCCTGGTAGGAAGCGTAAGGCTTTCCGGCGAGCGCCGAGCCGCGGTCATAATTGTAGGCGGTCTCGCCATTGGCGAGCGTCGACACTGTGTCGGCGAGATAGACGCTCGTGCCTTGATAAAGCACCTGCCCGGTTAGGCTGCCGCTGCTGTCGTAGGTGATCAAATCCGACGTGTAGGGCCGCCCGGTAAAGCCGAAGAAATGCTGATTGGCCAACTTGCCGGCGCTGTCGTAGTTAATGATATAGGATGTATACGGCTGTCCGGTGACGCCGTAAAAGGTAGTCGAGATTCGAGCCCCAGCGCTGTTGTCGGTGATCCAATAGGAGTTGTAGTCCAGGCCGGTGAAAAAGGAGCCGCCGCTGTAGACAAAGACCGTGTCGCCGTTGGCAGGATGCGAAACGCCTACCCCCAGATAGAGTGACCCATTGGCGTTGAAGTATTGTTGCCCGGTCATGGCGCCCGACGGATCGAACGTATCTTCGATCGTAACGTAGGGCTTGCCCGTAACGCCATCATAAGTCTTCGAATATAGAGCCCCGGCGGAGTAGGTATTGGAATACGAGCTGTAGTCCAAGCCGGCGAAAAACGAGCCGCCGCTGAAGGCTAAAATCTCGCCGCCGACAAGTTGGGTAACCTGCATCGACAGGTAGAGCGAACCGTTGGCGTTGAAATACTGTTGCCCGGTGGTCGCGCCCGATGCATCGACCGTGTCTTCAATCGTCGTATAAGGCTTTCCGGTAATGCCCGCGACAAAGGTGAACGGCGGGATCGCGCTGTTCGGGTTGCCGGCGCTGTCGGTGGCGATCGCGGTTGGGTATTTATAGATGCCGGCAGGCGGCGCCAGAGTGAGGCTCCAGGTCTCGGCGCTGGCGTTAACGGTCGCCGCGCCGATTTCTGTGGCGCCGTTGAACAAAGTGACCGCGATCCCGCCCAACTGGTCACTCACGGCGCCCGAGAAGGTCAGTTCGCCGTTCGCGCCGACGCTCAGCGAGGTGAAGGTCAACGCCCCAAGGGTCAATTCCGTGCCGCCCGCGCTGTCAGCGCTAAGGTCGAGATGAGCGCCGGCGCCGACATCGGCAGCGAAGGCAAAGGACGACAGCGTATCGGTAACGCCGCCGCTGGTCACCGAAAGCACGCTGCCGGAGAGGTTCGCGGTCGCGCCATTCGCATAGGCAAGGCCGGCGAAATCGATCGTGTCGCCAAAGTCGAAGCCGGCGATCGGGCTCGCAGAATAGGTTCCCCCCGAAGGCAGCGCCAAGGCGTCCAGCAGCAACGTCGCGTTGGCTCCCGCCGCGAAGGTGACCGCGCCGGAGCCGGCCGCGGTCGCGCTGGCCAGTTGTAGCGTACCGCCGTCGAGCGAGGTTCCTCCGGTGTAGGTATTGGCCCCGCCGAGCTTCACGGTGCCGACACCCTCGATCACGACGCTGCCCGCGCCGGCATTGGCGCCGATGCCGCCGGAGCCGGTCTGGTCAGCGATGACGTCTTCGATGTCGGTCAGTTGGCCGGCAGTCTGGCCCGTCCCGAAAGCGACGGATTGGTTGCCCTGCAGAAAGACGCCGGTCCCATCGGCTTGGCCGCCCGCAGCGCCGGCGCCGCCTGTCACCGAGCCTCCGGAGAGCACCCCGCCGGCGATGGTCACGCTCCCACCCTGTTGAATGAAAATGTCGCCACCGGCGCCGAGACCGCCGCCGCCGTTGCCGCCGTTGACAGAGATGCCGGCGCCGCCAGCACCACCGCCAAAACCACCGGCGCCGCCCGCACCGCCCTGACCGTTAAAAAAATCACCAGCGTTACCTTGGGTGCTGATACCTGCGAGGCCGCCGCCGCCGCCGCCGCCGCCGCCGCCGCCAAACCCGCCGGCGCCTCCGACGCCGCCGGGGCCGCCGCTGCTGCCAAATTCCCCGTCAGGGCCGTTGGCGCCCGGGCCGCCGCCGCCGCCGCCAGCGCCAAAGCCGCCTGCTGCGCCGCCGCCGCCCAATCCCCCGGTGCCGCCGGCGCTGCCGCCGCCGCCGCCGAAAATGGTTCCGCCACTTCCCCCTACTGCCGCATCCTTGCTGAAGTTGACATTCCGCAACGTCACCGTGCCGGAGCTCGCCACAAATAATCCGCCGCCCAGCCCAGCTCCGCCGCCGCCTGAGCCTGGCCCGCCGTTGATGCCGGCCCCCGCGCTGCCCGCGGCCGTCGCGTTCTGGATAACCAGATCTTCGATCGTTACCATGCCCGAATAGACGAACAGGCCGCGATACGCACCGCTGCCGTCGAGCGCATTTTCGCCGCCGGCGCCGTTGCTGCCGTCGATCGTCAGCGTGACGCCCGATTGGAGTTTGATTTGAGTTGGGTCGGCACTTTCCGAGATGTTGCTGGTGACGTTGATCTGAAACGCGCCGGACGTCGCGGCATTGGCCTGCGCGATGTCCGCGTCAAGCTGCGCTTCGGTTGCGGCGGTCAGGGTCACCGGCGCAAGGGTCAGTGCTGTGCCGCCTTTGCCGTCAGCCCCAAGGTTGAAAAGAGCGCCGGCGCCGACATCGGCGGCGAAGGCAAAGGACGATAGCGTATCGGTAACGCCGCCGCTGGTCACCGAAAGCACGCCGCCGGAGAGGTTCGCGGTCGCGCCATTCGCATAGGCAAGCCCGGCGAAATCGACCGTGTCGCCAAAGTCGAAGCCGGCGATCGGGCTCGCAGAATAGGTTCCCCCCGAAGGCAGCGCCAAGGCGTCCAGCAGCAACGTCGCGTTGGCTCCCGCCGCGAAGGTGACCGCGCCGGAGCCGGCCGCGGTCGCGCTGGCCAGTTCTAGCGTACCGCCGTCGAGCGAGGTTCCTCCGGTGTAGGTATTGGCCCCGCCGAGCTTCACGGTGCCGACACCCTCGATCACGACGCTGCCCGCGCCGGCATTGGCGCCGATGCCGCCGGAGCCGGTCTGGTCAGCGATGACGTCTTCGATGTCGGTCAGTTGGCCGGCAGTCTGGCCCGTCCCGAAAGCGACGGATTGGTTGCCCTGCAGAAAGACGCCGGTCCCATCGGCTTGGCCGCCCGCAGCGCCGGCGCCGCCTGTCACCGAGCCTCCGGAGAGCACCCCGCCGGCGATGGTCACGCTCCCACCCTGTTGAATGAAAATGTCGCCACCGGCGCCGAGACCGCCGCCGCCGTTGCCGGGAGCGGCAGTGAAACCGCCGCCGCCGCCGCCGGCGCCACCGCCGAAACCACCAGCACCCCCCGGACCCTGCGTACCGGGCCCGCCACTGGCAGGGGTCCCGGTAATCCCAGAGCCGCCGCCGCCCCCACCACCACCACCGCCGCCAAAGCCGCCGCGGCCGCCGCCGCCACCGGGGCCGCCCAAAAGGCCCGAAGGGCCCTGTGCGCCGCCGCCGCCGCCTGCGCCAAAGCCGCCTGCGCTGCCGCCGCCAGCTCCGCCACCGCCCAATCCCCCGGTGCCGCCGCGGCCGCCGCTGCCGCCAGCGCCATTTCCGCCTACAGCGGCATCATTGCTGAAGTTGACATTCCGCAATGTCACCGCGCCGGCGCCGGCCACAAATAATCCGCCGCCCAGCCCGGCGCCGCCGCCGCCCCCGCCGCTGCCCGCGCCGCCCGTAGCCGTCGCGTTCTGGATAGCCAGATCTTCGATCGTTACCATGCCCGAATAGACGAACAGGCCGCGATAGGCGCCGCCGCCGTCGAGCGCATTTTCGCCGCCGGCGCCGTTGCTACCGTCGATCGTCAGCGTGACGCCCGATTGGAGTTTGATTTGAGTTGGATTGGCACTTTCCGGGATGCTGCTGGTGATGTTGATTTGAACCGCGCCGGACGCCGCGGCATTGGCCTGCGCGATGTCCGCGTCGAGTTGCGCTTCGGTTGCGGCGGTGAGGACGGTGGTCGGCATGGTCGCCTCCCGAGAAGTTTAGGACTACCTATCAGACCCGCAAACTCTGGGCGCGGTCCGCTCCCTCGTTTTCGGTCCCCGAACGCTGGGTAAAACGTCGAGCATGAGACCAAAGCGGATCAGGACTTGCGCCAGGGCGTATCCACTATACCACATTTCCCAGATCAGGTATTCCGTCGCGATCGATGTTGCGAAGCATGGTTGCGCCCGTGTTTGCGTGGGCTTGGTGATTAAGCTGATCCGTCGTAGAAGCATTTACGATCAAAACGCCGCAGGAGGGCGCCAGTCATGGATTTCGCCGACAGTCCGGAGCACGCGGCCTTCCGCGCCGAATTCCGCGATTGGCTGGAAGCCAATCTACCGGCCGAGATCAAGGTCGACGACGCTGCCGATCAACGGGTAGCGCCCGATCGCGATATTCTCGAACAGCGCATCGCCTGGCAAAAGAAGATGCATGCGGCCGGCTGGGTCGGCATCTCCTGGCCCAAGGAATACGGCGGCCGCGGTTCCAGTTTTATGCAGCAGGTCATTTTCGACGAGGAGTATTTCCGCGCGCGCGCCCCGATCCTGCCGGGAGCAAGTGCGATCAACCTGCTTGGTCCGACCCTGATCCAATGCGGTACCGAGGCGCAGAAAAAGCGCCATTTGCCGCGCATCCTTGCGGGCGAGGAGCGTTGGTGCCAGGGTTTCTCCGAACCCGGCGCCGGCGGTGACCTCGCGAGCCTGCGCACTCGTGCCGTCGATCAAGGCGATCATTTCCTGGTTAACGGCCAGAAGGTGTGGACCTCGGGCGCGCATTTCGCCGATTGGTGTTTCCTGCTGGTGCGCACCGACCCCGCGGCGCCGAAGCACCACGGCATCAGCTACCTGCTGGTCGACATGAAGACGCCGGGCGTCACCGTGCGTCCGCTCGTGCTGTTGAACGGTCATCGGCATTTCAACGAGGTGTTTTTTGAAGATGTGAAAGTCCCGAAGGAGAATTTGGTCGGCGAGCTCAACGAAGGCTGGAAAGTCGCGATCACGACCTTGATGTTCGAACGCAGCGGCGCCGGCGGCCGGGACCACGCCGCTCAGATCGCCCGCCTCGCCGAATTGGCCAGGCAATTCCCTAACCGCCAGGAGCCGGCCTGGAACGAGAGCCATATCCGCCAGCAGCTGGCCCAGCTCGCGATCGACGTGAAGGCGTTGCAGGTGACGCGATTGCGCGGGCTGACGCGGCGCCTGCGCGGCGAGCCGCCAGGGCCGGAAGGCTCGATCCTGAAGCTGTTCGGGTCGGAGTTGGCCCTGCGCATCGCCGATTTCTCGTCGACCCTGCTCGGCCCCTACGCGACGGTCGACGCCGCGACCGAGGCGGTGCCCGACGCCGCGCGCTGGCACCACCGCGTGCTCGGCGCCCGCCAATACACGATCGCCGGCGGCACCAGCGAGATCCAGCGCAACATCATCGGCGAGCGGGTGTTAGGCTTGCCGAGGGGGTAAGCGATGGATATCGGTTTTACCGAAGAACAGGAAT
>CAWAVV010000004.1:0-21687 GCA_963785565.1 uncultured Alphaproteobacteria bacterium | reverse complement strand
CCAGGGCGGCGTCGCTACCGCGACCGCCGACGATCGACAGGCCGACCGGCAGGCCGCCGACAGTGCTGCCGGGGATGCTGACCTGCGGCATGCCGGTCAAGCCGCCATGTGCGCACAGGCACAGGATGCGGTCACGCTGGGCGCCGGCGACCGATAGTGGCTCGCCGCGCTTGGGGGCTGGGAATGGGGTCGTCGGCAAGCACAAGATCGTGCCCGGCGGAAGTAGATGGCGCATGCGGCCGCGCGCCTCGTGGCGCACGAGATTGGCCCATTGCCGCTCGCTCTCCGGGATCTGCGACCCGGTGTAGATGTTGCGCGCGACGCTGTAAGCGAGTCGCGGGTTGTCGCGCTCGATCCAGTCCTTGAACGTCAGCCAGGCCTCCGACGGCTGCAGGGTGCGCTGGGCGCGGGCCCATTGCACGATGCCGGCGGGCGCCATGATTTCGTCGCGGGCGTTGCCGATTAGCGTTTTCAGCCGCCCGACCATTGGTCGCAGCGCCTCGCCGACCTCCGGATCGGCGAAGGAGAAGCCGTCCACCGCGACGATCAGCCGGTCGGGCAAAACCGACGGAATTGGTTCGTCGAACATGACGGTGGAGACACGGGCGAACGCCGCGGCGTCGCGGGCAAACCAGCCGGTCGTGTCCGAACTCGGCGCCTGCGGCAGCATGCCGGACACGTCGATGCGGCCGTGCGTCGGCCGGATGCCATAGAGGCCGCAGAAGCTGGACGGGACCCGCACCGAGCCGCCGGTGTCGGTGCCGATTGCGGTATCGCAGAGCCCGGCGGCGACTGCCGCAGCCGAGCCCGAGGACGAGCCGCCCGGCACCCGACCCGGCGCACGGATGTTGACCGGCGTGCCGTAAAACGCGTTCTCGCCGACAATGCCGAGCGAAACCTCGTCGGTGATGGTCTTGCCGACCAAGGTTGCCCCGGCATCGAGCAGCCGCTGCACCGCCCAGGAATGCCGGGTCGGGATCGGGTTGTATCTCGCCCAGTCTGGATTGCCGCCCCCGGTCGGATGACCGGCGACATCGAACAGATCCTTAGCCGCAAAGGTGAGCCCGGAAAGCGGCCCGCCCGCCCGGCCGTCGATATGGACGCGCGGACCGGGGACGAAAGCGTTGATGTCATCGTCTGACATGAAGACCTCGGGACCAGGCGGTAACGAAGCACCGGGAAGCGCCAGCCTCTTTTCTACCCGGCTCCGCCGCCGCACGGAACCGGGCGAATTGCGGGCCGCAATTGAGAGAGCCTGATAACCGACCAGCGGAGCGGCGACGGCGCAAGGCGCAATCTGGGAGCGGGGGCGCAAACAGGTTCCACGGCGCCGAGGATGCGCTGCGCACCTGTGTGTGCGGGGCTGAGCAATGACTTCCGGCGGTCCCCGGTTCGAGCCGGGGGTAATCGGCAACCAGGGGCGAGACGCTCTCGCCGGCTCTTCGCGGATGCTAGCGAAAGCGGATCGCGGTCGCGACCGCCTCGCTCTCAGCGGTGCGTTCGACCTCTCCGGCGAGACGATCGTAGCGGTCGATCAGATCGCGCAAATGCCGCTTGACCCGCGGCGTCGTCGCATCCCGTTCGAGCGCCCGCGCGCGCGCCGCGGCGGCCCGGTAATATTCGGCAGGCTCCTGCTTCTGCTCCCAGTCGACCGCACCGCCGGTGGTTGCGATCGACCGAGATTCTCCTCTGAGTTGAGTTGCCTGTGAGCGCTCGAACAGAGCACGTGATACTGTCATGGACCGAGCGCCGCCGTGAGCAAGGCCAACCCCAAGCGAGTTGGCATAACCCAGACCATACGCCCGCCCGGCACCCCGCGCAACACAAACCGGCCTCCTCCGAGGCTTTCCGGACGGCACGAACTTGCCCACCCGCAGCACCGGAGCGGGGCTACGCCCCGGCCGACAAGGTTCCCCAGCCCGTCACCCGTTCGATGCGGATGGCGATGACCGGCAGGTCGTCGATCGCCATCGTCTGGTATTGACGATACCGCGTTCGCAGCAACTGTTGTGCATCGTCGTGCTCCGCGCCGGCTTCCAGGATCTCGGCGCGCCCGCGGATCATGACCCAGCCGAGACGGCTCCAATCCTCGTCGTAGTGATCGGCGACGAAGGCGGCGGCGGGATTGTCCGCGATGTTGCGCAACCGCTTCAGCGTCCGTGGATCCCCCTTGGGCTTTTGATCGATGGTGATATAGAGCGCGGCGTCGCCGACTGCGAAGCACACCGGCACGACATGCGGCGCGGCGCGGGCATCGGCGGTCGCCAGATGGCCGAACCTGCGTCCGTTCAGAAATCGGCGCTGCGGCTCCGTAAGCATGAGCCCCCGCCACGGCAAACGATGCTACGATCATACACGGCGACCGCTCGGGGGTCGCGGGCTATCGGGCTAACCTGGTCTTGGAGGGCGATTATGGAAAAGCGGCAAAGCATCAACGTGGCGGGCGCGAGCCACGTCAATCCGATCCCGAGCGCCTCTCGGCGCGGCCCGTTTGTCGTCACCGGGGCGATCTCCGGAACCGATCCCGAGACCGGCAAGGTGCCGGCCGAACTCGATGCGCAGTGCCGCGCGATGTTCGCGAATGTCCGCCGGGTGATGGAAGCCGCCGGCGGCACGCCCGACGACATCGTCAAGATGACGGTGTGGATCACCGACCGGTCGTTGCGCCCGATCCTCAACACGCATTGGATTGAAATGTTTCCGGACCCGCATTCGCGGCCGGCGCGCCACACCATGACCTCGCACGATTTGGCGGCGCCGATGCAGATCCAATGCGACCTGATGGCGGTGCTGAGCGCGGGCTGACCCGGTGAAGATCGTCGATGTCCTCGCGATCCCGCTGCCTATCGCTGCAACCCGCCCTATGGCAGCACCGACGGGATGCAGGCGGCCCGCGGCGCCCTCTTTGTCGCGACCGGTTTGGGAAGGCCGGGTTTCGCGACGTTGCAGATCGCCGATTGTGCGACTCGCAATGCGCGTGCGCAAAATGCATCGGTTTGTTTTACACCCTTATCCAAAGCGCGGCGCTGATGGATTGCCGCTTAGGAGCGTGTGAAGAAATTGTTCTCTCCAAGAAACGTCATTCCGGGGCGGCCCGAAGGGCCGAGCCCGGAACCCAAGAACACCTGAATTTCCAAACGGCCAGATTTTTTTGCATGCAACCCCTCAATGCGACATCAAGACAGGGATCGTCATGCTGGCGAGGATTGAGCGGGTGGCGCCGCCGAGCAGCAGCTCGCGGACGCGCGAATGGCCGTAGGCGCCCATCACCAACAAATCGGCGCCGAGATCAGCGGCGCGCGACAACAGCAGCTCGCCGATCGGGACCCCGGCGGAGACGGTGCGCTCGATCTGCGCCTTGACGTCGTGGCGGGCGAGATGCAGCGCGATGTCGGCGCCGGGGATTTCACCGTGCCCGTCCGGTCCTGGCTGCGGGTCGACGGCCAGCACGGTCACAGCATCGGCCGCCGCCAACAGCGGCATCGCGTCGGCGACCGCGCGGGCCGCCTCCCGGCTCGCATCCCACGCGACCAGCACGCATTTTCCGACCGCCTCGAAATGGCCGGCATAGGGCACGACCAGGATCGGTCGGCCGGAAGCCAGCGTCACCCGCTCCGGGCGCGGGCGGATCAGCGCCATTTCGTCGCTGTCGGGATCACGTTGGCCGAGGATCGTCAAATCGCTATAGCGCGCATGCAGCGCCGGATCGGCTTCTTCGCCCTCGGCAACTGCACGCCACTCGGTCGATAGCCCATGCAGCTGGGCCGTGTGTTCAAACGCCTGGCGCAGCTCGCCGGCCTGCTTCAACGCCCGCTCGCGCCACTCGCGATAGACCGGTTCGAGGACAGCCAGATCAGGAAAACCGGCGCGTACCGGGAGCTCGAGGTGCGGAATCGGATAAAGCCCGATCAGATGCGCCGCGAAGCGCTCGGCCAGCGCCGCCGCGAGCGCGATGCGCCCGCGCGTGTCGGCCGCCGAATCGAGCACCACCACCAGGTCCTTGT
Source organism: uncultured Alphaproteobacteria bacterium (assembly GCA_963785565.1). Lineage (GTDB taxonomy): Bacteria > Pseudomonadota > Alphaproteobacteria > ATCC43930 > CGMCC-115725 > AP-15. Next base: position 17,683 of record CAWAVV010000004.1, on the reverse strand, counting down.
AGCTCATCGACCGATCTCCCCACGATGCCGCTCGGCAACGGCGCGCGAGACATATGCTAACCGGCAAAGCGCCTCTGCCGCAACGCGCCGTCGCCAGCGCGGCTTGCTTCGGCGCCGGGAATGAGGGAAGAGAGAGACAAAGCTGATCAGGGTCCCGCCCAATGCGTGTTCCAGCCTTCGCCTGTCTTGTTTCTTTCGCCTCGCTCGCTTCGCTGGGCGGCTGCATCGACAACGACAAGGTGCGAGTGCAGAGCTTTTCGGCCGGCGCCAACGGCAGCTTCACCTACAGCGCTGGCACCAACACGGTCATAACCCCGAATGACGACGGCGCGGCCGAGCGGATCCGCCGTGTCTGGCTGGCGCAAACCCTCGAGGCGGAAGGAGTCTGCCGCGGCGGTTACGTCGTCTATCAGCGCCGCCTGGTGGTCCCGCCGCAGGGAACCGCTCTGGCCGGGAACCCGGGTTCCATAAATCCTGCCGTCGCGCCCACCGCTCCCGCCTATTTCGGCAATGGCGGCGACGTCGTCTATACCGGGAGCTGCCTGTAGCCTCACTGGCGGGCGGCGGCTACCCAGCGCTCGAGCAGCGGCCCCGATTTGCCGCAGACCGGGTCGGTAGCGGGCAGCGGAACCGCGGCGATGTTGGCCAGCACCCGCTTGCGTTCGCCCGCCCCGGGCACACGCATGTCGGGGCCATGACCGCCCGGATAGGCGCCGATGACGAGCAGGTCGGGGCTAGCACCCTCGCACTTATGAGCGACCCCCGCCGGGACCACGACGACGTCGCCGGCATGCACCTCGACGATCTCGCCAGCCTCGCCGCCGAGCCGCACCCGAGCCGAGCCGGCGACGATGCCCAAGACTTCATGCGCGGTGCTGTGATAGTGATGGTAAGCGTATATTCCGGCGCGCCACCCCCCACTCCAGCCATTGTCGGCGAACCGCGCCTCGCAGGCCGCGGCGGCGCCGGGGCCGGTGGCGAGCGCGCCGCGATAGACAATCAGCGGCAGACACGGGTTGTTGGGAACGCGGCCGTCATCGGCGAACAAAAGCTCTTCGATCATCGGAGCGTCCGCTTTGTCGACCATGGAGTGATCCTTTCATGCGACGCCCCGTAGGCTACGCCGCAGCCGCGGCCCGGCCAAGTGAAAATCGCCGCTCCAGCGGAATGGCAAATGGCTGAGTTGAAGTCGCCGCGACAGCGCGTTTACTTTTGTGAAAGGTTGCGCACCGCCGGTCAATTGATTCGAGGGATGTTGTCGTACCCCGTTAACGACGATCAGCAGTGACCTACACTTGCCATGACGCTGCCTGTCGGGTATTGATGGCTTTGCCGCAAATCGCCGGGTGCGATAGTGCGGGCCGGACTGCGGATTAGATTTAGGCGCGCCCAGCATGGAGTACCCGGTCAAGACTGTCTGTGTCGTGGGCCTGGGCTATATCGGCCTGCCGACCGCGGCAACCTTGGCCAGCCGCGGTATCGAGGTGGTCGGGGTCGACGTCAATCCGTGCGTGGTCGACGCGGTCAATGCCGGGCAACCTTATTTTCCCGAGCCCGATCTCGATATGCTGCTGCGCGCCGCGACCACCCTCGGCAAGCTGCGCGCCACCGCCCGGCCAGAGCCGGCGGATGCGTTCGTGATCGCGGTTCCGACCCCGTTCAACGACGATCGCTCGCCCAACCTCGGCTATGTCGACGCGGCGGCGGATGCAATCGCCCCGCTGCTCGCCTCGGGCAACGTCGTGATCCTCGAATCAACCTCGCCGGTAGGCACCACGGCGCGGCTGGCAAAGCGCCTTGCCCGGCTGCGGCCCGATTTGCGCTTTCCGCCGGCGCATCATACCGAGCCGCTCGACGTGCACGTCGCGCATTGCCCGGAGCGGGTATTGCCCGGGCGCATGGTCCGCGAGCTGATCGAGAACGACCGCATCATCGGCGGGATGACAGAGACCTGCGCCGAGCATGCCGAGGCGGTGTACCGGGTATTCTTGCAGGGAAAGCCGTTCCGCACGGACGCGCCGACGGCGGAGCTGGTCAAGCTGGTCGAGAACGCTTACCGGGACGTCAACATCGCCTTTGCCAATGAATTGTCGCTGATCTGCGATCAACTCGGGCTCAATGTGTGGCAAGTCATCGAGCTGGCCAATCGCCACCCGCGCGTTTCGATATTACAGCCGGGCGCGGGGGTGGGCGGGCACTGCATCGCGGTCGATCCGTGGTTCATCATCTCCTCCGCGCCGGAGCGATCGCGGCTGATCCGCACTGCCCGCGAGGTCAATGACGCCAAGCCGGGGTTTGTCGCAGCGCAGATCCGCGAACGGGCCGAGCGCTTCAAGCATCCGGTCGTCGCGTGTCTTGGGCTGACCTACAAGCCCGATGTCGACGATCTGCGCGAGAGCCCGGCAGTCGCGATCGTGGCGCAACTGGCGCGTGGTGGGCCTGAACGAATCCTGGTGGCCGATCCGAATTTGCGCGCCCTGCCCCAGGAGCTGGCGGAATTCTCGAATATCGCGTTCTGCGAAACGATCGCGGCAGTTCGCCAAGCCGATATCGTCGCGATTCTGGTCGCGCATTCGCCATTCCGCAGGATCCCGCAGGAGGAGCTGCTCCGCCGCGTCGTTATCGATGCGACCGGCCTGACCCACGGCTCGGGCTGAGCGGCGGATGCGGATCCTGTTCGTCTTCGGCACCCGACCCGAAGCGATCAAGCTCGCGCCGGTGATCCGCGAATTGTCGGCGCGGCCCGAGTTCGAGTGCAAGATCTGCGTCACCGGACAGCATCGCGAGATGCTGGCGCAGTTTCTCGAACTGTTCGAACTGCAGCCGGATTGGAACCTCGACGTCATGCGCCCGGACCAGGATCTCGCCTACCTGACCGGGGCGGTGCTGTCGGGGGTTGGCGGGGTGCTCGACCGCTGGCGCCCCGAGCGGGTCATCGTGCAGGGCGACACGACCTCGACCTTCGCCGGAGCGCTCGCCGCCTTTTATCACAAGATCCCGGTGGCGCATGTCGAAGCCGGCCTGCGCACCGGCGACATCTATGCGCCGTGGCCGGAGGAGGTGAACCGCCGGCTCGTCGCCCGTATCGCCGATCTGCATTTTGCTCCGACGGCGCGGGCCCGCGACCATCTGCTGTGCGAGGGGATAGCGGGGGAGCGCATTCTGGTGACCGGAAATACCGGGATCGACGCCCTGCTCTGGGTCTCGGACATGATCGTGGCCCGGCCCGAACTGTGCGCCCGGGCCAGCGCGCTGCTCGGCGGACGCTTCGCGGACAAGCGGATCATCCTGATGACCGGGCATCGCCGGGAGAATTTTGACGGCGGGCTCGAACGGATCGCGTCCGCGATGGCGCGGATCGCAGCGCGGCCCGATGTCGGGATCGTCTTTCCGGTGCATCCGAACCCGAACGTGCAGAGCGCGACGGAGCCGATGCGCCGGCACGAGAACATCCTGCTGGTCAGGCCGGTCGACTATCCCGAATTGGTTCATCTATTGAAGCGGTGCCACTTCGTCGTCACTGATTCGGGTGGGATTCAGGAGGAAGCGCCCTCGTTCGGCAAGCCGGTGCTGGTGACGCGCGAGGCGACCGAGACGGCCCGAGGCGATGGAGCAGGGTCTCGCCAAGCTCGTCGGCACCGACGAGCGGCTGTTGTTCGAAGCGATGAGCGCGTTGCTCGACGACCGCGAGGCCTACCGCCGCATGAGCAGGGTCGCCAACCCTTATGGCGACGGTCAAGCGAGCCGGCGCGTGGCCGAGCGGCTCAGCATCGAGCGGACCCGTGCAGATCGGACCGCCGTCACCGCCCCATGCTGACGGCCCAACCACGGCGCTCGAACCGCGAGGGCCGGTCGCCGCCTCCGCTCAGCCCCGGCAGAGCGAGGCGACAGCAGCCCAGATCGCGGCCCAAGTTCCAAGCGACAACGCGATCATCACGATCAGCGCAGTGAGCCGGCTGACCCGAGGGATCGTCTCGTCAGCCGACAGTTCGGCAAACACCGGAGCAACCCATTGGCGGCCCTCCTCGGAGACAGGATTTTCGGAAACGGCGTCGCTGTTCACCGATCCCTCCGTCTGCGATCGAACGCGCTCGGCGGCCGGCGTGGCCCAGTGCCCCCTCCATCGAGCGACCGCCATATTGGCCGCGACGCAGCAATCAGATGTCTGCGAACCGTCAAAACTTCGTCCACTATTTTTTCTGCTGCAGTAACCGATTCCGGCGCATCGCCATAAGGCGCAATCATCCGGCCAGTCTTCGTCGATATTGCCGAAAAACAGATAAAATCACTGGCGTTTTATGTTGCCTGAACGCTTTGGCGACCGTATCTCTCAGCCGTGTTCGTCGTAGATCATCCTGCCAGGTGTTTCGTGATGGCCGATATTTATACTTCCGAAATAAATGGGCTTTCCGGGCAAAGCCGATCAGCCAGGGAAGATCGGCTCTCGCCAGTGGCTGCGGTCTTTGCCATTTTCGCCATTTCCCTTCTGCTCTGGACGCCATTGCTGCTGCCGGTACTCAGGCTGCTCCACCTTTAGAAAAAATCTTGCACCACGGCGGCGCGAGCGTCGCCCCGATCGATCAATCGCCAGGAAATTGATAGCCCCAGGCGCGAATCTGCGCCATGCCGGCCTGATAGCCCTTCGGCGTCAGACTGAAGGCAAAGTGCGATCGCGTGGTAAAGACATCGATCAGCACCAGCGCCCCGACCTCGAGTTCTCTGACGGCAGAGAGAGATTGGGCCGTCGGAAAGATGCAATATCGTGTCGCCCGGCACTCGATCGGCGGATTTCTGTCGATCCGAAGCACTGCTTTGACCGGAACGGGCTGACCGACGATTCCGATATTGCCGGTTTCGAGCATGACAACGAGGGCGAACGAGCCCTTGCCGTCATCCCCGGTCTGCCAGAACGGCACTGTGATCGAGCAGTCGGTGGCGCGGCTGCCGAGGCTGCCGCCACATTCCGTGACCCACTCGTCAGCCCGGAACCGCAATGTTGCCGAGGCGGCGCCTGGCGCGCATAGGAGAGTCCAAGCGGCGAAAACGAGGACGGCCGCCGACCGGCCCTGGCGCCACATCCGGCGCGCCGCCGCGCGACCCCGATGCCCGAACTGGCCCAACGCATGGCCCGCGGCGGAGCGGGTCGACACAATCGCGCAAGGCACCATCGACCTCAACGACGTTGTTGTGATCGGTTCGATCCTGCTCCGCCCTGCGGGATGGTCAAGAGACAAGGAATGGCGCGGCATCGAACCCCCGGGCGTTGAGCGGCGTCACCGGTCCGGCCATCGGGTGGCTCTGCTCCTTGTATCAAGCTGCGGTTGACCAAGCGTCCCTCGGATCGGCTGGCGGCAAGTCAGCTTGCACATGAAATCTTAAGGTTCATGGGCTTCGAACCGTTGTCATCTAAAATTAACCCTGATTCTGCTTCCCAGCGTACTGAAACAGCGGTAGGTGTAACTGTCTCGTGTGAGAAACCACTGAGTGGGGGGTGTCGATTTTGTTTGCATCGAGGGTGTTTGCAACATGCCGTACAACTTTGATGGAACCCTCCGGGCCCGTCGGCGTTGACGCTGACGCGCGTCTTGACCGGCGGCCGAAGGACATTGTGGGCGACGGACCGGCTTTGGCGGTCGTCGGGGAAGCGCAGACAGCCCAGCTGACCCGTAAATTGATCCGCAACTGATTCAGGGCTCCGAGATGGCTCGTTATTTGGTGACCGGCGGCGCCGGGTTCATTGGCTCGCATCTCGTAGAGTCATTGCTCGACGACGGGCACGCCGTTCGTGTTCTCGACGACCTCTCGAGTGGAAATCGCGACCGCCTTGCGCGCACGGTCGAGTTTATCAACGGCGACGTCGCCAACCCCAACGTGGTCGCACATGCGTTCGATGGCATTGACGGCTGTTTCCATCTGGCTGCGATTGCGTCGGTCGAACAGTGCAACCTCGAATGGCTGCGCACCCACCAAGTAAATCTTTCCGGGACGATCAACATTTTTGCCGAGGCGAGGCGATCACGCGGGGAAATTCCGGTGGTCTATGCCTCGACAGCGGCGGTTTATGGCGACTGTGACATCGCCCCGGTCAGCGAAGACCATTCGGCGGTCCCGCTAAGCGCCTACGGCGCTGACAAGCGGGCGTGTGAACTGCACGCGCGCGCCGCGGGTGTAACCCACGGGCTACGCACGATTGGCCTGCGCTTTTTCAACCTCTATGGCCCACGTCAGGATCCGAACTCGCCTTATTCCGGGGTTATCGCGATCTTTCTCGATCGGCTGCGCCGTGGAAAGCCAGTCGAGATCTATGGCGACGGGGGACAGGTGCGCGATTTCACCTTTATCGGTGACGCCGTTTCGGCGCTGTGCCGGGCGATGCCGGCGGCCAGCCCTCGGACCCCAGTGTATAACATCTGTACCGGAAAGGGCACGACGATACGCCAGTTGGCCGAGACGATCGCCGCGCTGTGTGGGACCGAACTCGTCGTCGACCACCAGCCGCCGCGTGGCGGCGAGGTGCAGAGTTCAATCGGTGATCCGCGCCTCGCGGCTGAGGAACTTGGATTTCGCGCCCGCACCGCTCTGCCCGAAGGTCTGGCGGCAACGCTAGACGCACTCGCATCGTGTGACCGAGCCAAGGTGTGCGCTGTTGCCTGAACCGGCGGTCCGCGGCGCCGCGGTTTTGCCGCCGGCAAAAGCCGCTAAGGAGACCTCCGCTTAGATCGGCTTCGGCCTAACCTCCCGCGCGGCGGTCAGAAATCGAGATCGGCATACTGCGGCGGCGGCGGGACCCCCGGCACATGATCGGCCAAGATCGGGCGGAAGCTCGGGCGCGACTTGATCCGCGCGTACCATTCCTTGGCCGGCTCGTGAGCGTCCCAGGGCACGTCGCCCATATAATCGAGGCTCGACAGCTGCGCCGCGGCGGTGATGTCGGCGATCGAGAAATGGTCGCCGGCCAGCCAGCGGCGGCGTTCGACCAGATAGCCGATATAGTCGAGATGGTGCGGCAGATTGGCGTGACCCGCGCGGATCGCCTGCGAATCCGGCTGCCCCTGCCCGCGATATCGTTTCATCATCTTTTCGCCGAGCAGGTTCTCGGTGACTTCGCGGTTCATCTTGATGTCGAACCACGCGGTCAGGCGCCGCACCTCGGCGCGGTCGATCGGGTTGATCCCGATCAGCATCTTCTCGCGATACACCTCGTCGAGGTATTCGATGATCGCCGACGAATCGGCGAGGACGGTGCCGTCAGGCTCGATCAGCACCGGGACGTCGCCGGCCGGGTTCAGCGCCAGGAACTCGGGCCGCCGCTCCCAGATCTTTTCGGCCTTCAGGGTAAAATCGAGGTTCTTTTCTTTGAGCACAACGCGCACCTTGCGGGCGGCGGGGGAGAGTAAAAGGTGATAGAGAACACGCATGCCGCCGATTGTAACGATCAGCCCTGCGCGCGAACAACCCTCGACCGCGGGGGCAGCGACGGAGAGCGCCGCCTAAAGCCGTCAAACGCCGCCGCCCGCAAGCGTGAGATGAAAGGAGCCGCCATGATCGAGATCCGCAAAATCGTCACCCTGCGCGAAACAATCTTTTCCGAACTCGGCGCGGCGGCGGCGCGGCCGATCGTGCGTGCCGTCGGGATGGCGGTTATCCGCAATCCGTTCGCCGGCCGCCGGGTCGCCGATCTGCGGGAGTTGTTTGAAGCGGGTGCGGCCCTTGGCGAACGGATCATGCCCGAGTTGATCAAGCTGCTCGATGGGCCGGCGGTTTCCTATGGCAAGGGCGCCTTGGTCGGCGTCGACGGCGAGATGGAGCATGGCGGCGCCTGCGTCCACCCGATGCTCGGGCGTCCGATGCGCGCCGCGGTCGGCGGCGGCAAGGCGGTCATCGGCTCGAACGTCAAGGTCGCCGCGGCGGGCGCCATCCTCGATGTGCCGCTCGGGCACAAGGACGATTCCTGGTCGTTCGAGCATTTCGACACGATCACGGTGTCATTGGCCGACGCACCGCGGCCGGCCGAGATTCTGGTGGTGATGGCAATCGCCGATGGCGGCCGGCTCGACAACCGCTGCGGTTCGGCGCCGATCCGCTGAGACGGATTTCAAGCAAGACGATCGCCCCGATTATTGCTGCAAATCAGCCGCCGCTTAGTAACTAACTCATAGGACGGCTCCCGACCCACAGCGGTCCTACGGCGACGCGATGATAAGACGGGCAAGCCGGGTGACTGTGCACCAAACTTCTGCACCGTCGAGCACGCTGATCGCCGTACTCGTCCGCAGCGGTGCGGATTTCTCGACATACGCACGAAGCCACGGAGGTCCGCGGCGAGGCCAATCGTCTGCGTCATCCTGTTGACGTTCTCCCGCCGGACCGGCACGGCCCTGGCGGCGGGGTTCGGTGTAACAGTGGGTTCTACCCATCTTTGGTGTCCGGCGCGTGCCGCAACGGGATATTGCGGTTGCAGAATTTCTGCCCTAGGGTTTCGGACGGCGGCCTCAAACACGAACCGACACCTGCGGGCCGCTCGCTCAACCCGGAGCCTTGGGGAAGGATGCCTGCTTCCGACCCGACCGCAGCCAACGCACTGCTCACGACGATGCGCAGCTATCAGTCCTCGCAGGCGCTATACGTGGTGGCAGTCTTGGGCATAGCGGACCAACTCGCCGACGGTCCGCAAGATAGTGAGACGTTGGCACGCGCCACTGGCACTGATGCGACATCGCTGTATCGATTGCTCCGCACCCTCGCGAGTTGTGGCATTTTTGCCGAGGATTCGGGCCACCGCTTCACTCTCACCGATGCTGCTTTGCCGCTGCGAACTGATGCGCCTGGCTCTGTCCGGGCGGCTCTCATCGTGTGGGGCCATCCCATGCAGTGGCTGCCCTGGGGCAAACTACTGGACAGTGTCCGTACTGGAAAACCGGCCTTCCCATCAGTCTTTGGTGTGGACCACTACGAATACCTCACAACACATGCCGAGGACGCGGCGATTTTTCACGCTGCTATGGCGGGGTCGCAGAGACACGTCCACTTAGCCGCCGCCTACGACATGTCGACGGCACGGCTTATCATCGACGTCGGCGGTGGAAACGGTCGCCTCATCGCCGCGCTGCTCCAGGCTAATCCCCATGCGCGGGGCGTGCTGCTCGACAAACCACATGTCATCTCTGCCGCCGGTGAAGTACTAAGCAAAGCTGGCGTTGCGGACCGTTGTCTTACTATCGGTGGTAATTTTTTCGCCGACATTCCTGCAGGTGGCGACGTCTATGTGTTCTCGTCCGTGATAATGGACCAACGGGATGCAGACGCCATCACTCTGCTTCGAGCATGCCGAGCCGCGATGGTGGCAAACGGGCGTGTCGTCATAGTCGAGCCTGTCATCCCAGCCGACAACACGCCTTCGCTCGCCCAGTTAAACGATCTGATGCACCTTGTCGTCACTGGCGGGCGGATCCGGAGTGAGGGAGAGTTCGATCAGCTTTTCAGAACGTGTGGCCTCTGCAGGAGCGAATCGATGACACTACCCTCAGGCGAGATAGTCATGGAAGCCCGACCGGTTTGAGGCTCGTAATTGAACTGGCGGCCTGACCATCCGAAGGCACTAACACGCTGTGCTACGATCGTAACACCCTTGACCGAAAGCCAGTAAGGGTCCGGTTTCCACCCCGAGCAGACCCTCAGCGCGGGTGCCGAGCGTCAGATTTCATCGATTAGATTCCGTCGAGCGTGTAGGCGTGATCGTGGAACACCACGCGGCGCCGGAAGCGCCAATGGCCGTCGTCTTTTACCAGCTCGCATTCATAGCGGCCGGGTGGAAGCCGTCGGCTCTTGCCGTCGCTGGTAATCAATACGAGCAGGTAGCAGCTGGCGCGGGCCCGCTGATCCTCGACTTCGGCGGCGAGGTTGCTGATCATGTGTCGAAATTGCGTACCGCTCTCGCGCAGTGCGGCGAAGCGGCCGGCGAAGGCGCGGATCGCCTCGCGTCCCGCGATTACCCCGATCGCCGGGCTTTCGAGCACGGCGTCCGCGGTGAAGCAGCCGACGACCGTTTCGACATCGCCGGCGTCGAGCCCGGTCGTGTAACGCACAAACAAATCGTTGATCGCCAGCCGGTCTTCGATCGCCAACATCGCGTTATCGCCTGGCGTAAACGGTGTCGCCTTCGACTTTGACGTCATAGGCCGGCACGTCCGTGGCGAGAGGGCCGTCGATAAACTTGCCGGTGCGAATGTCGAACTGCGCGAAATGCAGCGGACACTCGATCACGCAGCCCTCCAGCTTGCCGCGCGACAACGGCGCGTTACGGTGGCCGCAAACGTCGCGCAGGGCATAGAAGCTGCCTTCGACATTGGCCAGCACGATCCGCTCGCCCTCGACCGCGGCGAATTTCATCTCGCCCGGCGCGAGGTCACTCACCTGGGCGACGGCGACGAAGCCTTCCAGCATGCGGTGAATTTCCCAGTGGATACCGGCTGACGGATCACACCCACCTGCCCGTCATACTGGCGAAAGCCGGTATCCACGGCAGAAATGGGTCCCGGCCTGCGAGCGTGTGAAGAAATTGTTCTTTCCAAGAAACGTCATTCCGGGGCGGCCCGAAGGGCCGAGCCCGGAACCCAAGAACACCTGAATTTCCAATATGTTTGACGTCCGGTGTTTCATGGGTTCCGGGCTCGCGGGCAATACCCGCGCCCCGGAATGACGACGTTTGGCATTTTTTCATACGCTCCTGCGCCGGGGCGACGAGAACGAGGTCAACTGTCTGATCGCTACTACTAGCGTCAAGATTGCTTCGGCGCCTCACGGCTCCTCGCAATGACAGCGAAGTCTGTCATTGCGAACGCAGCGAAGCAATCCGACCCTTCTGCCTATCGCCGGCTAGTGGTACGAACTAGACAGATGGTTCCCGGTTTCCCTTCCTCGCGCCCCCGCGAAAGCGGGGGTCCAGGTGCCGTTGGTACGGTGTTAGCTGCCCTGGGTGCCCGCTTTCGCGGGCATGACGAAAAAGGAGCGCGGGTACCAAGCGTCAAATTCGTACCACTAGTTCAGCTCGAAGCCGAACATTTTCGCGGCGTTGCCGGACGTGATCTTGCGCAGGTCGTCCTCGGGCACGCCGGCGAACATGCGCTGGAGGAATTGCTGCGAGCGCGGGAAGGTCGCCTCGGCATGCGGGTAGTCGCTGCCCCACAGCATGTTCTCGACGCCGATACGGTCGCGCAATTGCACGCCGAGACCGTCCTCCATGAACTCGACGAACATGTTGCGCTTCCAGTAGTCGCTCGGCATCAGCCCTTCGGCCGACTTCCAGCCCTTGGTGAACACCGGCCGCTCGACATAGGTGAAATCCATCTGCTGCAGCCAATGCGGGATCCACGCGGCTTCGTGCTCGACCGAGCCGATCTTCAACCCCGGGAACCGGTCGAACACCCCGGCGAACAGCATCGAGCCCAGCGAATAGCGCACCCAGTAATCGGTGGTCGAACGCCCGGCGCCGGTCAATTCGGTCACGTCCATCGTGAATTCATTGGCGGGGATGCCGTCGCGCGGCGTGCCGATGTGCAATAGCAGCGGGTGCTTATGTTCCTGCGCCGTTGCCCAGAAACGGTCGTAGATCGGGCTGCTGTAAGGTTTGTCGGGCCGCGGCGAGACCGGGATGAACGAACCGACCAGGCCCATTTTGACGCAGCGCTCGAGCTCCTTGGCGCCGGCATCGGGGTCGTCGACGTTCAGCATCGCGATGCCCTTGAGGCGCCGCGGATGGGGTTTGCAGAAATCGGCGATCCAATCGTTGTAGCAGCGGCAGATATCCGAAAAGAGCGCGGTATCGGGAATGCGGTACCAGAACAGGCCCTGACTCGGCTGCAGCACCGAGCCCCAGATGCCGTCTTCTTCGTTCTCGACCAGCATCGCGTCGGCGTCGTAGGCGCCCTTGCGGACATCCTCCCACAGGCCGAGGAAATCGATCTGCGAGGGGTCCTCGAAACGCTGCCCGGCCTGCATCACCGCACCCAAGGTGCCGACCTGCGTTCCGTCGAGCATCCAAGCGTCGTATTCGCGGCCGGCCGGGGTCTTGCGCCGCTCCATCCGCGGCGCGCGGTCGCGGAATTTCGGGCCGATGCGGGATGTGTACATGTCCGGTGGCTCGACGATATGCGAATCCGCCGAGATCAGCTGGTACGCCGCCATTATGACCTCCTCCGATGCCGAGTGTTCTATTCGCCCTCGAAACAGGGCCGCTACGCCAATTTCGCCATGTAAAACCGTATTCCGAGCACGAGAAAGAAGTCAAGCGATCACCCCATCCCGAAACGTCAAGCGCGCCCGCAAACGGCGCCGGTTCCGCAATTTCGGCAAACCAGCTTCCCGCGTTGGGTAGAGCAACCCGCAGTTTTGCTCTCGACCGCGCGCGCTGTTTATAGGAGCATCGCGCAATGCCTAAATTTCCAGCATTCAGCCGCGACGCCAGGGTCAACGCGCTGCTCGGCGCCGGCCACTTCCTGTCGCATTATTATCAGCTCTGCCTGCCGCCGGTGTTCGTCGCCTGGCAGAAAAGTTTCGACGTGTCCTTTGCCGAGCTCGGGTTGGCGATGGCGGTGATGTCGGCGGCGGCGGCCTTGCTGCAGACGCCGATGGGGTTCCTCGTCGATCGCTATGGCGCGCGGCCGTTCCTGGTCGGCGGCACCCTGACGATGGCCTTGTCGGTGTCGGCGATGGGGTTCGCCACGTCGTATTGGCAGATCGTGGCGTTAGCCTTGCTGTCGGGTGTCGGCAACTCGGTCATTCACCCGGCGGACTATTCGATCCTCAGCGGGTCGGTGGACCGAACCAAGCTCGGCCGGTCCTTCGCCTTTCACACCTTTGTCGGCAGCATAGGGTTCGCCGTGGCGCCGCCGGCCACGGCCGCGCTGACCTTGCTGCTCGGCTGGCGCGGAGCACTAACGCTTGTCGGCCTGTTGGGGGTTCCGGTGGTGCTGACGATCCTGTGGCAGAGCCGCATCCTGATCGATCAGCGCCGCCAGCCGCGGAGCCGGGCCGAGCCCGTGGTCTCCGGCACACGGCTGTTGCTCGGCCGGTCGGTAATGATGTTCTTCGCCTTCTTCATGGTGTCGTCGATGGCCGGCGCCGGCATCCAGTCCTGGCTGATCACGATACTGCATCGGGCCTACGAGATGCCGATTGCCGCGGCCTCCTCGGCATTGACCGGCTGGATGGTCGGTTCGATCTGCGGCGTCCTGCTGGGCGGCTGGGTCGCCGACCGCACCGATCGGCATCTGCCATTCGTCGTGATCCTGACCACGGCTGCCGCGGCGATCCTGCTGTGGGTCGGGATCGTCCCGATGGCGCAGCTGATGACGGTCGCCGTGCTGTTCGTCGGTGGTCTGATGACCGGGGCGAGCCGCACCCCGCGCGACGTGATGGTCAAGGACGCGGCTCCGCCGGGCCAGATCGGCAAGGTGTTCGGCTTTGTCAGCTCGGGCATGTCGCTGGGTGGCGCGATCATGCCGGTGCCGTACGGCATGATCATCGACGCAGGCCGGCCGCGGCTGGTGCTGGTCGTCGTCGCGGCGCTGTTGATGGCGAGCCTGCTGTGCGCCGGCGGCGCGCGCATCCGACTCCGCCGTCCGCTCGTGCCCGCCCCGGCTGAATAAAAGCGGCAGCGCGATAGCCTCGCGAGTCGCGCTCCGCGATCAGGAGCGGTTCGGCTGCACGACGACGCATGGGAGTTGGCGCTGGTTAAGCTGCCAACAGGCGTCGGACGCGGCGCTCGCCGACAAGTGGACCAAGCGCGCGCGATAGAGGACCGAGCCGCCATAGGGGGTCGGCGGCAGCGCCAGGGCAGCGGAGCGAAGCTGGTTCGGCGCCTGGGCGCGGGCGCCTTCCGCGACGGCGCGCGCAAGATTTGGGTTCGCGAAGGCGCCCACTTGGATTGCCCAGTCGCGGACGGGGATTGCCAGCGCATGGGATTGTGCGTTGCCGGGCTCAGCGGATGGGATCGGCATCGCCGGTTGATATGAGGCGAGAGCAGTCACCGCGGATACCCGCCGGGCCTCGATCGGCGGGGACACAGCGGAGCTGGCGGCTGAGGCCGTCTGGCATGGTCTGGACGGATCATAGGCGATGTTCGGATCGCAGCCCGCGATCGTGGCTTGTCGGGCCACAGCCAGCTGCGGCTGCACAGCCGGCGAGGCCGATGCGCTTGTCGCTTGCCCGACCGAGGTGCAGGGATGGTTCGGATCGTAGGCCGTACCGAGGTCGCAACCCCCTGCTCCGGTTGGCGCCGCGAAAGCCAGCTGCACCGGTGCCGCCGCTTGTCCGACCGAACTGCAAGGATGATTGGGATCGTAGGCAGCGCCGAGGTCGCAACCCCCTATTCCGGTTTGTGGAACGAAGGCCGGCTGCACCGGGGCCGGCGCTGACGCCACCCGCATCAGCGAGCTGCATGGATGGTTTGGATCATAGGCTCGGTTCAGATCGCATCCGGCCGCCAAACTGGCCACGTCCGGGGTGGTCCCGATCGCGCGACCGGGATGGGCCGCGGCATAGGTCGCCAGGGGCCCCGAAAAGGGCACCGTGTCGCCGAGGTTGGGCGTAACCGCAGCGAGGTAATTCACCGTCTCGTCCGGCAGATTGGAGGCGCCGGCAAGATAACCGTCGACCCGATCCGGCCCGGCATTGTAGGCCGCCAGGAAGCCCGGAGCGCCGTATTTGTCATACATCTCGCGGATATAAGCGGCGCCGGCCGGAATATTGTTGTGCGGGTCATAGGGGTCGTCGCCGAGCCCGTAGCGCTCGCGCAACCCCTCATATGTCGCGGGCATGACCTGCATCAGACCCATCGCCCCGACCGGCGAGACGGCCTGTTCCTGTCCTCCTGATTCCTGCTGCATCACCGCCCGAATCCACTGCTCGGGCACACCGTATCGGGTGGCGGCTTCACGGATATAAGGACCCCATGGGTCCCCCGGCGGGCCCGGCGGCGGGTAATAATGCAGCGGCGCAGAGGGGGGCGGAGCGCCGTACTCGACATAGCCGGATCCACCCTGCTGGCCGCACGCGCCAAGGAGAAGCATCGACGACAGCAGCAGCACCGATCGGAGGCGGCGACCGATAATCGGCGCCGCACGACACATCCCGTCAAACTTGTTCGAGAAAGGCATTCGCTACACCGGTATGCTGCTTTGCGCCGGCCTGGTCTTGGGTCAGCCTTGTTAACCCGCCGCGAATACCATGGTTGATCGGAGATGACCAGCTATTCTAGCGCTGGTTGAGGCCGAATACCTTCGACGGCGAGATGGCCATGCGTCGGGTCGAACCCGACAGCTATGATGAACTCGGTTTCGCCGGCTGCGATCCGAGGCTCGAGAATGCGCAGCCGGGTCCTTCCCACGAGGTGGTCTGCTTGCTTGATGCGAATCATCCCAGCGGATTTCTTTACGAACGCGCCGGCTCTTCGAACGTCTCGATATCGGCATCGCTGTCGCCGTCAAGGACGGCGCGTAGTCGGCGATCGTCGAGTTCGCCCATCCATTTCGCGATCACCACGGTCGCGAAGATGTTGCTGAACAAATTGGTGACGGCGCGGATCTCGGACATGAAGCGCTCGACCCCGAGCAGCAAGGCCAGACCGCCAACCGGGAGTATCCCCAAAGCCGGCATCGTCGCCGCCAACGCCACGAATCCGGCCCCGGCCACCCCGGCCGCACCCTTGGAGGTAAACAGCATGACGAACAGCATCGTCAGCTGCTGGCCGAAGCTCAGATGTATATCCGTCGCCTGCGCGATGAACAGCACCGCCATCGTCATGTAGATCGCCGTGCCGTCGGTGTTGAACGAGAACCCGGTCGGCAAGACCAACCCGACCACTTCCTGCGAACAGCCCATCTGCTCGAGCTTGACCATCGAACGCGGGATCATCGCCTCGCCCGAGGTGGCGCTGAAGGCGATCAATAGCTCGTCCTTGAAGTAGCGCAGGATCTTCAGCACGCGCAGGCCGAACAGCCGGGCGATCAGCCCGAACCCGACCAGTACGAACAGGATCGAGGTCACATAGACGCTCAACAGCAGCTGACCGAGACTGGTCAGCGCATGAAAGCCGAACTTGCCGACGGTGAACGCCATCGCCCCAAAGGCAGCGAGCGGCGCCACATACATGATGATCCGAACGATGCCGAACAGCGCGTGGGTGAAATCGTCGATTAGCGACACCAGACGCTCGGCGCGCGCCCCCATATGGCACAGCGCAAAACCGAACAGCACGCCCATCACCAGCACCGGCAGGATCTCGCCCTCGGCGACCGCGCCGACCATGTTGTGCGGGATCATCTTCATCAACAACTCGACGATGGTCAGCGATTTGGCGCCGGCGACGTAACCCGAGATCGCCTTGTCATCGAGGGTGGCGGGGTTGATGTGCAGACCGGCGCCCGGCTGCAGCAGATTGCCGACCGCGAGCCCGATGAACAGCGCCAGGGTCGAGACGACCTCGAAATAGATGAGCGCGCGCAATCCGACGATTCCGACCCGGCGCATGTCCCCCATCTTGGCGATCCCGACGGCGACGGTGGCAAAGATGATCGGCGGCACCACCGCGCGGATCAACGTGATGAACCCGTCGCTGAACGGCTTCATCTTGACCCCGAGGCTCGGATAGAAATGCCCGAGCAGGATGCCCGCGGCGATCGCGATCAGCACCTGGACATAAAGCCTGCGCAGGAGCGGGCGGCGCGGCGTCGGCCCCGGCGCGGCCAGGGTGCGACGCAAGGCTCTCGTATCCACCATGTTACCCCCTCCTTCTCGCCGTCCCGTTCCCCGCCGCGTCGGTCACTCCTCGAGCCAGACGTCCGTCAGATCCTGTCCGATGAAATGGCTCGGGGTGATGCTCCAGCCCTTGAGCTTTGCCGACGTAACGACGATGCGGTTCCACCATAACAGCGGCACGGTATAGGCCTCGGTCAGCGCATGCCGCTCGAAATCGCGGACCATACGGGCGCGCTGCTGTGGGTCGCTGGTCACCGCCTGGCCGATATAGAGGGCGTCGAGAAAGCGGTCGGTCGAGCCGGAATTGTTGACCGGCGACAAATCGTGCGAGACGTATTTGGTCAGTTGGATCGTCGGGTCGTCATAGAAATCGCCGGAGAAATCGAGCGCCACGTCAAAATCCCCGGCATCGACTTCCTTTTGCCAGTCGAAGATGCCCAGTTTTTTTTCCGTGGCCGCGACGCCGATCTGGCGCCAGCTGTCCACGAGCAGGTCGGCGCCGGCATAATGCGGCATTGGGATGTCGCGGACGAGGAGGGTGAGTTTCAGATCGCGCACCCCCGCCTCGGCGAGCAGCCGTCGAGCCTCGGCCCGAGCGGCGCCAATATCGCGCCCGAAGCCGGGTAGGCCGACCAGCTCGGATTCGGGCGTCGCCATGCTCGATCCGGGTCGCATGACGCCGCCGACATATTTGAGAAAAGTGGTTTTTTGCAACTTCTCGGCAGCGCCCCAGCGGTCGACCGCGAGCGACAGCGCGCGCCGGACCCGCGCGTCGTCAAAGGGAGGGCGCTTGGTATTGAAGACGACCGAAAGATTTGCCAGCCACGGGCTCTCGCTGACCGTGACGCGATCGCCCAGCGCCGGGACCAGCGCGTCGCGCTGCGGCGGGGTCACGCCGCGGAACTCGGCGGCGATCCGGCCGCTTTTG
>CAWAVV010000003.1:0-188123 GCA_963785565.1 uncultured Alphaproteobacteria bacterium | reverse complement strand
GCAGCCCAAGCGCGGTCGTCAGCGCTTGGAAAGTGCCCCGCACCGAAGAGTAGCTCAGAGCAGCACCGGCACTGGAAACAAAGAACGTTGTAGCCCTCGGCACACTCAGCAGCTGGTCCCGCTGCTCTGCGTAATGACCAAGTGCTTCGGTGGTGCTTGGGTGCAGGGGCACATAGCGCGAGCGGCCAAACTTCGGGTTACGGACCGTCACCACGCCCGAGCTGAAGTCGATGTCGTCGTTGGCCAACAAAAGCGCTTCACCCACCCGCATGCCCGAGGCGGCGAGCAGGCCGAAGAGCGCCTCGAAACTCAACGCCCGCAGGCGCGGCTCGAGGCTCTGGGCGGCCTCCATTAGGCGGGCGATGTCTTGTTCAGCCCATAAGTAAGGCGCCGGGCGGGAGTGCTTCGTCGGCCAGATCCCGCCGGGGGCACCTCAGTGGCCGGGTCGATCGTCTTCAAGTACCGGGCGAAGCCCCGCACCGCCCCCAGGCGATGGGACAAACTGATCGGTGCCAGGCCCTGGGGCAGCCCGGCCCAGGCGACGGCCCGCTCGACTGTGAGCGTCCTGGCGCCTGCTGCTTCCAGGTAGGAAGCGAACTGGGGTAGCACCAGGCCGTGGAAGGCGAGCTTGAACCCAAGGGCGCGCCGCGCCCGGAGGTAATCGTCAACATGGTCGTGGAAGGTGGTCATTGCGGCGCTCTCCCCGGCCAGGGCAGGGCCAGCTCCCGGAGGCTCTCGATGTCCGCACGGGCGTAGTCGCCAGTCGAGGCCGCGCTGCTGTGCCGAAGGACGACGCCGATCTCAGGCAGCGCCACGCCGGCGGCCACCATGTCGCAGGCCAGCGTATGGCGCAGCCGGTGCGCCCCGAACGGGGTTATGCCAGCTTTCCGGCACGCCCGTCGCACGATCAACGACACCCCGCCCCGCCCCAGGCCCCTGACCGGCGCCACAAGCCTCAGGAACGCTGCCCGGCAAGAGCTGGGCGTGCGGCCTCGCTCCAGGTAGGCAGCGACCGCTCCACCGACGTCGCTGAGCAGTGGGAGCCGGTCGAGGCGGCCGCCCTTGCCGTGGACCACGATCTCTCCGGCCCGCCAGTCGATGTCGTCGAGGCTGAGGGCCGCCACCTCCCCGGCGTGCAGGCCCAGGCGCAGCAACGTCAGGATGACCGCGTAGTCACGCCGCCCAATAGCCGTCCGCCGGTCGCAAGTCCCCAACAATGCCTCGGCATCTGGGCGAGCGACCCCTCTCGGGAGCGACGAGCGGCGGCGCCCGGTCATGGTGAGCGCCGCTCCCGAAAAGTCCCTCTCGGTTAGTCCTTCGAGGAAGCAGAAGCGCAAGAAAGCCCGCAGCGCGACCACGAAGAGCTGAACCCCGCCAACGGAGACTCTTGCCGACTCGGCGAGCACGGCGCTGGTCACGTCGCTCGGCTGCAGGCCTTGGAGGTCCCCGCCCGGCGCGTGTGCTGCCATGAAACGCCGGGCGCGCAAAATATAAGAGACGGCCGTGGGAGAGTTGACCCCCCGCTCCGCGACCAGGTAGTGCCAGAACGAGACGATGACCGCCTCAGTGCCTGAACTTACGGGCAGTGGCGGCTCAGCCTCCACAGCGCCGGCCTCCCTCAGCACTTCGAGCAGGAGCAGAAGGCTCTGCGACGAGCACCCTTTTGGCCCCACCTCGGCCCGACGGGAAACGAAGAACTGCCTCAGACCTTGGCTTGTCAAACCCGCCGTGCCCGTGCCTTGTTCTTCGAGCCAGCGGCTCAGGTGCGCCACCTGGCGCAGCTCGTTCACGGTCGTCAACGGCGTATAGCCGCGCTCTTTCAACCTCACCTTGTACACGTCGGCGAACGGTGCCAACGGGCCTGGCACCCGGACGTCGCTAACCCTGCTCGGTCTCCCCATGCTCTCCTCCTTGTTTGTGGCCGGACGGACAAGGATGGGCCAAGCGCTCCGGGTTATGCCGACAACTTCACGCTCGTCACCCAGGTTGAGCAGGTGCTTCTGCCAGGTGTCGGCATAATCGCGAGGTCGGCATTATCCAAGTTATGAAGACATCGGCACAACTTGGACAACGGGAGCCCCTTTGTGTCCGCCCAATTGCTCAGGGCCTGCGCCAGTTTGGGCATCCGCCTGGTGCACTCCCGCCCCGGCCGGCCCGAAGGCAGGGGCAAGATCGACGCGTCTTCCGCACCGTGCGGGACCAGTTCTTAGTCGAGGCCAGCCACGCCGGCGTCGAAAATATCGAGCGGCTGAACCAGTTCTTTGCCGCCTGGGCCGAGACCGTCTACCACCGGGCGGTGCACTCGGAGACCAAGATCACCCCCCTCGAGCGCTTCGGCTCCGGCGCCACCCCCCGTTACCCGAGCGCCGAGGCCCTGCACGAGGCGTTCTTGTGGTCAGAGGCCCGCACGGTGGCCAAGACGGCCACGGTCAGCTTGTTCTCCAACCGCTACGAGGTCGACCCGGCCCTGGTGGGTCGGAAAGTGGACCTCGTTTTCGACCCTTTCGACTTGACCAGGGTCGAGGTCCGCTACAACAACCGGCCGATGGGCGCCGCCGTCCCCGTCGTCATCGGGCGCCACAGCCACCCAGCTGCCCGTCCCGAGCCGGGTGCCGAAGAGCCGCCTCCAACCACAGGGATCGACTACCTGCACCTGGTCGAGGCCCGCGCCGACGCCGAGCTCACCCGGCGCATTTCCTACGCCGGCATCGCCCCTGGCCCAGACGGCTATCTGCTCGGGCGTCCCGCCCTCGAACAGGACCAGGAGGTGGCCGAGTGAGCATCGCCGCGCTCCGTTCGCACTGGGGGTTCACCCGCACCCCCTTCGGCAAGGACCTCGCCCCGTCCATGCTGCACCGCCACCCCGGCCACGCCGAAGCCGTGGCCCGCATCTCCTGGTGCGTCGAAGAAGCGGCCATCGGCGTTATTACCGGGGAAGTGGGCGCCGGCAAGACCGTCGCCGTGCGCGCCGCCCTGGGCGAGCTCGACAGCTCCCGGCACACGGTCATCTACCTCGGCAACCCGGCCGTCGGTGCCCGCGGGCTCTACACCTCTATCGTGTCCCACCTCGGCCAGGTGCCCCGGTTCCACCGCTGTTCGCTCATCCCCCAAGCCCAAGACGCCTTAGCCGCCGAGGTGGCTGAACGGGGGCGCAAAGTCGTACTTTTGTCGACGAAGCCCACCTCTTGGCCGCCGACCAGCTAGAAGAGCTGCGCCTTTTGACCAACGCGGACATGGACTCGGCCAACCCCTTTGCCCTCGTGCTGGCCGGCCAGCCCACGCTGCGCCAACGACTGCGCCTCGGGGCTTTCGCCGCCCTCGACCAGCGGGTGGCGCTGCGTTACGCCCTCCCCCCGCTCAGCCAGCCCGACACCGCCGACTACATAGCCCATCACCTGAAATTGGCCGGCCGTTCCGACACTTTGTTCTCCGACGACGCCGTGGCCCGGGTCCACAAAGCCTCCCGGGGGCTGCCCGGGCCGTCAACAACCTGGCCGTCCAAGCCCTTATCGCCGCCTACGCCGCCGGGGCGTCGATAGTCGACGACAAAGCCGCCCGGGCCGCCGTCACCGAGGTCACCTCAGAATGAACTGCCCCGAGCCGCTCTTGCAGCGCATCACCATCACCATCGACATCGACCACGAGCCCGGCTACCAATATGTGGCCACCGGTGCCTTGCTCGATGTCATAAGCCGCCTCGCCCACGACGGCATCGAGCCGCACTGGGTCACCCTGGAGATAACCGGCCCAACAACGACACCGTAAGTACCGCAACCGACAACCCCGGCACCGGCGGCGACACCGCGAGCACCCGACGTCCTGAGCGAGGGTGTCGCTGCCATGCCAGAGCTAGACGTCGGGCAACAGGTACACGCGGGCCGTCCGTAGAGGGGCGAACTTGTCCATCTGCCTGGTGTCCGGGGCCCGGTGCGCCGAGCGGCCGGAACCTGGCCAAGAGCGCACGTCTGAACCCGCCAAACACCCCTAGCCAGGGACTTGCCGACCGGCTCCTGGTTGCCGAGCTGCTGGACCGTGCTCGGCCCAGGTTGTTATCGCCTCCTGTCGGTCGAAGCCTGGTTCGGGACCTCCGACCCGCGTCCCCGTCGCGTTCTCGCAGACCCACACTGACCCATACTCGGTTCACACCCCTGGAGGGCGTGTTCCGCTCTCAGCAGCTTGGGACTCGCCAGGCGACGACACGGTTCTTCTCCGCGGCTCCCACGGTGCCGGTGCGCCTCCTGTCCTCCTGGCCGGCTTGTGCTGCCTCGTCCTGCCCGACCCGGCTTTTGGTGGCAGTTGTGGTGGCAGTTCACCCGAGTCTGGTGCGTCCAAACGGGCGCGAAACCCCTGGTCACAACGTTTGAAATGACACAAATAGACGCCTACGGGCTACGTGCGTACGTCTTCTAAGCGGCGGGTCGCAGGTTCGAAACCTGCCGGGGGCGCCCTCTGACCAGGACTTTTGCGCTATTTGTGGCCAGAGAGTGGCCGGTTTGGTAGCAGTTTGGTAGCAGTTGACCGCCGTAGATAGACCCAGATAGACCCACACGAACATCTACATCCTGCCTACTTACCACTCCCGCTGCACGCTCACTCAGGCGCCACGTGCGAGGGCCACATCGTCGCCCGCGCTGACGCGGCTCGATTTCTGAGGTCCAGCCAAGCTCGGGCCGTCCGGCGGGCGGCACAACCCCGACGGCTGTGCCACGTAACGAATACCTGTTGCCTGGCGGAGTTGGGTCTCACCGTTTAAGTCAAACGGGCTCGATGCTCATTGGTGCGGCGCGAGCGACTTCGTCATGGCGAACCCGATGTGAGCTCCGAGTGCCAGCGAGCGCGACTCGTCGACGACCTGGCGGTCGGCTGATGCCAGTTCCACGAAAAGCTGAGGCACGCCGTTATGAGAGCGGCGTTCATGGGGACGGCCGAGTGCGGGACCGGCGAGCACTGCCTCCGCCTCGGCCTCGAAGGAGCCCGGGTCGTAGGCCCACTGGAGCAGCAGCAGTAGTCGTGTCCAGCCGCAACGGACATAGAAGCCTGCCCCATCGGCACCCAGGGTGATCGTGGGCGCCGGCTCGGGCCGCCGCCTCCTCGACCGCGCTGAGCAGTTCGTGACCGAGGACCTCGCCGCGTGCCATAGGCGTGAGGCGGGGCGCGCAGTACGGCGCGTCCAGTTGACTGGCAAAAGCCGAGCGCCCGGTCGGCTCAGCGGCTCACAGGGCGACGTGGCCGGTCGAGAAGCTGGGAAGCGTGCCGAGCACAGGCGTCGACTGGATACCAGCGGCCCTCTCCGTCTGCGCGCGCACCGCTGCCCGTGGGAGGTTCAGGGCAGTTCATGGGCCGGCCGTCGTCGTCGCTCGTGTACACGAGGCGGAAGCATCGCCCACGGCTGGCTTCCCAGGCGCCGGCGTAATCGGGCACGGTCGCGAATGGTAACAAGAGGGGCCGACCGTGAGAAGTTCACATGTGCGCCGGAACCTTCGCCGGTTTCGCTGCTTTTAGCCGGTTTCGTCGACTTCGTCGACTTCGCTGCCTTTGTCGCCTTCGTGACCGTCGCCACCTTCGTCACCGGGTCGAAATAAATTCGCTCGGCTCGACCGGCACCGGGCAAGTTGGGTGTGCGGAACCTATGGGCACCTGCCTGGGCCTTCTCGGAGGGTTCCGCCGCGTCCCCGAAACGGTCGTGGGCGGCCTGCCTGGAGACGCCGAGCACTATTGCGATCAGCCCCCAGCTCCGCCCGTTGGCTCGCGTAGCCTCTACAGCTTCGGCCAGGTGGCGCTGGCCGCCGCTACTTCAGCCAGAGCGGCGCCAACGTCGCGTAGGTCGTCGGCTCGACTAGCCGGGTCGGCCAAGTACTCGGCAAAGGTGACCTTGGTCTCCTTCTCGACATAGATTTTGGCGCGGCTCTTGCCGATCTGCATCAGGCCGCCGAGCCCACCCTGCCCCATGCGGCGGATCGCGAACATCCAGATCCCGACGAAAAAGATCGCCGGCAGGATCCACGAGAGCAGGTCGCGGATGACGTGGTTCTCGACGATGCCACTGTAGACGACGTCGTGTTTGTCGAGGCTCTGCGCGAGATCAGGGTCGACCCGCGTCGTGATGAAATCCTTGAGCTTGTCGGGCTCTGTCTTTTTCAGCGAGCCGCTGATGGAGTTCTGGGAGATTTCGACCTGGGCGACCTTGCCGTCGTTGAGCAGAGTCTGAAAACGGCTGTAGGGGATCGGGGTGGGCGCGGTGCCTTGCTGGTAAAGGCTCTGAATCCACAGCATTCCGAGAACCGCGGCAATTACATACCAGAAGTTGATGTGGATCTTCTTGTCCATGGCAGTCTTCCTGGCTCGCGCCGGAAAATTCGCAGGCCCATTATAGCCCAAACCGTCGGGCGGCGATCCAGTCGAGGCGCGCTCAGCCTTCCTCAGCGCCGGCCGCGGCAGGCAGCGCCGGCAGCGCGCGGCGCGCCATCCATTCGAGGGTGAGGCCCTGGACCACAATCGCAAACACGACGATCCCGTAAGCAATCGTCAACATCGTGTCCTTATAGATTGTCGGCGGTAACGCCAGCGCCAGAGCCACCGAGATGCCGCCGCGCAGCCCGCCCCAAGTCAACACCAGGAACGAGCCGAACCGCCCCGGCAGACGCAGATTGAGCGGCAGCGCCGACGCGGTGACGCTGAGCCAGCGGGCCGCGAGCACGACCGGGATCATGACGGCGGTGGCGGCGAGCGCGCGCCAGGCCAAATCGATCGCCGCGATCTCCAGCCCGATCAGTAGGAACAACAGCGCGTTCAACGTGTCGTCGACCAGGAGCCAAAACGTCTTCAAATGCTGGCGGGTCGCCTCGCTCATCGCCTGCTGCATCCCATGATTGCCCATCAGAATGCCGGCGACGACGACCGCGACCGGGCCCGAGACATTGAGCGTGCCGGCAAGGCTGTAGGTGCCGGTCACCAAAGCGAGCGAGATGATCAGCTCGACATTGTAATCGTCTACCCCGCGGATCAGCAAAAACGCGGCATAACCGAGCACCAGGCCGAGGACGCCGCCGCCGACCGCCGACAGCAGAAACTGGCCGGCGATCGCCAGGGGACCGTGCGCGTGATCGCCGCTGCCGGTCGCCAGCGACAGCAGCAGAGTAAACAGCACAACGGCGATCCCGTCGTTGAACAGGCTCTCCCCGGCGATAATCGCTTGCAGATATTGGGGGATGCCGACCCGCCTGAGGACCAGCAGCACGGCGACCGGGTCGGTCGGCGAGATCAAGGCGCCGAAGACGAGGCACCAGGCGAGCGGGATGCCCGTTCCCAAGCGCCGCCGATACGCCGAGCAGCACCCCCGCGATCAGCGCCGTCGACAGCACCGTGCCGAAAGTGGCCAGGGTAAGCACCGTCCATTTTCGCGCGAACAGCTCAGCGAAATCGACCTCGAGCGCTCCGGCGAACAGCAGAAAGCTCAGAAAGCCGTTGAGCAGGGCCACCGGAAAATTGACCCCGGCGAGCAGCCCGCGGATAGCGAGCCGGAGCCCGAGATGCGGGGCCGCGGCGTCGGCCGCGATCAGCGCCATCGTGCTCAGCAGCGCCATCAGCAGCAGCCCCACCGTCAACGGCAAGTGAAACAGCCGATGGTTCAGGTAACCATAGATTGCCGCCAGCACCAACAGCAATGCCAACAAATCAAAGGGAGATTGCATGCCTCACCGTTTATTTGCGTCAAAGGACCATCCAGCGTGGAACAGCCCCATGTGTCATTCGTTAGCTTTGTGGGTTCTTCCGCCAAGCGCGGGAACGTGCGGGTCGGGGCGCCCAGTCGGATGCAGGAGCATCCCCGCGGCGTTGCAATGAGCGCACCGCAGCTCAGCCATGTCTTGAAACTTGTTGCGCTGCACGCACCTAATCGGACGAAAGACAGGAGGCAACCGAGATCGGTCATGATCAAGGGTAATCTATCGAAGATTCCGGCCGCATCGAGGGGACCGACGGCGGCACAGCGATTTGGGCGCAAGGTGGTTGGCTTTGCCGCGGTGCTCGCGCTTGCTTCCGTCGCCGGCTACGGCTCGGCCATGGCGGCGGGCGGCAGCGATACCGTGAATGCCCTCTATGCCAACTTGCTCGGCGCGATGAAAAACGGTTCGACGCTCGGCGAAAGCGGCCGCTTCGCACAGTTGGAGCCGGTCATCCGGCGCAGTTTCGACCTGCCGGTCATGGCCCGCCTGTCGGTCGGCCCGGCCTGGGCCGGTTTGGGCGCGGCCCAGCAGCAGCAGGTCACCGACAGTTATGGCCGTTATATCTCGGCGATCTATGCCGACCGGTTCGCCAGCTATGATGGGCAAAAGCTTCAGGTGACCGGTGAGCGGCCTGCGCCGTCCGGCGTCATCGTCAGCAGCCGGATCGTCAAGGCGAATGGTGAGCCGGTGGAAATCGATTACCTGATGCGTCAGGACGGCGGCAGCTGGCAGATCGCCGACATCTATGTCGACGGGACGATCAGCGAGGTGGCGACCAGACGCTCCGAATTCGCCGCGATCCTGAGAAACCAGGGCATCGACGGCCTGATCGAGGCGCTCAACCGCAAAGCTGACATGCTGACCCGGACCACCGCCCGGGCCGACTGATCAGCTTCGGGCTGCGACGCGGTTGGCGCGAGCGAGCCGCCAGGGCGTCATCAGCATCGCCGATGGCTTCAAGCATTCCCGGCGCGGCAGTTCACTGACTCCGAAAACGATCTGGTCCTGCTGCGCACGGGGAAGTCGGAGATAAGTGCCGAACAGCCGGTCCCAGACCGAAAGGACAGCGCCGAAATTGGCGTTCGCCTCGTCGAGTGAGACGGAGTGGTGGACGAGATGTAGGTCGAGAGTGATCACCACCGGCTGCAACAGCCGCTCCAGCCATCCCGGCAACCTGGTGTTGCCATGCGTAACGGCGGCGGCGGCGAAGACCGCCAGCGCGTGGCTCATCACGACGAAGACCGGGATGTCGAGCGCCAACACCGCCAGCCAGTAGAACCCGGCGGCGAGCAGGTACTCGATCGGATGGTGGCGCACCGAGGTCGTGACATCGACATCGGGATCGGAGTGATGCAGCGCGTGGAAGCGCCATAGGAACGGCACCGCGTGCTGGCAGCGATGTACGCCGTAGTACAGAAAGTCGAGCAGCAGAAAGGCCACCAAGAAGCTGAGCCATCGAGTAGCGATCGGCCAAGAAGGCAAGGCCACGCCAAGGGTCGCTTCGAGCTGCGGCCGGAAGGTCTCCGGCGGCGCGAAGGTGAAGGTGGCGAGGACGAGATTGAGGAGCCAGAACCCGATATTGCCCAGCCGCCGCCGCAGCGCCGGAAACTCTCGCCGCCGTCGCGGCCGGCACAGCTCCGCGAGCGCCACGAGAAGCAGGCTGCCGATAACGACGATGAGAATTACCAGCGCTGCCTCCTCGCGCGGTCTAAGACCCCGTCATGCCGAGTTTGCGCCCAGGTCCGCGCGCACTTTTAGAGCGCAGGGCACGCACTAAAGACCGAAGGAACCGGCGCCCCGACGAGCGTCTCGCCATCGGTCGCGATCGCATAATACGCACCAACGGCAGGCCGAAGGCGGGCGGCCGGCCCGTTGCTGTTGTCCGGAAGGGACGCGCACAACGCGAAGGGGACGGAAAGCAGCGGCGGCGCATCCCCCGATGCCGGACAGGTTGTGGTGGTGCAGAAGGGCGCTGCGGTCGGGGCTAGTCCTATAGATGCTCCGGCAGGCAAAACCGGATTGGTCTCGTCGAAGGCGAAGACGGTATCGAGCCCGAGGTTACCGGTTGATGGCGGCGGGAAAGGTTGTAACTTCTGATCCATTGCCCGGTTGGCCGGTGATTTGGAAGTAGAAATACGCCGGGTCGGTGGCAACGGTGACGAGGAGCGGGACCGCCACTTCAAAGATTGCGTGCTTTTGCGGCGAGGTCGGCGACGGGCTAAAGACGAGCGCAAAGGTTATCCCCAGATCGCTTGCCAGGGTCGAGGGCGCAATCCCGCCGCCGGACACGTATGCCTGCAAGCAGGCAGGTCCGCCGTTGCAGGTGGCTAGGACTTTCAGCATGACCATGACCGGCGCATTCTCGCTGCCGCTGCCGGTCAAAACCGTCAACGGGAACGAGAATTTGGCGACAATTTGGCCCTTGGTGAAATTCTGGGCTACCCGGAAAAGGTCGTCGTAGAAGAAAAACGCCGTGTCGGGCTCGGTGAACCCTTTCGCGTTGGTTTGTCCGGCCTCCGAGACCGAGACCGCGTAGAGGAAGGTGTCTGCCTTGGGGTCGTAGAGCTGAGTCGCAACGGCCGTTGTTCCCGACTTCTGCGATGCGAAGGCGAGCGGCGTCAGGGTCGACAACAGGCCCGACGGCGGGGATCCTGCATCGAACAATGCAGGCGAGGAGTTAGAGTTGATCGGGAACGGGGTCGGGACTTTGTTGTCGACGAGCAGGGCAGCCGCATTGCCTGCGGTAACGTTGCTCCCCGGCGGGATCTTGTTTTGGGCGGCGACCATCTCAGGCGGGGAGTTTTCCAGACCAGCCACTTCCAGGATCGCTTGAGCGACCGTGGGGAGCTGAGGACAGGAGGCCATTTTCAGGGCCGCGCAGAACCCATTGGTAATGTTCTGAAGGCTTCCCAGATCCCCGCCGTCGCCGGCCCAGGCCGCGCCGGCGCCGCACAGCCATAAGGCGCCGAGCGCGCCGGCCAGACGAGAAAACGAGCGGGACCTGATCGATGTGCTCACCGTACACCTCCCTTTTGGCGGCCTGAACGAATCACCCTGGTTCGACGGCCATGTTTGGCGAATGTTGTCTCAATTGCAACGGATTATGTTGGTTAACAAAGAAATCCTCGGATCTTGTTGCATCTGTTCCGTTTTTAGCCGATTTTGTTACGTTCGGTTACGCGAGTTTCCTCGTGAACCGGTCAAAAATATCGGCTGCAGACCCTCCCGAGTGTGAACTCGTTCACACTTGGGTCGATTAAAAGTGGGATAATTTTGGTGTATCGCGCAACGGGAGGGTTAACATGAGGGCTTCGAGTTCCCGGCCGGGCCGGATGGTGTGGGCGTTTCTGTTGGCGACGGCGGTTTGCCTCGCGTCGGGCGAGGCGGTTGCCATGTGCACCCCCTCGCTCACCGGCATAATTCCCGGCAACGGGGACGTTCGCCTGCTACATCAAGGTTCAGCCTATCGACGTATGTACGACGACGACCTTTCGGGGCAGCACAATTACAACCTGTGCGCCGTTTAACACCACATCTACAACGGGCACCCCGAGCAGCGCAGGCATGCCTCTCCAGAACATTGTCCCGCCGCCGGGTGTTCCCTCGATGGTTCCGAACAACCCGACCAGTCCGAACCCGATTGGTTTTACCGTCGATCCGATGACAGGAGTCAGCCCGCCCCCCGTCAACGACAAGTCAGGAGTGGACATCACCCGGGTGCTGTTGAACAACATTGGCATCGACTTGGTCTGGTTTCCAATGACGCAGTACATCTCGCCGGCAGGTACGAACTTCACGACGCTGAACGTTACGCAGACTACGACCCCAGTTGCGAACTGCACCGGTTCTATTTCAGGCTTTGTCCTTACCATCACCTCTTCTTGTACCGTTCCTTTCGGGAGTAAAGCTCCCCCGACTCTGGCTGTGACCGATGTGCTGTCGTCGTCGAATAAGGCGGTCGCGGCCGGCACCGTTATTACCGGGATGATCACCGGAACCGGCGGCAAGGGCACCTACACGGTCAACCCTTCGCAAACCGTCAAATCAACGACGATCATGGCGGCAATTACCGGTCTGCAGAGCACGGATTTCCAGTCCCTCTCGCAGCAGGTCAAATCCACCTCGAACCCGCCGTCGCCCCCCTGCGCCATCTCTCAGATGACTATCCCGGCGGGTGCGACTGTCGGCGGCGTAGTGAATACGTGCGGGAGCCCTTCGTCTCCGCGCAGCACGGACGCCTCGACGATCAATATGTTCTTCGTCAACACCCTCAACTCGCCGACTTCGGGGGGCACGCTCTACGGCATCAGCTGGATCGGCAACAACGGCGTCGCCATCAGCGGGAATACGTTTTTTGCACCGACTCCGCTGCAAGCCCGTCCGGACACGATCACGCACGAGCTGTTGCACGATCTCGGCCTCGACCACGATACTTACGGAGCAGGGCCTTGGACCCCGCCCACAAACGTCCCGCCGCCGCCCGCCACGCCCTTCTATACCGCCCCCTTTGGCGTCGCGCCGCCGATCCCCACCAACCCTCTATTTGGCGAATGCGATTCGAGCTATCCGGCATGCGGCGCCAACCTGATGACAGCCGGCAGCCTCCGCACCGAACCGACGGTCATGTGTGTGCTTGCTCCTGGAAATACGTCGATATTGTCGTGCTTGCCGCCGGCCAACAATCTGACGGTCCAATCGCCGAGTTTTTTCACTGGAACGGCCGATCAGGTGACCCCCCTCAATACGAAATTCGGGTATGGGATAGCTACATCAGCCCAGTTGCCGATGACGCAGCAGCAAGAGGTGCTGTCGGGCATGAGCGGATTGCTCCTCTCCAACAACCCTCCGATTACCCTCTCCAACAACCCGCCGATTATCCCGCCGCCTATACAGTTGAGCGGGCTCATCAACCCGATACCGTACGAGACGACGAAGGCACAGTTGGGGACCGGCGGCAGCTCCGCCGACCCGGTCCGCTTCGATTTGTCCGGCCCCGCCGGCGGCCAACCGGGAGAGACCCTCGTCGCCTGGGTACTGACGCTGCCTCGGGGAGAGACATTTGCCAGACACGACCGATTCCATGTCGTCTCCCAATCTCGGAAGGATCTCGTCCGGGACGTCAACTACTATCCCGACACCGGAAATAATCCGCTTATGCGGAACATCGCGTACTATCCCGGCGCCGATAACGATTCGGCCAATCCGAGTATTGAAGCGGCAGCCGATAGCCCATGCGCATCCGCGACCGCGGAGTGCCTGATGGTCAAGTTCCGGGAGCCCGGGCTCGGGACGCACGACTCGATTAGCTTCTCGGAGGGTATCCTCAAGAGCATCCTCTTCTCCAAGGGTGTCCTCATCGACGGCGGTGCTCCGATCACCAATGATGATCTGTGCAGGGCGAAAATCACCTACATGTTCAGCGATGGCTTCACAACCACAAGCAATTTTGGCGATTGCCCGGCGGTCTCGCTGCCGCTGATCGCGAGCTCGTGGCGCCCGGACCCGCATGTCACGCCGCACATCATCAAGCCGAACAAGACAAATCTGATCCTCGCGCAAATGCAGACTTCGGCCCCGAGCGGGGCAGAAGTTATGGGCTTCGCCTGGGTTAACCGGAACGCGGCGCTAAACGCGACGATCACCGCCCCGAGTGGCTTGGGTGCGCCCGACGTGACCTTTACCGTTCCGAGTTCGGCTTGCAGCGGGATGGGGTTGACACTCTGCTTTAACACCAATGGCACCAATGAAACCTCCGTGAACGACTTTCTGATGGGCGGGGGTGCGACGAACATCGTCGAAAACACGTCGGGCGCTCTCGCCGCTCCCGTCACCGGCAATGGTATGCAGGAACCTACTGGCACGGGAACCTTGTTCCAGTTCACCGGGATGGTGACTGTTACCAATCCCGATCCCGTTACCAACAATCCCCCAACTTTCCAGGCAACCCATGACGACGGGGCGAGCCTCGCAATTAACGGCACGACGATCTTTTCCAGCCCCGGCCCCACAAGCGCGCAAACTTCATCAGGCACCTATACCGGGCCTTCCGGCACATCGCTGTTCACTCTCGTCTATGGTGAATGCTGCGGCCTGCCAGGCGCTCTCGGCATCTCGCTTCCGCTGGCGTCCCAAACCGTCTCCGTGCCAGGCACGCCAGTCCCTGGTACCACTACCCTGCTGTTCGACCTGGACGAGACGGGACCGTCGGATGCCAACCCCATGTCTGAAGGGGGACAAACAAAGAGTGTCTGCAGCAACGGCCCCAACAACACGCCCCCCATCACCGGCACCATCTCGGGTAATGTTACCCTACCCTTCGGCCAACAGTGCACGTATCAACAGTGTGAGTTCTTGGGAAATCTGACGATCAATGGCGGGACTGCTTTTATCAATAACTGCAAAGTTGACGGCAACATTACCGTGATCGCCGGCTCTCTCTCTTTCGCGAACAGTGGGGTCTCCTCCGGCAATGTTAATATTTCCCAGGCGGGCTCCTTCATGATCGGACCCCAGTCGCAAATCAACGGGAATTTGACGATCCAGAGTGTCCTCGTCCCGAACCCCCCCGGAACCGGGCCCTATACGGTCTGCTCCAGCCATGTTAATGGCAACATATCGGTGCAAAGCAACACGCCCGCGATTTAGATCGGGATGGGAGGGCCCGCGGCGTGCACAGGCAATATGATAGGCGGCAGTCTGTCGTGTTCCAACAACACTAATGTGACATCGGGCGGGAACACCGTGGGAGGCCATTTCCAGGGCCAATGCAAGAGTTGACCGCGACAGCGGCGGGGGCACAGGAAGGACCCCCGCCGCCGCACGGCTCTTTTTGGATTGCCGGTAGTGCGTTTCGCCTCTTACTCGATCCCGACCTTGCGCAGGCCTTCATGCAAGTGATCGATCCCGGGCTGATACGTGTAGACGCGCTCCAAGGTCATGCGAACCGCGGTGAGGTTGGGATCCAGTTCTTTCAAGATCGCAAGTGTGGCGCGCGCATCCTCAATCTGCCCGAGCTGGGCAAGCCCGGCAACCACATAGGTCAATCCCGTTATGTAATTGCGGTTGAGCGTCCAGGACCGCCGACCGATCTCAATCGCTTGGGAATAATGCCGCAGCTGATAATGAGCGGCCGCCAACCCGCTGAGCCAAATAAACAGGCGCGGATCGCTCGGGCTGAGGCGGATACCCCTCTCGACGCTCGCCACCGCCTCTTCCGATTGACCTCGAGAATTAAGTACGACGCCGAGCACGGCGTGAGCCGCGGCAAAGCTCGGATTGAGCTTGATCGCTTCCTGGAACTCTCCCATCGCGCGATCCGAGCGCGCCGTCCACATGCAGATTAGAGCCAGCGCAAAACGGGCATTCGGGTAGCGAGCATCGAGGGCAACCGCGCGCTGCGCCAGGTCGAATGATTCCTCGTAATTTCGCTCGGCATTATCGGTCCAGCTTAGATAACCCGCGGCGCACAGCGCGATCGACAATGCCGCCATCGCTTGCGGGTATTGCTCATCGATCGCCAGCGCGCGGCGGAAATAGGCCTGCGCTTCGCTGTTGTCCTGCTTGTTCTGCCGGTAATGATGGAACATGCCATGCTGGTAGTATTCGTAGGCATCCTCGTTCTGCTGCGGCCGGTCCGCGATACGGTCGCGTTCGAATTTGAGCAGCTCCGGTTGGATCGCGCCGGCGATTATGGAGACGATTTCGTCCTGCAACTCGAACAAATCGGTCAGGTCGCGGTCATAACGTTCGGCCATGATGTGATGGCCGGTATCCGCCTGGATCAACTGGGCGGTGACACGCACGCGATGGCCCGATTTCCGCACGCTGCCTTCGAGGACGTAACGGACGCCAAGCTCTCGTCCGACCTTTACGATGTCGACGGTTTGCCCCTTGTAGGTAAACGTCGAGTTGCGGGCGATGACCGGGAACGCACGCCAGCCGGCGAGCCGCGAAATGATGTCCTCGGTGATGCCGTCGGCAAAAAATTCTTGTTCCGGGTCGCCGCTGAAATTGGCGAACGGCAGGACCGCGATGGCGCGGCGGTCGTCGAAACCGGGCAGGCTCGCCGGCGGTGCGGCCTCACCGGGGCTGGCGTCCGCCGGCTTCTCGGCCGCCGAGCCACCCATGCGGAAGACGTGAATCGGCCTTCTGATGTTCTTCAGGGCTTTGGGGCCGAGGTCGTCGAAATCGAAATCGACCTTGCCCGCCACCTGGTCGTGGACGATCCCGGACACGTAGATGCTGCCGGGTTCAGCCAACGCCTCCACCCGGGCCGCGATGTTGACGCCGTCGCCAAAGATGTCGCCGCCTTCGACAATGATGTCGCCGAGATTGATCCCGATTCGCATGGCAATGCGCTGCTCGCTCGCCAAAGCTTGGTTCTTTTGCTCGACCGCAGCGCGCAGCGCGGCGGCGCAGCGCGCCGCCTCGACGACGCTTTCGAACTCGATCAGCGCCAGGTCGCTGGTCTGCTTGAAGATGTTTCCACCGTATTCTGAGGCCAGCGGCTTGATGATCTCGGTCAAAACCGCCCTCAGCCCGGCAAAGCTGTCCGCTTCGTCACCGGGCAGCGGCCGGCTGTAGCCGGCCACCAGGATCGCCGCGAGGCGGCGCCTAACGCGTCCTCTGCTGTCCTCGGACACGATGATTTCGTACCTCTGCCACGCTGCGATGATAATGCGCCGCGATTCATCCCCGCAATGTGAACCAGTTCACACCAGCGCGTCGGTTCGCGAAATGTCAACAGACCGGCCGTGCCGCCGAAAAGAACGGATCGTGCTCGGGGCGAGAAAGCGCTCCGAGGCGATTGCCCCCGTCACTCGGGAAGATGGGCCGCCCGCAGCAGAGCGAGATCGGATTGAAGCCGTGCGGCGTCGGCGAATCGGATCCTGCGCAAGGAGCCGATGTGAAAGCCGGGGGCGACGTTGACCAGCCGCCGCACCGCCTGCGCGGCTTCGTCGACATGACCCAGACGGGCGCAACCGAGCGCGAGGACGCAGTGGGGGAAGGCTAAATTGCGGTTACCCTCGATCGCACGGCGCGCATGCGTCACCGCTTCCTCGGCGTGGCCGGTCAACAGACTGGCCAACGCCATCGCGAATGCGGCGTGGTAGACAAGCGGCTCCAAGGGGCTCAGATGCAAGGCCTTTTCAGCATGGGCGATGGCCTTATCATAGGCCCCGCACAGGCACCGTGTCACCGCGTCGAAACCGAGCACGACCGCCGCGTTGGGGTTGATCATCGTCGCACGGTCGACGGCGGCGAGCGCCAGGTCATGGTCGCGCGTCAAGGCAGCGCGGACCGCGCCCGCGACCGCCAGCGCCAGCGGAACGTCGGCGCCGCCCGCGATCGCCACCCGCGCCAAGCGCTTGGCCTCCTCCCGGTCGTCCTCGGTCGCTCCCGGCCAAAGCATCAGATGGCGCTGCTGGCGGCACCAGGCGGCGAGAGCGTTGGCAGTCGGGTAGGCGGGGTCTGCTTCCAGCACCTCGGCCAACAGGCGCAGGGCCTCCTGATTGTCCTCCGCCGTCTCGGCGAAGGCCGCCGGCAGGGCGCGCAAGGTCAGGTCGTAGACGTCGAGGCTCGCCTCCGGCTTGCGCCGGGCCCGTTCGATCTCCGCGACGCGCAACACAGGGGCGACCGAGCCGATCACGCTTTCGGTAATCTTGTCCTGCAGGTCGAAGCTGTCTTCGAGGGTGCCGTCGAAGCGGTCGGCCCATAAATGCTGTCCACTTGCCGCCTCAACCAGTTGGCAGCCAATGCGAACCCGGTTGCCGGCCTTGCGCAGGCTTCCCTCGACAACGTACCGGACCCCGAGCTCACGCGCGAGCTGCTTGGCGTCGGCCCCTTTGCCCTTGTAGCTGAAACTGGTATTGCGGGCCACGACCGAAAACCAACGCGCCCGCGCCAGTTCAGTGATCAAATCCTCGGCGACGCTATCGAGGAAGAACTCGGCCTCGGCGTCGCCGCCAAGGTTCTGAAACGGCAGCACCGCGACCGCCGGCCTTTCCGCGGGGGCGGCGGCGGCCTTGCGGCGGGGCGCACCGACCGGCGCCGCCGCCTCGTCGCCCAAGATAACGCGGAAGACGCGGACGGGGCGTGCGATGTTTGCGACCTCGTGCTCGCCCAGGTCGTCGAACGCGATCGGCAACCGGTCGCGCACCTGATCTCGCACCGCGCGGCTGACATTGATCCCCCCCGGCTCCGCCAGGCTTTCCATTCGCGCGGCGACGGTGACCCCGTCGCCATAGATCAAATCGCCGTCGGAGACGACGTCGCCCACATTGATTGCAATGCGAAACCGAACCCGCCGGTCGGCCGGCAATGCAGCACCGTGCTCGGGCATCGCGCGCTGGACTGCCAGCGCACAGCGCACCGCATCGACGACGCTGTTGAATTCGACCAACAGTCCGTCACCCATGGCGCGGACGATACGGCCCTTGTGCTCATTGATCGCGGCGTCGACAAGATCACGACGGACGGCCTGGAGCGCGCCCAATGTGCCCTCTTCGTCGATCCCCATCA
Source organism: uncultured Alphaproteobacteria bacterium (assembly GCA_963785565.1). Taxonomy (GTDB): domain Bacteria; phylum Pseudomonadota; class Alphaproteobacteria; order ATCC43930; family CGMCC-115725; genus AP-15. The sequence goes on along the minus strand of CAWAVV010000003.1, from coordinate 169,878 downwards.
ATCGGGAATAGCCGACGACGTCGGCGCACATAACGACCGCAAACCTGTGCTCTACCCGTGAATTGTTCACAAACCCCGCCGTTCTTAACCGCTGGTCGCTAGTCGGGCCCGGCACCGGGCTAGCCTAGTCGAGGGGGGTCTTGCGTCAAGAAGCTTGACGGTCGCGTCCCTCCTTTGACGTGATTATAGGGCATCGGTGCCGGTCGCGTTCCCGTGTCGAGACGGAGGCCGCTGCCGCGGGCGGGCGCCCGATCAATCGAAAAATCTACAAGCTTGCCTTCGCACGGAGGTCTAGCGTCGCCTTTAGTATGTCGGCGCACGTCGGAATGTGGTGCGCATGCCCCCGCCCTCGGCCTGCGCGCGGCCGGCATCGCCGAAGAGGTCCCCGCCCGTCTTCTACCGACCCTCGGCGATGATGATGTCGTAGGCGGGGAGGGTCAGGAATTCCGGGAAGGCCGGGGCTTCGATCAATTCGCGAAAGAGCCGGGCCGCGTCGTCGTAGCGGCCGTCCTCATCTGCTCTGTCGTCAGCCGCCTCGCGCAGCTTCACCAGCTCCTCGTCGAGGACGGCACGGCACAACGCGGCGTCGATCGTGCGCCCGTCACCGAGCTTGGCGCCGTGACGGATCCATTGCCATACCTGGGCGCGGCTGATCTCGGCGGTGGCCGCGTCCTCCATCAGGTGATAGAGCGGCACGCAGCCGGCGCCGCGCAGCCACGCCTCGATATAGCCGATCCCGACATTGAGGTTCTGGCGCAGCCCGGCCTCGGTGATCGTGCCCTCGGGCGCCATCACCAGGTCGGAGGCGCTCACATGCACGTCCTGGCGCTTGCGGGCGATCTGGTTCGGCTGCGGCATCTCGTGGTCGAAGATCTCCTTGGCGATGCCGACGAGCCCGGGATGCGCGACCCAGGTGCCGTCGTGGCCGTCGCCGGCCTCGCGCAGTTTGTCGGCGCGCACCTTTTCCATCGCCGCCGCGTTAGCCGCGGGATCATCGCGGATCGGGATCTGCGCCGCCATCCCGCCCATCGCATGAATTTCGCGCCGGTGGCAGGTCTTGATCAGCAACAGACTGTAGCTGCGCAGAAAGTGGCTCGTCATCGTCACCTGCGCCCGGTCCGGCATCATGCAGGCCGGATCCTCGGCGAATTTTTTGATGTAGCTGTAGATGTAATCCCATCGCCCGCAATTGAGCCCGGCGGAGTGGTCGCGCAATTCCCACAAGATCTCGTCCATCTCGAAGGCGGCCATGATCGTCTCGATCAGCACGGTCGCGCGGATCGTGCCCTTTGGCATACCGAGCGAGGCCTGCGCGTCGAGGAACACGTCGTTCCACAGCCGCGCCTCGAGGTGACTTTCGATCTTGGCCAGGTAGAAATAGGGGCCGGTGCCGCGCGCTACCAATTCCTTGGCGTTGTGGAAAAAGAACAGGCCGAAGTCGAACAGCGCACCCGACATCGGCCCGCCATCGACGAGCACGTGTCTTTCCGGAAGGTGCCAGCCGCGAGGGCGGACGAACAAGACCGCCGTCTTGCCGTTCAATGAATAATGCCGGCCGGTTTCGGGATCGTCGAAGGTAATGGTCCGGCGCACGGCGTCGTACAAATTCGCCTGGCCCTCGATCAGATTGCCCCAGCTGGGCGTGTTCGCGTCCTCGAAATCGGCCATGTAAACGCTGGCGCCGCAATTCATTGCGTTGATTACCATCTTGCGGTCGACCGGGCCGGTGATCTCGGTGCGGCGGTCCTGGATGTCGCGCGGGATTGGGGCCACCCGCCAATCGGCGTCGCGGATCGCCTGGGTCTCGGTCGGGAAGTCGGGCTTCCAGCCAAGGTCGAGCCGGTGCTGGATGACGGCCCGGCGGTCGAGGAGCCGGCGGCGCTCGGCGCCGAATTTGCGTTCGAGCCCGGCGACAAAGGCAATCGCCTCCGGCGTCAGAACCCTCTCATACGCCGGCAGCATCGGGCCGCGAACGAGGACGCCCTCCGGGAGACCAACGGTTCCAGGCAAATCGGTGGTTTTGGCCATCGCAGATATCTCCCGCCGTGCTGCATCTGCTGTCGGCAGCGCCGCGCCGCCGACATCCAAAGCCGCCTTCAAGCGCTCCCTTTGCCAAACTCCTTCAAATCTGTCCGCGGTTGTTCGCTCGCGCAGCAAGGGCGGAGAGTTTGTTGAGGATATCCGCCCAAGACAGTCATGATGCGGCGCAACATCGCGACCGTCAACCGAACAGCGGTGTCTCAGTTTGAATTTTTGGCCTTCGACCCCGAGCGGCCGCTCAGCCCTCGCGCCGGGAACCGCTCTTCCTGCCCAAAACAACCGCTCCCCCGCTTTTGCCCCAACGCCTTGCCGTTACAGGCGACCACACCTGGCTATAGAGTGGGAGAGATTTTGAGAGCGGGAGAGATTTTGCTCCCATGCCGGTCGTCGGCCCGTCATATTGTCCAACCGCAGGCCGCTTTCCGCTCACGGGTGGAGGGGCGGGAGCGTGCAATGCCCATAACGGAGAAAATGCAAATGTTCAGCCACATCATGATCGGGAGCAACGACATCGCCCGGTCGAAGAAGTTCTACGACGCGCTGTTTACTGCAATGGGCTCTCAGCCAGCCACAGAAGACGCCCGGGGGCGCCTCGCTTACTCGCACAATGGCGGCCGTTTCATGGTCACCAAACCTATCGATGGCAAGCCGGCAACGGTCCATAACGGCGCCACCATCGGATTTGTCATGAAGGATGCGGCGCAAGCCGAGGCGTGGCACAAAGCCGGCATTGCGAATGGCGGCACGTCGATCGAAGATCCGCCTGGCAAGCGCCCCAATGGCGCTTATCTCGCTTATCTTCGTGACCCCGATGGCCACAAGATCGTCGGAGTTGCCCGGTAAGCTGCCTGACCTTATCGCGCAAAAAACTGAGGAGGGCCGTCCTTTCCGGAAGGGTCTTCCGCTCTGGGGGAAGCCAGCGCCCGCCGGTGTCCCCCAGAGTGCATCAACGGTTTAAGAACCGATACGCCGTCCCATTGAGAAGAGTACGGCGCCGCAGACCGCTAGCGGACTGAGTTGTAGACGTCACGCCAGCGCTTGATGGCTTCGATGTGGCGGTCCACCGTGGTGAGGTTCGCACCCATCGTCACGACGGATATGTGGCTCCCCCCAGCCTCGCGCCACGCCGCGATATCGCCGGGCCATTGGTTTTCGCCGCGGCCGTATTGCTGGATCAACTCGAAGCCGAATGCATTAACATTCCTGCCGAGCTTGCGCAGTTTGCTTTCGATCTGCGCCTTGATTTTGACTGCTTCGGTTTGAGTCCGGCCTGAAAACAAGAAACCGTCGCCGATCCTGGCGGCTCGGTCATACGCAGCCTCACTGAAACCACCCAGCCAGATTGGGATCTGCCGTTTCGGGCGCGGCAAGATACCGGCTCTGTCGATCCGGTGGTCGGAGTCCTCATGCTCGACCACTGGCTGTTCCCACAGCTTGCGGATCAAGGCGATCTGCTGCTCCTGCCGCTTGCCGCGGCGGCGAAAATGCCGGGACATTTCGAGGCCGTCGAATTCCACCCAGTTCCAGCCAACCCCGACGCCCAGGCGAAGCCGGCCGTCTGAGAACAGGTCGACATCCGCGGCCTGTTTAGCGAACAGGGCGGTTTGTCGCTGCGGCAGGATGATCACGCCCGTTACCAATTCGAGCTGTTTGGTGACACCGGAGAGATAGGCGTAGGTGACCAGCGGCTCGTGGAACGGATCGGTTTCTTTATACGGGCCGGTCAGCTTCGGTTCTCTACCGGCGTGAACGGCGCCAAGGACATGATCGTAGATCACAATATGGTCGTAACCCAGCTCTTCCGCCGCCTGGGCAACCGCCTTGACCGCCCCTGTATCGCCGCCAAGTTCGGTCTGCGGATAAATCACACCAGCTTTCAATGTCCATTTCCCCTTTCAACGATGTGAGGTCTTGCGCCAGATACAGACCATTCGCGTCCGGTCCGAAGCAGCAGCCCAAACACCGGCACGTGCGTTTTGCCGGGACACGGCCCCAGATTACCCCGCGCGATGGCGATCGCGAACCGCAAACGGAGCAAACAATCTCGGCCTTTCGCCGCGAAAGCTTCAACCGCCTGCGTGGTGTGCTACGGCCGCGCGGTTCGTTTTCGGCACTGAGCTTTCATAGGATCGAACCGCGGCCGGGGGCCGTTTTGCCATCATAGCGGGTCATTTCCCGATTGAAGCCCAAACGGCTCTGCAGGGTGGGAAACGGTCGTTACCGAAAGGTAGAGCCGTTGAGGAGTGAGCACCACCCGGTTGGGGAGGATGTTGCGGCGCGCCGGTCGTCGGTATAATGGCGCGTTACGTAGCCCGGAACAGGGTGGGTGGTGAGAGCTCAAGGTCCGAGAAGGGTCGACGACGGTCTATCCGCGATTGGCTCGGGAGCGGCGGTGGTGGTGTGGTTAGCCGACCTTCTCCAACCTCATGGCGAACGGCTAGGACGCGCCAAGACATTTCCAGTTAGTCCCGCACCGGCGTTGCCGACCCGCGAGGGATGAAACTTGAGGCGTTTGCGCGGCAGGCGCAGCGCATATCGGCATGAGCGGAAAATCATGGTCTGGAAAACGCCGGCTCTGTGTGCCACGTTGAGGCTGAAACAATCGGAGGTGCCCCATGAGCCCGCTCGATGTCGCCGACAACAAGGTCGCGGACCCACACGACGGTACGGTCGCCTATGTGCCGCCGCTCGAGCGCACGGCAGGACAGCCGGAGCCGTTCGCAGCGCATGGCGGTCTGTCCTACATGGCGTTCGACCGCGACGGCGATGCCGGAACCGCCGCAGCGCTCCAGGACGCGCTCGCGGAGATCGCCTCGGGCGAGAGCGAGCGCCTTACCGATATGCTCGACAAGGCGCCGCCGGGCCCGATCAAGACCAAATGGGGCCTCGGCTTCCGCAGCTACGACGAGTGTGTCGAGTATATCCGCCAGTCGAACAGCATCAAGGCTCCGCCGGGCGGCGTGGCGCTGCCGCTGCCCTATACGGTGTACGAGCGGCCGAGTTACTCCGTGGTGCCGTCCAACGCGATCTGGCGCGACCCGGCGCGCGCCGAGACAGCCATGATCCTGCGCACGAACGAGCGGGGCAACCGGCGCCGGGACCTTTATTTCCCGCAGGTGCTGCGCGATGCGCGGCGGATCGGCGAGTACTACCCGGGCCTCTCGCCGAACAGCCCCGAATGCATGGACAAGCTCGGCGTGTCGCTGGCGCACCTCGAGTCCAAATGCACAAACATCTACGATGCGGCGGAAGTGGAGCGGGTGTACTACCCGGAGATCGAGAAGCTGCTGCTCGAGTTCTTCCCGGATGCGACCGACGCGCTGGTCTACAACCACGACGTCTTTGACAAGGACTACCAGGGCGACCGCACGGAGGACCAGGACGGCAAGAACCCTGGCGTGAACGCCAATTACGCCAACCTGGTGCACAACGATCTGAACGACAACAGCGGGCGCGTGCGCTGCCGCGAGCTGCTGACGAAGAACTTGCGTAATTTCGGGCGCCAGCAGCACTACACCAGGGAAGAGGCCGACGCGAAGATGTCGCGCCGGTTCATGTCGATCAACCTCGCCAAGCCGATAGAGACAGTCGAGCAATTTCCCTTCGTGCTCTGCGCCTGGCCCTCCTTCGCCGACCAGCCCTACATCAACAACTACCGGATCTACGACGACCGCGTCGGCGAGACCACCCGCTTCACCTACCGTCCCGGCCACGAGTGGTACTGGTTCCCCCAGCAGAAGCCGACCGAGGTCTCAATGCTCAAATGCTATGACTCGGTGACCGACGGCTCCGTCTCGCGCTGGTCGTTCCATACTGCCTGCACTGACCCGACCGCGCCCGCCAATGCGCGATGCCGCAAGAACGTCGTCGTCCGGTCTTTTGTCTTCTTCTAGTGGTATGAACCAGACAGATGGTTCCCACAGCGCATCCCTCGTCGCCCCCGCGAAAAGCGGGGGTCCAGGTGACAACGGGGTTCTGGTTGCTCTGGGTTCTCGCTTTCGCGGGAATGACGCCGGAAGGGGTCGGGTACTAACTGTCAAATTCGTACCCTAGGAATACAGGAAGCGGCAGCGGGCCGACTTCGGTGTCGTAATCCTTGACGACCGTTGACCGATTAGTACCGCTGCCGTCACGCTCGCACCACCTAAGACGGTGGCGCGAGCGCCGATGGCGCTGATGTCAGGCGCCGGCGGTTTCGGATATCAGGCGGCGGCCTTTTTGCGATTGGCTGCGAGCCGGGCATCGACCGTGGCGACGGTCTGGTCGACGACCGCGTTGCGCATGCCGTATTGACCGCCGATGGTTTGCACCAGCCGGTCGGTGCGTTCGATATTGGGCGCGCCATTATCCAACGCGCGCGCGGCCGAGGACGGCCGCACCAGGTCTCGCGCCGCCGCGGCGTATTTCTCGAACGGCACCAGATCGTTCGGTGAGGCGCCCATCTTCTCGCTCAGGCCGAACACCCAGTTGTAGACCGCGCGCGAGGCCTCGGGATCGCTGTGCACGGCTTCTGCGATGGTGATCGAACCATCCGGCTGAACGCAGCGGTAGTTGCCGGTCAGCAGCATCGCCCATTTGGCGAGCGGCACAAAAATCGAATCGTGCACCTTGAGCTTGACCGGCAGATCGATAGCGGCGCCGTCGCCCGGATCATAGCGGACGGCTTCGATCTCCCGCTGCATCTGCCGCAGGATCTCGGTCGCGGCGTCAGCGGCAAAGCGCGCCGCCTTGAAGTTCGTCGGCAAGGTCACCTGGAGTACGTTGATCTTTTCACCGGGCGGGCGAATTGCCTGCGGGTCGGGGCTGCACAGGGTCAAAAGCCCCGGCTCGAAATTGTCCCAGACGCTGGGATCGGTGTAGCAGGGCTTCAGCGGATCGGTCGCCAGGCCGGGGATGCGTTTTAAGTAGGGCAGGGGAGGCATGTTCATGATCGACATGCACGGCACTCGCTTTCGCGCCACCGCGTCCAGCAGTTCGCGGACGCCGGGGGAGCGGTATTGCGGCTCCTGCATCGCCAGGACCACCAAATCGTAGTCCGCCGGGTCGACATCGCCCGGACCGGCTGCTCGCAGGCTGCCCGGCAATTTGCGCGAAGTCGAGCTCGATCGGGTCCTTCCGGCCCCGGATCGGCATGCGGACGCGGGCGCCGTCGCTGTTGAACGCCTCGATCTCGGCGGGCAGGCAGATCAAAGTTATCTTGTGGCCGCCAAACAGCAATTTGGTCGCCAGCAGCGAGCCGTAGGCCGCGCCCATCATCAATACGTTGCGAGCAGTCATGCATTTCCTCCCAAGCCCGGCGTGATCGCCGAAGTGCAGTCGAAATTGAGGCCGACCTTGCCGGACGGCGCCTATTTAGGCAAGTCGGAAGCCTCGGCGAGGATCGCGGCCAGCCCGGCGCGGTAATCGGGATAGCGCAAGGTGACGCCCAGCTCGCGCTTGATCAACCGGTTCCGCACCCGCTTGTTGTCGTCGTAAAAGCTCCGCGCCATCGCCGAGAGTCCAGCCTCGGCGAGAGGCGCCAACGGCGGCGCCAGCACGCCGAGTAGAGCGGCGGCATAGGCCACGACCGCCTCCGGTGCGGCGGGATCGTCGTCGCAGACATTGTAGACGGCGCCTGGTCGAGGCTTCTGCATCGAGGCGAACAGCACCCGCGCCAGATCGTCGACATGGATGCGCGAAAAGACCTGGCCGGGCTTGTCGATCCGTCGCGCGGTCCCGGCGCGCAATGCCTCAAACGGGCTGCGACCGGGGCCGTAGATGGCGGCGAGCCGGAAAATGTGGACCGGCACGCCGCGGTCGCGCCAGAGCTCGAGCCAGCCTTGCTCGGCTTTGACCCGGCGCCGCCCGCGCTCGCCGCTTGGCTGCAACGCCGCCGCCTCGTCGACCCAGCCCCCGCCGCGATCGCCGTAGACGCCGGTAGTCGACAAATAGCCGAGCCAGGCGAGCCCGGGCAGCGCGGCGATGTCGCCGCCGTGGCTGTCGAGAACCGGGTCGCCGGCAATATCCGGCGGCGCCGACACCAGCACATGCGTAACCCCGCTGATCGCCCCGGCCGCAAGCGGGCAACTACGGTCAAACGGCTCGGCGGCAAAGCCTCGGGCGCGGAGCTCCGCCGCCTTCTCGTCGGTGCGGCAGGTGCCGCTGACGACCCAACCCTCGGCGGCGACAAGCCGCGCCAATGCCCGCGCGCTATAGCCGAGGCCAAAGCAGAACAGATGAGCGGGCGCCGGGTTCACGATGGATGTTCGACCGCCGCCGCCGGGTCGGCCTCGAGCGTCGCGGCGATGCGTTTCTGCTTGACCCAGGTGGCCGCCCAGAACCCGCAAGAGACGACAGCGCCGACCGCGAGCGGCAGGCGGAGCCCGAAACGCTCGCTCAGCGAGCCCATCAGGACCGCGCCTAACGCCGGGCCGGCGCGAAAGATCATGCCATAGAGCGCCATGATGCGCCCGCGCATGCCGATCTCGACCGCAGATTGGATCAGGGTCTGAGCACCGATGCCGGTGATCGTCATCGCGCAGCCGGCGACAAAAACGCAGGGCAGCGCCACGTAGAACCGGGTGGTCGCGGTGAAGGCCAGGATCGCCAGGGAAATCGCCAGTGTGTTGCCGAGAACGACCCCGGTCAGCCCGGCGATCCCCGGCCGAACCAGCAGCCAGGCGCCGCCGCAGATGGCGCCGAGCCCGACCGTCGAGGTCAGCATCGACAACGCTTCCGGCCCGCGTCCGAAGACGCGGTCGGCAAAGCCGGGGAACAGCTCGACAAAACCGCGGGTGCCGATCGTCGTCACGGTGAACAGCAGCAGCATCGGCGCGATGCCGGGGTGCCGGCTGGCATAGCCATAGACCTCGACCGACGCTCGCAGCACGCTCTGCGCCGCTGCCACCGGCAATGGCGGGAGCCCGCGCAGATTGGCCATCGCAATCAGAAAGACGATGTATGTCATGGCGTTGACGGCAAAGGCGGCGCCGACGCTGATCTTGGCAATGACGATCCCCGCCACCGCCGGCCCGACAAAGCGCGCGGCGTTGAAGATGATGGCATTGACCGCCAGCGCCGAGGCCAACGCCGGCCGATCGACCAGGGTCGGGATCAAGGCCAGCCTTGCCGGCTGGGCCATCGCGTTGAACACGCCGAGCAGAAAGGTCAGTGCGAACAACAGCCAAATCGATATGGCGCCGGTATAGACCAGAACCGCGAGCAGGCTCGCCTCGACGCTGCCGGCGATCTGCGTGACCCGGATGATCCTGACCCGGTCGCGGCGGTCGGCGAGAACGCCGGCGAGCGGGCTCAAAAAAACCACCGGGAAAAATTCGGCCATCGAGACGATGCCGAGCCAAGTGCCGGAATGGGTCAGGGTCCAGGCGAGCCAGCCGACCGACACCCGCTGCATCCAGATGCCGATCAGCGATACCGCGTTGCCGCTCGCATAAATTCGGTAGTTGCGGTGGGCAAAGGCGAGCCCGGCATTGCCGATCCCTCCCGGAAACAGACGACCAAAATCGAAGGCCACAACGATGCATAACCCGGGACAGCGGATCCGACGCCGGCAATCGTAACCTCTCGAACAATTCGGCGGCAACGCCGCCCTGTGCTATGGAGAACTATGATCGGTGCGGCGAGGGGGATGCGGCCAGTCTGGCGATGGGTGCGCGGCACAGGGCGTTTCCGTTTGCTGCTGCCGCTGATGTTGGTCACGGCGAATGCCGCGGCCGACCCACCCGCGCCGGTTTTGCCGCCGCCTGTGGCCGCCGCGAGCCCGCCGCGTTCGGCCGAGGCGGATGCGGAAACCTACGACCGCTGCATGAAGCTCGCCCGAGAGAACCCGCGTGAGGCTCAGACCCTGGCCCAGGCATGGCTCGCGCGTGGCGGGGCGCATCCGGCCGATCATTGTGCCGCCGTCGCGCTGATTGGTCTCGGCAAATACCAGGAGGGCGCGGCCCGCCTCCAGGCGCTGGCCCAAGCGATGATCATGAAAGCGCCGGCGGCGCTACGGGCCGATGTGCTCGATCAGGCTGGGCAGGCGTGGCTGTTGGCCGGTGACCCGGTGCGGGCCTATGCCGCCGAGGGCCAAGCCGTATCGCTGAAGCCCAGCGATCCCGATCTGCTGATCGACCGCGCCGAGGCGGCGGCCTCGGCAGGCTACCTCGATCAGGCCGTCGCCGATCTCGATCGTGTGCTGAAGACCCACCCCGATCGGGTGGATGCGCTGATCTACCGCGCCTCGGCCTATCGCGCCCTCGACCGCCTCGATCCGGCGCGCGCCGATATCGATAAGGCGCTCGCGCGGGCGCCACATTCGGCGCCGGCATTGCTCGAACGCGGCAATATCCGGCGCCTCGAAGGTGACGCCGCCGGCGCTCGCGGCGATTGGGAAGAGGTCGGCCAGATCGCCCCGGGCAGCCCCGCGGATATGGCCGCACGGGCGAATCTCGAGCATCTGGCGTCCGGCGGCGGCGCCGTCCCGCCAGCCACGCCGATCGGCAAGCCGCCACCGCAATGAGCGGCGGGCAATTCTGGGGTCGAGGTCTGCGGCGACGCAGCGTTCTCGGCGGCGGCGTGGCAGTACTCGGCGGCATCGCTGAGTTACTCGCATCTTCCTGCGTCCACGCAGAGCAAATGCAGGCACTGAACCGCCTGGCGGCGCAAAAGGGGCTCCGCTACGGAACCACGATCTCGGCCGCGCAGATTACCCGCGATCCCAGCTTTGTCGCGCTGGTGCTGCAGCAGGCAGGTCTCGTCGTGCCCGAGAACGATATGAAATGGCTCGATATGAACCGCGGCGCCCCGGGGGACGACGATTACGGCCCGGGCGATACGGTCGCCGGTTTTGCGGTCGAGGGCGGGCTCGCGCTGCGCGGCCACAATCTCCTATGGTATTACCGCACGCCGCACTGGTTTTTCACCTTGCCCGGCCGTGATGCGCAGCGGCGCGCGGTCGTCGACCGGATCAGGGCGCTCGCCGGGCGCTATCGCGGCATCGTTCACAGCTGGGACGTCGTCAACGAGCCGATCGAGCCCAAGGACGGCCGGCCGGACGGGCTGCGCAAGGCCGTGTTCCTCGACGCGCTCGGGCCCGAGTATCTCGACCTCGCCTATCGCACTACGCGAGAAACCGACCCGAAGGCGCGCCTCGTCGTCAACGAATACGATGTCGAGCTCGACTCGCCCGAGCACGAAGCCCGCCGCACCGTCCTGCTCAATCTGCTGCAGCGTATGCGGCGGTCGGGTACGCCGGTCGACGCGGTCGGCATCCAGGCGCATCTGACGGCAGTCGGCGGGCCGCCGTTTTCGCCCGCGCGGCTGCGGCGATTTCTGGCCGACATCGCCGGTCTGGACCTGACCATCCAGATTACCGAGCTCGACGTCACCGACGCGCATGCGCCCGCCGGCATCGCGGTCCGCGACCAGCTGATCGCCGACACCTATCGGCGGTTTCTCGATGTCGCGCTCGATGAGCCGGCGGTCAAGATGGTCGTCACCTGGGGCTTGTCGGACCGGCACAGCTGGATCGTGCGCCGCGAGACCAACGAGGCGAAATGGCGCAAGGACGGCCTGCCTTCCCGCCCGCTGCCGTTCGACGCCGATCTCAAACCCACGCCGGCCTTCGCGGCCATGGCCGATGCCTTCGCCCACGCCCCCGCGCGCACCCCCGGCTAGGGCAGCCCTGGCGCTTTCAAAATGTCGCGCGGATGCCGACGGTGGCGACGATCGGGGCGGCTGGACTGTAGCTACGGGGATTGCTGGCGCCCGGCGCCTGGACGATCGGCACGGAGGAGGTCGGCGAAAACGTCCCGAACGTGTAATACGTAGCATTCGAGACATTTTCGATCAGCGCGAACAGCTGAAAATTCTTGGTAATCTGATAACTCGAATGCAAATTCACCACCAAATAGGGCGGGGTCTGCGGTGTCAGATTGGCTTCGTCGCCGAACAGGAACTGGCCGGCGGCGTAGATCGCGGTGCCGCCGACGGTCCAGGCGTCGGTTAGTTTGTAGTCGGCTCCCACTTTGAACTGGTTGGCCGGGATTCCGGGTAGGCGATCCCCACGCCGCACCTGAATATTGCCGCTGGCGTCGGCGGCGGGATTGTTCTCGCTCGACTCGGTGAACCCGGTCTGAAACGACGCATCGATGTAAGAGTAGCCGGCCCAGGCAAGTAAACGGTCGGTCTTTAGCCTAAGATAGATATCGACGCCTTGCCGCAGGGTCGAACCGACATTCTGAAAAAAGGCCCGGCCCTGGATCGGGCTGTTGACGAACAGAATGTCGTTGTCGAGCGCCGAATGATAATAGGCGAGATCGGAAGACGCGGTCGCGCCGGCGAAGGGGTGAAATTGGCCGCGCACCCCCGCCTCGATCGTGTGCGACACAACCTGCTGCAAATTCGGGTCTCCGACAAAGAAATTGGCCAGGCTGCACGGGCTCGCGGCGCTGGCGCAGGTCAGCTCAGCCGGGGTCGGCGCCCGATTGGCGTCGGCATAGCTGGCATAGACGTTGAGGCTGGGGAGGAGCTTGTAGGTCAGGCCGCCGGACGGGTTGAACCGGCTGTAGGTGTGATTGCCGGTGAGCGCGCTGCCGAGCTGATCGGCGAGGTCGATCTGCTCGAAGTTGAAGCGACCCGAGACATTGGTCGACAGGCGCGGGGTGGGATTGTAAGTGTCGGTGAAGAAGGCGCCATAATAAGCGTTCGAAACGGCGACGCGCACCGGCGCTATAGATCCGTCCGCCTGATCGACAGTGATCCCCGGACCCGCGAAAACGCGATCGTCCAGCGACAGGCCGCCGATCTCCGTGCTGGCGCCAAACAAAGTCTGAGCGCCGTCGAAGCTGAGGCCTGCGATAAACTGGTTGGGATGTCCGAACAGCTGGTGATGGTTGGTGGCTTGGAGCGAAGCGCCATAGCCGTTGGTGTTGGTCGATTGTTGGTCGAGATCGGAATAGGGTCCGCCATTTAGAAAGTCTGGGATCGGGTTGCCGTTGCGATCGGTCGCGAATACGCCGGGACTCTGGCATAGAAGGCCGGAGCCGTCGTCACATGGAGTTACATTAGGGACATTGCCATTGGCCACCTTTTGCAGCAGGTAATCGTAATATAGATTTCCCTGTAGCGACGTATCGTCCGAAATATTGTAAGAACCTGTCAGATTGACCTGCGTGTAGTCGTTGGTGATCAGGTTCGGGGCGGTAAACTGCGCCGCGGGATCGGCGGCCAGCAGCTCGACCGGCGAGGTTCCCGGCCCGTTGAGCCGGGTCTGGGCCGCGGTGACATTGACATGAACTTCACCGCGATCGCCGCGCCAGCCGAGATCGCCGTAAAAGTTGCCGAGATCCGAGGATTGCAGGTCGCGCCAGCCGCTCTCGTGCAAGCCGCTGGCCGCGACATAGGCGGCGGCATTGCCGCTCTGCACGCCATATTGCAATTCCCCCTGGTATTTCGCCAACGAGCCACCGAGCGCAACGATCTCGGCGCCGTGATAGCCGAACCCGTTCTTCATCTGTACCGACAACGCGCCCCCGAGCGCGTTGAGCCCGAACACCGGGTTCGACCCGACGAGGTCCATGCGCTCGATGGCGAGGTCGGGGATCAGATCCCAATTAACCGTGTCGCCGAAGGCCTGGTTGAAGCGCGCGCCGTTCAGGTAGACCGCGAGACCCTGCGGATTTCCTTGCAAGGGCGAGGCCTGGAAGCCGTGATAAAACAAGCTTGGTTGGAACGGATTGCCGGCGGCGGCATCGAGAGCGACCCCCGGAACCTGTTCGTTCAGCGCGCGTAGCGCATCGGCGTTGCCGTCGCGGGTGATGTCCTGGGCGTTCAGCACCTGGGTCTGGGACGGCACCGTGTTGCGATCGACCCCTGAGCCGAGCAAAGGCGTGGCCCCGACCACCTCGACCGTCGGCAGGGTGATCGGCGCTGCCGCCGTTAGGCCGGTCGAATAGTCCTGCGCGGCGGCGGCGGCGGGCAGCAGCACCAGCATCGGCGCCACCAAAATCCACCTTTGATGAGCCATTCCCCCTCACGCCCTCGGCTCTGCGGCGATCATTCTCCGGCAATGGCCCATTAAGACGCAGATCGTGCCACGGCGCTTTCCCGATTTATTCAGGAGGATTTCCCGGTAAGCTCCGGAGAACTTCCCGCTCGGCAAAGCTGGGCGTTCAGATCCGCAGCGCGGGCTTGGGGCATGACTGTCCGATCTCTACGAAAGAGGGGCGGCAATGAAGCTCTACGGTTTTTTTCGCTCATCCGCGGCGTTCCGCGTCCGCATTGCCCTCAATCTCAAGGGGCTCGCCTACGACGGCGTCTATATCCATCTCCGCCGCAACGATCAGGCCAGGCCCGATTACCGCGGGGTCAACCCGCAGGGTCTGGTCCCGACACTTGAAGATGGCGGGGAGACCCTGATCCAGTCCCTGGCTATCATCGAGTATCTCGACGAGATCCATCCCGACCCGCCTTTGCTGCCGCAGACCCCGGGGGAGCGGGCGAGGGTGCGCGCCCTCGCCGACATCGTCGCCTGCGACATCCATCCGATCAACAATCTGCGGGTGCTTCGCTATCTGACCCATTCGTTTGGCCGCAGCGAGAGCGACATCGCCGTTTGGTACAATCATTGGATCGAAGCCGGGTTCCAGGCATTGGAAGCGCTGCTTGCGCGGGACGCCCGTACAGGGATCTTCTGCCACGGCGACCGGCCCGGCCTCGCCGACATCGCTCTCGTCCCGCAGGTCGTCAACGCCGGGCGCTACCGTCTCGACATGGCGCCCTATCCGACGATTACGAGGATCTTCGATAGTTGTATGGCGCTGGCGCCCTTCCAGGCTGCTCACCCGGATAATCAGCCCGACCGCGAGCCTTGACCCGCTACCGCTTGCGTGCGTCGGCGACCATAGTCTTCAACGCGTCGAGATCGACCGCGCCGGGGACGACGCGGTTGCCGATGATGAAGGCCGGGGTGCCGTGGATATCGAGTACGTCGGCGAGCGCCAAATTTGCCTTCAGCGACTGTGCGACCTCCGGTGCCGCCATGTCGCGCTTGAGCCGGTCGACATCGAGCCCGACCGACGCAGCCACCTGATAGACGGTGCTGTCGTTAATCTGGCCGTGGGCCGCCATCATCGCCGCATGAAAGGCGTCATATTTGCCCTGACGCCGGGCCGCGAGCGCGGCATGGGCGGCCGTGACCGACGCCGGGCCGAGGACTGGGAACTCCTTGTAGACCAAGCGCAGCTTTGGATCCTGTTGCAACAGCGACTCGAGCTCGGGCTGCACCTGTTTGCAATAGGGGCATCGGTAGTCGAAGAACTCGACGATCGCGACATCGCCTTCCGGATTGCCCGCCGCCGGCGTCGCCGGGTTGTCGAAGATATCACGCCGGTGCTGCGCCACTGCTTGCGTTGCCTTGGCGTCATTGTCGCGGTCGAGCTTGTCCTGGGCCGCCCGCAGCGCGGCGATCAAAACGTCGGGATGCTGCATCAGATAGTCGTGGATAATCGAGTTGATCGCTTGGCGCTGCGCCGGATTGATCTCGGCCGCTGTGATCGCGCCGGTCGGCGCCGCGGCAAACAGCAAGCAGGCAACGGTGAGCAGGGCAAATCGCGCGCGAACAAGCATTAACGACAGCTCCTTAAGCAGGATGGCGGCGACAGGCCGCGCTCAGTCGGAAGCGTCCAGATCCTTGGCCTCGCTGCGGATCTCCTGCGCGCGGGCGTGGGCGGCGCCGTTCTTAGGCAGCAGATGCTCGGCCCGGCTGGCCTCCTGCACTGCGTCTTTTTTGTTGTCGGCGGCAAGTCCCTCCTCGGCCAGGGACAGCGCCGCCATACCCATTTGGTTGTCGCGCCCATAAGCGGTCGCGAGCAGGTGCCAGGCGTCGACTTCCTTGTCCTCGGTGCGCAACGCATCGCTGAGATAAGCGATCGCCCGCTTGTTTTCGGTGGGATCGTTGTCCTCGATATAAACCTGCGCGAGACCGATCCGCAGCAGCGGGGCGGCCGGATCGAGACGGACGGCCTGCTCGTAGGGCTGGACCGCTTCTTTGATATGGCCGTTTTCGAACAGCATCTGCCCCTTCAGCTCGCGAAAATAAGGATCGCTCGGATAGTCGCGGATCAACCCGTCGACCTCCGGCAACGCTTTGTCGAGATCCGGAATACGGTAATGGGCTATGGCGCGAGCATAGCGCGCCAGCACCGAACGGTCCTGCTCCGAATATTTTGCCAAGGTCGCCGACGCCGGCTGGGTAAAGGCGGTGAGCTTGGCCTTGATGCGGTCGAGCATCGCGATATAGGCGGGCGGGTCTGGAGCATTCGAATACGGCGAGCGCTCGACATGGTCGCGGACATAGTCGATGCGTTCTTGGGTCAACGGATGATCCATCAGATAGGGATCCTCGTGGATGCCGGTCAGCAATTCCTCGCTTTGCAACACCTCGAAGAATTGCAGCAGCCCCCGCGCGGATTGATGGGTCTCATCGAGGAAATTCATCGCAGCATGATCGGCCGTTGCTTCCTGGGTCACCGAGAATTGTAGAAAGGCGCGCTGCCCGACGCCCGCCGCACCCAGCAGCGCAGCGCCGCCGCCGCTGCCGCGCCCCGCAACCGTTGCGGCAACACCCGCCACCATCGCGAGGATCTCCTCGATGCTGGCGTTGTGCATCGCCTCGGCGCCCTTGTACAGATGCCCGCCGGCAATATGGCCGGTCTCGTGCGAGAGGACGCCGATCAGCTGGTTGGGTGTCTTCGCGCGCAGCACCAGGCCGGAGTTCATAAAGATATTCTGACCCCCGGCGACGAACGAGTTGATGCTGTCATCGGCCACCAGGTAGACGTGCACCGCATCCGGGTCGAGCCCAGCCACCTTCCACACCGGGGTCATCATCGCGCGAATGTCGCCTTCGATCTCGGTGTCCCGCAATAGGGTCGCGCCGTTGCCGCCTTCGTGCGCGCTGGCGACACGGCCAAAGATCAGCGCCGCGGCGAGAACAAATGCGGTCGTTCGGACAAAAGCGGGTAAAGCCATCGGCAGCGCCTTCAATTGGCCGACCGCACCGGAGGCGGATTCAAGGTCCGCTCATGGTCCCGGTAGGATAGAATTGCGGCAAAGCCGCGGCAAGCCGCGCCGAACCGACCCTTCCCGCATCGGCTGACGCTTATGACTGGATCAGCCGTTGCCACCAGCCCTTTCGCGGGTTCGCCGGCTTGTCCGCCGCCGCCGGCTCCGCATAGGCGGGTTCGGTCGGCAGCGACGGCATATCCCTGGGTTCGAGCGCCCCGGGCTGCACTGATCGCTCGTCCCGATCCGCGGCGAATGGACTGGCGGGTTCGCGCTCGCTGCCGTGCGCCGGAGCCGAAAACCGGTCCACCTCTTCGGCGGGTATTCCACGCTCGGCCAAACCGGCATCCGGGGTCGCTTCTTCGACGAATTGGTGGGCCGGTGGCTCTGCCAGCTCGGCCGTGGACGCGCCGTTATGGCTCGACACGGCTGCCGCGGCCGGCTCGCCGGCGAGCGCCGGCAGGCTGGCAGTTTCGATCTCGGTCGCGGCCGCTGCCACAGCCGGATCGGTGGGAATTACCTCAGACCACGGTGTTTGCGCTTCGACGATCCCGTGCTCGCCCTCCGCGATCTCTGATTGCGTGGGTCCGGATTCGTCGCCATCGTCAGCTGTCGCCACGATCTCGACCGTGGCTGCGGCCGGATGCAGACCATCGAGACCGGGATCAAAGCCATCCTCGCGCCTTACGCGGCGTCTCCCGCCGCGTCGGCCGCGCCGTCGCCGCTGCCGCTCGACGTCTGCGTCTTGCTCCCCATTAGTTGCCGCGCCAGCCTCGCTCGCGGTCGCGGTAACCCGCTCGCCGGCTTCGTCTTCCGACGCCTCGACGGCGGGCGCTGGAGGCGCCGGGCCCCGGTCGCCAGCTTCGTCGTCGTGCCGGCGCCGGCGGCGCCGGCGGCGGCCACGGCCGCGCTCTTCGTCGGCTTCCCTACTGGTCCGCTGCGCGCCGGCGTCGACCGCTTCGTCGGCCTCGGCCTCGGCCTCGTCCTCTGGTTCCTCTTCCTCGATCTCGGGCGCTTGGGTCAACGGTGCGGGGATTGCCGCCGGCGCCTCGCTCGGTCCGTAAGCGCGCAGCCTTTCGAGGCGGAAGGCGGGCGGGATCAGCGCGTCGTCCTGTGCCATCAGCACATGAATGCCGTAGCGCGCTTCTAACTGCACCAAAGAGTCGCGCTTGTGATTGAGGATGTAGAGCGCGACCGTCGTCGGCACATAGACGCAAACCTCGGCCGAGCGCCGCCGCATTCCCTCCTCTTCGATCGAACGCAGCACATAGAGAGCAGTCGATTCGGTCGAGCGGATAAAGCCGGTGCCGCCGCAATGAGGACAGGGCTGGGTCGAGGCTTCGACCAAGGACGGGCGCAACCGCTGGCGCGACATTTCCAACAGACCGAACGGGCTGATGCGGCCGACCTGGATGCGGGCGCGGTCGTTCTTCAGTGCGTCCTTCAGCCGCCGCTCCACCGCCCCCTGGTTGCGATGCTCCTCCATGTCGATGAAATCGATCACGATCAGACCGGCGAGGTCGCGCAAGCGGAGCTGCCGGGCGATTTCTTCGGCCGCCTCGAGATTCGTGCGCGTCGCCGTTTCTTCGATGTTGCGCTCGCGCGTCGAGCGGCCCGAATTCACGTCGATCGCAACCAGCGCTTCAGTCTGATTGATCACCACGTATCCGCCAGAACGCAGCTGGACGATCGGCGAATGAATCGCGTCGATCTGGCCCTCGATCTGGAAGCGGTGCAGCAGCCCGATTTGCGGATCGCGATAGGGCTGAACCCGCTTGGCATGGCTCGGCATCAGCATCTTCATGAATGCCTTTGCCGTGCGGTAGCCCTCCTCGCCTTCGACCAGCACTTCGTCGATGTCGCGCGTGTAGAGGTCGCGGATCGACCGCTTGATCAGATTGCCTTCCTCGTAGATCAAAGCCGGCGCGGTCGACTTCAATGTCAGCTCGCGGATTTCGTTCCATAGCCGCAACAAGTATTCGTAGTCGCGCTTGATCTCCGCTTTTGATCGCTCCCCGCCGGCGGTGCGCACGATCACTCCCATTCCTTCGGGGATGTCCAGCTCCTCCAGGATGTCCTTCAGCCGGCGGCGGTCACTGATGCTGGTTATTTTGCGCGACACGCCGCCGCCGCGCGCCGTGTTCGGCATCAACACGCAATAGCGCCCCGCGAGCGACAGATAGGTCGTTAAGGCCGCTCCCTTGTTGCCGCGCTCCTCCTTGGTGACCTGCACCAGCATGATCTGCCGGCGCTTGATTACCTCTTGGATCTTGTAATGCCGCGGGGCGCGGGAGCGCTGGCGCTCGGCTTCCTCGAACTCGTCCCCGCCGAGGGTTTCGATAACCTCCGCTTCGCCGGCTTCGCGATCGCCGGAATCGCGCGCCTCAGGCGCCGGTGCAATCTCTAGGGTGTCCTCGGCCGAAGGTGGGTTCTCCTCGGTTGTAGGAAATGCCTCCTCGGCTGCGAGTGAGGTTTCCTCCGCCGCCGGTACAGTCAGCGCGGTGGCGTGCGTCGCCTCGTCGAGGGAAGCAACCGCCAACCGGGCAGCCTTGCTGCCCTGGTCACGGTCGGCGGCCGCACCGGCGTCGAGCGGCGATGCCGTTGTCTCCGCCCACGGAAGCTCGGCAGGGGTCGCGTCGACCTGCTGGTCGACGTTCGTGATCGGGCTGACCTCCGCATGGCCCCCGGTCATCCAGGAGGTGTCTGAAAACGGTTCGAGGCCAGTCGGTTCGTCCTCTCCGTCCGGCGTCGCCTCGGTGACGGCGACCGGCTCCGGGAGCGCCGCCTCGAGCGGCACCCCGGTTTCATCGAAAGCTTCGCTGGAGGCCTCGGGACCTTCCGCGTCGGGGTGCCCCCACTCGCTATCATCGGCCGAGCGGTCGCCGATCGGAATCCTGAAATAATCGGGGTGGATCTCGCTAAACGCAAGAAAACCGTGACGATTACCGCCGTATTCGATAAAAGCGGCTTGTAAAGAAGGTTCTACACGCGTGACCTTAGCAAGATAGATGTTTCCCTTTACCTGCTGTTTTGTCGACGACTCGAAATCGAATTCTTCGAGGCGGTTGCCGTTGACGACCACCACCCGGGTCTCTTCCGGGTGTGTGGCATCGATGAGCATGCGCTTTGCCATTCGGGCGTAACTCCGAGGCGCGCTGCCGCGGCCGCGCGAAATTCGGCCGGCGGCGCGATCCCGTGTGTGAGGAAGCCGGCAACGCCTGAGCTCACGCCGTCTTGGAACGATTGCATATCGACCACGGTGAATCTCGTCAGGGGACGGCTTCTGGTTCCTACAATCCACGTCGCCCCACGCTCTGGCCCCGCGCGGCGGCAAACGCGCCGCCGATCATGCGGGCTCACATCGCGATGTGCCTGCCAGGCGCGTTACCCGGCAGGCGAGCGGCGATTTTTCGCAAGTACCAATGTATATTGGCGGAGGCTCCGCCACAATGCTTTCCTCAGCACCCCGACGACCGAGCCGCCCGCGCACGCCGAAACAGACTTGGAATAGTTACCCCACCGGCGCATATAAGGCGATGCCGCCCAAAACCGGGATAACCGCGGCGATCCTTGGCAACCGGAGCGTCCGCGTCTCGCCGGCTCGAACACATGGTCAAACTCGTTAGGTTTCTTTTTGTCTGCGCGGTCATTCTGGCGATCGCGGGGGCCGGATTTGTTGGGATCACGATCTGGTATTTTGGACGCGACCTGCCGGACTATCAGCAGCTAGCCAATTTTCAGCCGCCAATCACGACTCGGGTCCAAGCTGGGAATGGTCGCCTGCTGGCTGAATATGCGACCGAGCGCCGGGTCTTTGTTCCGATTCAAGCGATTCCCAGGCCGGTCATCAACGCGTTTATTTCCGCCGAGGATAAAAACTTCTACAGCCATCACGGGATCGACCCGCTGTCGATCTTTCGCGCCGCGATCACCGATATCGGCCGGTTTCGAGCCAACCGCCGTCCGATCGGGGCGTCGACGATCACCCAGCAGGTCGCCAAGAACATGTTGCTGACGAATGAGGTTTCGGTCGCGCGCAAGATAAAGGAGATCCTGCTCGCCACCCGGATCGAGGCGGTGCTGCCCAAGGATCGCATCCTCGAACTCTATCTGAACGAGATCTATCTCGGCTCGGGCGCTTATGGCGTCGCGGCGGCGGCGATGACCTATTTCGATAAATCGCTCGACGAGCTGAGCTTGGGAGAGGCCGCCTTCCTCGGCGGACTGCCGAAGGCGCCAAACCGCTATAATCCGGTGCGCTTGCCGGAGGCGGCGACGGCGCGCCGCGACTGGGTTCTCGACCGTATGGTCGAGGACGGCGTCGCCAGCCGCGAGGCGGCGGACCAGGCTAAGGCACAGCCGATCGAACTGCACCACCGCCAGGAGGCCGAAGAGGTCAAGGCGCCCTATTTTGCCGAGGAGGTGCGGCGCCAGCTGCTGGCGCGGTATGGCGAGCGGGCATTGTACGAGGCCGGCCTGTCGGTGCGCACCAGCCTCGATCCGCGGTTGCAGGCAGCGGCGGACAAGGCCTTGCGCGAGGGGTTGATCGGTTATGATCACGCGCACGAAGGTTGGCGCGGGGCCATCGCTCACATCGACCCCGAGGGTGATTGGGCGGCCCGGTTGAGCAAGGTTCACATTCCCGCGGTCGTGACCGACGTTGGCTGGCATCTGGCGGTTGTGCTGCGCGCCACACCCGGCGCGGCGGCGATCGGCTTTGCCGATGCCGACACGGGGCAGGTCCCATTTGCGCAGATGCGCTGGGCCCGGCGGCGGTATGCCAATGGCTCTCTCGGCTCGTTCCCGCGCGGCGCTGGCGACGTGGTCAAGCCCGGCGATGTGGTAATGGTGACGCCGATCGCCGCCGTGCCGGCCAATGGCAATGTCGGCGGCGACGCCGACCTCAAGGCAGACAAGACCGCGGTCGTGACCGCCGGCAGGGAAGCCGGCTTCACCCTGTGTCAGGTGCCCGAAGTGTCCGGGGCCCTGGTCGTGATGGATCCGCATTCCGGCCGCGTGCTGGCGATAAGTGGCGGGTTCAGCTTCGCGATCAGCCAGTTCGATCGGGCGACCCAGGCTTATCGGCAGACCGGGTCGGCGATCAAGCCGTTCGTCTTTCTGACCGCCCTCGATCACGGCTTCACGCCGT
Organism: uncultured Alphaproteobacteria bacterium; assembly: GCA_963785565.1. Lineage (GTDB taxonomy): Bacteria > Pseudomonadota > Alphaproteobacteria > ATCC43930 > CGMCC-115725 > AP-15. Next base: position 147,641 of record CAWAVV010000003.1, on the reverse strand, counting down.
CGACCATGGTCAGCGACGCGCCTATCTCGCTGCCCCAAGGCCCCGGGCTGCCGATGTGGTCACCGACCAATTATGAGGCCGATCGTTTCCGCGGACCGACCCCGCTGCGCATCGGGCTCGAGCAGTCGATCGATACGCTGACGGTGCGGGTCGCCACGATGATCGGTATGGATCCGATCGCTGACACGATCGAGCGCTTGGGCATCCTGGATCGCGTGCCGCACGAATATTCGATCACCCTCGGCTCTGGTGAGACAACCCCAATGCGGCTGACCGCCGCCTATGCGATGCTGGTCAACGGCGGGAAGCGCATCACCCCGACCGTGATCGACCGCGTCCAGGACCGCAACGGCAAGACCATTTTTCGCGCCGACAATCGCCCTTGCGACGGGTGTGCCGATGTCGACTGGAACCATCAGCCGGTGCCGGTGATCCCGGATACGCGTGAGCAGGTGGCGGACCCCGGCTCGGCCTATCAAGTGGTCACGATGATGGAGGGAGTGGTGCAGCGCGGCACCGGCACGGCGGTAAAGGCAGTGGGTCGCCCGATCGCCGGCAAGACCGGGACCACGAACGATTTCCGCGACGCATGGTTCGAGGGCTTCACCCCCGACCTCGCCGCCGGTGTCTATGTCGGTTATGACCAGCCGGACAGCCTCGGGAAGGACGAGACCGGTGGTCACGTCGCCGCGCCGATCTTTCGCGATTTCATGATCGACGCGCTAGCGAACACGCCCGCGACCGATTTCCGTATCCCGCCGGGCATGCGGCTCTATCGGGTCAGCGCCGCTACCGGCCTGCCGATCTCCGGTGACGGGCCGGCAATCTACGAAGCGTACAAGCCCGGGACCGAGCCGGGCAAGAAACCCGATCTCGGCCTCGCGCGCGCCGATGGCGAGGATGGCGCGCCGGCTGAGGCGACCGCGGCTGCCGATGGCGGCGACGAGACTGCCGCCACCCCTGCCGCCACCCCTGCCGCCGGCGCCAGGCCGGATAGCAGCAGTGCTATGCTGCCGGCGCGCGGCGCTCCCGCCAGCGGCACCGGCGGTCTATATTGACAGCACTGAAATAGACGGACGGAGCGAGGCATGCGCGCCGAAATCGAGGCGGCGGCCGGCGACATCAGGAAGTCGCTGGCGCTGCTGAGGAGGCATCTTTGACTGGGATACGGCAACCCGGCGCCTGGCCGAACTGAACGCCGAGGTCGAAAACCCGCGCCTATGGGATGACCCAGCCGCTGCGCAGAAGCTGCTGCGCGAGCGCACCCGGCTCGATCAGGCAATCGGCGGCTATCGGCGGATTGAGCGCGAGGTCGACGACGCGCTCGAGCTGATTGCGCTCGGCGAGGCCGAGGGCGAGCCGCAGATCGTCGCCGAGGCTGAGGCCGTGCTCGAAAAGCTGCGCGCCGAGGCGGCCCGGCGCGAGCTCGAAAGCCTGCTGTCGGGCGAGGCCGACGGCAACGATTGCTATCTCGAAGTCCATGCCGGGGCAGGCGGCACCGAGGCGCAGGATTGGGCCGAGATGCTGCTGCGGATGTATGTGCGTTGGGCCGAGGCCCACGACTACAAATCAGAATGGCTCGAAGAGAGCGGTGGCGAGGAGGCCGGGCTCAAATCGGCGACAGTACGGATCTCCGGACCCGATGCCTATGGCTGGCTCAAAACCGAAAGCGGCGTGCACCGCCTGGTGCGTATCTCGCCGTTTGATTCGAACGATCGCCGCCACACCAGCTTTGCTTCGGTCTGGGTCTACCCCGTGGTCGACGACAAGATCGAGGTCGAGATCAACGACAAGGATCTGCGCATCGACACCTACCGCTCCTCGGGCGCCGGCGGCCAGCACGTCAACAAGACCGACAGCGCGGTGCGGATCACCCATATGCCGAGCGGGATTGTCGTGCAGTGCCAGAGCGAGCGCTCGCAGCACCAGAACCGCGCTCATGCCTTCGCGATGCTGCGTGCCCGGCTCTACGAAGCCGAATTACAGCGGCGCGAGGCGGTGACCGACGCGAAAAACGCGACCAAGACCGACATCGGCTGGGGTCACCAGATCCGCTCTTACGTGCTGCAGCCCTATCAGATGGTCAAGGATCTGCGCACCGGGGTCGAGACCGGCAACACCGGCGCCGTGCTCGACGGCGACATCGACCGGTTTCTCGCCGCCGCACTCGCCGCCCGCATCGAGGGTTCGGACGCGATCGCGACCGGCGCCTGATCGACACCTTGGCCGCCCCCGCACCCGAAATCGGCCCACAGCCCGACCGCCGGGCCGGATAACCCTTTCCCCGGCCCGCCATAAATGCGTAATCTGCGCCTCGCGGTCTTCTTCGACAACCGGGCCCGGCGGCGTCTCACGCATGGTCGGCGTCCGCCTCAACAGACGGGAGAGAAACATGGCTGAGATCGACGGCGCCACCTTGATTGCGAGGAGCCTCAAGCAGCAGGGCATAAACCACCTCTTTGGCGTCGTCGGGTTTCCCGTCGGCCCGATCGCCGCAGCGGCGCAGAAGGAGGGTGTCGCCTATATCGGTATGCGCAACGAGCAGGCTGCCTCCTATGCGGCGCGGGCGTATGGCTATCTGACCGGACGGCCCGGCGCCTGCATCGTCGTAACCGGTCCGGGTGTCGTCCACGGTCTCGCCGGCCTCGCTGATGCGCAGCAGAATTGCTGGCCGATGATCCTGATCGGCGGCGCCTCGGAAACCTATCGCCGCGGCATGGGCGCTTTCCAGGAAGAGCGTCAGGTGCTCCTCGCTGCGCCGCTCTGCAAATTCGCGCACGCCATCGATAGCGTAAAGCGGATACCGTTTTATGTCGCGGAGGCGACCCGGAACGCGACCTATGGCCGGCCCGGTGCCGCCTATCTCGACATGCCCGACGACATCATCACCGGCAAGTGTGACGAGAAGGACGTGGTGCAGGTGCAGAAATGCCCCGACCCGCCGCGCTTCCAGGCCCCGCCGGAGAATGTCGACGCGGCGCTCAACATGCTCGAGCGGGCCGAGCGGCCGCTCATCCTCGTCGGCAAGGGGATGGCTTGGGCCGATGCCGAAAGTGAGGTGCGCTCCTTTATCGAGAAGACGCAAGTGCCGTTCCTGCGCTCGCCGATGGGCAAGGGCGTCATGCCCGACGACCATCCGCTGTCGGTCGCGGCGGCCCGCACATTGGCATTGCAGAACGCCGACGTCGTGTTCCTGATGGGCGCCCGCTTCAACTGGATCTTCCATTTCGGGCAACCGCCGCGCTATGCGCCGGACGTCAAGGTCATCCAGCTCGACATCGCGCCGGAGGAGATCGGCCACAACAAGGCGACCGACGTGGCCCTGGTCGGCGACGGCAAGGCGATTATGGCGCAGATGAACGCCGCACTCGCTGGCCGCCAGTGGTTCCATTCAAAAGAATCGCCATGGCGGCAGATGATCAACAAGAAGGCGTCCGAGAACGCGGCGATGATCCAGCCGCAGATCGACGACGACAGCGCCCCGGCGACCTACTACCGCGCCTTCAAGGACATCGCCGCCTGGATGCCGCGGAACTCGATCCTCAGCGCCGAGGGCGCCGGCACGATGGATATCGGCCTGACCATGCTGCCGGTGTTCAGCGCCAAGGCCTGCCTCAATGCCGGCACCTACGGCACGATGGGCCTTGGCCTGGGGCAGGCGATCGCCGCCGCGGTCGTGCACCCCGACCGCCCGGTCATCCACCTCTCGGGAGACTCGGCGATCGGCTTCTCCGGCATGGAGATGGAGACGCTCTGCCGCTACAACCTGCCGGTCAAGATCGTCGTGCTCAACAATGGCGGCATCGGTCCCGGCATGCCGGAGATCCCGGAAAACCCGATGTTCAACATGCGGCCCAACTCGCTGATCTACGGCGCGCGCTACGACAAGGTCATGGAAGCCTTTGGCGGCAAGGGCTTTTTTGTCGAGGACCCGAAGGACCTAAAGGGCGCCCTCGCCGAGGCGATGAACCACCGCGGCCCGGCCCTCGTCAACGTCGTACTCAGCCAAGGCTCGGCCAGGAAGCCGCAAGCCTTCCGCTGGCACAGCTGACCTGCTGAGGCCACACCGCAAAGGTCGCCCCGAAAGGGGCGGCCTTTCGGCCATGTAATCAGTAAACTGGCAGCGTAACAAAGAAACCGCGCTTTCAGGGAGAGCCGATTTATAATGTTTCGCGGCGTCCTGCCGGTGCTTGCAATGACCGCACAGCTGGCGCAATCCTCCGCCTGGGCTGCCCCCGCGGGGCAGCGGAACTGGAGTGCGGCCGTCAGCAGCGACGGGACAATGGGCAATATCCACGGCAGGGCGCTTGACCGCAAAACCATGTTCTACGGGGGATGCAATACGCGCCTGCAGCCAGGCCTCTCCGGATCGATAGAAGGCTATACCGGGAATGCCCTTGGGCCTCGCATCGATGACGCCAACCGCAAGCTCTTTTTCACTGTTAGGTTGCCGAAGGGCAGTCGGCCATTCTCAGCCATGGCCCATTATTACAAGCCGGATAACGCCTGGGTCTGGAACGATTCTCTCCCGCCCGCTTTCATGGACGCCTTCGGCCGCGGCGACCTTCTGACCGTCAGCAACGATAAGGGAGACAAGGTCGCCGAATTCGACCTGAAGGGGGCCGAAAAGACTCTCGAGACGCTGCGCGGTGTGTGCCGATAGGCGGATTTCAAACCAATCCCCAATCGTCGGCCCGGGCCTCCGAGGCCGGCATGGTGAACGCAGCATTTATCTCCGAACTCCCGGCTCTATCTTCTCTCTCGGCAGATCTGTGTTCGCCCCGATGGCGTACAAATCACCTATGCCATCTTGGCACGAGAACCCAAAGGAAACAGAATGTTCCACCTACCCTTGACCGCGGCCGTGCTGATCGGCGCTCTCATCTCTGTTTCCGCTCATGCCCAGAACAGATGTACGCCGATCCAGTTCGCGCCCGGCACCTCCTCAGCCACCGTGCGGGGCATCGCACCCTTCGCAACCCCTTTCGCCTGCTTCATCTTTGCCGCACGCCGGGGGCAAACCGCGACGGTCACGCTTACGCAATCAAACGGGAACACCGCGTTCAACGTTGGCGGTCTCATCGATGACCAAGACAACTACAGCTTCGCGACCGAAGCCAGAACCTACAAAATCGATGTCTATCAAGTTATCCGCAATAAGGTCACCCCAAATGCGTCATTCGCGATGCAGGTTTCGGTTAAATAGCCCGCGATTACGGTGACAGTTTACTCGATGCTTCCTGTTCCGGGGTACTCACTCAACATCATCGATCCGGACGCCGCGTCCGGCCCGCAGGCTTTTTCGCGCCTGCTCGATGCGGCGCAAGAAGCGTGGATCGTTTTCGAGCCGGCAATCGGGCCAGCCAGTCGTCTTCAGATCTGAAGCCGATGAGCACGCCAGCCGGTCTGCCCTTGCGAGTGATGACGATCTCCTCGCCCTCGGCTCCGCGCAGAAACCGCGAGAGATCGTTCTTGATGTCAGATAACGGGAACCTGCCTCACGCCGGATCTCCGGATTCTGAGCCTGTTGGCTATGCGGCCAATGTGATTTCCAGGTGAACCGCGAGGCCGGCGCGAGTGGCGAGTGCCACCACCTTGTTACCGAATTACGGTGACGGTTTACTTGATGCCCGGCAGCGAGAGGGGTGGGCGAGTGGGGCATCTTGTAAACCATCACCATAATCCTCGTCACTGTAGTCCTCATCAATGTAGTCCTCGTCACTGTAGTCCTCGTCACTGTAGTCCTCGTCACTGTAATCCTCGTAATCCTGTCCAGTGAGAGCCGATGCCGTGAGTGATAACTCTTGATCCGAGCAGGACTTCCGCTGGACGCCAGGCCTGTTCGTCGCTAGCATGCGTGCTGGATTGGGAGGCATTCCTATGATGTCAGGGCGATACATGTGGCTCACATTTCGCAGTGTGAGCGGTGCGGCAGTGATTGTCGGGATCGTCGTGTTCTCTTCACCCGTAAGCGCCGCCGGACTTGATGAAGCGCGCGCGGCCATCGCGAAGCAGGACTTTGCCGGTGCCGCAGCGAAATTTCAGGCGGCCGTGGATCAAGGTGACCCGGAAGCGCTGGCGATCATGGGCACCATGTATTACGAAGGGATTGGGGTTCCGTATGATAAGGAAAAAGCCTTTCAGCTAAACGTGAAGGCTGCAGGGGAGGGTCGAGTAGACGCACAATTCCATCTGGCCGAAGCTTACGCACAGCGGTCGACGAAAACCGTCGACAAAAATGCGCGAGATTTGGAAATTGGGGAAGCGCGCAAATGGTTCACCGCGGCGTCGGCGGGCGCGAAGCCGAAGGCCGAGGCCGGCGACCCGGTAGGGCAGTGGATTTTGGGAGAGTTTTATACCGTTGCGTGGGGAGGCTTTCCCAGAGATTTTGTAAAATCATTCGCCTGGCTGACGAAGGCCGCAGAACAGAATGTTGTCAGCGCGCAGTTTAAATTGGGTATGGCATACGAGTTAGGGTATGGCGTAAACCCTGATCCGGTAAAAGCCCGCGAATGGTATATGAAAGCTGCTGAAGCCGGGCATGCGGGGGCAGCGACCCGTCTCGCGCTAATGTTGGATAAATCTGGTGAGAAGGAAGAGGCAAAGATTTTGTACGCTAGGGCTGCGTTAGCCGGAGACCCGATCGCGTCGGCGATGCTTCGAGATCATTATAATATCATTCTAGGAGATCCCCGAGAATTCGATAAACAGCAAACCGATCTACTTGCCAAGGAAGCTTTAAACCAAACCGATAGTCTGATTAATTTTGGCGGGGTCGCTCTTGGAATTGCCGTTATAACCCTGATGGGTACTGGCGATAGTTCAGGGGATACCGCAGCACTGGAGAAATACCGTGAAGAGAACACTCGAAATTTAAATGACCGGAGAGATCAGTGGCTCACAGAGCGGATGCAGGAGAATGCGCAAAGGCAGCGCGATCAGCAAAGGGACTGGCGATTGGACAACCAGAAGCAAATGAACGATGTGAGATATGGTAGGGATGTGTATAGATATAATCATCAGTAAAGGTCAGCCAGTTTACTTGAATTTTCAAAGCAGCGGTGGTTCTCGTTTGGTGGTCCCATCCACTCACGGCTTTGGACCGGGATTGCCGGGCGCAAGGGGAGGCCGAGCCGCCGTTCCAGCGCCCCGACCCATCGCGGAGCCCCAAGCGGTCGTCCGATGGTGGGCGTCCGCTCGATCCAAGGCGTCGTCGCGGGGTCGGCCGGTGCTGCGAGAGGTGCGGGAGATTAGAGGGGTTACGGGGACCGTTTACCCGGGGGGTACGGTGACAGCGAGCGCAGGGTGAAACAGCGCAGAGGCTGGGCAAGAAACTCATGCAGCCGCTACTGCGGAAGGACCAGGCCCATTGGTGCAATTGGGCGGGTTAGGCGGGAGCCCCCGATCCCAGCGGCCAGCCTAAGGAAAGAAAGAGCGAACGAACGAGCGAGACACAGAACAGCCAATAGTAGCCACAAAAACAGCGCCATCCAGCGTTGCAGGCCGAGGATGCGCAGCACCCGGCTGAAGTTGTAGCACAACGCCATCAGGTTCCATTCGCCGCACACCTTGGCGAACCCGCGCACCAGGAAGTGGCGATACCCGGCACGGCATTTGAGCGTGCCGAACGGGTGCTCAGCCAAGGCTTTGCGGCGGCGCATCATCGCCTCGCCATGCTGCTCGAAGCGCGCCCGATGCCGCTCGACGACGTCCTCGTGAACCCAGCGCTCGATCTCGCGCCGCGTGCCGTTGCGCGAGAGGCATCGCCCGCGCAACGGGCAGGCCCGGCAAACCGATCGCCGGCTGGCATAGCGGAGCGCCATCTTGCCGGTGGCTTGCCGCCTCAGACTGCGCATCGGCCGCAGCTCGGCGCCACCCGGACAGCGATACCGGTCAGCCGCGGCGTCGTATTGGAAGTCTCCCAGGCCGAACCGGCCTTGCGCCTTCAGCCGGTGGCTGCGATCGGGTGGCGGCACATAGGCGGTAATCGCCTCCTCTTCGCACGCCTTCAGCGTCTCGCCGTTGTAGTAGCCGCTGTCGGCGACGACGGTCAGCGCGGCGGCGCCGAGGGCTTCTTTGGCTGCCGCCGCCATCGCGTGCAGCTGGCCGGTGTCGTTGCCGTCGTTGACCACAGCACTGGCGACGATCAGCTTGTACTTGTCGTCGACCGCGATTTGCACATTGTAACCGGCCACGATTTGCCCGTGTTTGGAGAGCAGCCGAGCGTCCGGGTCAGTGCGCGAGAGCTGGCCATCGCCACTGTGCTGCAGATCGGCCAGATCGGCTTTGGCCGCCGCCCGGCGCTCACGCAAGCCTATCAGCCGCTGCGTCATCTCTTGTGCCGAAGGCGCCGGCGGCGCTGCGGCGCTCGCCTCCTCGGCCCTGTCGTTGGCGTCGAGTGCTGCGGCGTACTCGGCGATGCTGCGGTCCAAGGCCGCCATCTGCTCGTCCAGTCGCTTCTCGGTCAGGATGCTCGCCTTGCTGGCGTCGCCGTGGAAGAACGCGCCATCGATCGCCACCAACGCGCCGCCCAGCAAGTCCAGGCGGCGCGCCAAGCGCACAAACTCCCGGTTGACCGCCTGCAGCCCGGCGGCGTTGTTCTTGCGGAAATCGGCGATCGTGCGATAGCCGGGCGTCAATCCCCGCAACAGCCACATCACCTCGACATCGCGCCGCGTCTCGCGCGCCAGCCGGCGCGAGGAGCGCACCTGGTTGAGATAGCCGTAAAGATACAGCTTCAACAGATCGCCCGGAGCATAGGGCGGCTGGCCGGCGCCGCCGTCCGAGCCGACATCGCAGAACTCCAGCCCCATCAGGTCGAGCGAATTGACGTAGGCATCGATCGTCCGCACCGGATTGTCGCGATCGACATAGTCCTCCAGACACGGCGGCAACAGGCTCACCTGCTCCCGGCTGTGGCCGATCTTGTAGGTACGGTTTGTCATACCACAAATTGTATACCCGGCAGCCCGCCAGGGCTGGCGTTTCTTGCCCAGCCTCATTGCTCAACCCATCAGGGTTGGAGGGGAATGGTGGGTTTCGCCGCGAGGCTGGGCAAATATTCAGATCGAGACGGAAAATTGGCAGACTCCCTCACCGCCGTCCCGGCGAAAGCCGGGATCCATTCTTCCGCTGCCCGGAATTTTCAAGCAGAGCCAATGCCTTACCAGCTATCGCACAGCCCGTACGGCGGATAGATCGACCCCGGCTTTCGCCGGGGAGGCGGGAAAATGTGCGGTGACGGGATTCTTGCCCAGCCTCGGAGCGTATTCCGCCATTGCGGGGCCGGCGCGCTTGGGGTGCTGGCGGAAGGCGCGGCGCTTTTCCGCCGTACCCCCTCGGGTTTCGGAGTTACAGTGACAGTGCACTTATTTGGGAGCACGCGCGGTAGGACGGCGCGGCGCACTCCACCATTATTGAGTTACGCCGCGATTGTGATCTCCAGTTGGACCGCGAGACCGGCACACGCCGCGAGCGCTACGAGGGCGTCGAGGCTGAATTTGTCGATGCGGCCGCGCAACAAATCGTTGAGGCGCGGCTGGGTTACGCCAAGGCGCCTCGCGGCTTCGGTTTGGGAGAGTTGCCACGCCGACACAGCCTCGCTGATCGCGATCATCAGCCGCGAGCGGAGCTTCATGTTCTCGGCTTCGGTCGGGGTGTCCTCCAGCGCATTGCCACACCAGCCTGCGCGATTTGGGGCTGATCTAGTGGCGCACATTACAGACTTGGAGGACGCCTCCCGACCCAAAGCGGTCGCTCGTGCCGCCGACGGCTTCGGTGCTCTTGCCCGACAGCGGCTCGGTAGCTTTTATTGCGACTCCCGAACTGGGTCTGGCGGGCCGCTCTGAGGAGAAGCAATCTCGACGGCCAGTACGCACCCAGAGCAGGATTGCCTCGTCGCTTCGCCCCTCGCAATTACATGGACGGGCAATAGATTCTCATCATCCGGATCTGGCATTATCGATCGACTTTGCTCGACGCCCTCGACCTCGAGAGCCGGGCCGCAGCCAGAGCCATCAGCGCGGTGCCGAGCAGCGGCAAGGTGCCCGGTTCCAGGGCGGCTTTCTTGTCGGCATTACCGGGTTCATCGACAACACTACCGGCCTGCTGAGCGGCTCGGTACCGTCCGATGACCCACGTACAAGCCGTCACCGCGGTCAAACTGATCGCCCATGCCAAGATCACCGCGCTCAACGAAGCCGAGGAACAGGCATCCCAGCGGGAGAGGCGCAAGAGGACTGTCGTTGATTTTTGCTTAATGTAATGTTATTGTAAATAATCTTCCAGGAAGTCTCAACATGCGTGTAAGGCTAAGCCAGCTGTGTGCCGGCTCTACCTGTTGTCATGGTAACAGGGTAGAGGTTAATCGTAACAATTTGATTGTTAACCGTAACAATCTGTTGACGGTTGTCGATATTCGAGCGCAATCTTCATTAGAGTGGGGAACGGCAAGGTCATCGAGCAGGTTGGGGCAAACCATGGCAAGCATGCGCGATCGGTTTCATGTACTCGCGGCCGCATGGTTTGCAGCGCTTATTTCGACGGCGGCTGCAGCTGACCCGATCATCTCCCCTGGTCCCCCGATAACGAACAATGCCGATGTGCCGACATACCTAACGGACGGGTCGTACCTGTTTGGTATCACGGTTCCTTCTTTTGGTGCGGGCGAATTCCTGTTGCCGATCGATATTGCTGGCACGAACAATTTGCAATCTTGGCAATTCACGCTCTCGTTTAACAATGCGGTCGTCAACGAAGTTGATCCCGGCGATGGTAGCGCCGGCATCTACGGCGCCGAGTTCACGCCAGGTGACCCCAAGACGCTGTCATTTATCCTGGGCGGATTTCCGTTCAATTCCTCGGGGACGGTCGATACGGTCGCGGGGTCTTACCCTTCGCTCCCGAGCGGACCTTCGGGTGATGGTCCTCTCGCCTTCATTCTCTTCGAGTTTCTTCCGGGCCAGGCAGGCAGCAATCCGAATTTCACGATTCAAGACACCGCGACCCAAGAGCTACAAGTCCCCGAGCCGGGAACACTCGCACTCCTCGTCTGCATGTTGGTGCTGTTCGCTGGCCAGGTCCGGCTGGATCGAGGCCGCAAGCCGATTTAGCTGTCTTGCGTGAGAGCAACAGCTCGGCCCGCTTGAGTGAGTGAAACACTGCGGAGCGTACCGTCGTGGCGGCAACATGGTCAGTTCAATACTACAGCAAATGAACAAAGGAGAGGAAGATGAGGAAGTCGCTCTTCGCCATCGCGCTGACGATGATTGCGTTCGCCAGCGGTCCCGTCGCTGCACAGACCAACGGCCCGTATTACGCCGATCCGTCCTGGGATCAGCAGATCCCGGCGGCGCAGCGCTTTGTCGTCTTGTCGAACTGGAATAATGCCGCGGTGCTCGACCGCGAGACCGGGCTGGTGTGGGAAAAAGTCCCGACCAGCAACGTCTCTGAATGGGCGTTTTACGTAGTCGATTGCCTCACAAACTCTACCGGGGGCCGCCTTGGCTGGCGCCTGCCGTCGGTCGAGGAGCTCTTGACGCTAATGGATCCAGCAACGTTCAAATTGTTTGCGGGCGCCCCCTTCGACCTTTCGAACCCAAACGGGAATTTCCACGATCCCATTTTCTGGACCGCGACGACCGATCCAACAGCTCCGGCGAACGCGTTCCAGGCCGATTTCACCGGCAGCGGCAACGCCTTCGAAAGTCAACCAAAAGTGAATGATCAGCGCATTTGGTGCGTCAGAGGCGGTAAAGGTACGCAAAGCCCGCAATAGCGGCGCGAGGTCGCGGCGCGCGGCAGGGGCGCGGGGCAGCGGCGCCTTCGTGACCGAATACCTGCCGGTCACCACCGGCCTGCGATTGGACTTCACTTACGGCCTGTTCGCCACCGTTTTCCCGTCTCGGAACAGAGCCTAGGACGGGTTGAGCGCACGAAACCCGTCATTCCTCGCCAGGACCTTGGGTTTCGCCTTTGGCTCAACCCCACCCGGTGGGCCTAAGGGCTTCAGCGGGCGCGTCCTCGCGGATTAATTGGAACACGGCGGCAGGGTGTCGCGACATGGTGACCCATAAACGACCCGACAGCGCGCCGGTCGAGCTTGTCTTCTATCCGGGCGTCGGCCATGCCTTCGACGTCAAGTTGTTGCAGCCGGGACGCCGGGGCTATCAGAACCATTGGCTCGAATACAACGAGCCGGCGGCCAAGGACGCAAAAGAAAAAACCCGCGCATTCCTTGCCGCTCATCTCGCTGCGGCTTCCCCCAGCGAGCCGACACCAAAGTAGCACCCAGGTGGGCCAAGCATCTGGCCGCGTACCTACAATAGGGCGTTGAGACGTTTGAACACCTCCGTTTTTGCTCCCGCTTTGAAATCGGCAAATTGTTTGGTGGAAATGCCTAATTTATTGGCGAGTGCAACTATGTCATATTTAAAATTAAAGTTTGCGAGAACATCAAATCCCAAAGGCTTTAACAGTTTCGTTTTTACTTCTTCTTTTTGCCGGACGTACGCATCGTTGAAATTGGTTAAGCCCTCATCGTTCAAAATGCTGTCGGTAAAAAATGCCGTTACTCCCTCGGTTAATAGATTCACCAGGTGTGATGAAACGTTGTTGATCAGGGATAGATCCGTATACAACTGCGGGCTAGCCAAGCTGTGGACCGCCTCGTGCAGTGCTGTCCCGAATACCGCGCTCGGACGAACATGAATGGTCTTTGTATTTACATAGTCATAAAAGCCCATGGTATAAGCTTCAGGCTCTGAGCCAAACGCCTTCTTATGCGCATTAACAAACTCATTGTCGGTAATATCCTGTTTGAATTTGCCGCTGGCTGCGACGCTGAAGCCCTTTTTGATTTTGTCACCGATATAAGGCGCTAGTGTTTGATTTCTTTGCAAGACCGCATCGATGAGTTGGGAAGTCCCATTAAATACCGGATCAGCGGTATCAACGTTCGACTCTTTTAGCGTCTTCGGTTTAGCAGGTTGCTGTGCAGGAGTTTCCTTTGGTTTATCTGCCGGCTGGCGCTGGATCAGCGGAATGCTCGGTGTGGCTACACCACGCTGCTGAATGACATGAGCGAGCTCGTGAGCAAGCAAGTGCCTGCCCTCGGCTGTGCCTGGCCGATATTCACCGGCGGCGAAACTGATCGTGTTCCCGGTGGTATACGCGCGGGCATGCAGGGCGAGAGCGGACTGATTTGCCTCGCGATCCGAATAGATTTTGACGTCTGCGAAATTATGGTGGAACCGGGATTTGAAAAATCGCCGATCCTCGGGCTCGAGGGCATTTTCACCGCGCGAAGAATAATCCGCCGAGGCAGCAATCGGGTCCTTGGTGTCGGAACCGACTTGGCGATTCGATCGATCAATTGGTCGATTCCCGGACATCACCTGATCTGCAAGCCGATCCGCCTGTCGTTCATATTGGTCGCTCGGCGCGCTGATCGCCACCGGCGCTTGTTCCGCCTGTGCGGCGGGCGGGTGCACGGGAATCCGGCCGAAATCCGAATTGAGATGAGTTGATGCGGTCCGGGGCACGTGGGGCCGAGCGGCGCCGGCGGATATAGGCTTTGGAGATGAGCTCAGCTTGGGCGCAAAGGATGGCATGTCGACCTTCAATTTGTTGTCGCCCCGGCCGTCCGACAATGCTTGGCATAAGAGCCGGCCAGTCCGGCAGTTTATCGCGGTTTTTGCGTGTGATCACTTTTGCCGAATAATCTCGGCTCGTTTGCGACGGGCCGCCCAGGCATGCCGATTGTGGCCCCCGACCGGGATCATCGCTTATGCGACGGCCATGGCCATGCGGGTCATTCCCGGTTGACGCGTTGCGCCGGGCGGGCGGGAAATCATAAGATGCCATCCACCCTCGCGTCGCGAGCGGGGGGTGATGAGAGGCCGAGGCTATGCTGTCGAGAGCGAATACGGCGTTGTCGCAGATCCATATGCAGATCATGTGGAGCCGGCTGATCGCGGTGGTCGAGGAGCAGGCGCAGACCTTGGTGCGCACCGCGTTCTCGACGACGGTGCGCGAGGCCGGGGATTTGTCGGCCGGGGTGTTCGACCGCGACGGCAACATGCTGGCGCAGGCGGTGACCGGCACGCCGGGCCACGTCAATTCGATGGCGGCGGCGGTCAAGCATTTCCTCGACGCCTTTCCGCTGAGGACGATGCGGCCGGGCGACCACTACATCACCAACGACCCGTGGCTGACCTGCGGCCACCTGCACGATCTGACTGTGGTCAGCCCGACTTTTCTGAATGGCGAGGCGGTTGGCCTGTTCGCCAGCACGGTCCATGTCGTCGATATCGGCGGGCTCGGCATGGGGCCTGACGGGCGCCAGGTGTTCGAGGAGGGGCTGTCGATCCCATTGATGGCGTTGGCGCGGGAAGGCCGGATGAACGAAGACCTGCTGCGGGTGATCCGGGCCAATGTGCGCGAGCCATTGCAGGTCGAGGGCGACGTCTACGCGCTCGCCGCGTGCAACGACGAAGGCAGCCGGCGGCTCGTCGAGATGATGGAGGAGTTCGGCATCGCCAATCTCGACCGATTGGGCGAGCACATCATCGAGACCTCGCGCGAGGCGACGATCGAGGCGATCGGCAAGCTGAAGCCCGGCCGTTACCAGAACAGCCTGACGATGGATGGCTATGACCGCCCGCTGACCCTCACCGCCGACATGACAATCGGCGAGGGTGGCATCCATATCGACTTTGCCGGGACCTCGCCGGCCAGCGCCTTTGGCATCAATGTCGTGCTGAACTACACGCTCGCCTACACCGCGTTCGGGGTCAAATGCCTGGTGGCGCCCGAAGTGCCGAACAACGCCGGGTCACTGGCACCGATCACGGTCAGCGCACCCGAGGGGTGCCTGTTGAACGCCAAGCGGCCGCGCGCGGTCGCCGCCCGGCACACGGTCGGCCACATGCTGCCCGATCTGGTGTTCGGCTGCCTGCATCAGGTGATCGACGGCGGGGTGCCGGCCGAGGGCGCCTCGTCACTGTGGATCCCGCAGATCTATGGCGGCGCCGACGTGCTCGACGAGCTGGGGGCGGAGGAGGGGAGGGCGCCGCCCGAGGTCAGGCCGTTCAGCACCGCGATTTTTCACTGCGGCGGAGCCGGCGCGCGGCCCGGCAAAGACGGGCTCGACGTGACCGCGTTCCCCTCCGGGGTGCGCACGATCCCGGTCGAAGCGACCGAGGCGGTGGCGCCGGTGCTGTTCCGCCGGCGCGAGTTTCGCGAGGGTTCGGGCGGGGCCGGGCAATTCCGCGGCGGGCTCGGCCAGATCATCGAACTGGGCGGTTCTGACGGCACGCCGATCGCGATGCTGTGCAATTTCGAGCGGATCGGCAACCCGGCGCGTGGCCGCGACGGCGGCGGCAAAGGCGCTCCGGGCCGGGTCACCCTGGTCTCCGGCAAGCCGATCGGCCCCAAAGGAAGGCAGAGTGTCCCCGGCGGTGATTTCATCCGCCTCGAACTGCCGGGCGGCGGCGGGTTTGGCGACCCGGCCGAACGCGATCCCGAGCAGGTCGCGGCCGATGTCGCCGACGGGCTGATTTCGCGCGAGACGGCGCGTGACGACTACCGCGTCGCCCTCGCCGCCGACGGGACCCTCGACCGCAGGGCCACAGCGGAACTGCGGGCGGGCTGACCCCGGCGGCGTCATTGCCGATGGCGACGGCGATACCCCCGGCCGCCGCTACCAATGGCCATAGCGGCAGACATACCAGGCCAAGCCGATCAGCTCGTGCAGCGCGTAATAGCTGTCGAGCAGCGAGGGGATTTGCGGCAGAAAGCTCGCGGCCGACAGCCTCAGCCTCCGGCCGCTGGCGGTCGGCGCGGCGACTACCGGGTAGCCGACGGCGCGGAACGACCATAATGCCCGCGCCATATGCCAGCGGTTGGTCACGACCAAGGCCGCCGGGATGCCCGCCCGGCGCAGCATCTCGGCCGAATAGAGCGCGTTCTGGTAGGTCGTCGTCGAACGATCCTCGCGCCAGCGCGCCGACAAGCGAAAATCGGTCTCCAGCGCCTCGGCCATCATGTCGGCCAGCGGCGCGTCGGCATCTTCGATCTGGCCGCCGCTGACCAGGATCGGCAGACCTGACCGGCGCTGTTCGCGCGCCGCATCGGCCAGCCGCGCCAAGGTGACCGGTCCCACCATGTCCTTTGCACCGGCAATATTGCCGTGCCGGTAATCGGCGGAGAGGACCACGATCGCTGCTGGCGGCGCCGGCAGCGGCAGGGTGGGGATCATGCCGGCCAGCGCCTCGGCGGAACGGATCAGACCGAACGCCGCGAGCGGGGTCGCGGTGACGTAGAGACACGCCATCGCCGCCGTTGCCAGCACGAGGCCCGCCCGCCGCCAGCGCCAAGCGAGAATGACCCCGACCATCGCCAGCAGCACGAACAGGTTCGGCGGGATCAGCGAGGAATAGGAGATCCACTGCAGCATGGTGGGTTGGGTGGCAGATCGCCGGGGTTCAGGTCAGCCGAACGGGGCGACGCGCCCGCCGCGCAGGCGGTGATAGATTTTCGCCGCTTCGCGCTTGAGCCCGAGCCCCAGGCCGCGCCGCGTGCGCGGATTGGCCGCGGTGATCCCCCAGCGTTCGCGGCGCCGCGGCAGCCACAATTTCTTATAGGGGTCGTCGCCGCGCCCGAAATTGATCTCAAAAGGGCGATCCTCGGCGAGCACACGCTCGATCATCTCCATGGTCAACAATGTGCCGAGCGAAAAATCGTCGAAGCGCTTGTCGTGAGCGAGTTTGTAGATGACGGCGCGGCCGTTCCAGACGATCCAGAACTGCGCCGCGGCGGGGATGCCGTCGAGGGTCGAAATGCCGAGACGCAGCGCTCCCTCCGCGGCGGCCAGCCGGATCAGCGCCGGAACAAAGTCGGGGTACATCTCGGCCGGCTTCCAACTTTGCGCGTAGATCGCCGCGTAATCGGCGATTGCCCGCTCGATGCCGGAGGACTTGGCATAAAGCACGGTTTTGAGCCGGCCGCCCGCGGCCAGCCGGCGGCGCTTGCGGCGCCAGGTGTTGCGCAATTCCGAGGGACGCTGTGCGACGTAATCGGCAAAGCTCATCCCTGTAGTTTCCTCGTACCAGTTCCCGGAATTAAAGACGCATTCGACGAAGAACCCGGCGCCCCGCAGAGCGGCGATTGCAGCGCGGAAGGACGGCGCGAGCGGATCGAGCTCGTCCAAGGCGATGGCGTCCCAACGTGGAATTTGGTCGAGGATCGCGCCGACGATCGCGCCGATCCCGGCGGCGAAGTCGGCCTCCGGCGCGGCGAGGAGGCCGTGCTCGACGCTGTAGGCGTTGGTCAGGCTGGCGAGGCGCCGCCGTCCTTCGCCGTCCACGACCTGCAGCACGAGCGCCGACGCCGAGCCCGGCCGCTCGTCGCTGTAGAGCCGGGTCTCGGTCGCCGGCGGTACGCCGTGGCATGTCATCAGATCGTACCAGCCGGGCAGCGCGAAGAAAGAATCGCGCGCGGCGGCGTCGAACAGGGCAACGAGCCCGCTCGGCAGTCGCCGAAAATCGGGGTTGCGGTAAACTGGCATCAGCCGGGTGGTATCACGCGACGCCGGCCCCGCAGCCGCATTTGGTGTGGTCCCGCAGGTGCAGATCCTTACCTTTACGACGTTATATCCGAGCGCCGCGCGCGCCCAACACGGGATTTTTGTCGAGACGCGGCTGCGAAAGCTGGTTGAAAGCGGCGAGGTCCAGGCCCGGATCGTCGCTCCCTGTCCGTGGTTTCCGTTCACGTCGCCGCGCTTTGGCGGCTATTCGGTGCTGGCCCGGGTGCCGCCCGAGGAAGTGCGGCACGGGCTGCATATCGATCACCCGCGTTATCCGCTGCTGCCCAAGATCGGCATGAGCACGGCGCCGCTGGCGCTGTTCGCCGCGGTGCTGCCGCGGCTGCGCCGGCAGATCGACGCGGGCGGCGACTTCGATCTGATCGACGCCCATTATTTCTACCCCGACGGGGTTGCCGCGGTGCTGCTCGGCCGGGCGCTCGGCCGGCCGGTGGTCGTCACCGCACGCGGCAGCGACCTCAATCTGATCGCCGATCATGCCGTACCGCGGCGCTGGATTCGCTGGGCGGCGGCGCGTGCGGCGGGGCTCGTCGCGGTGTCGAGCGGCCTGAGAGACCGGCTGGTGGCGCTCGGGACCGCGCCGGAGCGGGTGCGGGTATTGCGAAACGGCGTCGATCTGGCACTGTTTCGCCCGGGCGACCGCGAAGCGGCGCGGCGCCGTCTCGGCTTCACGGGGCCGACCCTGCTCGCGGTCGGCAATCTGGTGGCGCTGAAGCGGCACCCGCTGATGGTCGAGGCGCTGGCGCTGTTGCCCGACGCCGATCTGGTCATCGTCGGCGAGGGGCCCGAGCGCGCCGCGATCGAGGCATTGGCGCGCGCCCGCGGCCTCGCCGAATCGGGTCCGCCTGCTCGGCCAAATGCCGCAGCAGACGCTGCCGGAGATCTACGGAGCGGCCGATCTGTTGCTGCTGGTCTCGACCCATGAGGGCTGGCCCAACGTGCTGCTCGAAAGCATGGCCTGCGGAACCCCGGTGGTGGTCTCGGATATTGCCGGCATCACCGACATCGTCGGCGCGCCGGCGGCTGGGCGCGTCGTTCCCCGGATCACGCCGGAAAACCTTGCCGGCGCGATCAGCGACCTCCTCGCCGCGCCGCCCGAGCGCGCCGCCACCCGCGCTTATGCCGAGCAGTTCGACTGGCAGAGCACGACCGACGGGCAAATCGCGCTGTTTCGCGAGGTGTGCGCCCAGTACCGTAGCGACGCGGCCATGACGGGAACTCATCGTCGCAAGACCCGGGCATAGACTTCGGCATAGCGGGCGACGCTGTGCGCCCAGCATCGCTCGCTGTCGATGAACCGGGCGGCGCACGCGCGGATGCGCGGCCACGACGCAGCGTCGTCGAGCGCCGCCAGCACGCCTTCGGCGAGCAGACCGGGATCATCGGGGGGAAAGAGGTAGCCGGTCTCGCGGTCGCGGATCAGCTCGCGATGGCCGCCGACATTCGAGGCGGCAACGATTCGCTCCTGCGCCATTGCTTCGAGCGGCTTCAAGCGGCGTCACCAGCTCGGTCAGGCGCAAGGACACGCGCGGAAAAACCAGAAGATCGGCGAGATCGTAATAGCGGCCGATTTCTTCATGCGGCACCCGCCCGGTGAAGATCGCGCTGTCACCAAGGTCGAGGTCGCGGGCCAGCGTCCGCAACTTCTCCTCCTCTGGACCGCCGCCGACGAGGAGGATTGCGATGTCCGGGCGCCGGCGCTGCATCAGGGGCAGCGCGCGCAGCAGCAGATGCAGCCCCTCATAGGAATAAAACGAGCCGAAAAAGCCGAGCACCCGCTTACCGGCGAGACCGAGCCGGGCGGCGAGCGCAGAATCGGGAGCACCCGGCCCGTGAAATGCATTGCGGTCGACCGCATTGGGGATGACCGTGATTTTCTCCGCCGGAATGCCGCGGGCGGCGATCTCGCCACGCAGCCCTTCACAGATCGTGGTCACCGCGTCGGCCCGCCGCATCGCGTGGGTCTCGATCAGCCTTGTGGCGCGATAGCGCAGCCCGGCCTCGCCGTGGGTCCCGTGGCTGGCTGCCCCGTCCTCCCACAGCGCACGCACTTCGTAGACGACCGGGATGCCATGACGGCGGCCGGCGCGAATCGCCGGGAGCGCGTTGAGGACCGGCGAGTGGGCGTGCAGGATCTGCGGCCGCACTTCGTCCACGACCTCGTCGAGGCGGAGCCCGAGATCGCTGACGATCTTCAGCTCGCGCGCCCAGGGCAGCCGGGCGCCGAGCCCGTTCGGCGCCGGCGTGCGCAAAAACTCCCAATCGCCGATATGTTCGCGCGGCGGCCCCGGCGCGTAATGCTTGCCGCTGGTCAGCAGCACCGGCTCCCAGCCCAGTGCCCGCTGTTGGTTGACGATGCCGAGCGTGCGAAAGACGTAGCCGCTCTGCAGCGGCAGCGAATGGTCGAGGATGTGCAGGACCCGCATCGTCCGATCGCATTTGTTGCCGCTTTCCGGGTCTTATACCAGGATCGCGCAGTGTCGAGCTTATGCCGCATCGGCTGAACTTGGGTTAACAACGGTGCACGGCCAAACGCGCGCGCCGGGCGAGGTCGCGTTCCGCCACGAGCCGCTGCCGCCGCTCGCCGAGCTCGAGCGCGATTGGCGGGCGCTCGAAGCCGCGGCGCACCCGTCGTTCTTTGTCTCGTGGGCCTGGATTGGGAGCTTGCTCGACGCGATTCCGGCCGCGAGCCGGCCGATGCTGCTGCGCGGCCGCGCACAAGGCGAGACAATGGCGCTGGCGCTGGTCGGCAGTGCGGCCACCCGGCGCCGCTATCGGCTGATCCGCTCGCGCGGCCTTTATCTGAACGAAACCGGCGACCCGCAATATGACGCGATGACGATCGAGCATAACGGCATCCTGTGCGCGGATGGCAGCGAACCCGCCGTTTTCAACGCGTTGCTGACCTGGTTCGGCGGGCTGCGCGGCGAGGCTGACGAACTCCATCTCAGCGGCTCGTTGGCGCGGCTGCCCGAGGCGGCGCTGGCTGCGCATCGGTTGATGCTCCACGAGATTGCCAAGCCTTTGTATTCGGTCGATCTCAGTCTCCTCGCGGCGAGCGACGGCGTGCTCGACCCGCTGCTCAGCGCCAATGCCCGCCAACAGCTGCGCCGCGCGTTGCGGCATTTCGAAGCGCACGGCCCGCTCAACTTGCGCGAAGCCGCCACCGAGGCGGAGGCCCAGAGCTGGTTTACCGGATTGAAGGCGCTGCATTGCGCCTCGTGGGAACGGCGCGGCATCGCGCATTCGTTCAGCGGCGGGTTTTTCGAGAAGTTCCACCGCGGGCTGATCGCACGCCAATTTGCCGAGGGTGCGATCCAACTCGTCGAGGCGCGGGCCGGCGAGCGGGTCATCGGTTATCTCTATAATTTTCAACTGGACGGCCGCGTCTACGCCTACCAGAGCGGGTTCGCCGACGCCGACCCGCGCGAGCGCCCGGGGGTCGTCACTCATGCGCTGGCGATCCGGCACGCCTTTCGTTCGGGCATGCGCGTTTATGATTTCATGGCCGGCCGCAACCGGCTGAAGGAGAGCTTTGCCACACGGTGCGACCCGATGCTGTGGCAGGTGGTCCAGCAACCACGTCTCGCCTTTCGTCTCGAGCACCTCGCCCGCCGACTAAAGCAGGGAATGTGGGGGCCTGAGAAATCGCTTGCCGGCGGCGCAGCGAAACGATAGGGCAGGCCGCTATCCCCTGGCCAGGAGTCCCATGTCGATTCTTGTGACCGGCGCAGCCGGGTTCATCGGTTTTCATGTCGCCAAGGCGTTGCTCGAGCGCGGCGACCAAGTCGTCGGCATCGACAACCTCAACGATTATTACGATGTGCGGCTGAAACAAGCGCGCCTCGCCGAGCTCACCGCCTTTCCCGGCTTCGTCTTCGCCAAGCTCGATGTGGCGGACCGCGACGGCGTCTTTGCCGTGGTCGAGCGCCACAAGGATCTGACCGGGATAATCCATCTCGCGGCGCAGGCCGGGGTGCGCTATTCGCTCGAAAACCCGTTTGCCTATATCGACGCGAATGTGATGGGCACGCTGGTCATGCTCGAAGCGGCGCGACGAATAAAACCGTTTACGGCAATCACTTACGCGTCGTCCTCTTCGGTTTACGGCGCCAACCGCAAGCAGCCGTTCAGCGTCGACGACCCGGTGGATCAGCCGGTCTCGCTGTACGCCGCGACTAAGCGCAGCTGCGAGCTGATCGCGCGCAGCTACAGCCATCTCTATGGCTTGCCGGCGACGGGATTACGGTTTTTTACCGTCTATGGGCCGTGGGGCCGGCCGGATATGGCGGCTTATCTGTTCACCAGGGCGATTCTCGCCGGCGAGCCGATCAAGGTGTTCAACGAAGGCCATATGGCGCGTGACTTTACCTATATCGACGACATTGTCGCCGGCACGATCGCCGCGCACGATCGCGCCTCCGCGGCGGGGGCGGGCGGCGACGGGGTTGCGCACCGGATCTACAATCTCGGCAACCATCGGCCCGAAAAACTGCTCGATTTCATCGCGGTTCTCGAACGGGCGCTGGGGCGCGCCGCGAAAAAGGAGCTGCTGCCGCTGCAGCCCGGCGATGTGCCGGAGAGTTTCGCCGATATCGAATCCGCGCGGCGCGATCTCGGCTTTGAGCCGAAGACGACGATCGAGGAGGGGATCGGCCGCTTTGTCACCTGGTACAAACGCTACCATCATGTCAATTGATCGACCGGCCCGCGTGCGATCGTCATGCGCCGAGACGCTTTTTTAACTATATTCGGTCAGATTCTGTCACGCATCACGTCGTGATCGCCGAGAGGGGTCTTGCGGGTAGCAGCTGACATGGAACGCGGGTTTGCGGTTGTCGGCCTCGGCTATGTCGGATTGCCGGTGGCGCTTGCCTTGGCGAAGAAGTTCGCGCCGGTCATCGGGTTCGATATCTCGGAGCAGCGGATCGCCGCGTTGCGTCAGGGACGGGACGCAACCGGCGAGGTCCCCGAGGCGGCCTTACGCGAGACCCCGCTTCGGCTGACCGATGATCCCGACGCGCTGGCCGCGGCGAGTTTTCTGATCGTGACGGTCCCGACGCCGATCGATGCCGAGCGCCGTCCCGATTTGGCCCCGCTCTCCGAGGCCTGTGCGTTGATTGGACCGCGCCTGCGGCCCGGTTCGGTCGTGGTCTTTGAATCGACAGTCTATCCCGGCCTCACTCGCGACATCTGCGGGCCGCTGCTCGCCAAGGCCTCCGGGTTGGCGCGGGGGATCGATTTCAAGCTCGGGTATTCGCCCGAACGGATCAATCCCGGCGATGAGCGGCACCGGCTCGAAACTATCGTCAAAATCGTCGCCGGCGAGGATGCGGAGACATTAGAGCGCGTCGCGGCGGTCTACGGGCAAATCGTCGAAGCCGGTTTGCACCGCGCCGCCTCGCTCGAAATCGCCGAGGCGGCAAAGGTCATCGAAAACACGCAGCGCGATCTGAACATCGCCCTGATGAACGAATTGGCGATCATCTTCGACCGGCTCGGCATCCCGACCCGGGAGGTGCTGGCGGCGGCCGGCACCAAATGGAATTTTCTGCCGTTCACGCCGGGGCTGGTCGGCGGTCACTGCATCGGCGTCGACCCGTATTACCTGACCGCCCGGGCCGAGGCGGCGGGCTATTACCCGCAGGTAATCCTGTCGGGGCGGCGCATCAACGACGGCATGGGCGGCTTTGTTGCCCAGCGCGTCGTCAAATTGCTGATTGCCGCCGGGCGTCCGGTCAACGGCGCGCGGATCGGCATTCTCGGCATCACCTTCAAGGAAGACGTGCCCGACCTGCGCAACAGCCGGGTGCCCGACATCGTCGCCGAGTTGCGCGAATTCGGCATCGCAGCATTGGTCGCCGACCCGCTCGCCGACGCGGAGCAGGCGCAGCGCGAATACGGCATCGATCTCGTCGCCTTGGACGAATTCAGCGGGCTCGACGGATTGGTCTTCGCGGTACCCCATCGGGTTCTGGCCAAGGCCGGATGGGACAAGCTGTTCGCCGCGCTGGCGCCGGGCGGCGTGTTTGTCGACGTGAAATCCGCGATCGCCCGCGATCAGGTTCCGGAGAACGTCCTTTACTGGAGCCTGTGAGATGCGGCTGCGCGATCAGCGCAGCGCGTAATACAGGCGCTCGTCATAGAGCGCGCCTTCGAGCGGCGTCAGCTTTTGCCGGAAGTCGCGGGTCGAGGCGGCCATCAGGCTGTCATCGAAGGCTTTGCGATCGCGCCAGCCCTGAACCAAGGTGAAATGGTTCGCGTGTCCATCCACCTGAAGCACGTCGAACCGCAAGTTGCCCGGCAACTTGCGGCCGGCCTCGGCCAATGCCGTAACGAGTGCGGCTGCCTGATCCTTTCCGGCCGGAAAAACGTCGACATGGGTGACGACGTAAACCGCCCGCAGACCGCCCTGTGCGGTCGGCACGGCGATCGAGAACCCGTTGAACACCCGGACTTCGAACGGGCCGACCAGCAGCGGCTGAAGCTTGTCGTGAAATGCTGCGCCTGCGGCCTTGTTGTGGGCATCTGCCGCCGCCTTGTCATGCCACCCCTCGAACAGGGCGAAACGGCTCGGCCGGCCGATTTCCTCGAACGCTCCGAAGCCGGCATTGCCTGGCTCCTTACCAGTCGCTGCAGCAAATTGGCGGGTCAGCGCGACAGCCTTCGCGATGTCGGGTGCGGCTGCCTCGAAATAAATGACGGCGTAGACCGCGGCGCCGCCGGCTTGCTGCGCAGCGGCCGAGTGAACCGCCGCCAGGGCCAGCGGAACCAGCCCCAAGACCAGATGTGAAATCCTCATCCGTTCATTTCCTCCCCTATACGATCGTGCTTCGAGCTTACGTGAGCCGATCCGGTTGACGCAACGCGTCGTTCACTGAGCGGCGAGACGGAAACGGCAGTCGGTGTCGCGGGCGATCTGGTTGACCAGGTCGATCTCCCAGGCGAGATATTCGCGCATAAAGCGCTCGCGGTCGGCCGGCCGGTCGCGCGCCGACAGCGACACGTCGTCGGGCTCGTCGGCGAGCGCTCCCATGCCGGTTTCGAGCGGCAATCCCGCGGCTCTCCAGGCCGCCGTGCCGCCCGCCAGCACCCGCACCGGGCGCCCGGCATCGGCTGCGATCTCGGCGGCGGCAAAGCGGGCGATCGCGCCGTCTTCGCTGGTCAGCACCAGCTCGCCTTGGGCCGGCAATTTGGCCAGCGCAGAGGGGAGGCGCGCGCGGATCGCGAACCACGCGCCGGGGATGTGGCCGTCGCGATGGCGGCGGCTCAATGCCAGGTCGATAACGATCGCGGGGCGCGCGTGGAGTTCGGCGGGGGTGATGGCCGCCGGTTCGGGTCCGGCGAGCGGAAAGACATCGCCGCGGGCAGCCGACACGCCACTTTCCAGCGCCACCCCTTCGAGACCGCGGTCCAACACCGCGACATCCCAGCCCATGCGCTTGAGCCAGGAGGCTGTCATCCGCGCCCGCACGCCGGTGTCGTCGACCAGCACAACGCGCGCGCCCCAGATTCCGAGCCAGCTGTCGGTTTCCTGGACCAGCTGCCCGCCCGGCGCCATCAGCGACCCCGGCAAATGCCCGGCACGGTATTCGGCCGGGTCGCGGACATCGAGCACGTAGAGTGTGCGCTGGCCGGCCTCGCGCCGCCACAGAGCGAGGGTGGCCCGGTCGATGGCCGGGACGCCATAGCGCCGGGCGACCGCGTCGGCGCGCTGCCGGGCCGCGGCGACCCCCTCGGCCGAGACCTCGGGAGCGCGGTTGGTCGCGCCATTGAAGACATCGAGCCCGGCGAGGTGCCAGGCCATCGTGCCGTCCTTCAGCGAGACTACCCGGTTCCGCACGCCGGCGTCGATCAATGCTTGCGCGCCGATGATGCTGCGCGTGCGCCCGCCGCAATTGACGACGACAAAGGTGTCGGGCGACGGCACCAGCTGGTGAAAGCGATAGACCAGCTCGGCGCCGGGCACGCTGACGGCACCGGGGATGCTGTTCGAGTGGTACTCCTCATAGGAGCGGCTGTCGAAGATCGCGAGTGGTTCGCCCTGCTTCTGGCGCTGCGCCAATTCCTCGGCGCTGATCCATGGCGTGCCGTATTCGTGCTCGACGACCTCGGCGAACGCCTTGCTCGGCACATGCACGCCGCTGTAGACCGGGAAGCCCGCGGCCTCCCAGGCCCCGACGCCGCCGGCCAGGACCGAAACATCGCTCCACCCGCCTTCGCTCAGCCGCGCCGCGGCGCGCACGGCGAGGTCTTCACCATCATCGCAGGCGACGATCGGTGCGGCGCGGCGCGGGAGCAGGGCAGGGGCGATCAGCTCGAGCCGGGAAAGCGGCAGGCACGATGCCATCAGCAAATGCCGGTTATGGAAGCTGCCTTCCTCGCGCGCATCGACGATTGCGATTTCGCCGCCATCGTGCAGCCGGCCCCGCAGTTCGGCCGGCGAGATGTTGCCCGGTTGTACCGCCATGTTGTCCTCCCGCGAAATTCGCGAGGTTCCGTTTGCCCGAATTCGCGGCAGGCGTCAAAGGATCGGCTTCAGGCCGGCGCCGATGCGTTGGCATCTTGATATCAATCTATCGATGACGATATCACGGGTCAGCGAACAGGAGGACCAATGGCCGCTATTGTTATCCGTAACCTCTCGCCGGCAACCCACCGAGCGCTTCGGGCCCGCGCGGCGCAGCACGGCCGGAGCACCGAAGCCGAAGCTCGCGCAATCCTCGATGACGCGGTGCGCCCAGAGGAGCGGGTTAAGCTCGGTTCCGCATTGGCGGCATTCGGAAGATCGGTCGGCGGACTCGACCTCGACATTTCGCGAGATCCGACCCTGGCAACGCCGATCGATCTCGGATGATCCTGCTCGACACAAACGTCGTCTCCGAGCCGATCCGGCGGCGTCCCGACAGCCGAGTCCTGGATTGGCTCGACGCCCAGGTTATCGAAACTCTGTATCTTTCGACGGTCAGTCTTGGAGAGCTGCTGTTGGGGGTCGAGAACTTACCGGTTGGAAGACGACGAACCGCGCTCACCGCCGCGCTCGAGCGACAAATCGCGGACCTGTTCGACGATCGCATCATTTCGTTCGATATCGCGGCCGCCGAAGCATACGCGAAAGCCGTCGCCCGAGCGCGCAGTCAAGGGCACGCGATCTCTATTGCAGATGGTCAAATCGCGGGCATTGCGACATCTCGCAATCTTCGGGTGGCCTCGCGCGACGAGACCCCGTTTCGGGCGGCGGGTCTGACCGTCATCAATCCGTGGACGTCCGAGTTCTAGGCCGCCGTCATTCCGTTTGCCCGAATTCGCGGCAGGCGTCAAAGTCGCAATCGGATCGCTTGATGGAGGTGGGGATGTCCGAAGGACGACGCGCGAGGCCGCAGCCGACGCCGGAGACGCAGCATTTCTGGGACGGGACAAAGGCCGGCGAATTGCGCCTGCAGCGCTGCAACGCCTGCGGCAAGGCGTATTTTCCGCCACGGCCGTTCTGTCCCGGTTGCGCGTCGCGCGATGTCGGCGTGTTCGCGGCGAGCGGCAAGGGGCGGCTCTACAGCTATGTGATCCACCACCGTCCGGTCCCCGGCTTCACCCCGCCCTATGCGATCGCGGTCGTCGAGCTCGACGAGGGTCCGCGGCTGATGACCAACATCACCCAATGCCCGCAAACGCCCGAGGCGTTGCAGCTCGACATGCCGGTCGAGGTCGCCTTCGAACAGCTCGACGACCAGATTACCTTGCCGCTGTTCCGTCCGGCCGGTGCGGCGATCCAGGCCAATCTGCGCGAGACGACAACGCGGGTCTTGGCCTCGCTGGCCGAGCGGAGGTGAGCCAATGAAGCCGAAATCGATCGCCATCGTCGGCGCGGCCGAGACCACCAAGCTCGGCGTCATTCCCGACGTGTCGCAGATCCAATTGCACGCCGACGCGGCGCTGAACGCGATGGCCGATGCCGGGTTAAAGCCCTCCGACATCGACGGGATCGCCACCGCCGGCGAGACCCCGACGACGATCGCGCATTATCTCGGGCTCACCCCGAAATGGGTCGACGGCACCGCGGTCGGCGGCTGCTCGTTCATGATCCACACCAGGCATGCCGCGGCGGCGATCGCCTCCGGGCTGTGCGACACGGTCCTGATCACCCATGGCGAGAGCGGCCGCTCCGGCGTCGGGCGCACCCGCAACGTGGTGGCGCCGACCAGCCTCGCCGGCCAGTTCGAGCAGCCCTATGGGCCGATGGGGCCGCCGACTTTGTTCACGGTGCCGGTCTTGCGCTATATGAAGACCTATGGGCTGACCGACGAGACCCTGGCGATGGTCTCGGTGGTGCAGCGCGAATGGGCCGGCAAGAACCCGCGCGCCACCTTCAAGGACCCGATCACCGTCGACGATGTGCTGAACTCGCGGATGATCGCCTATCCGTTCCGATTATTGCAGTGCTGCCTGGTGACCGATGGCGGCGGCGCGTTAATTCTCGCCGCGGCCGAGCGGGCCAAGGATTTTCCGACAAAGCCGGTCTACATCCTCGGCACCGGCGAGAGTGTGGAGACCCCGATGGTCAGCCAGATGAAGGATTTCACCTCGTCGAGCGCGTTTCGTGTGTCCGGCGCCAAGGCCTTTGCCGAGGCCGGCATCACCCACAGCGACGTAGACCATCTGATGATCTACGACGCCTTTGCCCATCTGCCGATCTACGGGCTCGAAGATCTGGGCTTTGTCGGACGAGGCGAGGCCGGCGCCTTTATCGCCGAGCGCAACACCGCCCCCGGCGGCAAACTGCCGCTCAACACCAATGGCGGCGGCCTTTCCTACATGCATTCCGGCATGTACGGCATGTACGCATTGCAGGAGAGCGTGCGCCAGATGCGCGGCATCGCTCCCGCCCAGGTCGAGGGCGCCAAGATCTCCGTCTGCCACGGCGTGGGCGGCATGTTCGCCGCCTCGGGCACCATCATCATGTCGAACGAGGCGCCGTGAGCGCGTGGGGCCCGATTCCACCGCACAACTACACATCTAGATAATGGTAAATACATCTTGTAAAGATACGAGATGCGGTTCACATGGGACCCCGCCAAGAATGCCGCAAACGTTCGCAGGCATGGGGTCGCCTTTCAGGACGCGGCGCGGATTTTCGACGGACCAACCGTGGAGCGGGTCGACAATCGTTTCGAATACGGCCAGGTGCGGACTTACGCCATCGGGCTGGTCAACGGCATCGAGATCACCGTGATCTACACCGATCGCGCCCCGGACGATCGCCACATCATTTCGGCATGGAGGTCCGAACCTCATGAGCGACGATACTTCTGGAACCATCTCGACGACCGAGCCCAAAACCGATTGGCGGCGTTTGCGCTCGATGACCGACGAGGAGGTCCATGCTGCGATCATCGACGATCCTGATGCGTCGCCGACCGACGAGGCTTTCTGGAAGGATGCGCGCGTGGTGATGCCGCGGCGCAAGGAGACGGTGACGATGCGCCTGGACGCCGACCTCCTCCATTGGTTCCGCTGCGAACGCGGCTACCAGACGCGGATCAACTCGATACTCCGGGCCTATATGAAGGCTCACTCGAGCGACCGCTGACCATCTGCCGATCTACGGTCTCAAAGATCTCGGCTTCGTCGGGTGGTCCCTTCATCGCCCGCCGGCAAATTGCCCTTAAGCACCAATGGCGGCGGGCTCTCATACATGCATTCCAGCATGTACGGCTTGCAGGAGAGCGCGTGCGCCAGATGCGCGGGATCGCCCCGGCCCAGGTCGGGCGCCAGGATCTCAGTCTGCCATGGTGTGAGCGGCATGTTCGCCGCCTCCGGCACGATCATCATGTCGAACGAGCCGCCTTGACAGCGCGATGCGCCCGAGTGCTCAGATCTTCGCGCAGGCCCTCGCGTTCCGGGAAGGAGTTCGCAATTACTGGCCTGGGTGCTTCTTAGCGCATCCGGTCGACCGTTTCATCGGTCGACAAGACGGCATGTGCGAGGAATTGGTAGTTGATCATCGCGGCTTGATAGCCGTCGCCCCATATCGGATGACGAGGTCCGGCGGTGGCGTCCTTGACGATCGCGACCTCGAAGCCTTGTTCAATAAGCTCGCGCAGATGAGATTCGACGCACATATTCGCCAGCATGCCCCCGAGGATGATCTTGCCGATACCTCGTTTGCGCAATTGCAGGACCAAATCATTGGTCTGCGGCCCCCACACTTTGTGCGGGCTGACGACGATCGTCTTGGCGTCTTCGATATAGGGCTTAAAGCGATCGAGCCAGTCCGCACCTGAGTTTAGGAAACCCGTCAGATCAAGCGATCCTCGTCGTGCGAACGAGTGTGTTCTAAACTCGTCGGTCTCGAGCGGTCCGTTCATCTTCCAACCGCTGTCCGTCGGATAGAAATAATGCGGTGAAATAAACACATCGTATCGGTTTGTCTTCGCGGTCTTGAAGATCCGCTCCATGTTCTCGACAGTCCGGTTCTCGGTGACGCTCGGGCCGACCGCGCCCCAGTTAGCCCCTTTCTCGCTCAGCACATCATTTTGTGGGTCGATAAATACAACTGCTGTGTCGATCTTTTGGATGTCCATGGTCTGCTGCTCCTACGTTTGGCAAAGTGAATGAGCAATATCAGTCCCATTACAGAAGCGCGATGATTCGGGAGCTCGGCCAACGGCGGAATGCGCCCAACTGCCGCGGAAAGTCACGGCGTGCACGGCGAGGAGCCCTCGGCCCCCGGGATAGGAACACGCAAGCGCCTCTATGAACCCTGACCAGCCCTGAGCATTCCCAACAGTATCATAGAGTGCTGCGAGCAACCCTGCGCTTACATCCTCGATGGACCGAGAGGATCGCGGATGCGCATCCGGCGTCATGATCTGCTCCCTGCTTCCGCTCTTGGCCTCCTTTTGGCTGATCGCAACCCATCGTAACGCA
Organism: uncultured Alphaproteobacteria bacterium; assembly: GCA_963785565.1. Classification (GTDB taxonomy): domain Bacteria; phylum Pseudomonadota; class Alphaproteobacteria; order ATCC43930; family CGMCC-115725; genus AP-15. The sequence continues at coordinate 117,115 of CAWAVV010000003.1, read as the reverse complement.
GGGCATTCATCACGCAACTAAGGCCAGCTCGACACAATCTTACAAATCGGTTACTTCTAGCAAGGATGGTGGTCTCGAGGGTCGCGGTAGCTACTCTGCCATCGTCGGCGCCGCCGAGACCACCCTGCCCGGCGTTATCCCGACAGGAAGCGCGGCCTGGGCTTTATGCGGCGATTGGCGAGAACCATAAGCCTCTCATCTGAAGCTGGTTTTAACTGTCAGCTGAGATTTTCTTCGTTTTTACCCCAAATAGGTGATGCCTCAAGGGGGGCTTTCGACAACTGATAGGCCGCTTGTGAGCAAGATAACCAATTGACGATCGACCACCTCAGGGATGCGAATGACGCGAAGTTGCCGTTCGTGGGGGTGCCGTCGAGAAGGAGAGTTTGCGCATGAAATCTTGGAGTCTCGATGACCGCATGGACCTGAAAGCTGGCTTGTTATTGATTCTGCTGAGCGCTATCACGGCGGGCGGCGTGTCGACGGCAGCGTCGGCCCAAACCTCGACGTTAGGCGGCAGTCCGGCACCATCGGAATTCGATGGTTCGTATCCCGGTCTGCAGAGGTACATTAACTCGCCGGATGAAACGAGATCACCATCGGGCCGCACCAGCGGTTGTTCGGTGCCTTCTTCGAAGCCACCCACACTGACAATTCAGAATGGCGTCGCGACGATGCCCTGGTGTCACGGCAGTTGCGTTATGACTGGTAAGTAAACAAAAGCGGCCATCTCGAAATGCGCAACCTAAATTCTAACGACATCATTATCGTTCAACTTTACCCCAAAGGCGCATACGATTTGGAGCCAGGGCGCAAATAGACGGCTACAACTGTAGGTAGGCGTTGACCTGGAAAAGGTAAATCTTCATCATCCATGTTCGCCGCGCCGCGGCGGCGATCGCCGCCGGCCTCTGCGAGACGGTGCTGATCACCCATGGCGAGAGCGGTCGCTCCGGTGTCGGGAGCACCCGCAACGTGGTTGGCGCCGACCAGCCTCGCCGGCCAGTTCGAGCAGCCCTATGGGCCGATGGGGCCGCCGACTTTGTTCACGGTGCCGGTGCTGCGCTATATGAAGACCTATGGGCTGACCGACGAGACCCTGGCGATGGTCTCGGTGGTGCAGCGCGAATGGGGCGGCAAGAACCCGCGCGCCACCTTCAAGGACCCGATCACCGTCGACGATGTGCTGAATTCGCGGATGATCGCCTATCCGTTCCGGCGGAACGCTGATTCTGGTCTTGGCCGAACGCCAAGAATCTCCATCATACCGGCAAAGGCCGGTATCCACAGCAGAAATGGGTCCCGGCCTGCGCCGGGAAGACGAGAAAGCGAGTAAGCAGCTGATCCTATCGCTAGCCACCGGCGAGAGCGGCCAGACGCCGATCGTCACCCCACTCGGCATCCCTGCGAGAGCAGGAATCCAGAGCCCCAAGGGCGTCAACGGATGCCCTGGACCGCCGCTTTCGCGAGGACAAAATGATCGCCTCGTTGGTGCCTTCCGCGTCGCCGGCCATTCCGGCATGTACGGCATTGTACGCCTTGCAAGAGAGCGTGCGCCGGATGCGCGGCATCGCCCCCGCGCAGGTCGAGGGCGCCAAGATCTCGGTCTGCCATGGTGTCGGCGGCATGTTCGCCGCGTCGGGCACCATCATCATGTCGAACGAGGCGCCATGAGGCCGTCGCCCTCACGAAATCCTGGTTACAAGGATTTGAGGTTTGTCACTTGTCGTCAGCAGCATGAATCCCCGTGCGCGGGCTTGACCCGCGTATCCACGTCTTTGTTTCGGGCGTTTGAAGGCGTGGATGGCCGGGTCGGGCCCGGCCACGGGAATGCTGGTGGCTGTACACGGCCGTGGTCATCGACCGCGCCCCGGACGAGCGCCACATCATTTCGGCATGGAGGTCCGAACCTCATGAGCGACGCTTGGCGGGCATCAACGATCACCGGATGATCTACGACGCCTTCGCCCATTTGCCGATTATGGTGTCGCCGTGGGAGGCTTGTTGGAACGGCGAAGTACGGGGGATACCCAGATGGACGGACGCATCAACTTTCGGGGGATGTCAGCTGGATTTCGTCCAGGTTCTTGTAGCGATAGACGATGACCGAGCCGACCCAGGCGGCGATGAACGAGCCGATGATGGCAACTCCTAGAGCGGTGAAGTTACCGTTCAGCACGCCGACGCCATCCCAGAATGCGCCTCTGAGCGCGAGCTGATCGCCCATCAGTCCCAGCGTCTCGATGCCCCCGATCAGCACCGCGACCACGACCGACACGAAGGTGATGATGAGGTTGTAGTACAGCTTGCGAATTGGCTTGATAAACGCCCAGTCGTAGGCGCTCAGCATAAGGATGCCGTCGGTGGTGTCGATCAGCGACATCCCCGCGGTGAACAGTGCCGGGAACAGCATTATGCACCAGATCGACACGCCTTTAGCCGCCGCGGCTGCCGAAACGCCGAGCAGCGCAACCTCGGTCGCGGTGTCGAACCCGAGCCCGAACAGAAGGCCGAGCGGATACATGTGCCAGCTCTCGCGGATCAACCGGAACAGCGGACGGAACAAGAGCGCGAGCAGGCCCCGGCGGTTGAGCAGGAGGTCAAAATCTTCCTCCACATAGCGGCCGCCCTTGCGCACGTGCCGGAAGGTCCGCCAGACCCCGCGCAAGACGATCAGGTTGGCGGCGGCGATAGCGAACAGGAACAGCGCGGAGACGCTGGCGCCAATGACGCCGCCGATCGTCTTGAGCTGGTCGAGAGACCCCAGTAGCGTCGCCGTGGCGGCCACGCCTGCCACGGCCAGGATCACCACGGTCGAGTGGCCCATTGCAAAGAAGAAGCCGACCCCGACCGGCCGCTTTCCATCCTGCATCAGCTTGCGGGTCACGTTGTCGATAGCCGCGATGTGATCGGCGTCGACCGCGTGACGCAGGCCGAACCCGTACGCCAGAAGCGTGGTGCCGAGCGGGACCGGCTGGTTCCGGAACACCAGAACCGCCCACGCACAGACCGTGAGGTTGGCGAGGATCAGCCCGGCATAGATGCCGGTAATCGGTCGCCGGAGGGCGACGGGCCGGCAACGGGTTCGGTTCAGCAAGGCGGGTATCTCCACGAGGCCATACGGAAACGACACCCGATCCACGTGCGGGCGCCGGGGGGCCGAGGCATCAATCTCGACCCCGGCGGCGAGCCTCTGACGTCGGTTGACGCCAGTCGACGCTGACAACCTCACCTCCGACGATCGTCACGGCGCCGCCGGGGTTCGCCGAGTTTTCCCAAATGTCGTAGTCCCCTGCACGGAGCCCGGGAAAGACCGCGGCGAAGACCGCACGGCCATTAATTCTGCGCTCCAAGACCTCGACATGGACGCGCGGCGCGCTACCGCGTGGGCTGACCTCGATTTCCCGACCGTGCAACTCCAGCTCGGTATAGATGATCAGCGCGCCAATATCCTGCCCAATATCCAGCACGACAGTTTCGGGATGAACCCGATCGGAATATTGCTCGGCCATTTGTCTAATCTCCTTTTCTCGCTTCTCTCGTCAGCGTCCTGCTTCCACGATTTGCGGCGGCCCTTTTCCAGGTTGCCCCGGCGAAGGTGGGTGGTCGCCATCGATTGCGCCTGACCGATCGTACCCACACCCGTCATACCGGCGCCGGCCGGCATCTACGGCAGCGGTGGGTCCCGGCCTTCGCCGGGAAGACGAGCACAGAGTCAAGTGTCTGGTCCCCACCAACACCGCGAGGCCTTCTGATAATTTCTGCTGTGGACTTGTCGCGTGAACGACCCGAGGACGGGCCGTAGAGACTATGAACCCGGGTTGTCGAAACCGGAGTACGGTGTTCCCAGATAGGGGAAATTCGTCAAAAACGGAGAGTTGATGTTACTGGGGTCGAGGCCATCCGTGACGACGGATGAAGCCGCGTCCGGGGTGAAAGACGGATCGACCAGGGGGATGGTGACGCCGGCGAGCGCCCGCAATTCGATCGTGAAGACGTCGTCGAACACCCGGCGGCCATTGGGAAACCCGGCGAGATCGCCTCCAAGGATGCCGAGAATGTTTGGAGTTGCCGCCGGTGGGATGGCCATGTTCAGCCGCAGCAGATCCGCAAGCGTTTGACCGGTGAAATTCTGGAACCCGCCGATAATGCCTGTCGGAATGCCGGTGAGAAAGATGGCGACCATGTCCGATCGGGGTTTGCTGTAGGCGGCCAGATTGGGGAACACGCCCGGATAATACTCCGTCAGCCGTTGTGGCACCTCCTGGTGCTGGACATAAGTCAAGAACTGCTTGTCGTTTTTGGGAGACTGCGTGTTCCAAAAATCCTTCCGTCCGAGTGGAATCATGACTTCGTTGAACAGCGGGCTGCCGAGCCGCGAAACCTGCACAAAGGGTCCAGACTTCGACGACCTGCCCCTGCCCGCTGGGCACCAGAACCCTCGCCGTCTGCCGGCTCGCCGAAGCATAGACGCCGATGGTCGAGCGTGGGTCATTTACATTCGTGGGCGTGGAGCCGTCGCGAGTCAGCATGCTCTTGGGCAGCTGGATGGCGATGGAATGGACGTTGAGCTTGTTCGTCCCATTGACCCCCGCTGCGGCGGCCAAGGGATTGACATGCAGGTTCTGGAACGGTCGCAGATCGACGAGGTCGAAGACCGAGCCCAAATCGACATAGAACCCCTCGGCCCGCTGCCCCGCGAACACCGTTTCACCACTGGGCAGAACGTGGACGGCATCCTGAGCGAGTGTCGCATAGTCAGGCGTGGAAAACGGTCCGATATTGCAGGGCGGAGAGGCCAACGCCTCGGCCAAGACAGTCTCCCGGCCATTCTTCACTCGCGTGACCGAATACAACTGACGCTTATTCCAATTCGGATCGTCGAGCGAGCCGATCGGTCCGGTGTTGTACAGAAAAGTGTTTGGATTTTGCAGCGTGGTCTGGAACAAGAATTGATAGGTAATGTCGGCGACCCCATCGCCATTGTTATCGATGTGGATCTGATAAAGGACATCATCGCCGAATTCATAAAAGTTCGGACCGCCGGCGGGCCCTTCGAGAGGAATGTAATTGGCGATCAACGAGACCATGTTCGGATTATCCGGGCTCACAAACGCGTAGACGTCGGTGTTGTCCGCTACCGGGTCCTTGGAAATCTCGGGAGCTTCACGATGGGACGACATCTCTGTTCCTTTCCTCTGCTTTGCAGACGAGCGGTGGTGCTAAGCGCTCCCCCCCTCGCGGGTTGCATCTAAAAAGCTCGCAACTATCCGGGGATCGCGAAGGACGATCGCCCGCGTGCCAACGAGGAGCGTCATCTCGCCCGTGGCGACATTGTTGACATGGACGACCATGGAGCCGGTAGACGTGGCGGATAGCTCGGCCGCCCCAGCTTCCGGCGAGTGGCGAATAGCTGCGAAGGCCGGCATTGCGGGCAGCAAGCTGAGTGTCGCCGCGCCTACCGGAGTTTGCTGAAGAAACCAGCGTCGAGTCAGGTTTGTCACTGTGCTCTCCTTTCCTGGTGTTGTTGCTGTGCCGGCCGTCAACTACGTAACGGGGCTACATCGAGATGGCGGAGCGAGGGATCCGGAACGTGACCATCCATGGCTCACCCGCGCCGCGGACGCGTGGCTAAGGCATCAATACTTTGTTGACGACCATGATGACGCCGTTCGACTGGTAGACGTCGGGGATCGTGACTTGGGCGGTGTTGCCCTTCTGATCGGTGATCCACAGGCTGTTGTCGCCCGCGGAGACGATCAAGGTCTCGCCTTCCGCGGTCTTCAGCGAGACCTTGCCGCCCGGGGTCGCCCGTACGTCGTGTTCGAGCGTCGCGGCGTCATAGCGGCCGGGGACGACGTGGTAGGTCAGGATCTTGGTCAGGTCGCCCTTGTTCTCGGGCTTCAGCAGGGTATCGACGGCGCCGGACGGCAACGCCGCGAACGCTTCGTTGGTCGGGGCGAAGACGGTGAACGGGCCGGGGCTTTCCAAGGTGGGGACGAGGCCGGCGGCCTTGACCGCCGCCACCAAGGTGGTGTGGTCCTTCGAGTTGACGGCGTTCTGTACGATGTTTTTGCTGACGTACATCGGGGCGCCGCCGACCATCGGGTCCATCGCCGCCATCGCCCCGGCGCCGATCGTCAAGGCGATCACCGCGGTGGCGCTCAAAATTCTGATATTCATGACGCAAATCCTCTCTGATGGGCCCGGCGGCAAGGCGTCGGCGGGGTCGCCGCGGAGCTGCCGCTGCTTCCTCTACGCAGGGGCGGCAGAGTTGGATGCGGGGTCAGAGAAAGATTTTTGGGTGTCGCGGGGCGGCTCAGGGCCGGATCAGGACCTTGCCTTGATAGAGAACCGGGCCGGTCGGCGCTCCGGTCGGCGAGCCGCCCGGCGGTTCGAAGCTGACCGCGAGCACACCGCCGGGCGGCGGTAGTTGCGCCGAGCGCAAGATAACGGCGCCTCCGGGCTGCTGCGGCAACAGGCCGAGCGGACGCGGCGGCCCGCCGGCGATGCCCCACAATTCAAAGGCGTGGGGTTTGTTTTCGGCTTGCGGGGAGACCGCCGAAAAGCTGACCTCGTCCTTCCTCGGACCGGCGATTGCAATCCAACCGGGCTGGCCGCCGTGACCGGCCAGCACGGCGACGAGGCTCGGCGGGACTGGCCGCGGGAAGACCGCGAGGTAAAGTGCCAGCGCCGCCGCCGAGAGGCTCCCGGCGAATGCAAGGCCCCGCCAGAACGCCAGCGAATCAAACCATCGGCGCCACGACGCCGACAACACTGATGGGACCGGGACGCCTGCGATGCGCCTTTCGACCGCACGCCAGACATAGGCGGGGGGCTCCTCGGCTGGCGTCGCGTCGTCGAGCGGGGAAAACCGGTCGGCCCAATCTCCAACCATCCGCGCCAGCGCCGGATCGGCCGCCATCAAACGCTCGAACCGCCTCCGGGACCGGCTCGGCATGGTACCGAGCAGGTATTCGGCGGCGAGCCGCTCGCGCAATTCCGGGCTGTCGTACCTCATCCGTCGAGACACCGCTTCAAGCGTTCGAGGCTGCGCCGCAGCCAGCTCTTGACCGTGCCGACCGGGACGGCGAGACGGATCGCCAACTCGTCGCGGCTCAGCCCGTAGCAATAGGCCAGCAGCACAGCGCGGCGCGGCTCCAGTTCGAGTTCGTCGAGGCAGCGCTGCAAAGCTCCGAGTTCGACGCGGCTGTCGGCGCTGTCTGGCGAGATCAGCGCCAGCAGCGCCTCCTCGGGAGCGCTGCGGCTCTCCGGCCGAGCGCTGCCGCGGCGCAGCTGGTCGATTGCGCTATGGCGCACGATTGTCACCAGCCACCCCATCGCCGAGCCCCGCGCCGGGTCGTAATCTTCCGCGCGCTGCCACACCGCGACAAAGCTCTCCTGCAATACCTCTTCGGCCCATTCTTTCTGCCGCATGATTTGCAGGGCGATGCCAAATAGTTTCGCCGCCGTCCGCGCATAGAGCGCGGCAAACGCGGCCCGGTCCCGCCGGGCGGTTCGGCGGAGTAGCTGTTCGAGCGGCAAGGGCGCGTCCTGCCCCGATTGGGGTTTGACGGGTTTCACGATGTCGGAGGCGACGAGGGGCGGTCGGCGTAATGCCGATGGAGGCGAAAGACTTTCGCGAACCTGACACAGGATAGGTCTAACTGCATTAAAGTCCGAACCCGAGCGGCGCAGAGAGGGTCGTTGCCGGTGGTTGACAGGGGGTACGGCGGTCGATACCACACAGCTCGATCGCGACAAGAAGAAAAGGCTCGGCGTTGTGGACGGGAGGAAGGAGGCGGACGTTTTGCCGGCACTGCTCGAAGTCAGAAATCTGCACACCGAGTTTCGCACCGGCGCCGGCATCGTGCCGGCAGTCGACGGCATCTCGTACACCGTCGAGCGTGGTGAAACGGTGGCGATCGTCGGCGAGAGCGGCTCAGGCAAGACCGCTGGGGCTCTGTCGTTGCTGCGCCTGATCCCCGACCCGCCCGGCCGGGTCACGCAGGGCGAGATCCTGTTTGCCGGGCGCGACCTGTTGCGGCTTTCGAGCGAGGCGATGCGCCAGGTGCGCGGCGGCGATATCGGCATGATCTTTCAGGAGCCGATGACGTCGCTGAACCCGGTGCTGACGATCGGCCGGCAGATCACCGAGACCCTCGAACAGCACCGCGGCGCCGACCGGTCCGCCGCGCAAAAACGAGCCGTCGAATTGTTGGGGCTGGTTGGGATCGCCGACCCGATGCGCCGCCTGAAGCAGTATCCCCACCAGTTGTCGGGCGGCATGCGGCAGCGGATCATGATCGCGATCGCGATCGCCTGCGACCCCAAGCTGATCATCGCCGACGAGCCGACGACCGCGCTCGACGTGACCATTCAAGCGCAGATCCTCGAATTGATGAAGGAATTGACCCGCCGGCTCGACGTGGCGCTGATCATCATCACCCACAATCTCGGGGTGGTCGCGCGCTATGCCAACCGGGTCAACGTCATGTATGCCGGCCGCATTGTCGAGAGCGGGCCGGCGGCGGCGATCTACCACGATCCGCGGCATCCCTATACGATCGCGCTGCTGCGCTCGGTTCCGCGGCTCGACCGCCCGCGCCAGGCGCGGCTCGACCCGGTCGAGGGCCAACCGCCCGATCTGACCCGGCTCGACGAGGGTTGCGCGTTCCGGCCGCGCTGCCGGTTCGCGATCGAGGTCTGCGCCCGGAAGCGGCCGGCGCTCGAAATGGCGGGGCAGGGGCCACATCTCGCCGCGTGCTTCCGCAGCAGCGAGACCGCAGTCGAAAAGACGGCGGTGCAGGGGCGCCAGCTGGCCGGCGGCGTTGGCGATTCCTGACCGAAAAAGACAACGGGAGGAAAGAATGAAAATCGGATGGAGTATGTGGGCGGCAGGGTTGGCCACCGTCTTGGCGACCGCGGCCATGGCGGCGCCGGCGACCGAGGAGGAAGCCCCCAAGCGCGGCGGAACCTTGACCTACATGATCCCGGCGGACGCGCCGCCGAGCTTCGACGGACACCGCGAGGGCACTTTCGCGACCTTGCAGGCGATGGCGCCCTTTTACAGCGTGCTGATCCGAATCAACCCGGAAAACCCATCATCGACCACCGACTTTGTCTGCGATCTATGCACAGCGATGCCGCAGCCGACCGATGGTGGCAAGACGTATACCTTCAAGATCCGCGACGGGGTCAGGTTCCACGATGGGTCGCCGCTGACGGCGGCGGATGTGGCGGCGAGCTGGGAGCACATTGTTCACCCGCCCAAGGGCGTGTTGAGCCCGCGCCAGAGCTGGTACCAGATGGTCGACAAGATCGAGGCCCCCGACCCGACGACGGTGGTCTTTCATCTCCAGTTCGCGACCAACGCTTTTCTGCCGGCGCTCGCCGATCCGTTCACCTTTATCTATCAGAAGAAGACACTCGACAAAGATCCGCGCTGGTACGAAAAGAACGTCGTTGGCTCGGGGCCGTTCAAATTTGCCGAATACGAGACCGGCCAATCGGTCAAAGGGGTGCGAAACCCTGATTATTATCGCAAGGGCTTGCCTTATCTCGACGGTTTCACCGCCATTTTTGCCGATAAGCAGGCCGTCCGGGTCGACGCCATTCGCGCCGACCGCGCCGCGATCGAGTTTCGCGGTATGCCGCCGGCGGCGCGCGACGAACTCGTCAGGGCCCTCGGCGACAAAATCACGGTCCAGGAGAGCGATTGGAATTGCGGCAGCCTTATAGTCCCCAACCATAAACACAAGCCGTTCGACGACGCCCGGGTGCGCCGCGCGCTCAGCCTGGCGATAGACCGTTGGCACGGTGCGCCCGCGCTCGCCAAGATCGCGATTGTGCGCACTGTCGGCGGCATCGTCTTCCCCGGCTCGCCGCTGGCGGCGACCAAGGAGGAGCTCGAGCAGACCGCCGGATATTGGCCCGACATCGAGAAGTCGCGCGCCGAGGCGCGGCGATTGTTGAAGGAGGCCGGAGCCGAAGGGCTCAGCTTCGAGCTTTTGAACCGGGGCGTCGACCAACCCTACAAATACGTCGGCACATGGCTGATCGACCAGTGGAGCAAGATCGGGCTCCACGTGACGCAACGGGTGATGCCTACCGGCCCGGAACTGGATGCGCTGCGGACCGGCAACTTCCAGATTGTCCTGCAAGCGAATTGTCACGGGGTGCCAAACCCGATTCTCGATGTCCAGGCGTACCTGCCGAGTTCGGTCTACGAGGCGAATTACGGTTACTACGACGACCAGCAAGAAGTGAACCTCTATGGGAAATTGCTGCGCGAGACCGACTTTGCCAAGCAGCGCGCCTTGATGCGCGAATTCGAAAAATACGTCATTGACGACCAAGCCCACGAAATATGGGTCGTATGGTGGAACCGGATCATTCCTTCCCGGTCTTATGTGAAGGGCTGGAAGATCAGCCCGAGCCATTACCTCAACCAGGATCTGGCGACGATTTGGCTGGATAAATAATCAGAGAGAGCATGAAGTCTTTTATTTTGTCGTTCCCGCGAAAGCGCAGGTTTGTCTCGGGAAAGCAGGCGGTGACCGCGAAGATTGAATTGCAGCCGTGTTTTTCGTCTTGGCCGGGCTTGTCCCGGCCATCCACGTCCTTTGGCGCCGGTGATGAAGGCGTGGATACCCGGCACAAGGCCGGGCAAGACGATCTCCAGTCGTCTCCAACATCGACGAAACGCCGAGAAATTGTACCACCATTTTCCCCGGACAAACCTGCGCGAAAGCGGGAACCCAGATCCGAGGTATCGCTGGCTGCGCCTGGACCCCCGCTGCCGCGGGGGTGACGGCATGGCTGCTTGCAGGAAAACAGATGCGAACGGGGCTGGCGTTCAAGACCGCGGTATTTACCGCGGTTCTCGGCCTGATTGCGGCGGCAGCGTCGGGTGCTGAAGAGGAGGCCCCAAAGCGCGGCGGCAATCTGACCTATATGATCCCGGCCGACGCGCCGCCGAGCTTTGACGGGCACCGCGAGAGCACTTATGCGACCGTGCATGCGATCGCACCCTTTTACAGCGTCTTGGTCCGCATCAACCCGGACAATCCATCCTCGACGACGGATATCGTCTGCGATTTGTGTACGGCGATGCCCCAGCCGACCGACGGCGGCAAGACCTACGCCTTCAAGATCCGCGACGGCGTCAAATTCACCGACGGCTCGCCGCTGACCGCCCGGGACGTCGCCGCCAGCTTTGACGAGATCGCGTTTCCGCCGAACGGCGTGTTGAGCGCGCGCGCCAGCAACTACCTGATGATCGACAAGATCGAGGCGCCCGATCCGACGACCGTCGTCTTCCGCCTGAAATTCGCCACCAGCGCGTTTCTGCCGGCGCTCGCCGACCCGTTCAACTGGATCTACGAGAAGGCGATCCTCGACAAGAACCCGCGCTGGTACGAGACGCACGTCATGGGCTCGGGCCCGTTCAAATTCGTCGCCTACGAGACCGGCCAATCGATCAAGGGGGTGAGGAACCCGGATTATTACGTCAAGGGTTTGCCCTATCTCGACGGCTTCACCGGCATCTTCGCCGACAAGCAGTCGGTGCGGGTCGCCGCGATCCGCAGCGATCGCGCGGCGATCGAGTTCCGCGGCATGCCGCCGGCGGCGCGCGACGAGCTGGTAAATGCCCTCGGCGACAAGATCACGGTGCAGGAGGGCGATTGGAACGTCGGCAGCGCGGTGACGCCGAACCACAAGAAGAAGCCGTTCGACGACCCGCGGGTTCGGCGGGCATTGAGCCTGGCGATCGACCGTTGGGGCAGCGCACCCGGATTGTCGAAGATCGCGATCGTCCACACCGTGGGCGGCATCGTCTTCCCCGGCTCGCCGCTCGCTGCTACGAAACCGGAACTCGAACAGATCGCCGGCTATTGGCCCGACATCGAGAAATCACGGGCCGAGGCGAGGCGCCTGCTGAAGGAAGCGGGGGCCGAGGGGCTCTCCTTCGAGCTGCTCAACCGCAATGTCGACCAGCCCTACAAATACGTCGCGACCTGGCTGATCGACCAGTGGAGCAAAGTCGGGCTGCACGTAACCCAGCGTGTCGAGCCGACCGGGCCGTGGTTCGAAGCGATGCGCAGCGGCAATTTCGATGTCGTACTCGAGGCCCCCGGCCATGGGCTGGTCAACCCGCTGCTCGATGTCCAGAAATTCCTGCCGGAATCGGTCGATGCCGAAAACTACGCGCATTACCAGGATGACACCGAGGTCGCGCTCTACCAGCAGATGCTTCACGAAACCGACCCGGCAAAACAGCGCGTCTTGATGCGCCGGCTCGAAAAATACCTGCTCGATGACCAGGCGCACGAGATCTGGTTATTGTGGTGGTACCGGATCGTGCCCTATCGCTCTTATGTGAAGGGCTTTAAGATCGCCCCGACCCATTTCATCAATCAGGATCTGGCGAGGATTTGGCTGGATAAACCAGAGTGAAATGCGATTTCGTCGGCCCTGCGAACGTGCGCGAACGTGAGGGTCCACGGCCGATGAAGCGCCGGCCCCTGGGTTCCCGCTTTCGCGGGAACGACGACGGCAAATGGCGTGATATCAATTGAGTAGAGACATGGAGGTAAGTGTGCACATTAAGACAGTAGCGTTGGCGGCAATTTTCGGGGCGACGGCGTTTGCCGCTTCGGCCGGGCAGGACGAAGAGGCCCCTAAACATGGTGGAACCCTGACCTACATGATCCCGGCCGACGCGCCGCCGAGCTTTGACGCGCATCGCGAGGAGACCTACGCGACGATCCATTCGGCGGCGCCGTTCTACAGCACCTTGGTCCGCGCCAACCCGGACAATCCGGGCAAGACCGACGACATCGTCTGCGATGTGTGCACGGTGATGCCGCAGCCGACCGATGGCGGCAGAACCTGGACCTTCAAGATCCGCGACGGCATCAAATTCACCGATGGCTCGCCCTTGACCGCCGATGATGTTGCGGCGAGCTGGAACGAGATCATCTTCCCGCCGAAGGGCGTGCTCAGCGTGCGGCAGAGCAATTTCGTCATGGTCGATTCGGTCAAGGCGCCCGACCCGTCCACCGTTGTCTTCCGCCTCAAATTCGCCACCGACGCATTCCTGCCGGCATTGGCCGATCCATATGCCTGGATCTACGAAAAGAAGATCATCGACAAGGACCCGCACTGGTACGAAAAGAACATCATGGGCTCAGGCCCGTTCAAGTTTGTCGATTACCAGGTCGGCCAGTCGATCAAAGGCGAGCGCAACCCCGATTATTTCCGCAAGGGGATGCCGTACCTCGACGGCTTCACCGGCGTCTTCGCCCCGAAGCAGGCGGTCGAGATCGCGGCAATCCGCAGCGGTCGCGCCGACATCGAATTCCGCGGTTTTCCGCCCTCGGCGGTCGACGAGTTGAAGAAGGCGCTCGGCGACAAGCTGGCGATTCAGACCAGCGACTGGAACTGTGGCGGGATGGTGACCCCAAACCATAAGCGCAAACCGTTCGACGACGTGCGGGTGCGCCGCGCCTTGACCCTGGCGATCGACCGCTGGGGCAGCGCGCCCGAGCTGTCCAAGATCGCCCTCGTGCACACGGTCGGCGGCGTCACCTTTCCGGGGTCGCCCTTGGCCCCGAGCAAGGAGGAATTGCAGCAGATCGCCGGCTACTGGCCCGATATCGAGAAATCGCGCGCCGAGGCGCGGCGTTTACTGAAGGAGGCGGGGGCCGAGGGTCTGAGCTTCGAACTGCTCAACCGCAACAACGATCAGCCGTACAAATATTACGGGATCTGGGTCGTCGATCAGTGGAGCAAGATCGGCCTGCACGTGACGCAGAAGGTCGTCCCCGTCGGTCCCTGGTTCGAAGCCCAGCGCAGCGGCAATTTCGACGTCACGGTCGAGGGCAATTGCCAGAACGTGGTCAATCCGCTCGCCGATGTCGGCAAATACCTGCCGCATTCGGTATCCAACTCGAACTACGGCAATTTCGAAGACGCCAAGGAAGTCGAGATGTACAACCGTCAGCTGCGCGAGCTCGACAAGGCGAAGCAGAAGGCGGATCTGCTCGAGTTCGCTAAATACGTGCTCGACGAGCAGGCGCACGAGATCTTCCTTTTGTGGTGGCAGCGGGTGGTGCCGTACCACTCTTACGTGAAGGGCTGGAAGATCGGGCCGAGCCATTACGTCAATCAGGACCTGGCGACGATCTGGCTCGACAAATAGCGGCCTGCCGGAGAGAGGGCAGCGGCGTGTCGGCGACCGGAGAACATCCGCTCCTCGAAGTCAGGGGGTTGCAGATGCACTTCCCGGTCACCGAGGGGAACTTTACCCACCGCAGGGTCGGCGAGGTCAAAGCGGTCGACGGCATCGACTTTACCGTGCACCGCGGCGAGACCCTCGGACTGGTCGGCGAGAGCGGCTGCGGCAAGACCACGACCGGGCGCTGCATCTTGCGCCTGGAACGCCCGACCGCGGGCGAGATCCGCTATGACGGCGTCGATATCGCCCAACTCGATCGGCGCAAGCTGTTGGCGTTGCGGCGGCGCATCCAGGTCATCTTTCAGGATCCGTACAGCTCGCTGAACCCGCGCATGAAAGTGGGCGAGATCATCGCCGAGCCGATCAAGGTGCACGGGATCGAGCGCGATCCGGCACGCCGGACGGCGCGGGTGCGCGAATTGTTGTCGGTGTGCGGGCTCGATCCCAAATTCGCCGACCGCTACCCGCACGAGATGTCGGGCGGTCAGCGCCAGCGGGTCGGCATTGCGCGCGCCCTGGCGCTAGAGCCCGAATTCATTGTCTGCGACGAGGCGGTCTCGGCGCTCGACGTGTCGATCCAGGCACAGATCGTCAACCTCTTAGAGGATTTGCGCGACCGGTTTGGCCTGACTTATCTGTTCATCGCCCACGACCTTTCGGTGGTGCGGCATTTGTGCCAGCGGGTCGCGGTCATGTATCTCGGCCGCATCGTCGAGCTGGCCGAATGCGACGAGCTGTTCGACAACCCGCTCCACCCATACACCCAAGGCCTGCTGTCGGCGGTGCCGGCGCCCGATCCGACGGTCGAGGAGACGCGTGCGTTCCGGCCGGTCAAGGGCGAGGTGCCGAGCCCGATCAATCCGCCGTCGGGCTGCGTGTTTCACCCGCGCTGTGCGCTCGCCGTGGAAGGGTGTAAAAGGACGCGCCCGGAGCTGCGCGAGCTGCGCCCCGGCCATTGGGTCGCGTGCAGCGAGGTCAACTGACACACGCGGCTCGAAGCCGCGATCCATAAGAAATTACTAACTATAATAAAAGGTTATAGAACAGGAGGAAGAGATGAGGACCCGTCCAGGATTGGCGGCGCTGGCGGTCGCCGCCGTGCTTTCGTCTACTGTGTTTGCTGCAGAGGAAGAGGCGCCAAAATATGGCGGCACCTTGACCTACATGATCCCGGCGGACGCGCCGCCGAGCTTCGACGCGCACCGCGAGACCACCTTTGCAACAATCCATTCGGCGGCTCCGTTCTACAGCGTGCTGATCCGGGTCAATCCCAACGACCCGTCATCGCCAACCGACTTGGTTTGCGATCTGTGCACGGTGATGCCGGAGCCGACCGACGGCGGCAAGACCTACACTTTCACGATCCGCGAGGGCGTTAAGTTCCACGACGGGTCGCCGCTGACCGCGGCCGATGTGGCGGCGAGCTGGAACGAGATCATCTTTCCGCCCAAGGGCATCCTGAGCCCGCGCCAAAGCCACTACATGATGGTCGACACGGTCACGGCGCCCGACCCGACGACCGTCGTCTTCCACTTGAAGTTCGCGACAAATGCATTTTTGCCGGCGCTCGCCGATCCCTATTCGTGGATCTACGAAAAGAAGATTCTCGATAAGAACCCCCGCTGGTATGAGAAGAACGTCATGGGATCGGGGCCGTTCAAATTCGTCGAATATCAGGTCGGCCAGTCGATCAAAGGGGTCAAGAACCCAGATTACTATCATAAGGGGCTGCCGTATCTCGACGGCTTTGTCGGCATCTATGCCCCTCAACAGGTGGTGCAACTCGACGCGATCCGCAGCGACCGGGCGGCGATCGAGTTCCGCGGTTATCCGCCGGCGATGGTCAACCAGCTTAAGCAGCAGCTCGGCGACAAGATCGCGGTGCAAACCAGCGACTGGAACTGCGGCAGCTTTATCGAGATCAACCACCAGAAAAAACCGTTCGACGATGTCCGCGTTCGGCGCGCGCTGACCCTGGCGATCGACCGCTGGCACACCGCGCCAGAACTCGCCAAGATCGCCAACGTTCACACTGTCGGCGGGATCGTTTTCCCCGGATCGCCGCTGGCCGCGACCAAGTCGGAATTGCAGCAGATCGCCGGTTGGTGGCCCGACATCGAAAAATCACGGGCCGAGGCGAGGCGGCTGCTGAAAGAGGCGGGGGCCGAGGGGCTCAGCTTCGAACTGCTCAACCGCAATGTCGACCAGCCCTACAAATACAATGCGAACTGGGTCATCGACGATTGGAGCAAAATCGGACTGCACGTCACTCAGCGCGTGGTGCCGACCGGTCCCTGGTTCGAAGCTTTCCGGTCGGGAAACTTCGATGTCGGCGTGGCCGGCAATTGCCAGAGTGTGGTCAACCCGCTGCTCGACGTGCAAAGATACCTGCCGCCGTCGGTTTACGCGGGAAACTACGGCCGGTTCGACGACCAGCAGGCGATCGATCTCTACAATAAGATGCTGCGTGAAACCGACACCACCAAGCAGCGGGACCTGATGCGAACCTTCGAGAAGCATGTCCTTGATGACCAGGTGCACGAGGCCTTCCTGTTATGGTGGTATCGGATCCTGCCCTACCGGTCTTATGTCAAAGGCTGGAAGATAGGCCCGAGCCATTATGTGAACCAGGATTTGGCGACGATCTGGCTCGACAAATAGCGAGATAAATGGAGCCGGACGGAGGCCATGTACCGATATATTATTCAGCGGATACTGCTGGTGGCGCCGACCCTGCTCGGAGCGGCATCACTGGTCTTTCTGTTGATGCGGCTCATTCCGGGCGACATCTGCGTGGTGCGGCTCGGGTCAGGCGGCGGCACCTTTGACGAGCGCGCGGTCACCGCCTGTCATGCCGAACTCGGGCTCGACCGGCCGATCCTGCTGCAATTCTTCGATTTCGTCTGGGGCTTTTGCCGCTTCGACTTCGGCACGTCGATGTGGTCGGGCAAGCCGGTTTCCTACGAGATCGCCGCGCGCTTTCCGATCTCGCTGGAGATCGCGATCCTGGCCACCGTCGTCGCGGTCGTGGTCGCGATCCCATTCGGCACGCTCTCGGCGCTGAAGCAGAACACCCTCACCGACCTTGTGGTGCGGGTGATCGCCATCGCCGGTCTCGCCACCCCGGGCTTCTGGCTCGGCATCCTGATCATTCTCGCTATCCTCAACATCTCGCAGATCGCCTTCGGCGCGCCGTGGATGCCGCCGATCGATTATGTGCCATTGTGGAAGGATCCGGTGCGCAACTTGTCGATGGCGATCTGGCCGGCGATCGCGGTGGGCTACCGCACCTCCGCGGTCACGATGCGCATGACCCGTTCGGCGATGCTCGAGGTCATGCGCGAGGACTACATTCGCACCGCGCGGGCCAAGGGTCTGGTCGAACGCATCGTCGTCAACCGCCACGCGCTGAAGAACGCGCTGCTGCCGGTCGTGACCCTGATCGGCATCGAATCGGCGTTTCTGATCGGCGGCCTGGTCGTTACCGAGCAGGTCTTCAACCTGAACGGGATCGGCCGGCTGCTCGTCCAGGCCGTACAGAACCAGGACTACACCTTGACCCAGGCGCTGGTGATGCTGACCGTCGCCGTCTTTGTGTTCACCAATACCGCCGTCGACATGCTCTATGCCTGGCTCGACCCCCGCATCCGCTACGCGTGAGCGCCGCCATGACCATCGCCGCACCGAATGAAGCCGCTGCTCCCGCGCTTCTCGACGATCTGCCCGGAGGCCGGGGATCGCTGGCCGGCCGAGCGCTGGTTTTTGCCCGCCGCCAGCCGCTCGGCACCTTCGGCCTGGTGCTGGTGCTGGTCATGGCGGTGGCCGGGCTCGGCGCCGATTGGATCGCACCTTACAGCCCGACCGCCAACGATTTCGCCGCGATGACCGAGGCGCCGAGCTGGGCGCATTGGCTCGGCACCGATCAGTTCGGGCGCGATCAGCTGTCGCGCATCATTTTCGGGGCGCGCACCGCGCTGATCGTCGGGTTCTCCTGCGCGATCGTCAGCAGTTTTGCCGGGCTGGTGCTGGGCGTCGGCAGCGCCTATTTCGGCGGGCGCCTCGACCTATATCTGCAGCGCCTGCTCGATATCCTGATGGCTTTTCCGCTGATCATCATGGCGCTCGCGGTCGTGTCGATTTTCGGCACCGGGGTGCACAACGTGATCGTCGCGATCACGATCCCGCTGATCCCGCGCTGCGCGCGCATCATTCGCTCGAGCGCGCTGTCGATCCGCGAGGTTCCTTATGTCGACGCAGCGCGCGCCTGCGGCTTTAGCCATTCGCGGATCATTTTGCGCCATATGGTGCCGAACGTGATGGCGCCGTTCCTGATCCTGCTGACGGCGTTTGTCGGCCAGGCGATCCTGGCCGAGGCCGCGCTGTCCTATCTCGGGCTCGGCGTGCAAGAGCCGGTCCCCGCCTGGGGCCTGATGCTGCAAGGCGGGGCCGAGGAATATGCCTCGACGGCGCCGTGGATCGCGATCTTCCCGGGTCTGGCGATCGCGGTGACGGTGTTCGGCTTCAGCCTGTTTGGCGATGCGCTGCGCGACGCCCTCGACCCCAAAATGCGCGATCGCTGATTTCGGCGTCCCGCGGTCGGCGGCGGGCGACCTGCCCATTCGTCCAGTAGCGGCGGCATAGCGGCGGCCCCATTCTTTTCGGCATATAGACCGAGGAGAGGGGCATGCCCGACAATAACCAGGATGTGCTGACCCAATTTTCCGCCGCTTTGGCCGAGCGCGTGGCGGCGGCGCGCGCGCTGGTCGCCGGCATCCGCATGCGCGGGCATTCCCTGCGCTCCGGCACTTTGTGGCGCAAGGATGTGGTGGTCGCCTCGGAGCAGGCATTGCCCAAGGCCGAAGAGGCCGAGGTGGTGCTGGCCGATGGCGGCAGCTTTGCCGCGCGGGTGGCCGGGCGCGACCCCGGCACCAACGTCGCCGTGCTGCGGCTCGACGGCGCTCCGGAACCGGCGCCGCTCGCTGCCGAGGAGCCGCGGCCGGGCGCGCTCGTCCTCGCTCTTGCCGCCGATGGCGCCGGCGGGGTCGCGGTGAGACTCGGCGCCGTCCATTCGGTCGGACCCGCCTGGCACAGCCGCGCCGGGGGCCGCATCGACCGCCGCATTGGGCTCGACCTCAGACTGGGCAGAGGCGAGGAGGGCGGGCCGGTGCTCGACGCCGCGGGCGGGTTGCTCGGCATCTCGACCCTCGGCCCGCGCCGGCGGGTTCTGGTCATCCCGGCGGCGACGGTCGAGCGCGTGATGGAACCGCTGCTGACGACGGGCCGGATCGCGCGCGGTTGGCTCGGCGCGGCGGTGCAGCGGGTACTCGTGCCGGAAGCATTGCGCAGTGAAGCCGATCAGCCGTTGGGACTGATGATCATCGGCGTGACCAAGGACGGGCCGGCGGCGCAAGCCGGGGTACTGATGGGCGACATCCTGATCGCCGTCGACGGCGCCGGCGTCGGGAGCCCGTGGCAGCTCGCCGAACTGCTGGGTCCGGAATCGGTCGGGCATCAGGTCCAATTGCGGTTGATCCGCGCCGGCCAGGTGCAGGCGCTCACGGCCACGGTGGGTGCGCGGCCGGCGCGATGAGCGCCGTTGCGCCGGCCGCCGATCTTCCGCGGCGGCTTCGCGTCGCGGTGGCGGCCGCCGATCCGACGACGGCAAAGCGGCTCGCCGCGCTTGTTGCCGCAGCCGGGCATGAGGTCGTTGCCGTGGCAGACGCGGCGGACGCGGTCTTGACCGACGGCTCCGCCGAGCCGCCGCCAGGCGTGAAGAGCGTCGTTCTGGGAACAGCGGAGGGGATTTTACCGGATTGCTGCCGTCCGAGGCCGGGCCGGCTCAGGTCGACGCCGCGTTGCGCGCCGTCGTCGCGGGCCTGATCGTGCGGGTCGCACCGTCGCCGAAATCGCGGTTCGGGCCGTTGCCCGACGATGCATCGCCGGTGCTGACGCCGCGCGAAATCGAGGTGCTGACGGCGCTCGGCGACGGCTTGAGCAACAAGGCGGCGGCGCGGCGCCTCGGCATCTCGCCGCACACCGTCAAGTTCCACATCGAGCAGCTGTTCCGCAAGCTCGGCGCGGGTTGCCGGGCGGAAGCCGTCGCCAAAGGGCTGCAGGCGGCAGATCGTCGAGTTCTGACGCTGCCGCCCGCTTGCTTGGCGGCGCGGACGCTACATCCCTTCGCGCACCACCGGGTTGGTCAGAGTGCCGATGCCCGTGATCTCAATGTCGATCGTGTCGCCGTGCTTGACGTTTTCGGGGGCGCCTTCGGTGCCCATCCACACGACATCGCCGGGGTAGAGCGTCAGGTATTGCGACATGCGGCTGATAAAGGTCGCGGGGCCGAACAGCATGTGATCGGTCTTGAAGCGGATCTTTTCGTCGCCGTTGACGCGGATGATCGTGTGCGCCGCAGCGAGGTCGAAATCGGTCTCGATCCACGGCCCCATCGGCTTGAAGGTATCGGCGTTTTTCGCGCGCCAGAGGGTGCGGTCGCCCGCCTGCCAGGTGCGCTCGCTGAAGTCGTTGCCGATCGTCCAGCCGAGCACGCAGGAAAGCGCATCCCGTTCCGACAGGTTTTTGGCCTTGCTTGCCGATGACCGCGACCAGCTCGCCCTCGTACTGGCAACGCTCGGTCGCGTCCTTGGGAAGGACGATGTTCTCGCCATGCGCGACGAGCGCGTTGTTGGCGCGATAGCCGATATCGGCGGCTTTGGGCAAATTCGGCTCCTGGCCGCGTTTTCTGGCGGCCTCGATGACATGCTCGGCGTAATTGAGCCCGGCGCAATAGAAGGTGCGCGGCTCGACCGGGATCAGCAATTTGACCGATGACAGCTTGTGGCGGGTCGCGGTCTTTTCATAGCCGGCAAACGGGTCGCCCTTGACCTCGGTCACCGTGTCGCCGTCGAGGATGCCGTAGGCCGCATGGCCATTCGTCTCGAACCGTATCCAGCGCATCTTTCGTCTCCTCCGGATTTTGACGACCCTAGCTTAGCGCCTCAAGGTCTAGAGGTGTGAACCAGACAGATGGTTCCGATTGCGCATCCCTCGTCGCCCCCGCGAAAAGCGGGGGTCCAGGGCGGCAAACGGGGTTTTGGTTGCTCTGGGTTCCCGCTTTCGCGGGAATGACGCCAGAAAGGATCGGGTGCTAACTGTCAAATTCGTACCACTAGAGGCTGCGCAGAAAGTCGATCGTCGCGGCGTTGACCTCGCGCGGCCGCTCCCGCTGGATCAGATGACCGCAGCCGGGCAGCATCATGCTCGCGCGCAATCGCGGCGCGAACTTCGCCAGATCCGCGATATGCCGGTCCATGCCGGGGAATCTCACAACCGGGTCGCGATCGCCGGCCATATAGAGCGCCGGCACGGTGACCGGCAGCCCGTCAAACGGGGCGAGCAATTCCCAGTTGCGGTCGATGTTCCGGTAATAGTTGAGCCCGCCGCGAAAGCCGGTGCGGGTGAACTCGGCGACAAAGAAATCGATGTCGGCTTCGCTCAGCCACGCGGGGAGCGGCGGCGGCTCGGCGTTCCAACGAAACGGACTGCCCTGCCGCGGCACCATGCCGAAAGGTCGGGTGCTCGGCGCTGCGTCGCCCGAGATCGCAATCGCGCCGGCGTGGAAAACCGGGCGCACATGGTGGTCGTATTCCGCCTCGGCGACCCCCGGCTCCTGGAAATAGAGCTGGTAGAAGATCGCGTCCTCGGTCTGCGGCATGACCGTGGTTGGCCGCGCCTTCCCGCGTGCGCGGAACGGCACGCTGAGGGCGATGACGCCGCGGAAGCGGTCGGGGCGCAGTTGCGCGGCAAGCCACGCCACATTCGCACCCCAATCGTGGCCGGCGATGACCGCATGTTCCTCACCGAGCGCATCGAGGACACCGACGACGTCCCCGACCAGATGCAGCAACGTGTATTGGTCGATCGCATCAGGGCGGTCGGTCTGGCCGTAGCCGCGCATATCGGGCGCGACGGCGTGGAAGCCGGCCTCGGCCAGCGCCGGCAGCTGATGACGCCACGAATACCAGCTTTCGGGAAAGCCGTGGCACAGCAGCAACCAGCGGCCCCGTCGCCCTGCTCGGCCAAGTGCATGCGGATGCCGTTGGTCTCGACGGTGCGGCGCCGAAGCTCGGTCATCGCGGTCAGACCGGCGTCTCGCCTTTCAGCATCAGGCGGTAGAGATAGCGCCGCTCGTTCATGTCGTAATCGGGGTTGGCCTTGTGAATGACGCTGCGGTTGTCCCAGATCACGAAGTCGCCGTAACGCCACTGGTGACGGTATTCGTATTTCTTCTGGATCGCATGCGCCATCAGCCCGGCGACGAGATCGAGCGCCTCGCCGTCCTCCATGCCCTCGATCGATTCTATCCGCACCGGGTTGAGGTAGAGCGCCTTGCGGCCGTTTTCGGGATGGGTGCGGACCAAGGGATGCACCCCCGGCGGCGGCACCTGCCGGGCGCTGTCCTCGCTGAGCGGGCGCAGTTCGCGCGGGCTGTATTTGCTCAGATAGACATGGACCGCCTTGAGCCCGTCGATCCGCTGTTTGGTTTAGCCCGGGCAGGTCGTCATAGGCCGCGTGCATGTTGACGTACTGCGTGTCGCCGCCGCTGCTCGGCAATGACACCGGAAACAGCATCGTCGCCTTTGGCGGGGTCGGATGATTGGAATGGTCGGTGTGAAAGGTCTCGCCCGAGATATAGCGCTTGCCCGGCACGGTCTGCTCATTCGACACGTAGTAGATCTGCGGATAGCCGGGAACATGCATCTCGCGCTTGTCATGCTGGAACAGCTCGCCGAAGATTTGCGCTGCGGCGATGAATTGCGGCGGCGTGAATTCCTGGCCTCGGACCACCAGGACATGATGATCGGCGAACGCGCGGTTCAGCGCAGCATGGGTCTCGCCATCGACGCCCTGGTTGAGGTCGAGGCCGCGAACCTCGGCGCCGGTGTGCTCGGTCATCGGGGTGATCGTGTATTCCATCGGCTGGTTCCTCTGCGCGGGCGAGCCTGCGCGAAGTATGGCGGCGGCGCACGACGTTTTGCAATGCCCTGGCCGGGAAGGATTGTGGCAGTCGAGGGCGTACGGTGATTACGCCGCTGCCGGGCATGAAATCGAATGTCGAGACGGCGCCCCGCGTGGCGGCGGCACCGGTTTCAATTTTACTTTTGCCTGTTTAACATTAAATCAACGTTCTATATCCCAGTTTCACATGCAGATAGGATTAACCATTCGAACGGTGATGACGAGCGCCGCGACAAGGGTCAGGACATGTGGGCCAGGGCCAGAGCCGCCAGAGGCGCGGATGCTCACCGGGTCGCGGCGCCGCGCGGTTGGCTGAACGGCCCGGCGCCACGGTGGAGTTGATCGAAGAAGCCGAGGCGGCTTGATGAATTGGGTTCATGCGATCAACCCGCTTTATATTCTGTCGGGCTTTTGCGTCGGCGCGCTCGTCGGCATGACCGGGGTCGGCGGCGGCTCGTTGATGACGCCGATCTTAATCCTGCTGTTCGGAATTCACCCGGCGAGCGCCGTTGGCACCGACCTGCTCTACGCCGCCGCGACCAAGGCTGGCGGCAGTCTTGTTCACGGGTTGATTGGCACGATTGATTGGCGCGTCGTCGGCTTGCTGGCCTCCGGCAGCCTGCCGATGGCGGTACTGACGGTGCTGATCCTGTCTCTCATCGACCTGCACGAAGGAGCGGTCGAGCACGTCATCACGTTCATGCTCGGGCTGGCGCTGTTGGCGACCGCGGCTGCATTGGTCTTCCGCGCCCGCTTGATTGCGTATGCCGGGATCCACCTCGACCGGTCGACCGGCCGGCGCACCGCGTCGCTGACGGTCTTGACCGGGGCGGCGCTCGGCGTCCTGGTATCGCTGACTTCGGTCGGCGCCGGCGCCCTTGGCGTCACTGCGCTGATCATGCTCTATCCGTCGCTGCCGATGGCGCGCATCGTCGGCTCCGACATCGCGCATGCGGTGCCGCTTACCTTGGTCGGCGGCATCGGCCACTGGGTTGCCGGTTCGATGAATGCGGCGATATTGGCCTCCCTCCTGATCGGTTCGCTGCCCGGCATTTTTCTTGGCAGCTATGCCGCTTCCCTCGTTCCGGACAGGGTGGTGCGGTTGACCCTTGCCGCGGTGCTCGTCATCGTCGGCGGCAAGCTCGTGTTTTAACCCGACGCCGCCGGCGCCGCGGCGAATCGAGAACCGGCGGCGTTCTCTGCCCGTTGCGCCCGGCTTGCCGCGGCGTGGCCATTTGGCTCGGTTTTACAGGTAGGATGGACGCGGGCGAAGGCCTGGCGTAAGAGGAGGAATGGTCCCCCCGGTCGGTCTCGCGCCCTATGCGTCGAAACCGGAGGAGTCTCGCGGGCGGCTCCATCCGGAACCGGAGCATGCGACCCGTTCGCCGTTTCAGCGCGACCGGGACCGCATCATTCATTCGACCGCGTTTCGCCGGCTGACCTACAAGACGCAAGTCTTTGTTTATCACGAGGGCGACCACTACCGCACCCGGCTGACCCACAGCCTCGAAGTGGCGCAGATCGCACGCACGATCGCGCGCGCCCTGGGCCTTGACGAGGATCTCGCCGAAACAGTAGCGCTTGCCCACGATCTTGGGCACACCCCGTTCGGCCACGCCGGCGAGGAAGCTTTGAACGCCGAGATGGCGCGGTTCGGCGGCTTCTCGCACAACGACCAGACCTTGCGGATCCTGACCCGGCTCGAGCGCCGTTACGCCGAGTTCGACGGCCTTAACCTGACCTGGGAAGCGCTCGAAGGCACGGTCAAGCACAACGGCCCGCTGCGCGGCCAGGGGATCGACCGCCCGGTTCCGCCGGCGATCGCCGAATATGACCGCCGCCATCCGCTCGACCTCGACACTTTCCCCGGACCCGAGGCGCAGGTCGCGGCACTCGCCGACGACATCGCCTACAACAACCACGACCTCGATGACGGGCTGCGCGCCGGGCTGTTCGTCGTCGCCGACCTCGCCGAAGTGCCGTTGGTCGGGCCCGTCTTTCGCGAGGTCGCGTCGCGCTACCCGGATGTCGAGGAGCCGCGCCTGATCCACGAATCGATCCGCCGGGTGATCGACCATATGGTCGGCGACCTGATCGATGAGACGCGCACGCGGCTGGATCGGAGCGGAGCCAGATCGGCCGCCGAGATCCGGGCGCTGAAGGCGCCGGTGGCGGCGTTTTCCGCCGAGATGCGCAAGAACGACCGGGCGTTGAAGGGGTTTCTGTTCGAGCGGATGTACCGCCACTATCGGGTCAACCGGATGAGCTCCAAGGCGCGCCGCGTAGTCCACGACCTGTTCACGCTGTATCTTGCCGAACCCGAATGCCTGCCGGGCGAGTGGCGGGGTTTGGCTGCCGGTCCCGATGACCCCCAGACCGCGCGCGTCGCCGCAGATTACCTCGCAGGCATGACCGACCGCTTCGCGCTCGACGAGCATCACCGGCTGTTCGACGCTTATATGCCGACATGACTGACAGTGGTGGCTTGCTACCGGTTCGATCCGGGTGAGGCTCCACCCTCACGCCGTCGCTCGGATGCTCGAAAGAGGGGCAAGCGAGGAAGAAGTCGCCGCGACCGTTGATGAAGGAGAGCGATTTGCCGCCAAATTTGGCCGACAAGGATTTCGTCGGAATTTCGCACTCAACGCGCTGTGGCGAGATCGGCCATACCATATAAAGCAGGTTGAGGTGTTCGCGACCCGAGAGGGCGATGACTGGTTGGTGATCAGCGTCGTTGTCAAATATTTCTGAGCAACCCTTTGGAGTGCGGGAAAGTGCATCTCAGTTATGATCCTCGCCAAAACATCGCCTATCTGCGGCTCCGCGAGTTGGCTGGGGTGCAGGTCGAGACCGTGCGATTGAGCGACGAGGTGAACGTCGATCTGGCCGCGGACGGAACCGTGTATGGGATCGAGCTTCTCAACGCCAACGATCAGCTTCGTGCTACCGATGGCGGGCACCTCGTGGTTGTCGACGAGGTGGCGGGGGGTCGGATCGAGGTTCCGTTACCGGAAATTGCCTGATTCCGATCGCCGATTCTTGATGAACGGCGCCGCTGGCCCTTCAACATGACGAACATCTTCTTGGACGTGCGCGGACTGGTGATCGCCGCGATCCGCGACTTGATGGCGGAGGGCGTGCTGCCGCAGGGGCTCGACTTGGCGCGGGTCGCTGTCGAGCCGCCGCGCGATCCCGCGCATGGCGATCTCGCCGCCAATGCGGCGATGGTGCTGGCCGGCGCGGTCAGGGAAAACCCGATGGCGCTGGCGGAACGGATCGGCGCTGCGCTGAATGGGCGTGAGCTGGTCACCGGGAATTACCGCGGCCGCGGCTTGACCGTCGCAGCGGCGCGTCCGGGTTTTCTGAACATAACCTTGGCGCCCGAAATCTGGCATGCGCAATTGCGTGCAATCCTGCGCGACGGGCGCCGGTTTTGGCGATACGCAATTTGGGCGGCGGCGAGAGGATAAATGTCGAATTCGTCTCGGCCAACCCGACCGGGCCAATGCATGTCGGCCACGGCAGGGGCGCAGTCGTCGGCGACGCGCTCGCGGCGTTGCTGGCCAAGGCCGGGTTCCAGGTCGAGCGCGAGTATTACATCAACGACGCCGGCGCCCAGGTCGACATTCTCGCCCGCTCGACCCATCGGCGCTATCGCCAGGCCCTGGGCGAGGCGATCGGGCCGCTGCCGGATGGCTTCTATCCGGGCGAATATCTGATCGAAACCGGCCAGGCGCTGGCCCGGCGCGACGGGCGAAAATGGCTCGATCGGCCGGAAAGCGAGTGGCTCGCCCCGGTGCGCGACTTTGCCATCGCGCAGATGATGGCGCTGATCCGCGAGGACCTGGAGCTGCTCGGCGTGCGCCATGATCTGTTCGTCTCGGAGCGTGCTCTGGTCGAAGCCGGGACGATCGACGATTGCCTGACGGCGCTGGACCAGCGCGGCCTGATCTATACCGGAGCGCTGGAGCCGCCGAAGGGCAAATTGCCCGACGATTGGGAACCGCGGCCGCAATTGCTGTTCCGCGCTACCGAATTCGGCGACGAGGTCGACCGTCCTCTCAAAAAGTCCGACGGATCGTGGACCTATTTCGCTGCCGACATCGCCTATCACCGCGACAAGTTCGGCCGCGGCTTCGCTAACCTGATCGATGTCTGGGGCGCCGATCACGGCGGGTACGTGAAGCGCATGGAGGCCGCGGTGCGGGCGATGACCGACGGGGCGGCCAATCTCGACGTCAAGCTGTGCCAGCTCGTCAATCTTTTCGACAAGGGCGCGCCGGTTCGGATGTCGAAGCGGGCGGGGACATTCGTCACCCTGCGCGAGGTGGTCGATCAAGTCGGCAAGGACGTCTTTCGCTTCATCATGCTGACCCGGAGGAACGATCAGGCGCTCGATTTCGACTTTGCCAAGGTGACCGAGCAGTCGAGGGACAACCCGGTCTTTTATGTGCAATACGCCCATGCCCGGGCGGCCTCGGTCATGCGCCATGCGGCCGAGGCGTTTGCGCAGGATCAGCTCACCGATTTGGCGCTGGCCGAAACATTGCTCGACGAGCTCACCGACTCTGCCGAGATCGCGCTGATTCGCCAGCTGGCGCAATGGCCGCGGCTGGTCGAGAGTGCTGCCGAGGCGCATGAGCCGCACCGCGTCGCGTTCTTTCTGCAAGAGGTTGCGGCGCAATTCCACATGTTGTGGAACAAGGGCCGAGACGAGGCGACATTGCGGTTTATTCTCGCCTCCGACCCGGCGCTGACCCGCGCTCGCCTCGCTCTCGTCCGTGGCGTGGCCCTGGTCATCGCCTCAGGCCTCGCCATGATCGGCGTCGAGCCGGTCGAGGAGATGTAGCCATGTCCTATCATCTGGGACAGATCGACCCCGAGGAGCGGACCGGGCTCTATGCCGATCCTCGCGACGAGGAAGCCGACCCGCCTCCGCGACGGGTGTTGAGGATCGTCGGGGCGTTGCTGATCATGACGCTGTTTGCCGGCGGTCTATGGTTCGCTTATGTCGAGGGCGCGCGGCACATGGCCGGGACCGGCGGCAGCGGCGATATCCCGTTGATCCGCGCCGATACGCGGCCGATGAAGGTCAAACCGGCCGAGCCGGGCGGCATGCCGATCCCCGACCGGGACATGCTGATCTATGGCCAGAATCGTCCGATCGTCGAGCATTTGTTGCCGCCGCCCGAACAGCCGATGGCTCTGCCGGCGCCGCCGCCACCGGCCACGACATCCGCAGCCCAGCCGCCCACAGGCGCATCACCAGCCGTGGCGCCGCCCATAGCCGCGCCGGGACCCGGCACGGCGCCCGCGGTTGCAGCCGCTCGGCCGGAACAGTCAGCCGGCCTGCCGCCGGCAAATCCGCATCCGATGCCCTCGAAACCGGCGGAAGCGGCGTCCCCACCAGGAAAAGCGGGAGGGGTGCGGCTTCAGCTCGGCGCGGTGCGCAGCGAGGGGGTAGCGCGCGAGGAATGGGCGCGCATCAAGCGCGGCAACCCGGATTTGCTCGGCCACCTGACGGCGGTGGCGATTCGCGCCGATCTCGGCGACAAAGGCGTCTATTACCGTATTCAGGCGGGGCCAGTCGGGGACCCGGCGACCGCTGAACGGCTCTGCGGCGAGCTGAGACAGCGCCATCTGGCGTGCATCATCGTCAGATGAACGCCGCTGGCTTCCGACCTCCAACATTGATGCCGCCGATCTGAGAACTGTCATTGCCGGAGTTGACTCGGCAATCCATCTTCAGCCCAGCCGCCTGGGGGCTTTCGAAGAGCCAGGGGCCGACGGGTTCGAGGTATGAACAGGTGCAGGAAAGAGCGTTGTCTTGACAGCCCCGACACCCAAGGGACGGCCGCGCGCGGTAATTCTCGGTTGCGCCGGTGAGGAATTGAGCACCGCCGAGCGCCGCTTTTTTGCCGACGCCGACCCGTTGGGTTTCATCCTGTTTCGGCGTAATTGCCGGTCCCGCGACCAGGTTTGCGGGCTGGTCGAGACATTGCGCGGCTGCATCGGGCGTGCCGAGGCACCAGTTCTGATCGACCAAGAGGGCGGACGGGTTGCGCGCCTGCGGCCGCCCGAATGGCGGCTTTATCCATCAGCCGCCCGCATCGCTTCGTTGCCGGACCCAACCGCGCAGCAAGCAGCCCGGCTCGGCGCCCGGCTTATAGCTGACGATCTCGCTCGGCTCGGCGTTACCGTCGCCTGCTTTCCGGTGCTCGACCTGCCGGTCGCCGGGGCCGATCTGGTGATCGGCGACCGCGCCTATGGCGTCGAGCCGGAGCGGGTCGCGCGTCTCGGCCTGGCGACGTGCGAGGGGCTGATCGAAGGCGGGGTGCTGCCCGTCCTCAAGCACATTCCGGGGCACGGGCGCGCCCGCGTAGACAGCCATTACGCTTGCCCAACCGTCGAGACCGATCACGACGAGCTGTCGCGCACCGATTTCGCCCCGTTCCGCGCGCTCGCCGCGATGCCTTGGGCGATGACCGCCCATATCGTCTATCGGTCGATCGACCCGACCGCGCCCGCGACTCTCTCGGCGCGGGTGATCGCCGAGATCATTCGCGGCGAGATCGGCTTTGACGGCGTGCTGGTCTCCGACGATTTGTCGATGAGAGCATTGGGCGGCGGCCTCGGCGAGCGGGCGCTACGGGCGCTCTACGCCGGCTGTGATCTGGCGCTCCATTGCAACGGCGACCCGGCCGAAATGGAAGAGATCGTCGCAGCGGTTGGCCCGCTGTCTGCGGTAGCGGCGGCGCGGCTCGCGCGGGGCGAGGCGATGCGGCGCGCCCTGGCCGAGTTTGACCGGCCGGAAACCGAGCGCCGTTTCGATGCGCTGATGGCGGAGGCGCGGTGATGGGCGGAGCGGGGTCCATGGCCGCGACGATCTATCAGGCCAGCACCTGGGTATTGCCGGTCATTTTCGCCGTGACCTTTCACGAAGCGGCGCACGGGTTTATCGCGCTTCGTTTTGGCGACGACACTGCTCTGCGAGCGCGCCGCGTCACTTTCAACCCGCTCAACCACATCGACCCGTTCGGGACGATCATTTTGCCGGCGCTGCTGCTGCTGGGGTCGGGCGGTCGCTTGCTGTTCGGCTACGCCAAGCCGGTGCCGGTCAATTTCGGCCGTTTGCACGACCCGCGGCGCGATATGGTGTGGGTGGCGCTCGCCGGGCCGGGCACCAACGTGCTGTTGGCGATTGTCTCGTCGCTGTTGTTTTACGGGGTGGCCTTTTTGCCGCCGAGCCCGGCCGAGTGGATTGCCGCGAACCTCGTTCACTCGCTGCAGATCAACGCGGCGCTGTGCGTCTTCAACATGCTCCCGCTGCCGCCCTTGGATGGTGGGAGGGTCGCGGTCGGCCTGCTGCCGCGCTCACTCGCCTATCCGCTCGCCCGGCTCGAGCCGTATGGCATCCCGATCCTGCTGGCGCTGCTGTTTGTGCTGCCCTGGATAGGCGAGCAGATCGGCGTCAATCTCAATATCCTCGCCTATGTGATCGGCGTGCCGATGCAGGCCCTGATCAACTTCGTGCTGACCTTGACCGGACAGGGCTGATGAGCGATCCCGCCTCTGAGTGGGACGCTCCCTCGCCCCGCGGGCGGGGAGAAGGCGGGCGAGAGGAGCGGCGCGCGCCGGCCGAGCAACTGGTGCTCGACCTCGACGGCTATGAGGGGCCGATCGATCTGCTGCTGTCCTTGGCGCGCGAGCAAAAGGTCGATCTTGCGAAGATCTCGATCCTGGCGCTAGCCGACCAGTACCTCGCCTTTATCGACCGGCAGCGGCAATTGCGCCTGGAGATCGCCGCCGATTATCTGGTGATGGCGGCGTGGCTGGCTTATCTGAAATCGCGGCTGCTGCTGCCGCAACCGCCGCAGGAAGACGAGCCGGAGGCAGCCGAGATCGCCGCCGCGCTGAGGCATCGCCTTAAGCTCCTAGAGGCGATGCAGACCGCCGGACGAAGGCTGATGGCTCGCCCTCGCCTCGGCCATGATTGGTTTTTGCGCGGCGCCCCCGAGGGGCTGGCGACGGTGGCGACGCCGGTTTGGCGGCTCGATCTTTACGAACTGCTGCGCGCCTATGGCGACGGCCGGCGGCGGAGCACCGCGGCGGTGCTGACGATCGAGCCGTCGGTGTTTCATTCGATCGACGACGCGCTGAAGCGGTTGGCGCGTTTTCTCGGCCGGATGCCCGACTGGCGCGAGCTGACGCGCTTTCTGCCGGACGAGCGCGGCGAGGAGCTGCGCCGCTCTGCCCTCGCCGCAACCTTCGCCGCCGCACTGGAGCTTGTTCGTGAGGGCAGGGTCGAGCTGCGTCAGGACCGCGCCTTCGGCCCGATCTATCTGCGCAGCCCGCCTCCCGCGGCGTTGCACGGAGGAGGCGAGGGGCCTCGCCGGTGAGCGAGCGGGCGCAGCAAATTCGCCTCGTCGAGGCGCTGCTGTTCGCCGCCGGTGAGCCATTGACCGAGGAAATGCTAGGGCGGCGCCTTGATGATGCAGCCGATCTGCGGGACCTCTTGGGCGAGCTTGCCGAGCATTACGCCGGGCGCGGGATCAACCTCGTGCGGCTGGCCGGCGGCTGGGCGTTTCGCACTGCGCCCGATCTCGCTGGCGCCTTGCGCATCGAACGGCCGGTCGTCCGCAGATTGTCGCGCGCCGCGGTCGAGACACTGGCGGTGATCGCCTATCACCAGCCGGTCACCCGCGCCGAGATCGAGGAAATCCGCGGCGTCGGCCTCGGCAAGGGCACCGTCGACAACCTGATGGAAGCCGGCTGGGTCCGCCCCAAGGGCCGGCGGATGAGCCCAGGCCGGCCGCTGCTGTGGGTCACGACGCCGGGCTTTCTCGCCCATTTCGGGCTCGACAGTCTGCGCGACCTGCCCGCCGTCGACGAATTGCACGCTGCCGGCCTCCTTGACCCGACCGCGCCCACCTTCGGCGAAGGTGCGCCAGAGCCGCCGTTGGCTATATGGTGAGGTCGTGACCCGATTTTCCCTGCGCAGGAGCGTGTGAAGGAATTGGTCTCGAAACAAAAGTCGGCTGCGGCACAGCTGCCGTGCGTGGTTCGAGACGCGCCTTCGGCGCTCCTCACCATGACGTGTGTTATTGATAGCATTGAGAAACTACGTCATCCTGAGGAAGCCGCGGCGCGGCTGTCTCGAAGGACGCACCGTGCCGACCCAGCCATCCTTCAATTCCCTCACACGCTCGCAGGCCGGGACCCATGTCAGACATGGGCACCGGCCGTCGCCGGTGTGACAAGAAGAGGTTTCGTTTCGTCAGAAGTGATCTACGCGCAGAGTTGCGGAGCTTTCGTCAGGCGGCATGGTCGAGTTTGAAGAATTCGACGCAGTTGTCGGCCCAGATGCGGCGTTTGTCGGCCTCGGGGATGTCGGCGTAGATCTTGTCGATCAGCGGGCGGGAATTGGGCCACTCGCATTCGATATGCGGGAAGTCGGTGGCGAACATGATCCGGTCGACGCCGACATGCTGGCGCTCCTCGACCGCGACGCGCTCGTATTGGACGCTAAAATAGACGTGGTTGCGCACGTAATGGCTCGGCAATTCCTTTAGTGGCTCGAAGCCGAGATATTCCTGGGCCCAGCCGAGATGGCGCTGGTACCACAGATCCATATGCTCCAGCCAGAATGGGACCCAGCCGAGCCGGGTCTCGGCAAAGAAGACCTTGAGCTTCGGGTGGCGTTCGAACACGCCGGCGAGAACCAGTTGGGCGATGCTCACCGATGGCGCCAGGCCGAAATTGCACAGCCATTCGAGGAACGGCCGGCGCAGCCGCTGCATGATTACCGGGTCTTCTTTCGGATATTTGAAGGTCGGCTGGGTGGCGCGCGCGCCGGTGCGGTAGAACTGGACGTGCACGGTCACCGGCATGTCCATATCGACCGCGGCGGCCCAGAACTTGTCGTCCTCCGGCGTCGGATAACCTTTGGCGCTGGGCAACGCGCCCATCAGGATGCCCTTGAGGCCGAGTTTCTTGCAATGCGCCATCTCGGCGATCGCGTCGTCGACATTGGTGATCGGGATCACCCCCATTCCGATCAGCCGGTCGGGCGCCACCGCGCAATATTCCTCGGCGAGCCAATCGTTGTAGCCGCGGATCACCGCCTTGTAGACCTCATCATGGCTGATGTTGCGCCAGAACACCGGCCCCGCGACCATCGCCGCGAACAGCACTTCGGCATCCATGCCGTCGCGGTCCTGTTCCTTGACCCGCTGCTCGGGCGAGCCGGTGCCGGCGGCGTCGGCGACCTTGAGGCCGAAGGGCTGCCACGTCCCCTCGGCGCGGCCGGCGCGCAGATCGAGAAAATTCGCCTCCAACAGCGGCTGGCCCTCGATCATCAGCGCGTCGCCGCCATCGGGCAGGTGCACGGTGTGCGGCGCGCGGTCGCGGTATTTCTGCGGCACCCGGTGCACCCACCGCTCCGGCGGGACTTCGAGATGCCCGTCACTCGACATCAGATTGTATTTGCGCGCCATATCACTCTCCGTCGGTCCATCTCGTCAGATCGCATACTGCACCAACGCGCCGGGGGCGGGGCAATAGTCGAGGCATTCGCCGCAACCGGTGCATTTGGCCGGCTGAACCTCATAGAGGTGGCGCGGCTCCAGCAGCATCGGCCGGATCGCCGATTCCGGGCAGACTTCGCGGCACAGGCCGCACGAGTTGCAGATCGCGTAGTCGATGCGCACTTTCATAAGAGTTGGCATTTCTCGTCATTCCCGCGGAAGTGGGAATCCAGAGCCGCCGATCCGTCGCTAGCCCTGGACCCCCGCTTTCGCGGGGGTGACGAGGAGGGGTCTCGCGCAGCCGTCATCTGATGCCGGCGATTTGGTGCAGCAGGTAATCCAGCGCCTCTTCGACCGGCTTCTGCGTCTCGGGAGTGGTGCACAGAAAATCGATCTGGAACTTGCCTTCCATGAAGTGCATCAGTTCCTCGTCGCGCTGCGAGAGATGCTCGTGGCGCACCAGCGGATCGGCGACCCGGTCGAGATAGGCCATGATGCCGATGCAGGCATTGGCCTCGGTGTAGTAGTTCTGGGCGGCGCGGGCCAGCGGATGGATATGCGGGAACATCATCGACAGCCCGAAATAGGCCGGCAACGGTTGGGTATTGGCCTGCGCGATGTCCATCAGTTCGCGCTCGTTGTCGATCCAGCCCTTGCCGAGCAAAACGTCGGCGTGCAGTTTCGAATGCTTGCACTCGTCCCAGATCTGGCGGGCGCGCATGCGCTGCAGATCGATGTAGCGCTCCTGGTCGGCGATATCGACCGATAAGAGCTGGCCCGACATCTGCTTGATCGACATGTGCACGCCTTCGGCGGCATAGCCGCGCAATGCCCGATCCTTTTTCCAGTCCTCGTCGTTGGTCGCCAATTCGCGCTCGATCTCGGCGAGGGTGCGTTCCAGTGAAATCTCCCACCCCTTGACGCAGCGCTCGCGGGTCAGGCGCAGCCGGAACTCGGCGCCGGGCGCCCCCGGCATCGTCGGCCACACCCATTTGTCGAGAAACTGTTCGAGGATCGGCTGCATCTGGGCCTCCGGATCTAACCTTCTTGTCACGCGAAAATGAGCGTCATTCCGGGATGCCCCCCGCAGGGGCAGGCCCGGAACCTATGAACACGGACCGCAGAGAGTTTGCGACCTCTGCCGGTATCCACTTCGATCTGCCGGTGTTCATGGGTTCCGGGCTCGCGGGCCATGCCCGCGCCCCGGAATGACGAGAAAACCGCGCCCATCATTACGTCTGCCACGCCTCGGGCGGGGGAGGGACCATCGAGCGGCCGGTCTCGGCCTCGACGATCGACCCTTCGGCCGGGCAATACATCAGGCACGCGGTGCACCCGGGATAGGTGCATTTATCGATATCGATCTCGATGCGGTGCAACGGCTCCAACGCCACATAGACGGCGTTGAGATCGATCTCGCGGCAGACGACGTAGCACATTCGGCATTGGGTGCAGCGCTGGTGATCGATCTTGAGGCTGGCCATGCCGGGTTCTCTCAATCCAGCACTTGAACCCGCTGCATCGGCGGCGCCGGAGTCTGCCGGTCGAGGACGAAATCGCCGAGCTCGTGCAGAAAGCGGCCGTAGTCGCGTTTGGCGACGGCGCAGGCCCAGCGGCACAGCTCGGCCTCGACGGGTTTCTCGATGAATTCTTCGACGATGCGGCGGCCCATATTGATGTGGCTGCGATTCTCGACCGCCTGGCTGGTGAAGACACCTTGAAGGTCGGTGTCCGAGGTCGCCGCGGCCAGCCGCTCCATCCAGTCGAACTCGATGACCTTGGGACCCAGATTCAGCGCGGCGATGCGGATCGGATGCGGATAGGTGGCGAGGTTGCGCAGCGAAAACACGTAATAGGCCAATGCCGAATTGAGCGCGAATTGGCCATAGGGCTGATGAAACGCCTCCTTTTGGGTGGTGATCGCCCCGCGACGCAGCAACGCGTCGAGATACAGCATCTCGTGGGTGGATTCGTCGACGATCTGCTTGGAGAACAGGTATTTGACCGAGGCTGGAAAGTCGTTGATCTCCAGGCCCTGACCCCAGCCGCCATAGATGTAATAAAACATCCGTTCGAGGGTCCACAGCCGGCCGATCAGCCGGGCGGCGGCCGCGGCGTCGATGCCGTTCTGCCCGGCTGCCGCGATCACCGCCTCGATCGGGGTCGCGCGGCTTTCCGCCCGGCTCTTGCCGATCAGCTCCTGCGCCAGCTCCCGCCCCGGCAGGTCGGGCATTACCCCCACCCTAAACCCTCCCCCGCGGGCGGGGGAGAGAATGGTAGGGGGCTCACGGTTCGTAGACCGCAAAGCATTTGTTGGAGTTGAAAATCCAGCTTTCGACGAACGACGTTTCGGTCGGCCGCCTTTCGAGCGCGTTCATCGCGCCCATCAGGCACATCCAGTTCAGGATCTCCTGCTGGCCGCTGTCTTCGACCGCGCTCAGCGGACGCTCGCGCCAAGCCGCGTAGTCGCCCCTCACCAGCGCGTCGTATAGCCCGCGGTCGGCCGGAACATCCGGGTAGAGCAAATAGTTCTTGGGCGTCAGAAACGCGTGCGACCAGCTCGACGAGGCGATCAGAGCCACCCGGTACGGGCTGTCGGCGACGACCCGGGCGCAGGCCGCGCCGAGGTCGAAACAGCGCCATGGAAGCGGGGAGGGGGGATCGAGGTCGTCCTCGGCCGGCAATTCGCTGAGGCTGCGCACGCCGGCCTGCTGGGCGATGACCCGGCGGCCATAGCAATTAACCTGGAACGGCAGCACCGGATAGGGGAAGCCTTTCCGATCGTAATCCAAAAACAGCAAGGTGTTCAGAAACGCGTGGCCGAGCTGGTGGTGCAGTGGCCGGTAGGCGTAGGAGACGTCGAACCCGGTTTCGATCATCTTGCCGGCGATGTATTTGCCGGCGCCCGGATGGCCCTTATATTCGAAAACCTTGTCTTTGGGCTCGTTCCACGCGTTCTGGGCGCGATAATACTCCCACGGCTTCGGCGCCATCCCTTCGTAAGCCAGCAGGCAAAACGGCGGGATGATGTCTTCGCGGAAGTTTTCGTACTGGTCGTCGCCCCAGATCACGACCAAATCGGGGGCGAACTCGTCGAGAACCCGGCGCGCGTTGCGGAACCCCGATATCAGCGCCTCGCGATGCCGCCGCGCCGCGGACAGCCCCTGGTCGGCGCCGTATTCCTCGCGCATCGCCGCCGGCCAACCCTCGGGATGGCGATATTGCTCGGGGAGCGCCGGATCGTCGAGGACCCGCTTGAGGATGCGCCCCATGCTCTCGTCGGTTCCCGAAAGCGGCGGAAAGTGGGTGACGCCGAGGCCCAGAATCTCTCCCATGCTCAATCCTCCCAAGGCGCTCGCAGCGCGATCACCGGGGGTACGTTTGCGGGACTGTTTTGTCAAGGTTCGGCATGCGGCGCGGCCGGGCGATTCGCCTGCTGCCGATGCCGGATTTACTTCCGCGAAAGACACGGCCCGAGGATTTCGCCCGTTGTCGCCGCGGCGTTGCAAAAACCGGCTCGGTTGTGGCAAGAACGCGCCGGGGGTTAGTGGACCGAAGGGGATCTGCGATGGCCGCTCGTCGCTTGAGCCGACGGATGATGTTTGCCGCGCCGCTCGCCGCCGCGACGGGCGCCTTGGCCGGGTCGTCGGCCAGGGGCGCGGAGGGCGATTTCTATGCGTTTCTCGACACGGTCCGGCGCGAGGCCGCCGCACGGGGAATCCGGCTGGCGACGGTCGATACCGCTCTGCGCAGCGCCGAATATCTGCCGCATGTCATCGAGCTCGACCGCCACCAGCCCGAACAAGTGCTGACTTTTGCCCAATATCTGCAAAAAACGGTAAGCCCGCAGCGCATCGAGAATGCGCGCCGTCAGCTGTTCGACAACCGGGTGCTGCTCGACTCGGTGCAGCGACGCTATGACGTCGAGCCCCGCCTTATCGTCGCTCTGTGGGGTCTCGAAAGCGATTTCGGCGCGGTCACCGGCAATTATCTCGTCGTCTCGTCCTTGGCCACGCTCGGTTTCGACGGGCGACGCGGCACCTATTTTCGCGGCGAGCTGATCTCGGCGTTGCGGATCATCGATCAGGGAAACGTCGCGGCCCCGGATATGACCGGCTCATGGGCGGGGGCCATGGGCCAATGCCAATTCATGCCATCGACTTTTCTCGGTTATGCCGTCGACTACGACGGCGACGGACGGCGCAACATTTGGACCGACCGCGGTGACGTTCTGGCCTCGATCGCCAATTTCATCGGGCATCTCGGCTGGCGCAACGACGAGACCTGGGGACGGGCGGTGCTGCTGCCGCCGGGTTTCGATGCGCGCTTTGCCGGGCTGGGGGTCAGGCGGCCGACCGGCGAGTGGAGCCGGCTGGGGGTCCGCAATGCCGATTCGAGCCCGCTTCCGGCTCGGGAGGTCGAGGCCTCGCTGGTCATGCCGGGGGGCGCCGACGGTCCGGCGCTGCTCGTCTTCAGCAATTTCCGGACGATCATGCGGTGGAACAACTCGGTCTATTTTGCTGCCGCAGTCGGCTATCTCGCCGACAGCATGTCGGGTCGGGAGCGCATCGAGCACGGTTGATCGCTGACGAGTGGGGGGATCGGGGGAATGAATGTCGCCGGCCGGATGCGGGCCTCGGCGCCTATGGTCATTATTGGTCTAGCGCTTGCCGGCTGCGGTTCACAGCCGCGCACCGGGACTTACCACAGCGGCGGCAACCATTACGCCGCAGGGCACCCGATGTACAGGGTCGGCGAACCATATCAGATCAAGGGTGTCTGGTATTATCCGGCAGTCGATTACAATTATGACAAAACCGGGACCGCCTCCTGGTATGGCGAGCAATTCCACGGGCGATACACGGCGAACGGCGAAATCTTCGACCTGAACCAGCTGACGGCGGCCCACACGACCTTGCCGATGCCAAGTATCGTCGAGGTGACCAATCTCCAAAACGGCCGCTCGCTGCAATTGCGGGTCAACGATCGAGGGCCTTTTGCCGACGGCCGACTGATCGACGTGTCGCGCCGGGCGGCGCAGCTGCTCGGCTTCGAGACCAAGGGCACCACCCCGGTTCGGGTCAGGATCCTCAAGGACGCCAGCATCCAGGTTGCCGAGGAGGCTATGCACAACGGCGGCGGCGCGATCATGCTCGCCCAGGCAGCGAGCGCGCCGCCGCCGATGGCGCGTACCGCGGTCCAACCCTATGCCGCGGAAGGTCTGCCGCCCTCGGCGCTTGCAGCCAACGTCGTGGCGGGACCGATCGTCAACACGCAGACGGCAGCATTGCCGCCGCCGGCGCGTTCACCCAATGTCGTCGCGGGACCGATCGTCGACACGCAGACGGCAGCAGTGCCGCCGCCGACACCCGCACCCAACGTCGTGGCGGGGCCGATCGTCGACACACAAACGCCAACTTCGCCGCCCAGGGTGGTCGCTGCCCCGATCGAGTCGCCGTCAGGCCGGATCTTCGTCCAGGCCGGTGCGTTCTCTGTGCGGGACAACGCGCAGCGCGTGCAATCGCGCATCGCCCCGCTGGGCAGCGTCCGGGTGATGACGGCCTCGGTCAAAGGGATCGCGGTTTACCGCGTGCGGCTCGGCCCGGTGGAGAGCGTGGCCCAGGCGGACCGCTTGCTGCAGCGCGTCGTCAACAGCGGCTACCGCGAGGCGCGGATCGTCAGCGACTGAGGCTCGGGCAACGAGCTGGGGCGAACGGAAATGAGCATGGCTCCGCGTTTTGTCGGATTTCTGATCGGTGTGCTGCTGACCGTCGGTCTCGCGTGTCAACCCGCTGGCGGCAAAAATCCGCGTCAAGGCCAAGGCAGCCGTCCCGAACCAGGCATCAACCGCAGCGGCCACGCCGGCCGCCGGCATCGACACCCAAGCGGCGCACGCATTCATCATCGAGGCCGAGACCGGCGCGGTATTGCTCGACAAAGGCGCCGACGAGCGCATGCCGCCGGCCTCGATGAGCAAAATGATGACGGCCTATCTGGTCTTCGATATGCTGAAAAAGGGCCGAGCGAAGCTCGACGACGAGTTACCGGTCAGCGAAAACGCCTGGCGAACCGGGGGATCGAAAATGTTCGTTCCGCTCGGCGAGCACGTCAAAATCGGCGATCTGATACGCGGCATGATCATCCAGTCGGGCAACGACGCCTGCGTCGTTCTTGCCGAAGGTCTCGCCGGAAGCGAGCAGGCCTTTGTCGATCTGATGAATCAAAAGGCCAAGGAGATCGGCCTCAACGACAGCCATTTCGCCAATGTCGATGGCCTGCCCGATCCCAACCACTGGATGACCGCGCGCGATCTGGCTACCTTGGCGGTCCGAACGATCAAGGACTTTCCCGAATACTACAAGATTTACAGTGAGATCGATTTCACCTTTAACAATATCAAGCAAGGAAACCGTAACCCGTTGCTTTACAAGAACGATGGCGCCGACGGGCTGAAGACCGGGCACACCGAGGAAGCGGGTTACAGCATGACCGCCTCGGTGCTGCGCGGCGATCGCCGAATTGTCATGGTGCTGGGCGGGCTGCCGACAATGAAGGCGCGCGCGCAGGAAAGCGACAGGCTGATCGAGTGGGCGTTTCGCGAGTACAACGACTATCGCCTGTTCGGCTCGGGCGACACGGTGGACGAGGCCCCGGTCTGGCTCGGCGCCGACGCGCGGGTCCCGCTTACCGTCGCCAAGGATCTGGTCGTAACCCTGCCGCGCCGGGCGCGCGCGGGGATGAAAGTCACCGTCCAATACGACAGCCCGCTTCCGGCCCCGATTGCCAAGGGCGAAGCCGTCGGCAAGGTCGTCATCACCGCTCCCGGCACGGCCCCGATCGAGGCGCCGCTGACCGCCGCGGCCGAGGTCCCACGCATGAATGCGGTGGGCCGTATCGCGACGCTCGCGGGTTATCTGGTCTGGGGCCAACGGCACTGAGCCGAATGCCGCGCGGCCGGTTCATCACCGTCGAGGGGGGCGAAGGCGCGGGCAAGTCAACCCAGGTCGCGCTGCTGGTCGCGGCACTCGAACGCGCCGGAATCTCGGCGCTGGCGACGCGTGAGCCGGGCGGGTCTTCGGGCGCCGAGGCGATCCGGCGGCTGTTGCTCGAAGGCGACGGCGCGCGCTGGGACGCGCAGAGTGAGACGCTGCTGCTCACCGCAGCCCGGCGCGACCATGTCACGCGGGTAATCGAGCCGGCTCTCGTACGAGGAATGTGGGTGGTATCCGACCGCTTCGCCAATTCGACGCTCGCCTATCAGGGATACGGGCGGGGGCTCGCGGCGGCGGAGATTGCCGCGCTGCACCGGTTTGCGCTCGGCGATTTTGCACCGGATCTGACATTGATCCTGGATCTGCCGGCCGCGGCCGGTCTCGCCCGCGCGGCGGCCCGATCGCCTTCGGCCGACCGGTTCGAGCGCCTCGATCCAAGCTTTCACGACAGATTGCGGCAGGGGTTCCGTGAGATCGCCGCCGCCGAACCCGGCCGCTGCGTGCTGATCGACGCTTCCGGTGAACCGGAGGCAGTG
Source organism: uncultured Alphaproteobacteria bacterium (assembly GCA_963785565.1). Taxonomy (GTDB): domain Bacteria; phylum Pseudomonadota; class Alphaproteobacteria; order ATCC43930; family CGMCC-115725; genus AP-15. The sequence goes on along the minus strand of CAWAVV010000003.1, from coordinate 75,801 downwards.
CACCGCGACGTGCTCGCCGCGGTGGCGCAGCGACTCGGGGGGGCGCTCAGCGCCTGAAGGGAACGCATGCAGCGGTGTCGACCCCTCGTTGAGCGCCGGCCGCGGCCGCGATGGCCCGCGCGGTAGAGCCGGCGGCCGGAGCGGAGAGCGCGGCGCCGGCGCCGCGGGCGAACCCGCACCTCGTCGGCCACGAGAGCGCGGAGCGCGAGCTCGAGCGCCTTTACCGCATGGGCCGGCTGCCCCACGCAATACTGCTCGGCGGGCCGCGCGGCATCGGCAAGGCGACTTTGGCCTTTCGCTTTGCCCGGTTTTTGCTCGCGCAGGGCGGGCAGGACGGCGGCGCCGGGGCCGATTTTTTCGGCGACCAGGACGAAACCGGGCTCGCGGTCGATCCTGAAAGCGGCGTGTTCCGCCGCATCGCGGCGAGTGGTCATGCCGATCTGTTGACCGTCGAACGGGCCTGGGACCAGCGGCGCCGGCGGTTGCGCGGCGAGATCGTTGTCGAGGATACCCGCGCGATCGCGGAGTTTTTTCGGCTGACGGCGGCGGAGGAAGGGTGGCGCGTCGTCATCGTCGACGGCGCCGAGGAGATGAACCGTAACGCCGCGAACGCGGTTTTGAAGATCCTCGAAGAACCGCCGTCGCGGGCTTTGCTGCTGCTGGTCAGCCACGGCCCCGGCCGATTGTTGCCGACGATCCGGTCGCGCTGTCGCCGGCTGATGCTGACGCCGCCGGCGGCCCCGATAGCCGCTGAGCTGGTCCGCCGCTATCGTCCGCAGCTCGACGAGGTCGAGGCCGCGGCGCTGGCGGCGGTTTGTGCCGGCAGCATCGGACGCGCGCTCGAGCTCGCAGACAGCGGCGGGCTCGCCCTCTATCGATCGGTGCTCGACCTGGTGTCGCAAGCCCCGGCGATCGACATTGCCAGGCTGCATGGCTTCGCCGACCGGCTCGCCCGGGTCGACGCCGAGGACGCCTATCGCGCGAGCGCGGAATTGTTGTCGCAGTTTCTATCGCGCTTGACGGCGGGGGCGGCGCGCGGTGCGCTCGACGGGAACGAGATCGTCGCCGGCGAGGGAGCGGCGATGCAGCGCCTCGCCGCTCGCGCGGATCCCGCGCGCTGGGCTGGGCTGCGCTCAGAAATCGAGCGCAGTTTCGTCGCTGCCGACGAGCTTAACCTCGACCGCAAGCAGACGGTGCTCGCCGCCTTCTTTGCCATCGCCGAGATGTCGCGCTAGAAACGGCGTCACCGTCCGCGCGTTGGATCGCCGGCGGTTCCGGCCCATATCAGGGCTTTGGAGAGAATGATGAGCGCCGACCGGCCCTTTTTTATCACGACGCCGATCTACTACGTCAACGACCTGCCGCATCTCGGCCACGCCTATACGACGGTGGCCTGCGACGCGTTGGCGCGGTTCATGCGGCTCGACGGCCGGCAAGTCAAATTCCTGACCGGCACCGACGAGCACGGCCAGAAAGTGGCGCAATCGGCGGCGGCGGCCGGTGTGTTGCCGCAGGAGTTTGCCGATCGCAACTCGGCAAGGTTTCGCGAAGTCGCTCGGCTATTGAACGTCTCGTACGACGAATTCATCCGCACGACCGAACCGCGCCACACTCGTGCCGTGCAGGCGCTATGGCGGGAATTGGACCGCCGCGGCGAAATTTATCTCGGCCGGTTTGCCGGCTGGTACGCCGTGCGCGACGAAGCTTTCTACGACGAGAGCGAACTCATCGACGGCAGGGCGCCGACCGGGGCCGAGGTCGAATGGCTCGAGGAGGAGAATTACTTTTTCCGGCTGTCAGCCTGGCAAGACCGGCTCTTGGCGTATTATGAGGAAAACCCCGAGGCGGTTGCGCCGCGCGGCCGGCGCAACGAGGTGGTCAGCTTTATCAGAGGCGGGCTGAAGGACCTGTCGATCTCGCGCACCAGCTTCACCTGGGGAGTTCCGGTTCCCGACCACCCCGGCCACATCGTCTATGTCTGGCTTGACGCCCTGATCAACTACATCACCGCCGCCGGGTATCCAGATGATATGGAAGCATTTTCGTCCTATTGGCCGGCTGATTTGCACATGGTGGGCAAAGACATCGTACGCTTTCATGCGGTTTATTGGCCGGCCTTTCTGATGGCGGCCGGGCTAGCGCCGCCGCGCCGCGTCTTTGCCCACGGATGGTGGACGGTGGAAGGCGAGAAGATGTCAAAATCGCTCGGCAACTTCATCCCGCCGCACCAATTGGTCGACACTTATGGGGTCGATCCTGTGCGTTATTTCATGTTGCGTGAATTACCCTTCGGCAGCGATGGTGATTTTTCACATCACGCGGTGGTGGGCCGCCTCAATGGCGACCTCGCCAATGATTTTGGCAATTTAGCGCAGCGCGTTCTGGTCATGATCAACCGTGACTGCGGCGCCACGGCGCCCGAACCGGGCGCACTCGCTTCGGTCGACCAGGCCCTGCTCACGAGCGCTCGCAGTCTCCTGGAACTGGTGCGCAAGCATATGGAGGACCAAGCGTTTCATCTCGCGCTCGAGACCATCTGGCGGGTCGTTGCCGAGGCCAACCGATATGTCGACGAGCAGGCGCCGTGGGTCCTGCGGCGCACCGATCCGGGGCGGATGAATACGGTTCTCTTTACCCTCGCCGAGACGATCCGGCATCTCGCAATTATGACGCAACCTTTTGTCCCGGCAACGGCCGGCAAGCTTCTCGACCAACTCGCGGTATCCGGCGGATGTCGCGACTTCGCCGCGCTCGCCGCGGCGCCATTGGTTCCGGGGACCCGATTGCCAAAGCCCGAGGGCATCTTTCCGCGCTTTGTCGAAGCACCGCCGATATGAGCGGCGGGGAGGGCAGGGCGGCAATGCTGGTCGACAGCCATTGCCATCTCGACTTCGCTGATTTCGCCGCCGAGCGTGAAGCGCGTCATTGCGCGGGCGCGGGCGGCGGGAGTCGGGGCGATGCTGACGATCGGCACCCGGCTCGACGAATTCCAGGGCGTGCGCGCGATCGCCGAAAGCCGACCCGGACATCTGGTGCTCGGTCGGGGCCCATCCGCATGAGGCCGCAGACCACGCCGACCTGTTGCCCGATCAGTTGGTGGCGCTGACGGCGCATCCCAAGGTTGTCGGAATTGGTGAGACCGGGCTCGATTTTCACTATGATCTGAGCCCGCGCGACACGCAGGAGCGCGTCTTTCGCGCCCATATCGCGGCCTCGCGGACGACCGGGCTGCCGCTGATCATCCATGCCCGCGAAGCCGACAGCGAGATTGCCCGGATCCTCGACGAGGAACGGCCGCCGCCCGGGGTTCTGCATTGCTTTTCGAGCGGCCGGGCCTTGGCCGAGGCGGCGCTGGCGCTGGGTTTCTACATCTCGATTTCCGGGCATCGTCACCTTCAAGAACGCCGACGAGCTGCGTGCGATCGTGCGCGACCTGCCGCTCGACCGCCTGCTGGTCGAGACCGACAGCCCTTATCTCGCCCCAGTACCGTACCGTGGCAAGCGCAACGAGCCGGCCTTTGTCAAGGCCACGGCGGCGGCAGTCGCGGCGCTGAAAGAGGTCGAGCCCGAGCGGCTGGCGGCAGTGACCAGCGCCAATTTCTTTCGCTCGCGACGGACATAACACGGCTGTCGGCGACTGAAATCGAGGAAAGGGAGCACGAAGTCGCAGCGGCGATTACGCGGTTACAGGCCCAACAGAACGAGCTGCATGCGCGGTTGAGGGAATTGCGGGCCGCGCCGGCAGCAGGCTCGGGGGCCGCGCCCAGAACCTGACCGGAAGGGAGCCGTCCCGATGCCGGAACGGTCCGTCTGCTCGGTCCTGCTGATCGGTTTTCAGGATCAGGACAATCTCGGTCTGCGCTACCTTCTGTCGTCGGTGCGGCACGCGGGCTTTTCCGGCCGGATCGAGACCTATACCTCCGACCCTGAGCCGATCGTGGAGCTGGTCGCCCGCCTGCGCCCCGACGTCATCGGCTTTTCCCTGATATTCCAGTACATGTCGCCCGCCTTCGCGCGGGTGATCGAGACTCTCCGGGCGCGCGGATGCCGAGCCCACATCACCATCGGCGGGCACTATCCCAGCTTTGACTATCAGGAGGTGCTGCAGCGCATCCCCGGCGCCGATTCAATCGTCCGCTTTGAGGGTGAAGCGACCCTCGTCGAGCTGATGGACAAGCTCAGCAAGGGCGAGGATTGGCGCGGCATCGCCGGCATCGCCTATCGGCGGGCCGAGGAGATCGTCGCCAATCCCCTGCGGCCGGCGATCGACGATCTCGACCGGCTCCCGTTTCCGGAACGGTCCGACATCGACTATCGCCGGCGAGACCTCTCCACCGCCTCGGTACTCGGCAGCCGGGGTTGCCCGTGGAACTGCAATTTCTGCAGTATCCGCCCGTTCTATGAGGCCCAAGGCGGCAAGCTGCGGCGCCTGCGCTCGCCCGCCGCGGTGGTCGAAGAAATGCGCCAGCTCCATGTCGAACAGGGCGCGCGAATATTCCTTTTCCAGGACGACGATTTTCTGGCGACCGGGCGGCGCGCCCGCGAGTGGGCCGAAGGGATCGCCGACGGGGTAATCGCGGCCGGATTGGCGGGCCGGATCGCGTTTAAAATCAGTTGCCGCTCCGACGAGGTCCGGCATCAGACGATGGCGCGCCTGGTCGAGGCGGGGCTCACCCATGTTTACATGGGGGTCGAGAACGGCGACGAGCAGGGCCTGGTCAACCTGAACAAGATGCTGAAGCCGCATCAGCATATCGAAGCGGGGAAAATCCTGCGCGATCTCGATGTGTCGTTCGACTTCGGCTTTATGCTGCTGGAGCCCTACAGCACGATCACGACCGTGCGCAACAACATCGCGTTCCTCGACCGCTTCGTCGGCGACGGATGGACGGTTGCGGGTTTCTGCCGGACCCTGCCCTATGCGGGTACCCCGTTAAAACGCCAGCTCGAGGCGGAAGGGCGATTGCTCGGAAATGCGTTCGAGCCCGACTACAACTTTCTCGACCCGAAGCTGGACCGGTTCTACGATTGGATGCTGCTGACCTTTCGCGTGCGAAATTTTGATAATGCTGGGCTGGTCGAAGTATTGCGCTCGCTCGTGTTCGAGGCGCACCTGAACCTACCGGATTTCCGTAACTTCCAGCCATCGGACCGCGCCCGCCTGCACAGCATTACCGCGCAGGCCAACGGCCACGCCCTCTATTGCCTGGGTGCTGCGCTCGATCATATCGAGGCGACGCCGCTGGAAAAAATCGACATCAGACGCGGCTATCTCGGCAGGCTGACGGCGCACGAACTCTCCCAGGAGCGGCAACTGACGGCAGAGGTTAGCGCGTTCTATTGGGCTGCACGCGCGCGCCAGGGCCTGTCGACGCCGGAATTCCAGGAACTTCGCTTGCTCGGCGGGTTCGAGAATTCCTGGACGGTGGCCCCCCAAGATCTCCGCGCCGCACACTGAATTCGCGATCTCCTTTAAGGCAGCTGGAGCTTCGCTACCAGCCGAGCAGGTTGACGCCTGCTCGGTAAAAAAGCGGGACCAGTTTCATCCATCCGCGTTGCGGGCGCTGGTTGAGGTGACGGTACGGCTGATCGGCGACGTGCAGCCGGATTGCGTCGATGAGGCGATACGGATAAACCCGCCCCCGCGGGTTTCGATTGAATATCCAAGGAAGTGACGGTGGACCTGCCCACGGGATTCCGGGTCAGCTTCGAGGACCGGCCCTCGGCCGAGGATTGCGACGCTGTCGGCTATGCTCTCGATGGGTATAATCGCGAGTTTCTCGGCGAAACCGGCTACTCCCGAATGGGATTTTTCGTCCGCAACGAGCGCGGCGCGATCATGGCCGGGCTGGTCGGCTCGACCTATGCCGGCTGGCTGTTCGTCGCCGATCTCTGGGTCCATGCCGAGCTGCGCCGGCGCGGCATCGGTCGCGAATTGCTGGCAATGGCCGAGCAGCGCGCGATCGAACTGGGTTGCCACTCGGCGCGGCTCGACACCCTTTCTTTCCAGGCGCCGGAATATTATCCGCGTTTTGGCTACCGGCTTTTTGGGGCGCTCGACTACCCTCCCCGCCATCGGCTGTATTTTCTGTGGAAACGGCTGAAGCCTGAAGCCACTTCGAATCTGGTGAAATTATTCCCGGTCTCGGTCAAGGGCGTGCTGTTCGAGGAGGGCCGGGTCGTCCTGCTGGAGAACGAGCGGGGGACATGGGAATTGCCGGGCGGACGGCTCGAACCCGGCGAGGACCCGGCGGCCTGCCTCGCGCGTGAAGTCGCCGAGGAGCTCGGCGTGGAGGTCGCGATCGAGGCAATCCTCGACAGCTGGGTCTACGAAGTGTTGCCGCAGCGCGAGGTGCTGATCGTGACCTATGGGGTGCGGCGTTCGAACCAGCGGGCGATGCGGGTCAGCGACGAGCATCGGCGGTTTGGGTTGTTTGCGCTGGGCGAACTGGACGGGCTGCCGATGCCCGAGGGCTACCGCCGTTCGATCCGCGCCTGGGCGGCGCAGTGCGGCATGTGATGGCGCGATGACGACCCCTGCCCTTGCCCGTCTGCTGGCGATCATGGCGCAGCTGCGCGATCCCGAGCGCGGCTGCCCGTGGGATCGTGAGCAGGATTTCGCGACGATCGCGCCTTATACGATCGAAGAGGCCTATGAGGTGGCCGACGCGATCGCGCGCGGCGATATGGCGGGGTTGAAGGACGAACTCGGCGATCTGCTGTTTCAGGTCGTCTTTCACGCCCGCATGGCCGAGGAGGCCGGGCTGTTCGCGTTTGACGATGTCGCCGCGGCGATCGCCGACAAGATGGTGCGGCGTCACCCGCATGTCTTTGGCGATGCCGAGATTGCTTCGGCAGAGGCGCAGACCCGGGCGTGGGAGGAGCACAAAGCCAGGGAACGCGCGGCCCAGGCCGCGGCGACGGGAACTCCGGAAAGCGTGCTCGACGGGGTGGCGCTCGCCCTCCCTGCCCTGCTGCGCGCCGCCAAAATCCAGGGGCGGGCGGCGCGGATCGGGTTCGACTGGCCAGCGGCGCGCCCGGTCATCGCCAAAATCGCCGAGGAAATCGCCGAGCTCGAAGCCGAACTCGATAACGGCGCCGATCCCGAAAAAATCGAGGACGAGATGGGCGATGTCCTGTTCGCCGCCGCCAACCTCGCGCGCAAGCTCGACATCGATCCCGAAGCGGCGCTGCGGCGCGCCACCGCGAAATTCGAGCGCCGCTTTCGCGCGGTCGAGGCGCTCGCTGCCGAGCGCGGCATCAGCGCCGACCTCGACGCCCTCGAAGCCCTATGGCAGGAGGTCAAGCGCGCGGAAGACTGAGGGAACCCAGGCTGTCCGCGTTGCCGGCGCCGGGCGCCCGCGTCTTAGTTGCCGCCCCTGGCCTGATTGTAGATCAGGCCGCCGGCGAGACCCGCCGCCGCACCGATGCCGGCGCCGAGACCCGCATTGCCGGCGATCGCGCCAATGATGGCGCCGCCGCCGGCGCCGATTGCGGTGCCCGAGAGGGCTCGCTGCTGCCCCGTGGTCATGTCGGAACAGGCAGCCAGTGGCACCGACGCCACGACGGCCGCCAAAATCAGCCGTTTCATCGCGATCTCCGTTTCCTGACAGCCGAAGCCGGACAGGGATATTTCCCGGCGAGATAGATGAACATGCCATCGATCGCCGGCATATCGAGGCGCGCCGGCCGTTCGTTCGCCCAGGCGATGAAGCTGGCCAGCTCGGGGCCGCGGGGAGGCCGCGGCGTCGGCAGGCAGAACAGCTTGCGGCCGCCCCGTTGCGCCTCATGCGCCTCCTCGACGACGACCGCGCCCTCGGCATAGCCTTGACAGAAGTTGACCGCTGCGGTCATCAGCGGATCGTCCTTGGCCGGCGCGCAGATGGCGATCAGGTCGGCGACCGTGTGGGGCGGAACTTGCGACTCCGAAACTGCCGCCGAGGCCGCCGAAGCGCCAGCGGCTATCAGCACAGCCACGAGCGCAAAAGCCCGAAATCTCATTGCGCATCCTCCCCTTCTCGCTTTTTCAACCGGAAAGCGATAGCCGAAGGGATGGTCGCGGCGTCAATGAAGTCGCTGATGGTGGCGCAGGCGGGCGAGGTCGGCTTCGGAAAGGCGGACCGAGAGGTGGGCGGCCTCGCTGTCGTCGCGGCGGCCCAGGACCTCGCCGTGCCGATAGATCCAGGCCAGGGTCTTGCCGTCGGTCAGCGGGATATCCAGCCGCACCGCGCGGATGTCGCTTTGCAATCGGCGATCGATCAGCGCCAGCAACGCCTCGCACCCCTCGCCGGTCGCAGCCGACAATGCGGCAATCTGCAAGTTCCGCAGCTTGTGGTTTTCGAGGCTGGCCCGCTGCCCGGGTTCGAGCAGGTCAATCTTGTTCATCACCTCGATCAGCCCGTCCTCGGCCGCTTCGTCGAGCCCGAGATTGCCGAGCACCGTCAGCACGTCGTCGCGCTGGGACTCGCTGTCCGGATGGTGGGCGTCGCGGACATGGACGACGATATCGGCTTCGGTGACCTCTTCGAGGGTCGCGCGAAAGGCGGCGACGAGATGGGTCGGCAGATCGGAGATAAAGCCGACCGTGTCGGACAGGATAGCGGTGCGCCCCGACGGCAGTTCGAATCGCCGCATCGTCGGGTCGAGGGTCGCGAACAGCATGTCGCCGGCGGTTACCGTGGAGCGCGTCAGGCGGTTGAACAGGGTCGATTTTCCGGCATTGGTGTAGCCCACCAATGCGACCACCGGATAAGGTACGCGGCGGCGCGCTTCGCGATGCAAGGCGCGGGTGCGCTTGATCGTCTCGAGCTCGCGCTTCAGCCGCGCGATGCGCTCGCCGATCAGCCGGCGGTCGATTTCGAGCTGGCTCTCGCCCGGGCCGCCGAGAAACCCGAACCCGCCGCGCTGACGTTCGAGATGGGTCCAGGAACGCACGAGACGCGAGCGCTGATAGGAGAGCGCCGCCAGTTCGACTTGCAGGCGGCCCTCATGGGTACGCGCCCGCGCGCCGAATATTTCGAGGATCAAACCGGTTCGGTCGATGACCTTCGCCTGCCAGCTCCTTTCAAGATTGCGCTGCTGCACCGGCGAAAGCGTCCCGTCGATCACGACGAGACCGATCGAATTTTCGCTGATAAGTTCACGGAAATTATCGACGGTGCCGCTGCCGAGCAGGCTGCTCGGGCGCGGGCTGGCGATGCGGGTAATCTCGGCGCGAACGACATCGAGACGGATCGCCTGGGCAAGGCCGACTGCCTCTTCGAGACGCGCTTCGATCGACCGGGCAAAAGTTTCGGCCACACCGCGAACCGGCGCCGATTTCGGCGCCGGATGGACGACGAGCGCGCGACCGGTCGCAGCGCCGTCCGCGAGCGGTAACCTATCCTCCCCCCGGCTCAGGATTCTTCGTTCTCCCTGCCCGGCTCGAACAACTGGATCGGCTGCGCCGGCATCACCGTCGAGATCGCGTGCTTGTAGACAAGCTGCGAATGCGCGTCGCGCCGCAGCAGCACGCAGAAATTATCAAACCAGGTGATGATCCCTTGCAGCTTTACGCCATTGACCAGAAAGACAGTAACCGGCGTTTTGTGTTTCCGGACGTGGTTGAGAAAGACGTCCTGGACATTTTGTGATTTCTCCGCAGACATGGGTATCCCCCATTCGCTTTTTGGAGCCGAGTTGGCCCGACTCACGCCAAAATGGCAAGCGCCCGGGTGAAGCCGCCGAGCTGCCGGTACGAAGATGGGCTCGCCAAGGTGAATCACAAGCCCTGAATAAAGCGAAACAACGCCGCAGGATCTGAAAACGTAAGACGCGGCGCGTGGGCGACCAATTCCTCCGGCGCCAACTCGCCGCCGAGCAAAACCGGCACGCATCCGCTGTTCCCGGCGCATTCCATGTCGATGCCGGTGTCGCCGACGAACCACACCGCCTCCCCCGCTTCGATCCCGCTCTGCTCAAGCGCCAGCCGGACCGGGGCGGCGTCGGGCTTATCGGCGGCGGCGTCGCCGGCCCCGACGACGTTGCCGAAATAGGCCGACCAGCCGATTTGCTGCGCCTCACGGCGAAGCAAGGCGCCGGTCTTGTTGCTGACGACGCCGAGAAAGATGCCCTCCGCCGCGAGCCCGCGCAGCAATTCGCCGCGGCCCGGCAATGCCGCCAACCGTTCGAGATGGATCGCCCGAAAGTGGTCGAGATAGATCTGCCGAGCCTCTTCCCAGCGCTCGCCAAAATGAACCGGAAAGCTCTCGCGCAGGCTCAGCCGCACCCGTTGCTTGGTCTCGGCGAGCGACCAGGCCGGCTTGCCCATCGCCGCCATGCAGATGTTCAAGGCTTCGTGGATGGTGGCCCAGCTGTCGACCAGGGTGTTGTCCCAATCGAACAGGATCGCGCGCGGCCGGCCCAAATCCGACGAGGACCGGACTCTCATGCCGCCGCCGCGTGGGCCAGGTAGAATTCACGAAGGGCCCGGCTGAGCGGCCCTGGCCTACCGTCGCCGACCGGGTCGCCGTCGATGCGGACGACCGGCAACAGCTCGACCGCGGTGCTGGTCACAAAAGCCTCGCGCGCCGTCTTGGCCTCGGCCACGGTGAACGGCCGCTCGACCAGGCGGTAGCCTTCGCGGCGGATGATGTCGAAGACCGCGAGGCGAGTGACGCCGTTCAGGATCGCGTTGTCGGCCTGGCGGGTCACGGCGGCGCCGTCGGCGGTTACGATCCAGGCATTGGTCGAGGTCCCCTCGGTCACCCGGCCGTCGCTGTCGACCTGCCACGCTTCGTAGGCCCCGGCCTCTTTGGCGCGCTGCTTGCCGAGCACGTTCGCGACCAGCGCCACCGATTTGATGTCGCAGCGGCGCCAGCGGATGTCGGGGATCGTGATCACGCCGATGCCGTCGGCGGCCAGGCTCGGATCGGCGGGCTTCTTGCGGCGCGCGGTGACGACGAGAACCGGTTTCGCCGTTTGCGGGAAGGCATGGTCACGCGGGGCCGCGCCGCGGGTGACCTGCAGATAGAGCGCGCCGTCGCGCACGCGGTTGCGGCGGACGACCTCGCGCATGACGATCTTGAGCGCCGCCTCCGACATCGGCGCCGCGATCCGCAATTCTCCCAGCGAGCGCGCCAGACGCGAGAGATGCGGCCCCTCGTCGACAAGGCGCCCGCCGATCACCGCCAGCACTTCGTAGACGCCGTCGGCGAACTGATACCCTCGGTCCTCGATATGCACCCCGGCCGAGCGGTGCGGCAGGTACTGCCCGTCGACATAGGCGATCCGCGACACCGGCTCAGGTCCCGACTTTCAGCGGCCGGTCGTTGCCGAAGACGCTGAGCGATTTGAGCTTGCGGTGCAGCGCCGAGCGCTCCATGCCGACAAAGGCCGCGGTGCGGGAAATGTTGCCGCCGAAGCGGGTCACCTGGGCCAACAAATATTCGCGCTCGAACACTTCGCGCGCGTCGCGCAACGGCAGGGTCATGATTTCGCTGCCCCGGTCCAATTTGACGACAGTAGGGGCGATGGCGGTGATCTCGTTTGGCAGCATATCGGCGCGCACCGGCTCGCTTGCATCGCCTGGCGCCATGATCAGCAGCCAATCGATGACGTTGCGCAACTGGCGCACGTTGCCGGGCCAGGAATAGGCCTGCAATGCCGCCATCGCGTCCTCGCCGATTTCGCGCGGGGTAAGCCGTGCTGCCTCTGACGAGCGCACCATGAAATGGCGGGCCATCAGCGGGATGTCCTCGCGCCGATCGCGCAGCGGCGGCACTTTGATCGGCACGACATTGAGCCGATAGAACAGATCCTCGCGGAACCGGCCGCCGCCGATCTCGGCAGCGAGCTCACGATTTGACGAAGCGACGACCCGGACATCGACTTCGACGCGGCTCGATCCCCCGATCCTCTCGAAGGTCTGTTCCTGCAGCACGCGCACGATCTTGCCCTGGGTCTCGAGCGGCATGTCGGCGACCTCGTCGAGGAACAGGGTGCCGCCATGCGCGCGCTCGAAGGTGCCGATCTTGCGCGGCGCGCCGATGTCGTTGTCCGCCTCTGTTCCGAACAGCTCGATTTCAAGCCGCTCCGGCCGCATGGTCGCGCAATTGACCGGGACGAACGGACCCTTCGCCCGACGCGATCGCAGGTGCAACAGCCGGCCGACGACCTCCTTGCCGGCGCCGGGCGGTCCGGTGATCAGGATCCGGCTCCCGGTCGGCGCCGCCTTGTCGATCTGTTGGCGCAGCTGATTGGCCAGAGGCGAAGTCCCGATCAGGTCGAGGTCCCCGCCGGCGCGCAGTCTTAGCTCTTCGTTCTCGCGCCGCAGCAGCGCCGCCTCGATCGCGCGCTCGACGATCAGCAGCAACCGGTCCGATTTGAACGGCTTCTCGATAAAATCGTAGGCGCCGATCTTGATCGCCTCGACTGCGGTCTCGATCGTGCCGTGCCCGCTGATCATGACCACCGGCACCGACGGCATCTCGGCGCGCAGCAGCCTGAGAATTTCGATCCCGTCGAGCTTGCTGCCCTGTAGCCAGATGTCGAGGATGACGAGGGTCGGCTGCCTGGCATGGATCACGGCCAGCGCCTGGGCGCTGTCACCGGCCTCGCGCGTGGCGTAGCCCTCGTCCTTCAGCACACCCGCGATCAGCATGCGGATGTCGGCTTCGTCGTCGACGATCAGGATGTCATGCGCCATGTCCGACCGTACTCATCTCCAACGGCTGGCTGGCGGCGTCCGCGCCTTCGGTCGTGCGAGCCTCGGCGGCGAAGACGAGCCTGACCCGCGCCCCCTCCGGTTCCCCATCTTCCAACATCAGCTCCCCCCCGTGATCTTCCATGATCTTCTTGACGATGGCGAGGCCCAAACCGGTCCCCTTCGCCCGCGTCGTCACATAGGGCTCGGTCAACCGCTCGCGGTCTTGGTGGGGCAAGCCCTTGCCATTGTCCTCGACGATCACCGCAGCTTGGCCAGCGGCCGCCGATACCGACACGCGGATACGCCCGGGAGCACCGGCCTCGCGTTCGGCGATTCGCGCCTCGATCGCCTCGATCGCGTTCTTGACGATGTTGATCACCGCCTGCCCGACGAGGCGCGCGTCGCAGCTGACCGCGACCGGGTGGTCCGGAAACCTCGTCTCGAAAGCGATCTCGCGATGGGCGGTGCGCTGCAAGAACACCGCCCGGTGCACGATCTCGACCAGATTCTCCGGCTTGAGGACCGGCGCCGGCATTCGCGCGAACGCCGAGAATTCATCGATCATGCGGCCGATGTCGCCGACGTGGCGGATGATCGTGTCGGTGCAGATCGTGAATGTCTCAGGGTCTTGCTTGATCTCCTTCAGATAGCGGCGGCGTAGCCGCTCGGCCGCCAGTTGGATCGGGGTCAGCGGGTTTTTGATTTCGTGGGCGATGCGCCGGGCGATGTCTGCCCAGGCCGCCTTGCGCTGCGCGGACAACAATTCGGTAATGTCGTCGAAAGTGACGACAAACCCGCTGGTGTCGCGTTCGTCGTGTTCGGCGGCGATGCGCACCAACAGGGTGCGGGTGCTGTTGCCGCGGGCGAGCTGGACTTGCGACTGCGCCAGGCGGTCGGGGCGACGCTCCGCCTCGTCGAGCAGGACCGCCATCTCGGGTGCCACCTCGGCGAGATCACGCCCGATCGATTGTTCGAGATCGACCCCGAGCAGCGCGGAGGCCGAGCGGTTGGGCAAATTGACGCGGCCCGCGCGATCGAGCCCAATCACCCCGGCCGAGACGCCGGTCAGGACCGTCTCGGTGAATCGGCGCCGTTCATCGAGCTGCCGATTCGCCTCTCTCAGCTCGCGCTGCTGGCTTTCGATCTGGTAGGTCATCCGGTTGAAGGCGCGGCTCAACGAGGCGAGTTCGTCGTCTTTCTCCCCTTCGGGCACACGGGCAGCAAGATCGCCTCCGCGCACTTGCTCGGCCGCGGTAGCGAGCCGGCTGATCGGGACGGCGAGCTGGGTTGCGAAATGAATCCCGATGGCCACCGCCGCGACCAAAAACAGCATCGCCACCATCAGGAAAATCAAGGCGAAGGTTACCTGAAACCCTGATCGCCGACTTTCCATCTTCGCGTATTGAGCGGCGGCGCGCTGGGTCTCCTCCATGTGATTGAGCACGCGCGGCTCGATAAAACGGCCAACATAGAGATAGACTTGGCCAAACTGGTCGAGGCGAACCAGGGCGCGCACCCGGTTATCGTTGTCGCTGGTTACGATCGCCACGTCGCCTTCGTCGGCGACGCGCATCGCACCGTCCGGCATCGGCTCGAAACCGAGCGTGAATGACAGGCTCGACCGCGCCAGTACATGGCCGGCTCGGTCGAAGACCATCGCCTCGGTCAGGCCGCGCAGAGCCGCCTGCGCCGCCACCACCTGCTCCAAGCGCGCCTGATCCAGTGTGAGTTCGGGCGCATCCCGATTGAGGTCGTTCGCCATCGCCAGCGTGTCGGCGCGAATCGCCTGCTGATGCTCGTGCAGATAGGCTTCGGCGACGGCGAGCGATTCGGTGATTGCCGTGTGCACCCGATCGCTGAACCAGGATTCGACCCCGTAGCTGAAGAACAGATACGAGAAAACTGCGACGATAATTGTCGGCGTCACTGCGATCAGGCTGAACAGCACGACCAGCCGGATCTGCAGCCGGGAGCCGGCGAGCCCGCGGCGCCGCTCGGCCCATACCTGCAACAGGCGCTTGGCGATCAGCGCGCCGAGAGCCAGCAGCAGAACGAGGTCCAGATTGAGCAGGGTGAGGACGGTGTTGGGATGCAGGCCGAAGGGCGGCGCCCCGGTCAGCGCCAAATATGTTGCGACACCCGAACCCAGCGCCGCCGTCGACAAACCAAAAGCGAGCGTGTGACGCACACCAAAGCGGCCGGCCCTCCTCCGAACCCGCCGCATCAGCTTCATGCAAGACCTCGACCGGATATCGCCGCGACCTGTTCGGACGGCCGACCCGCCGCTACCGGCCGGGCCAGCCCCCGGCCAACGCCACGCGATCCCCGAAATTCGGCGACACGCTGCTCTATTTTAGTCCGCGGACGACCGGGATGTCCAACTCGCGGATCTTTTTGCGCAAGGTATTGCGGTTGAGGCCCAAGAGGTGTGCGGCCTTGATCTGGTTGCCGCGTGTGGCACCGAGGGTCAAGACGATCAGCGGGCGCTCGACTTCACGCAGTACCCGGTCATAAAGCCCGGCGGCCGGCAGCCCGCCCTTATGAGCAGCAAAATAGCTTCTGATATGGCGCTCGACCGCGCCCGCGAGCCCTTCTCCGCCCCCCGTGTCGACGGTATCGGCCGCCGCCGGCGTGTCGCCGAGCTCGAAGTCGATGATCGTCGCCCCGATCACCTCTTGCGAATAGAGCGCGGCCAGCCGCCGAATCAGATTTTCGAGTTCGCGCACGTTGCCTGGCCACCGATAGGTCCGCAGCCGCTCCATCGCCGCTTCGTCGAGGCGTTTCGGCGGTAAACCCTCGCGGACCGCCAGGGCCACAAAATGCCGCACCAGCGCCGGTATATCCGCTGAGCGCTCGCGCAGCGCCGGCAGGCGGACCGGCGCCACGTTCAGGCGGTAGAACAGGTCCTCCCGAAAAAGACCCTGTCGGATCAGCTGGCGCAGATCGTGATGGGTCGCGGCGATGACGCGGGCGTCGGCGCGGATCGGCACGCGGCCTCCGACGGCGGTGAATTCGCCTTCCTGCAGCACGCGCAGCAGCCGCGTTTGCGCCTCGAGCGGCATGTCGCCGATTTCATCGAGAAACAGAGTCCCGCCGTGCGCCTGCTCGAACCGGCCCATGCTGCGGGCGGTGGCGCCGGTGAAGGCGCCCTTTTCGTGGCCGAACAGCTCGCTCTCGATCAGCTCGCGCGGGATCGCCGCCATGTTGATCGGGACGAAAGGACCGGCGCGGCGTTTGCCGTAATTGTGCAACGCCCGCGCCACCAGTTCCTTGCCGGTGCCGCTCTCGCCCATGATCGTCACCGTCAAATCGGTGCCCATCAGCCGGGCGATGACCCGATAGATCTCCTGCATCGCGGGCGAGCGGCCGATCAGCGGCAGCTGGTCTTCGAGATCGTCATCGATCCCGTTCGCCGACATATCGTGCGGCGTGGTCAGGGCGCGCTCGACCACGCTGACCAGCTCGCGCAGATCGAACGGCTTAGGCAGAT
This sequence comes from uncultured Alphaproteobacteria bacterium, assembly GCA_963785565.1. GTDB lineage: Bacteria > Pseudomonadota > Alphaproteobacteria > ATCC43930 > CGMCC-115725 > AP-15. Next base: position 59,626 of record CAWAVV010000003.1, on the reverse strand, counting down.
ATTCGAAGGCGCCCCGCTCGGTAGCCTTGACCGCGGTCAGCAAGGTGTTCTGCGCGCTCATGACAATGATCCGCAATTCGGGGCGGATCTTTTTGATGCGCGGGATCAGGTCGAGGCCGTTCTCGTCCGGCATGATCACGTCCGTGATGACGAGATCGCCATCGCCGTCGGCCACCCACCGCCACAAGGTAGCGGCGTTGCCGGTCATCTTCACCTCGTGCCCGAGCCGGATCAGCGCCTGATTGAGCACCGTCCGGATCGCGCGATCGTCATCGGCCACCAGGATCGTCGAAGTCATCACCCGATACCGTCTTGCGCGACCACGGGCAAAAACACCCGGAACACGGTTCGGCGGGGCTGGCTGTCAAATTCAATGACTCCGCCGTGGTCACCGATCACCTTGGCCACTAATGCAAGACCAAGGCCAGTTCCGTTTCGCTTGGTCGTCACAAACGGATCAAACAGATAGGGACGCATGTCCTCGGGAATGCCCGCCCCGTTGTCACTGACCGCAACCATCAGCGGCAAATGCCGGCGTCCTTCCCCACCCGGCCCAGCCAACCGCAGCCCGTGGCGATACCCGGTGGTCAAGATGATCTCGCCATCGGCGCCAGCCGCCGCTTCGGCGGCGTTTTTGACGATGTTCAAAAAGACCTGGACCAAGAGGTCGCGATTACCGTGAACCAAAGGCAATGACGGGTCGTATTCCTCGACGAAGCGAACGTGGCGGGCGAAACCGGACTGCGCCAACTTGCGCACCCGTTCGAGGATCTCATGGATGTTGACCGCTTCGCGCTCGATCGGTCGATGGTCGGAAAACGCCTCCATTCGGTCGACGAGAGCGACAATTCGGTCGGTCTCGTCGCAGATCAGCCGGGTCAGCTCGCGGCCTGCCTCGTCGGCGTCCTGCTCCAAAAGCTGCGCCGCGCCGCGAATTCCGGAAAGCGGGTTCTTGACCTCGTGCGCGAGCATCGCCGCCATTGCCGTAATCGACCGGGCGGCGTTGCGGTGGGTCAGCTGGCGATCGACCTTGTCGACCATGGCGCGCTCGTGCAGGGTCAGCACCAGCATGTCCGCGTCCTCGCCGGCCAGCGCCCCCTGGATCGTGACCGTGCGGCTGCCAAAGCGCGCGCCTTCGAGCGGCATGTCATATTCCGAGAACGTGTTGCCGCTGCGCCAAACTGCGTCGACGAGCCCCATCAATGGGCTGTGCGGGGCAACAAGATCGGCCAGCGCGCTACCGCGCAGCGCCGCGGCGCCCAAGCCGAAAAACTGTTCGGCCGCAGTGTTGACCAGGCGGATTTCGCCGCTGCGGTCGAGGACGATCACCGGGTCAGCGAGCGCCGTCAGCACCGCGGCGGCCTCGGGCTGGGTCTCGGCAACCGGGCGCGGGCCGGCGCTCCGCCGCCGGAACGGCGCCTTGATCATGCTGCCTTCCGAGTAAGCAGCGGCTCGTAGAACGCTCGGATCAACGCCATGACGCGCGCCGGGTCGAGCGTCTGGTTGACCGCTGCGCGGAATTCGGCCGAACCCGGCAGGCCTTTAGAATACCACGCGACGTGCTTGCGGGCGATGCGCGAGCCGATCGCGATCCCGTAATGGACCAGCATCTCCTCGTAATGCTCGAGTACGATGTCGCGCTGCGCCGCGAGTGGAGGGTCGGGGATTTGCTTGCGGCCTTGCAGCCAGGCGATCACCTGATGCAGGAACCACGGCCTGCCATAGCAGCCACGGCCGATCATCAGCCCATCGGCGCCCGATTGTGCGAGCGCCTGTTCGGCGTCGTCGAGGCTGACGATGTCGCCGTTGGCAACGACCGGGATTGTTACATTTTCCTTAACGCGGCGAATGAATTCCCAATCGGACGAGCCGGCATAGAGCTGGCAGCGGGTCCGTCCGTGCACGGTAATCATTCGAATGCCGCAAGCTTGCGCAATCCGCGCGAGCCGGGGCGCATTGCGGCTGTGCTCGTCCCAGCCGGTGCGCATCTTCAAAGTGACCGGCAGATCGACGGCCTTGACCGTGGCTTCGAGAATGCGTGCGGCATGGGTCTCGTCGCGCATCAGCGCCGAGCCGGCATGGCCGTTGACCACTTTTTTGACCGGGCAGCCGAAATTGATGTCGATCATCCGCGCGCCGCGGTCGGCATTGAGCTTTGCCGCCTCGGCCATGACCCGCGGCTCGCAGCCGGCGAGCTGCACCGCCATCGGCTGCTCCTCGGCGCAGCTCTTCGCCATCGTCAAGGATTGTCGCGTCTCGCGAATCATCGCTTCGCTGGCGATCATCTCGGAGACGACGAGCCCAGCGCCCAGACGCTTGACCAGCCGCCGGAACGGCAGATCCGTCACACCCGACATCGGGGCGAGGATCACCGGATCTTCGAGTGTTAGAGAACCGAGCGAAATGGTCATTCTTTGAGCAGATGTTAGACTTGCCTAGTGATTGGGCAGACACTAATCCGTTTCTTTTTGCAGTGCAACATTAAGAATAGTGGCGCGCGCCCGGTCCGGAGATCGGCAGCGGTGGCAAAGCCGCGCCCAGTCGGCTAATTTTATGCATGGAATCGGTTTATGCACTCGTCGTCGCGGCGGGCCGGGGGAGCCGGTTCGGCGGCGACGTGCCCAAGCAATACCTGCCGCTCGGCGGAGCCATGGTGTTGCGGCATGCGGTGGCGGCTTTGGCCCGGCATCGGCGGGTTACCGGGGTGCTGGTGGCGATCCGGCCGGAGGATCGGGCGCTGTTCGATGACGCCGTCGCCGGGCTTGCCGGTGCTGCCGCCGGTCGCGGGCGGCGCCACCCGTCAGGATTTGGTAAGGCTCGGGCTCGAGGCGTTGGCGCCGTATCGCCCGCAGCGCGTGCTGATCCATGACGGAGCGCGGCCATTTCCCGATGCGGCGCTGATCGACCGGGTCATCCAAGCGCTCGACGAGGCGCCGGCGGCTATTCCTTGCCTGCCGCTGCGCGACACGATCAAGCGCGCCGAGAGCGGGATGATCCGGGCGACGGTTGACCGAGCCGAGCTATGGCGCGCGCAAACCCCGCAAGGGCTTTCAATTCGATCAGATCCTGGCCGCGCATCATGCCGCTGCCGGAACTGAGCTGACCGACGATTCGGCGGTCGCCGAGGCGGCCGGGCTGGCGCCGCTGCTGGTTGTCGGCAGCGAGGACAATCTGAAGGTGACGACAACCGAAGACCTCGCCGCCGCCGAACGTCTGATCGCCGCCCGGCGCGGCGATGTACGCGTCGGGCAAGGTTTTGACGTCCACGCCTTTGGACCCGGGGATCGGATTTTCATCTGCGGGGTCGAAATCCCGCACGGTGAAAGCTTGGTTGGTCATTCCGACGCCGATGTCGGCCTCCATGCGCTGACCGACGCGCTGCTGGGCGCGATCGGGGCCGGCGATATCGGCATGCATTTCCCGCCCGGTGATCCGCGCTGGCGCGGTGCAGCCTCGGATCAATTTCTACGCCACGCGGCCGATCTCGTAGGCGCGCGGGGCGGCGCTGTTGCGGCGGTCGACGTGACGATCATCTGCGAGCGACCGAAGATCGGCCCTCATCGTGCGGCGATGGTCGAGCGGATTGCCGAGATTCTCGGCATCGCCGCCGAGCGCGTCAGCGTGAAGGCAACGACGACCGATCGCCTCGGCTTCACCGGCCGCGGCGAAGGCATCGCCGCGCAAGCCGTCGCCACCGTCCGCCTGCCGTTATAGATGATTCCGGACCTGTCCGTCTTCGTCATGGCCGGACTTGGTCCGGCCATCCACGAGCCGTTCATGGCAACTCCGTGGATGACCGGGACAAGCCCGGTCACGACGAAGAGAAAAATTGAGTTGCGAAATTACGCCGTCGAGGGCGCGCCTCGGCCTGCCGACGCGGCATCCGGCGGTGCTGCTCGCGACCTGGTTCGGGGTGGGGCTGATCCCGATAGCGCCCGGCACTTGGGGATCGCTCGCGGCCCTGCCCTTTGCCTGGGCAATCCGCAGCCTGTGGGGCGCAACCGGGCTCGCCATCGCCGTTGCGATCGTCTTTTTTGCCGGATGGTGGGCGGCCGCGGCTGTCACCAAGACGAGCGGGATCAAAGATCCCGGGTTCGTGGTCATCGACGAAGTCGCAGGGCAATGGCTCGTCCTGCTGGCCGCACCACGCGATCCGCTCGCCTGGATCCTCGCCTTCTTGCTGTTCCGGATCTTCGACATCTGGAAGCCATGGCCGGTGCGCTGGGCCGACCGCGACGTTACCGGCGGTCTCGGCGTCATGCTCGACGACCTTTTGGCCGCGGTTTACGCTGTCCTCGTCCTATCGGTGCTGCTGGTGATTGGCGGAGTGTTCGGTGTTCGATCCTGAAACTCTTGATCTGGCGACATCGGTGCTCGACGCGTGCCGCGCGCGCGGCTGGCATGTGGCGACCGCCGAATCCTGCACCGGCGGCCTGGTCGCCGCGGCGCTGACCGCGATCGCCGGCTCGTCCGACGTGGTCGAGCGCAGTTTTGTGCCCTATTCGAACGAGGCCAAATCGGAACTGCTTGGGGTTCCGCCCGAGACGATCGCCGCGCATGGTGCGGTCAGCGCCGAAACCGCTGCGGCGATGGCCGAGGGCGCCCTCGCCCGCGCCCCGGTCGATCTCGCGGTATCGATCACCGGCGTTGCCGGACCCGGCGGCGGCAGCCCCGAGAAGCCGGTCGGGCTCATCCATTGTCGGCCTCGCCCGGCGCGGCAAGGCCCCCCGCACCGAGCGCCGCGTGTTCCCCGGCGACCGCGCGGCAGTTCGCGGCGCGGCCTTGCGGCTGGCGCTCGGCCTGCTCGCGCCGAAGCCCGCAGCCAATAAAGGACGTCTCGCATGAGCAGCTTCAACATCGCGGTAATCCAACCGCATTCGAACCCGCCGCCCGGCGACGCAAAAAATGTCGATGACGCGGTCAAATGGATCGAGCGCGCCGCCGGTGAGGGTGCGGATTTCGTCTGTTTCCCGGAATCCTATCCGGGGCCGTGGCGGATGCCGGCCGCCTATGACCCGTCGGCGCGCATCGCCGAGGCGGCCCATGAATTCGGTGATCCATGTCGTATTCGGCACGATGGAGCCGATCGATGACGCCAAAAGGACCGCCTACAACCTGACCTGCATGGCCTATCCCGACGGGCGCAAGCCGGTGCGCTATCGCCGCACCCACCCCAACGGCCCGTGGATCTATTCGAGCCGCACCGGCGGCGGCGGAGTATGGGAGTTCGAATGGGTCCCGGGCAACGAGTTCCCGGTCTTCGACACCGTCCACGGCAAAGTCGGCCTCGGCATGTGCAGCGAGGTCTACATGCCCGAGGTGTCGCGGGCGTTGGCCTTGCGCGGGGCGGAGATCATCTTTCTCCCGGCCGGCCTCAGCGGCGGCGGAAATTTGTGGGAGACCTGGCACACCCTGCTGCGGGCGCGGGCGATCGAGAATTTGGCGCTGGTCGTCTCGACCCGCAACATCTTCGACCCGGCGACCGAGCGCGGGCTGGCGATCATCGCCGGACCGGAGCGGACGCATTACGAGAGCATCAATGTCGGCATGTCGGTGGTCGCGGTCAGCCTCGACCGGGTGCGCGAATTGCGCGCCGGCTGGGACGGCAACGACAAGACCCCGTTCTGCGGCACCAAGCAGGGCCTGCTGTCGCAATGGCAGCGCCCCGAACTCTACGACAGTATTTTGCCGCGCCCGCTGCCGGCGGCGGCCGAATAACGGCAAAGGGACATCCCTATGGGAGGAATTGTGACGGCGGTGAGCCGCAGCGCGCGGCACACCCTGGCCAAGCCGAACGAAGACAGCATCAGGCTGGTGGCCGGGATGGGGGTCGAGGGCGATGCCCATCAAGGCACAACCGTCAAGCACCGCTCGCGGGTCGCGCTCGACCCGACCGCACCCAATTTGCGCCAGGTGCACCTGATCCATGCCGAATTGCACGACGAACTGCGCGAGGCGGGCTTCGTCGTGGCGCCGGGGCAGATGGGCGAGAACGTCACCACTCACGGCGTCGATCTGCTTGGCCTCGCGACCGGCACGCGGCTCCATCTCGGCGCCAGCGCCATCGTCGAGGTCACTGGCCTGCGCAATCCCTGCGCCCAGCTCGACAAGATCCACAAGGGGCTGATGGCCGCGACCCTCGGTCGCGACGAGCACGGCAATCTCGTGCGCAAGGCCGGGATCATGGGTGTCGTGCTGGCCGAAGGCGAGGTTCGCCCCGGCGACCCGATCCGGGTCGAGCCCCCTCCTCCGCCGCACCGGCCGCTCGCCCCGGTGTGAACCGCGCCGCCAAGCCTGTCCCCTCGCGGTGGCCTACACCATCCCCATCCAGAACATCTGGCGGTCGCCGACATCGACATCGTATTTGCGCACGAAATCGAGCTTGCCGTCGGCGCCGATGCGAAATACCGAAAGACAGGCCGGCACCTCGCGGATCGCCGCGCCGTCTTTGACCGGCAATCCCATGATATGCGCTGCAACAAGTACTTGGCCGCTCGGATCGATGTGAAATGTCCGGCAATGGATGCCGCGGGTGTCGACATGCTGGATCGGGTTGGGCTCGCCGGTCGCAGGGTCGATCGCGTAGACCGCGAGTGTGTTCTCGCCGCCGGCAAAGACGCGTTCCGCCCCCTCCCCGACCGTGCTCGAAGCGCGATTGGCGACATAGACGAAGCGGCCGTTCGGATGGACATGAACCGTGCCGGCGGCCTGCCGCCCGCGGATATTGCCGGGCTCGCCCAGGGTGCCTTTGCTGAACAGCGGCGTCCCCGACAGCCGGTCGCCGTCGATCGCGAACATGTCGAGCCGGTTCTGCCGCTCCAAGCGACACATAGACCCACGGCTTGGTCGGGTGAAAATCGAGATGGCGCGGGCCAAAGCCGAAGCCGCCGCCGGGCGCGACCGAAACTTCGTTGTTCAGCTGCCCCGTTGTCGATAGCGGAACACCTTCAGCGCGCCCGGCTCCTCGGGTTTGCCGCCGGCGGCGTCGTGGCCGCGGGTGACCAGGATCACCAGCCGATTGTCGAGGCTGACGCGCACCTGATGCCCGTAAATGCCGGGGTCGATCGGCGCCGGCTGCGCGACCTCGGCGCCCGGCGTGCCGTCGGGATTGATCCGATAGACCCGAAGCCCGCTCGGATTGCTGAAAGCAACCAACAGGTTATGCGACGGAATATCGCTGGTCATGTGGATCGGCCGGGTCGGCAGCGCGATCGGATCGCCATGCGGCGTCAACGCGCCGGTCGCCGGATCGATGCGAAACGCGCTGACATTGTGCCTCTCGCCGACCGGCCCGCCGATCCCCGATGCGCTGTCGCTCGACGCGACATAGAGAAATTGCCGCGAGGCGTGCGGCCAGGCGTAATGCACATTTGCCGGCAAGGTCACGGTGCCACGCTTGGAGAGCGTGGCGTTTTCGATATCGAGGTCGTACTGCGTCAGCTCCGGCCCGACGCTGGCGTAGACGACGGTTTTTTGCGGCATTGAAGATACCCCCGAGGCAGCTGAAAGCTTCGACAATTCAGCATAAGGGCCACGGCATGCGCACCAAAGCGACCGCACCCCCCCCCCCCCCCCCCCCCCCCCCCCCCCCCCCCCCCCCCCCTTCTCTCTCACTTCTCCTCTCTCCCTTCCCTCTCCTCCTCTCTCTCCCCTCTCCTCCCCCCCCCCGGCCTCCCGCCCCCCGGCGCCGGCGCCCGGCGGCGGGGCGTCCGGCCCGCCGGGCGGGCCGGCCGCTCCGGCGCCGCGCGGCGGGGGCGCTGTCGGCAGCAGATTCGACCGCCGCGCCGGTTGCGGGCGGTCCGCCGCGGCTCGGGGGGCGGGCGCGGCCGCGCGCGTCGCGCGCGTGCGGGCCGCCCCGCCCGGCGGGCCGCCCGCGGGGGCCCCGCGGCCGCGCCGCTCTCCCGCGCGGGCCGCGTCCCGGCGCGCCGCGCGGGCCGCCCGCCGCGCGCCGCCCCGCCCCCCGCGCGCCCCCGCGCGCCCGGCGCCGCGCCGCCGCCCGCGCCCCCGCGGCCCGCGGGAACCTCGCACGGCCCTTGGCTCGGGCGGCAGGCCTGCGGGCAACCCCGGCGATCTTCGCAGCTGGGCTGACGGTGCGGTGACTTCGAGCTCTAGCGAACTCGTGAGCGAGCGCGAGACACCCTCCGATCTCGCTCGGAGCGCGTCGGCGAGACCTCGCGGGGGTGCCGGCCGACGCAGGTACACCCACTGCGCCGCGCGCTGCCACCGCACCGCCGCCCGGAGCTCCGCGCCACCACCCGTGACTGCTCCGCGCGACCGCCCGTGAGCTCCGCGCCGCCGCCCGCGAGCTCCGCGCCGCCCCCTCATCGAGCTGTCCGTCCGCTACCTGCGTCCGACAACCCGCCGGCGTCATCGGTACCGCCGCGGCTATCGTCTGTTAAGTTCGGACACTGAGCAAGTTGACGGCGACGGGCAACCGTGGGTACTTTCGGCATATCAGAGTTTCGCGACGCGGCCGTGTTACGCAACTCCTCTCACCGCACTGCGATATCGGCCTGCTTCGATCATCCACACCCTGTCGAGTTCGGCGGCCATCGCGCGGTGGATATGCGACCAGTGAGGACTACGAGAGCTTATTGGTAAGTGGCTCCGCTCGCGCAATTGCTCGCGCTCGACCCGGTCTAAGCATCGGTCTTAAAAGGAGGACATGTCGGTACACGCCCGCTCGCGTACCCTGACTCCTCGGTTTTGTCATCCTCGCGCTGCCGCCGCTACTCGCCTAGCACCGCACGTGCTAACAGCAGCAACGCGTCGGTATCGCTGTCTTCCTCGCCAGCTCGTTGCGGTCGCAGTGATCATCGTCGGTTTGGTGCTCTGCCTTCGCAGACTCTGTGGGCTTCGCGCTGAGCAGCCGCATGCGTACAGCTTGTCGAGCTGCAGTGCAGTGACAGGCTAGTCTTGCAGCGTTGTTTACCGCTGCGGAGATCCGGATCTTCGGATATTTCGGAGCGTCAAGGATCCGCTCCAGATCACTATCCCCGGCGACTTGTTGCGCCTGGCATCTCTGTTTTCACTACGCAGCACACCAGCATACTCGCCTTGAAGTCCACGGACACCCACTGGTCCTCAGAGACGCGCGCACAGCGCTGCTAACCAGACTAAAACTACGAAAACAACATCGTAACGTGCCACGTAATGTACGCGCAGATCAAACTTTGCGCGTGGAGCGACATCGTCAGTGGACGAAGTGCGAACGCCGGCACGACCGATCTCTCCAAAGTACAACAGCTCCTAATCACGCGCTGCTCCTCGCACGTATACCGGCATGTAGTCAGCGCGATCGCTAGCAAAACGTTTCACATCTGCCTCTGCCAGCACTTACTTTGTTGTGTCTTACCATGCGGCTATCTCACCTATAAGGCGGTTCCAAAGCCGGCCCCAACAGTCAACAACAGCCTACCCCGCAACAGACGGCCGCCCTGCCGGCGATGGTTGGCCGTCTGCTGCTCCACCCCGGCAAGGTTAGGCAGGCCCAGCCAAGGTTTCTCGGCTAGCTATCGGTTCAGCTACTTGGAGGCTGTGTGAAAACGCCGAGGAGCTAGTGGTACGAGCCGAACAGATGATTCCCATCTTTTCTTTGTCGTCGGTCCAGCGGAGGCCGCCCTGGAGCCCGCTTTCGCTGCATGACGGAAAAGAGTGGGTACCAAATGTCAAAATCGTACCACTAGTTAGTACGCAACAAAAGAAGCGAGGCCGCAGTCTTAGTAAATCTTTGATGCGCGCGAGTAGTATTGCTTGAATTAATCTTGCGCAGAGGTAGACCACAAAATGGTTTTCACACAACCTCGGTGGAACCTGACATTTGATATCCTCGCAAACCGGTCGAAATTCGCGGAAGCGCTGTACCATCTGTTGCGTTCGCACCACTAGGTAAAAATCTAACAGACACCATCAGACCGCTGCCCGGTTGGCGCCGCCCTGCGCCGGAGCGCCGTAGAGATCGCAAGCACGCTTTTCGAAGGCGCCGACCATGCGGCGCACCGCTTCGCTGAACAGAACCTCGATGACCTTTTGCATCAGCCGCGACTTGAATTCGAAATCGACGAAAAAGCCGATGCGGCAGCCTTCCGGCGCCTGTTCGAAGGTCCAGTGGTTGTTCAGATAGCGGAATGGTCCCTCGGCATAGGTCACATCGATCTTTCTCGGCGGGTCGAGCACCACTCGCGAGGTAAAACGCTCACGGAATACTTTGAACCCGATGATCAGATCGGCGACGACAAGATTGGATTGCCTCTCCTTGATACGCGCGCCAATGCACCAGGGCAGGAATTCGGGATAGCGCTCGATATCGGCGACCAGCGCGAAAAGCTGCTCCGGCGTGTAGGGAAGCACACGCTGTTCGGCATGGGTCGGCATCGCGGCAAGATCAGCCGGCGGCGGCGAGCTTGGCGACGCGGGCGGCGCGCAGTCGCGCGAAATCCTCGCCCGCGTGATAGGAGGATCGGGTCAGCGGCGAGGCCGAAACCAGCTGAAAGCCCTTGCCGAGCGCAAAGCTTTTATAGCCGGCAAATTCTTCCGGCGTCACAAAGCGGGCGATCGCATGATGTTTCGGCGTCGGCTGCAGATATTGCCCGATCGTCAGGAAATCCACATCAGCGGCGCGCAGGTCGTCCATCACCTGGAGCACCTCGGTCCGGTCCTCGCCAAGCCCAACCATGATCCCCGACTTGGTGAACAATGCCGGATCGAGCCGTTTGACCTGATCGAGCAGCCGTAGCGAATGAAAGTATCGAGCGCCGGGCCTTACCTCGGCGTAAAGACGCGGCACGGTTTCGAGATTGTGGTTGAGGACGTCGGGCCGGGCCGCGACGACGGTTTCAAGCGCCCCCTCCTTGCGCAGAAAATCCGGGGTCAGCACCTCGATGGTCGTGCCGGGGGCAGCGGCGCGGATCGCCGCGATGGTGCGCGCGAACTGCCCAGCGCCGCCATCCTCGAGATCGTCGCGGTCGACCGAGGTGACGACAACATGGGCGAGCGCGAGTGCGGCGACCGCCGCGCCGACACGTTCGGGCTCATGCTGGTCGACAAGATCGGGCCGGCCGGTAGCGACGTTGCAAAAGGTGCAGGCGCGGGTGCAGACCCGCCCGAGGATCATCATCGTCGCGTGTTTCTGTTTCCAACACTCGCCGATATTCGGGCAGGCCGCTTCCTCGCACACGGTGTTGAGCCGCAACTCGCGCATCAGCCGCCGCGTCGCCTGGTATTCGGGCGAGCCCGGCGCCTTGACGCGCAACCAGTCGGGCTTGCGCGGGATCGGGCTGTCGGGATTGCGCGCCTTTTCCGGATGACGCAGCGCCGCCGGTGCCGCGGCCGCCGTCGGAGAATTCATCGGCTAGAAGTTCACCATGCTTCGCTTCGCTCGATATGACGGCCCACCTAGATTGGATGGCGCGTCCATAGGCGTCAAGCACGGCCTCGTGCATCGTCTCCGACAGGGTCGGATGCGGGAAGATCGTGCGGATCAGCTCGGCCTCGGTCGTCTCCAGGGTCTTGGCGATCGTATAGCCCTGGATCAGCTCGGTCACTTCGGCGCCGATCATGTGCGCTCCCAACAGCTCGCCGGTCTTGCCGTCGAACACCGTCTTGACCATCCCTTCGGGCTCGCCGAGCGCAATCGCCTTGCCGTTGCCGATAAATGGGAAATGCCCGATTTTGACCTCGTAACCGGCATCCCTGGCGGCTTTCTCGGTCAGGCCGACGCTGGCCACCTGCGGGCGGCAATAGGTGCAGGCAGGAATGTTGCGGACATCGAGCGGGTGCACGTCGTTGACCCCGGCGATGTGCTCGACGCAGATCACCCCTTCGTGACTCGCCTTGTGCGCCAGCCAGGGCGGGCCGACGAGATCGCCGATCGCATAAACGCCGGGCTCGCCGGTGCGCAGCCACTGATCGACGACGACATGGGTTCGCTGCACCTCGACGCCGGTGTTTTCGAGGCCGATATCCTCGACATTGCCGACGATCCCGACAGCCAGGATCACCTTGTCGACCGTCACCGCGAACGCCTTTTCGCCGGCCTCGATTTGGGCGGTGACTTGCTCGCCGGTGCGCTCCAGGGTCTTCACCGTTGCCCCGGTATGGATCTTGATCCCTTGTTTCTCAAATGACTTGCGGGCAAAAGCCGATATTTCCTCGTCCTCGACCGGAAGCACGCGGTCGAGCATTTCCACGACCGTGACTTCGGCACCCATGTCGCGGTAAAAACTGGCGAATTCAATCCCGATTGCACCCGAGCCGACGACCAGCAAGGATTTCGGGATCGCCGGCGGCACCATCGCCTCTTTATAGGTCCACACTTGCTCGCCATCTGGTTCGAGACCCGGGAGCGCGCGCGCCCGCGCGCCGGTGGCGAGGATGATATGCGGGGCGGTGAGCTCGGCGACGGGCTTTCCGCCTTTCTCGACAGCCAGCCGCCCCTTGCCGGCCAGCCGCCCCTGCCCATCGACCACGCTGACCTTGTTCTTTTTCAACAGATAGGCGACGCCGTTTGACAGCTGCTTGGCGACGGCGCGCGAGCGGGCCACGACCTTGCCAGCGTCGAAGCGGATATCTTTTGCCGAAAATCCATATTGATCAAGATGATGGAGGATATGGTAAATCTCGGAGCTGCGCAGCAACGCCTTGGTCGGGATGCAGCCCCAATTGAGGCAGATCCCACCCAGCTGATCGCGCTCGACCACCACCGCCTTCATGCCGAGCTGCGCTGCCCGGATCGCCGCGACATAGCCGCCTGGCCCCCCGCCTAAAACGACTAAATCGAAAGAATTGTCGGCCATCCTACCCGTCCCGCGTCACAGCAGCATCGTCAGCGGGTCTTCGATGAGCTTCTTGAAGGCGGCGAGGAATTGCGCGCCGACGGCGCCGTCGACGGCGCGGTGGTCGCAGGACAAGGTGCAGCTCATCACCGTGGCCACCGCGAGAGCACCGTCTTTGACGACCGGCCGCTTCTCTCCGGCGCCGACGGCAAGGATGCCGCCCTGTGGCGGGTTGATCACCGCCGCGAATTCGCGAACCCCGAACATGCCGAGGTTCGAGATCGAAAAGGTCCCGCCCTGAAACTCTTCGAGCTTCAATTTGCCGGCGCGCGCGCGGGCAGCTAGATCTTTAGCTTCGTTGGCGATTGTCGCCAGCCCCTTGCGGTCGGCCTGCTTGACGATCGGCGTGATCAGACCGTCGTCGAGCGCCACGGCGACGGCGATGTCGACCGTGTCCCATAGCAGGATCGCCTCGTCGCTCCACGACGCATTAGCCGCCGGCACCTGGCGCAAGCCAAGGGCCGCCGCACGGATCACAAAATCGTTGACAGAAATCCGGTAAGCATCTGATTTAGCGTTCAGTTCAGAACGGATCTTGAGCAGCGCGTCGATCTCGCAATCAACAGTTAGATAGAAATGCGGGACGGTCTGCTTCGACTCGGTCAGGCGCCGGGCGATGACCCGGCGCATCGCGTTAAGTGGCCGCTCGATGTAAGGCGCATTGCCGGCCAATGCCACCACCCGCTCTTTCGACAAGGCAGGCGCAGCAAGCGGTATCGGCAAAGGTGTTACCGGCGCGGCTGTCCCCGGCCGGGCCGCCGGAGCCGCGGTGGCGGGCGCGGTCCGCGCTGTCGAAAGAGCGCCATCGATATCGGCTTTGACGATCCGGCCCTGCGGCCCCGAGCCGATGATCGCGGCAAGGTCAAGCCCGGCCTGCTGCGCCATGCGGCGGGCCAAGGGGCTGGCGAAAATCCGGCCATTGCCGTTGGTCCGGGTGGTCGCAGGCATGATCGCAGCTGCCGAAGCTGCCGGGTCCGGTTCGGCTCTGCTTTGCCGGGCGCGGCGGTTGGAACAGGCTTGGCGACCGATGCGGCGAAGGTTGTTAGCGCCGACGGATCCTCGCCTTCGCCGAGCAGCAGCGCGATCGGCTGGTTGACCTTGACCCCCTGCGTCCCCTCGGGAACCAGGATCTTGCCGACCCGCCCGTCATCGACGGCCTCGACCTCCATCGTTGCCTTATCGGTCTCGATTTCGGCGAGCACGTCGCCCGAACGCACCGCGTCGCCCTCTTTCTTGACCCATCTGGCGAGATTGCCTTCGGTCATCGTCGGCGACAACGCCGGCATCAAGATTTCGATCGGCATGTTCACTTCCTCGGTCGAGCAAGCCGACCTAGCGGTAGGTGACCTCGCGCGCGGCGGCGACGATGTCCTCGACCTGCGGCACCGCCAAGTGTTCGAGGTTCGCGGCATAAGGCAGCGGCACATCCTTGCCCGAGACCCGCTTGACCGGCGCATCGAGCCAATCAAAACACCGCTCCATGACGAGCGCCGCGATTTCCGCGCCGATGCCGGCAAACGGCCACCCCTCCTCGACCGCGACGATCCGGTTGGTTTTTTTGACCGAGGCCACGACCGTGTCGAAATCGAACGGGCGCAGACTGCGCAGATCGATGATCTCGGCCGAGATGCCGGCCTTTTCCAGCTCCTGAGCGGCTTGCAGCGCGAGCTTCACCATGCGCGAGAACGCGGTGATCGTCACATGCTCGCCCGGTTTGGCAATGCGCGCCTTGCCGATCGGCACCAGAAATTCGGGGTCGTCGGGGACGGCGAAGCTTTCCCCATAGACCAGTTCGTGCTCGAGAAAGACAACCGGGTTCGGGTCGCGGATCGCCGATTTCAGCAAGCCCTTGTGATCGGCGCCGGTATAGGGAGCCACGACCTTAAGCCCAGGGCAGTGCGCGTACCAGCTGGCATAGCATTGCGAATGCTGCGCGGCGACCCGAGCGGCGATGCCGTTCGGCCCGCGGAAGACAATCGGACAGCCCATCTGTCCGCCAGACATATAGCGCGTCTTTGATGCAGAGTTGACAATCTGATCAATCGCCTGCATCGCGAAGTTGAAAGTCATGAATTCGACGATCGGGCGCAGCCCGGCAAAACCGGCTCCGACCCCGAGCCCGGTAAAGCCCTGCTCGGTGATCGGCGTGTCGATGACCCGCCGTGGCCCGAACTCCTGCAGCAGGCCCTGGCTGACCTTATAGGCACCTTCGTATTCGGCGACCTCTTCGCCGAGCAGAAACACCGTGTCGTCGCGCCGCATCTCTTCGGCGATTGCATCGCGCAAGGCCTCACGCACCGTAATCGTCCGGGTCGGACCGGTGTACTCCGCCTCCGCCGCCGGAGCTGCGTGGGCGGGCGTCAGCGGCGCGCGTGGCGGCGTAGGTTGTGGCGGCCGCGCCGTAGTCGTGTCCTCGGCTACCGCCCTTTGCCGACCATTCGCAGATGGCGCCGCGCGACGGGCCGCGGCCGCGTCCTCCCCATTCCCGGCGATCAGCGCGATCGGGGTATTGACGGCGACGTGATCGGTCCCTTCGGGGATCACGATCTTGGCGAGCACGCCCTCGTCGACGGCTTCGACTTCCATCGTCGCCTTGTCGGTCTCGATCTCGGCCAGCACATCGCCGGCCCTGACCGGCTCGCCTTCGCTCTTCAACCAGCGCGCGATCTTGCCCTCGGTCATCGTCGGCGACAGCGCCGGCATCAGCACTTCGGTAGCCATGGGTTATCGCGGTCTCCTGCGGGCTTCGCCGCGCATCGGGACTCGCCCACGGCGGCTTGGGCGCGCGTCCCGGCGAACAGAATAATCGTTCGCGGCTCAGGCGTCGACCAACACGTCCGTCCACAGCTCGGCCGGGTCCGGCTCCGGGCTGTCCTGGGCGAATTGCGCCGCCTCGGTGACGCGGTCCCTGACCTCGGCGTCGATCGCCTTCAGCGCCGCCTCGCTGGTCCCGCCCTCGATCAACCGCCGGCGCGCGTGATCGATCGGATCGTGCTCGGTGCGCATCCGGTCGACCTCGTCGCGGGTCCGATATTTTGCCGGGTCGGACATCGAATGGCCGCGATAGCGATAGGTCAACATCTCGAGGATCAGCGGGCCCTGACCCGAGCGCGCATGCTCGGCCGCGGCGAGCCCGGCTTCGTGCACCGCCAGCACATTCATACCGTCGACCTGCTCCCCGGGAATGCCGTGCGCCATGCCGCGATGGAACAAATCGGTCCGGGCCGACGCGCGGTCGATCGAGGTTCCCATCCCGTAACGGTTGTTCTCGATGACATAGACGACCGGCAGTTTCCACAACGCCGCCATGTTAAAGCTTTCGTAAACCTGCCCCTGGTTGATCGCGCCATCGCCGAGATAGGTGACCGAGATCAGCCCGTCATCGCGATAACGGTGGGCGAAACCCAGCCCAGTGCCGATCGGTACTTGCGCGCCGACGATGCCGTGGCCGCCGAAAAAATTCTTTTCGCGGCTGAACATGTGCATCGACCCGCCTTTGCCGTGCGAGTAACCGGTGCGGCGCCCGGTCAATTCGGCCATGACGCCCTTTGGGTCCATGCCGCAGGCCAGCATATGCCCGTGATCGCGGTAGGAGGTGATGACACTGTCGCCTTTCGTTCAGCGCCGCTTGCATGCCGACGACGACCGCTTCCTGTCCGATATAGAGGTGGCAGAACCCGCCGATCAGCCCCATGCCGTACATCTGCCCGGCGCGCTCCTCAAAGCGCCGAATCAGCAGCATGTCATGATAAAAGCCGAGCAATTCCTTTGGCGAGGCGTCGAGTTCGGCGACGCCGACAGGCTTTGCCTTGCGTGCTGCTGCCATCCGCTCCCTCCGGGCATACGCCCAAACTCATTGCCAAAAGCTGGCCCGGAGCATGGTGGCAAATCCATTCCTTTGCAATCGCGACCTTGGCAATATCGCCTGTTCAAATCGTTGTCGGCACAGTGGAAATCACCGGGTCGGCGGGCCGCCGGGAGCGTTCCCCGAGAATGCTTGGGGCGTATTCGGCGAGTCCGCCGTCGGCTTCATGATCACCCGCTCGTTCGGCCCGACGAGATTCAAGGTCCCCCGGACACGCTCGTCGAGCAGATCGGGGTCGAGATGGCTCGGGGTCAGGTCCGACACCTTCAGCTTGAGCGCCGCACGCTTGGCGCGTAGCGCGTCGAGACGGGCGTCCTCGGCTCGCATTTGCCGGGTGAGCCGCGTCCAGGCGATGAACCCGCGATCGCCCTCGACGAGGTTGTAGGCGAAATAGCCGGTCAGGGCGATCCCGAGGATGGGGCCGACAACGACCCGTGCCCGCTTCCGCAATTCGCGCATTAGGATCATCGCGCAACAGCAGCACCAGCGGAGCTGCCCGTCAACCTCGGCGTGGCGCCGGGGCCGAGCGCGCGAGAACCGAGCGGCCGCCGTAAACGGCGCCGCCGCCGAGCTGCTCCTCGATTCGGATCAGCTGGTTGTATTTGGCGATCCGGTCCGAGCGCGACAGCGATCCGGTCTTGATCTGGCCGCTGTTGGTGGCGACCGCCAGATCGGCGATCGTCGTATCCTCGGTTTCGCCCGAGCGGTGTGAGAACACCGTCCCCCACCCTGCCCGCTGGGCGATTTCGACTGCGTCTAGCGTCTCGGAGAGGGTGCCGATTTGGTTGACCTTGACGAGCAGCGCGTTGGCGGCGACGCGCGCGATACCGTCGCGCAGCCGCGCGGGGTTGGTGACAAAGACATCGTCGCCGACGAGTTGAATCCTGCTGCCCAACTCGCGCGTCAGCAGAACCCAGCCGTCCCAATCGTCCTCGGCCATTCCGTCCTCGATCGACACGATCGGGTAGCGCTCGACCAGATCGCGCCAATAGGCGATCAAAGCGGCCGAATTGAGGGTCTTGCCTTCCAGCCGATAGACACCATCGCGGTAGAACTCGCTCGCGGCCGGGTCGAGCGCCAGGACCACGTCGTCGCCCGGATGGTAGCCGGCGGCTTCGATCGCCTGCATGATGAACCCCAGCGCGGCATCTGCCGAAGCGAGGTTCGGGGCAAACCCGCCCTCGTCGCCGACATTGGTGTTGTGGCCGGCATCGGCGAGTTTTTTGCGCAAGGCGTGAAAAATTTCGGAACCGGCGCGAATCGCCTCGGTTGCGGAAGCCGCGCCGACCGGCATGACCATGAATTCCTGGATATCGATCGGGTTGTCGGCATGCACGCCGCCATTGATGATGTTCATCATCGGCACCGGAAGGGTGCGGGCGAACACGCCGCCGACATAGCGGTAGAGCGGCTGCGCAAAATCGGCGGCGGCGGCCTTGGCGGCGGCGAGGCTGACGCCGAGGATCGCGTTGGCGCCGAGCCGAGCCTTGTTCGGGGTGCCGTCGAGCTCGATCAGGGTGCGGTCGAGCGCCAATTGGTCGGCGGCGTCGAAGCCTGAGAGCGCGTCAAAAATCTCGCCATTGACCGCATCGACCGCCTGAAGCACGCCCCTACCGCCAAAGCGCAGACCCGCCGTCGCGCTTTTCGATCGCCTCATGCGCGCCGGTCGAGGCGCCGGACGGAACCGCTGCCCGACCGATTGTTCCCCCGTCGAGGGTAACCTCGACCTCGACAGTCGGATTTCCGCGGCTGTCGAGGATCTCGCGAGCATGAATATCGGCGATCGCGGTCATCAGGTTCTCGCTATGACGGCGGGGCTGTAAGGCGAGGTGCGGACTCTCAGCAACCAGATTGGGCGGGGTGCGTCTTGGCGAGCCGGTCAAACGCAATCAGTGTCCCGAGCAATTCCGGCAGCGACTTTAGCGGCAAGCATCGTCTGACCCTCGCAGGGCGCTCGGTCGGGATCCTGATGGGTTTCGATAAAGACGGCGGCGATCCCGACGGCGACGGCGGCTCGCGCCAGGACAGGCGCAAATTCGCGCTCTCCGCCCGAACGGTCGCCAAGGCCGCCCGGTTGCGCCACCGAATGGGTGGCGTCGAACACGACCGGATAGCCGGTCCGCGCCATGATCGGCAGCGCCCGCATATCGACGACGAGGGTGTTGTAGCCGAAGCTGGCGCCGCGCTCGCACAACAGGATTTGCTCGTTGCCGGTCGAAGCGATCTTTGCCGCGGCGTGCTTGATGTCCCACGGCGCCAGGAATTGGCCCTTCTTGATGTTGACCGGCTTGCCGGTCGCGCCCGCCGCGAGCAGCAGATCGGTCTGACGGCACAGAAACGCTGGGATCTGCAGGATATCGACAATTTCGGCAACAGGCGCGCATTGCTCGGGCGAATGGATGTCGGTCAGCACCGGCAGGCCGGTTCGTTCGCGAACCTCGGCCAGGATCGGCAAACCCGCGTCGAGCCCGATGCCGCGGGCGCCGGCCATCGATGAGCGGTTCGCCTTGTCGAACGAGGTCTTGTAGATCAGGGGGATTTTCAGCTTGGCCGCGATCTCGGCCAGCGCAGCGCTCATTTCCAACGCATGCGCGCGCGATTCGAGCGTGTTCGGCCCGACTATGAACACCAGTGGCAAATCATTGCCGAGGGTGATGTCGCCGACGGTGACGTGGCGCGGGGACAGAAGGTCGGTCATCGGGCAAGCCGACGGAGCCGACTCGGACCGCCGGCTCCGCGACGGCGGCGATCCGCTAAGAGCGTCGCGAGAGTGCAAATCCCCTCGGCAACAGCCCCTCTCCGTCCTTCAGGGGGGAGAGGGAGGGGCCCGCGCCGCGGGCGTAGGAAGGTGAGGTAGGCGGCGTCGCGAACCGGCCCGTCGGCCCCCCTCACCCTGCCCTCTCCCCCCGGCCGGCGGCGGGAGAAGGTGAAAATGCAGGTGGCGTGCAAATCCCTTCTCATCAAACCAGGCGCGACTGGTCGCGCGCGGCGCGGATGAACGAGCTGAACAGCGGGTGCGGTGTGAAGGGGGTCGATTTGAGTTCGGGATGAAACTGCACGCCGATGAACCACGGGTGATCGGGCAATTCGACGATCTCCGGCAGGACGCCGTCGGGCGACATTCCCGAAAAGCGCAGCCCGGCGGCTTCCAGCCGGTCCTTGTAGCCGATATTGATCTCATAGCGGTGGCGATGTCGCTCGCTGATATGCGCGGCGCCATAGATGTCGGCGACCCGGCTGCCAGGCGCCAGCACCGCCTCATAGGCGCCCAGTCGCATCGTCCCGCCGAGATCTTCGTTCGAATTACGCCGTTCTATCCTATTGCCGTGCATCCATTCGGTCATCAGCCCGACCACCGGATGCAGACACGGCCCGAATTCGGTCGAGCCCGCGCCGGGTAGATCGGCCAGATCGCGCGCCGCCTCGATCACCGCCATGTGCATGCCAAAGCAGATGCCGAAATAAGGCACCCGGCGCTCGCGGGCAAAGCGGGCGGCTTCGATCATGCCTTCGGTGCCGCGCTCGCCAAACCCGCCGGGGACCAGGATGCCGTGGACCCCTTCGAGCTGCTGGACCGCCTTGGTCTCGGCCTCGAACACCTCCGAATTGATCCAGTCGAGGTCGATCCCGACATTGTTGGCGAGCGCGCCGTGGGTCATCGCCTCCGCCAGTGACTTATAGCTGTCGGGAAGGTGGGTGTACTTACCGACAATGGCGATCGTCACCCGCCCTTCGGGCCGATGGATCAGATTGACGATGTCGTTCCAACGGTCGAGGTCCGGAGCGGGCGCATCGAGCCCGAAATGCCGGCAGACTTCATCGTCGAAGCCCTCGGCGTGGTAGGCGCCGGGCACCGCATAAATCGTGTCGATGTCGAGAGCCGGAATGACCCGGCTTTCGCGCAGATTGCAGAACAACGCAATCTTTTTGCGCGCGCCGGGCGGGATCGGCCGGTCGCAGCGGCACAACAGGATGTCGGGCTGGATGCCAAGGCCGAGCAGTTCCTTGGTCGAGTGCTGGGTGGGCTTGGTCTTTAGCTCGCCGGCCGAGGAGATGTAGGGCACCAGGGTCAGGTGTACGAACAGCACCCGCTCGCGGCCGAGCTCATTGCCAAGCTGGCGAATCGCTTCGAGGAACGGCAGGCTTTCGATGTCGCCGACGGTACCGCCGATCTCGCACAACACGAAATCCTCGCCGTCGAGATCGGCCTGGATGAACTCCTTGATTGCGTCGGTGACGTGAGGGATGACCTGAACCGTGGCGCCGAGATACTCGCCACGCCGCTCGCGGCCGATCACGGTCGAATAGATCCGGCCAGTGGTTACCGAATCGCTGCGCCGCGCGGCAACCCCGACATACCGCTCGTAATGGCCGAGATCGAGGTCGGTCTCGGCGCCGTCGTCGGTGACGTAGACCTCGCCGTGCTGGTATGGGCTCATCGTCCCGGGATCGACGTTCAGGTACGGGTCGAGCTTGCGCAACCGCACCCTGAAGCCACGCGCTTGCAGCAACGCGCCGAGCGCCGCGGCCGACAAGCCCTTGCCGAGAGATGAGACCACGCCGCCGGTAATGAAGATAAACCGCGTCATGGAATCTTACCCTACAGCAACACGCGCCCCAGTCCCATTAGTAAATGAAAACGGCGAGCCCTCCTCCCCTCCCCCGCTGGCGCTGGGCTGGGGCGAAGGCCCATCAGTGAGCGAGCGGCGCGCTCGGGGCCGGCGCTTGCGGCTTGGCCGGAGCCGCCGGAGCGGTTGGCGCCGGCGGCAACGCGGGGACCGCCGGCCCGGGCCGGTCGATGATCGATACCGGCGCCGTCTGGCGATTATGCATGACCACCAACAGCGCGCTCGTGGCCATGAAGGCGGCGGCGAGGATCGCGGTCGCGCGGGTCAGCAAATTCGCCGTCGACCGGCCGGTCATAAAGCCCGACATGCCACCGCCGCCCATGCCGAGCGCCCCGCCTTCGCTCTTCTGCAGCAGAATGACCGCGACCAGCGCGACCGCGACCATGATGTGAATGACCAGGAGGAGAACGATCATCGGGGGGTTTTAGTCGCTTCTCCGCCCCCTGGCCAGCCCGCCCCGAATCGCTTCATCCACAGCAGGCAATCGTCCAGAACGAATCGGCGTCGAGGCTGGCGCCGCCGACCAGCGCGCCGTCGACATCGGTCAGAGCGAGGATCTCAGCCGCGTTCTTCGGGTTGACCGAACCGCCATAGAGGATACGGGTGGCCGGCGCCATACGGGCGCGAATTGCCGCGTGCACCTGGGCGATGTCGTCGAGAGAGCAACTCAGCCCGGTGCCGATCGCCCATACCGGCTCGTAGGCGACGACCAACCCATCACCGGCGACGCCGTCGGGGATCGAACCCATGAGCTGCGCTGAGACGACCGCAATCGCCTGGCCGGCTTGGCGCTGCTGCTGTGTCTCGCCGACGCAGAGGATCGGTTTCAGTCCGGCGCGCTTGGCCGCGGCCAGCTTGGCGCGGATGTCGAAGTCGGTCTCGCCGTGCCCGTGGCGGCGTTCGGAATGCCCGAGGATGACATAAGCGCAGCCGGAATCGGCCAACATCTCGGCGCTGAGGTCGCCGGTAAAAGCGCCTTTGGGGGCAGCGTGGCAATCCTGGCCGCCCAGCGCAATGCCGCTGCTGGCGATGGTTTCGTGCACCGGCGAGAGCAGGGTCGCGGGTGGACATATCAGCAGCTCGCATCGGAGCGCTTGGGCGCCCTTTGCCGCTCTCGTCCGCCCCGCCAGCTCGCCGGCCAGGGCCACGCCGTCGGCTCGCAAGCCGTTCATCTTCCAATTACCGGCGATGAGCTTTGTCCGTTCCGTCATCCGCCCCTCCCCTGTCTCGGCGGCAAACGGGCGGGGGTGTTGCGGCCCCACCGGCGCGTGCCTATCATCCAGCGAGTCTACGATCACACCGGCATTCGGGCGGGTCAACCTGTCCGGGGCCATAGCGAGAGGCCTGCCGCCTCCATGCTCCAAGCGATTCGCTCAAGGGCGGGATCCATCGTCGTCAAAGGCCTATTTGCCCTCCTGATCGTGACCTTCGGGATCTGGGGGATCGGCGACATCTTCCGCAATCGTCCGACCGATACGACGGTGGCCACGGTCGGCGCCCAAAGCATCGACGCCGGCGCCCTGCAAACGGCGGTCCAACCGGCGCTCGAGCGCCTGAGCAGCCAGCTCGGCAGCGCCGTCGATCTTCGGCAGGCAAAACAAATGGGGGTCATCGACGACGCGCTCGGTCAGCTGGTCGATCAGAGCCTGATCGACCAGGAAGCGGCGCGGCTGCAGCTCGATGTCTCGGACGACGTGATCCGCGACGGCATCATAACCGACCCGATGTTCAAGGGTTCCAACGGGGCTTTCAACCACGGCGCGTTCGATGCGCTGCTCGCGGCAAACCACATGACCGAAGGCCAGTATGTCGAGCGGATGAAGCGCGATATCCCGCGCAGCGATCTGATGCGCGCGGTGACCGCGGGGGTCAGACCGCCGCAAACGATTGTCGACCGCCTCTATCGATACCGTAACGAAAAGCGGATCGCCGACGTCGTGGCGCTGCCCGATGCCGTTGCCGGCGATGTCGGGCAGCCGACCGACGCAGAGCTGACCAAGTTCTACGATGCCCATCAGGATCTGTTCCGTGCGCCCGAGTATCGCGCATTCACGATGGCGAGCCTGACCCCGTCCGATCTCGCCCGAAAGATCGAGATTCCCGAGGACAGGCTCAAAAAGGAGTATGACCAACGCCAGGACGAGTTCGTGCTGCCCGAGCGCCGCGACGTGCAACAGATCCTGGCGCCGTCGGAGGACAAGGCCAAGGCGGCCGAAGCAGCGCTCGCCGCCGGCAAGGACTGGAAGGAAGTCGCAACCACGATCGCCGGGCAGGATCCCGCGACGATCGATCTCGGGCTGACGAGCCGCGCCGAACTGCCACAGGCGTTGGCCGAGGTTGCGTTCGCATTGCCGCTCGACAAGCCGAGCCCGGCGGTGAAATCGCCGCTCGGCTGGCACATTCTGCGGATCGTCAAGATCGAGCCGCCCAAGACGCAGACCTTTGGCGAGGCAAAGGCGAAACTGCAGGCCGCCGTCGCTCACGACCAAGCCGTCGATCGTCTCTACACTATCGCCAATAACGTTGACGACGCGCTGGCGGGCGGCGCCGACATCGATGCGGCTGCCGCCAAATTCGGACTGAAAAAGAACGTCGTCGCCGCGGTCGACGAGCACGGTCGTGATCGTGACGGCAAGCCGGTGGAGCTGCCGGTTGCTCCGTCCGAAGTGCTGAAACTCGCCTTTGCGACCGAGCAAGACCGCGTCAGCCGGGTCACCCAAACCTCCGACGGCGCTATTTTCGTGCTGTCTGTGAAAAAGATCGTCCCACCTGCGGTTCGGCCACTCGCCGAAGTAAGGGATAAGGCGATCGCCGCCTGGCAGGCGGAAAAGCGGCGCGATATGGCCGCCAAAGAGACCGAGGCGCTGGCCGCGGCGGCCAAGTCGGGCGAGCAGCTCTCGGCCCTCGCCGCCGCCAAGGGCCTCAAGTCGACGACCACGCCGCCGCTGCTGCGGCAATCGCAGGGCGCCGATGGGGTTCCCGCGGCGCTGGTCGCCAAGCTGTTTGCGGTCAAGCCCGGCGCCGTCGTCACCGCCTCCGATGGTACCGGGTCCTACGTCGCCCGGTTGAGCGCGATACAGGAGCCGCCGATCACTGCGAAGACGGCGGCCGCAGAGTTGTCACGCGAAACCGGCGCCGGTCTACAGGCCGATATCGGCGAGGAGTTCACCCGGGCGTTGCGCGCCCATTTCCCGGTCGAGATCCGATCCGAGACGCTCGACCGCCTGTTCTGACCGGCCGCGGCTCGGTCGTCCGGGTGCGGCAATAATGGCCTGAGCCGATGCTCGGCAAAGCGAACAGTCCGGGTCGGCCGGCTAAAGCGACAGCCGCGAGCACGCCCGCCGAACCGTATTTGCGGCCGGCGGAACTGGTGTATGCCGTCGACGAAATCCCACCGCCGCTACGGCTGGTGCTGATTGGTCTGCAATACGCGGTCATGACGGCGATCTACCTGATCATCGTCGCGATCATTCTGCGCCACGCCAAGCCGCCGGCGGGCGACAGCGTCGGCATGATGGGCATCGCGTGCATCGCGCTCGCCATCGGGACGGCGCTGCGAGCATTGCCGCGCGGACCAGTTGGTTCGGGGTTCCTGGCGCCGCCGGTGTTTTCCGCGACTTATCTCGGCCCCTCGGTGATTGCGGCCGAAAACGGCGGAATGCGGCTCGTCCTCGGAATGACCCTGTTCGCCGGTATCGTTGAAGTGCTGGTCGGTCTCTCGCTCAAGCGGCTCCGCCTGGTCGTCACGCCGATCCTCAGCGGGCTGACGGTATTTGTCGTCGGCCTGCAGCTCGGCGTCGTCGGGATCGGCGAGTTCCTCGACGTGCAGCATGAAGCGCTGCCGGCCTTCCCGTTGCACTTCATTGTCACCGTGTTGACCCTGTCGTCGTGCATCGCACTGAGCATCTGGGGCCGCGGCGCGGCGAAGTTGGTCTGCTCACTGATCGGCCTGCTCACCGGGATGAGCGCCGGCTGGCTGGTCGGGCTCGTCACGCCGGCACAACTCGCGGCGGCAGGCGACATGGCCTGGATCGCAATTCCTCACCTGACCTTGCCGGACTATCGATTCGACCCTGGCCTATTGCCGGCGTTTTTCGCCGCCGGGGTGGCTGCCGGATTGCGTGCTGTCGGCGTGGTCACGACCTGCCAGCGCATCAACAACGCCGCCTGGCGTCGGCCGGACATGCTCAATATCCGCAAGGGTGTCCTGGCGGACGGGTTTGGCACCATCGCCAGCGCGGCCCTCGGCGCGCCGGGTTTGAACATCGCGCCGAGCCTCGTCGGCATCTCCAGCGCGACAGGAGCAACGAGCCGGGCGATCGCCTTTGCTTCCTCGGCGATTCTACTGGTGTGCGGCTTGTCGCCCAAGCTCTCGGGATTGTTTCTGCTGGTGCCGCACGAAGTGGCCGGCTCGCTGCTGGTGTTTACCGCCTCGTTCATGATTACCGGCGGGATGCAGATCATGCTGTCGCGACCGACTGGCACGCGCGGCGTTTATGTGATCGGGGTCTCCACCTTGCTCGCGCTGAGCGAGAATGTCTTTCCAAACTATTTCCGCCACCTGTCGCCCGTGGCGCACAGCGTCGCCAGCAGCCCGCTCGCCCTCGGGCTGACCGCCGCGATCGTGCTGACACTGGCGTTCAGGTTCGGGGCCCGCCAGCGGGCGGAGGCGAAATGGAGCGAGGCCGATGGATCGATCGCCGCGGCGATCGCCTCGCTGCGCAAAAAGGCACAGGAATGGAAAGTCGCGCACGAGGTTGCCGAGACCGCCGCGGTCCAGGCACAGTCGGTCCTGGCTTATATCCTGCGAGAATATGCGCACCGCCCCACCGGGGTCTTGCGAGTCAGCTATAACGGGATCGAGCTGCGCGTCGATATTGCCTATCAGGGAATCGACTCACCGCCGCTTCCAGAGAGCGATGCGCTGCCGCAGGCGAGAAGGGAGCTCGACGATGAAGAAGCCGCGGCCTTTGCCGGGCTGCGCGACTTCCTGCACAGTCTGGCCGCCGACCGCAAACTGGCGAGGGAGCGCAACGGCCGGATCACGGTGCGGCTATCCTATGCCGCGTGAACGCCGAGACCCGATAGCACCGCACCTATGATTGGCATTCCGATTTCGTCGCGCAGGGTCATCACCAATTCGGGATGAAATTGAACTGCGGCGATCGGCAGCTCGGCGTGCTCGATCGCCATCACCACACCATCCGCGGTCTCCGCGGTGACCGACAGCAGCGCCGGCAAGTTGCCGCGGCGGGCATGCAGCGAATGATAGCGTCCGACGGTGAATTCCCTAGGCAGACCGCGCAGCAGCCTGCCGCCAAGCACCCGGACGGGCGATGCCTTGCCGTGATACGGAACCGCGAGCACATCGAGCGCGCCGCCGAAATATTCGACGATCCCTTGCAGCCCGAGACAAACGCCGAAGACTGGGAGACGGCACTGGATCAGAAGCTCGAGCGTCTCGGCCATCGCGAAGTCGGCCGGGCGCCCCGGCCCCGGCGACAGCACGACCAGATCGGGTTTGGCGCCCTGACGCAATTCGGCGCGGGCCATCTCCGGGCGCATCGTCACGACCTCGGCGCCGGTCGTTCGGATATAATTCGCCAGTGTGTGGACGAATGAATCCTCATGGTCGACCAACAGCACCCGCGCGCCTCGGCCAACTTGTGCCCCCGCCACGGCACGGGCGTCCGGCGCGACTGTCGCCTTGCCGCGGATTGCGGTAAACATCGCCGAGGCCTTGAGCCGGGTCTCGGCCTCCTCGGCTTGCGGATCGCTGTCGTAGAGCAAGGTAGCGCCGGCGCGAACCTCGGCTACGCCATCCTGCATCCGGATCGTGCGCAAGGTGAGCCCGGTATTCATGTTGCCGTCGAAGGTGACGCGCCCGATCGCGCCGCCATACCAACGACGCGCGGATTGTTCGTTCTCCTCGATAAAGCGGATCGCCCAGAGTTTTGGCGCGCCGGTCACGGTGACCGCCCAGGTGTGGCTGAGAAATCCATCGAGGGCGTCGAATTCGGGGCGCAATTCGCCCTCGACGTGGTCGACCGTGTGGATCAGCCGTGAATAAAGCTCGATCTGGCGGCGGCCGATCACCCGCACGCTGCCCGGGGTCGACACCCGCGATTTGTCGTTGCGGTCGACGTCGGTGCACATCGTCAACTCGCTCTCGTCCTTCGCCGAGTTGAGCAATTCGCGGATGCGCTCGGCGTCCTCGACGGGGTCGCGGCCGCGGGCGATCGTGCCGCTGATCGGGCAGGTCTCGATTCGCCTGCCTTCGACGCGGACATACATCTCGGGCGAAGCGGAGACCAGAAACTCGCCCTCACCCAGGTTTATCAGCGCGCCGTAGGGCGCCGGGTTCGCCTGACGCAACCGCCGAAAGACGATGCTCGGCATATCGGGGCAGCGATCGGCGAACAATTGGCCGGGGACCACCTCGAACAGGTCGCCGCGAACAAACGACTCCTTGGCGCGCTCGACCAGGGCGGCGTATTCGCCCGGACCGTGATCGCTCTCGCTCGGGCGTGCGGCTGGGGCATGCTCGAGGCGATACGTCGACGCAGGGGTTGCTCGCGGCAGCCCCAATGTCGACACCCCGGCCACTTCGAATTCGTAACGATGCGTCGCCGCGATCTGGCGCATGTGGTCGACGACGACGATCTCGTCGGGCAGATAGAGCACCAGGTCGCGCTGACCGTCGGGCCGCGGCAGTTTTAGCCGCATCGGTTCAAACTGAAACACCAGGTCGTAACCAAAGGCGCCATAGAGCCCGAGATGCTGATCCTCCGCGCTGCCGAACAGGTCGATCAGTGCGCGCAGAACCGAAAACACCGAGGGTTGCCGGCTGCGCATCTCCTCCGGAAAGCGCTGGCGGGATTCGACAACTTCGCCGCGAAGACTGTCCTCGCCGATTTGGCCAAGACCAATCGCCGGCAGGGCAGAAACAGCCTGGGCAATCGCCGGGAGCAATACGCGGCCGCGGGGGTTCAACGCATCGATCGAAAAGCTCCGCCCGCGCGCGGTAAGGGCCAGCAGTGGATCGACAAACCCCATATCCCAGCGCGTATAACGGCCGGGAAACTCGAAACTCGACGAAAACAAGACGCCGCGGCGATGGTCGAGCGCTTCAGCCAGCGCGTTGTCGGCAGGCTGATAGAGGCCTTCGCGGATCTCTCGGGTTACGCCGATGCCGCCCTTGGTGGTGTAGCTAGTGCGTTGCATCCGGATCTCCTGTGCTCCAGGTCCGCCTCGTGAGATCCGGACAGCTTTGCCTCAAATTAAAAAGGCCGCCCGGGAACTCCGAAGCGGCCTCTATCGGAAATGTCAAACGATGGCCGCCCGTGTCAGACGGGCCACCACCAAATCAGTGACAGAGCGAGCGAAATCATCGAAACTATCCTTAGCAGACCAACGTCCCCGCCGCAATCACCGTCTGACACGTGAACCGTCATAAAATCGTAAATCCGAGATGCATCGATTGGATTCCCGGCAAGCATCGTATGGGTACTCGCGACGCTTACTCATTGGACTGTACGTTGCCGCGCTGGGGCTCGGTCTCGCATGCGGGAGAGGGGTAGCCGCGCCCGTGCGTCAGCTGAGCAGCGCACCGGTCGGGGATTTCTGCGCATCGGGTAGGTCCGGACGGATCCTGCGCGGGGATCCGTCGAACTATCGCAGGTTGCTTCCGACACTTACCCCTGGCGACACACTGGTTCTCGCGCCCGGACCATATCGACTGCTGAGGATTGCGCACATCACTGGCGCGCCCGGCCGGTGCATCACCATCACCGGCCCGGCGACAGGTCCACGCGCGGTGATCGTTGGCGAGATCGGATCCAATACCGTCGAGATTATCGATTCGAGCTATATCGTCGTCAGCAATCTCACGATCGACAGCCGCGGCATTCCTGGTGCAGACGGGATCAAGGCGCCGGTCACGCCGCATCCTGCGACGCATCACATCGTGCTCAACGATAACCTCATCGTCGGCGCTGGCGCCAATCAGCAGAACGATGGGATCTCGACCAAGACTCCGACTTGGAATTGGGTCATCCGCCGCAACACGATCGTCGCCGCCGGGACCGCGATCTATCTCGGAGATTCCGACGGCGGCCAACCCTTTGTCGCCGGGATCATCGAAAACAATCTGGTGTTGGATCCTATCGGTTATTGCATGGAGATCAAATTTCAGCGGGCTCGCCCCGCTCTTGCCGGCATGCCCCAGGGACCGCAATCGACAATTATCCGCAACAACGTATTCATCAAGAGCGACCGCCTGTCACCCGAGGGCAACCGGCCGAACCTGCTTGTCGGCGGCTTCCCCGATACCGGCCCCGGCTCGCAAGATCTTTATCAAATTTACGGTAATCTGTTAGTCCATAACCCCCGCGAGGCACTCTTTCAGGGCTCCGGCCGCATCAGTTTTCACGACAATATCCTGGTTGGTGGGCAATATGCAGCCGCTGCCTTTCACGATCATGATTTGCCGCTCAGGCTGGCGCATGTCTACAACAACACGATCTACTCGTCGCAAGTCGGCATCAGCGTCAGCAGCCCGGCACGGGAAGGCGCAACTGTCCTCGGCAATCTCGTGTTCGCTTCGACGCCGATATCCGGGGTCGGCATCGTCGAGAAAGATAATCTCGTCGCCGAGCCGGCCGAGGCGGGGCAATATGTCGGGATGCCGGCACCCCAGCTCGGGACAATGGATTTCTTCCCGCGCCCTGGCAAAGTCAGCGGCGCACCCCTCGATCTGTCGCCCTTCGCGGCCGAGCTCGACTTCGACCGCGATTTCAACGGCATCAGCAAGGGCAGCCAGACCTTTCGCGGCGCCTATGCCGGCGAGGGAACAAACCCCGGGTGGCGGCTGCAGGCGCAGATCAAACCCAAGAACTAGTGGTATAAACCAGACAGATGGTTCCCATTGCGCATCCCTCGTCGCCCCCGCGAAAAGCGGGGGTCCAGGGCGCAAACGGGGTTTTGGTTGCTCTGGGTTCCCGCTTTCGCGGGAATGACGCAAGAAGGGATCGGGTACTAACTGTCAAATTCGTACTACTAGTTCTCCAAAATTCTTTGCACTCCGTGGGAGTGCTGCGGCTATCCCGCTGCGTCTAGACGATCCGTCAGCGAGCGTAATCCCCCTCCGCGGCTGTGCGGTAACGGACTACGGCGCTGACCGGTACGAGGACGAGGCCCTTACCCGCCAAACTCGGCAACCATGCCCGCAGCGCCGCCAAGGTCGTGTCGTGGGCATGCCCGATGGCGATGGCGCTACCGCGCCGGCGGGCCACTCCTTCGACTTCGCCGAGCTGGCGGGAGATCGCAGCCGGGGCGAGATCGTCGTCGAGGAACACATCGCGGGCGGCGTGCGGTACACCGTCGGCCGCCGCCAAACCGAACCCGACGCTCCTGGCTGTCGTCCGCGAATCGAGAAAGACGAGACCGCGGGCGCGAAGTTCCTCGATGACCGGGGCCATTGCCGACCGATCCGCGGTGAATTTGCTGCCCATATGGTTATTGATGCCGACATAGCCGTCGAAGCGGCCGAGCCCCCAGCGCAACCGATCGAGGATCTCTTCGCGCGACAGCGCGGTGTAGAGCGCGTGCGGGCCGGGGTCCTCGTGCCGGTCGACCGCCTCCATCGGCACGTGCAGCAGCAGCTCGTGACCGGCCCGGCGCGCCGCTTCGGTCTGCTCAGCGAGATCACTCGCATAGGTCATGAATGACAAAGTGACCGGCCCGGGAAGCCGGATCGCCGCGGCAGTCCGCGCCCGGTCGAGGCCGAGATCGTCGAGCACGATCGCGACGAGCGGCCGATTGCCGGTCGGCGGCGCCGGGGCCGCAAACCGCAACCATGCCGGCTCGGCGCGCGGCAGTGCGGGCAATGGCGGCGGCGGCCGCAACGACGCCTGCTGTATCGGGCTGGGCACGACGACGGCCTTCCCGGATGAGAGGGTCGACGGCGCCGCGGTCGGGGCGGGAGTCGGGGAAGGAGCAGCTTTCGCGATGATGTTCCGAGGCGTACCCGTCCCCGGGGTTTTCGGCTCGTGACGGGTCGGGAGCGTCGCCAGAAAGATACCGCCGCCCACTAAAGCCAGCAGAATCAGCAAGCCCAGCGGGTGGTGCTTGCTGCGGAGCCGCCGCCAGGTCCGCGCGAGCCGACGCCGCCCAGCCTTTGCTAACCTGCCAGTACGACGACGGGAACGCACTGCCCGCCCTCAGATGGTTCTCACGGGTCCGGCATAGCGGGATTGGTGTCCAAATGTCGAGAGCAGCCTGTGTCTCGGCTTTGCCCGACGACCATAAGTCTGCTCCCGGGCGATGATTTTGTAGCGGTCCGGACGCAACGTTCCGTCCTGCCTTGCAGGCTGATATAAGAGCGCCTTAATGCAGGCGAACCCGCTGACGCTGCGAATCGATGATCTTCTCCGCTCGGTGACCGTGGAAACTGAAGCATGAATGTCGCCTCCGTCGATCTCAAATCGATGCTTGCGCAGGTCGCGCTGAGGCGCAGCCTAAGCGAGAGCGAGGCCGAGGCGGCGTTCGACATCATCATGAGCGGCGACGCCACGCCGTCGCAGATGGGCGGCTTTCTAATGGCCTTGCGGGTGCGCGGCGAAACCGTGGATGAAATCACCGGCGCGGCGCGGATCATGCGGGCGAAGGCGGTCGCAATCGACGCGCCTCCGGGGACAATCGACACCTGCGGCACCGGAGGCGATTCCTCGGGCAGCTTCAACATCTCGACCGCGAGCGCGCTGGTGGCCGCCGGCTGCGGCGTCCCGGTCGCCAAGCACGGCAACCGCGCGCTGTCGTCGAACTCGGGCTCGGCCGATGTGCTGACCGCGCTCGGCGTCAATATCGACGCCGACCTCTCCATCGTGCGCGCCTGCCTGTGGGAGATCGGCATCGGCTTTCTGATGGCGCCGCGTCACCACAGCGCCACCCGCCATGTGGCGCCGACCCGCGTCGAGCTCGGCACCAGGACAATCTTCAATCTATTAGGCCCGTTGTCGAACCCGGCTCATGCGCGCCGCCAGCTTGCCGGGGTGTTCGCCCCCGAATGGGTGCGGCCGATGGCCGAGGTGCTGGGCCGGCTCGGCGGCGAGCGCGCCTGGGTCGTGCATGGCGACGGGCTCGACGAGCTGACCACAACGGGCCCGACGACGGTCGCCTCGCTCGACAACGGCTCGGTCGAGATCTTCGAAATCACCTCCGCGGATGCCGGATTGCCGCCAGGGCGGCTCGAAGATCTGCACGGCGGCGAGCCGATGCTGAACGCGCGGCTGATGCAGAATTTGCTCGGCGGGCTAGGCGGACCATTGCGTGATATCGTGCTGTTGAACAGTGCCGCGGCGCTGCTGGTGGCCGGCCGCGCCACAAATCTCTACGAGGGCGTCGAGCTTGCCGCCCGCGCGATTGATTCGGGGGCGGCGCGCCGCGTGCTCGACGACCTTGTCGCCCGCACCAACAGACCCGCTGCGGCGGAAGCCGCCCGATGAGCGACGTGCTCGACCGCATCTGCGCCGATAAGCGCGCGCATGTCGCCCACGCCAAGGCGGCGGTGTCGGAAGCGGCGCTGACGGCCAGCCTTACCGCGGCACCGCCGGTGCGCCCGTTTGCGGCGGCGCTCGAGCAGCATCTCGCCGCGGGCCGATACGGCCTGATCGCCGAAATCAAAAAGGCTTCGCCGAGCGCCGGGCTGATCCGGGCGGATTTCGATCCAGCCGAATTGGCGCGCGCCTATGCGGCAGGCGGCGCGACCTGTCTTTCGGTGCTGACCGACACCCCTTATTTCCAGGGCAGCGACGACGATTTGCGGATGGCGCGCCGAGCGGCCTTCCTGCCGGCGCTGCGCAAGGATTTCATCCTCGACCCGTACCAGATCGTCGAAAGCCGTCACATCGGCGCCGATTGCGTGCTGCTGATCATGGCGGCGCTGTCGGCTGCCGCGGCTCGCGAGTTGGCCGCAGCCGCCGCCGAACACGGGCTCGATGTACTGGCGGAGGTCCACAATCAGGCCGAACTGGAGCGTGCGTTGCTGCTCGGCGTGAGGCTGATCGGCATCAACAACCGCAACCTGAAAACCCTAGCGGTCGATCTCGGCACCACTGAAAGGCTGGCGCGGGATGTTCCCGCCGACCGTATCGTCGTCGCCGAAAGCGGGATCCGCGGCCCCGACGATCTCAAGCGCCTCGCGGCATCTGGAGCGCAGTGCTTTCTCGTCGGCGAGACCTTGATGCGCGAGCCCGACGTCGCCGCTGCGACGCGCCGCCTGCTCGGCCTCCCCGAATTCAGCCATCTCGACGCGCAGGGCCGCGCCCGCATGGTCGATGTGTCCGAGAAGGATGAAACCGATAGGATTGCCGTCGCCGGCGCGCGGGTCGTCATGCGCCCGCAGACGCTCGAACGCATCCGCGCCGGCGACGTCGTCAAGGGCGACGTGCTCGCGGTCGCGCGGCTCGCCGGCATCATGGCGGCAAAGCGCACCGCCGAGCTGATCCCGCTGTGCCATCCGCTGGCCTTGACCTCGGTCGAGGTGGATCTTGCGTGCGTATCCGAGCGCAGCGCGGTCGAGATCACCGCTACTTGCCGTTTGCGCGGGCGCACCGGGGTCGAGATGGAGGCGCTGACGGCGGCGAGCATCGCGGCACTGACGATCTACGACATGTGCAAGGCCGTTGATCGCGGGATGACCGTCACCGATCTTCGGCTGTTGCGCAAATCTGGTGGAAAATCAGGTGATTGGGAGGCAGTGCTGTGATCTCGGTCGAAGAAGCCTTGACCCGTCTGCTGGCGCTGGTCGACCCCTTGCCAGCCCGAACAGATTTCGCTCGCCGACGGGCTCGGCCGGGTTCTCGCCCAACCCGTCGTGGCGCGGCGCACCCAGCCGCCCTTCGCGGTCTCGGCGATGGACGGATATGCCGTGCGCGCCGACGATCTGGCGAGAATCCCAGCCGAATTGCGTATCGTTGCCGAAGTGCCGGCAGGGGCCGGGTTCGGCGGCCATGTCGGCACGGGCGAAGCCGCGCGGATATTTACCGGAGCGCCGCTGCCGGCCGGCACCGATACGATCGTAATCCAGGAGGATACCGAGCGCTCGGGCGACCGTGTTCGCGTGCTCGAAGGGGCGCCGCTCGGACGTTATGTACGCCGGGAGGGTCTAGATTTCGCCGAGGGTGAGCCGTTGCTGAACCCCGGCCGCCGGCTCAGCGCGCGGGACGTTGGTCTATTGGCGGCGATGAACCGCCCTTGGCTCTTTGTCCATCGCCGGCCGCGCATCGGCATTTTGTCGACCGGCGACGAAATCGTCATGCCGGGCGATCCGATCGGGCCGCATCAGATCGTCAGCTCGAACAGCTTGGCGCTCGCCGCGATCGTCACCGCTTGCGGCGGGGTCGCGGTATCGGTCGGCAACGCGCCGGACGACCCCGAGGCGCTGCGCTGCATCGCCGCCGCAACCAGCGGCGTCGACTTGTTGGTCACGACCGGCGGGGTTTCGGTCGGCGAGCACGATCTGGTGCGCGAGGCGCTGGCCGTGGACGGGTTCGAGCTCGATTTCTGGCAGATCGCGATGCGGCCCGGAAAGCCGTTGATGGTCGGCCGCTACCGCGGGACCCCGATGCTCGGGCTGCCCGGCAACCCGGTATCGACCTTTGTCTGCGCAATGCTGTTCCTCAAGCCGGCGATCGAGCGGTTGAGCGGCCTCTCCGCAGGCGCGGAACCGGTCGCGACCGCACGGCTGGGCGCGGCCCTGGCGGAAAATGACCGGCGCCAGGATTATCTGCGGGCTCGGCTCACCCGCGCTGCCGACGGCGTCGAGGAGGTGTTTGCGTTCGAGGTCCAGGACAGCTCGATGATGCGGCTGCTCTCGGCCGCCGACTGCCTGATCCTGCGCCCGCCGCACGCCCCTGCCGCCCTTGCCGGTAGCATCGTGCCGATCATCCGCTTTCCGACCGGAGCTTGGCCGATCTGATCGGCCGCCCGCACTCAAATTTGATCCCGCCGCGGTACTTGACGCGCCGTGCGAACTAAAGTAGAACGTACCCCAGCGTTTAGGATTTGTTCCTACTACCCAGATGGGGGTTTCATGCTGACCGCAAAGCAGCGCGAATTGCTGCTGTTTATAAACCAGCGGCTGATGGCAACCGGGGTGTCGCCATCGTTTGACGAGATGAAGGACGCCCTGCGCCTCAAGTCGAAATCGGGCATCCATCGGCTCGTCGGCGGGCTCGAAGAGCGCGGTTTCATTCGCCGTTTGCCGCACCGGGCGCGGGCATTGGAGGTAACGAAGTTACCCGAGGAGAGCGCCGCCGGGCCGGCCGGCGAACGCGGCCGGTTTTCGCCGACCGTGATCCGCGGCGACTTTAAGGCTTCGCTGCCCGGGGCTCCGGTCGCGCCCGATGTCGAGGCGGTCGATCTGCCGCTCTACGGCCGAATCGCCGCCGGCACGCCGATCGAGGCGTTGCGCGATCAAAGTGCGACGGTCGGCGTCCCGGCGAGCCTGCTTGGCCATGGGAGCGAGCACTACGCGCTCGAGGTTGCCGGCGACAGCATGATCGAGGCCGGTATCCTCGACGGCGACACCGTGATCATCGAGCGCGGCGATACCGCCGAAAACGGCGCGGTGGTCGTAGCGCTCGTGGACAAAGAGGAGGTCACGTTGAAGCGGCTGCGCCGGCGCGGCGCGTCGATCGCCCTCGAACCGGCGAACAAGACCTACGAAACCCGCATCTTTGGCCCCGACCGGGTCGAGGTCCAGGGTCGTCTGGTCGGCCTGTTGCGCCGCTACTGACGGCTGCGGTCGCTCGGTTCGGGCAGAGCTTTACCAGCAGGCTCGCCTCCCCTCGCCCGCATCGCCGCCGAGACCGGCTGTTCACCATTGGGCTGTCTCCTCCGAGCCCTGGTTATCGACGGTCGACCGGCATCAGGCGCACGTCTGACGTCCCGAATATGGCGAGATTGACGTCGACAGCGCCTGCTTCAAGCCGATGAACAACATCTTGTTCGGGTGCGACGAGCGCAGCCTGATCGGGTCGTTGTCGACGCCAAGAGCGACCGCGTGCTTGCCTGCCACATGCTCGACCCCCGACGGCGCCTAGATCCCTCGAAGCGCGGCGATCGCCGTCAAATGCGGCATCACCAAAAAGCGGTTCGACCCATACCGTCGGCATTCATCCGAGCCGCTGCCGAGGAATTCGTCACGATTGCGCGGGAAAAGACCGTTCGGACTGCGAAACTGGCGGGAGAGTAGCATTGGTGGTCGAGTCGCCCTTGCGGTATCGCGACAGCGGTAGCACATTGCAGCCTCCGAAAAACTCATCAGCTCCCTAATTTGATGTGGTGAACGTGCTCGAAACTGTTGAACTCTCGTTGGACATCACTCGCCTCGCGACGTTGGTTGGTGGGCTGAGCGCGGGGGGTGAGCGAACAACGATCCTTGCGCCTCAAATGTCGCCAGCAGGTCGACACTCTTCGAATGGCTGCCAAGGATTATAGCGATAGCCTCGAAAAGTCCTATGATAAGCTTCGAGCGTCTTTTCAGAAATATTTCGATATTCTTGGTAAACTCGATGTGGAGGTGGACGGAGAAAAAATTGCTCGCGCGGACCACCTGATCTCCGAGGCCGCGGATAATATCCGACAAATGGATGCAGCCGCACGGGAAAAACTTTATCCACGGATCGAAGAACTTAGACAAAACAGTAATCGACTCGGCGGAAGGGACCTAGCTGAGGCGCGTGGGCTGGCGGAGGAGGGTATTTCCATAGCTGAGGCGTGTCTCGAGCGGAAGGATGCTTTCAAGAAGAAGGTATCACTATTGCTCAAGCGTCGAACCGTTCCTGCAAAAGCTCTTCGAGCTCGCGCCGTCGAGGGCGAGATAGACCACGCGGCGCTAAGCCGCGAATTCATCGCGAGGTATCCGAAGATCCGAGCCGCCCTTGCCGAATGAACCGAACTGGCTGCCTATCGAGGCCGTGATCGAACACAACCGACTGGAAGTAGAAGCGACAGGTGAGCGCCATTTCGTCCGGATCACGGCTTACTTGAAAGCGCGCTGGCGCGTGCGCTGAATTTCTTCAGCTTCGGCGAAGAGGACGTGCTGGTACTCGGCGTCGTACTAATGGCCGGCATTGCGCAAGCCCATGCCTTCGAGCAAGGCAACAAGCGCACGGCTTTTGAGGCCCTGTGGCATTTTCTGCGAATCAACGGCTACGATCTCGGCATCGACGACACCCAGCGCTGGGCCGACGCCGTGATCGCGCTGGTCGAGCATCGGACGGCCGAAGAGGATTTCGTCAGAGCCATTCGGCCGTTTGTGATCACGAGCTAGCACCTCGCCAGAACATGCCGCGGCCTGGCTGGCACAAACCGCTTGCGTCGGGCGCACCGCGCGGTTAGCGTCCACGCCATGAAGCTCAGCGCACATCTTTTCGCGCGATTTTGGTACTGCCGGTACATGACGGCGGCCTAGGATCGCGTGTTTGCGTTTTTTCCAAAGCCGCCTTACCGAGGCGGCTTTCGTGTTTCAAGCTCTCGCTGATCCGAATGTCGCCGATGGTGGAGCGGCCTCCAACCCGGAGGTGAGGCATGACCCGGTCGATCCCCAAGACGCGACGAGAAGGCGAGGAGGAATAACGACATGACGCAACAATGGTCCCCCGACAGCTGGCGCGGCCTGCCGATCCGGCAGGTTCCGGGTTATTCGGACGAAGCGGCGCTGAGCCGGGTCGAGGAAACCTTGCACAATTTCCCGCCCCTCGTGTTTGCCGGCGAGGCGCGGCGGCTCGAAGAGCGGCTTGCCGCGGTTGCGGCGGGCAAGGCCTTTCTACTGCAGGGCGGTGACTGTGCCGAGAGCTTTGCCGAGTTCCACCCCAACAATATCCGCGACATGTTCAAGGTATTGCTGCAGATGGCGGTGGTGCTGACCTTTGGCGCCGGCTGCCCGGTGGTCAAGCTCGGCCGGCTCGCCGGGCAGTTCGCCAAGCCGCGCTCGTCCGACACCGAAACCCAGAACGGCAAGACCCTACCCTCCTATCGCGGCGACATCATCAACAGCCTGGACTTCGACGAGGCGGCGCGCGAACCCGACCCGCAGCGCATGATCCAGGCCTACAGCCAATCGGCGGCGACGTTGAACCTGCTGCGCGCCTTCGCCCAGGGCGGCTATGCCGATCTGCACCGCGTCCATGCGTGGAACCAGGATTTCGTCGCCGACTCGCCGCAGGGCGAGCGCTACCAAGCACTCGCCGACCGGCTGACCGAGACGCTCGATTTCATGGCGGCCTGCGGGCTCAACTCGGAGACGACGCCGCAGATCCGCGAGACCGAGTTCTACACTTCGCACGAGGCGCTGTTTCTTGCGTACGAGCAGGCGCTGACCCGGGTGGATTCGACCACCGACGAGTGGTACGACTGCTCGGCCCATCTGGTCTGGCTCGGCGACCGCACCCGCCAGGTCGACGGCGCCCATGCCGAATTCCTGCGCGGCATCAAGAACCCGATCGGGATGAAGTGCGGGCCGACTCTCGAACCCGACGATCTGTTGCGGCTCATTGACTGGCTCAACCCGCGGAACAAACCGGGCCGGCTGACCCTGATCACGCGGATGGGCTCCGACAAGGTCGAGGAAAAACTGCCGTTGCTGCTCCGCGCCGTCCGCCGCGAGGGGCGCGAGGTGGTGTGGTGCTGCGACCCGATGCACGGCAACCGGATAACTCTCAGCAACGGATACAACACGCGCCCATTCGATCGCATCCTAGACGAGGTGCACAGCGCCTTTGCCATCCATGCCGCCGAGGGCACCTATGCCGGCGGCATCCATTGCGAGCTGACCGGGCAGAACGTCACCGAATGCATCGGCGGGTCGCAAGCGATCAGCGAAGCCTCGGTCGCCGACCGCTATCTGACCCATTGCGACCCGCGGCTCAATGCAACCCAGGCGCTGGAGCTCGCATTCGAGCTCGCCGATGCACTGAAATCCGCGCGCCAGGGCAATGGCGTCGAGGGCAAACCCTACCGTGTCGCTGTCTCGTGAGCCGGTGGTTATGGCGGCGATCGAACCGCCTTCGCTCGCGGCCCGGACCGACAGCTATTTCCTGAAGGCCAAGGCGATCGTCGGCCGGTTCGGCGATCGCGAGGCGACCTATGCGGTGTTTATGCGCCGACCGGTCGTCTGCACGCCGCGACTGGCGATCGCATTTCTCGAAGATGCGGCGGCCGGGCGCGGCACCCGCTTCGACATCGAGCTGAACCACCCCGAAGGCGCCCTGGTCGGCGCCGGCGAGCCGCTCCTCTACATCACCGGCTCGCTGTTTCACCTGGTCGATCTCGAGACGGTGTTGCTGCAACGGTTGGGGCCCGCTTGCGTCGCCGCCCACAACGCCTATGCGATGTCCGCCGACCTGCCGAAGGTCGCCTTTATGGCGATGGATGCGCGGCATTGCGCCGGGACCGAGATGGCCGACATGATGGCCTATGCCGCATCGGTCGGCTCGCAGGCAGCGCGGCGCGAGGCGGGCGCGGTCGGCTTTGTTGGCTGCGCCGCCGATGCGACCGCACAATATTTCAGCCAAAGCAAGGGCCTCGGGACGATGCCGCATGCGCTGATCGGCTATGCCGGCTCGACGGTGCGGGCGGCCGAGATGTTTCGCGAGGAATTTCCCGACGAGCCGATGACCGTGCTGATCGATTATTTCGGCCTGGAGATCACCGACGCGCTGGCGGTCGGGCGGCGTTTCCCTGAGATCGCCGCTGCGGGCCAGCTCGCGTTCAGGATGGATACCCCCGGCGGCCGCTACTGCGAGGGGCTCGATCCCGCTCGTTCCTACGAGGTAATCGAGCGGCACGCGCCGCAATCGATCCGCGGCTATCGCACCGAAGAAGAGCTGCGCTACCTGGTCGGCACCGGGGTTTCGGGGGCGGCGATCTGGCTGATGCGCCAGAGTTTGGACGAGGCCGGGTTCAATCGGATCAAGATCGTCGCAAGCTCCGGCTTCGGCCCCGCCAAATGCCGGATGATGGCCGCCGCCAATGCGCCGATCGACGTGATCGGCACCGGCTCCTACCTTCCCGAGCAGTGGAGCGAGACCTACGCCACCGCCGACATCATCGCCTATGATGGCCAGCCGATGGTCAAGGCCGGCCGCGAATTCCTGCTGCGAAAGCGCGGCGCTGGATGACGAAAACGTTACGTTCGCCGATGCGGTTTCCAAGGTGACAGCGCTGCGTCGCGGGGCTAAGCTCGGCTGGTGTCCGGCGTGCGGACGAGCGGCAAAAACGGCGAGCAAAAAATCGCCTTCCTGCAACGAATTGGAGCAACAATTTGACCCGGTGGACGGGTGGTGCGGCGGGCGAAGGAGGCGAGGCGCGGGTATCGCGATGATTAAGGATCTTACGACGATCTAAATAGGATCCGACGCGCTGCTCTCGCCGATTTTGGTCACCGCATGGCCCCCGATCCGACCAATCTGGGAGGTCATCATGGCAGAAATCCGCCCGATCGCGCGATCGGCAACCGGCGCCAGCTACTTGCTGGGACGCAAGCTCGACAGCATCCCGTTCAGCGGTTACCACTTATCGATCATCGCCGTCCTCGCCCTCGTCGGCTTTATCGAGGGCTACGATCTGGTGCTCACCGGCTCGTTGCTGGTGCTGGCCAAAGTACCGCTGCAACTCACCGGCTCCGACATCCGCTGGCTCGCGGTCGGCCCCACCTTCATGCTGTGCATCGGCGGATTTGCGTCCTCGGCGGTATCCGATCATTGGAGCCGAAAGACGATCATGCTGATCGGCGTGGTCGCCACGACGTTTTTCACATTGCTGATTCCGATGGTTCAAAGCGCCGAGCAGTTGATCATCGTGCGTCTGCTGACCGGGTTTGGCGCAGGTTTTGCCGTGTCGGCGGCCTTTCCGATCGCTGCCGAATTGATGCCGGCGCAGCATCGGCGCACCTACGGGGCAGTCTACGAGATGGCGCTGGCGATCTCGTTTACCGTGGTGCCGTTCATCGCCTTCCTGCTTGCCGGCAATGCCTATGCCTTTCGGTTTCTGGCGTTGCCGGGCGGACTGGCGATAACCGTGGTGCCGGTGCTGGTATATTTCGTGATTCCCGAGAGCCCGCGCTGGCACTTGCGCCGCGGCCATACCCAGGCGGCGGCCGACCTCGTCAACCGGATCATCAGCCGATCCGGTGACCGCGTGCCACCGCTGACGGTCGAGGCGCTCGGCGGCGCCGAGCAAACCGCCCGTGAGGATCTGCCGCCTTATTGGGCATTGTTTGCCCGGGGCCAGATGCGCTGGACTACGGTCGGCATTCTGAGTGGCGTCTGCGCCGGCACCGCCTATTTCCTGATTTCGGTCCTGCTGCCAAAAGCGCTGGTCGATCAGGGGGCGGCTGTCAGTCTGAGCTTCGGACTGACTTCGCTGGTGTATTTCGCAAGCATCCCGGGAAAGGCCTTTACCGGGTTCTTGATGGAGGTCATCGGGCGGCGGTGGACGATCTTTTACGCTCTTGCAGGATCGCTGCCCGGGCTGTTCCTAATGCTGATGGCGCACCGTGCCGGGCCGCTCGCGACCGTTGTCATGGTCACCGGAGCGCTGATTACCGGGTTTACCGTGCTTTCCGCCTTCACCGCCTGCCGTGTGTACCTCTCGGAGCAGTTCCCGACAGCACTGCGCGGGCGCGGCCAGCCTTTTGGCGAGTTGACCGGCCGGCTGTTCGCAGGCGTGCTGGCGCCGTTTCTGATGGAGCCGCACACTGGTTCGCCGACGATCTTCTTCGGTACAATCCTGACCGTGGTCGCAATCGGTGCTCTGATCCCGGTGCTATTCGGCAGGGAGACCGTAGGACAGCTCGAAACCGTGACCGAGGGAATTACCGCCCCCGCCTGAGGAACTCGGCAGCGCAAAGAGACGAGCGGCACACACAACCGCCGCCAATTTGGAACAGGGGCAACAGTCGACCGATGGGAGATGCTGTGGTCGTAGCGGGTGAGGCGCCGGCAAAGACTTAGATCGGCAAAGTCAGAAATTTTTCCGTCAAGAAGCGCCGGCTTCCCCTGTTTTTGCGGCTGCCGCATGGTCCCCCCGGTTCGACCAAGCTGGGAGGTCGCCATGGCAGAATTCCGCACGATCGGTCGATCGGCAAATTCGGCCAGCCTTACGCTCGGGCGTAAGCTCGACAGTATTCCGTTCGGCCCCTACCACCTGATGATCATCGCGGTCTTGGGCCTCGTCGGCTTTATCGATGGCTACGATCTGGTCATGACCGGTTCCCTGCTCGTGTTGGCAAAGCAGCCGCTGCATCTGACACCCGGAGAGGTCCGATTTCTTGCCATCGCGTCGACACTGATGATCTGTGTCGGCGGGTTTATCGCCTCGACGATCTCGGATCACTGGAGCCGGAAGACCATCATGCTGATCGGCGTCGCCGCGATCACCTTTTGCACACTACTGATCCCGCTTGTGCAGAGCGGTGAGCAGCTCATCGCGCTGCGGCTGCTGACCGGCCTCGGCGGCGGTTTCGCGGTCTCGGCGCCGTTCCCGATCGCCGCCGAGCTGATGCCGGCGCAACATCGCCGCACGTTCGGCGCCGTATATGAAATGGCGCTCGCCGCCTCGTTCACGGTGCTGCCGTTTGTCGGCTTCCTGCTGTCCGGCAACCCGAACGCTTTCCGGCTGATGGCTGTGCCCGGCGGCCTCGCCTTCTTCATTGTGCCGGCGCTGATTTACTTCCTGATTCCGGAAAGCCCGCGCTGGTATCTGCGCCGAGGCCGAACCGAGGCGGCGGTCGACACGGTCAACGCGATGATCCGCCGCGGCGGCGATCGCGTACCGCAACTGGCGTTCGCGGCGCTCGGCGACCAGGCCCCCGGTGCGCGCGAACAGCTTCCGCCCTATCGGGCGTTGTTCGCTCGCGGCCAATTGCGGTGGACAGCAATTGGCATCTCCAGCTACGTCTTCTGCGGCACCGCGTTTTTCCTGATCTCGGTGCTGCTGCCAAAGGCCTTGGTCGATCAGGGCTCGGCGGTGACCTTGAGCTTTGGGGTAAGTTCGCTGGTCTTTGCCGCGAGCATCCCGGGCAAGGGCTTCACCGGGTTCCTGATGGAAATTATTGGACGGCGCTGGACGATTTTCTATGCGATGTTCGGCGCGCTCCCCGGCCTATTGTTGATGATGATGGCGCATCGGGCAGGGCCATATGCGACGACCGTCATGGTCGTCGGCGCGTTGATGACCGGCTTCACCGCGCTTTCCACCGCAACCGCCTTCCGCGTCTACCTCGCCGAACAGTTCCCGACCGCGCTGCGTGGCCGCGGGCATATCTTTGGCGAATCGGTCGGGCGGATCTTCTCGGGTGTGACAGCGCCGTTCCTGATGGCGCCGCATACCGCATCGTCGGCGATCTTCTTCGGCACGATCCTCGTCATGGTCACGATCGGCGCCTTCATCCCCTTGCTGTTCGGCAAGGAAACCGTCGGCCAGCTCGAAACCGTGACCGAGGCTGTGCCGGCGCCGGCCTGACACGGCGTGTCAGGCACAAAACGAGCGGCGACAATCGCCGCCGACTTGAACAAGGGCAACACGTCAACCCGGTGGCGCATGCTGCGGCCGCTGAATTCGGTGAGGTGCCGGTGAGGTTACTAAATCGGTAAAGTTAGAACGTTCTCCATTGAGAGCAGCGCGGGCCTCGCCTGTTTGGTTTCCGCACGGTTCCCCCGGGTTTGATCAACCTGGGAGGTCACCATGGCAGAAATCCGCCCGATCGGCCGATCGGCAATCGACGCCGGCTTCGTGCTCGGCCGCAAGCTCGACAGCGTCCCATTCAGCGCTTACCACGTATTGATCATCGCCGTGCTGGCTCTCGTCGGCTTTGTCGAGGGCTACGATCTGTCGCTCACCAGCTCCTTGCTGGTGCTGGCCAAGGCGCCGCTGCATCTGACCGGGACCGACATCCGCTGGCTCGTCGCCGGCCCGCCCCTGATGGCCTGCGTCGGCGGCTTCGCATTCTCGGCGGTAGCCGATCATTGGAGCCGCAAGATGGTGATGCAGATCGGCGTGATTGCGACCACGTTTTTCACCTTGTTGATCCCGCTGGTGCAAGATGCCGAGCAGCTGATCGTCCTGCGTCTGCTGACCGGACTTGGCGCCGGCGGCGTCATTTCGGCGGCGTTCCCGATCGCCGCCGAATTGATGCCGGCGCAGCACCGGCGCACCTACGGCGCGATCTATGAGATGGCGCTGGCCGCTTCCTTTACATTGGTGCCGTTTATTTCCTTCCTGCTCGCCGGC
This sequence comes from uncultured Alphaproteobacteria bacterium, assembly GCA_963785565.1. Lineage (GTDB taxonomy): Bacteria > Pseudomonadota > Alphaproteobacteria > ATCC43930 > CGMCC-115725 > AP-15. The sequence continues at coordinate 15,005 of CAWAVV010000003.1, read as the reverse complement.
AGCCCAAACGCCTTTCGGTTTCTGGCATTGCCGGGCGGGCTGGTGATAACCGTTGTGCCGGTGTTGATCTATTTCGCGCTTCCCGAAAGCCCGCGCTGGTATTTGCGCAAAGGGCAGTCGCAGGCGGCGATCGACACCGTCAACCGGATCATCGGGCGGGCCGGCAACCGCGTGCCGCCGCTGACGGTGGAGGCACTCTGTGACGGCATGCAGACCACGCGCGAGCAGCTGCCGCCCTATTGGGCATTATTCGCGCGGGAGCAGCTGCGCTGGACCACGGTCGGGATTTTGAGCGGCGTTTGCGCAGGTACCGCCGCTCTGCTGATCCACGTGCTGCTGCCAAAGGCGATGGTCGATCAGGGGCTGGCCGTCGCCTCCAGTTTCGGTTTGAGTACACTGGTCTATCTCGCGAGCATTCCCGGTAAGGCCTTCACTGGCTTCCTGATGGAGATTATCGGGCGGCGGTGGACGATCGCCTATGCCCTCGCCGGATCGCTGCCCGGTCTGGCCCTAATGCTGATGGCGCATCGGGCAAGGGAATACGCGACGGTCGTGATGGTCGCGGGCGGGCTGATCACCGGCTTCACCGTGCTATCGGCCTTCAGCGCCACCCGCGTGTACTTGTCCGAGCAGTTCCCGACGGCATTGCGGGGCCGTGGGCAGATCTTCGGCGAGTCGTTTGGCCGGCTGTTCGCCGGCGTGCTGGCGCCGTTTTTGATGGTGCCACACACCGGCTCGCCAACGATCTTTTTCGGAACGATCCTGGTCGTCGTGTCGATCGGCGCCTTCATCCCGTTGCTGTTCGGCCGCGAGACCGTCGGCCAGCTCGAAGCCGTGACTGAAGGCGCTCCGGCGTTGGCGTAACCGGTGGACGGGGGCAGGCCCCAGGCATGGCGACGACGCCGCTATCGGGTCATTCAGGATTCTCTGGTCGCAGAGCTATATAATATTTTCGGCTGCCGGGAGCATTGAATGAGCGAAGAAAAAATAAGCCTTGAGCTGTTGGGCGCGCGGGTTGCGGCGTTGACCGCCGAGATGCGCGATCTGCAGGTGCGCTTCGGCGCTGCTTGAACAGCGTATCGGGGCTATCGAAACCCGGCTCACCGCATTGGAGCAGCGTTTCGGGGCAATGGAACAGCGGTTCAGCGGGCAGGAGGAGCGCATGACGCGGATGCTGGCGCTTTTGGTGTGTATCGCCGAGCGCATGGACGGTGGCAGACCCGATTAGCCGGCCCGCATGGCACGCTCCGGCCGGTTAGCCGCGATCAGCTCTGCTCGCGGGTTTCCTTGAAGCGCAAGGTCGGCCATTCCTCGATCGTGGTGCGCAAATCCCAAGGGTTGCGGGCGAGAAAGACAGGGACGCCGTCATGGTCCTTGGCGCTGGCCGACGGATTGCGGATGCGGAAGCGCTCGATCTCGGCCGGGTCGTCGGCTTCGAGCCAGCGCGCGGCCTGATAGGGCGCACCGTCGAGCCGAGTGGCGAGACCGTATTCGGCCTGCAGCCGCGCGGTCAGCACGTCGAGCTGGAGCGCGCCGACCACGCCGACGATCCAATCGCCGCCGGAGGCCGGCTTGAACACCCGGGTCACCCCCTCCTCGGCCAGTTGTTCGAGCGCATGGCGCAGATGCTTCGACTTCATCGGGTCATCGAGATGCACCCGGCGCAGGATCTCGGGGGCAAAGCTCGGAATGCCTGACACCCGGATCTCGGCGCCCTCGGTCAAGGTGTCGCCGATCCGCAGGCTGCCGTGGTTGGGGATGCCGATAATGTCGCCGGGCCACGCCTCCTCGGCGAGGTTGCGCTCGCGCGCCAGGAAAAACACCGGAGCCTGCACCGACATGACCCGCCCGGTGCGGATGTTCTTCAATTTCATGCCGCGGGTGAACCGGCCCGAGGCGAGGCGCACAAAGGCGACGCGGTCACGGTGCTGCGGGTCGACATTGGCCTGCACCTTGAACACAAACCCGGCGACATCAGGCTCGTCGGGCAGGATCGGATGCGGTCCATCGGCGCCCAAGGCCGGCTGTCGGCGCGGCGGCGGCGCCAATTCGGCGACCCCGTGCAGTAATTCGCGCACCCCAAAATTATTCAGCGCGCTGCCAAAGAACACCGGAGTCAGATGGCCCTCGCGAAACGCCCGCGGATCGAATGGCGGGCACAGCCCGCGCGCCATCTCGACCTCCTCGCGCAATTTCGTGACCGCCGCCTTGGGAAGCCGCCGCAACAGCTCGGGATCGTCGAGACCGCTGCACCGGACCGGTTCGACGACCCGGTCATGGGCGTTGCGTTCGAACAGCAACAGCGCATTCGCGAATAGATCGTACGTGCCGAGAAAATCGCGGCCCATGCCGATAGGCCAACTCGCCGGGGTCACGTCGAGCGCTAGGTTCTGCTCGATCTCGTCCAATAGGTCGAACGAGTCGCGGCTCTCGCGGTCGAGCTTGTTGACAAAGGTCAGGATCGGCACGTCGCGCAGCCGGCACACTTCGAACAGTTTACGGGTCTGCTCCTCGATGCCCTTGGCGGCGTCGAGCACCATGACGGCACTGTCGACCGCGGTCAGCGTGCGGTAGGTGTCCTCGCTGAAATCCTGATGGCCGGGGGTGTCGAGCAGGTTGAAGGTCAACCCCTGATGCTCAAAGGTCATCACCGCCGAGCTGACCGAGATGCCGCGCTCGCGCTCGATCGCCATCCAATCCGAGCGCGCCCGCCGCCGGTCGCCGCGCGCCTTGACCTCGCCCGCCAGCTGGATCGCCCCGCCGAACAGCAGCAGTTTTTCGGTCAAGGTGGTCTTGCCGGCATCCGGGTGCGAGATGATCGCAAACGTCCGCCGGCGGGCAATCTCGTCGGTAAGAATACTCATTAATCCGCTTTAGCTGTTGCCAGGGTGCCTGCCGTCGGTCGCTCGCCAACAACTCCGCCGACCCGTCACTGGCGCTGGATATGAGGGCTGCACCGCTCCTTGCCAACCGCTGGTGGCAGGAACCGGCCGTGTCCCTGTATTCTCGTCGTTCCGGCGCCGGCTAGGAGCTACCCCGCCGCAGATGCCGGCATTCTCTGGTATGACCGAGTACGGGGGCGCTTTCTCAGGTTCGATCCAGGCTGCCCAATATACAATCACAAATGGTGTCGCTAATTCCCCTTTGCTGCATCTGTAGAGAATCTGCAGCAAAATCTCTCCGTTTGGTTGCAGCTTCCCGTTTAGTTATGCTTTTTCACCCGTTTGGCCCGTGCATCCCATGCGGCGCACGATCGAGTTCAGGTGGTTTCGATCGCCGGGGTGAAGATGTAACCGCTGCCGCGCACGGTCTTTATGATCGATGGTCGCTGCGGGTCTTCCTCGAGCTTGCGGCGAAGCCGTCCGACTTGCACGTCGATTGTCCGGTCGAACGGCCCGGCCTCGCGATTGCGCGCCAAGTCCAACAGCTGATCACGAGTCAGCACCTGGTTGGCATTGTTGACGAACGCCGCCAACAAGTCGAACTCGCCGGTGGTCAGCCGAACCTCCTCGCCCGTGGGCGAATAGAGCTCGCGGCTTGAAAGATCGAGGTTCCAGCCGGCAAACCGCGCCTTCGATCGCAGCGCCGGCGCCCGCTCCGCGGTCCGGCTCGAGACGCGGCGTAGCACGCTCTTGACCCGCGCCAACAGCTCGCGCAGGTGGAAGGGCTTCGGTAGATAGTCATCTGCGCCCATTTCGAGGCCGATGATGCGGTCGACAGTCTCGCCTCGTCCGGTCAGGATGATAATCCCGACGTTAAATTCCTCACGCAAAGAGCGGGCGAGCGACAGCCCGTCCTCGCCGGGCAACATCAGATCCAGAATGACGAGATCGACCCGGGATTGCTCTAAGGCGCGGCGCATCTCAGCGCCGTCATGAGCGGTCGAGACCCGATAGCCCTCGCCGGAAAGATAGTCCTCGACCATCTCGCAGATCTCCCTTTGATCGTCGACGACGAGGATATGACCATTGTCGCTCATTTCGGTCCGCCACTTGCCTGCGCAGCGGGGCGCTGAGAGCCCGACGCCGTGACCCTGGGGGGAGCATCATACATAAGGTTACAAATCCTTACATAAAACCACATGGACTGACATCATCGAATTACATCCTCGCGAGAGGTTTTTGGCGGCGCACAGATCGGCTCTCGGGTCGATTGGCGCCGGCATCGGGAGGACTTCGGGGCGGAGCCTCGTCGGGGGATCGAGGCCGAGATGCCGCGCCTTCGGGGCTACGCGCGGGCGTTGACTTGTGACGTCGTACTCGCCGACGATCTCGTTCAGGACTGTCTGACCCGCGCTCTGGCGAAGCTCCACCTCTGGCACGAGGGCATCGATCTGCACGCGTGGCTGTTTACGATCCTTCACAACCAATATGTCGATCACGTGCGCCGCTCCATGCGTGAGGGAGCCGGGGCCCGATTGAGTGACAACGAGCCGCTGCTGGCCCGCGCTCCGCGGCAGGGACAGGGATTGGAATTGCGCGATCTCGGGCGGGCGATTGCCAAGCTCCCCGAGGAACAGCGTTCCACCCTCCTCTTGGTCGGATTGGAGGGCATGCGCTACGACGAAGTCGCGGCGGTGCTCGACGTACCGGTCGGAACCATTCGCTCGCGGCTGTCGCGCAGACGTGAAACCTTGCGCAGGCTCATGGGTTCGCTGCTGACGAAGCATCCGACGCCGACACCGGCCGCATTGCAGCCCGGCGCTTCACTGGCGCTGCCGGGGGCTTCGAAATGAAGGTCAGTCCTGCCGATCGAACATCACGCCAGCGGACACGGCCGGTCGCGAGGTCGGTTTAAGAAATCGGATCGAGCTGAACCTTCATTGATCGGCGTCGCACAGCAATAATCGAGCTGGTGCGAAGGCGCGGTAAATCATTCGCCGCGTATCGCTTCGAACCCGGTCCTCCACCCTCTGCCGCGCATCCTTCGTGCGCCGTTGGGCTTTCAGATATTTGTTGAGGTTAACGATCGTCACGGCTCCCGTTCTATTCGCGCGTGATTTTCCCGGAATATAGCGGATTAAGGCACTGGTGCGGAACAGTGTCGATTGGGTCTACTCCGCGGCGAGAGCAATGGCTGCCGACAAGTCTCCACGAACGGGTTGGCCGATAGGCGGCTTGCAAAGGATCGCTCGATCCGTAAGGATCGCCCCCTCGCCCCGGGGGATATACGTGGCGGGCATCCTAGCGTGTACCGGGGCATGACACGGATGGATGGGCTATCCGGTTCGTGGGAGCCCATCGACGTAGCGCGGCCGCCTAATCCTCGGCAACCTTGGGTCGCAGTAAGATGTTTGGAAGAATGTTGGGCCTATTGTCCGCCGATATGGCGATCGACCTGGGTACGGCGAACACCCTCGTCTATGTGAAAGGGCGAGGCATCGTCCTCAACGAGCCGTCAGTGGTCGCGATCGCCAGCGTCAAGGGCAAGAAGCAGGTGCTCGCAGTCGGCGAGGAAGCGAAGCTGATGCTCGGCCGCACCCCAGGCTACATCCAGGCGATCCGCCCGTTGCGCGATGGTGTGATCGCCGATTTCGAAGTCACGGAAGAAATGATCAAGCATTTCATCCGCAAGGTTCACAATCGCCGCAGCTTCGCCACCCCGCAGGTTGTCGTCTGCGTGCCGTCAGGATCGACTGCCGTCGAGCGGCGCGCGATCCAGGAATCCGCCGAAAGTGCCGGCGCCAGGCGGGTCTTCCTGATCGAGGAACCGATGGCTGCAGCAATCGGCGCAGGCCTTCCGGTTACCGAGCCCACCGGCTCGATGGTGGTCGACGTTGGCGGTGGCACGACCGAAGTAGCGGTGCTTTCGTTGGGCGGCATCGTCTATTGCCGATCGGTTCGGGTCGGCGGCGACAAAATGGACGAGTCGATCATCGCTTACATTCGGCGCAATCATAATCTTTTGGTCGGTGAAAGCAGCGCCGAGCGGATCAAAAAGGAAATCGGTTCCGCCTGCATGCCGGAAGACGGCGAGGGGCGGGTAATGGAGATCAAAGGGCGCGACCTGATGAACGGCGTACCAAAGGAAATCGTGATCAGCGAACGTCAGGTTTCGGAGAGTCTCGCCGAGCCGGTTGGATCGATCGTCGAGGCGGTCAAAGTAGCGCTAGAGCACACCGCGCCCGAGCTTGCCGCGGATATCGTCGACAAGGGGATCGTGTTGACTGGCGGCGGCGCGCTGCTTAGCAATCTGGATCTGGTGCTGCGTCACGCTACCGGGCTCCCAGTCTCGATCGCCGATGACCCGCTGAGCTGCGTGGCGCTTGGAACCGGCCGTACGCTCGAAGAGATGAAGACGTTGAGATCGGTGTTGATCAATACTTGGTAAAGGTCTTTATCTGGCTGGCGACAGGCGGGGGGCCATGAAAGTCGGCGCTGCCGTGCGGCTGAGTGGGGTTTGGGGCCCCGAAGGTTGTGGGCGGAGGCGCGCATACGGCCGCGACCTTGCTCACCAGCGGGCGAGGGCGGTGTGATTCGTCTCTCGGCGCCGCGGCGCGCCGTCCTCCAGCGGTTCGTTTTCCCGTTACTCGTTCTTTTTTCGGTGATGATGATCGTTCTCGGCAAATTGGACCAGGTAGTGTTCGAACCGTTACGAGTTTCGCTTACCGATGCCGCCGCCTCAACTCTTGACGCGTTGTCCCGCCCGATCGCCGCCGCCGGCAACCTGATGGACCGCGCCCATGGGCTCATCAACCTCTATCAGGAGAACCGCCGTCTCGAGGAGGAGAACCGCCGATTGCTGCATTGGCAGCAGGCCGCGCTGACGCTGGCCACCGAAAACGCGCAGCTGCGCAGCTTGCTGAAACTGGTTCCGGAATCGGCCATCTCTTATGTAACCGCTCGGATCATCGCCAATTCGGGCGGGGCCTATGCGCGCAACCTGATGGTTAATGCGGGCAGCGGCGCCGGCGTTGAACGCGGCCAGGCCGCGATCACCGGCGCCGGTCTCGTCGGCAGAGTTGTGGAGGTCGGGACGCGGGCGGCACGGATCCTCCTGGTCACCGACCTCAACTCGCGCGTCCCGGTCATCGTCGAGCGGTCACGACAGCGAGCGATCCTATCCGGTGACAATTCCGAACGCCCTCTACTGGAGTACCTCGATCCGGCTAGCGCGGTAAGGGTCGGCGATCGGATCATCACCTCGGGCGAGGGCGGCGTGTTTCCGCCGGATTTGCCGGTCGGTGTAGTTTCTGCAGTAGACGGCAAGGCGCCGCGGGTGGAGCCCTATGTCGAGTTGTCGCGGGTCGACTATCTGCGCATCGTCGATTACGGGCTGGCCAGCGGGTTGCCCATACCGGTCGCCGGCGTCCCGCGCTCCGTACGGCGAGTGACGCCGGCGCCCACCGTTGGACCCAGTCATCATTGAGCGAGAGATGACGTACAAAATAGCCGGTGCCCCTGTCGTGCCCCAGGTCGACAGTGTAGTCTCCCGCCTGATCCCGGTCGCCACGACAACAGCAGCAGCGATCCTATCGATCCAGCCCGTACACATACCGTCTTACGCAGCTCTGGCCCCGGCCTTTATGTTAATGACGGTCTATCACTGGGCGATCTACCGGCCGGACTTGTTGCCCGCGTCGGCAATTTTTCTAATCGGCGTCGGCCATGATCTTTTGGCGGGGGGGTCGCTGGGCGTGACCGCTGTCGTCCTCCTCCTCGCCCGGGCGGTGGTGGTGCGATATCGGAGCTGGTTCCCGGACCGAGCTTTTCCGTTCGTGTGGGGCGGATTTATTCTGCTCACCGCCGCCGCGATGTTGGCACTTTGGCTATTGCACTCATTACTGGAAGCAAAGGCCGTTGAATTTGGCAGCAGTATTTTTCGTGCTGTGCTGACGATCTCGCTGTTCCCCTTCGCCAGCTTTTTGTTGGGCCGAACCCAGCGCGCGCTGATGGGCGCGCGCTGATCGTACGGTCTGGAAACGCGTCCTAACGGATGGCGGCGATGCAGCGGGAAGTTCAACGCAATCGGCGGTTTAGCCGGCGCGCAGCAGTGCTTGCGGGCGGCCAGGCGCTGCTCGTAGCCGCTCTTTCGACCCGCCTGTACCAGCTCCAGATCGTGGATTCGGAGCGCTATAAGGTGATGGCCGATGAGAACCGCGTCAGTCTGCGGCTTCTAGCACCGCCACGCGGGCGCATCCTGGATCGGTTCGGCATTCCCCTCGCCGACAATCGTCAGGACTACCATCTCGTGATCGTTGCCGAGCAGGCCGGTGACATCGTTGCGACACTGGCCGCGCTCGGTGCTTTAATCGAACTCGGCGACGCGGACCGCAACCGGGTTTTGCGTGAGGTCCGGCGCAAACACTCGTTCGTCCCGGTCGTGATCCGAGCAAATTTGAGTTGGGACGAAATGGCGCGGATCGAGGTTGCCGTACCGGAACTGCCCGGCGTTTCGATTGAACAAGGACTTACCCGGCATTATCCGTTCGGTGCAACAGCGGCGCATACCGTCGGTTACGTCGCCGCGCCTTCCGAGCAGGAGCTGACCGGAGATCCGCTGCTCGAGCTGCCGGATTTCCATATCGGCAAGAGCGGCATCGAAAAATCTCAAGACCTGTCACTGCGCGGCACGGCTGGGACCCGTCAGGTCGAGATAAACGCTGTTGGCAGGGTCGTGCGAGAACTTGGTCGAGTGGAGGCCGAGCCAGGATCAGATGTCGTGGTCGGGTTAGACATCACGATGCAGGATTTTGTGACCCGCCGATGCAGCGGCGAGCAAAGCGTCTCGAGCGTTCTGCTCGACGCGGTGACCGGCGAGGTGCTGGCTCTCGTATCCAGCCCGAGCTTTGATTCGATGATGTTTTCCAGCGGGCTCAGCCGGACGATGTGGCGGCAACTCTCGACCGATCCAGCACACCCGCTGATAGACAAGGTCATCGCCGGCGTCTATCCGCCGGGGTCGACGTTCAAGCCGGTGGTTGCGCTGGGCGCGTTAGCGGCGGGGGTGCTGACGCCCGAGACCGCGATCACCTGCCCTGGATACCTCCAGCTAGGCAATGCCGTATTTCACTGCTGGCGGCACGGCGGTCACGGCACCCTCCACCTTCGAAACGCGATCAAGGAATCTTGCGACGTCTTTTTTTACGAGACGGCGCGACGACTGGGGATCGACCGGCTCGCGGCAATGGCTCGCCGCTTTGGCTACGGCGCCGTCCTTGGTATCGACATTCCGGGCGAGCGGCCCGGATTGATCCCGACCGTCGAGTGGAAGCTCGCGACCACTGGATCCAGCTGGCAGCAAGGGGAGACCCTGATTGCCGGCATCGGTCAGGGATCGGTGCTCGCCACGCCTCTGCAGATCGCGACCATGGTAGCACGCCTGGCGACCGGCCGTGCGGTTGTGCCACACTTTGTGCGCGGCGCGGGAGTGATGCCGGAAGGCGAGGATTTGCCGGCCCGTGACTTTCCTCCACTCGACATTGACCCAGCGGCGCTCGCCCTCGTCCTCGACGGCATGAACGCGGTCGTCAACGAGCCGGGCGGCACCGCTTACGCGGCGCGGATCACCGATCCGGGCCTCGCCATGGGCGGGAAATCCGGTACCTCACAAGTCCGGCAGATTACCCAGTACGAGCGCGACCACGGGCTGCGCCATATCGATGAGATCCCGTGGAAGGAACGCGATCACGCGCTCTTTGTCGGGTTTGCCCCGGTCGGCGCGGTGCGCTACGTCTGCGCGACCGTCGTCGAGCACGGCGGCGGCGGTTCCGCGGTCGCCGGGCCGATTTGCCGGGACATTTTGCGCGCAGTACAGCAACGCGACCCGGGACGGCGGGTTCCAGCCAGGCCGTCGGTCGCCCAATCCGCCGTATCCGCCCTGCCCTCCCCCGCTGCTCCCGGCTCCGCCGGCGGCTGAGCGTTGGCCAGCCTTCATTCGGACCTCAATCGGTCCAACCCAAAGTTTGCCCAGAGGATGCTCGGCATCAGTTGGGGTTTGGTGCTCCTTATTACCATCGTCACGTGCTTCGGAATCTTGATATTGTATTCGGCCGCCGACGGCAATATGCAACCTTGGGCGGAAAAGCAACTGGTACGTTTTTCGATTGCGTTTGTCCTTATGCTAAGCGCTGCGATCCTAGGTATATATTACTGGTTTCACCTTTCCTATTGGGTATATGCCATATCTTTGCTGCTGATTTTTGCTGTAGATTTACGAGGTATTGTCGGCATGGGGGCACAACGCTGGATTGATCTTGGAATAATCCAGCTGCAGCCGTCCGAACTGATGACCGTGGCCTTGCTGCTCGCACTGGCACGCTATTTTCATCACCTGGGAAACGAAGACGATCTAAAGTTCCGCTTTTTAATCCTTCCGCTGCTAATGATTGTGCTTCCGGTGGCAATCGTTCTCAAGCAACCGGACCTGGGCACCGCCATCATGTTGCTTATGGGCGGAGCGGTGATGTTTTTTCTCGCCGGGGTCCGCCTGCGCCTTTTCGTGTTGATGGGCGCGGCGGCGGGGGCGGTAGTACCGATCGTCTGGCGGTTCTTGCGCGATTATCAGAAGAGCCGGATCTATACTTTTCTTGATCCTCATAACGATCCCTTGGGCGCGGGTTACCACATCCTTCAGTCCAAAATAGCATTGGGGTCGGGCGGCCTGTTTGGTAAAGGCTTTCTTCTTGGTACCCAGAGCCATCTCAGTTTTCTACCAGAGAAGCAAACTGATTTTATCTTTACGACCTTAGCCGAGGAATTTGGTTTATTCGGTGCGCTAACGTTGCTCGGTCTCTATTGTGCAATTTTTGCTTACAGCTTTGCGATCGCCTTACGTAGCCGCAATCATTTTGGAAGACTACTGGGGGCGGGGATTACTACGAATTTTTTTCTCTACGTGTTCATCAACACCGCTATGGTGACCGGCTTGATTCCCGTTGTCGGTGTCCCGTTGCCGCTGATTTCTTATGGTGGCACCGCGATGCTGACGGTCATGCTCGGGTTCGGCTTGCTGATGAGCGTCGGCGTCGACCGCGACGTGCGCTTGAATTGGGCGGGTGAACTTCAGCCCGACTAGGCCGTACAACGCCGCTGATTTTGGTCGCGCCCTCGGCCGACGCCGCCTAGGATTGCTCCGGCCGGCGGATCGCGCCGCTGCGGAGGGGTTGATGGCGGAGAAGGATCCCGCGGAGAGCGGGCGGCGATTGCATGTGACGACGCTCCTGGTCGCTTCGCGCCGCGCGCTCGACAATGCGCTCGCAGAACTCGGCTTTGCCGAAGATGATGACAGGGTGGTCGAACACGATGGCCGCCTGGCTTTTCTGACCTGCTCGCACGAGGAGGACAGCGACGATCTATTCGCGCTCGTCACCGAGCTATCAGCCCGTGGTGAGAGCTGGGAATTGCAATCAAGAGTAGACGCTGAGCCCGGCCGCGCGATCTATTTTTCTTTAGCGCGCTACCGCCCCGTCGAGGCGATCGACGCTGCGGTCGAGGAAGAGCAAGAACCAGAAAGTCCGGAGACTCCGATTTATGACGTCGAAACCGCGGAGGGACTCCAGGCCCTCAAGCGCATCTTAAAACGGATCGAACCAGCGGACGCCTTTGCGACAATTCGCCCCGGACGCGACGGTCGGGCCACTGCTCGAATTCTGCGCCGTGGCTCCCGCCGGCTACTGGCCTCGGCAATAGCGGCAGACGAAGCCACCTTGCGTGGTGCGATCCGCGAGATCCTGCCTAACGTCATGCTCGATGTGGCAATGAAGCCACCGAGTTAGGGGCCAGTTGGACAATGCCGGCTTGCTCGCCAGATCGACTTTCCCAGGGACCGCGACACGCTGCCGAGCTTGACAGGGCTTTTCGATGTTTCAGCCAGCAGGCCTCCCCGCTGCCGCTGTCGAAAGCATTCCCCATATAAATCCGGACAACGCGCTCGGTTTCCTTGTTCGGGCACGCTCTCGCGGGAACGCCAGAGAGACTGGAATGCGGCGGATCGCTACCGGTCTTAACCCACGGTGCGGTGATTCGAGCTATCGTAGCGCAAATCTGTGGAGAGCATCATGTGCGATGCGACCATCATCAGCGCGGGGCTGAGGCAGCGCTTCGGCACGGCCGCCGCCTTGGCGATCGCGCTCGGCCTAGCGCTGAGCGCAGTCGCCTGCACTTCGATCGGTGGGGATTCCTCGGCGCTCCCATGGAACGGGGGCGGGGTGACGATGACCAGTTTCGCGCCCCTCGTAAGCGAGATAATTCCTGCGGTCGTCAACGTCTCGGCGGTTCAGAGACCCAGCAAGGCGGCGGCTGATGAATCGGCGCCGATAGGCGTCACCCCGGTCAACAGCCGGGATACGGCCGCGGAACTGCGGTCCTCGGCGCTCGATGAGCTGCTGCGTCGTTTCTTCGACGATCAACAACATAGGGTCGCGCCGAAAACTCCCGGTCTGGCGTTAGGTTCGGGTTTTATCATCGATCCGAACGGCTATGTCGTCACCGACTACCATGTCTTGGAGAACGCAGACAACATCACCGTCACCTTGCACGACGCCACCCAGCTTCAGGCGCGTATCGTCGGACGCGACGCACTGACAGACTTAGCGCTGCTCAAGGTCGACACCTCACGACCGCTGCCTTATGTGCGCTGGGGCGACAGCGACGCCGCGCGCGTCGGTGACTGGGTGCTGGCGATCGGCAATCCCTTTGGCCTCGACGACACGGTCAGCAGCGGGATCATCTCTGCCCGCGGTCGCGACATTCACTCCGGCCCTTACGACGATTTTCTGCAAATCGATGCGTCGATCAACCGAGGAAATTCCGGCGGGCCGACCTTTGACCTTCGTGGCAGAGTCATTGGCATCAACAGCGCGATCTATTCACCTAATGGCGGTTCAGTCGGCATCGGTTTCGCCATACCTGCGAACCTTGCCAGGCCGGTGGTCGAGCAGTTGAGAGAGCACGGCAAAGTAGAGCGCGGATGGCTCGGTATACAGATTCAGGAAGTGACGCCGGCGATCGCCCGAGGCTTCGGGTTAGCCAGGCCGGCAGGCGCACTTGTCGCCGGGCTTGGGGCCAATGGTCCGGCCGCCCGCGCTGGGTTCGTACAAGGTGATGTTATCCTGGCGGTCAACGGTCACGAGATCGGCAGAATGCGGGATCTGCCGCTTATCGTCGCCGAAATGCCGGTAGGCCAATCAGCCGACGTTTCCGTCTGGCGGCGCGATCGCGAAATTACCTTGCGGCCGGTCATTGGCGAGATGCCGGAAAGCCCGGAAACTGCAAGCCTCGGGCAAGGCGAAAACGAAGCTCGGCAGAAAAGTCCCCTGGACGTGGTTGCCGGTCTTAAGCTCGCCCCGTTGAGCACAACGCAGCGCCAAAGACTGCACGTTCCGGGCAATATCAACGGCGTTGTCGTGACCGCGATTGGGGGCGACAGTCTGCTGGCGCGGCTCGATCTCGTACCCGGCGATGTGATCGAGACAATCGACCAGCAACCGGTCGCCTCTCCGAAGGACGCTCTCGCCAAAATTGAAGCCGCCGCGGCCAGCCCTGATAAAACCGTGCTGATGCTGATAAACCGGCACGGGACCAGCCGCTACCTTGCATTGCCGTTAACGAGCCGTGGAACCAGCGACGGGAACGGTTGATCTCGGGTAGCCCTGGCTCAAGCTGCCCCCTTCACAGGGCGGTTCGACCGCGATTGTGGACGCTTTACTCGGCGGCGGCGAGCCTTGGGCGCTTGCCCTGCAATTCGGCCACGCGCGCCCTGGTGTAGATATCGGTCCAGTTGGACAGCGCAAAATCGGTGACTTGGCGCGGATCGTAGTCGCGAGCGGCGATGCAAATCTCCTTGCCGGCGATATAGACGCCGCGCACCGCGCCCGGATCCTGCAACACGCCGATATCGGCGAGCGGCGACGCGCCAAGTGCCACGAAATCGGCGGCCCTGCCTGGCTCGAGCGTGCCGATTCGGTGACCGCCGGTCATAAACCGCGCGTTGACCTCGGTCGCGGCGCGCAGCGCCGCGGCCGGCGAGAACCCGAGATCCTCGACGAACAGTTCGAGCTCACGCGCATTCCACTCGCCATAGGGGGTAATCGCAAAGCCGGTGTCGGTTCCAGTCATCAGCGGCACGCCGGCGTCGCGCGCCTTTTTCCAATTGGCGCAGCCGATCTCATACTCGCGCTGGGCATGGCCGGGACGCCCCTTCTGATATGCCGGTTCATGCGGTTGGGTAAAATCGATCGTATTGCGCGGATGGGTCATGGTCGGCCCGATCGCACTGCCAGTCTCCAACATCGCCGCGATGCACTCACCGTCAAGGTGGTTGGCGTGAAAGATCAGATCGACGCCGCTGCGTGCCGCGTAAAGCGTGGCTTCGCGGCCGCGGGCATGCGCCACCGCCTTTTTGCCGAGACGATGGATTTCGCGGACCATCACCTCGGTCTCTTCCTGGTTGAAAGCCGCGACAAGTTCTCCGTTCTCGCGGCGCTGGATCCCATCGAGTGCGATCTTGATGCAGTCGACTCCATCTTTGACCTGCCGGCGAATCTCTTCGACCGCCTCGGCGCTGGTGGCGACCAGCTTCCCGATCGAGGTTTCGGGCGCGCCGATCCAGCTCGGGTACCAGTCGGTAAGCCCTTGATGCGTGGTTAGATACCGCCCCGCCGCCATGACCCGCGGGCCATCGAACAGACCGGCGCGGATCGCATTGCGAATCGACAGGCTGATCTGCCCGGCATCGCCCGGCGAGCAGATCGCGGTAAATCCAGCAGCGGCGACCTTCTGGGCAAAGAACAAGCCACGCAGCGCGCGGAATTCGAGGGGGCTGTAGAGGTCGATGTCTTCCTCGCTCTTGGCGTTGCCGTAGGCGAGATGGGTGTGCACGTCGATCAGACCGGGCATCACGAACAACCCGGAGTAGTCGAGCACCCGGTCGGCGCGCGTGCGCCGCGGCGCTCCCTCTTCGGCCCCGACATAGCCGAGGATGCCTTCCTCGTCGAAGACGATGGTCTGGCCGATCCGGGCATCGTCCTCGCCCGCGGTAAAAAGCTGGCCGCAGCGCACAAAGGT
>CAWAVV010000002.1:0-103836 GCA_963785565.1 uncultured Alphaproteobacteria bacterium | reverse complement strand
ACCCAGCCGGCGATGCTGGCGATATGCCAAGTCAGCGGCAGCGCCATCGCGACCGTGCCGACCAAAATCCGGCCGTCGCTCCACAGCCAGATCGCGGCGCCGGCGGTGCCGACCACCATCCCCGCGTTGAGGACGCCGAGGCTCAGCCCCAGTACCGTCATCAGCCGCACCTGGTCACGGTGCGCGTCGGTCAGTTCGTCCATCGCTTCGCGCACAAAGGCGTCCTCGTCGCGCGGGCGGGCGAACAGCTTGACCGTCGAGATGTTGGTATAGCTGTCGACGACCCGGCCGGACAGCTGCGAACGCGCCGCGGACATCCGCTGCGAGCGGTTGCGCAGCTGCGGGACAAACCAGCGCAGCAGGGCCGCATAGCCGCAAAACCACAACAGCACCGGGATCGCCAGCCGAACGTCGCTCGACGCCAGCAGCAGGATCGCGCCGCCACCGTAAACCAGGATGTACCAGACCGCGTTGGTCGCCGAAACCACGCTTTCGCGCAGGGCGGGGCCGGTCTGCATGACCCGGTTGGCAATGCGGCCGGCGAAATCGTTCTGAAAGAACGTCCAGCTTTGCCGCACCACGTGCCAGTGGCTCTGCCAGCGGATCAAATTGGAAAAGCTGGGGATGATCGCCTGGTTGGTGATCAGGTTCTGCACCAGCATCGCCGCCGGCCGGGCCACCAGCAGAACAAGCGCCATGGCGAGCAACTGCGGCCACGAATCGTGCAACACCGCGTGCGGGGTGCGGCTCGACACCATCGTCACCACGCGGCCGACAAAGACCGGGATCGTCGTGTCGAGCAGCGCGACGACGAGGCCGGCGGCAAACAGCGCCGCCACCAGGACGCGGGCCTGGCGCGCATGATGCCAATAGAACGCACCGAGCCCGG
This sequence comes from uncultured Alphaproteobacteria bacterium, assembly GCA_963785565.1. GTDB lineage: Bacteria > Pseudomonadota > Alphaproteobacteria > ATCC43930 > CGMCC-115725 > AP-15. The sequence goes on along the minus strand of CAWAVV010000002.1, from coordinate 102,947 downwards.
CCGGCGGAGGGCCGGGCGGAAGCCCCGTCGGTTCGAGCAGATTTTCGAAAAACCGGAACACGCGCATGGTCTGGCTCGTAACGCAAAACCCCTTAAGAGAACGGTGTGGAAGAGAACGGTGTGGTCACGTCCGAAAGCGGGGGCGAAACTGCCCAACCCGTAGGCAGCCTAGCACATCGTAACGAGCGCGCGTGGAACAAGATCCCAATTCTCGCGGCGCGGGCCGATTGCGCTGCCGCGTTGCCGCGATCGATGCCCCCGCGAGGCGTCGCCCGCGGCCCGCGCGATTATCGCAGCAACTGGTTAGGTCCTTGCCCGATGCTGCCGTCGCGCAGCACCCGGTCGCGATAACGCTCGACCTCGAGCGGCAACCCGATCGCCGGGCGGCCGCGCCCGATCCACGCGTCCAAGTTGCCCGGCCCCCAATTGTAGGCGGCGATCGCGTCCGGCCAATCGCCGTAGCGTCGATAAAGCCGTGCGAGATAGCCCCGGCCCAGCAGCCGATTCTGAGCCAGGTCGAACCGGTCGCCGCCGCCCAGATCGATCGCCGCGGCAGCGGAAACTTGCATCGGGCCCTGCGGCCCGGAGAATTCCGGGCGCCACATCCCCGGGTCCATACCGTGGCTCGATTCAGCGCCGTCGACGGCAAAGGCGACCCGATCGAGGTCGGCGCCGCGAGCCGACGGGAACAGCTCGAAGGTAGCGTTCGTGGCGACGGGGAATGGATTGCTGTCGAACCACGGCGCGGTCGAGCCGCGCAGCACGGTCACCGGGCGCGCCCGCGGATCGGCGAAACTGACGGTCTCGATTTTGCCGGAGGCCGCCGGTCGCGCCGGCTCCCGCGCCGGGACGACAGCGACGGCCGCGACCACCGATCCGCCGCGCAAGATGCTCACCGGCCTCATCTTTCTGCCGGCAAAGGTGATGACGGCGACGCTGCCACGCGCAAATGGCGGCTCGCTTTCGCCGCGCACAATCCTGACCGACGCCAGCCGGCGATCGGCAAAGGTCACGATTTGCGTATTCTTCGAATTCTTTCGGATCAGCGCCCTGACTTGGGCTGCCACCGCCCGCGGCTTGGCTTTGGACGAGACCGACGCTTCGGCGCTCGGACCGGCGACGATCGCCCACACCACTACTGCCGCGATCATGACGAGCAGATTGCGACATCTCATAGGCGAATTCGTGCAAGATCGGAGCGTTCCTTGTCAAGTCCTTGGGATCGACGCTTGTCAGCGATTCAAGCCGTCAGCTAGCATCCGCCTTACCCGATCCCCCGACTGATATTCGAGGACAGTGCGATGCCGAAAATCCTGATCGTTCACGGTGCGGGAATGAACATGCGCGGCAAGGTTCAGACCGAGATTTTTGGGCCGATGACCCTGCCCGAATATGACGAGCGCATCCGCGGTTACGCCGCCGAGCTCGGCCTCGACATCGAAATCTTTCATTCCAACGTCGAAGGCGAGGTCATCAACAAATTCTACGAGGCCAACGACAAGGGCTGTGACGCGGCGTTGTTCAATCCGGCCGCGTTCGGCAGCGGCTACCCGGCATTGGTCGCCGCCATTTCCCAGGTAAAGTTCCCGACCATCGAGGTCCATATCTCGAACCCGATCCGGCGCGGCCCGGCCTCGCAGACGGCGGGCGTCAGCCACGGCATTGTCGCGGGGTTTGGCCTGCCCGGCTATTACGTGGCGCTGCTCGGGGTGCGCGACATGCTGGCGGCGCGCAAATGATCCGCGCCGCGATCGTCGGGCTCGGCCGCTGGGGCCGCACCCTGGTCAATGCGATCCAAGACAAGAGCACCGAGTTTCGCTTCACCGCCGGTCACAGCCGCACCGGCGCCACCGCCGAGCCGTTTTGCGCCGAGCACGGCATCGCTTATTACGACGATCTCGGGCGGATCCTCGCCGATCCGGCGGTCGACGCGGTCGTCTTCGCCACCCCGCACAGCCAGCACGGGCCGCAGGTCGAGCGCACCGCCGCCGCCGGCAAGCACGTCTTCATGGAGAAGCCGTTCACCCTCGACGTCAAAAGCGCCGAACGGGCGCTCGATGCGGTGGCTCGCGCCGGGGTCACGTTGGGCGTCGCCTATCCCCGGCGCTTTCACCCGGCGATGATCGAGCTGAAGACGCGAATCGACGATGGCCGCCTCGGGCTCCCGACCCATTGCGAGAGCGCGCAGGCCTCGCCGGCCGGCCACTTCATGCCCGGCGGCTATTACTGGCGGGCCGATCCACAGGAGGCGCCGGCGGGAGCGATGACCGCGACCGGCGTGCACAATCTCGACGCGCTGATCTATCTCTTCGGCCGCATCGACGAGGTCTATTGCCTCAGCCTGCGCCGCGCGATGGCGCAGTTCGAAGATACCACGAGCGTGCTGCTCGGCCTCGAGAACGGCATGTCGGCGAGCCTCTATTGCTCGCTGGTGACCGCCCCGACCTACCGCTTCGCGGTCTACGGCGCCAATGGCCGCGCCGAGCTTTCGGGCCAGGACCCCGATTTCCGCTTCACCCCGGTGCCGGAATCGATGCCCGCCGGCCGCCATCCCGCCCCTGCGCCCGAAATCATCGAATACAAGGGCTTCAACGCGCTTGCCGCCGAACTCGAAGGCTTCGCCGCGGCGATCAACGGCCTCCGCCCCTACCCGATCACCCCCGACGAAGTCTTGCACGGCGTCGCCGCCTTTGAGGCGATCGTGCGCTCGGCCGCAACTCATCGCCCAGTCAAGGTCGCGCGCTGAAAAGAGGGAACCCCCGATGCCCGTTACCGTGCTCTATCCCGAAGACCGCCAGATCCCCGACGACAGTCTCGAACGCGAGATATTCGGCCCGGAGGTGCGCCTGATCCGCCGCACCAAAAAGGCGCTGTCCGAGCTCGACCCCGCCGATTGCGCCGAGGCCGACGGGCTGATGATCATGCGCTACGCGGTTTCGGCCGAGGACATCGGGCGGTTTCCACGGCTGCGCGCGATCGTGCGCATGGGGGTCGGCTACGACAAGATCGACCGCGCCGCCGCCGCGGCGCGCAATGTCCTGGTCTGCAACGTGCCCGATTACGGCACGACCGAGGTCGCCGATCATGCGATCGCGCTGGCGCTGGCATTGCGCCGCGGCGTCGTCTTCTATCACGAGCGGCTGCGGCAAAGCCCGCCCGCCCCGTGGGGTGCGGTCAAGAACGATTTGATCCGGCGTCTCGGCGTGCAGACCTTCGGCATTGTCGGGCTCGGCCGGATTGGGACGGCGGTGGCGTTGCGCGCCCGCGCCTTCGGCTTTCGCGTGATGTTCTATGATCCCTATCTGCCGAACGGCGCCGACCTCGCTCTCGGCATCGGCCGCGCCGCGACTCTCGAAGATCTGCTGCGCCAGACCGACACCTTGTCGGTCCACGCCCCGCTGACCCCCGAAACCCGCCTGATGCTGGGTCGCGACCAGCTTTCGCTTGCTGCGCCCGGGTGCCGTCGTGATCAACGCCGCGCGCGGGCCGATCATCGATCCTCGACGCGCTGTTGGCCTTGCTGCGCGATGGCCATATCGCCGGCGCCGGGCTCGACGTGTTGCCGGTCGAGCCCCCGGTCGACCCGATCCCCGAGATCCTGCGCGCCTACCGCGACCGCGAGCCCGGCCTCGAAGGACGCCTGGTGATCACCCCGCACGCCGCCTGGTTCACCCCGGAATCGGAGCACGATACGCGGGTCAAATCGGCCGAGACGATGCGCGCGGCGCTGCTGACCAACCGCCCGCAGAACGTGATCACGCCCGAGATGTATTAGAAACGGCCGGCGCTACTTTTTCGGCGCCGACAAACTGACGCCCTGCCGCTTCATCTGATCGACGACGCTCTTGGCGCCGGCGTCGCCCGCGGCGGCGAGTTCGGCGGTCTTGCTGGCGAGCGCCTGGAGCTGCTGGCGCAACTTGACCGCCTCCTGCACGGTCGTTTCCTGGGAGCGCCGCAGTTCTTCCAGCGCGCCGCGGTCATGGATCGCCTGGCCGGTCTCGAACGCCATCAACACGAACAGCGAGACGACGACGAGGATGACCGGCGGCGACAACCCGTTCCAATCCCGTCCGCCGCTCTGACCGACCGCCATCGTCATTTGCCCGGTGCGGCCGGCGCCGCGGATGGCGGTGACACCGCCTTCACCGAAGGCGCCCCGGTCGTCGGATTTATCGTGATCCCGTTCTGCGCCAGCAAATCGCGCAATTTATCGTCCTTGTCGCTGACGGCGGTGGCGGCGAGCGCCCGGATCAGGGCGTCGTTGACGCGGTTGAACTGGATGCTCTGGTTGATGAATTGCTGGCGCTGGTTGACTTCGGCCTGGACCGAGCGGTTTGCCTGCACCAGGTACAAATAGACGACAACCAGGACGAGCGTGATCCCCGACAGCGCCAAAACGATCCGATAGACCCACCCGCCTGCCTGCATCCGCCCGGCCCTGCGTCACCCCCTCCGCCGTTCGCGGCGGACGACGAAGAATAGCATGAAGAGACCGGACGAGCGCAGAGCGATCGAGCCGCAATCTCTGCAGGGCGCCGCCGGCAAAGCCCCTCACCCCAGCCCTCTCCCCGCTTGCGGGGAGAGGGAGGGACCGGGAGGCGAGAGGCGCTACCCGACGCTCAGGGCGAGGCGTGGCCCATGAAGATCGCCGGGATCGGCTGGCCCCACGGGCCGCCGGCGCCGGCGCCGCGCTCCAGGCGGTTGGGCGGGGTGCTGGCGTTCAGCACGTCGGTGTCGGCCCAGTGCTCGTGCACCCGGCCCCACGGATCGGCCCAGTAATCGAACAGCTGACTGCCGATCAGATGGCGGCCGATGCCCCACATATGCTGATAGCCCTTTTTTTCGAGCTGCTCGTGGCCGGCCATCACATCGTCGATGTCGGCCGCCTCGTAGGACAGGTGGTTGAGCCCGCTCTTGTCGCCGCGAATGCAGAAAAACGCATGGTGGTCGACATAATCATCGCCGCGGTCGAGCCGGTTGAACGAGCCGACGACATTGTTCGGGTCGCCGGCGTAAAACTCGTCCGAGCAGCGGAAGCCGAGCGTCTCGCGATACCAGCCGAGCGTCTTCTCGAAATTCTTGCTCATCACGACAAAATGGCCGAGCCGCTTGATGTGCGAAGGGCCGGGATCGACCCGGAACAACTCGCCCTTGCGCCGGTATTTGTCCTCGCCGGAATTGACCTTCGGGCGATGCACCGGGATCGGAGCGAGCATCTGCATGCCGTGGACGACTTCGACCTGGTAGCCGTCGGGGTCGGTCAGGCGGACCCGCTTGCCGCCGCCCGGCTCGTCGATGTCCTCGATCTTCGAGGCGCCCTCGACCCGCGCCACCCGCTCGAGGTCTTCCATGCCGGCGGCATGAACCGCGATACCGACATAGCGCGGCTCGCCGAGTTCGGTGACGTGGAGGTGGTGCGGCGCATCGGTGCCGCGCATGTAGAGCGCGGTTTTGGTCCGGTCGGCGCGAACCATCCCGAAATCGGTCAGGAATTCTTCCTGCTTGTCGAGATCGGGCGAGCGCAGCCGCCCATAAGCGAGATCGAAGGCTTTGATTACCGGCATGACACTCTCCCTGAAACATGCGATCGGCCGATCTTAGGACATTCGGCCGGCCCGCGCTACTCCCCGGTATCAGGGGGTTCTAAGAGGCGCGGACCGGTCGGGAGGGTGTTGCTCGGCGGGCCGGCCTCAGCGCACCGCCAATTCCCAATCGAGCTCTTCGATCGCCTCACGTTGGTCGCCCGGCCTCGCCGCGCGGCCAAGTTCCGCAAGATAGGGCGACAATAGCTGCATCGTCGCCCAATAGCCCGCACCGGTCGTAACCACGGTTACCGGCACTTTGATCCACTCGGCGGGGATCACGAACAGATAGGCGAGAAAGCCGAGGATCGTCCAAACCACCGCGACCGGGTTGACCCCTTTCCAATACCAGTAGGGACCGTTGGGCTCGAACAGCGCGACCAGATCGATCTTCATCCGTTTGACGAACAGGTAATCAGCGATCAGCACGCCGCCGATCGGCGAGAACACGTTGCCCAGCATCCCGACCCAGGTCGTGTAACCGGTCACGACGCTAGGGGTTGCCGAGAGTGCGATGCCCAGCGCGCTGATGATCACCGTTGTCCAGAACCGGCCGAGCCGCTCGAACATGTTCGACAAGGATAGACCGCCAGTATAGAGGTTCAGAACGTTAATGGTCCAATTGTCGAGTGCGATCACGATCAGGAACAGCAACAACGTGAAATGACCGACATCGAGGCCCGAAGCGACCGCAAACACATTCGGGGTCTTACCCATAGTCGCCGCGGCGCCATAGGCGCCGAGCAGAGCGGCGAAGCAGCCGCCGCCGACTTTTCCAAGCAATGTGCCCAACCACATGTCGGCCCGCGAGCGGGTGTAGCGGCAGAAATCGGCCGAGTCGGTAACCATCGTCAGGTTGCCCGCCGCAACGACGTTAAGCCAGGTCACGAACAGCAACCACCCAGCCTGCGGCTTTCCGGCGTAGTGGAGGACCGCTGACGGTGCGAAATGCGGGTCGTCATGGGTCGCCAACAAGACGAGGATCAGGCACAGGATCACTATCTTGAACGGCAGCGCCATCCGGGACAGGTGCTTTAGAGAATCGTAGCCGATGATTGCGACGACCGCTTGCAGCACTGCGAAAATCAGGCTGACCGTGACCAAGGAATGCGCGGTGCCGGTCCAACGATCCAGGATCGCCACAACGGCCAGCGAACCGGCCACCGTTTGATAAGCAAACCAATAGGTCGAGGCGAGCGTGCGCAGAAACGACGGGACCAATTTGGCGCCGCGCAATCCGTAAACCATGCGGGTCGACACTTGGCCCGGCAGGCCGAAATCGACGCCGACTGTCGCCATTATCGTGTAGGCGATCGTCGCCAGCAGAACTCCGCCGGTGATCGCGCCGACCGCGCCGAGGAACGACAACCCTGAAACGACGGCCAGACCGCCAACCAGCATCGATCCGGGATTGAGCGCAAAGCCGAAGATGATCGAGAAGATGTCGTACCAGCGCACCGTCTTCAGTTCGCTCGGCACCGGTTCGATGCCGAACTGTTCGACTCCCTTTGGCTGGTAATAGCGTCGGCGCAGTTTTTCCTCGATTTCCGAGACCGTGTGCATGCGCATTCTCCTTGCGGGGATCGTCCAGCTTCGCGAAGACGACTAGAGCAAGTGAACGAGCAAGATACGTGCCACAAGTATATTGCACTAATATTGGGCAATTGACCTCAAACCAATTCTATTACAATCGGATTATACACGATTGATATTTAATCACATGAGGAACTTTGGAGCCACGTATTCACGGATTACGCCCAGTTTTCAGTCATCGTCCAAAATTTTGAGTAATCCGGCAACACCATGCCGCGGGTTTGCGCAGTATCGAAACCCCGTCCCGTGCCCGCCGCGACCCCAGATCCGATCAACCGGGCGGCTCGTTTTGGCTCACCTTTGCGTGGTTAAGAGGCAGACCCTTGCGCCGGAGGCAAACTCCGCCGCGACCGAGTGACGGCCCCACCCCTGCCCCCTCGACACGCCAACTCGGGCAATGCTATCCCGGGCCAATGGCTTGGTTCTTTATCCTGTTCGCCGATTTGTTCGAAATCGCCTGGCCTTTCGTATTGAAATGGTCGGCGCCGCTGTCCAGATGGGCGCCGCTGTTTGTGGTGATCATCTTCGCCATCCCGGCCAACTTTCTGTTGGCCGAAGCCGTCAAGCGGCTGCCGGCGGCCACGGTTTACGCCACCTTTGTCGGGATCGGAACCGCCGGAACCGCAATCGTCGGCATGGCATTCTTCCGCGAGAGCACCAATTTCGGCCGCGTCTGTTCCCTGCTGCTGATCGCCGCCGGTCTGATCGGCCTGCGGGTTTTTTCCGCCGCGGAATGATGCTTAGACCTGGCTCACATCTTTGACCGCCAGCTGTGAACCAGATCACAGTGCAATTCCAAACATCATCGTAAATAGATCCTCGTCGCTGCGTCCTACCCAGATGGAGCACAATTGAGGAGAAGCAAAATGTCTGAATTGCAGTCGCGTGACCGTCCCGCGACGAACCCGGCGGACTTCTCGGCGAGCCTGATCGAAACGCCGGGGTTGCCGCACAACCTGACGGTCATCGGCAAGGCGGCCGGAGATTACCGCGTACGGGACGTCAAGCTCGTTCGGGCGCCTCATCAAAACGGGTCCCGCCTCGTGCTGGACGTCACCGAGAAGCTCGGGCCTGTCGAGAACCCGCATCCCGACTTCATCCGAGAATGGCCTCTCGAATACAAGGAAGATCCTGCGAAGCACCGTTATCAGCATGTCGAGATCGTCAACGGCCACCAGCGCTTCACCATCGAAGTAATTGACGTGCTGTAACAGTGGCCCTCGATCTATCCGTAATACACTTCTTGGGCGTGGCGTGCTCCGTCTTCAGACGTACAGCGTCACGCCCATTTCTTTTGGTTACGCACCGATTGTTTTACCGATGGGCCGTTCGCCCCAGCTGTGTAAAACAGCGTACCGGACAGCAACTCCGACAAAATTAACATCGCCAAAATCCCGGACGATTGACCAATCGCCGATCGCCGACTAATCAGGGCGGGCTCGTCGGTCGGTGCGCCTTGGGCGCGAGGATGCTAGGCGTGGCTGCGGATCTTCTTGTGTCGTGGGCGCGATGCTGACCTTCGACGATTTCGTCATTGGCACGGAGCGATCTGGCGGCATGGAGAAACCCGCCCAGCGCATCCCGCCCGAGACGACGAGCCGCGCCGAGGCGCTGGCCGCGTGACGCCGATCACCGCCGAGGCGCTTGCGACATTATTCGGCGAGGCGCGAACCTTTACCAGATGGCAGGATCGTCCGGTGCCAGAAGGCGCCGTCGAAACCGCTCTCGTTTTGGCGCAGCTCGGGCCGACCAGCGGCAATTGCCAGCCGATGCGGCTCGTTCTGGTGCGCAGCCCGGCCGGCAAGGAGCGGCTGTTGCCCTGCGTCTCGGCCGGCAATTTCGAAAAGGTGCGGACTGCCCCGGTGACCGCGATCGTCGCTTATGATCGCGAATTCTACGACCATCTGCCGCGTCTCTACCCGCATACCGACGCGCGCAGCTGGTTTACGACCGACGCGGCGCTGGCGCTCGAGACCGCGTTTCGCAACGGCTCGCTACAGGGCGCCTATCTGATCCTGGCGTTACGCGCGCAGGGGCTCGATTGCGGGCCGATGTCGGGGTTCGACGCAGCCAAGACCGACGCCGCGTTTTTTCCCGAAGGCCGCTATCGCAGCAACTTTCTGCTGAATATCGGCTATGGCGACCGTGACAGCCTGCGGCCGCGGCTGTCCCGTCTTGGCTTTGCGGAAGTCGCGCGCTGGGCCTGAACAGGAGCGCTCGACGCGATCACTGGCCGAGGCTCAACGCACCCGGCAGAGCGCTTAGATAGCCTGCACTATCCCAAATCGGCGACACCGCGAGCGCGACGCTCAGCAATGCTGTCGCGATAACTGTCGTAATCCACGCCTTGGTCAGCGCCTGGAGCGCCTTGTCGTTCATACCCGGCATCCGAACCCTCGCGATCGCCGGCGGTGGGAAGGCCCCACCGGGATCATTGTCGCAATCTCTGTTGATTTTTTGTGTGAGGGAGCTCACAGAGCGGCCAGAATTTGCACGACGAAATCGTTTTTCGCATCGGTCGAAACCGCAGACATCGGCGAGGCAGGACCCCCGCGGAGTTCGACCCGGCTCAGGCGGGTCGCACGCGGCTGCCTCGGGGGTTCGAGAGAAATTTGAACAGCCGAACCGCCGATTCGCGCGGGTTCCGACACTTCGTTAGCAAATGTTAAAGATTTATGTTTTTAAGGCCTCCGCTCTCCCTTTGACGGTTTGAAGGACATCATGTCTTTCAAAGAAGACATCGCTCATGTGAAGAATAGAAATTAACATTCTGAGAAACCCCGTTAGGACGGTTGGGTGGTCCCTAGCTGAACCGGCAAAAGGCGCTCGACGAGAAAGTGCACGGACGGGTTGACAGGGTCGATTTACCCTGTTTAGCTTGCGTTGTTCCTCCCTGTCCTACCCGGATGCGTCGGCAACAATCCGGGACGACACCGATCTCATCCCTGAGCCCGTCCAATATCTTGGTATGGCGACATGCCCACTGTTGCCTGCGGCCAGGGGATGCCCAACAAGAAGGAGACGACGCCGGATGCCCTTGCGTCAGACGATCGGCATTTCCCTTGCCCTGTTGATGGCCTCCGCCGGCGCGATGGCCAAAACGGTGGAAAAGAGCACCTCCCACCATCCCGCCTCACCCGCCAACCTCGAACCTGAACAATCGGAAAATCGACCCGGAAAAACGCGCGCTCCGCACCGGCTCGCACACGCCCGCGCAACGATGCGGGCGGCCTTTCGTCACGGCGGGCGGACCCGCTATCAGCACCTGGCTTCGCGGCGCTTCGATGATGTTGGCGGCGGCAATCTGTTCAATCCCGATTGGGGTCCGATGCATCCGGCCGGGACATCGGAGATCGGACAAGCGGCCTGGTACGGCCTGGTCGGCAATCGCACCTCGAGCGGCGAACCGCTCGACACGGTCACCCCCACCGCAGCCCATCGCTCATTGCCGCTCGGCTCCTGCGCCAAGGTGGTCAGTCTCGACACCGGACGCTCGGTGATCGTCAAAATCAATGATCGCGGCCCCTATAATCGCCGCTTCATCATCGATTTGTCGCCACGCGCCGCCGACGAGATAGGGATGAGGCAAGCCGGGGTAGCGGCCGTCGCGGTCGAGCCTCTGGCGGCCGGGGCGGCCGCCGGCGCCACGGCAAATCTAACTCCCGCCGTCTATCGAGGCGGGGGCGCCAGCGCAGTGCATTAACCCTTAAGCGAGCGAGGCGGCCGCTGACCATGCCGCGCCGCCGGCCTATCGCTCTCTCGCGTTTCCCGGCGGTCGTGGCAATAATGTGATCGCGGGGCTCCGGTCGGCGCTCGGGTGACCGGGCGCCGATTTGCCCTGCCCGTTCGGTGACCGCTGTAAATCAGAATTGGTCCGGGATAAACTCGATCAACATCGGGCTATGCGGGTGACCGGCCAAGTCGCTTCTGCAATACGACTTTTTGCCGATGCCGCGGCCCGATGCACCTGATAACTGCGGGAAATGCGGGCTCGGATGGATTTGTGGGCGGTCGTGCCGGTCAAGGAGCGGGATCGGGCCAAGGAACGGCTCGCCCCGTTGCTGCCGCCCGAGATGCGCCAGTCGCTCGCTTTGGCGATGCTCGAAGATGTGCTGGCGGCCTTGGCTTCCGCTGCGGGCCTCGCCGGCCTCCTCGTCGTCACGGTCGACCCGTCCGCGCGCCAGTTGGCCTTACGCTACGGTGCGCGCCTCGTCGAGGACGGCGCCCGCGACGGCCATACCGGCGCCGTCACCGCGGCGATGCGGAAGCTGGCAGCTGAAGGCCGCGGAGGCATGCTGACCTTGCCCGGCGACATCCCGCTCGTCACCGCCGACGAGATCGGCCAGCTGGTTGCGGCGCACCGCCCGGCGCCCGCGTTTACGATCGTTCCGTCGCATGACGAGGGCGGGTCCAACGCGATCCTATGTTCGCCGCCGGACGCGGTGCCGCTGCGGTTTGGCGTCGACAGCTTTTTCCCGCATCTGAGGGCCGCCGAAGCGCAAGGCATAAGGCCGACCGTGCTGCGTCTGCCGGGGATCGCCCTCGACATTGACAACCCCGAGGATCTCGCCGCCTTTGCGCGTCAGCCATCCTCGACCCGCACGCACGCATTCCTGGCCGAGAATGCTATGTTGCCGCCATTGCCGCGCGCCGGGGAGCGCCTGTAGGAGAGTTTTGGGAATGACGATCGACGAGGTTTTGGAAGAGGCCCGAACGGGGCGGCGTCTTTCCGCCGACGCGGCCCTGGCGCTCGCCGATATCGAAGGTGGGGATCAGCGGCCGTTGATGACGCTCGCCGCGGCGCTGCGCGACGCCGGACATGGCGGGCTCGTATCCTATTCGCCCAAGGTCTTCATCCCGCTGACCCAGCTGTGCCGGGACGTGTGCCATTACTGCACCTTTGCCCATCCGCCACGCCCCGGAGAGCCGGTTTACCTGAGCGCCGAGGAGGTGCTGGCGATCGCCCGCGCCGGGGCCGAGGCCGGTTGCCATGAGGCTCTGTTCACCTTGGGCGACAAGCCGGAATTGCGCTATGCCGCGGCGCGCGAGGCGCTCGACCGGCTCGGCCACGAGACCACCCTCTCCTACCTCGCCGAGATGGCCGGGCTGGTGCTGCGCGAAACCGGGCTGTTGCCGCATTTGAACCCCGGGGTCATGACCCGCCCCGACATCGACATGCTGCGCAAGGTATCGGCGTCGCAGGGGATCATGCTCGAAAGCGCCTCCGAGCGGCTGCGACGCCGCGGCGGTCCCCATTTCGGCTCGCCCGACAAAGACCCGGCGGTGCGCCTCGAAACGATCCGGATGGCCGGCGAGGCGGCGGCGCCGTTCACGTCAGGCATCCTGATCGGCATCGGCGAGACCCGGCGCGAGCGCGTCGAGTCGCTGCTGGCGCTGCGCGATCTGCACGACCGCTACGGGCATATCCAGGAAATCATCATCCAGAACTTCCGGGCCAAGCCGGGCACCCGGATGGCGGACGCGCCCGAACCCGATCTCGCCGACCATCTGTGGACGATTGCCGCCGCCCGGCTGGTCTTCGGCCCGGAAATGAGCATCCAGGCGCCACCAAATTTGAACCCCGGCGCACTCTCCGAGATGATTGCCGCCGGGATCAACGATTGGGGCGGCGTGTCGCCGGTCACCCGCGACCACGTCAACCCCGAGGCGCCGTGGCCGGCGCTCGACCATCTGGCGCGGCAGACCGCCGCCGCCGGCAAGCTGCTGGCGCCGCGCCTCGCGATCTATCCCAGCTACACGCGCGAACCCGAGCGCTGGCTCGATCCGGCATTGCGCGCTCCGGTGCTGCAGGCGATGGACGCTGAAGGGTTCGCCCGCCCGGACAAATGGGTGGCAGGCTCGGGCAGCGAGCCGCCCGCCGCACCGAAGGCACGGCCGGCCTCCGCCGGCGACCCTCTGGCCGCGGTGCTCGACCGGGCGAAGCGGGCAAGCTCTCTCCGAGGCCGAGATCGTGCGGCTGTTCCAGGTGCGCGGCGACGGCTTCGCGCAGGTTTGCGAGGCGGCCGACCGGCTGCGGCGGCGGGTCAACGGCGACACGGTCAGCTATGTCGTCACCCGCAACATCAACTACACCAACGTCTGCTATTTCCGCTGCCAGTTCTGCGCATTCTCAAAGGGCAAGCTCAGCGAAAATCTGCGCGGCCGGCCCTATGACCTCGATCTCCCCGAGATCCAGCGGCGGGTCGAAGAGGCCTGGGAGCGCGGCGCCACCGAGGTCTGCCTGCAAGGCGGCATCCACCCCGAATATACCGGGGCCACCTATCTCGGGGTGTGCCGGGCGATCAAGGAAGCGGTGCCCGACATCCATATCCACGCCTTTTCGCCGCTCGAAATCTGGCAGGGCGCCAAGACCCTTGGCCGGACGCTCCCCGACTTCCTGCGCGAGCTGAAGGAGGCCGGGCTCAGCTCGTTGCCCGGCACCGCGGCCGAGATCCTCGACGACGAGGTCCGCGCCGTGATCTGCCCCGACAAGATCAAGACGGCCCAGTGGCTCGAGGTCATGGAAGCGGCGCACGGCGTCGGCCTGCGCAGCACCGTCACGATCATGTACGGCCATGTCGACCGCTACGAGCATTGGGCGCGGCACCTGCTGCGCATCCGTGCGTTGCAGGCCAAGACCGGCGGCTTTACCGAATTCGTGCCGCTGCCGTTTGTGCCGATGGAGACGCCGATCTATCTGAAGGGCCGCGCCCGCCGCGGCGCCACCTGGCGCGAGGCGGTGCTGATGCACGCGGTCGCCCGCCTGGCGCTGCACCCGGTCATCACCAACATCCAGACCTCCTGGGTCAAGATGGGCTATGGCGGCGCCGCCTATTGCCTCGATGCCGGCGCCAACGATATGGGCGGCACCCTGATGAACGAGAGCATCACCCGCGCCGCCGGGGCCGTGCACGGCCAGGAGATGCCGCCCGAGGCGATGGAAGAGCTGATCCGCGGCATCGGCCGCAGGCCGCGTCAGCGCACCACCCTCTACGGCGATGCACCGCCGGCCCGCAAAGCCGCCTCCTTTGCCGCCGCCCCGCTGACCGAGCCGGTCAACACCCCCGCCCGCCGCTACGAGCGGCACCGCGAGCACGCCGCCGCCGATTGAGCAGCCTCTCCCACAGCTCAGGGAGAAATTTTGCGGTCCGCATGCGAAGCAGAACATGAGGCGATGGGAGGGCCGTGGCGAGAGGACAACGCACGATTATCCGTGTGCTGACAGCGAATGCCGACCTGTCAGCGATCAAGAAGCGGGTGCGGGAGCTAAAGCTCTACGGGTCGGACTGAGAATGTCGGCCGCGGCGAGCGGGGGCGGATGGCCGCGTGATCCACCGCCTAAAATATCCTGATGAACCGACGGCGCTTCCTGTTGCGGGCGGCTGCATTGTTGAGTGCGGCACCCTATCGTGGATGGGCGACGCCGGTCGCGCCCGGGTTGCCCCGATTGCGGCTTACCGATGCCCATACCGGCGGCACCTTCGACGGCGCCTATCGCGATGCCAATGGCCCGATCCCGCGGGTGATGGATGAATTGTGCGTTTTCTTGCGCGACCAGCATTCCGGCCGGATGACCAGCATCGACGTCGGCGTCATCGACTTTCTCGCGAACGTCATGGCGGCTACGGGCCAAACCAGCGCCGTCATCCTGTCGGCCTTCCGCACGCCCGAAACCAACGCGATGCTAGCCCGCACCACCTTCGGGGTCGCCGAGAACAGCCAGCATCTTTACGGCCGCGCGCTCGATGTGCGGTTCCCCACCAGGCTTGCCGACGCGATGGCCGCGGCGCGCGCGATGCGGCGCGGCGGCGTCGGCTGGTACCCGCATTCCGGTTTCATCCATCTCGACACCGGCCCGGTACGCAACTGGGACCTCGAGAACGAGGGGCTGCAGGACCTGTTGATCACGCCGCGAGGAGCACCGTTTGCCCCGAACGGCAAAGGCGTGATGTTGGTCAATGGGCCCGGCACCCTGATCGTCGGCGGCGGCAAACCTACAGTCGTATTGCCTGGGAAAGTTTTGGCCTCGTCGCGCCGGCGGGTCGGTTTGTCCCATCTATTGGCGAAGGCGGTTACAAGAGCGCAGTGACGGTAGCTCACGGACCCGTTGATTGGCGCGATAAATTTCCTCCATAACCGATTATTAACCAGCTTTCGATCACCTCCTGGTATCTCCAACATCCTGTGCATGCGGCCCGCCCCCCAGCCGCGCAACAAGCTCGCCGACATCGAAGAGCAGCTGGAGGCCATCCGTGCCCAACTCTGCTCTAGCCTCTGCCAACTCCGGCATGTAAGCCGATATCCACGTCCACTTACACATGCGCGGTGACAGTGCACCTTATCTGATAATTTCACGTGAAGCTTAACTTTTACTCCTCGCCAACACGGGGCTGAGGTCATTTGGCGCCCAACGATTATTATCGTGCCGCCATCGCCGCGCGTCGCCGTGACATCAATTTGCCCTCAGCACAAGTTCCCCACACTTCTACTTTCCCACCAATCCGCTTTCGATCCACCCTCGGCGCTACTCCCCCACATGGTGCGGGACCCTGATGAAACGAGAGCATCACCCGCGCCGCGCGGGGCGGTGCACGGCCAGAGATGCCGCCCGAGGCGATGGAAGTGATCCCGCGGTCATGGCGGCGGGCCGCAGGCCTCCCTCTGCCGCGCCAGCGTCGTCCCGATAGCCGCACTCCGCCGCCGCCCCCTGAGCTTCGATTCTGGCCGTTTCACCACACCACCAGCCCTCTACGGCGATGCGCCGCCCGTCGCGCCGAGCGGCCGTTGCCTTGCGCCGTCAGCGCTCCGTCAACCACAAGCGCGCCGCCGGCACCGTTCACACTACTTCACCCGAACGGCTGCCCGCGTGTGCGCGCTGATGTTGCCACGCCGAGCACCGTCCTACGCGCCGTCGCGGCTCGAGCGGTCCTTTGCACGGTCCGCCACCGCCCCGATGACCCGAACTTGTCACCACCCCCGCCACCGTCTGGCCGCTCAAGGGCCGGCGCCCGGCACCCCGTCCGTCTACATCGAGCGATGCGAGCCCATCGCTAGTCGAGATCGTCCGTCGCGGTCTTCGCGACCGCCAGCCGTCATGCCCGAGCTTGGCGACAATCACCCCCGAATGGCCACGCTCGGCGCCACCAGCGCCGCCGTCCGGCCTCTCTAATTTGATCGTGCGGGCATAGATGTTCTGCGCGGTCGGACGCAAGCCTGTCGAACGTCTATAAGCGCTATTATGGCCTAAATTTTGTCAGGTTGCTGAAGTCCGCGTCGAACGATCAGGATTGCCGTGTTGACCTGAGCGCTCTTGTATATGTGACCACAGATTCGTTCACCAGCAAGACTTGACCGTTCGCATCTATGTGTCCCGCTATTTCGATGGGTCAGATCCCATAACACTGTTCAGCGTCGCAGGGCGCTCGCGTTCGTCTGTTCGAACTAACAGTCTCCTTGGCTACCCACGTCAGAGCTTCTCCTGTTCCATGCGCCCGCTTATAGTCTGGTCGATCGTGTTGAGGATGCGCTCAGCCAATAAAATACTTGACACCCCACCTTTTTATTTTACCCGCCGGAACACAAGATGCGGGTCAGGCGGCGTTCCAGAAGCTCGGCGATAAGATCGTCAGAACGGCGGCCTGTAGCGCCACGCGTGCCGGCACATCCTGGTCACGTGGCCCGCAAACCCGGCCCGACTCACGTGATTAATATGCAATCTCCTGTTCATTTCGATTCTCCGGCCTTCCAGTGCGTCGTCCGCCCTGGTTGAGGATGTCGGCAGCCCGATGTCGGAAGCGGCGGTTACCGCGTCCTTATCTACTTTTATCTCACGCAAGATATTCCATTTAGCTTCCCCAAAATACTTTGATACGCAACGCGGTCCGTTTTATAACCGTTTCAGCGCCCGCCAGTTGATGGCGGTCGGACACGGCAGGACGCCATTCCGGCGCCGGTCGGGAATCGATTGAATCTCGCACGGCTTCGGCATCGATTTCGAGGTTGCGCGTACCTGGCACGCACGCCTCGCCGGTCGAACTGTTCCTCGTGGCGAAAGCGTCGGCTCGTCCTGCCAGTTTTCGCCACAATCCTGAACACGTTCCTCTGAGCCGGGTCTGTGCAGATCTGCCGAGCACGCTGTTCCCTATTTCGTCTTGCGCTACAGCTCGTCGTTGCGCGATCGCCTTGCCGCCCTGGATCTCGCCCGCTGCAGCCTCGTAAAGCGCGCGCCGCCGATATAGAACTGCTTCGTACGTCGTCAGGTACCGGCGCTCCACAGCCCGGTAGCACGCCGCGGACGCCACGCTGGTGCCGCCCGATGGCGCGAAGTTCTCGGCCGGTTCGCTCGAAGTTATCTCTAGCGCTTGTTCGTGCAG
The DNA here is from genome assembly GCA_963785565.1 of uncultured Alphaproteobacteria bacterium. Taxonomy (GTDB): domain Bacteria; phylum Pseudomonadota; class Alphaproteobacteria; order ATCC43930; family CGMCC-115725; genus AP-15. The sequence continues at coordinate 85,399 of CAWAVV010000002.1, read as the reverse complement.
GCGCGCCGGTGTCGGCCGTGTAGCCGTCGGGTGTAGCCCCAAGGATCGTCACGCCCTGCGAAATCGCGCACGCACGAAGCTGGTCGCCGGACGGTCGACGCCCAAAAACAGGTCGGAAACGCCGTATTCCTCGCCCAGCCGGAATGCGCGGACGGCGTCCTCGCTTTGCTGCAGGTTCGACAACAGGTTGATCTCGTAGTTGAGCCCGTCAAAGCTGGCGTAGAGGTTCAGCGTTTGCTGCCTGGAACGTATTGCCGGATAGCTGCCGCCGAAACCGAAAACGGCGGTTCTGCCATTGTAGTCCAAGACGCTCAGATTGCCGGTCGGAACGGTCGGGCCGGCGCCACCATAGAAGCGGAGCTTCAGCCCGGACGATCCGATAAAGGTCTCGGTCGAAATCTGCGCGAAATTCCGGCTGTTCGGGAAGGCATGGAAATACGAGATTTCGGTCTTCTCGCCGTATTGCGAAAAGCTGTTGAGATCGAGGATGCCGAGGGATTCGATCGGCCCGGTTTCGTCGAACGCCCGGTTGTCTCCGGTCACAAGACCGGAGACCGGGCTGCGTTCGACCTGCGCTACCAGTTTGAGCGCGCCCGGGTCGCCGGCAACCGGCTCCAATACCGCATGCAGGATGACGCCGGGGACATCCTGCGCCAAGCGACAAGTCGCGTTCGAGTGGCGCGGTGTCGATCACCGGTTCCTCAGTGAGCCGGTTCAGAAAGCGCAGCACCTGGACGCCGGCCGGTCCGATATCGCCGTCCAGCCTACGCTGACAATATGCCCCTCGGTAACCAGGAATCGCAGTCGACCGGCAGCATCGATGTGGGCGGACACCGCCGTAAATCTCATCAGCCGTCGGCGCGGAAGCGTTTCAGGATCGCTTCAGCGTGCTGCCTGATCCGCGCCATCGTAGCACACGTCCAATCAGGCCGGTACGAGTGTACGATTTTCGCCTGCCCTGTGGGGCACCCGTCGAACCGCGCCTCCCATCATTTGACCGTCCGATTGAGCAGCGCGCTACCCCGAGCTGTCTGGAGTCTGCGCAATCGCACCGGGCCGAACCGTCAGCGGCGGAGGCGGCAGAATGCGCGGGATCGGCGAACCCAGCGGTACCGGGTTTATCGCGGCGGCGTTTGAGCCTGCGCGGACGAGACTGCCAGGACAGGCTGACTAATAACGGTGCAAACCTCAATGCCGTGGTCACTTGCGCTGCCCCGCATCCGTCGGGCCTGCCGGCCCTGGGCGGTCTTTAGCCCGGAGCGAGCATGGCACGTCAACAGCGAGCCACGGTACCGGCGCGACGAAAAGGCGGTCGACCAACGCTCGACGCCCAGCTGCCCTGGGCGGTATTGCCGATGCTCATCGCCTGCATGGCCGGGACCAATTCGCGGCTCTGATCTGCTCAAATCCTGTTGCCGCAGAGAGGCTACGGGTGGACCATCGCGGGTCACGACGGGCATCCCCGGGGATGGCGGGCAACGGGAGGACATCATCATTACCAGCGAGCCACTGGGCTATCCGGGCTTTCCCGGCAAGATCGGACGAACGCGCGAGGAATCGCAGCCGCATTGGAATTTGCCGGTGCGTCCGCCGCCGGGGTCGCCGAACATAGTGATCGTCTTGATGGACGATATGGGTTGGGCCGATATCGGCTGTTACGGCTCGGAAATCGCCACCCCCAACATCGATGCGCTGGCCGGCCGGGGCATCCGGTTCAGCCACTACACGACGCATCCGATCTGCTCGCCGGCGCGCGCCGCCTTGCTGACCGGGATCAACGCGCATTCGGTGGCGACCGGATGGCTGGCCAACAACAATCCGGGCTTCCCGGGCTATTTCGGGGACATTCCGCTCGACGCGCCGACGATTGCCGAAACCCTGCGTGCGGCCGGATACGCGACCGCCGCAGTCGGCAAGTGGCACAATTCGACGGATGGTGCCGCGCCCAATCCCACCTGGCCGACCCATCGCGGCTTCGACCGTTTCTACGGGTTTCTCGAAGGCGAGACCGGGTATTTCTTTCCAGCGCGCATCGTCTACAACAACGCCGTCGCGCCGATCGACGCCTATCCCGAGGGCTACTACGCGACCGACGATTGGATGGACAAGGCGATCGGCTTCGTCACCGAGATCCGCAACCAGGACCCGAGCCGGCCGTTCTTTCTTTACGTCGCCAACAATGCCGTGCACGGGCCGTTGCAAGCCAAGGAAGCAGATCTGGCGAAATACCGCGGCCGGTACGATGCCGGCTGGGACGCGGTCCGCGCCGCGCGCTTCGAGCGCCAGATGGCGATGGGGTTGGTCCCGGCGGGGAGCCGGCTTGCCGAGCGTGATCCGGCGGTGCCCGCCTGGGACGATGTTCCTGCCGACCAGCAGCGCCTCTTTGCGCGGCACATGGAAACCTATGCCGCAATGCTCGACTGCGCCGACCAGAATATCGGCCGCCTCGTGGCGTTGCTCGAAGAGCTCGACGAGCTCGACAACACGATCTTTGTCTTCACTTCCGACAATGGCGGCACCAACTCCGCCAGCCCCGCCGGTGCCTTGCATTTCAACCGGCGCTATGCGGGGCTGCCAGGACTGCCGGTCGAGGTCGATCTGGAGCGCGAGGCTTGGATCGGCACCGGACGGGGCTCCGCAGTTTATCCGATGGGTTGGGCGCAGGTCTCCAACACTCCGTTTCCGTCGTACAAGACCTACACCGGCGGCGGCGGGCGGCGCGTCAGCTTTGTCGTCTCGTGGCCCGACAAGCTCAAGGATTTCGGTGCCATCCGCGGCCAGTTCGGCCATGTGATCGATGTGATGCCGACCTTGCTCGATCTCGCGGGCGTGCCGGCTCTCGAAACGTCGCACGGCGACCCCGCCCAGCCGATGCAGGGCAAGAGCCTGGCGCCGGTGCTGCGGGATGGCGATGCGCCGGCGCTGCGGAACGAGCAATATTACGAATGCTGGGCCAACCGGGCCTATTACCGCGACGGCTGGGTCGCGGTCTCGTTGCAGAAGCGCGGCGAGGCCATCGATTTCGACAATTGGACATTGCACGCCCATGCCGAGGATTTCTCCGAGAGCATGGATTTGCGCCGCCAGCACCCGCAAAAGCTCGAAGAGCTGGTCGCGGCCTTCGACGCGGCCGCCTGGGCAAACATGGTCTATCCGCTCGACAACCGCACACCGGCGCAGAAATTCCTGGAGGTGCCGCCGCATCAGCGGCCTGCGGCCATCGGCCGGCGAGGGTTTCTGCCGAACGGCCAGACCGTGCACCGCAATGTGATCGCTCCGCTGATCGGCAACCGGAATTTCACTATCACCGCGCGCTTTCGCCACGGCGCCGCGGACGAGGGCGTGCTGTTCGCGATCGGTGACGTCGCCGGCGGTCTGGTGCTTTACATCGAGGATGGCACCTTGCAGCTCACCTATAACGGGTTTGGCCGATTTCACACCTTGGTCGGCCCTGCGGTGCCGGAGGGCGAACGCAGTGCCGCGCTTGAATACGAGGCGCTCGGCGGGCGGCGCGGCCGCGGCCGGCTGGTCCTCGATGGAAATTACACCGGCGAGTGGGCCGATCTCAGCCCGACCCTGATGGGCGGGTTTCACGAGGGGCTCGACATCGGCCTCGATCGCCGCGCCCCGGTTGATTGGGCATTGTGGGAACGCCACGGCATTTTCCGCTACGGCGGAACGATCCAGGACGTCGTCGTCGAGTCCGGTCCGTTTGCTCCCGACATGAGCTTCGCCGCGGGCCAGCAGGTACAATCCGACAGTTGATGGCCTTGATTGCACCCGTGGCGACATGAGTAGAATCTCTGCTTCCGACCCAAGGCTGACAACGATACCGTGTAGGCGAGTTTGCAGAAATCGACAGGGAGGAGCACATGCCGCGATTGAACCGTCGAGGGTTCTTGCGGAGTACAGCCGCGCTGGGCGGCTCGCTGCTGGCCTCGCGCCTCGGCCGGACGGCGCGAGCAGCCGCACCGCCGCTGATCGATACGCCGGTCGTCGATCGCGTTGTTGTGCGCGAGATCACCGACAACGCTCACGATATCTTCCTGCGGCCGCTCGAACGCCCCGGCCTCAGCGTGCAGCGCCCCAATCCCGGCGGCGCGGCGCAGGGCAAGACGCTGGAAAGCGAATGGGGCCTGGCGCTGCACATCGAATCGGCGAGGGGCAGCGAGTCGCGCCGCTATCTGCTGGATTACGGCTTCACCTCGGATGTCTATGCCAACAATCTCGACCTCTTAAAAATCGACCCGGCGGCGGTGGACGCGCTGATCCTCAGCCATGGGCACTTCGATCATTACGGCGGGCTAATCGGGTTCCTGGAGGCGCGGCGGGCGCAGATGCACAAGGATCTGCGCCTCTATACCGGCGGAGAGGACGATTTCTGCCATCGCTTCACCCGCAGTCCGGACGGCAGCTTTAGCGATTTCGGCGTGCTCGACCGCCGCAAGCTGGAGGCGCTCCACGTCGAGCCGGTGCTGTCCGAGGCGCCAATCGTCATCGAGGGCCATGCCTTTACGACCGGCGCTGTGCCGCGCACCAGCATCGAGCACGTGCTGCCCAACACCTGGGTGAAGATCGGCATCCAGGACGGCGTCGGCTGCGACGCTCACGCCTATATGAACCATCATTTCACCGCAGAGGAGCTGGCCGGCAAACCGCAGCCGGACCAGCATTGGCACGAGCATGCCACCTGCTTTCGTCTTGGCGACCGCGGGCTGGTGGTGATCAGCTCATGCGGGCACGCCGGCATCATCAACACGCTGAGGCGCGCCCAGCAAGTCAGCGGGGTCGAGAAGATCTACGCGCTGGTCGGCGGCTTCCACCTCGCGCCCGCGCCTGACGACTACCTGCGCCAGGTCATGGCCGAGCTGAAACAGTTCGACCTCGAACACGTGATGCCGATGCATTGCAGCGGACAGAACTTCATTAATTTGGCCGCAAAGGAGATGCCGGAGAAGCTGGTCCTTTGTGGGACCGGCAGCAGCTTCACATTTACCGCCTAACCAGGCCGCATCCGTCGCGCCGGATGCGGGAGGCGGCGTCTACAAGCCGCTTGACATGCAGAGCCTCGGACGCGTTAACGGCGCGAGATTGGGAACGGCCGTTTATCCGCCCCAAAGGAGCCCTCTGATTGGCGAACGGTGCTGACGCATGTCGCTACGGGGCCAGGAGGATTTGATGCCACGGCCTCGGGCAGCCGACGATTTCGAGACGATCCGCACTCGCATGGAGGAGTTGCGGCGGGAGAAGCTGCCCGGGCAGTCCACCCCGACGGCCGACACCAAACCGGCGGGTCATCGTGGCCCTTGCGCCTGCGGCCATAGCCTGTTCCCCGATGAGTGCGACGGATCGTGCAAGGCGTTTTAACCCAAGGGGTTGTCACCTTACCGATAGCCAGGAGGCGGCGATGGCAAAGATGCGGGCGGTGCAGGTGGCGCGGGCCGGCGGCCCGCTCGAACTCGTCGAGCGCGACGTGCCCGAGCCGGCGCGAGGCGAGGTGCGCGTCCGCGTCGAGGCTTGCGGCGTGTGCCACAGCGACAGTCTCACCGTCGAAGGGCAATGGCCCGGACTCTCCTTCCCGCGCATCCCCGGGCACGAGATCGCCGGGGTGATCGACGCAGTCGGCGCCGGCGTGGTCGGCTGGAGCGCCGGGCAGCGCGTCGGTGTCGGCTGGTTTGGCGGGCATTGCGGGTATTGCGAGCCGTGCCGGCGCGGCTGGCTAATCGATTGCCGCAACCTGAGCATTCCCGGCATCTCCTATGACGGCGGCTATGCCGAGGCGATGGCGGTCCCCGCCGACGCGCTCGCTGCGATCCCGGACGAGTTTGCGGCCGCCGACGCCGCCCCACTGCTCTGCGCCGGGGTTACCACCTTCAATGCACTGCGCCACAGCGGCGCGATGCCGGGCGACGTGGTGGCGATCCTGGGGATCGGCGGCCTCGGCCATCTCGGGGTACAGTTCGCGAACAAGCTCGGCTTCCGCACCGTCGCGATCGCACGCGGCGCCGACAAGGAGGCGCTCGCCCGCAAGCTCGGCGCACACTACTTCATCGACAACGCGACCGAGGACGTGGCGGCGGCACTCAACGGCCTCGGCGGCGCGCGGGCAGTGCTCGCGACCGTTACTAGCGCCAAGGCGATGACGCCCGCAATCGACGGGCTCGGGGTGCGCGGCCGGCTCATCGTGGTGGGCGTCGACGCCGAGCCGATCCAGGTCACGCCGCTGCAACTGATCGGCGCAAGCCGCAGCGTCGTGGGTCACGCCGCCGGCGCGTCGATCGACTCAGAGGACACGCTCGTCTTCAGCGCGCTGACGGGCGTCCGTCCGATGATCGAGACAATGCCACTCGCGCGCGCACCGGAGGCCTATGCGCGAATGATGCGGGGCGACGCGCGCTTCCGGATGGTACTGACGATGGCGTAGCACCGACGCTAGCTACGCCCGACGGCCGGCCGGGAAGGAAATGCCGCCGCGCCCGGCGCCTCGGGCTCAAGATCCGCGATAGCGCGTCCGCGCGTCTCCGGAAGCAGCAGCAGCATGACGATCATCAGCGCGTGGGCCAATGTCGAGAATAACGCGATCGCCGTGCCGAGCGGCATTACCGCCGTCGCAAAGCCGATCGCGGTCATGAACACCGAGCCGATCGCCCGGCCGGCATTATAGCAGAATCCCTGGCCGGTGCCGCGGATGGCGGTCGGGTAGAGCTCCGTCATGAACGGGCCCATCGGAGCGAATTTCATCAGGATCGCGGTGTTCAGCGGGACACCGAGAAACAAGAGACCGGTGTTGCCGACCGGCACGTAGATATAGACGAACACCATGACAATCGACGCGACGGCCGAGATCATGAAGGTCGCTTTGCGGCCGATCGCGTCCGCCAGATAAGCGCCGCAGAGAAACCCGATCAGCGCCCCCAATGCGAGAACCGCGGCGTAGAGCCCGGTGCCGGTGGCGGACAGATGGCGCACCGTGCGCAGATAGGTCGGCATCCAGAACCCGACCGCCCACACACCGCCCTGCGCGCCCATCACCATCAGCGACACTTTTATCGTCAGCCATAAATAGGGCGCGCGAAACGCCGAGAGCAGCTGGGCGAGCCCGGGCTGCGCACTGTCGCGCCGTCCCTCGAACGCGCCCGATTCCGGAATGCTGCGGCGGATCCACAGCACGAACAGGCCGGGCAGGATACCGACCCAGAACAATGCCCGCCACGCGATCGCTTCGGGCAGAATGGCGAACAGGCCGGCATAGACCAGCGCCGCCAGGCCCGGCCCGAAAGCGGCGCCGGTCTGGACAAAGCCGACGCCGCGGCCGCGATACTTGTCGCGGATGACCTCGCCCATCAGCACCGCGCCGGTGGCCCATTCGCCGCCGAACCCGAGCCCGTGCAAGCCGCGCAGGATGAACAGTTGCTCGAAGTTCTGCGCGAAGCCGCACAGGAAGGTGAAGACCGAATACCACAGGATCGCGATCTGCAGCATCCGCACGCGGCCGAAGCGATCCGCCAGTGCGCCGGCAAACCAGCCGCCGAAGGACGACGTCACGACGGTCACGGTGCCGATCGTGCCGGCCACGCCGGTCGACATGCCCCATACCGCAATGATTGTCGGTACGACGTAGCTGTAAAGCTGCTGGTCGAAGCCGTCCAAGGTCCAGCCGCCCCAGCAGGCGAGCATCGTGCGGCGTTCCCGCGATGTCAGATCGCGCAGCCAGGCCAACATCGCGTTTTCCTCCTCCTAACCTTTTTGGTCGATCTGTTGACTTATCGGCAATTTGAACTTAGCCGGCCAGCCGCGCCGCCGCATCCCTGATGCGCCGTCCGCCGCCGGGGCTCGCCGCCGTCGCCGAAGCTGGCGAGCGCTACGTATCCCCGCCGAGGCCTTGACCCCTGATCTGACAGATGTCCTGATGGAGCGGTCGAACGCAAAATTCGTCAATTTCAGACGGCGAGACCATGGCAGACAATTCAACAAGGTCGGCGAAAGCCAAGGTTATCCATGCCGGCTCGTTGCTCGCCGATCCGGACATACCGCCCAAGTCCGAACAGAGCATTCTGATCGACGGGGAGCGGATCAAAGCAGTATCGGACGGCTTCATCGATCCGCCTCCGGGCAGTGAGCTGATCGATCTGCGCCGGAAATTCGTCCTTCCCGGGCTCATCGATTGCCATGTGCACCTGACATCGCAGCTCGACCGGGAATCCAGACTACGCAGGGTCGAAGATTCCGATCCCAAGGTCGGCTTCAATGCGGCGCATCACGCGGCCGTCACCTTGAGCGCCGGCTTCACGACCGTGCGCGACGTCGGCGCTGCCGGTAATCCCGATGTTATCTTCGCATTGCGGGCCGCTGTCGCCGAGAGGAAGGTTGCCGGGCCGCGGATTCTTTGCGTCGGCGCCATTCTCTCGCCCACCGGCGGTCATGGCCAGACTTATGGCTATCGCCACGATATTTGCGCTTGCGTCCAATCCACCTCGGGAATTTGCGACGGAGTTGACGAATGTCGCCGCGCAGTGCGCCGCCAAGTCAGCCATGGCGCAGACGCGATCAAGTTTGTAGCGACCGGCGGCGTGCTCTCCAACATCAACGCCGGCCTCGACCAGCAATTCACCGACGACGAAATCCGCTCGATCATCGAAACGGCCCATCGCCTGGGCCGGCGCGTCGCCGCCCATGCGCACGGCGCTGCCGGCATCAATGCGGCGCTCGAAGCAGGTGTCAACTCGATCGAGCACGGGAGCTTCCTCGACGCTCGATCGCTCGAGCTGTTCATCGCCAAAGGTGCGTTTCATGTGCCGACGATCGTTGCCGGCGTCACGGTCTTGGAGATGGCTCAGGGCGACGGCGTGTTGACGCCAGCGCAAATCGAGAAGGCGATGGTCGTCGGCGTCAAGATCAAGGAGGCCCTCGCCCGCTCGCACAAGGCCGGCGTGACGATCGCGTTCGGCACGGATATGGGTGTGGGGCCGCACGGACAGAACGCACGCGAGTTCGGCTACATGGTGGAAGCAGGGATGCCCTCCCGCGAAGCGATCAAAGCAGCGACGGTCAATGCCGCCAAGCTGCTCGACCTGTCCGACCAAGTTGGAACGATCGCGCCAGGCAAATCGGCCGATGTCATCGCGGTGGATTCGAGCCCGCTCGACGACGTGTCTGTGCTCGAGCGCGTGGCCTTCGTAATGGCCCGCGGCGACGTCTATCGGGCGTGACTTAGTTCCCGCTCGACGAAGACTTCCCGACTTCGCACAAACTCGTCCGCACAGCCCTCGGCCTTGCTCCGAATGCTCGGAGCAAGGCGGCCCGGTCAGCAGAACGGGGTCAGGCAGCCGGCGGGAAGAACACCAAGGTGCGCACCTCGATGCTTTCCCGCGGCGCTGCGTCGGGGGTCAGCGGGTTCTCGAAGGAAGTGTGGAACGACAGCCGCGCGCGGCCGTCATTGGCGCTGTCGTGGACCCGGATGAACAGCACCTCGTCGGGCTGCTGGTCCGAGAAATAGTACCAGCGGTGCTTCGGGTTATACTCGACCCGTGAGGTCTCGCCGCGCACATGGGCATAGACGAGATCGCTGGCGATCAGATCGCCGTCGGTGAAGCTTCGCGCGTCGCAGAGGGCGAGCGGTAAGTCCTGCACCGGACCGCGGATCGGACGCCACACATTGACGATGCCAAAGCGGTGCTTCAGCAGCTCCTCGGCGTCGGCGCCGAGATGGTCGCGCACCCGGCGCGGCGCCGAATTCACCGTATGGTCATTGTGCACCTGCCGCGAGGGCTTGGCCAAGCCGTCCCGCGTGGCGTTGCGTACGTTGTGGTCGAAGACGAAAACGCGGCTGACGCCGAGCTTGTCCTTCAAGAGTTGCTCGACCTCGGGGTAGTAGACGCGCTTGATCTGTTCGGGATCATAGAAATCGGATACCGCGGTTGGCGCCTTGACCAGCGCGAAGCCGTTGCGGTCGAGCGTGAACTCGAACTCGCGGCCGCGCGCGTCCTCGATCGTGACGTCGTGCGGATCGTCGATGCCGTTCGCGCGCGGCACCCCGGGCGGTGGTTCGATGCGATAATAGGCCGGCTTTTCGGCGCCGCGTTTAAGGTAATGGAGCGTCGAGGTCAGGGTTTTCGGGGCTACGGCAACATCCAGCGGCATGATTGGGCTCCTTCGATCTTGGGCTCTCTTTTGGCGGCGTTCAGCCTCAGCGCGTCACGATACATCGCCAAGCTCTACTACTCCACGTCATCGAACGGCTGTCAATCATGATTACAAGATCGACCGGTGGATGAAGTTCTATTTTCCACATAAATAATGTTTTACTCGTCTGCATGGGTATCAGCCGCCCTCCGCCCTCCCGAACCGACTGAATGGGGCGCCGCGCCACGGATCCGGCGGCGCTGCCATGCCGGGGCAATCAGCAGTTCGGCGCCGTAAGCAGCCGTCGGGCGAACGCGCCAAACTAAGGGATCGGCCCAACATGAGGCTCGGCGCCGGCCAATCCGGTGCAACCCTCGCTATATGCATACTGTCAGACGGGTCGCCCCGCCCGCAGGCGGTCATGTGGTCTAGTAAAAGTCTCGGCTGGCGACGCGGTCCGGTTTCGCGACGAGCTGAAGGTCGCAATGCCGGCAGAGATCCAGCTTGTCGCGGCCTTTCAACATCAGATCTTGCACAGTCCGGCGGCGATGGTCGTTCCATGCTTCGCTCACGCTCTGTGCCGACAGATCGCCGAGGGTCTCCTGACCGAGCGCGTCGTTGCAGCAGAGGCTCAACTTGCCGTCCGGGCGCACGACCATTTGGTAAAAGGGGTAGGCGCAGCGACTGCGGTAGGTGGCTACAAAACGCTGACGGTTGGGGGCGTTGCCGCCCCGGCTGCTGGCGAACTCGGTCAACAGCCGGTAGTGCACTTCGACCTTTCGGGCCTGCTCGGGCGGGCCTGCATTGAGATGTTCGACGATGCGGCCGATGTTCGGATGCAGCTCGGGCGTGCGCCCGTAATTGTTGATCCGCAGTACGTCGAGGCTCGGTAAAATTCGCTCGACCTTGGCGATGTCGAGAGCCGACCCGTTGGTAAAGATGGTGATGGTCGTCCGCGGTAGCGCCCGGCGCGCATAAGCCGCGAAATCGAAGATTCGCTTATCAAGAAACGGCTCGTTGTTGTTGAAGAGACAGAGCCTTCCGGAAAACCGTTGTGATGCCAGATCGTCGATGATTTTGTGGAATAATTCTTCCGGCATCCGAGCCAGCGGACGCGTGTCGGCAAACCGGTTTACCGGGCAAAAGCTGCAAGTGCTGTTGCACTTGGTCATCGTCTCGATCACGACCGCGCCCGGTAGCGGATACTCGTCGCGCAACCCAACGAAGCACCGGCCCTGCTTCAGATAGAAATAGCGGCGGTCCTTAAACACCATTCGGAGTGTCTGGCGAAGCTCGAACAAGCGCCGCAACCGGCGTCGGAGGCCGTGCTTTAGGCTCTTCCGGGAAAGAGGGACGATGGTGACCGGCATCAACTCTCATTACCACCGAGGCGCTGAGGCTGCACGGGAATTGCGAACCGGGCGGTGATGAGGGAACGCCGTAAGGTCGCGTGCCGTGAGCTTAGACTTCGACCGCAGAGCCTCGCCAAGATACTGCGCGACGATCAGAGCGGCGCGGGACGCGAGATGAGCATTCAAACAAGCATCACTAAACAAGGTCCGGGACAGGGCACCCCCGGGCATATCGCGATCATCATGCGCCGGCCCGGTTCAACTCACGGTAATCCTTGCGGCCGTCGGATCGCGCCGCGCCGAAGCGGCCGTCCTGCTGACCGTGCCCGAGCGCCGCCAACTCTGATGCCTGTCCCATCGCGGCCACCGGCGTTCAGGCTTGCGATTTGAGAATGGCGTTCGGCCTCGCGCCGCCGATGCGGCTGCGCTACCATGCCGCAGGATCAGATTGCATCGGAGGAAATGTCGATGACCCGTGCCTATGACGTAGTCGATGCCGACGGCCACATCCTGGAGCCACTCGATCTCTGGGACGAATACATCGATCCCAAATTCCGCGAGCGCCGTCCGCGGTTTACCATCGACGAGAACGGCAAGGAGCGCCTCACCGTCGAGGGCAAGATGCTGGGCAACCCGCGGGGGATCGGCAGCCTCGGCTCGGTCGGCGTGCGGCAAGGTGCGGTCAAGCTCGACAGCCTCAAATATGCGGAGGGGAAGAAGGGCGGCTTCGACCCGCACGCGCGGATCGTCGACATGGATCTCGACGGGATCGACGCCGCTTTCCTCTATCCGAGCCTCGGCCTGTTCGCCGGCGCCGTCGAGGATCCCGAGCTCGCGGCCGCGATGTGCCGCGCCTACAACCGCTGGCTCGCCGATTATTGCAAGCCCTACCCCGACCGCCTGTTCGGCGTGGCGATGCTGCCGATGCAGTCGGTCGAGCTGGCGATCGAGGAGATGCGCTACGCGCGCGAAGCGCTCGGGATGCGCGGCGGGTTCTTGCGGCCGAACCCGTATCACGGCATCAAAATGATCAGCGACCCGATGTACGAGCCGTTCTGGACAATGGCCGAGGAGCTCGACTTCTCGATCGGCTTTCACGAGGGCTCGACCAACGCGATGCCCACCGTCGGCGTCGATCGCTTCGCAAGTGACCGCGCGGCGCGGCACATGATTAGCCATACGATGGAGATGATGCTGGCGGCGATGAGCGTGATCTGGGGCGGCGTGGTCGATCGTCACCCGCGATTGCGCGTCGCGTTCCTCGAATTGGGCGGCGGCTGGATGGCGCCCTGGCTCGACCGCATGGACCGGCATTTCGATGACCACGGCTTCAACGACACCGCCCCGAAGATGCGGCCGAGCGAGCTGTTTCAGCGCAACTGCTGGATCTCGTTCGAGCCGGTCGAGAACAGCATCGCCGTATTGGCCGACTATATCGGCCCGCACAAGATCATGTGGGCGACCGATTATCCGCATCAGGACGGGTTTTTCCCGGGTGCGCCCGACATGGTCCGCGAGCGGCTCGGGCCGTTGTCGCCCGAGGCGAGGCATCAGGTGTTGGCCGGCGGCGCGCTGGGCTTTTACGGCATGAACTGACGCGGGCGGCTGCGGTCGCGGGCCGCTGATCCTGATTTCGGCTCATCCGCCCATCGCTCGGCGGCTGTTTCCGGTCGTTGGTTGGCTGCCGGCATATCAGAGCGCGTGGTTGTTGCCGGATGTCCTGGCTGGGCTCGCGATCTGGGCGGTCATGGTGCCGGAGGGCATGGCCTATGCCGGCATTGTCGGGGTGCCGGCGATCATGGGGCTGTACACGATCGTCCCCCCCTTGATCGCCTACGCGCTGCTTGGCAGCTCGCGCCTGCTCGTGGTGGGCCCGGACACCGCGACCGGCTTGATCTCGGCGCTGACCGTCGGCGCCATTGCGACACAGGGAACGGCGGAGTTCAATGCGCTCACCTCGACCCTGGCGATCTTGATCGGCGCCTTTTTCCTGCTGTTCGGCGGGTTGCGTATGGGTTGGGTGGCTGCGTTCATCCCGACCCCGGTGATGCGCGGTTTTATCGAGGGGCTGGTGTGCGTGACCATCATCGGCCAGGTGCCTCATCTGTTGGGGCTGGAGGGCGGGTCCGGGAATTTTTTCAGCAAGCTCTGGCTTGTGCTGCAGCATCTGCCGGATGCCTCGCCCGCCTCGGTGCTGGCCGGCTTACTCAGTTTGGCGGCGATGCAGCTGCTGCGCCATTTGGCACCCCGCGTGCCGGCCGCGCTGGTGGTAGCTGTTGCGGCTACGGTCCTCGTCGGCGTGCTCGGCGGTGAAGCCGCCGGCGTCAGCGTGGTAGGCGAGCTTCCATCCGGCCTGCCTCATTTCGCATTACCCAAGCTTGACCTTGCGGTATTGCAGGAGCTCGCGCCCGGAGCGCTGGCCATCGTGCTGGTCGGCTACGCAGAGGCGCTCGGTGGGGCAAAAGCGGCGGCACTGCAGGGCGGCGGCGACATCGATCCAAACCAGGAGCTGATCGCGCACGGGCCAGCCAATATCCTAAGCGGCCTGTTCGGCGGATTTCTCGTCGTCGGCAGCCTGTCCAAGACCTCCGTCGCGATGGCCGCCGGCGCCCGCAGCCAACTCGCCAATCTCGTCGCAGCGGTCTTATGCTTTCTGACGTTGATTTTCTTGACGCCGTTGTTTCGAGGCATGCCGCACCCGGCGCTCGCCGCAATCGTCATCGCGGCAATGCTTCACCTGTCGAAGCCCGCCTATCTACGCGACCTGATGGGGCGGAGCCGTTGGGAATTTGCCGTCGCCGCGACCGTCGTCGCCGGAGAGCTGGCATTGGGTGTCCCGCATGGCATCGCGCTCGGTGTGGCGCTGTCGCTGTTGATGCTGATCTATCGAACCAGCCACTTGCAAGGCGCGGTGCTCGGCCAGCTGCCGGGCGAGGAGGCCTATCGAGACATCCGGCACCACCCCGAAGCGATCACCTTCCCCGGTTTGCTGATTTGGCGCATTGGCGGCGAACTGTTCTTTGCGAGTGTCGGCCACCTCGACGAGGGGCTAAAGGCTGCCGTGGCGTCAAGCCGCCCACCGGCGAAGCATGTTCTCCTCGACGCAAACTCGGTGGACTTCATCGACACCAGCGCCTGCGATGCGCTACAGATCTCGATCAAAGAGTTGCAAAGCCAAGACATCACCTTTGCCTTTGCCCGCGTGCGCGACGAAGTGCGGGAGCGAATGCGGCTGGGGGGCATAGAGGCGATCGTGGGCCCAACGAACTTCTACGATCGCGTGACCGACGGCGTGCGCGCCTGGCAACGGCAAGAAACGGTCGACTCTGGGTCCTAAGGCGGTGCTGAGCGATCGTTGTTCACAGCCTCAGAAGGGCCTGAACCGGAAGAGGATGACGGCGACCAGCCGGGAGATCACCCAGAAGCGGCGCGGGCCGTTATCTCCCGCGCCGAAGCATCAGGTGTTGGCCGGCGGCGCGCTGGGCTTTTATGGTATGAAAGCGAGGCGGGCGGTTCCGGTCGCGGGCCTCTGATCCCGGCCTGCGCCGCCGCGCGCCGCCCGACACTCGGGAGCGCCATTCTCCGGGGTGGTCGAGTCGGACGTCAGGAGAACAGCATGATCGGTTTGCAAACGGCAGCGCGCAACGCCGCGGCCGACCCCGCCGAGGATTTCGACGCGGTCATCATCGGCGCCGGGGTTTCCGGCCTCTACCAGCTCCACAGGCTGCGTCAGCTCGGTCTCAAAGTGCGGGTGTTCGAGAGCGGCACCGGCGTCGGCGGCACCTGGTATTGGAACCGCTATCCCGGCGCGCGCTTCGATTCCGAAAGCTATACCTACGGCTACTCCTTTTCGCCGGAGCTGCTCGAGGAATGGGATTGGGAGGAGCGCTTTGCCTCGCAGCCGGAGACCGAGCGCTACCTGAACTACGTCGCCGACAAGTTCGACCTGCGTCGCGACATCCAGTGCAACAGCCGCGTGACCGCCGCGCACTACCAGGAGGAAGCGCGCAGCTGGGATGTCATGTTGGAGGATGGCAGGCATTACGGCGCGCGTTTTCTGATTACCGCCATCGGCGTGCTCTCGGCGCCGACCATGCCGCGCATCGCCGGGGTCGACACCTTCAAGGGCCAGTCCTGCCACACCCATTACTGGCCCAAGGAACCGATGGATTTCGCGGGCAAGCGGGTGGCGGTGATCGGGACCGGCGCCACCGCGGTGCAAACGATCCAGGAAGTGGCCAAGACTGTCGGCCACCTGACCGTGTTTCAGCGCACCCCGAACTGGTGCGCGCCATTGCATAACGGCAAGATCGGCGCCGCCGAGATGAGCCGGATCCGCGACAATTATCCCGAGATCCTGGCGCGCTGCGCCGAGACCCCCGGCTGCTTTATCCACGCCCCCGACCCCCGCGCCACTTTCGAGGTGACGCCGCAGGAACGCGAGGCCTTCTGGGAAAAGCTCTATGGCGAGCCCGGCTTCGGCATCTGGCAGGGCAATTTTCGCGACATATTGGTCGACCGCGAGGCCAACGCGCTGGTCTCCGACTTCATCGCGCGCAAGATCCGCGAGCGGGTCAAGGACCCGGCGGTGGCCGAAAAGCTGATCCCGAAAAACCACGGCTTCGGCACCCGCCGCGTGCCGCTGGAGACCCGCTACTACGAGGTCTACAACCAGCCCAACGTCAAGCTCATTGACATCAACGAGACGCCGATCGAACGCATCACGCCCGCGGGAATCAAGACCAGCGACGCCGAGTACGAATTCGACATGATCATCTACGCCACCGGTTTCGACGCGATCACCGGCAGCTTCGACCGGATCGATATCCGCGGGATCGACGGCCGGCGGCTGAAGGATAAGTGGCAGGCGGGGCCGCAGACCTATCTCGGCATCCTGGTCGAAGGCTTCCCCAACATGCTGATGGTGATGGGCCCGCATGCCGGGCTCGGGAATTTTCCGCGCGCCGCCGAATACAGCGTCGAGTGGGTGACCAGTCTGGTCCGTTTTGCCCAAGAGCGGGGCCTGACGCGCATCGAGGCCACTTCCGCCGGCGTCGCCGACTGGACCAACCACGTCAAGGCGCTGGGCGAGGGGCTCTTGATGAACGAGATCAATTCATGGATGACCGGCGTCAACCGCAACGTCGAGGGCAAGCAGACCCGCAAGATCATGCGCTACAGCGGCGGCCACCCCGCCTTTCGCGCGCATTGCGACGCGGTGGCCGCAGGACGGCTATCGCAAGCTGGCGCTGGCCTAGTCAGACCACAACGGATCCGCACGGACGGCCGCTTCGCGCGGATTGTGTTGAAAAAGTCGTCGAATACTCAATGGCGGATCGATTTGTATAATATTGTTGTTCCTGCGCATCTCCTTGCGGCTGTTTGAGCTCGACCCGAAGGCGGCATCCTTTGGTCATGGGAGACATCGATCGACCTCGTCGCGGAAGTGGTTTCTAAGACGTTGAGCCGCGATGTGATGGGCCTTCCCGGAATTTTGATCTTCGCAATTGCCGGCCAAGACTTTATTGATGGCACCTACCGGGCCCTTAGAGGTGGGGATCAAAGGCTGCGGACATAGGCCGCGATGTCGCGGATCTGCTCGGCGGTCAAATTTTTGGAATTCTCATGCATGACCTCATTGGCTCGCGCTTTCGATGCAAAGGCCTCCAATTGCCGCTCGATATAAGCGCTATGCTGCCCCGCGAGCCGCGGAATCGTACTGTTGCCGGCGCCTTTTTCGCCGTGGCAGAGCACGCAAGCAGGCACGTTCTCCGCCGCGATGCCCTCGGTATATATCTTGCGGCCAGCCTGCGCCTCGGGCGAGTTGTCGGGCGTGCCGGGAACCGGCGGCTGTGCTGAATAATAGGCCGCAAGCGCCGCGATCATCGGATTGCTCAGCCGCGCCGCCATGCCCCACATATAGGTCTGCGCGTGCGGGTCGGCGCGCGTGTGGTCACGAAACGCCGTGAGCTGCGCGATCAGATAATCTTTTTGCTGCCCGGCGAGACGCGGGAACGTCGAAGAGATGCTGTGGCCCCCCGGACCATGACAGGAGGAGCACACATGCACCGTGTCGGAGACATCCGGGGGTCCGCCGGCAGCCTGAGGACCTGGGCTCGTGCTACCGCACGCCGCGAGCCCTAGTGCGGCGAGAAGCAGCGCGAGAGCCGGTATCACATCGGCTGGATGCGCCCGGTCCCGACCGCGAGCTGAGGATTGCTCGGTCATCGATCTTGCCGCGCGGATCAAAACGCAAACCAGGCAAACGCGAACAAAGTGTTGTTGGCTGAGGCATTCGTGCCGGCCCCATCGTAGTTCGTGCTGGCGCCATCGAACTTGCTGTAACGTATATATTGCAGCCCCAATTTCATATTAAGCCACGGCCAGAACGACGGCCCGCCGTAATTGAATGGAATATAGTCAAGCTCGAAGGTCCAGCCGGCTGAATTTGGACTGTTGTTGGCTGAAACGTCTCCAAAGAGAAGCGAGTCGCTGCTCCCCTGGATATTGAAATAGCCAGCGGTCAGACCGATCATCTGCTTGTAATAATAGCTTCCCTTGATGTGAAAGCTGTGCAAGCTATTGAACGAGTTGGTGGAAAGTCCAAGCGACTGGCTGGCCGACAAGTCTTGGTATTCGAGGATGTAGCGAGCCTGCAGTGAAAAGCTGTCGCGGGCACCAAGAAACTCGTACTGCGTATCAAAACCGACATCCGTCACGCGATTGCTGCCGGCGCCCGTCATTCGCTGCGGCACCAGCGAACCGGTCAGACCGAAAGTCCCGACTTCCCAGGTATTGTTTCCCCACGCCGGTTCGACCGCAAGCCGCCACGAGGGCGCGAGACCGTCGATTGAACTGGTCCCCGGCGGGGGAATGCCGAGTGCGCTCAGCGACCATGGACTCAAAGTGCGGTATCCGCCGATCTCCGCGTAGACCAGCCGGTTCCAATAGATATACGGGTTGAGGCCCAGCACCTGCTGCGCCAAAAGTCCTTCCACCAGGGTGGTTGCGGCCGGGGTCGGCGCCAGCTGAGAAGCAACGTAGGGGTAGCCCCAGGCGGGCGTCGAATTCCATACGTCGTTGACGGTCGGGTTGTTATTGAGGCTCGTGCCGTAGACCAATTCCTTGCCCGAAAGCTGGCCGGTGTTGGCAAAGCGGATATCGGTATTGTCCCAGTGGATGGTGTTGGGGACCTGGTCGTAGGTGCCCTGAATGAACGCCCCAACATGGTCGAAGATCTTGCCGCCGTAAAAAAGGCTGCCGGTGAAAGCGACATCGTTGTTGTTCCCAAATCCCGGCGCCAAACCGCCAGGCTGAGATTGGGCAACATGCGTGAAATTTGGAATCGCCATCACCGCGATCGGCGGCCAATTCGAATATCGCCTCCGGTAAAGGTGTAGCCGTTGAGTTTGAACAATCGGCCGTAAGGCGTCAGTTCGGGAAATCCGTTGTGACAGGCGGCGCATTGTTGTCCTGTCTGTCGAGCGTAGCTCGGCAGGGCCCGCGCCTGCCTGAAGTTCAGGATGCATACTATGATGCCGACAAGAAGCGGCGCGGTGCAGAGTACGGCGTGTGCGACTGCGCTGAGTTTTGATGCTGGTGCGGATGCGCGGCGCTTGCCAAGCAATGTTCCCTCCCCCGTGCGGTCAGGAGATCATCGGCAGATCATTTTAAACCGGACGTTGCCCTCGCAGTCAAGACCCGGCGATACCCAGCCAAACCGGGATGGGCCGAGTTCATCGTGGCAATCGGTCGCGGTAAATCCGTCGCTTTAAGGCTTGCACCGGTTCGAAGGCGCGCCGTCAATCGCAAGCCCCTTTGTCACCCCTGCGGCCACTGCTTTCGGCTTGCCACGGTGATCCTACGGAACGCGCACCTGAGGAGCCGTCATTCTGTCCTCATCTACGGAGAAGACAATGGACGAAATATTCAAAACCTGGTCGGCGGCGCCGTCGCGGCGCTCGATCCTGCGGAAGGTCGTGCTCACCGCCGGAGCCACCGCCGTCGCCGGTAGCATCTTCGGCGAGAACCGGGGGGCTATGGCCCAGACCAAGGCAGCGAAATCGGTGGTCGCCTACCAGGATACGCCGCACGAGGGGCAGAGTTGCGCGACCTGCCTGCAATTCGAACCGCCCTCCGGCTGCAAGGTGGTCGAGGGCACCGTCTCTCCGGCTGGCTGGTGCAAGATCTACGTGAAGAAACCGGCTTAAACAGCTCACGAGGAGTGAAGTCGGCCCTTCATGCTACCCTCATCAGCTGGTCATCGCATCGTGAGATGGTCTGCCCCAGCTCTCGCGAGCCGTCATCGTCGCCTACCTTGTCCTGGCTCGCAAGGTTTAGCTGCTGTTGATGACATCTCGATCGTTGGCCGCTATCGCTGATCGCTACGAATTGTGCAATCGAATCTTGTGCTTTCGATTTTTGTCGTATACCGCGTTCCGTAAAGCGCCGAGAACGGCCCGCTGCGGCGGATGAGTTGGTCTAAGGACCGATCTCCACCAATCAGACCCGTCCGAGTTTCCATCGGGGAACGGCTCGAGAGGGGGCAGAACCGGACGGTAACTTAAAGCGTGCATCGGGGAGGGCGGAGGAAATTGACCATCGAAGTCATGCCAGCCCGAGCAACTGGCGGGGACCACGACTGTTGTGGTCATGGTTTCCTTTGCGAAGCCGTTTGATTTCGGCCGTCGGGCGGTTACGCTCGGGGAAGTTCTCGCTCACCTGAGGAGGCGGCGATGCCCGCACCTGAACATATCGATCGGCGCCGGGCGGCGTTGATCGCTTACGACGTCTGCCGACGCGCGCTGACTCCCTCGGATTCTGCACGCAGGGCGGCCATGCGCCCGGCGCTCGACGCCTGGGTGCGGATGATCGCGGTCGCCCGGGCGGCAGGCGTGCCGGTAATTTACACCACGCCGGTCAGCCGCTCCGACGTTGTCCTACTGCCGACCGACCACGTCAAGTCGTTGGGCGAGGGCTCTTGATGAACGAGATCGATTTATGGATGACCGGAGTCAACCGAAGCGTCGAGGGCAAACAGACGCGTAAGATCATGGGCTATAAGAGTTGAAGTAGAAGTCAATGATTTGCTTACCCGCTCTTATTCTCGTCGGGTGCGTGGTCTGCGCAGGGCTGATCCTTATCGAATTCGGTTCCATCAGGAGCCATAGCATTTTATCCAGGGCCCGTTCGCTCCCGGCGGAAATCGCACCCGCAGCCCCGGAAATTCGGAAGCTCGCCGATCCGCTGTACAGCCCGACACGGCGCCCCCCGGAAACCGCGCCCTCGGCTGATGATGCTGATTCACTATTGCGCGACGTGAGGCTGACCGGCGTCGTGGTCGGATCGGATTTGCGCATCGCGATCTTCGCTGTGACCGGCACTAACTCGCGCGTACTGTCGGAGGGCGAAGCGCTGAAAGGCTGGCGACTCGAGAGCATCTCACCGGAAGGGGTCGCGCTCAGCGGTCCAGCCGGTAATATAATGCTAGAGCCTCAGTCGGATGCGAAGCTGGTTCGACCGCCTCCGCCTGTTGCGGTCCAGTCCGGCCGCCCGCGCGACGATGGCTGTTGCGCCGGGGCAACCAATGGCTGTGACGCCTATGGCTGTCGGCAGCTTATCGGCAGTCACTCCCGTTAAAACGCAAGGCTATCCTTATTATTCTCCGGAATATTCCCCCGAGTATGACCCGTATTCATGGGATTGGGGTAACCTATGGGGCTGGGGATGGCCTGTCGGAGTTTCCGTCGGATTTGGCGGATGCTGGAACTGCGGGTTCCGAGGCGGCTCTTTCCGTCCTGGCTTCCGACGCTTCGGCGTTGGTCACCCTGGCTCCTTCCATCCGGGGTTCGGACGCTTCGGCTTTGCGCATGCCAGTTTTGGTGGCGGGTTCCGCAGCGGCGGTCGCAGATAGTAGGATCAAGTCGACCGTCGGCGGTCACACCTTCAAAGGGATGGTTTCCTTTGCGAAGCCAATTGATTTCGGCCGTCGGGCGGTTACGCTCGGGGCGGTTCTCCCTCACCTGAGGAGGTGGCGATGCCCGCTCCCGAACATATCGATCGGCGCCGGGCGGCGCTGATCGCTTATGACGTCTGCCGACGCGCGCTGACCCCGTCGGATTCCGCACGCAGAGCCGCGATGCGCCCGGTGCTCGACGCCTGGGTGCGGATGATCGCGGTTGCGCGGGCGGCGGGGGTGCCGGTGATCTATACGACGCCGGTCAGTCGCGCCGATGGCGCCGACGTGTTCCTGCTGCCGACCGACCTTTCGGCCGAGACCGGCGTGCCGCCGCTGACCAACGGTATCGAGGGCTCGCCGGAGGCCGGCTTCCCCGACCAGATCGCGCCGCGACCCGAGGATTATGTCTTTCTCAAGCGCCGGCCCAGCGCCTTCTACGGGACGGGTGTGGCCGAGCTGCTGCACATGCTGCGGCGCGACACGATCATCATCGGCGGCGGCGCCTCCAATCGCGGCGTCGAGACCAGCGTGCGCGAGGCCTTCAACCTCGATATCGCGTCTGTCGTGGTGCGCGAATGCTGCTGGAGCGGCGACCCGGCCGCCCACGCCTACAGCCTCGACAAGGCGATGAAAATGTACGCCCGCATTCGAAGTCTCGACCAGGCCGCGGCGATGCTGCGGGAATGAGGGGCGGGAGTTCGGAGCAAATCAGGAAAATCCACCCGGCGAGCGAATCCGCGAATGGCGGTTCGCCGCGCAAATCAGTTGATCCGTGGACGGTCGACACAGGTTTGTTAGATCGCGCCGGAAGAGACGGCGCGCTGAGCGCGGTTCGTGGTCGATGGGAGGACGAATGATTATGTTCAGACTTTATTACGCGCCCGGCACGTGTGCGCTGATGAAGGGTCCGTGGGTCATGGGTGATCAGTACATGATCTGCGATCCGTATCTGTTCACCATCGCTTCCTGGATAGAAGGTGACGGCGTCGACACCACCAAAATACCCCGCGTCATGGAACATCGCGCGCGCATGCTGGCGCGTGCCGCTGTGCAAAAGGCTGTGGCCGCCGAAGGGACGCAAATTCCTGGACGATCACGCGTGCCTCGAACGCTTCCACAAGCGCGGGTCGATCGTCTTGAAGGGTAATCGATGGCCTCTCCTGATCTGACGCATATTGTGGTCGCCGGCGCTGGCGCAGCGGGCCTGATGACTGCCCGCCAGCTCGCGCGCGCTGGCCGACGAGTGACTATCCTCGAGGCGCGAGACCGGTGCGGCGGACGCATCTACCCGCTGCCAGCCCAGGAATTTGGCTACCCGGCTGAAGGCGGCGCTGAATTTGTCCACGGCGCCGCGCCGGTGACGCGAGCCCTGATGCGCGAAGGGCGGATTTCGCTGTTGCCGCGCGGCGGCAGGCGATGGAGCGCCCGCGCCGGCGAGTTATCGCCCAACGAGCCTTCGCTGCCTGATCTGGGTCGGTTCTACCAAGCTCTGAGCGAGGTGAAGGCCGATCTGCCGATCGCCGAATTCCTCGGGACGCATTTTGCCGATCGGCGATACGACGAGCTGCGGCGGTCGATCACCCGGACGGTTGAGGGCTACGACGCGGCTGACCCGCGCCGCGCCAGCACGCTCGCGCTTCGCGACGAATGGATGGCCCGCGATGACGGCGAACACGGGCGGATCGCGAAAGGTTACGGCGCGCTGATCGAGTATCTTTCATCCGAATGCCGCAAGCATGGAGCGGCGCTCCATCTCGGCGCGGCCGTGACCGCGATCGACGAGGCCGGCGGGCGGGTTGCCGTGCGCTGTTGTCACGGCGCCGCGTTCGAGGCCGACGCCGCGGTCCTTACCGTGCCACCCCCGCTCCTGGCTGAAATCGCGCTTCCGCCGTCGGCGCGCGAGCGGGCAGCAGCCACGGACGATATCGGGTTCGGCAACGTCGTCAAAATTCTGTTTCGCTTTGCCACGACGTGGTGGGCCGATCTGAGCGAGCGAGATCTGGGCGGGCGGGATCTGGGCGACCTGTCATTCCTGCTTTCCGATGCAACGGTCCCGACCTGGTGGACCCAATACCCAGACGGATATCCGGTGCTGACCGGTTGGTTGGCGGGACCCAAGGCCGACAGGGTGTCGTCCCTCGCGGAGACCGAACTCATCGACATGGGGCTCGCCTCGCTCGGCGAGATTTTCGATCTGCCTCCGGACCGCCTCAAGAGAAATCTCGTCGCGGCGCGAGCGATCAACTGGGGCAACGATCCGTTCGCGCGCGGCGCTTATTCCTACGCCACGCCCAGAACACGCGGAGCGCAGTCGCTGCTGAAAAAATCGAACGGCAGCGCGATTTTCTTTTCTGGCGAGGCGCTCTATGCCGGTCCGGATATGGGCACTGTCGAGGCGGCGCTGGCCAGCGGCCAGGAAACAGCGCAGACGATCCTGACAGGGTCTGCGGCGCCGCCACCCCGCGTCGGGTAACGCTTCGAGCCTCGGAGTGTCGGTTCCATCCCATCGAGGGCATTTGCGGTCGCGATCGGCCGGGCACTGGCCCGGCCGTCGCGCTTCGGCCGGGCTCGCCGGCGCAGTGCCTCCCCACTGATGTTATCGCGGCTTTTCAGAGAAGCCATTGCGGTTCCCAGTCCCGTACCACAACGTCTGCTATTCGCCACTCCCGCTTTCATGCAATTCCTTTTGGCAACTCGGAGCCAATTCAGGCGGAAATTTCCTGTGCATCTGTCCGCTCTTCTTGCGTCACCGGTCGTCGGCGTCCCGGCCCGTCGACGCATTGACGGTCGGACTGACCGCCACGCGCACGCCGCTCAGAACCCAGCCTCGCTGGCTCGGCGCAAAGCGTGGCGCCAGCAGACCGTCATTGATTTCCCTGGTCACCGCGAACCGATTGAATGCGGTCGGTGGCAAGTACAGGCGCGTATTGTCGGTAAAGCCGTCCGTCGGGGTGTCGATGTCGCCTCGCGCTGCTGTGACGATCCCGTCGTCATTGCCGGAAACGCGCCTGACTTCAGCGGCGTAAGAATCAAACAGCCGCTTTTGCAGGTTTCTTACCTCTGGCTCGAATGAGGCTGGGCGTTCGTAGACATCGAGATAGATCTCGTTGGCCAAGCCGCTGGGCACGCCCCGCTCGCGGAATTCGCGTTGCGCGTCAAAGCCGTTATCGGCATCGAATTTGTCAGGATCGCGCGGCAAATTCGGATCGTCGCCCACGGCTTGCGGTTTATTCTGCTCGCCACTTGGGCCGGGCCCGGGAACGATCGACTGCAGTGCGCCGATTTCGCCATCCTGAAAAGCATCTGGCGCAGCTGCGAAGTTGTCCGGAAAACCTCCGGTAAACGGCAACTCGTACAATGGATGGACCCAGTTCGTTCCCTGATAGTTGAATTCCCAATAGGCGTGCGCGTCTGACTGTTGCAGTGAGTTGTAAGCGCCCATGCTCACATTGATTGGAACGACGTTGGTTTGCTTGTC
The DNA here is from genome assembly GCA_963785565.1 of uncultured Alphaproteobacteria bacterium. Lineage (GTDB taxonomy): Bacteria > Pseudomonadota > Alphaproteobacteria > ATCC43930 > CGMCC-115725 > AP-15. The sequence goes on along the minus strand of CAWAVV010000002.1, from coordinate 60,489 downwards.
GGGGAAATGATCCGACGCGCTGGGAAAACGAGGATCGCGGCCGTCGACCGTAAAGATATGTCCCGAGACATTATTTCCCGTACCCATGGTTTGCAGCAACGTTGCGTCTCGAGCGGTAATCGTGCCGAACTGAGGGTGTCCATCACGGGGGAGCGCGGTTGGCGGCACCGTAATATCGTGGATCATCCAGCCTTCATACCAGCCGCTTTCGTTGTTGATCACGAATACTGGCGAAATGTCGGTAAAGACATCGTTGAAGGCGCGCGGATTGTTGGGGTCGGTTGGCAGCCCCGGCTTGGGTTCGAGTACTACGCGAACCGCCCCGACTGTCGGCAGTCCGCAATTGCCGCCGGTCACTGTCAGCTGGACATGATCGTTGACCCCCGGGAAGATCGTCGTAAACAGGTTCGGTTGGAAACCGCTGGTATTCAACAGATAATACTGAAATAGCTGACTACTGTTGTCGGCCTCTGCAAATACTTGCAAAGGCAAATAGGTGTGTGGGCGATCCGCGAGCTGAATGAGGCGGTCCTTCAACGGCTTGGGGACATTGACGACGTCGCCGCGATTGGCGACTTCGGTGCTGTCGGCTGCCGCATTCGGATTGGCGTGACAAGGTGCGGGCGGTTGTTCTGCTCTGGCGTCAACCGACAGCATCGCTGGAATAATGAGGGCGACTGCCGAGCATAGCTGGACAAGCCGCGACGGGTCGATCGGTGGATACTGCATGGTCTGGTTTCCCTCTGTTGGCCTCACTGTGGGCACCAACCGCCAGCCAAACGGTCTACAGCGGTCGCGAACCGGGCAATTCCTCGACTGGCAGTGCTAGCCAAGGGTGCCGTGCCTCGCGTGTAGAGACTCGGTTAATGCGGGGATATTCCGCACCGACCCCTGGCTCAATGACCCTCCAGAGAAGTACCCGGTGGAGATTTCCGGCCGTTATTGGTCGGTGGGTATCGGATAAATTTTTGGTGAGCGTGGGAATACGACGCTATTGCCTCACTGCAAGGAGGGTCAATTTTTTGTGATGCCGCTCTACCCCAAGCGCGGGGCTGCTGACCGTCTCTTTGGTAAAATTTTTGTGAGCTTCGACCCAATTTCGGCAAGCGTTATCGCACGGGCCGCCGATCATCGCTTGCGACAGGCCTCGGCCCACAAGACGGCGATGCGTGCCGAGCAAATGCCGCCGATCGCCGCCGCTACCACCGCCAGCACCGGGAGCGCCGATCAGGGACGCCGAAGCGATGCGTCCGCTGCTAGAGGTCGCGAACCTCCTGTGACGTGGCTTATCGCCTCACCCGTAGCCTAAAGCTCTCGACGCCATGAATAAGTCGCCGGCAGCCGCCGGCAGATGATTTTCGCCGCGCCGCGCACGTCGCCGGTCGCTCCGACGACAGTTGACAGCTCGAATAACACAAGGTACTTTGTTTATAAAAGTACACTGCGTTGCGGAGGTCTCGATGATCGACGACCGGGTGCGTGACGACATCGCGTTGATACGCGAAGCGATCGAGGAGGGCCGCAGTTACGCGACCACCAGCGGCCAAGGTCTGGTGGTGTGGGGGATTGCGCTTGCGGCCGGGTTTGTCGCCACTTATGCCTTTGTCCGCGGCTACCAGTCGGCGCTGCCGCCGGCGGCGCTGTGGCCGCTGGCGATCGCCGTGCCGTGGGCCTATTGGCTGCGCCGGGTGTGGGGTCGCGCCCGGGGCGACGCGGCGGCCCCGTCGCGCAGCCCGATGGTCGTGGCGCTGCGCATGCTGTGGCTCGGGCTCGGCATCTTCCTGACGACGCTGACCCTGGCCGTGCTGTGGAGCGGCGAGGGCCCGGCGGACTGGCTCTCCGCGGTCGCCGCCGGAGCGATCGGCACGGCGGTGTTCGCGACGGCCTGGCTCGCCGGTCTGTTGTGGCTGCGCTGGGTGGCGGTCGCTTGGTGGATCGGCGAACTGGCACTGATTGCGCTGCGCCACCGGCCGGAAGCGCTGCTGCTGTCCGCCGGATTGATGCTGGCGCTGCTGGCCGGGCCGGGCGTCGCGCTGGTATTGCGCCGGCGGAAGCTGCTAGTCGCGGCATGACCGATTACGACCATGCGGCGATCGATGAGGTATTGCACAGCCGCGTGCGCCTGGCGATCGTCGCATTCCTCGCCGGCGCCGGCAGCACGGCCGAATTTGCCGCGGTGAAGAATGCGATCAAGACCACGGACGGCAATGCCAGCGTGCATCTGCGCAAGCTCGAAGAGGCCGGCTACATCGCCGCCGAGAAGCGCTTCGTCGCCCGCAAGCCGCAAACCCTCTACAGCCTGACCGCGGCGGGCCGCCAGGCGCTGCGCGGGTATGTCGTCCATCTCGAAATGCTGCTCGCCAAAGGGAGGGTCCCGCGATGAGGCAAGCGCTTCGCCAGCTGTTCGAGGATTTTCTCTCGTCGATCCTGTTCTTCGCGCTCTACGCGGTTACCGGCAGCCTCTATCTCGGCGCGGCGGTGGCCATCGCGGTCGGGCTCGCGCAGGTCGCACGCCGCAAGCTCTTGCACCGGCCGGTCGAGCCGATGCAATGGATGAGCCTCGGGCTGGTCGTCGTGCTCGGCGGCGCGACGATCCTCTTCCACAGCCCGCGCTTTATCATGCTCAAGCCGAGCATCATTCACCTGTCGATCGCCGCCGTCATGCTGCGGCGCGGCTGGATGATCCGCTATCTGCCGCCGATCGCGCAGCAATATCTTGGCCGGCCGGTGATTGACTCGGCCGGCTATGCCTGGGCCGCGCTGCTGGCGTTGATCGCGGTCGCCAACGTGTTCATCGCGCTCGAATGCGACCTGGCGACTTGGGCTTGGTTCATCTCGTTCGGTGCGATTGGCGCTAAGGCGGCGGCGTTCGGCCTGCAATACGTCACCTTCCGGGCGATCATCACCCGGCGGATAGCTGGCGCGGACGCCGCGTCAGCGCCGCCCCCTCGCGAAACGGTTGCCGGCGCTGGCGCCGGGGCCGCGCCCTAATGACCGATAGCGGTCCGCACGATCAGCCTCGCGATCCCGTCCCAGTAGAACACGTGATACGTCGCGCCTCAAAGGGGCGGTGCGAAGTTAGCAGGCCAGCCACTCCGCCCTGCTGGAGCCGCGCGGAACCAGGGGCACGGCAAAGAAACCCGGTGTGCCTGACATGATGACCTGGTCGGTGACGCCCTGATAATGGCCGCAGGGTGTTTCTGCTTCGAACAGGTCGGGGTCAGGATAGGCGTGATCGCCTGTACCCCCTGCGACACCGCTTGCGTAGGACTTGTCGAAGATCCCCATTTGCAGCAGCCACAACGACACCCGCGCCAGCGACACGCGGACGCGGTAGCTGCCGCCCTCCGTGGCCCTGCGCCGCAACGCGGCGATGGCGCCAACCATTCCGACCCAGGACGAAATATAGTCGTTGACGACGAAGATCTCGGGGAGCTTCGGTTCTTCGACGGAGCCCTCGAGCGCGAGCACGCCGGAAACGCCGCCAGCGGTATGATCGAAGCCGATTCGGTTGGCCCAGGGTCCAACAGCCCCATAGATCGAGAAATCGACCTGCACGATGCCGGGACGCAGCCGCACCAGTTCGCTGCTTGTTATTCCAAGCTTCTCCAGCAGGCCAGGGCGCCGGTTGGCGAAGAAGATATCCGCGCCGGCCACCAGCCGCCGGAACCGCGCCATCTCGTCGGGACGCCGAAAGTCCATAATCGCCGAGCGCATTCCGACATGGGCCGAGTAGTAGTTGAAGTCCATCTCGAAATCATTCGGCGTCCACAGGTTCAGGACGTCCGCTCCGTGATAGGCCAATGCGCGTCCCAGGCCCGGTCCGGCGATGACGTGACTGAACCCGAGCGCCCGCACGCCGCCGAGCGGCGTCTCTGGTCGAGTTGCGAAGGGCTCCGGGTCGCTGTCGGCGATCTTCTCGATGTCTACCAGTGGCAGATCTTCGAGATAGCAGCACTGCTCGGTGTCGAGGAACTCCTGTGCGCTGCGCACGACAGTAGCCTGTAGACCAGCGCGGTTCGCTTGCTCCTCCAGATCGAACGCATCCCACTTGCGGATCACGCTGCCGATTGCCGTCGCACTGTCGTTGCAGCCGAGGAAGGCAAGTGCCGCGCTCCGGCTTCCAGGATAGATGTTCATGAACAGGATTCGTCGATTGTCGCGGGTCCGGTACATGTTCGTGGGCATGAACGGATTCTTCGGGTCCGCCGGATTTCCCGGGGCATAGCCGTTGAGCAGTTCCCATTTCTTGTCATAGAACGGACACAGCCGATGTAGCGCCTTGCCGAGGTTCACCGAAAGATCCTGACCTCGGCCGCCCCGGAATCGCCATAGCTCCGCCACTGACACGGCCTTCGCCATAAGCGCCACCGCCGCCATCGTCGCGAAGGGAAGCGGGCTGCTGACGATCGGGTCGCGCCCAGCGAACGTTACGGCACCGCCGCCGGACTCGGGTTCCAGGTCAACCTCGCGCAGCAAGGCAGCGAGTTCGCGCATCGGGTCGATGGCGTGATCGTCGTTGAGCGGGTTAGCCAGGGCGTATCGAATACGATCCGCCAGTCCACCCATGACATTCACCCGTTGGTATTCGCGTTGAGAGGGAGGCCCACAGCTTCGAGTCGCCATCGACCCGGATCGTGTCGCCGGTGATCCAGCAGGCATCGTCGGATGCGAGGAAGGCGACAACCGAGCCGATATCGGCCAACTCGCCGATGCGCTGCAGTGCCTGCATCCCAAGACGCGCCGGCGCTCCAGGGGGTCGCCGGCTGACAGCGACCTCCCGGAAAGCTCAACGGGAAACTATGGCTTTTTCGCCCGACGCGCCCAACTACACGGCCCTGCATCGAGGTTCTCCGGCGCTTAGAACATCGTGTTGGCGTTAGCCGAGGTCTCCGGGATCGGCTGGATCACGTCCCAGTGCTCGAGAACCTTGCCGCCTTCCAGGCGGAAGATGTCCACCACCGCCTCTCCGCGAGGATTTGGTTTGCCAACAAGATAATCGCCGGACAGGCCGTGCCAATGACAGTGAAGGATAACGTAGTCGCCGTCAGCAAAGACACGCTTGATCTCGTGCCGAGCATCCGGATGATTCGACGTCATCCAGGTAACGAATTTCCTCAAGCCTTCCATGCCGTCTTCGATCAGTGGATTGTGCTGGCGATAGGGGCGACCAGCGTAAAGCCGAAAGGCATCTTCGACCCGGCCTTCGAACAGAGTTTTGTAGAAGGCGACGGCGATGTCTTTGTTGGTCTCGGACATGGCCTTGCTCCTTGATCAGGACGTGTTTGAGGGTTGGCGACGGTCTCAGGGACCGGGTGTATCACGAGATGCGATCAGGTAGCGGCAGACTGAATTGCGTTCCTCGCTGCACCTTCCTTCCGGTCTAGCCAGCGGCTGATTGAGTCCACGGACCAATCCCGGAGAAGCGTGCCGGGGTGACCCTGGTGACATACCCCGCAATGTTCCGCATTGAAGCAGGCGGATATTCCGCCCCCGGCCCGAGGTAAATGGGGGCCAGGCGCTGCAGCAGCGCCACAGCGCCACCTTCGGTCACTCGCGCATTGCCGTAGACCACCACGTATTCCCGCATTCCTTGCGTCGTATTGTAACCGAGGAAGGATAACGCAACTCTCGGATCACGCCGGATGTTCTTAACCTTCTGGTGCATAGCCAGGTGGCCCATCACGAAGTCTTCGCCCTCAATTCCGACCCACACGATGGTGACCTGCGGGCTGCCGTTGGGATTGAGCGTGGTCAAATGAGCGAACGGTCCTTTTTCGATCACTTCGCGTACTGATTGCGGAATCTGCATCGGTATCTCTCCTTCGGTGCTTCGGAGCGGGACCCTGTCGTTTCTGCAATGCCAAACCATAAAACATGACCAGCGTCAGCGCATTGGCGAGTGCTCTCTACAGTCGTCTCGCGCGACCGCATCCGTGCTACAGGCGCGACCTGGGACTAGCCGCTGCCAATGCGCGGAGACCGAGCTTGGATCGCAGCCCGTTCAGCATGACGAAATCACCGATCGTGCCGATATAGCGCGTCGCAGTGACCGGCACGCCGGCGCTGATCAGCTTCGGGGCGTAGGCTTCGCCCTCATCACGCAGCACATCGTTCTCGTTTAGGCCTCTGACCGTACTTCGATCGCGTCGACGCGATTGGGGTAAAAGGCGAGATAATCCTTGATCGGCGTGACGGCGGCGTAGGGAGCCTCATAACTCCACACCGCGTTGACCGAGCGCTCGCCGCCCAGCGGGATGCTGTAATAGCTGCAATCGCCTTTGTACGGGCAGTAAGTGCTATGATCGGTGCGTTCAAGGAGCGTCATGTCGACATCCTTGCGCGGAATGTATTGAACCGCGGGATAAGCGGCTTCGCGCAGAGTCAGCGCTTCTCGCGTGTCGGCGACGACCCGGCCCGCGACCGAGACGACGATCCGAGCGGGATTGCGCTCGATCGTGATCGGATGATCGGGCCCGGGGATTTTGACCGGCTTTGTTGCGGTTGCGATATTCGGTTCCACGGCTTCACCTCGCTGTGTCTGGGTTTCGGGTTCAGATCTTACCCCGCCGACTTCCCGCCATCGACCGAAAGCACGTGGCCGCTGATAAAGGACGCCCGGTCGGAGCAAAGAAACAGGATGGCGTTGGCGATCTCATCGGGCTCGCCGACCCGGCCGAGCGGTACGGTCGAGATGAGGCCGGCCTTTCTTTCGGCGCTGCCGGTAAAGCGGTTGAGCATTCCGGTTTCGGTTGGCCCCGGTGCCACCGCGTTGACGCGCACGCCCAAGCCCGCGACCTCGAGCGCTGCGGATGTGGTGAGCCCCTCGACCGCGTGCTTGCTGGCGGCATAGACAGAGGCGTTGGGGGTGCCGGCGTGACCGTAGGTCGACGAAACATTGACGATGCTGCCGCTGTGCTGACTCAGCATCACCCGCAGCTCATGCTTCATGCTGAGCAGCGTGCCGAGCACGTTGGTATCGAATGTCGCGGCGTAGCTGTCGGCGGTCTGATCCGTCACCGGGCCGGGCCGGCCTTCGGTGCCGGCGCTGTTGACCGCCGCATCAAGACGACCGAAGCGCGCGACGGTCTGATCGACCAGGTTACGCACATCATCTTCGCGGCGCACATCGGCACGGATGAATTCCGCTTCGCCGCCGAAGCCGCGAAGCTCAGCGGCCAGCGCCTGGCCGCTGTCGTCATGGCGGCCGGAAACGGCGACGCGATTGCCTTCCCGCGCAAGCGCAAAGGCCGCTGCACGTCCGATCCCAGTCAACGCGCCGGTAATCAAGACAACGGTGGTGCTCATATCGGCTACTCCCTCCTACGGAGATGATACGCCAAGCCTCCCCGCAAGAGCGGAGACCGCACATCGTCGGCCCGGCGCCGGCATTCAAAGGATCGCTGCCGGTGCCGAAGATTTGGGTTTTCGTGGCGGCTCCGAGAAAGACTTTGTAAGATCGAGGTCATACTTGGCAGGCATGAGTATGGAGCTGCGGCATCTGCGTTATTTCGTGGCCGTCGCCGAGGAAGGAAGTCTGACACTCGCAGCGGATCGGCGGCTGCATACGGCACAGCCCTCATTGAGCCGGCAGATCCGCGACCTGGAAGCAGAAGTCGGCGTCCAACTCCTGATACGCAGCCCGCGTGGGATCGAGTTGACGGCGGCCGGTCGGGCGTTTCTCGATCACGCACGGCTGGCGCTCTCTCAGGTCGAGGCGGCCGGCGAAGCGGCGCGCCGGGCCGCTTATCCGGAGCAGAGAACGTTGGCGCTAGGATTTCTGAGCGGTTGCGAGCCGGAATGGTTGCCTGCGGTGATGCATGTACTCCGGGACGAGCTGCCGAAGATTGAGGTCACAATTTCCAGCAAGCACTCGCCACAACTCGCCGAGGGCCTTGCCACTGGGAAGTTGGACGCGGCCTTCATGAGACCCGAGGAAGGCCACCCTGATCTCGTCTACAAGGTTCTGATCACGGAACCCCTGATTGTGGTTTTGCCAAGCGACCACCGTCTGGCGTCGCATGACGCGATCGAGCCGCTGGATTTTGTGGGGGAAACGTTCATCGGCATGGCCGAGCAGGCGCCAGTGTTGCGCTCGCTGATCGAAGACTACTTCCGGCGATCCGGTATCGACCTACAGCCGGCGCATCGGGTTGAATATCTCTCCATGGCGATATCGCTCGTCGCCTCAACCCGCGGGCTGGCAATGTTGCCCGACTTTGCCCGCAACTTCCTCACCTGGTCGGTCATCAGCCGGCCGCTCGCTGGAGAGGCGCCGTCGATCGATCTGGTCTTGGGCTACCACAAGGCCAACACGTCGCCCCTGCTTAAGCTTTTTCGCTCAAGGACAGACCAACTGATCGCGCACGTAGCGAAGCGGATCGGCAGATCGGCGGGATTCTTGGTTGCCGACGGGTTCAACGGGCATTGAAGGTCTGCTTGCCATCGACCCGGCCGATCCCCGGGGCTGCCGTAGAGGACCGCTTCGTGCCAACTGCCGGCATCGTGGGGAACGCCGCCAAAAGCGGGTATTTATAATCCCGCTTGAACTACGGGAGGGGCGGATGATGAGAACGATAGTGATCGGCGCCGGCGTAATGGGCGCCTCGGTCGCGTATCGGCTGGCTCAGGCCGGCGCGGCCGTTACGGTGCTGGAAGCGACGCGGATCGGCGGCGGCACCTCCGGGATCAGCTTTGCCTGGACCAACGCGCACAATAAGCCGCCAAAGCCCTATCACGATCTGAATGTCGCCGGCATGAAGGCGCATTTGGCGTTGGCCGACGAGTTCGCCGTCACGCCATGGTGGCACGGCGGCGGCAGTCTGGAATGGGAAGCCGAACCCGACCGCAAGGCGCAGCGGGAAAACATCGAGCGGCTGCGGTCCTGGGGCTATGGCGCGGAGTGGATCACCTTGCGGCAGGTGCAGGAATTGGAGCCCGACATCGATCCGGCGGCGATCGGCGACGCGCCGGTGGCGTTTTTCCCGGAAGAGGGATGGCTCGATCCGGTGGTCTACGCGCATGCCATGCTGTCCGCCGCACGGCTTCGCCATGGCGCGAAAGTCGTCTGCGGCGCGCGGGTCGTAGACCTGATCATGGTCGGCGATCGCGTGACCGGCGTCCAAGCCGCCGACGGCACACGATACGAGGCCGACACCGTCGTGAACTGTGCCGGCCGCTGGACCAACGAGGCAACCCGGGATGCAGGTCTGCACTTGCCGCTGGCACCGACCGTGGGGTTTCTGGTGTTTACGCCCCCGGTCGCCGCCGGCTTGAGGCGCGTCGTTCATAGCCCTGTCATCAGCGTGCGCCCCGATGGCGCCGGGCGTCTATTGCTGCATTGGAACCCGACCGACGCGACAATGAGCTTTGAGGCGAGGCTTAGCCCGTCGATGCCTGAGGCGCGCGATCTGGTGCGACGGGCGCGACAGCTGCTGCCTTCAATCGGCGAGGTTGAACCGGAGGCGGTGCGCATCGCCATCCGGCCGATCCCCGGGGACCATTTCTCTGCGATTGGACCGATGCCGCGGACTTCCGGCTACTACATCGCCGTCACCCATAGCGGCGTGACGATGTCGCCGTTCCTGGGCGCGGCAGCGGCCGACGAGATCGTCCATGGACGGCAGAGGGCCGAGCTCGCCGATTTTCGACCTGCGCGCTTCTTTAATTGACCTGGAGACATAGCGCCGGCGCGTCCGGCAGCGCGCGGCGCCGAAAATCGCCTAAATCGGCATTCCGACCCCGGATTGGGCAAGCCTGCCGTCGGGCATGACGTGGCGATGGCAGGTGTTCTTGCGCGGCGCAACAGCTCCGGCGACGGGGCAGGTACGCGCCGGCGCAAGAAGCGCAATATCGCGCTCGCGATCTCCTCCACGCAGGCTTGACGTCCAGACGCCTTAGGCCCGGCGTCAACGGTCAGTAGCCGGATGGGTAATACTGATAGGGCGGCGGCGGCGGATAAGACGTAGAGGATGCGGTGGCAGCGCTGGTCGCCAACGCCGCCACGCCAGCGCCGACCGCGACGCCGGCGGCGACACCGCCCCAGTTGGGCCCGCCCCCGTAATAGCCACCACCGCCGCTGACCGCGACGTTGCGATTGACATTAACGTTCCCGCTGACGTTGCGGTTCGCCGCCACGTTGCGGTTGCCTGATACGTCGCGTTGAAAGTTGCCGCTGTTGAAATTGCCCCGGTTGACGTTGCCGCCGCCGCGGTTGACCCCGCCGCCGCCCCGGTTAACGCCGCCGCCGGCGCGGCCGCCGCCGCCACGGCCGCCACCACCACGGCCGCCACCACGCTGCACCAGCACCAAGGGCGCGCCCTTGCCGTCACCGGTCCCGGCAGCAAGATCCAAAGCGCCTATCCCGCCCCATCCGGATGACGGGGCAGCCGATGCGTGCGCGGCCGCCAACGCGACGGGCAGGATGTAGATCAACAGCTTCTTCATGTCCGGAGGACCTCACTTGTTGAGGTACTTGGCTTGGATCTGTTTCCAGCCTTCCATCGCTTGGCTGCAGCCGGTCTTGTCGAACGGCCGCCCGGAGCCGTAGCCGAGGGCGCCCGTAAAGGTGAAAGCGGCCTTCAGTCCAAAATGGATCGCGATCAAATTGGCCAAATCCATTGCTCGCGAGATCTGCTCCTGCCTATCTGCATCAGACGAGCATTCGACTACTTGGCCGGCCATTACGCCGACCCTACGCAACCCATCGAGGAAGGATTGATTATCAGCGGGCGGTGTCGGCACGCCCTGTGCCGGTGCGGCAGGGGTGGTCGAGGGGTTTTGGGACAGCGCTGGGCCGGCCCATGTCAGGCAAGCCAGCGCCAATATAGTGGCCCGAAGTCGATACGATCGCATGTGTCTGCCCTTTCCGCGCTTCTGGCGAGAAATAGATGATGCCCCAATCAGTCGACCTGAATGATTATGGCATAGCCGCTCCGGGCGCATCGGGTCGTCAGCATCGCCCCTCAGCTCATGTTCTTCCCGGTCGCCCCTTTACGCTGCCAGATTGCGTTATAGACGCAAGCGCCGGTGGTTTGGCCTCTGAGCACATAATAGGGATCTATTTGTCCCATGAATGTTTGGCCGGACGGGCTTTGCATTCTGACCTCTCCTTGCGGAGTCACATATCCCTGATAGGTGATATCGAGCGCCGCGAACCGTGCCACACCGTTTTGGATCATCAAGGACGGCGCCACCGGGAAATTTGGGCAATTCGATCCGGTGGCGCTCAGGTTCTGAGTGAAACTGCCGATGTAGGTTCCATCGAAGTAGGTCGTTGTCTGGGGCTGAGCTTCCGTCGCGGCCATAGTCGGCGGCGGAGGCTGCTGCGGCGCGCAAGCGACAATGGCGAGAACCGGTACGTAGAGCAAGAATAAGCGTCTCATCTGTTCCTCTCTCTGGGTCCGGAGACCCGGTTGACCATACTCTTGGGTGTGTGAGCCGACGCCGATCAATTACCTGGGAACAGACCGGCATCCCCTGATTCCCGGCAGTCGCGGGGTGAGGATTGCCCGGTTTCTCTGTCAGTCTGGCTTCGCGTTCTTTATTGCTTTTGCCAGACGAAATCATAACTACAAGCGCCACCGATCTGGCGGAGGCTTACCGTGCCGGCGCTGTCGATTCCTGCCGCTTCGGAGCGCATCTCCATTGGCCGGGAGCCGCCGACCGTGACCGGGACCATTCGCATATCCAGCTCGCCGTTCGACCCGATCGTTCCTAGAAGTACATGGCCTGTTTCGGCGGAATACCGCGCGTGGCCGTTCTGGATGGTCAGCGGACCCGGTGTCCGGTCCGGACAAGGCGCCATTCTCCCGTTCAGCGCCGTGTACATCGGATTAACCTTCGCCGAAGAGACAAAATTATAGGTGCCGTCAAATGCCATTCCCGCGGTTGACGCTGATCGCGTTTGCGCATTAGCGGCCGCAAGCAAACCAAAAAATCCGACGATCGACAGCAGTCCAATCCGCATTCGCATGGCTGTGTTTCCTCTCCGTATCAGGTAGCTGCTATTTTTGTGCAGGCGGCGTCTGTGCGCTCGGGGTTTGCGCAGTCGGGGTTTGTGTGGGCTGTTTTGATGCGGGCGTTCCTCCGCGCCGCTCGTAGCGCCGTTCGACGCGTCCTCCACGCCGCTCCTGACGTCAATTCATGCCGGCGGTGCCGGTGGTGCTAGTCGTGCCGGTCGTCTGGGCCTCCGCGCCTGTGGGTGACACGGCGAAGCCCAACGCCGCCGCCAATCCGAGAAGCGAAACTATCCTCCGGCGCGAGACGATGTTCGATTCAACTTCTGAAGTCATCTTCAATCTCCTAGGCTTTCGAGGGACCCGGTAACCTTATTTTCCACATTTGCTTACAACGTTGATCTGAACTGGGCCGACAACGGGGCGGGTTCTCTAGCCACCACGGAATTGCGACTAATCTTCCCGCTCCGCGATCGAGGTCATCACGCTGTGAGGACTGCCTTGACCATAGAGTTAATCCACCGCAACCGTGACGTTTGTGTTCCAGGTGATGTCAACCTGGTCGCCAACCTTGAGCTTATCGAGCACATCCGGATCGGCGACACGTCGGCTGTATTTCCATCCGTTCGGACCAACGAAGGTGATCGAGGGTGCGTCTTTGTCGATGGCGGCGACGGCCGCGGTTATCGTTCTCTCGACGCCCGCCGTGCCCCCCGGTCGCGCCTCCTGCCCCATCGTGGAGGTCTTGCTGGCCGTATCGACCGCGGCCTCGCCCGGCGGCTTCAGTCTCACTAAGACAGTGTTGTTATACGTCACCGACACCTTGTCCCCGACCTTGAGCTCATCGAAGCGCTTCACGGTTGGGGGCACGTCGACCGTTTGGAACGTGCCGTCGGTCGTCTTGATGTTCATGACGTACTTGTCATGATCGATGGTCTCCACGGTGCCCGAAAGAGTGACGGAGTGCGTGAGCTGTTTGACCTCCTGTGCCCAGCCGGGCAGGGAAAGAGCTAAGACCAACCCGGACGCGGCCAGGATTGCGTTTACTCCCTTCATGTGTCTTTCTCCTCTTGGGCTGTAGAACAACGAAGCTCGCCCGTGGTTGAAGCCTAAACAGCGGGGTTCGCGGGTGGCTATGCGGAAATAACGGATTTTACGGGTTGATGAAGCGCGCCGCTGGAGCACGTTGCAGGGTGGTCAGCGGGGTCTCGCTGAAGGCTGCCCGGTAGGCCGCCTCGAAACGTCCGAACTCCGTGAAACCGAAGCCGCGGACTAGCTCCAAGAGGTTTGCCCCGTCGGGCTCGGCGTCACGCAATGCAACACGTGCCCGGCTCAGCCGGCGCAACAGGACATACCGGATCGGGCTCATGCCAAGGAATTGGGCGCAACATGAGCGCAGCGTCCGCTCGGTCACCCCAATCAGCTCGCACAACTCGCTCATGCGCAGAGGCTTGCTGAGACGATCCGCCAACACCTCCTCGAATACAATCATGATGCGGGCGTGACGGCGTTTGGTCGGACCGTCAGCTCGCGCGCCGGCGCCAGTCAGGCAGGCGACCAGCGCCTGGATCAAGCTTTGCTCCAGAGCACGCGCGACTTCCGTATGCGCCAGCAGTCTCGGTTTTGTCTCAGCGAGGCGACAGACTTGCGCATGCAGGCGCCGCAGGCGTGCTGCATCGCGCGGGGAGGGACGCAGGATTTTTCCCTCCGATTGCAAAGTGAAAGGCTTTCCGGAAAGGGCCCGACCGTATTGTTCGAGCTGCACTGGGTCCAGTGCTAAGATGTTCCACACCAAGGAGCCAGGCGTTGATTGGTGCAGCCGCTCGCCGCGGCCGTGGAGCACGACCTCGCCTGGCCGCAATTCCGTCCCTCCCAACAGCGGCAGTGGCCCGGAACGTGCCGGAAGCGTCACAAAACAGAGCTGCGGCCTTAGACAAACATAGGCAACGCGCGGAAAGCCTTCCTCGCACCGCAACACCTGCAAATCGTGCAGCTCCGCCCAGGTCAGACGGGCCTTGAACTTGGGGGTTAATGCAATGAGGATTTCGATCTGTGCCTGACGCAGGCTCGCCTCGTAGTGGTCGGGCTCGAGGAACGTGCGCGTGCCGCTTCCCGGCATTCATCCCTCTGCAAAACCGAAAAACTACAATGCAAGCCGAACATTCTGCCGGAGAATGAGGGTAGATTGCCCGGGCCCGGTGCCTATGCAGATTTAACGAATTTCCACACCGGCTCGATGATTTGGACCGGTATTATATCTTCGGGGAGTCGACGCAGTGCGGCCGAGGCCGGTTCTCCGAATAGTGAGCCATAGCCTAGCAAATGCCGTGTTGGCTCAACGATTGGCCAACACACGAGAAAGCGGCATGAGTATGATCAACCCGACGATCGCGACAACAATTACCATGACGACCACTTTTGGATCGCTGAAGCTTTGGCTTGCGACCACGAGCGCAGCGGCAATGTTGCGCTGGCTAGTACCGAGCGCCATGACCCGTCTCGTGTCGCTGTCAGGACCGCCGAGCAGCCAACCGATTCCAAAGCCCAATGCGATATAGAGAAGCCCTGCGAGAATTCCTCGTGTACCGAAGACTTTTAGAACCTTGTCGATGTTCGCTACGGTGATCAACAATACCAGCAGGATGAGGCTGATGTTGGAAATCCAGTCGAACATGGGCTTCATTCGACCGGCCAATTCTTCGTATCGCGCCTTCAGGGCAAGTCCGGTGGCGAGCGGGAGTAGCATGAGGAGGACCAGGGAGCGAGCAATATTCCACGGGTCAACGGTGACCCCCGGGAGCAGCAGGGGCATGACGACAGGCAGGTAACCGACCGTGACGACCATCAGAAGCACCATCGCGCCAACGGCAAATGCGAGGTTGCCCTTGGCAAGTTCGGCGAGCTTCGGCAAGAACGGCGCACCGGCTGCGCACCCGAGCACCAGCAGTCCAACTGCAAAGGGGTTATCGAGCCAGAGCACCTTCGCCAGGGCGAGCGCGCCAAGGGGCATCAAGACGAAATTGGCCAACAGCGCAAGCAAGACCAAACGGGCATTGCGCAGCGGTTCAATGATCTGCCGGATGGTGAGCCCCGAACCCATTGCCAGCATGCTTGAAACCACAAAACCAAGCATGGTCAGAGTGACCGCTTTGTTCAACAGGTCCATCAGCATGGCTGTCTCTCCGATACGGAGACGCGGACGCGGTCAGTGCGGTCGGCCATGCCCCAGCGGCGCTTATTTCATCAGTGCCAGATTCCGCCAGAAGTTCGTCAGACTGTCCGTGCCGCCGAACAGGGTGGTGAAATTCGTCGAGTCCACGAGCACGATGTCGCCGGCGCGCTGCTGATTTGGCGGCATCCAGAGCAGGCAATTGAACTCCGTGTTGCCGGCTGCGATGAAAGGATGTGGACGGTCGGGATCAATGGGCTGGCGCGCCAGCAAATGAACCGACTTGGTGTCCTTGGTGGTCACCTCATAGTGCGGCAGGTGTGGATGGAAATTGAGTGTAGGGACGTTTTTGAGCAGACCCAGCTTGTCAATGTCCCGAAAGGCCGTAAGCGGCGCGATCTCGTTCGTGCCCTTGACGAGCGCTGGCCGGAGACCCCACAGGTTGTGCACTGGGACGTCGAGTGCCTTCATCAGCGAACGGGTATACTGCCCGAAGCGTTGCTGGCGCGGCACCAGCGGGTCGCCATGGTGGAGGTATTCCATCTGGCGTTGCTTGAGGTCGTCGGCGAAACCGACATCGTGGTGCGGCGCGAGGAGCAGGCAGGTGCCTTCGCGCTTGAGCCACTCGCGGATGGCCGCGACTTCCTCTGGCGCGGCTTCCTGCCCGGAAGGGAGGTGGTCGAGTCCAAACACCATCAGCGTGTCGCTATCTGCGAGGATCCTTTCGTCAATCGGCAGCTTGAAACCCGCCTGGTCAATGCGCTGGAAAACGGCGACCAGATGGCCGGCGGATTCGCCGGCAATCTGCTGGAAGCTGAGCGTGGAACGGTGGAAAAGCTCCAGCGTACCCGCAATCCCTTGTAGAAATTGTGCTGCGCTCCACTCCGGCGTCTCGTAATTCGGCCACAGGGCGGTGCGGACTTCGGTCATCGTTGAGAAACGGTTTTCCATCGCCGCAGGGTCGCGCTGGGATTCCCATGGGTAACTCCACGTCCAGTAGATGCTCATGCGGCGTGTGCCCGGCGTGTATTTGCGCGCAACGTGATTTTGGTTGTAGGTGCGTGCTGCTGGCAATGCGCTCATGGTCGTTCCCTCTCGCATTTGTTGTTCCCTCTCGCATTTAAAGCTAGGCTGGGCTGGCATCGCCGAGCGCCGTGAGATATCGGAGCGCCTTGATACCCGGAAGGAAGAAATAGGCGCCGCCCCTCACGGTGGTGAATGCTGGAAGGCCGGTGATCTTTCTGCGGATTGGGCGTTTAGGGATTTTGAATTCGAGCGTACCGTCCTGGTTGCCGATGATTGGGTCGCGCTCATTGCCGAGTTCATGGAAGGTTTTGTCGTTCACCCATACGTTTTGTGCGAACTCGAACTGGCGGATAAGGCTCGCGCAGATCACGAACGCCGCGATGCCACGCTCGGCCCCGTCATCCGCAGCGCTCTCCGGCAGGTGAGGGCCATAGGTGGCGCCGCGGCGGATCATGCGACGGCGGTTCATATTGTGGGCTGTGTCGCGGGGATTCATGCGCCGGATGTGCGAGCCGAGCGGCACCGCATAGCCATGCGGGTCCATCTGCTTATAGTTGAAGTCGTTGTTGCGCTGCGGATCGGCACCGAGCGCCGGATCGTCCTTGTCGGGGGCCAGCACCAAGGGTGCGCCGCTGCGCCAGCGGCCCATCAGCTTTGCTGCAATCAGTTCCTGTTCTTCGGGCGTCTTTCCGTGCTCGCGCAGGAAGTCGCGGAACTTCCCGACATGCTCTTGCAGGCGGCGATAAGCCATGTAGCTGCCGTTGCGGGACAGAATTTCAGGTTGTGGCAAATTGGCGGGCGGTCCGTCTTCATCCGGGTAGCCGAGGATGAATTCGCCGGGTTTGAGCGGACCCCCGGAGCCGGGAGTCGGAACCTCTCCGGTGCCTTCCATGACCGGCTGGGAGAGCCGGTCACGGTAGCCGAAGTG
Source organism: uncultured Alphaproteobacteria bacterium (assembly GCA_963785565.1). GTDB lineage: Bacteria > Pseudomonadota > Alphaproteobacteria > ATCC43930 > CGMCC-115725 > AP-15. The sequence goes on along the minus strand of CAWAVV010000002.1, from coordinate 43,409 downwards.
GTCATGTGCATAGTCGAACGGCGGTGTCGCCTCCAGGTCCAGCGTCGATAGTACCTCCACGCCCTCGCACCGTGCCACGAGGTTGGCGTGTTCGACCTGACAGCGACCGCGCTCGGCCGCGTCGCGGGCAAACAGGATAGCGATGGCGTGGAGGTCTGAGCGGGCAACGCCGCCCACCCAGTTATCAGGATGGTTCCGTCCGGTGTCGCCGAGCATCTCCGCGCGCGCGACCATGCCTTGTTTGAACTCCTCAGGGAATGTGACAGTTGAATCTTCGTCCAAACCGAGTGCGCGCAACCCGTTCCAGGTGAAGGCCACACTCACCCAGCGATTGTCCATCTCCGTCGAAGCGCGGACCTCCGCGGCCGACTGCACCTTTGGAAGGAGCGCCGACAGCCAGGCGCGTCCGCCCGCAGCGTTGCGAAACGAAAGGAATTCGTATCGCCCCGTAAGCGCGGGCACGCGCGTCAGCAGGATGTGTTGGATGTCGTCGAAATCAAGCATGGCGCGCTCAATGGCGAATCACTGCATCTGGTCGAGCATGTTCGAGAAGGCTGCCTTGAGCTGCAGGGCCTTGTTGATCTCGTCCGCACTCACGAACGGATATTCGCCATATTCAAGGAAGCTCGGGCGATGATGGTCACGGACGAACTTGATGAATGCCTGGGTGTTCGTTTTCCAATCTTTCGGAAAGCCCTCCAGATTTTCGAAAACGGTGTTGAGACCGGATTCTGCAAAGATGCTAACTGCATCCTCGGTATATTTGTCGAAGTCGGTGTCGAAAATGCCCATGTACTGGAAGTAGGTTTCCCCATTGATGTCGAAAAGGTTCCATCGGAGGTAATGCAGCTTGAGCACGGCGAGGATATCAGGCTGACCAGCCACGGACTTCTCGATGTTCTTGGCGTACTCATAGAAAACCGGCTCTCGTCCGGGGACGATCTTCGCGATGATGGAGAAGCCGTAGCAAGCCGGAGTCTTGGGAAAGATCGGGCCGTATCTGCCTTGCTCAACTTCATCCGTGAAGAAGCCTCCTTTGGGGATCGCCATGGCCGCCGGCTTCGTCCAGTCGCCTTGTCTCGATGTGTCAGACATAACGTCCTCCTTTCCATTCTAGCGCTAGCTAGGATTGTGATGACCGAAGTTGCTTCATTGGCTGCCGCAGTGACGGCGTTCAGGCCGGCGACGACACGGCCTGGGATGGCTTACCCGCTTCCAGGGCTTGGACGAACTCACCGGACCCGGCACCCCATTTCGTAAAAACACGGAGTGCTGCGGTAAATGGCACATCCACTGGATGCACTCGCTCTGGCGGCAGGATGTATACTGCTCCAGCCATTGGCGTCGGCACCGAAGGCACCAGCACCGTAAAGGAACCGTTTTTCAATTCCTCAACAATCAGTGCGGGAACCAATGCCTCCTCAATCTCGGCGAGACAGGGCGCGAATGCCGGGTCGTCGGCCTCACCCATGACGCGCCCGGTGAGGCCGCGCAGCAGCGTGTAGCCGGGGAGCCTTTGCAGTAGCCTCCGTTCAATGACATTCTTCGCTCGTAAACCCGCCCTGGTGCGGACGATCAAACCGGCGATAAAGCAAATGGCAGCGAGTATAAGAATCGCCAGGATCTCCTCAAACTTCACGGAACCGGGGATTGCAGCCGTAATCGGCTTCACCGCGGCCACAAGACCTTGTAGCGCCTTCAAGATCAAAAGCACCGCGATATAGACCGGCAGGACGATGAGGAGCCCGCCGATCAGCGTCGTTTTCATGAATTCAGCAATCGTTCTCATCTCGGTCTTGCTCCAAATAGCATACCGGCGTCGACCCCGCTTGGACCATTCGTGGCGAAGGTGCCGTCATCTCTGCGCACGCCATCAGCCTCACGTATGGTAGCACGAAACCCCGGCGATTATCGAAGGATACCGTTGCTCGCATTTTTTTCGCGCATGCCGACCAGCAAGGACGGCAACAACATTCTGCCGGAGAATGAGGTTAGATCGCCCGAGCCCGGTGCCTATGCAGATTTAACGAATTTCCACACCGGCTCGATGATTTGGACCGGTATTATATCTTCGGGGGGTCGACGCAGTGCCGCCGAGGGCGTTTCTCCGAACAATGACCGATAGGCGACTGCAAAGCGGCCCAATTCCCAGAAGCCATACTCGGTGGCGATCTCGGTCACGGTCGTCTTCTCCAGGCCCGCGCGCCGCAGATCCCGACGCACCAGGTGCATCCGCCGCAGCCATAGATAGCGCTTCGGGCTCATGCCGAGATACTCCTGGCAACAGTCCCGCAGCGTTGTATAGGAAGCGCCAACGGCCGCGCAGAGCTGGGGCATATACAGCGGCCGATCGGGGGTGGACGTCAGGACCTCCTCTAGTCGCCGCATGACCCTCGCACGATGCCGATGGACATTGCGCACACGGTCTGATTGGCCCTCGGCCACGCACAAGATCATTGCTTCGACCAAGGCCCCCTCGATCGCTCGCGCGACCTCGGGCTTAGCGAGAATGTCGGGAGCGGTCTTCGCAAGATGGCCCGCCGCTTCGTGCAGCTTCCGTAATCGCCATAGAGCGGCGGTCGGAGGCGTCAGGCTGCGGGCGAAACTCGCCGGCACCAATTCGCGCCCGATAATCGCCTTGCTCGCGGCGGCAAGATCCTCGGGCATCAAGGACACGGAGCCCCATCGACAAGGCGCCGAAGATCGAAGGTACCATTCCCAATCCAGCCCGTTTCTGGAAATTTGGCCGTCCGCTATTTCGACGCCGTTGATCAGCATCGACGGCTCGCCAAGGTCAGTCGCGAAAACGATCCCTGCCCGCATCCCACTGGGCGCTACTCTCATTATCCGAGGCAGGCTCTCGTCGGAGCGGTACATAAACAATCGGTGCAGGTCGATATGCGTCGATTCCGCCCGGAATTCGCCGCGCTTCGTAATCACCCCGTCAATCTGCAGGTTTCGGATCCCCGCAAAATACATCTCGGGATCGTCAAATGTGCGAGTGGCGCTCGAAGGCATCGCACCCCCGATGAAGTCCGGTTCGAACGCGGAAACATCCGGTCGTTTCTAGAACAGGTTAATCGGCGCCAATTTGTCAATCCAGAAAATTCAGCCTTTTGTAAGCCGTTGGAAAAGTAAGGGGAGGCAGCGCATATCGGATCAGTTAGATCGGCATTCCGATCCCGGATTGGGCAAGCCTGCCGTCGGGCATGACGTGGCGATCGCGGTCGAGGTTCATCGTCATTCGTTTCATAAGGCGCCTCGCACCCGGGTCGAACGGGGTGCGCCGGTGCATCGTGAAACCGTTATCCCACACGACCAGGTCGCCGACCTGCCATTGGTGGGCGTAAACGAACTCGTCGCGGGTGGCGCTTTTGTAGACCTGATCCAGCACGGCGAGAGCTGAGACCGTGTCCATGTCGTCGATGCCGACGGTTGTCGTCGAATCAAGGTAGAGCGAAGGGTCGCCGGTCTCGGGGTGGGCGCGAACCAGCGCATGCGTCACCGGCGGCGTCAGGCGTTTCGCGTCTTCCGGAATTTGTTGATCCGCCTCCCGGCCGTACCCTGCGAGTCGCTTCGTGTAATCGAAAATACCGCGCTTCCCGCTGATCATCGCCCACAGCCGGCGGGGCAAGCCCGCATAGGCGGCGCGCAGATCGACCCAGAAGGTCTCGCCGCCTTGGCTCGGCAGTTCGAGCGCGTAGAGCGCGGCACCAGTCGCCGGGTTCAGCATATAGGACTGGTCGGAATGCCATTGCAGCTCACCGTCGCCCAGCCCGCCGATCGGTCGGCCGAACCCATCCCTCAAATTGGAGAGTACCGTCACCTCAGGCGTCGCAGGCGAGGCCCAATCGCTGCGCACCGTGCGCTCCAGCGGCCCAAACAGAGCGCAGAACGCGGCGAGTTCCGCCTCGCTCAATGCCTGGCGACGAAACACCAGGACGCCGAATTGAGCATACAGGGTACGCAGCTCCACGACAGTCGCCTCATCCAGGCGGTCCCATAATTTGAGGCCGACGACCTCCCGGGCCAGGGTCGGGTGGAGCTGTCGCGTTTCGAGCATGGCAGTGTCCTCGGGGATCAGCTTTTGGGTTGAGCAGGGAGGGGCCAACCCAACCAATTGCAGGCGGCTTCGCCCATGACCAGCTCGAGATCGCGGCCCTTTAGCCATGGCAGTTCCTCGGTGAACAGGGTCACGCATTGCTTCCAAGAGCACGGCATCCGGGTGATGTCGGTGCCCCAGAACATCCGTTCGGGACCGAACGCATCGAAACAGCGATGCAGGTGCGGGTGGAGGCTGCGGAACGGGTACGCGTCCTCAGCGTAGCCCGCCTGACCGGTCGCCTTGACCGCGACGTTCGGGTATTTGGCGAGCGCCAGCAACTCCGGTTGGAACCGATAGGCGGACTCGCCTGTGCTCGCCCGGGGCACGGCCATGTGATCGACGATCAGTTTGAGGCCACGGTGGCGCTCGGCGATCTTGCCGACGGCCGGCAGAAACATCGCCGCGCCGAGTGCGATCGGAACCCCGGCGCGCTCGGCGGCTGGCCATAGCCAGTCGAGCGTGCCGTCGGTGAACCAGGCTTGCGGGTGCCGCTCGTTGGTATAGAAGCGCAGGCCGAGCATGCCCGGTCGCTCCTTCCAGTGCGCGACGAGGTCGCGGCCATTTGGGTCGTCGAGATAGAACCAGCCCATGATGGCGAAGCGGCCGGGGTATTGGCGCACCGCTTCGAGCGCCAATTCGTTCGAGTCCGGGTCCCACAGCACCGGGTGGATCAGCGCCCGATCCACCCCGGCTGCATCCATGCCGGCGATGGCCTCGGCTGCCGAATAGGGTTCCTGACGATGGTGGGCGGACGGCGTGCCCTTTTCCCAGAGATGGATCTGCGCATCGACGATCAGCATGGGTGGCGTCCTCCACAGGTTCGAAGGATCTATCGGACTGCGCCCGAAAGCGCCGGGGCGGCCATCAAATTTTTCCTCCGCGAAAATCGTTGTCGGCCGCGGATCATTAGGGTCTGTCGATGGGCGCGGGGTACGCGGGCCGCAGCCGGATCATCCGGGCTCCGAATGCAACATCTCGAAGAACAACCAGCGCTTCCGGTATCAGCGCTGGATAGTGCGGCCAGAAGAGGACAGGCGTTTTCCCGAGATGCGAGTGGCCCGGTTCGCACCGGGATGGTCTGCGCAGAGGGACGCCCCGTCGCGCGCCCATTAGCCATCAAAGCCCGCAGTTTGGGTAGTTCGGGTATGGGCAATTTGGGTATGTGTAGGGGTATGGGTATGCCGGAGCCGTCGGATAATAGTACGGCGTGCTCGCAGCAGCAGCGCCGACGACGGCGCCCGCCGCGACACCCGCGGCGACGCCGCCCCAACCTGGCCGATAATAGTTGCCACCGTAGTAGCCGCCGCCGCTGACGTTGACGTTCCGGTTGACGTTGACATTGTTCCGATTGAGGTTGGCGCTGTTGAAGTTCCCGCGATTGACATTGGCGCTGTTGAAATTCCCCCGGTTGACGTTTCCGCGGCTGCCTCCGCCAACACCGGCCCAGGAGCCTCCTCCGGCGGCGCCGCGGTTGAAATTTCCGCGATTGGCGCCGCCGCCGCCACCGCGATAGCCTCCGCCGCCACCTCCGCGAAAACCCCCGCCACCGCCACCACGACCGCCGCCACCGCCACGACCGCCGCCACCGCCACGACCACCGCCGCCGCCCCGAAACACGAGCACCAACGGCGCGTCCTTCGCGTCCGCCGTCGCGGCGGCGACGTTGCGTACCAGGCTACCGCTCCAGACAGCCGGCACGGCGAGCGCTTGTGTTGCCATCAACCCGATGATGGCGATTGGGGCCAGGTAGAGTAGACACTTGGTCATCGCTGCGGCCTCACTCGGTACAATTGGCCTTCATGGCTTTCCGGCTCGTGACTGGCTGTGGCACGCGTCTGCTCCGCAAACCCATGGCGGGGACATCAGCGGCGCGACCCGCGAGAACTCGGAATCCATCGTTGCGGGTAGACCCCCTTTGGCGATTGATCTATGTCACTTGTCGTAGACCGGTTTTACCGTAGCTGCGACCGGCGCCAAAGGAAACTTTTTGCGGGTGGACAACGCGATGAATGGGAAGGCAGCCGCTTTATTGTTATCGAGCATTCTGGTCGCTTGTGCGCAAGTCCAACCGCCGCCCGCTACCGCTCCATCCGCACCGACTCCGCCTTCGGCCCCGGCTCCATCCGCACCGTCTCCGTCTCCGCCTTCGGCTACATCCGCACCGCCTCCGCCCACGGCTTCGGCGCCAGCCGCGGCTGCCGCTCCCGCCCAGGCAGGCAACCCGGCGCCGGTCAGCCATGTCGTCAATATCCAGCGCGCGGGCTGCCGAGACCTGCTGAGGTTGGCGCCGGATGATCGCTCCGCGGCGGCGATGTTCTATATCGGCTATCAGGCGTCGCGCTTGCGGGCCAGTACTATCGATGTAGCCGTGATTCCAAGCATCGAGGCTCAAGCCTTCGTTTACTGTCAGGAGAATCCTGACGAACCGGTAGTTCGGGCGTTTGCGCAAGCCTACCCACGAACCGCAAAGTGATGGACCCGATACCTGGTCGGCAGTCTTGAGGCGGCGCCGCTGGAGAACGGCGAGGTGCAGGCCAAGACCGCGTTTCCGCTCTCGGGTTGCCGGGAGGACGTGCTGCGCGGGGAGCGCTTTTGGCCCGAGCAGCCTGGCGAAATTCACCATTTGGTTCTTTGACCACAATTTACGGGGCCGCTGGCGCCATCGATCGATCTGGACAGTTGTCGTGCTTTGCGGGCGAGCCGCCATGGGGTTAAACTGGCGCCCGGCCCATTGAAGGAAACAGCCATGACAGCGATGATCGACATGCATGCCCATTGGCGGCCCGCGGAAGCAGCCGACGCCTTGCGCGCCCGTACCAGGGAACCGCGCATCCTGCGCAATCCGGACGGGGTCGAGGTGCTGCAGTCCGGACGGATGGGCGAGGCGCCGCTGGCCGAGGCCTTCGACGACGTCGATTTCCATCTTGCCCGGATGGACCGCCAGGGAGTGGAGACGAGCGTGCTGTCGCTCCTCGGTTCGTTCTGCTGGATCGAGTCCCAGCCGCTGGAGGTGTCCGGGCCGCTGTGCCGGAAGGTCAATGACGGGCTTTCGGCGATTTGCCGGAAGCATCCCGGCCGCTTCGCCGCCTTTGCCGCGCTGCCCTTGACCGACATGTCCGCCGCCGCCGCCGAACTCGAGCGGGCGCTCGGGCTGCCGGGCGTGATCGGCGCGCAGTTGCCTGGCAACGGCTTCCTGACCAGCAAGGACGCCGAAGCGATGCGTCCGCTGCTCGAGGTCGCGAACCGCCACCACGCAACGCTCTTCATCCATCACGGCCCGCGGCCGGGCGACGCTTTCCCCAAGGTCGCGGCCGACACGGACAACGCGCGCCGGCGCAATGGCACGCTCGACATGCAGGCGAGCCTGTCCTCGGTGATGGTGACATTGTGTCTGACCGACCTCCTCGCCGACTACCCCGACGCGACGGTCTGCGTCCACAATCTGGGCGGCAACCTTCCCTACGAGGTCGAGCGGATGGACCATCGCTGCCTGCTCGACACGCCGGAGGAGGAGCTGCCGTCGGCGCGCATCGGGAAGGCGAGGGTGTATGTGGACTGCAACTCGTTCGGCCCGCGCGCGATCGAGGCGGCCGTCAGGCTCTATGGCGCCGAGCGCATCGTGTGCGGCACCGACGGCACCGAGTTCGGCTGCGACTGGACCAGGAAGGCGCTCGCCGAAGCGCAGATCGGCGAGGAAGCGCGCGAGCAGATCCTGCAGCGCAATGCCGCGGCGATGCTCGCCAGCGTCGCCAAGGCCGCGCCGGGCGGGCGAGCCGCCGCCGAATAATATTGTCGCGCTCCCGGCCGCGGTTCTGGTGCGCACCGCCGCGGCGCCCCCGGTCCAGCAAGCCGGGTTCGGCTGGCGTTCGTCGCGGTGATCCCGGCCGGGTTCGCCGCAAGCTGTCGCTGCGAGATCGACGCGATCAGGGGGTAGCCCGATGGAGATCAACGCCGCTGTTTTTCGCAAGGTGCAGGCGCCGCTGACGATCGAGCAGGTCGAGGTCGACAAGCCGTGGGGGCGCGAGGTGCTGGTGCGCACCGTCGCGACCGGCGTATGCCACAGCGATCTGCATGTCGTCGATGGGATCGGCCGCTTTCCGCTCGACCGGCCGATCGTGCTCGGCCATGAGGGGGCGGGCGTCGTCGAGGCGGTCGGCGCGGAAGTGACGACGGTCAAGCCGGGCGACCATGTCGTCGCCTGCCTCTCGGGCTTTTGCGGCAGCTGCCCCCAATGCCTCTCCGGCCATCCCAATCTGTGCACCGGCGGCATCGTCACCCGGCCCGAGACTGCGGCGCCGCGGCTGTCGCAAAATGGCGAGCCGTTCCGCCAGTTTATCGGCATTTCGAGCTATGCCGAAAAGATGCTGCTGCACGAGAACTCGATCGTCAGGATCGATCCCGGATTGCCGCTCGACAAGGCGGCATTGGTCGGCTGCGGGGTACTGACCGGGGTCGGCGCGGCCTTGCGCAGCTCGGGGCTCGAAGCGGGGCAGACGGTCGCGGTGTTTGGCTGTGGCGGCGTCGGGCTGTCGATCGTCCAGGGAGCACGGATCGGGGGCGCCCGGCAGATCATCGCCGTCGATCAGTTCGAGACAAAGCGCGAGATGGCGATCCGAGCGGGGGCCACCGATTTCGTCAACAGCGCCGAGGACGACCCCGTTAAGGCGGTGCGCGCCTTGACCGGCGGGTTGGGGGTCGATCACGCCTTCGAGGCGGTCGGCAACGCCAAGCTGGTGCGGCAGGCGATCGAGAGCCTGGCGATCCGCGGCACCACGACGATCGTCGGGGTGTTGCCGCCCGACGCGATGATCGAGTTCCCATGGATGGCGATCCGCCCCGAATGCAAGGTGCAGACCTCGCGCATGGGCTCGAACCGCTTCCGCACCGACATCCCGCTTTATCTCGATTTCTACCGCCAGGGCCGGCTCGACCTCGACGCCATGGTCACCAAGCGCGGCCATCTTTCCGACATCAACGAAGCCTTCCGCGCGATGAAAGCCGGCGAAGTCGCCAGAACCGTGCTGACGTTCGATTAGGGTTCCATTGTGCGGATTAACAGGATCGGCTTAGCTAGATCCTCGCTTAGGCTTCACCCTAGGAGATCTTTTATGTTGATTTGAAAACCGGCTTCCTGAAGCTCTGCACCGAGGCGCTCTTTGACTTCATCAACCCTCTTCTCGAAGCGGATATAAATGAGCCCGTTAATGTCGGAGGGCAACTCGAGATCGCCTTTGTGCAGAATTGCGACACGCCTCCGGCCAAGACGAACAAGAAACATGCCAAGCTCAAGTACAACGTTCTGCCTTGCTCGTGGTTTTATCTGGTCTGCCTTTCCAAGGGCATTCCCTTCGTCGTCGGGGGTTAGCAACACACAGGCATACCTAACATCCAAGCTGGTTTCCAGCTTTTCGATGATTGTCTGTCCCCCACCAACCAAATTCTGCAATATTACTGGTTCCAGTTTCATTCTTCGCAATAGGAGTTCTAGCTGTTCTCTACAGTCAACATCGTGGCCATAGACAATAAATACCTTATTATTTGATGAATGTGTTATTTCCATAGGGAGGCTCGCGCCTCCTTTTACCGAAATCGGTGACGGATCCTGCGCTAAAAGCCCCCGAACTCTCTCGGCTGTGGGGGTTTGCTTCCCTTGCCAATTGGATTTCCCTGAATGGTAGACATTGAGGATCGCGCCGTCACTAAATCGGAACTGACGTCCGTGCGGCACATCCGCAGCGGTGAAGCCAATATTATGGTTCTTCAAAAGCTCCTGAACTGTCTCAGGGGTAGTGCCTTCCGCCAAGCCGAGCCTCCCGAAAAACGCCGTAGCCGCTCAAAAGTGGCGACCGCATCCGAATCTTCAATCTATAGATAAAAGTAGGATGGGAGGATGGGTTGAGTGCACCGAAACTCATCCTGTGCCCTCGACCAGGCTGATGGAGATGGCCGACTTGGCCGAACCGCTCAGCCGACCCTACTGGTAGCTGATAATGGCCCGTAATTCTGTCAGGACGAGGTCGACCGTGCCGTCGAGGCGCATGACCATCGCGGTCAGCGCCTGCATGTCATCACGCATCACGCCGATGTCTTCAAGCGTGCGCTGCTGCTGGCGGGCGAGGAATTCGAGGGTGATCGGTTCGTCGGCTATGGCACTCATGTGATATATCTTCTGGCGCGAGACAAGCGTCGGTATCCGATAAGGTTTGCCTGGTTTCCTAAAGCGGAAGTTCGCGATACCACACGCCCGTCACCCCGACGAAGGTCTGACGAAGGTCGGGACCCACCGCGGCCGTAGGTGCCGGCCTTCGCCGGTATGACATGAAGATACTGCAAGAACCAATCCGACAAACTTCGGAACCCGGATTAGTGGCCCGCCGCCGTCACGTCGGGAGGCGCCAGCCGGCCTTCTTCGCGAAGTCCTCGAAAAAATCGGTGTCGTAGGCCTGTTCCGGCGAGGCGCGCACCATCTCGTCGATGATTTGCGCGTCGGCACCGACCAGAATGCGCCACCGGTCGGCCTTGACCCCATCGAGAATGATCGTGGCCGCCTCGGCCGCGCTCGTCGGGGCATCCTCGGTAAAGCGGCGTTCGCGCTCGGCGATGATCTTGCGGATGTCGTCGTCGGACATGCCCGAGACGTCCCTGCCCATCGAGGCAATGCGCGCCCGTGCAAACGCGATTTGTCTCGCGGTGATCGCGTCCGAGTCGCTGCCGCTGTGGATCTTGCGCGAGTTGGAGGCGATCCCGGTGCCGATATGGCCGGGCATCACGACCGAGCATTTGATGTGGGGCGCGTTGATCTTGAGATCGGCGATCAGCGCTTCGGTAAAGCCCTTTACCGCGAATTTTGCGGCGCTATAGGCGGTGTGTGGAACGCGCGGCCCGACCGACGCCCAGAAGCCGTTGACGCTGCTGGTGTTGACGATGTGGCCCTCATCGGCCTTTTGCAGCATCGGCAGAAAGGCGCGGGTGCAGTGATAGACCCCGCCCCAACAGATGTTGAAGGTCTTTTCCCACTCCTGGGGGCTGTGTGCGATCATGCTGCCGCCGCCGCCGATGCCGGCGTTGTTGAACAGCAAGTGGATTTTGTCTGCGTCGTGGCGATCGGCGACCTCGTCGCGAAAACGCTTCACCTGCGCGGGATCGGAGACATCGGCGATGTGCGTGGTCACGCGCAGGCCCTGCGGCAGCCCCGCCGCTTCGCACAAAAGCTGCGTTTCCGCCAAACCCGCCGCCGAGACGTCGCACATCGCGACATTGCAGGCTTCGGCGACCAGCTGGCGAACCAATTCCCGCCCCATCCCCGAGCCGCCGCCGGTGACGACCGCGATCCTTCCCGCGAAATCCTTCATCTGCCGAGCCTCCCTTATTCAGTCAGTCGATGAAGCGCAGTACCCGTCAAGACGGGTCGCGACGACATCCCGCGCCCGCAGACATGGGCTAATTTCTAGTTTATCGTCATTCCCGCCCAGCGGGAAGTCCAGGGCCGAGGGTATGCGCCTGAGCTGCATACCCGCTTTCGTGGAGCTCAAGAGCCTGACATCATGTCGAAGTCTACCAGAAATTCTGGAGAAAGCATTTGGAGCTTACGACAATGGAGACTTTTCGGAGGCCGAGCGCCTGTGTACCCGCATTCTTGCGATAAACGGCGAATTTCTTGACGCGCTCCATCTCCTGGCCCTAACGCAATCGGAACTTGGCAAGAATAATGCGGCTCTCGATAACTACAACCGAGCGCTCGCCATTAGGCCGGAGTTCGCCGAGGTTCTGAACAACCGCGGCAACACCCTTCAGAACCTCGGGCGTTCCGACGAGGCGCTGGAGAGCTACGCGCAGGCGCTGGCCATCAGGCCGGACTATGCCGAGGCCCACAACAATCGCGGCAACGCGCTCCACGACCTCAAGCGCTTCGACGAGGCGCTGGAGAGTTACGAGAAGGCGCTCGAGATCAAACCGGATTACGCCGATACCCTCAACAACCGCGGGGTTATTTTTCAGGAGCTCGGGCGCTTCGACGAGGCGCTGGAATGCTACCAGCGCTCGCTCGCCATCAGGCCGGACTATGCCGAGGCCCACAACAACCGGGTCGGGCTCAAGCGCACGAGGCGCTGCTCAGGCGCCGCCATCAGGCCGTTATCCCTCAACAACCGCGCTGTACCTTCAGGAGCTCAGCAGGCGCTGGCCATCAGGCCGGACTATGCCGAAGCCCTCAACAGGCGCGCTTCGACGAGGCGCTGGAGCTACAGCGCTCGAGATCAGGCCGAAATATGCCGAGGCCCACAACAACCGCGGCAACACCCTTCAGGAGCTCAAGCGCTTCGACGAAGCGCTGGAGAGTTTCGAGCGGGCGCTCGAAATCAGGCCGGACTATGCCGAGGCCCACAACAACCGCGGCAATACCCTCCAGAAGCTCGGGCGTTTCGACGAGGCGCTGGAGGGCTACGAGCGGGCGGTCGCCATCAGGGCGGACTATGCCGAGGCCTTCAACAACCGCGGAAACGCCCTTCAGGAGCTCGTGCGTTTCGACGAGGCGTTGGCGAGCTACGAGCGGGCGCTCGCCATTCGGCCGGATTATGCAGCATGTCACGTAAACCGGGCATTCTTGCTGCTGCAGACCGGCCGCTTTGCCGAAGGCTGGCAAGGATACGAATGGCGGCGGAAGATCGACAGCGGCGGGACTGCCCGCCCTCTATCCGGGCCCGAGTGGACCGGAGGCGACACGAATGTTGAGCGTCTCTTGTTCTATTCTGAGCAAGGTCTGGGAGATACGATCCAATTTTCTCGATTTGCGTGTTCTGTCGCGGCAAGCGGGAAAGAGGTGCTGCTGGAAGTTCAGCCTTCTCTCGGGGGTTTGCTGGATGGCCTCGAGGGCGTGAAAGTGATCCGCAACGGGGCGGTCCTGCCGGAGCATGATGCCGAACTGCCATTGATGAGTTTGCCGCATGTTCTGGGAACGACTCCTGAAACCATGCCAGGAAATCTTCCCTATCTGTTTGCCGAGCCGGCTCGCGTGGAGGCTTGGGCCAAGCGACTGCCCGCCGGCCAATTTCGAGTCGGAATCGTGTGGCAGGGCAAATCCACCGCGGATATCGATATCGGCCGCTCGATCCCGCTGCGTGCCTTTGCTCGGCTGTGCCGCATCCCCGGCCTTACCCTGATCAGCCTGCAGAAATACGATGGCGCTGAACAGCTGGCGCATCTTCCGCCTGGCATGACGGTGGAAACCCTCGAAGCGGAATTCGATGCCGGCTCCGATGCTTTCTTGGACTGCGCCGCGGTGATGATGAACCTGGATCTCGTGATCTCCAGCGATACGGCGGCGGCCCATCTCGCCGGCGCACTCGGTCGCCCCGTGTGGATTGTCCTCAAACACGTGCCCGACTGGCGGTGGATGATGGATCGGGAAGACACTCCCTGGTATCCGACCGCGCGACTGTTTCGGCAGGCGCGGCGCGGCGATTGGGATGAGGTCTTTGAACGGATCGCCGGTGAACTCGCGGGCGGTGCCGCCGCCAAGACCAAGCTTGGAAATCTCGTAACTCAGGGCAGGACCGGCAACCTCGATCTAACCCAGGTGGTTCCACCGGGCGCGGCGCTCGTTCCGGTTTCCTTCGGCGAGCTCGTCGACAAGATCACAATTCTGGAGATCAAGAGCGAACGGATCGACGATGCCGGCAAACTCGTCAACATCCGCCTAGAACTGGAGCTGCTCACGACCGCTTTCGCCGGTTTTTGCGTTCTTCCGCCACGAGCCGGTGAACTGAGGGCGGAACTACGCCGGATCAACGAAGCGCTGTGGGAGATCGAGGATCAAATCCGCGATTGCGAACGCAACAACGATTTTGGCGCCAAGTTCGTCGGGCTCGCTCGCCGCGTCTACCTGACCAACGACCGACGGAGCGCCGTCAAGCGCCAGCTCAATCAGCTTGCGGGCTCGGCCATCGTTGAGGAAAAATCATACGTTGAAGGTACATAAGCACAGCGCCGCTGATCTCGTCCGTCCAGGCTCATCCGTGGCAGTCGCCCGACAAGACTGCACGCCATGGATCACTTCCGCGGCGGGGTTGTGAAACAGCGTGGCTTTCATTTTTGGCTCGATCGGCGTTTTATCGGGGGCGACGACGGGGCAGCGCGACCACGATGACTTCCGTCGCGGACATACGGGTTTAACGATGAGTGCCCAGCCATGTTGAAAACGACGCGCGACATGATCATGCCGACGGCGATCACCGGGTCGTATCCGCGGCCGTTGTGGTTCGATGCGAGCCTGCAAGGGCGGTCGTTCAAGGCGGCACTCGGCGACTCGCTGTTTCGCGAGCAGTATCTCGACGCGGTCGCCGCGGTCATCAATGCGCAGGAGGCGGCGGGGCTCGACATCGTCACCGACGGCGACAGCCGCTTCGATCTCGCGGTCGGCGGCAAGTCGTGGTTCTTCTATCCGATCGAGCGCCTCGGCGGCATCAGCGGTCACCGCAGCACCTCGCAGGGCTGGATGGGCCGGCATGGGCTCGGGCCGGGGCACATCCTGTGGGAGGTGCAGGAAGCCTATCAGCCGGCGATCGTCACCGAAAAGCTCTCCCGCGGCCCGCTCGAATACGCCGCGCTGTGGCAGATCGCCCAGCGGCTCAGCGACCGCCCGGTCAAGTTCGGCGCGATCTGCGCGCCGGCCTTGGCCAGCATGTTGTGGAACCAGCACTACCCCGACGACAAGGCGATGGTGCTCGACCTCTGCGACATCATGAACGCCGAATTCCGCGCCTTGGCGGAAGCCGGCTGTCCGTTGATCCAGGTCGAGGAGCCGCGCCAGCACGGGTTGACGACGCGTCCCGATTGTACCGACGCAGACCTCGAATTCCAGACCGAGGTGTTCAACCGCCAGCTCGTCGGGGTCGAGGCCGAGATCTGGGCGCATACCTGCTGGGGCAACCCCAACCAGCAGCGGGTTTATTGGGAGGTGCCGAGCTACGAGCGCGCGCTGCCCCATCTGCTGCAGTTGAACGCCGACGTGATCACCTTCGAATGCGCCAGCAGCGAGGGCAAGGATTTGCCGCTCTTCGCCAAATACCAGACCGACAAGAAGATCGGCATCGGCGTCGTCAACCACTGCAACACGATCGTCGAGCCGCCCGAGCACGTCGCCGGGCTGATCCGCAAGGCGCTCGAATACATCCCGCCCGAGCGGCTGGTGATCACCACCGATTGCGGCTTTGGCCGCGAGGGGCTGTCGCGTCGCATCGCCTATTACAAATGCGTGTCGCTGGTCGCCGGGACTAACATCGTGCGCCGCGAGCTGGGCCTCCCCGAAGCCCATATCCGCGCCGCCGACCCGAAGCTCTATTTCGCCGGCGCGGGCGAGGGCTAAGCGAATCTTGTCTTGCGGATGTTATCTGACTAAAGTCAGGTATGGAGACAGATCACATCCGCTGCGTGCGCAGCTTCAATCGCACGGTCACCCAGCGGATCGGTGCGCTGAACAGCAGCTTTCTCGATCTCGGCCGACCGTTGGGTGAGGCGCGTCTACTTTACGAAATCGGTCCGGACGGCCGCGACGTCAGTGTGCTTCGCGAAAAGCTGGCGCTCGATTCCGGCTATCTGAGCCGCCTGCTGCGATCGCTTGAACGACAGGGGCTGGTCCGCACGCGACGGGCAGCCGGCGACGGCCGCGGCCGGTATGTCGAGCCCACGCGAAGGGGCGTCGATGAATTGGAAGAGTACCGGCGCCGCTCTGATGGTTTTGCGCGATCCTTGCTGCTGCCGCTGAGCAGCAATCAGCGCGCATCGTCTGGTCGCCGCAATGGCCGAAGTCGAAAGGTTGATGCGCGCGGCTGCGGTCGAAATACGAGTGGAGAAACCAGACAGCGCCGCGGCTCTCTGGTGTTTGGAAAGCTATTACCAGGAACTCGCGGAGCGGTTTGAAGGAGGGTACGATCCCGCGATGGCGCTTCCGCTCGGCCCGGACAAACTGATCCCGCCGACGGGCTGCTTTATCGTCGCCTACCTCGACGGGGCGCCGATCGGCTGCGGCGCGCTGAGGGTAAAGGATGCCAAGATCGGGGAAATAAAGCGCATGTGGGTCGCCGCTTCCGCCCGAGGTCTCGGCGTCGGCCGCCGCATGCTGATGTCGCTGGAGGAACATGCGCGGCAATTCGGACTTGGCATACTCAGGCTCGACACGAACAAGGCGCTGAAAGAAGCGCAGAATCTGTACCGGACCAGCGGCTACCGAGAAGTCGCCCGGTTCAGCGACGAGCCCTATGCCCACTATTGGTTTGAAAAGGCAGGATTGGACGGTTCCCTTCGCGACGAAAAATTGGATTGATCGGCCGGGTCCGTCCATGATGCCGATGACGTGCTGATCACGCCGGTCGAGCGCGAGGCGGGCTCGGAGGGCGAAAAAGCGGGAGCGTCAGCCGCGAACCACAAACCGGGCACGGCGCCGAAAGGGGGAAGCGAATGGCAGAGACGGATATCGCGGACGTCACGTCACCGGAGCCGGCGCGAACGGATGCAATTCGCGGTCATATCGCGGCGCGCATCGACCGATTGCCGCTGACCCGCGTGCAATGGCAGCTGGCCATCCTGGTGCAGGTCACCTGGGGGTTCATTATTTTCGACACCGACGGCATCGCCGCCCGCCTCTATCCTTTTGTCTGGCGCCCGCACCACATCATCACGGTATTCCAGTATTCGGTGATCCAGGCCCTGCAGGTCGGATTGGGCATTCTGCTCGGTGTATTTCTGATGAGCTGGGTCGCCGACCGCCACGGGCGCCGTCCAGCGATCCTGCTGGCGACCTTGCTGGGCGGCATCTGTGTCTGGCCGTTCGTCTACGTCACCAATTTCTGGGGAATGGTCTTCCTCTCGATCCTCAGCACTCTCGGCGCTGGCGGCATCATCGCCACGCACGCCGTATACCTCTCCGAGATGACCTCGCCCGTTATCCGCAACCGGGTGCTGCTGGCCTCGCAGGGTCTTACCGCGCTGGTGGCCGTCTCCGTCAATCTGATGGGTTTTTGGCTGATCCCGGGGCGGTGGCAGCTCTATTTATGGGCGAGCGCAGCCATTCTGATCGGCATTTTCCTGCCGCTGCTGCTTTGGCTATTGCCGGAATCGCCGCGCTGGCTCGAGGCGAGAGGGCGTCACGAGGAAGCCGAGCGAGAGATGGCGCGGTTGGAACAGCGCTGCCGGCGCGCCGGTCATGCGGACTTGCCCGAGCCCGAGCACGGCCGCCATCCGGTGCTGATCGGCGAGCAGCGCGGCTGGCGAGAGATATTCACAAACCCGCAATATCGCGGCCGCACCGCGGTGCTGCTGGCTGTTTGGCTGCTCGGCTATGCCGGCCTGATTTATGGGACTGGCGCTTTCGCCGCGGTGTACATGGTCGACCATGGGGCCTCGGCGCATTTCGTGTTCCTGCTCTTCGCGGTCGCCGGCGGCGTCAGGTTCGTCGCGTTTCAGGTCAATTCGCTCCTCGGCGAACGGGTCGAGCGGCGTGATGTGATGTGCGGCATGGCGGGCTTGTTCATATTATCGTGGATCGTCATTTACTTGATCCCCGCGCTGCCGGTCATCGCTGTTTTCCTGCCGCTCGCCGGCATCGGGACCGGACTGTGGTTATTCAACCTCTACAACTACACCGCGGTCTCCTATCCGACTCGCATCCGCGCGACGGCCTTCGCCTGGACCGACGGGCTCGGACATCTCGGCGCCTGGGCCGGGGTCACCTTGCTCGGACCGCTTTATCTGCTGGGGCCAAACCATCTCGGCTGGATATTGTGGATCCTGATCCCCGGCGCATTGCTGCCGGCGATATTGATTCGCACCTTCGGGATCAAGCAGGCCGGCGTGGTATTGGAGCAGGTGTCAACCTAGCCGCGAACGCGCCGTCATACACGGAGGACCACGATGATCTCGATCAAATCCGTCGCCCATTTCAGCATACCGGTCAGCGATGTCGCCGGCAGCACGCGATTTTATACCGAGATCGTCGGCTGCCGGCATCTGTCGACGGTGCCGGGCGGGCACATGGCTTTCCTCGACGCGGCCGGGACCTGTCTGATCCTGGTCAAGCGCGAGCCGCCGATCAACCCCAAGCTCGACGACCATGGCGGCGTGCATCATTCCTTTGCCGTCGCGCATGACGAATACCCCGCAGCACTCGACCATTTGCGCGCGCACGGCGTCGAGATCACCTTTGAAGAAGACCGGCAGGGCGGCGTGGTCAACGGACCGCGCGCCTATTTCCACGATCCCGACGGTACCGTGCTGGAATTCATCGATCTGACGAGCTACGCCGGCGATCGGTCATGAGGGGTCGCTCGACGCATCTGCGCGAACCGGTCGGTGATGCGGGCGGTCGCGTAGACGGCGGAGGGAAAGCGGGGTGAAATTCGGCAATTTCCTGTTCCCCGACAGCCGCGATCCCGAGCGCGACGGGGCGGTGATCGACGAGACCCTGCGCGAAGCCTGGCTTTCGGACGAACTCGGCGTCGATGTGATCTGGCTCGCCGAGCATCATTTTGACGGCATCTGCGCCTATGCCGATCCGATCAGCTTTGCCGGCGCGCTGGCGGCGTCGACGCGGCGCAGCAAGATCGGCTTTGCGGTGTTGCAGATGGCGCTGCACCACCCGATCCGCCTCGCCGAGCAATTGGCGGTGCTCGATAACATCACCAAAGGCCGGCTGATTGTCGGGTTGGGCCGCGGCTCATCCTACAACATTTATGATTATCAAGGCTTTGGTATCGACCATCACGAGGCCCAGGCGCGTCTCGACGAGGCCGAGGAGATCATGGTCCGGTCCTGGACCAGCGGCAGCTTCAGCCATCGCGGCCGGTTTTGGGACCTCGACGTGCCGATGCTGCGGCCACGGCCTTACGCCAAGCCGCACCCGCCGCTGATCCGCGCCGCCTCGGGCGAAGCCTCGATGCTGGAACTGGCGCGCCAGGGCCGCCCGTTTTTGATGAACGTGCAGCCGATGGAGGTTACGCGGCGACGCTTTGGGCTGTACCGCGAGGCGATGCAGCGAGCCGGCTTTGACGAGGAGAAGATCGCCCGCAACCTCGATCAATGCTGGGTGTGGCGCAATGTCGTCGTCGCCGAGAGCGACGCCGAGGCCGAACGGATCGGCATACCGGCGTTTCGGGCGATGGTCGAGGCCCGGGCCGAATTGCGCAACCGCATCTATCGCGAAACCGGCTTGCGGATCGAGGTGCCGGCGGGCGACCTGCCCTCGGCCCGCGCCGGCGCCGAGCACGGCTTCATCCACGGCTCGCCGGCGCGCGTCGCCGAGGCAATCGCCGAAATCGCCGATCTCGGGGTCGGCGGGGTGATCGCGACCTTCCGGCTCGGGCCGATGGCGCACGAAGCGGCGGCGAACAGCCTGCGCCTGTTCATGACCGAGGTCGCGCCGCGGTTCCGCAGCGATTGCGCTGCCGAATAGGCTCGAGCCGCCACAGGCTGCGTGCTCAACGGATCAATCGAATTTCGATGCCGATCGCGAGGTTTCGCCAGGCCTGATCGGCCGTCAACGCCGGCACGTGGAGTTGTTCAGCGAGAGCCAGACAAGCACGATCGCCGAAGGGTAGATCAAGCGAGCGCGTCGATGTTCGCAGAGCGGCAGTCCGAAGCCCGAGCTCAACGCCGGATGCGGACAGGCCGGACAGCCGACGCTGCGACTCACTGAGCTACGCTGACAATCTAGAAGCGAGTACATTGAAGCGCCCACGGCAAATAACCACTTTTAGTCGCCAATTGTCTCCCGACATCCCAAACGTACCCTATATGGCTATTCTCTGGCACCCATACCTCGTTAGGCAGATCGGGCGTTACCGGTCCTTCAATCCATTGATTTTGGCCGGGAACAGCTGGCCATTGGAATATCTTGGTTTCGAAACGTTTCTGAGATATCCAGGATGGGTATTCACCGCTCATCTGTAAACACATCTTCAAGACAGTCAACGGCCCGCGAAAAGCTCCCGGAGGAGTTTCCAGGAATCGCCCCCCTTCAACTCCTATTACGAGAGCCCCATCGTTCTTTAACGATACAAAATCGGATGCTGTGCACGGATAATTATTCACGCTATCCCGGTCAATAGAAATCGGGCCCGGATCGAAACCGCCGTCACGGAAAAGTCCTGTCACTCTATCTGCGTCCATAAAATAGAACAAATCTACAAAACATAAAATATGCATATTATTCAAAGCAAACCCAACGCTTCGGTTTGTTACCTTGAAGGGAAGAATGACCGTTGAGGCGTTTACAGTATCATGAAACTCGATTTTCGGCTCGGTCGGCCAAAACGGTCCCCAGAAGGCTGCCATTCCTTCAGCCACGGTCAGAAGAGCTACGACAACCTGAAAAAGACGAACAAGGACATAATGGGTTCGACTTGTCCGAAAGCGCTGCAGATACGTGCGCGTCGGGCGGGGCGATCTTAACTCTGTGGTTGGTTGTTTAGTTTTTCGTCTCTCTATTTCAATAGCGAACGACAAAATAAGTGTTGCCAGCAGAATAAGAAATTTCATCGTTATCGTTTCCAGGCCGTTTTGCGTTGCCTTGTTTTTTGAGGTTCGCGCACGGCTTGGGATCGATGTCTAGGATCGCGTCGATGATGGCATCAAAAGTAGGATCAGTTGCTTTGACCCCAGGGCGTGCTTTCTCGACGCGCCGAATGACCTCCTTGTAGTGTGGATTTGGCGGCCTCCGCTCGGCGGTCACGGATCAAGCTCTCGGAAAGCACCTCGCCCTCTCGATTGTGCCTTCGCACCAACGTCTGCACGCGCTCGATACAATGACTAAGGCTTGAGACGCGCAGCTCCCGGTCTTCCACCCGGATCACTACCAGGTCGCCCACTTCGAGGCCGAGTTCCCGCCGCTGTGCCGCGGGGATTACCAGACGGCCCCCCGGCCCGATCTTCGCTCGAGCGCTGCTCATTCCAGACCCTCCCGATTGAGGCATATCGCATTAAATATGGTCAGAATTTCTATCGTGCCATTTTTGATAGGAAGTGGCACGATGGATCCCGGCCTTGCGCCGGGAAGGCGGCGGAAGGACGCCGCGGGTTACAAGCGTGCCCACCACTAGGCTCACACGCCGAAGGTGAAGCGGCTGCCGATATTGGTGGTCACCAGACGGTCGGACATTTCGCGCTGCATCGCCTGAATGAACTTTGCGCCGCTGCAATGCATTGGCACGACGACGTCGGGCGACAGGCTTTTGAGTTCGGCGACGGTATGCTCGACGTAATCGATCGGCGCCGGGCCGAGGTGGAAGCCGCCGAGCACCGCGTGCAGCTTGCTCACCCCGGATGCCGCCATCGCGGCCTTGACCGTGTTGATCAGCCCGACATGCCCGCATGACGAGATCACCACCAGCCCGCGCCCCTGCACGACATAACAGGTGGCGTGTTCGTCCGGGTGCTCGTCGGGGACGAGGCGGCCTTGGCGTTCGGCTTCGGTGAAATGGTCGGCGGCAGCGGCGGGAGCGAGTTCGACCAAGGTGCTGTCCAATATCCGCTCGAACGAATTGCGGGGGATTGGCCCAGTCGTGAACGGCCCCGCCAGCGCCTGAGCCCGGTCGCAGCAAACGGTGGCGACATGCTCCGCTTCGATCGCAGCGCGGTCGAGCCTGCCCCACGACACCGGATCGGCATTGCGCCGCTTGATCCACTTTTCGGCGAAAGCGCTCTCGCCGCCGGTGAACAATTTGACCTCGGCCGGCATATACGCGCGGTGGTGAGCGACAAAGCCGTCGAGCCCGCCGTAATGATCGCGGTGGCCGTGGCTCAAGATCAGCCCATCGATCCGCGCGGGGTTGAGGTCGAGCAGATCGAAATTGCGGATCAGTACTTCGGGCGTGTAGCCGAAATCGAGCAGATATTGGGATTTGCCGGCGGCCTGGGCAGATTCGAGATGCAATGACAATCCCCACTCGCCCGCAAAGGTCGAGCGTTCATGCCCGGGGATATGGCGGACATGCTCGATCCTGACCACCGGATGGGTGGCGTCACTGATGAACCGGTCATAGGCCGAGTTGACCAGCACGCGGACCGAGAGGCTGTCGACGACCGGCGCTGCAAACGGTTCCGCCTGTGTCAGTTCGATGTCCATCTCAATCTCCGCTATCCGATCGACGACGGAGGCTAACACACCGCGCCTACGCGCACGACCGCGCCTAGGCCGCGTCTGGACAAGCTGCCCGACGGCCGACAGTGTCGCCGCTTGTACCTGTCCGGAGAGGCGAGCAGCCGATGGCCCTAACGGATCTTTGGGTGCTCGTCGAAACCAGGGGGCTCGGCGGCATCGTCGCCCTGTCACTCGTGGTCAGTGTCACTGCGGCGGCATTGGCGGGCGTGCTCGGCACGGCGCTGGGTACAGCGCTTGCCGTCTATCGCATCCCCGGCCGGCGGATCATCGTCACGGCGCTGCATGCGTTGCTCGGCCTGCCGCCGGTTGTCGTCGGTCTCGCCCTGTACCTGTTGTTGTCGCGCGCCGGGCCATTCGGGGCACTGGGCCTGCTGTTTACGCCGGCGGCAATGGTATTGGCGCAAAGCGTGCTGGCGCTGCCAATCGTGGCGGCGCTGACCCATGCCGCGGCCGCCGATCTGTGGGCCGAGTACGGCCCGGCGTTCGAGGTCGACGGTGCCGCCCCGCTGCGCGCCGCCCCGCATATTTTGACGATGGCCCGCGCCCGGCTGGTCACCGCCTTTCTCGCGGGCTTCGGACGGACGATTTCCGAGGTTGGCGCCATCCTGATCGTTGGTGGCAACATCGCCGGCTACACCCGCACCATGACGACCGCGATCGTGCTTGAAACCAGCATGGGCAATTTGACGCTCGCGCTCGGCCTCGGGTTTATACTGATCGGTGTCAGTGTCGCCGTCAGCGCGACGATTTTTGCACTGGGCACACGCGGGAGAGCGCAGCGGTGAGAACGAAGGCGACATTCTTAGCTGGCGGACTGGCGGTGCTGGCCGGTGGGGCGAGCTATGCTGCCGATAAGCCGACATTGCAGTCGATCCTGCTGGCATCGACGACCTCGGTGGACAATTCCGGGCTGCTCGCGCGCATCATTCCGATCTTTACCAAAGAATCCGGCATCGAGGTGCGGGTGCTGGCGCAAGGCACCGGGCAAGCATTGGCGACCGCGGCGCATGGCGACGCCGACCTGGTGCTGGTCCACGATCCCGAGGCCGAGCAGAAATTCATCGCCGCCGGCGACGGCGTCGACCGCAGGCAGATCGCGTGGAACGACTTCATCGTGATCGGTCCGCGTTCGGACCCCGCGCGCATCGCCGGCGAGCATGACGCGGTTGCGGCGTTGAAGGCGATCGCCGCGGCCGGCGCGCCGTTTGTCTCGCGCGGCGACAAGAGCGGGACCGACGCGCTCGAGCATCGCCTGTGGCGCGCCGCGGCGATCGATCCGGTCAAAGAGGGCGGCGGATCGTGGTACCGCGACATCGGCGGCGGCATGGGAGCAGCGCTCAATGCCGCCCAGGCGATGGGCGCCTACACGATCAGCGATCGCGGCACCTGGCTCAGCTTCGGCAACAAGAGTGACCTCGCCGTGCTGGTCGAAGGCGATCCCCGATTGCTGAACCGTTACGACGTGATTCTGCTCGACCCGAAACGCCACCCCGAGGCCAAGCAGCAGCCTGCGCGCCGCTTCGCCCTGTGGCTGGTCTCGCCCGAGGGCCAAGCCGCGATCGGCGGCTACAAGGTCAAGGGCGAGCAGTTGTTCCATCCCTCGGCCGATGCGCCGAAATAAAGCGGCGACTCACCGCGATGCGGGCTAATGCGTCTCGGCGGCGGACCAGGCTTCGGGGCTGGCCCCGGTGAGCGCGCGGACGCGCCCCTCGTCCTTGGCGAACTCGGCGGCGGCGCCGGAAAAGACCACCCGGCCGTCGTCGAGCACGTAGGCGCGGTCGGCGATCTCGACCGCCGCGCGCACATTCTGCTCGACCAGCAGGATCGAGATCCCCTCCTGCCGGGCCGCGGTCACCACCTTGAACACTTCGCGCACGATCAGCGGAGCGAGGCCTTGCGAGGGTTCGTCGAGAATCAAAAGCCGGGGATTGAGGATCAGCGCGCGGGCGATCGCCAGCATTTCCTGCTCGCCACCCGACAGCTGGCGGCCTTTGTTGCCGCGGCGCTCGGCAAGGCGGGGAAACAGCTCGTGGATGCGTGCGATCGTCCACGGCCCCGGGCGTTCGAGCGGCACCAGCAGATTCTCGTCGACCGTCAGATGGGAAAAGATACGCCGCCCCTCGGGGACATAGCCGACGCCGAGTGCGGCGATGCGATAAGGCGGCCAG
The DNA here is from genome assembly GCA_963785565.1 of uncultured Alphaproteobacteria bacterium. Lineage (GTDB taxonomy): Bacteria > Pseudomonadota > Alphaproteobacteria > ATCC43930 > CGMCC-115725 > AP-15. The sequence continues at coordinate 18,988 of CAWAVV010000002.1, read as the reverse complement.
TTGGTGGTGACATGGCCAAAGATCGTTACCGCGCCGTCGCGGGGCGGGGTCAGTCCGACGAGGCTGCGCAAGGTTGTGCTCTTGCCGGCGCCGTTGCGGCCCAAGAGGGTTACGATCTCGCCCTCGCGCACTTCGAGGCCGACGCCGTGCAGGATATGGCTTTTGCCGTAAAAGGTGTGCAGCTGTTCCACCGCGAGCGCCGGCGCTGGACCGCTCATGCCGCCTGACCCAGATAGGCCGCTTGCACCGCCTCGTTCGCGGCGATCTCTTGCGGCGCGCCTTCGGCCAGCATTCTGCCCTCGGCCAGGACCATGATGCGGTCGGCGAGATGAAAGACGACGCGCATGTCGTGCTCGATCAGCACGATCGACAGCCCCTCCTCCCGGTGCAATCGGCGGATCAGCTGGGTGATGTTGTAGGTCTCCTGCTCGCCCATCCCGGCGGTCGGCTCGTCGAGCAGCAAGAGGCGCGGGTTCAGCGCGAGCGCCATCATGATCTCGGTCGCGCGCTGGTCGCCGTGGCTCAGCTCGCTCACCAGCCGGTCTTCCCGATCGGCCAACCCGCCCTTGTCGGAAAGATCGGTAACCCGCGTGCTGACCGCCGCCTTCGCCGCGCGCGAGATCCACGGCCGCAGGCGATAGCCGGCCGCCACCTCGACCGCGATGCGCAGGTTTTCGCGCACGGTCAGCTCGGGGAATACCTCGGTGATCTGAAAGGTGCGGGCGATGCCGCGCCACACCCGGCGCGCCGGCAACAGCGTGGTAACATCCTCGCCGTCGAACAGGATATGGCCCGAATCCGGCATCAGGAATCCGCTGATCATATTGAAAAAGGTGGTCTTGCCCGCGCCGTTGGGGCCGATCACCGCGCGCAGCTCTCCGGGCTCGACCGACATCGAGACGCCGTCGACGGCGACCAGGCTGCCGAACCGGCGCGAGATATTGTCGACCTCCAGTAGGCTCACCGCGCGGTCTTTCGCCCGATGACGCCGAGCACGCCTCTCGGAAAGAACAATACGACGAGGACGAAGAACAGGCCGATGAACGACATCCAATTGGCGGTCTGGCTCGACACGTAATCCTGCAACACGACAAACATCGCGGCGCCGATCAGCGGCCCCCAAAAGGCGCGCATCCCGCCCAGCACCGCCATGATCACGAAATCGCCCGACTGGTCCCAGCGCAGATCGTGCGGATCGGCAAAATTATTGAGCAGCGCATAGAGCGTGCCGGCAAGGCTGACGAACAGACACGAGATCACCCAGGACAGCCAGATGTGCCGGTCGACCGGAATCCCGAGAAACCGCGCGCGCCGCTCGTTCTCGCGGATCGCCAACAGGGTGCGCCCAAAGGGCGAGCGCAGCAGCGCCGCCATGATCGCCACCGCGACGGCAAAGAAGATCAGCACAAAATAATAAAACGCGCGGTCGTTGCCGAGAATGTCGACTTTGGCGAAGCCGAGATCGATCGGCAGGCGCCGCCACCCGGACAGCCCGTCGTCGCCGCCGGTGACCGAGTTCCAGCGAAAGGCGATGAAATAGAACACCTGACCAAAGGCGATCGTCACCATCGCGAAATAGATGCCCCTGAGACGCACGATCAGCATGCCGATCAAGGCCGCGGCGACGGCGCCGACGCTCACCCCGACCGCCATGCCGACCAGAGTGCTCGGGACCAGGTACTTGATCGTCAGCCCAGCGCCATAGACGCCGAGGCCGAAATAAGCGGCGTGGCCGAACGACAGAACGCCGGTAAAGCCCAACAGAAAATTCAGCGACATCGCGGCCAGCGCCATTACCAGCACCCGGCTTCCCAGCGCCGTATAGCCGCCGATCCAATTGAGCCAGAAGGGCATGGTCAACAGCAGCAGCCAGACCGCGACGTCGGCGCTGCGCCGGTTGAGCGGGCTCACTAGAACCGGCCTTCCTCGCCGAGCAACCCGCGCGGCCGGACCAGCAGGACGAGCGCCATCATCACATAGATGACCGCCTCGGAGGCGGACGGGAAAAACACCGTAGTCATCCCCGAAGCAACGCCGATCAACAGGCCGCCCAGCAAAGTACCGGGCAGGCTGCCGAGGCCGCCGATAATAATCGCGACAAAGCTCGGCATGATCAGCATGCTGCCGATTGTCGGCTCCAATCCAAGCATTCCGGCGGCGAGCACACCCGCGAGGCCGGCAAGATAGATGCCGAGGCCAAAATTGAGGTTGCGCAAGATGCGGGTGTTGACCCCGAGCACCGACACCATTTCGAGATCCAAAGTCCCGGCCCGGATGCGCATGCCGAGACGGGTGCGGTTCAGGATCAGAAACAATGCCGCTACCACCGCCACTACCAGAACCACCATGAACAGGCGATAGCCGGTCAGGAAAAAGAATTGGCTGCTAAGCGGGGTGGACAACGAGGCTGGGATCGCGAAAGGCAGGGTTCCGGCACCCCAGACGTAGCGCGTGCCGTCCTCGAGAATAAAGGCGAGCCCGAATGTCAGCAGCAGGCTGTATAGCGGATCGCGGCCGTATAGCCGGCGGATCAACACGCGCTCGACCAGGAGGCCGATGGCCGCGGTCAAGACCGGCGCAACTGCGAGCGCGCCCCAGAACCCGATATAGGGGATCAGGGTGAAGGCAATATAGGCGCCGAGCGCCAGAAACCCGCCATGCGCGAAATTGATCACCCCGGTCAGGTTCAGGATCAGTGACAGCCCGAGCGCCATCAGCGCATAGAACGCGCCGACGATCAGCCCGTTAAACAGGTTGAACAGGATCAGCTGGGTCATGAGGACGAGCCAGCCTGGAGGCCCTCAGCCGCCTCCTCCCGGCCTTGGTCGGGGGGCCGGAGGCCTTTCCTCATCGGCGGATTAGACCGGCCATTTGAGGTGGCACCCGGTCTCGGCGACCGGCAGGGCGGCGTCGGCGCCTTTGACCAATTGGTCGACATGGAACAGGTCTTCGGGCTCGGGACCCTTCTCGACCGCATGTCCGACATAGAGCGTCGGCATCAGCTGATGGTCGCCGGCGCGGTAGAAAGTCTCGTTCGGCATCAGGGCGACTTCCGGCGGCAATTTGAAGCCTTCGAGCGCCTTGGCGAGCTTGACCGCGTCGAGCGTCTTCTCTTGGTTGGCGACGAGCGCGCAGGTCCAGGTGGCGGCATAGCCGAACCAATGGCGCGAGGTCGCGACCTTGCCGCCGTTCATCTTCCTGATATCGGCGACGAACTCCTTCACGTGCGGCACATTCGGCTGCACCCAGTACCACTCGAATACCCAGGTGCCGATACGCGCCTCGGGCGGCAGCCCCTCGAGGACTTCGAGCTCCTGCTGCGCGCCGGCGATGTGAAAGCGCTTGTCGAGGCCGAACTGGACCGCCTGCTTCAGCGAATTGACCGCATCCTGGCCGGCGGTGAGAAAGATGATCACCTCGGGATTCGCCGCCTGGGCCTTGATCAGATACGAGGAATAGTCCGTAGCCCCGAGCGGCGTCAGCGAGGCGCCGGCCTCGGTGCCGCCGTATTTTTTGAGGCTCGCCTCGAAACCCTGCTGCAGCGAGTGGCCAAAGGCATAGTCGGGGGTAATGAAGTACCACTTCTTGCCGAATTTGTTCAGCAGCAAGGTCGACACCGAGTTGGTCTCCATGCGCGTCGTGTTGCAGACCCGGAACACGTTCCAATGGCAGTCGGTGCCGGTGACCGGGTCGGTGTGACCTCCGGTCACGATGTGCAATGTCTTCAGCTGGTTGGAGACTTCGCCGAGCGCCAGGGCCATGGCCGAGTTGACGTTGCCGAGCAGAAAGTCGACCTTGTCGCGCTCGATCAGCTTGCGCGCCTTCTGCACCGCGGTGCCGGTATCGGCGCTGGTCGAATCTTCGACCAGCAGCTGGGCCTGGCGGCCGAGGATGCCGCCCTTGGCGTTGATCTGATCGATCGCCAATTGGCAGCCGATCTGCTCGTTCCTGCCGAGCTCGGCATAGGTGCCGGTCAACGGATCGTCGAGGCCGAACTTGATCTCGTCCGCGGCCCGCGCGGTGATGACGAAGGGTGCGGCAAGCTGGACGACGCCGGCCGCAGCGGCAGCCTTGAGTACGCCACGGCGGTCGAGTTTCGGCAAAAGGGCTCCGCTGGTCACGATCATCCTCCCGTTTATGGCGGTTTTGGCCAGTCCGCCGGCTGGCCGCCTCACCGGCCGGCTGGCCGCGTCTATACCCCGAACGGGCTAGCGTGTCGCCTGGTAAGACTGGTGTCAGGTTGTCGCGCTCGGCACTACGCGTGATGCCGGCTGACGCCGCCGGGCCGCGGCCGGGTTTTGCTCTTTTCATCACGGCGATGGACGTGATCTGCTGAGTGCCGGAGAGCAGCGATGATCACCCCGACCTATGATTGCCCAGCCTGCAGACGCGCCTGGGCCGCCGACCGGCCGCGCTGGCGGTGCGATTGCGGCAGCCACCTGAACTTGGCTCCAGGTGATGGTCTGTCGCGCGGCGATATCGCGGTGGGCGATGCTTCGTTGTGGCGCTACGCCGCGGCACTGGCATTGCGCGGACCGCCGCGGGTCTCGCTCGGCGAGGGCTGGACCCCGCTGGTGCGGCGCGACTGGCAGGGCGCCCCGGTCCTGTTCAAGCTCGAATTGCAGATGCCGACCGGGTCGTTCAAGGACCGCGGCACCGCGGTCATGATCAACCATCTGATCGAGGCCGGGGTCGGGCCGATCCACGAGGATTCCTCCGGGAACGCCGGCGCCTCGATCGCGACCTACGCGGCGGCGGCCGGCATCCCCTGCCGGATCTATGTCCCGGCCGCGGCGCCACGCGCCAAGCTGGTGCAGATCGCCGCCTCCGGCGCCGAAGTTCGTGCAATCCCGGGCACCCGCCAGTCGGTGACCGAGGCGGCGCTCGCGGCTACCGGCGAAAGCTTTTACGCGAGCCACAACTGGCACCCCTATTTCATCGAGGGCACCAAGACCCTGGCCTTCGAGTTGTGGGAGCAACTGGGCTTTCGCACTCCCGACAACATCCTGGTGCCCACCGGCTATGGCAGCAATATCCTCGGCCTCGACCGCGGCTTCGACGAACTCGAACGGTGCGGCGAAATCGGGAAGGCCGGTGAGATCGGGGGCCGACCGCGGCTGTTTGCGGTGCAGGCGGCGAATTGCGCGGCATTGGCCGCCGCCTGGGTCGCGGGCGCCCAGGGATTTGTGCCATTCCGGGCACAGCCGACGATCGCCGACGGGATCGCCACAATCCGGCCGGTGCGCACCGCCGAGGTGTTGCAGGCTTTGCGCCGCTCGAAAGGCGGCGTCGCCGCCGTCGCCGAAGAGGAGATCGCGCCGGCGCTGGCGGCGTTGGGCCGGCTCGGCCTGTTTGTCGAGCCCTCCGCCGCCACCGCCGTCGCCGCGCTGACGCTGCTGTTGCGCGACGGCACGATCGCCCCGCACGAGACGACGGTCGTGGTGCTGACCGGCCACGGCCTCAAAGCCGCCGACCGCATCGGCGAGCTACTCGGCATTTTTCCGGAATAAGGAGCGCATCGGCAGTGGAGCGACTAGCGTTCCCGTCAGCCATGCGGTGCCGCGTACAACGAATTGCTTTAAACCATAAATATGCTTATATGCTTTAGCATGAGAACCACCGTCGACCTCTCGGACGATTTGTATCGACGCGTCAAAGCCGAGGCCGCGCTGCGCGGACGCAAAGTGAAAGACTTGGTCGAAGAGGCCTTGCGCCGTCTGCTCGCCTCAGCCGACCCCAACAAGGCCGAAACACCGACGGTACAGCCGTCACCTCACGATTCGATGCGGGATTGCTGTGGTGTCGTAACCGACGCCCCCACGGACTACGCGACAAATCCCAAACACATGGAGGGGTTTGGCCGGTGAGGACCGGGGCGGTGATGGATACCGGCCCAATAGCGACAGAGATCCTACCGCCCCGTTGGCTAGTCTCAGGTAACCCGGCGGGAGGGCATCCGACAGGTCGGCTCCAAGGAGTGGGTTTACGCTTCGCGGTAGCCGCAGTCGAGGATGCGTGCGGGGCCTTCCACGCCCGATTCGAGAACCCTGACACTCCATTCTCTGAGGCGGCCGCCGCTTTTCGAGAATTTCTGATTGACTTCGGCGATGGCCATTTCTTTGGCTTGCTGGGCGTTTTCGGCGATCAACGTCGCGTAATAGATTTCCTCGCTTAACGACCTGGTGCAGCTGAACTTTTCCATGTCTCCACCCTTATAGCTCGCAGCCCGATCCGGAAAGCATAGAAGATCCACACTTATCCGTCTTTCCCGCGAAAGCGGGAACCCAGGGGCGAGCGACGTGCCGGTGGTCCTGGGTTCCCGCTTGCGCGGGGACGACGATATTGTGGCGGGATCGTTCATTTCATTCCGGGTCGGACACTCGCCGCCGATCGTATTGACCCAACGGATCGGGATCAACAGATCCAGCCCGATGGCCCGTCGGAAGACAGGGTGCCTCGACCACCCGTCAGACGCAAACTCAATGCCGCGCGGGCCGGAACCGGCTTCACACCAGCCGGCTCCACGTGTAGTGTTGACCGTTTCTCTCCTCGCAACCTTAGGCCTGTCATGCCCTTTCTTGCCGACCGTCTTGCGCGCGTCAAACCATCGCCGACCATGGCGATGACCGCCCTCGCCACCGAGTTGAAGGCTGCCGGGCGCGACATCATCAGCCTGTCTGTCGGCGAGCCCGATTTCGATACGCCCGACAACATCAAGGAAGCGGCGATCGCGGCGATGCGGCGCGGCGAAACCAAATACACGACGTTTGACGGGTCGATCGAGCTGAAGCGCGCGGTGGCGGCCAAGTTCAAGCGCGAGAACGATCTCGACTACGAGACTTCGCAGATCACGATCAGCGCCGGCGGCAAGCAGGTGCTGTACAACGCGATGGTCGCCACCATCAATCCGGGCGACGAGGTCGTGATCCCGGCGCCGTTCTGGGTGTCGTACCCCGAAATGGTATTGCTGTGCGACGGCACACCGGTGCCGGTGCCGTGCCCGCAGAATAATGGCTTCCGGCTGCGGCCCGAGGATCTCGACGCGGCGATTACGCCCAAGACCAAGTGGCTGATCCTGAACTCGCCGTCGAACCCGACCGGCTCCGCCTACAGCGAGGCCGATCTGCGCGGCGTCGCCGACGTTTTGCTGCGTCACCCGCATGTCTGGGTCATGACCGACGACATGTATGAGCACCTGGTCTACGACGATTTCGAATACCGGACGATCGCACAGGTCGAGCCGCGCGCTTTACGAACGCACCCTGACTGTCAACGGCGTGTCGAAAGCTTATTGCATGACCGGCTGGCGCATCGGCTTTGGCGGCGGCCCCAAGGCGTTGATCAAGGCGATGGGGGCGATCCAGTCGAATTCGACCGCCAACCCGTGCTCGATCAGCCAGGCGGCGGCGGTCGAGGCCTTGAATGGGCCGAAAGATTTCATCCCGGTCCACAATAAGAGCTTTATGGAGCGGCGGGACCTGGTGGTCGATCTCCTGAACCGGGTCCCGGGCCTGTTCTGCCCGCGGCCGGAGGGAGCATTTTACGTCTATCCCTCCTGCGCCGGGGTCATCGGCAAGCGCACCCCCGCCGGCAAGACGATCGCCAACGACGAGGATTTCGTCCGCTATCTGCTGGAGGAGACCGGGGTCGCGGTGGTGCATGGCGAGGCTTTCGGGCTGTCGCCGCATTTCCGCATCTCCTACGCGACGTCGAGCGAGGTGTTGCGGGAGGCCTGTGCGCGCATCGACCGCGCCTGCCGCGCGCTGACTTAATGCGCGCCCGCGAAATCGGCGCCGGTCGGGTGCTGCTAGATTTCGTTTGCGTTACAGGCGCCGGCCGCGCCAGATTTGAGGATAGACCGGGCGCCGCCGGGCCGTAGTCTCGGCCCCTCCGCGGTCGTCCAACAAGATGGCTGGAGGCGCCTCCCATGGCGAATACGTCAGCGAACGCACCCGCGGCCCCGCGCTGCGCCGCTCTGATCGGTCCATACCTATCGGGCAAGACGACCCTGCTCGAAGCCCTTCTGTTCGCGGCCGGCTCGACCGGCCGGCGGGGCAGCGTGCGCGACGGGAATTCGGTTGGCGACCATGCCCCGGAGGCGCGGGCCCGGCAGATGTCGACCGAGCTCAATGTCGCCAGCGCCAGCTTTCTCGGCGACCCGTGGACGATCCTCGACTGCCCGGGCTCGGTTGAGCTGCTGTACGAAGCGCAAGGCGCATTACTGGCCAGCGATGTCGCCGTCGTCGTCGTCGAGCCCGAGGTCGAACGCGCGCTGACGATCAGCGCGCTGCTGCGCTTTCTCGACCAGCACACGATCCCGCACATGATCTTCATCAACAAGATGGACAACGCGAACGCGCGGGTGCGGGACGTGCTGGCGGCATTGCAATCGGTGTCGAGCCGGCCGCTCGTGCTGCGCCAGGTGCCGTTGCGCGGCGCCGAGAGCGAGATCACCGGCTATGTCGATTTGGTCAGCGAGCGCGCCTACCGCTATCGCCCGGGTCAGGCGTCCGATCTGATGCCGTTGCCGGACGGGTTCTGGGACCAGGAACGGGAGACCCGCAACGGTCTGATCGAGAAGCTCGCCGATTTCGACGATACCTTGCTCGAACAATTGCTCGAAGAGGTCGAGCCGCCGAAGGAGGAAATATACCGGCATCTGACCCAGACCCTCAAAGGGGCGCAGGTCGTGCCGGTGTTTCTCGGCTCGGGGCTGGCTGATTACGGGGTCCGCCGGTTGTGGAAGGCGCTGCGTCACGAGGCGCCGTCGCCGCAGGAAACCGCGGCGCGTCAGGGGATCGCCGCCGAGGGCGAGCCGCTGGCCCAAGTAATCAAAACCTATCACCTGCCGCATACCGGCAAGCTGTCCCTGGTGCGGGTCTGGCGCGGGACGATCACCGAGGGCATGGTGCTGAACGGCACCCGCGTCGCCGGGCTGCTGCGGGTGACCGGCGGGCAGCACGAAAAGCTCGCCTCGGCCCAAGCCGGCGAGGTGGTCGGGCTGACCCGCATGGAGGACATCGCGACCGGCGTCGTATTGACCCCGTCGGGGAAGGCCGACCCGTTGCCGCGGCCCGAGCGTCCGCAGCCGGTCTTCGGCCTCGCGATCACCTCGGAGAAGCGCGCCGACGACGTCAAATTGACCGGCGCCATCGGCAAGCTGGTCGAGGAGGATCCGACCCTCGAACTCGACCAGAACGCCGATACGCAAGAGATGGTGCTGTGGGGGCAAGGCGATATCCACCTGCAGATCGCGATGGACCGTCTGCGCAACCGCCACAATCTCGCGGTCAACGGCCGGCCGGCGGCGGTGCCCTATAAGGAGACGATCCGGCGCGGAACCCAGCAGCATTCGCGCTTCAAGCGGCAGAGCGGCGGCCACGGGCAGTTCGCGGATGTGACGATCGAGGTCAAGGCATTGCCGCGTGGCTCGGGCTTTACCTTCACTGACAGCGTCGTCGGCGGCGCGATTCCACGCAACTACATCCCCGCGGTCGAGGAGGGCGTGGTCGAGGCGTTGCACCGCGGTCCGCTCGGCTTCCCCGTCGTCGATGTCGCGGTCACATTGATCACCGGCCAGTTCCACGCCGTCGACAGTTCGGACCAGGCGTTTCATACCGCGGGCCGGCAGGGGGTGCAGGAAGCGCTGCCGAAATGCGAGCCGATCCTGCTCGAACCGATCGATTCAGTCGAGATCTCGGTCCCCAACGCCTTTACCGCGCGGGTTCAGCGGCTGGTTTCCGGCCGCCGCGGCCAGATCCTCGGCTACGACGCCAAGGAAGGCTGGCCCGGCTGGGATGTGGTCAGCGCCCATATGCCGCAAAACGAATTGCACGATCTGATCGTCGAGCTGCGTTCGCTGACGATGGGGGTCGGCAGCTTTGCCCATCGCTTCGACCATATGCAGGAGCTGACCGGAAGGCCGGCGGAAAAAGTGCTGGCCTCGCGGACGGCCGACGCGGCGCAGTAGTACCCCAGAGGGGGCGCGTTGCTGCTCGCGAAACCGTGACTTGGAGCCGAGTGTTGGCGCTCCAGATTATGGATCGCAACGATGTGAGAGTGCGGCAATGCTGATCCGGCGCAAAAAGGGGTGGGAGCTTCCCGAGAGCGAGGCCACTCCGGAGACGGTGTATCTCGGGCGCAGAGCATTGCTCAAGGCGATGGGGCTGGGGTCGATATTGGTCCCTGGGCTGACGTCCGGGCTGATGACTGCGGTCGCGGCGGCGGCGACCGAGGAAGATCCTTCGGCCGGGCTCTATCCGTTCAAGCGTAACCCGCGATATACGCTCGACCGGCCGATTACCGACGCGAAATATTCCGAGAATTACAATAACTTCTATGAATACGGGTCGGATAAGTCTATTGCCGATGACGCTCAGCAGCTAAAGATCCGCCCGTGGACAATCAAGATCGACGGAATGGTCGAAAAGGAGATGACGGTCGGCATCGACGATCTCCTAAAAAAGATGCCGCTCGAGGAGCGGCTCTATCGCCATCGCTGCGTTGAGGCGTGGTCGATGGCGGTGCCGTGGAGCGGCTTTGCGATGGCCGCATTTGTCGATTTCGCCAAACCGTTGGGTTCGGCCAAATATGTCCGGATGGAGACGTTTCTCGACCCCGCGCAGGCGCCCGGCCAGAAGCAGTTCTGGTATCCCTGGCCCTATATCGAGGGCCTCACCGTGGCCGAAGCACGCAACGAACTCGCGTTTTTTGTGACCGGCATGTACGGCAAGCCGGTGGCCAAGCAGGACGGAGCTCCGCTGCGTCTGGCATTGCCGTGGAAATATGGGTTTAAATCGGCGAAGTCGATCGTGCGCGTCTCGTTCACCGACAAGCGGCCGGTATCGTTCTGGGAGACCGTGCAGGGCGACGAATACGGCTTCTGGGCGAACGTCAACCCAGAAGTGCCGCACCCGCGCTGGAGCCAGGCAACCGAGCGAGTGCTCGGCAGCGACGAGCGCGTACCTACTTTGAAATGGAACGGCTATGGCGAAAACGTGGCCCATCTCTATGACGGGCTTCAGAACGAAAAGCTGTTCGTCTGAACCGCGCGCCGAATGGCGCTGCTGTCGAGCCGCTTGTTCAGGCCGCGCGCCCCGCCCTGGCCCTGCGGTAGGTTCTCCGGAGATCGGCTTCGCGTGATCCATTGACAAGACTTCGCAAGTTTGCTAAGAAAACTTAGCATCCTTGCGAAGGTCCGTGATGAAACCCATGCCCTCCGACCCACTCGCCGCCAACGACAGCACAACGATCGCCGCCCAGTGTGCGCGAAAGCTGTTGGAGTTGCGCGCCAGCACTGGTCAGACGCAAAGAACGCTGGCGCAGCGGCTCGACATGACCGAGTCGATGATCTCGCGTCTCGAGCGCGGCGATCACGTCCCGAGCCTCAAGACCTTGTGCCGCATCGCCGACGTCTTTGGCCGGCGGCTCGAAATCGTCTTTCACGAGCACGAGCACACCCACGCCGACGGCACCCGCCATTCGCATCCCCACAGCCATCTCGATCCCGCTCACCGGCATGACCATGGGGAAGACGAATGATCCAAGGCACGGGACTGCTGCTGGTCGGCGCGGTCGCCTCGGTCGGCGTATTGCACACGATCGTACCCGACCATTGGCTCCCGATCGCGCTGATTGCGCGGGAGCGCGGCTGGTCGAGAGCCGAGACCGCGCGGGCGGCATTGCAAGCCGGGACCGGGCATGTTCTGTCGACCTTGGCGATTGGCTTGGCGGTCTGGGCGGCCGGCGTCGCTGTCGCTCAACGCTTCGGCCAGTTCGTCGATGCGGCTTCCGGCATCGCCTTGATCGGGTTTGGCGGCTGGGTCGCGTATTCGGCCTGGCGCGAGCTGCATCCGACCGGCGGGACATGGGCACGGCCACAGCCACAGCCATGCGCACGAGGCCGATCGGCGGGCACGGCCATCATCAGCACCCCCACCCGCACGACGCCCCGTTTGCGCACGAGCATCAGCCGGCGCCGGCGGACGACCGGCTCTACGCCCCGCTGCGCGGCGACGCCGCGCTGCTGACCCGCCACGTCCACATCCATCGGCACGGCGCCGGAGCCGCCCATACCCATTGGCACGACCATTTTGCGGCGACCGCCCACCCCGTCCTTGCCGGGTTCGCGGCCGAGCCGCCGCTTCACGTGCATCGCCACAAAACGACCGCGCGCACCGCCTTGGTGCTGATCCTTGGCTCATCGCCGATGGTCGAGGGCATCCCGGCATTTTTCGCGGCGGCAAAATATGGGCTCGGGCTGATCATACCGATGGCCGCCGTATTCGCCCTCAGCACGATCTCGACCTATGTTTTACTGTGCGTGCACGCGACCGCGGGGCTGCAGCGCCTGCGGCTTGGCGCATTCGAGCGCTATGGCGAGGTGCTGAGCGGCGCCGTTATCGTCCTGGTCGGGCTGATCTTCGGGCTGTGGCCGGCGCTCTAGCGGGCGGGCTGCGCCAGCGCGACTGTGCAAATCGCCGGTCCAGCGCGAGGCCGCCGCCAGCAGAAACCCGATATCGGTCTGCGTCGTCACAAAGCGCACGCCCTTGCGGATCAGCTCGACCTGGCGCTCGACGTTGCGCATCCCGCCGAGACCGGCGAATTTGCCGTGCGCCTTGGCCGCGGCAATGGCGCGGTCGATTGCCGAGAATATTTCGGGATCGTCGAACCGGCCGGGCTTGCCCAAGGCGGTCAGCAAATCGTTGCTGCCGATGTGGATCACGTCGACGCCGTCGACCGCGGCGATCTCCTCGATATTGGCCAGCCCCTCGCGCGTCTCGATCATGCAGACGATGAGGGTTGCGTCGTTTAGCATCCGCATGCTGTCGCCGACCGGCACCGCGCGGTAATCGAAGACCGGATAGCCGCCGCTGACCGAGCGCTTGCCGATCGGCGCGAATTTGGCCGCATCGACCCCGCGCCGCGCGTCGGCTGCGGTGTTGACGTCGGGAAAGACGATCCCGGTCACGCCATTGTCGAGCAACAGCGAGGTATCCTGATCGCTGCAGCTGCGCACCCGCGCCAAGGGTGCCACGCCGCAGCCGAGTGCCGCCTGGGCGATGTGGCCGATCGTCTCCAGCGAAAACAGCGAATGCTGCACGTCGATGAAGATGAAATCGTGACCGGTGGTCTTGGCGATGCGGGCGATATCGCCGGATCGCGCGACGCGCACATTGAGGCCGAGTGCCACCTCGCCAGCCTTCATCCGCTCCTTGACCGGGTTTGTCAGCACGGCGTCGCCGGGTGCGGGCATTTCCATCCCCTTTTCTCGTCGGTACGATGCCGGGAGTAGCGGCTCGCTGGGAAGGAGGCAAGAGATGAGCGGATTGGGACTGCCGAGGGCCGAACGCCCGGAGGATATCGGCCTGTCGCCTGAACGGTTGGAACGGATCCGGATGACCTTGCGGCACGATGTCGAGCGCCGGCTGATCCCCGGCGCGGTGATGCTGATCGCGCGCGGCGGGCGGATCGGGTTCGCCGAGGCCTTTGGCTGGCGCGACCGCGAGGCGCAGGCGCCGATGACTGATGACGCGATCTTCCGCGTCGCCTCGATGACCAAGCCCGTGACCTCGGTCGCGGCGATGATCTTGGCCGAGGAAGGCAGCCTGCAAATCTTCGCCCCGGTTGCCGAATATCTGCCGGAGTTCAAGGAACGCACGGTCGGCGTCGAACCGGTGCGCGCCCGACGGACCATGACGGTGCAGGATCTGCTGCGCCACACCTCGGGGCTGACCTATGCGGCGTTCGGCGATTTACCGGTGCAGATGATCTGGCGCGACGCCGATCTGATGAACGAGAACCAGACCAACGCCGATCTCGTCGCCAAGCTCTCCCAGCTGCCATTGATGTTCGAGCCGGGGACGACCTGGGAATACAGCATGTCGACCGATGTGCTGGGCCGCGTCGTCGAAGTGGTTTCGGGCCAAAGCCTTGCCGATTTCTTCGCATCGCGCATCACCGGGCCGCTCGGGATGGCGGACACCGCTTTCGAGGCGACCGGCGAGCGCGCGGCCCGGCTGGCCGAGCCGCAGGCCGATGCCGCGACCGGCGCAAGGCCGCCGATGCGCGACGTCGCTCGCCCGCATCGCTGGGCCTCGGGCGGCGGTGGGCTGGTCTCGACCGCCGCCGATTATCTGCGTTTCTGCCAGATGCTGCTGAACGGCGGCGAGCTCGACGGGGCCCGGCTATTAGCGCCGAAGACGGTCCGCCACATGGCCTCGAACCATCTGCCTGATAATGTCGGCTATGGCGATACCGCGCGCTCTCGCTTCGGCGCCTTGGCCCCGGTGCCGGAGATGGGCTACGGCTTTGGTCTCGGTTTCGCGGTGCGCACCCAGCCCGGCATGTCGCCGGTGCCGGGCTCGGTCGGCGAATATTTCTGGGGCGGCGTCACCGGCACCTATTTCTGGATCGACCCGGCCGAGGACCTGATCGCCATCTTCCTCGCCCAAGCCCCCGACCGCCGGCTCTACTACCGCTACCTGTCCCGCCAACTCGTCTACGCCGCCATCACCGGCCCGGCAACTCGCTAGGCGTCTAACGCTATGGCGCGGGGCAGGGGCCGCCCGCATTGACCCAGGTCGTAAATGCAGCGAACAACTCGTGATAACTCGGCGGCGGTTCCCTCGGCGTACCGTCCAGCCGCGCCCCCGGGGCAAACGCCCACTGCACCAAATGCTCGGTTTTGATGTGCTCCAGCAACCCCGCCAGATCGCGGCCGCCGTTCAGCAACTTGTCCTGCAGGACGGCGCACAGCTGCTCATCGCTGCGTTGGGGCTCGATCCCCAGGCCATATCGAGCGATCCGCCAGAGCGCAATTCCGACCCATTCCATTCGAGTGTGAAATACCTCACACTTGGCAACCGATATGTGAACTATTCTGTCGAACGTGGGCGGGATCTGCCGCCCATTTGCTAACGCGGACGAGCTAAAATGGCTGAAACCGCTGTACCGTTCGCCCGAATAGAGCCGCACACGGCGATTGCCAATCAACGATTCATCCGTCAGCTCGATGAGCTCCGGGGGTTGAAGGAATTTCTCTTTGAAGAAAAAGTACAATTTAAAGAAGATGATTTAGACAGCATCGATCTCGAAGAATTAAATAATCTATCCTATTCAACTTCCGGCCGTGTCCCCACCGCCGATGAATGGAGAACATTGGACGAGAAACTGACGAAACTCGCCTCTTATCTTGGTGATGACCTACGGCGCAAAATTCGTCTGCGCGAACTTCGCGTGTTTTTCAGAACACTTCCAATTATTTTCCTCGTGCTCTCGGTCATCACTTCAATAGTGTACCTAATTCTCCCATTGTTCCCCGGTAGCTCAGCATGGCGTCTATCATTATGGATGCTTATTCTTTCTATTTGGGCTATCTCCCAGGGAGGGCTGGGAGCCTGCGCGTTTTTGGGAACATCGGTTATCACGAAAAGCTCGATAGTCAACGAACCGACTCCAAGAGAAAGTATCGATTTGACCGATCATAACTTTTTAATTATTAGAGTGATTTTGGGAACCTTATTTGCAGTGCTTCTTGGCCTTCCATTCTCGCCTCTTGGGTTGAATGCTTTCACAGGTCTCTATTGGAGTGTACCGCCGAGCGAGTCAAATTTGATGTTCAGTTTGATACCGTTTCTTGCCGGCTTCAGCACTAATCTTGTTCTGGTAATTCTTGGAAAATTCGTCGTCGCCATTGAAGCGGTTTTTGGGTTGTCGGGCCGTACGTAAAAGAGCGCTGACAAAGGAGCGCCGCCGCCGCGGGATGACGGCGTCAGCGGCGATAGGGGCAATTCTTTAGTATACCCGCTCGCCCGGCGGGAATGCCTGCACCTCGTTCGATAGCGGCAAGAGGTGGACCGGGCGCGAGCCGAGGCGCACCCGGCCACCGCCGTCGCGCCAGGCGAGGGTGTGGACGAGCCAGTTCCGATCGTCGCGGTCGGGGTAGTCCTCGCGGGCGTGTGCGCCGCGGCTTTCGGTGCGATAGAGCGCGCTGTGCAGGGTGACTTCGGCCTGGCCGATCATGTTGTCGAGCTCGAGCGCGTCGAGCAGGTCGGTGTTCCAGATCATCGACCGGTCGGTTACGGCGAGATCGCCGAGCGATTGGCCGACATCGCCGATTTTGCGCAAGCCCTCCTCCAGCACGTCGGCGGTGCGGAACACCGCGCAATGATCCTGCATCGTGCGCTGCATGGCGAGGCGGATCGCCCCGGCCTTGAGCCGTCCCTGCGCGTGGCGGATACGGTCGAAGCGGGCGATCGCCGGCTCCGCCGCTGACGATGGCAACGGCTCGGGGCGCGCGCAGCGCTCGATGATTTCCGTCGCGCGCTCGGCGGCGGCGCGGCCGAACACAACGAGATCCAGCAGCGAGTTGGTGCCGAGCCTGGTAGCACCATGCACCGAGACGCAGGCCGCCTCGCCGATCGCCATCAGCCCCGGCACGGTGCGCTCGGGGTCGTTCGCGGTCGGGTTCAGCACCTCGCCGTGATAATTGGTCGGGATGCCGCCCATGTTGTAATGCGCGGTCGGCAATACCGGGATCGGCTCGCGCGTCACCTCGACGCCGGCAAAGATCTTCGCCGTCTCCGAGATGCCGGGCAGCCGCAAATGCAATGTCTTGGGGTCGAGATGTTCGAGATGCAGCAGGATATGGTCCTGCAGCGGGCCGCAGCCGCGCCCCTCGCGGATTTCGATCGCCATGGCGCGCGAGGCCACGTCGCGCGAGGCGAGGTCCTTGGTGCTCGGCGCATAGCGCTCCATAAAGCGCTCGCCCTCGCCATTGGTCATGTACCCGCCCTCGCCGCGCGCCCCCTCGGTGATCAGGCAGCCGGCGCCGTAGATGCCGGTCGGGTGGAACTGGACGAATTCCATGTCCTGCAACGGCAATCCCGCGCGCAACGCCATCGCATAGCCGTCGCCGGTGCAGATATGCGCCTGGGTCGTCGAGAAATAGGCGCGCCCGCCGCCGCCCGTCGCCAACACCACGAGCTGTGCGCGGAACAGATGCAGGCTGCCGTCGTCGAGACGCCAGGCCAGCACGCCGCGGCAGACGCCCTCGTCCATCAGCAGATCGAGCGCCACATATTCGATGAAGAATTCGGCATTGTGCTTCATGCATTGTTGGTAGAGCGTGTGGAGCATCGCATGCCCGGTGCGGTCGGCCGCGGCGCAGGCGCGCTTGGCCAGGCCCTTGCCCCACTGCACGGTGTGGCCGCCGAATGGACGCTGATAAATCAGCCCGTCCTCGGTGCGCGAGAACGGCACGCCCATATGTTCGAGCTCGATGACCGCCGCCATCGCGTTCTTGCACATGTATTCGATCGCATCCTGGTCGCCGAGCCAGTCCGACCCCTTGACCGTGTCGTACATGTGCCAGCGCCAGTCATCCTCGCCCATATTGCCGAGGGCCGCGCCGATGCCCCCCTGCGCGGCGACGGTATGGCTGCGGGTCGGGAACACCTTGCTGACGCAGGCGATCTTCAGACCGGCCATGGTCATGCCGAGGGTCGCGCGCAACCCGGCGCCGCCGCCCCCGACAACGACGACGTCATAGTCGTGCTCGTTGATCGGATATGGCTGGGTCATGGATTCGGCTTTCGCAACTGCCGAAATCTGATGCCGACCGGCGCTTGACACAATCGGCAATTGGCGCAGGCTGGCTTCGCCTATTGCGAACCCCCGGATCAGCCGATGCGCTTCGATCTCGCCGATCTGCGGCTGTTTTTGAATGTCGTCGAGGCCGGCAGCATTACCCATGGCGCCGAGCGGGCACATCTCGCGATAGCTGCGGCGAGCACGCGCATCCGCAATATGGAGGCCGCACTCGGGATCCCGCTGCTGCACCGCGAGCGCCAAGGAGTAAAGCCGACCGAGGCCGGGCGCACCCTGGTCCAGCACGCGCGCATCATGTTGCAGCAGTTCGAGCGCATGCATGGCGACCTCGGGCAATATGCCGAGGGCATCCGCGGGCAGGTGCGGCTGTTGTCCAATACCAATGCGCTGACCGAGTTCCTGCCCGAGCCGCTGAGCGCCTTTCTCGCCGCTCACCCGCAAGTCAACATCGATCTCGAAGAACGGCTCAGCGATGAGATCGTTACGGCGATCGCGGATGGAACCGCCGATATCGGCATCGTCGCCGGCACGGTCATGACGGCGGGTCTGGAAACCCTGCCGTTTCGCACCGACCGGTTCGTGCTGGCCGTCGCGCAGAGCCATCCGCTGGCGTCAGTCGAACACAGCTCCTTTGCCGAGGTGCTCGACTGCGATTTCGTCGGTCTGGACCGGACCAGCGCCTTGCAGCGCTTTCTGTCGGAGAAAGCCGAACGGATCGGGCGCCGCCTCAAATTGCGGGTGCAATTGCGCGGCTTCGACGCCGTTTGCCGGCTGGTCGAGTGCAATGTCGGGATCGGCGTGGTGCCGGCGACGACAGCCGAACGTCATGCCAAAACCATGGCGATCCACCGCATCGAGCTGACCGACGAATGGGCATTGCGCAAATTGACGATCTGCGTGCGACGCCAGGACGATCTGCCGCTCTACGCTCAGGCTCTGGTGCGCCATCTCGCGTCGGCAGAATAACGCGACGCCGGCCGCGGAGAAAATTTCAGCGCGTTTCGATCAAAACCAGCGGTGGCGCAGAGCTTGCCGTATCTTGTTAGCCCATCAGTTCGGCCGGGTTCACAACGGTATTCGGCGAGACGGCAAGCCGTCACCAGATTGTCATCCGGACGTTGCACGTTCAGCGCATTCTTCGACGGCTCAATCGGGCACGAGTGAGAGGTAGGGCATGGCCGAGGACGCGTTCGATTACGATCTGCTGGTAATTGGTTCCGGGCCGGCCGGACAGCGGGCCGCGATCCAAGGCGCCAAGCTCGACAAGAAGGTCGCGATCGTCGAGAGAAAAGCTGTTATCGGCGGGTGCAGCATCAATCTCGGCACGATCCCCTCGAAAACCTTGCGCGAAGCAGTCCTCGAGCTGTCCGGCTATCGC
>CAWAVV010000001.1:0-90085 GCA_963785565.1 uncultured Alphaproteobacteria bacterium | reverse complement strand
GCCCGAGCAAGCGGCGCGATTGCCGCCAGCCGCCCGATAAATTACCGTTGCGGGCTGTACCGATGCTTCGTCGCGGAACGAGGACGATGATGGTAACCGATCAGATCTGGCCCGCGCTCGACTACAGCCGGGTGCCATACCGCCTCTACCACGATGCCGAGATCTACGAGCGCGAGCAGCGCCATATCTTTCAAGGTGCGGTGTGGAATTATCTCGGGCTCGAGGCCGAGATCCCCGAACCCGGCGATTTCCGCTCGACTTGGGTGGGCGAAACGCCGGTTGTCTTCAATCGGGACCGGACGGGCGCCGTCAAAGCCTTTGTCAACCGCTGCGCCCATCGCGGCGCCTTGGTGAGGCGCGAGCTGTCCGGCAACGCCCAGGAGCACATCTGCATTTATCATCAGTGGTGCTACGGGCTTGACGGCGGCCTGACTGCAATCCCGTTTCGCCGCGGGGTCCGGGGCAAAGGCGGTCTCGACGCCGATTTCGACATGGGTGCGCATGGCCTGCGTCCGCTGCGGGTCGGGATCGTCGACGGAGTGATTTTTGGCACGCTCGCCCAGGATGCCGAGCCGATCGCGGACTATCTCGGCGCGCCCATCCTGCTCCAGCTCCGACGCTTGTTCGACCGGCCGATCCGTGTGCTCGGCTACAATCGCCAGCGGATCCGGGCGAATTGGAAGCTCTATGCCGAGAATACCCGCGACAACTATCATGCCAGCCTGTTGCATGAATTTCTGGTCACCTTCGGGCTCGACCGATCGACCCAGGTGGGCGGGGTCAAGATGGACCGACGCCACCGTCACAACATCACTTGGGCGGAGGCCGACAGCGACACCGACGAGATCGCCCGTCAGGCGTATGCGGGCGCACGGGTGCGCAACGACCATCTATCCTTGAAGGAACCGGCGCTGGTCACCTTTCGCCCGGAGCGCGAAGACAAGCTGAACCTGGCGGTGACATCGGTCTTTCCTTCCTCGATCTTCGTGCAGATCAGCAACAGCCTGGCGATCCGCCAGATACGGCCGCGCGGGGTCGACGAGTTCGAGGTGTTCCAAACAATGATCGGCTACGCTGACGACTCTGCCGAGATGACCTTGCACCGGCTGCGCCAAGCCAATCTCGTCGGCCCGGCCGGTCTGGTTTCGATGGAAGACGGCGAGGCGATCGAGATCGTCCATCGCGCTTCCAAACCCGATCCGGATCGCACGACGATCATCGAATTGGGCGGCGGCGGCGTCATTTCCGACCGCGACTACCGGGTCACCGACGTGCCGCTGCGCGGCTTCTGGTCGTATTACGCCGAATTGCTGGGCATCGAGCCTGCCGGCGCCGTGCGATGACCCTCGACCGCGCCGCGGTACACGACCTCCTCGCCGAATACGGTGCGTTGCTCGACAGCGCGAAATACGACGAATGGCTGGGCCTGTTCGCCCAAGAATGCCGCTACAATATCATGCCGCGCGAAAATCACGACCGCGGTCTGCCCGCAGCCTTGATCTATTGCGACAGCCGGGCGGTACTCGAAGACCGCATCCGTGCGTTGCGCGAGGCCAACAAATACAATATCCACACCGACCGCCATCTGATCGGCCTGCCGCGGCTCCTTTCGCCCGAATCCGAGCAGCTGGAGGTCGAGGCGCCGTTTACGGTGTTTCAGACCGACCAGGAGGGATCAACCCGGCTGTTTGCGACCGGCCTCTACCGCGACCGGCTCGAACCGGCCGAGGGCGGCCTGAAGATCCGCGACAAGCTCGTTCTGCTCGACACCTTTGCCGTGCCGACCCTGCTCGCAACGCCGCTGTGAGGCTCCATCGGGTGAGATTCCGGCCGGCGGTATTCGAAAGGAGGCGTTAGACCGATGCAAAACACCCGGCTCGCCTCGCTTGATTTCGATCTCGGCTCCGAAATCGACATGCTGCGCAATACGGTACGCGATTTCGCCGAGGATCGGGTCGCGCCGCTCGCCGCCGAGATCGACCGCAGCGACCGCTTTCCGATCGAGCTGTGGCCTGACATGGGCGTGCTCGGCCTGCACGGGATCACCGTCGAGGAAGAATACGGCGGCGCCGGCATGGGCTATCTCGCGCATTGCGTGGCGATGGAGGAGGTGAGCCGCGCCTCGGCCTCGGTAGGGCTTTCCTACGGCGCCCATTCGAACTTGTGCGTCAACCAGATCCGCCGCAACGGTAGTGAAGCGCAAAAGCGCAAATACCTGCCCAAGCTGATCTCCGGCGCGCATGTCGGGGCGCTGGCGATGAGTGAGCCCGGCGCCGGCTCGGACGTGGTCTCGATGCGGCTGCGCGCCGACAAAAAAGGCGACCGCTGGGTGCTGAACGGCACCAAGCTGTGGATCACCAACGGTCATGTCGCCAACACGCTCGTCGTCTATGCCAAGACCCGGCCCGAGGCCGGGGCGCGCGGCATCACCGCCTTTCTGATCGAGGGCGGGTTCGAGGGTTTCCGGCCGGCGCAAAAGCTCGACAAGCTGGGGATGCGCGGGTCGCCGACCTCGGAGCTGGTCTTCGAGGATTGCGAGGTGCCCGAGGAGAACGTGCTCGGCGGGCTCGACGAGGGCGTGCATGTGTTGATGAGCGGGCTCGATTACGAGCGCGCGGTCCTCGCCGCCGGCCCGCTGGGCATCATGCAGGCCTGCCTCGATGTGGTGATCCCGTACATCCACGACCGCAAGCAGTTCGGCCAAGCGATCGGCGAGTTTCAGCTGATCCAAGGCAAAGTCGCCGACATGTACACCGCGATGAACGCCTGCAAATCCTATGTCTACGCGGTGGCGAGGGCGTGCGACCGCGGGCAGACGACGCGCAAGGACGCGGCCGGCGCCATTCTCTATGCCGCCGAAAAGGCGACGGCGATGGCGCTCGACGCCATCCAGATATTGGGCGGCAACGGCTACATCAACGATTACCCGACCGGACGGCTGTTGCGCGACGCCAAGCTCTACGAGATCGGCGCCGGCACCTCGGAGATCCGGCGCATGCTGATCGGCCGCGAGATCTTCCAGGAGACGGCGTGAGATGCGCCGGCTGATCTCGTCGGGTTCGTCGTTCGAGGCCGCGGCCGGGTACAGCCGGGCCGTGGTCGACGGCGACTGGGTCTTTGTCGCCGGAACCACCGGGTTCGACTATGCGCGGATGACGATCGCCGAGGATCCGGCCGAGCAGGCGCGTCAGGCGTTGCGCAACATCGAGAATGCGCTGGCCGAGGCGGGCACGAGCCTCGCCGATGTCGTGCGGGTGCGCTACTACCTGCCCGACTTGGCTGATTGGCCGGAGGTCGCGCCGGTGCTGGGCGAGGTCTTCGGCGCCATCCGCCCGGCGGCGACGGCGCTGATCTGCGGTCTCGTCGATCCGCGGATGAAAATCGAGATCGAGGCAACGGCGCGGCGCCGCGCCGGGCGCTGAGGCCACCCCCCGATTCCAAATCCGCCGCCATCCGGATAATGACGGTCTGCGAGACCGCGGCCTGCCGCATGGCAGCCCGGTCGCGGCACAGCTCTGCCGAATTTTTGGGCATCCACCGGAACGTTCCTGGGAGCGCCGCTGTTTCGCGTTAGCCAAGGACGTGGAGGACACAACCGTGGGTCTTATTTTGCTATGGCTGCTCGGCATCCCGTTGCCGATCATCATCATCCTGTTGCTGCTTTGGCATTAGACGGTTCGAGGAGGCTTGTCATGCAAAGCTCAACCATTGACGTGACCGGAGGCAGTCCCCTGATCGGAGAGCGGGTCGTCGTGCCTGGTTTGGCTCCAGCCGAGAGCCCGGTCTCGGCGATATCGTGGGCGGCGATCATCAGCGGCGCGTTTGCGATCGTTTCAATAAGTCTGATCCTGCTGGCGCTGGGCGTCGGGCTGGGCTTCGCCTCGATCTCGCCCTGGTCGAATTCCGGAACCTCCGCGACGACCTTCACCGTCGCAGCGGCAATCTGGCTGCTCGTCGTGCAATGGCTGTCGGCTGCGTTCGGCGGCTATCTCACCGGCCGGTTGCGCACAAAATGGGTTGCCGTGCATAGCGACGAGATCTATTTCCGGGACACCGCGCACGGATTTCTCGCCTGGGCGGTGGCGGCGGTGGTCACTGCTGTGGTGCTCGCTTCAGCTGCGTCGTCGGTGATCGGCGCAACCGCGCGGGCGGTCGGGACAGCAGCCACGACCGCGGCGCAGGGCGGGCCGGGGACCGCCGTTACAGCCTCGCCGGCGCTCGATCCGACCGCGTATCTGGTCAATGAGCTGTTCCGCAGCGACCATCCCGACGCCAACGCCAATTTGCAGCCGGCGCGCGCCGAAGCCATGCCGATCATCGTGCGCGGATTAAGCGAGGACGGCATGCCGGCGGCTGACAAAGCCTATCTGACCCAGCTCGTTGCAGCGCATACCGGCCTCAGCCAGCCCGATGCCGCCAAACGGGTCGACGATGCCGACAGCCAGGTAAAGGCAGCGTGGGTCAAGGCCCACCAAGCCGCCGATCAGGCGCGCAAGGCGGCATCCTACCTGTCGTTCTTTACCGCCTTTTCGATGTTGGTCGGCGCCTTCATCGCCGCAGTGGCGGCGACGGTCGCCGGTCATCGCCGCGACCAGATATTGGCGCGACGGCATCTCGTCTGATCG
This sequence comes from uncultured Alphaproteobacteria bacterium, assembly GCA_963785565.1. GTDB lineage: Bacteria > Pseudomonadota > Alphaproteobacteria > ATCC43930 > CGMCC-115725 > AP-15. The sequence goes on along the minus strand of CAWAVV010000001.1, from coordinate 85,460 downwards.
CGCCGGGCGGAAAGCCGCGGACGCATCGAAAAATTGATCACTCCGTCCCGGCTTCCGCCAGCACTTGGGTGAAGAGGGCGCGGTCGATGTTGCCGCCGGATTGGATCACCGCGACCCGCTTGCCGGCGAGGCGCCCGCGCTCCTGCAAGGCGGCCGCGAGCGCCGCGGCGCCGGCGCCCTCGGCGACATTGTGCGTGTCGGTGAAGAGGATGCGCATCGCCTGGCGGATCTCGCCCTCGGACACCTTTACGATGTGCGAGGCGCCGCGGCGGATCACCTCGAGCGCGGAACTGTCCGGCACCCGCACGGCCAGGCCGTCGGCGATCGTGTCGGCGGAATTGGTATGGACCGGCCGGCCGGCGGCAAGGGACAGCGCGTAGGTCGGGGCCTCGGCGGCGACGACGCCGACGATCTCGGTGGTCAGGCCCAAGGCGTCGCGCGCGGCGATGACCCCGGAAATGCCGCTGCCGAGCCCGATCGGCACATAGACGACATCGAGATCGGGCACGGCGCGAAACAGTTCGAGGCCGTAGCTCGCCACCCCGCGCACCAGCAGCGGATGATACGAGCGGACGAGGTGCAGATGTTCGCGCTCGGCCAATGCGACCGCGTGCTCGTAGGCGGCCTGGAAGTCGTGGCCTTCCTCGACCAGCCGCGCGCCGAACGCCGCCATTGCCCGGTTTTTCTCGACGCTGTTGCCGTGCGGCGCGACGATCGTCGCGGCGAGGCCGAGCCGCGCGGCGGCAAAGGCGATGCTCTGCCCGTGATTGCCGCGGGTCGCCGTCACCACCCGCGAGATCCGCGGCTGCGAGCGCCGGACATCGTCGAGATAGACCAGACCGCCGCGCAATTTGAAGGCGCCGATCGGGGTGTGGTTTTCGTGCTTGACCCACAACTCCGCGCCGACCCGCCGCGACAACAGCGGCCAGCAATATTGCGGGGTCGGCGGCACCACGGTGCGGACCAGGGCGGCGGCGAGGTCGAGGGTTTCGAGGTCGGTCATGGCCGACCCGTTTGCGCCGATTTCGGCGGCTAGGCAAGCCTCCGACGGGGCCGGCGGCAAATTCCCGTGAATCGGGAAAGTAACCGGGAATTTCTGCGATTCCGCCGATTTGACGCCAAAGCCGCCTGAAAACCTCTTGGATAATCATAGCCTTACCGGTCAATTCCCGTAGCGTCGTAAACGGGAATTTTTTCGGGCTAACCGGGAAATAATTTTGCCGAACCGGGAATTGACGGGAACGCCCATGAACCGCGGTGACCGGTGCGGCAAACATGGCGATCAGGACCAAGCCGAGCGTGAGCATAGCCGCGAGATACCACGCCTTCGCGGCAAATTTCCGGACGGCGAGGAAGCCGGCTCGGTTCGTCGATCGCAATTTCGGGTCGCCGGCGTCACCCGCCCGCGACGCCTGCGGCGGCGGCTAGAGCGATTTTCGGCGAGTTGATGCACTCGGCACGAATCACCCCCGCCCCGACCCGCCCCCATCGAGGGGGCGGGAGTAGAAATGGGAGTGCTGATTGGGGCCCTCCCCCTTGATGGGGGAGGGTTCGGGAGGGGGTGAGTGCGGTACAATTTGGCCGGAAACCGCGCTAAATCGCGCCGCCGCCGCGGCGATGCCGCATTAATAGCGGATCAATTGGCCTTCGGCCCGGCGCCGTCCGAATAGGGGCGCAAGGCGACGTAGGGATCATTGTAGGGCGTCGGCCGCGAATAGTAATACGAACCGGCATACCACGGGTACACGTAGTTGTAATAATAGGGATAGGGATACGTATAGCTTGGGGAAGGCGTATAGCCCGGATATGCGGTGTAACCGGGATAGTAATACCCCGAATAGTAAGCCTGTGCATTCGCCGTGACCGCTGCGAACAGCAGCCCGGTCGCGAACAAGATTGATCTGGCGATGATCCGCATCGGAGGCACCCATTTCTGTTGACGGTTACTGAGTTGAACACGCCATGCAGACGAGTGGTTCCGGGTAAGGGTTGGGCAGGTGGCTTACGAACGCAGCCCCATCCTCGATGGGCCTGATCACGCGGTGACATCACGCTTGCCGCATCGTGTCGAGCGGCGCGGCATAATTGTTTTCGACCTACCGTACTACCACTCAGGGGATGAGGCGGGAGCTTGCGGTATCTTATTCAGCCGCGAGCAGCGCTTTGCGCGCCTTCTCGATCTTCTCGATAACCGCCGTTCGGGTCCGGTCACCGATTTTCACTGTTACTTGCTCATCCAAAGATGCTCCGAGAATCGCGGCTCCCAGAGGCGCCTGGTCGACATCGACAATTCCTTCAGCGGGATTGTTGAGCGTCCTGCTCAAACGCACGCTGACTGAGCGCTCCGGCTGATCGTCGTAGCGAATGAAGACGAGATCGCCAACCTCAACGATCACGCTATCCAAGTCGGCAAATACCGGCTCCGGCGCGGTGGCAGGCTCGTCGGCCGGCGTTGACGTTGCTGATTCCATGAACGGCAACTCCGGGGTCGTGTCCACGGCGGAGGCAGCTATGCTCGAAAGGACGCGCTCGATCCGCACATCCAGATTGGGTGAACGCAGCGGGGGCATTACCGCCTCTTCGAGGTCAGGCGTCTCATGGACCCGTTCAGGTGCGGTCGGGTCCGGAACTTCGACATGTTCGGTGAAGACGCCATCTATCTCCGCCATCCCAACCGGCTCGATCCCGAGCCGTTGAAGAGCGCTCGCGAGATCGGTGAGGCAACCCTCCCGGTCAGCTATCCAGGTGGATCCCCAACAACGCCAAAACGTCCATCCGAGCCGCTCAAGAGCCCGCTGCCGTCGAGTATCGTCAGCCCATCGGTCGGGGCCGTGATATTTGTCGCCATCCAACTCGATCGCCATCCAACTCGATCGCCAGCCGACGATCGTCAGCGCCCTCTACGACAAAATCGATCGTATAGCCGCCCACGGGAACTTGCGGTCGGATGCGGTAACCGAGGTCGAGTAGACAGCGGCCGAAATCTCGCTCGAAGTCGGATTGACAAAGCTCAAGTACCTCCTTTGGTCGTATCATGTTGCCCTTCATCGGGGCACGGAAATGCTCGATCAATGCCAGTTTCAAATCACCGGGCTTGAGGTCACTCGCCGCGACTGAGCGGACGAGCACCAACCGATCACGCGCGCGGGAGGCGGCGACGTTGAAGCGCTGCTCGTATATGCGGGAGGTCTGCGAGATGGCCGAGTTGGGACATGCGACCATCGAGAGGAATACGATGTCACGTTCCTGACCTTGGAACGTCGCAGCGTTACCACACATTATCCGATGATTCTCGATGGTCTCTGTACCAAGCTCGGTAATCAGCCGGGTATAGATTCGGTTTGCCTGAGTATTACCGATGAGCGATATGACCCCAATGCTTCTTCTTTCGAGATTTGGGTCCGCGACCAACTTGGCGATCTCGGTCACAATGACATCCGCCTCGGCCTCGTTCACATCTCTGACCTTTCTGCCGAACGGCACATAGATATCGACTAGCGGGGGATCGAGTTGCTCGGACGCAGTAGCGAGCCGGAGAGGGATCAACGGCTTCGGATAGAACCGCGACGAGAAGCTGATGATCGGCTCGACACAGCGGAAATGCTCGCGAAGAATGACCGCTCTGCCGGGATAGATCATGCCGGCCAACTCATAAAGAGAGGTGGCAGGGTCCATATGGTCAGCGAATGGAAGACTCGTCAGAAATGTCGTCCTGAGTTGAACGATCCTTCGATCCTCGATGCCGATGGCCGAAGGTGACACCTGTTTGTCGTCGCCGACGATCAGCACCTTCTTTCCACGGAGAATAGCCGGCAACGAGGTGATATCGGATTGTGAGGCTTCGTCGATGATCACCAGATCGAATGCCCCTAACTCGGCCGGCAATTGTTCGGCAACCCGCCATTCGGGGAGAATCCAACAAGGCACGGCTTGAGCCGCCTCGAATGCAGCGTCCCGAATGATGCGGCGATATCGTCCAGCAGTCTTGCCAGTTCCTCTACCCAGGCGTGCGATAGCAGATGTGAACCTCGCGAGCGCCGCCTGCACCCGTTGGGTGAGGGTGCTCTTCATACCCAGAAAAGTTCGCAGCCGAACGACCTCGGCAAACAGACGGCGCTGTTCGGTCTCGGCCTCTACGCGAGCCCCTGAGAGCGCGCGCAACGATTCTCGATCGCCGAGCGAACGCAAGTAACCGTCACCTCTCGCCCACTCCCAGGCGGTTCGCCACGTCGATGGCGTCCACCGATCACCATCACCGCCGGCATCGTTTCGTAGGCGATTGGCCCACTGCGGCGCACCAGAACAAGAAACCAGAGCCATGATCTCATCGAGGCGAGCAAAGGCATCCTTCAGACCGTGGAGGCGTTGCGCCTCGGCAACAATTTCCTGATACGCCTCTACGATTGAACCCTGAGATACCTCTCGGTCCCCTAAGTTTTCGCAGAAATCAGCAAGAGCCGCACAAAACGGCAGATCGGCGCGATTAGCTATTTCGAGAAGAAGCTGCCGTAATCCAGTTGCGACCGTTAGGTCGGCCTTTTCGAGATTGGCGTTCAACGCCTCTAAGACGCTCTCGCTTTCTCCTCTGAACAACAGCCGTTCTGGATCAACCCCATAGGGGAATAAATCTATGATGGCTCGCCGATAAACATCTACGTCGCGGTGGAAGCCGTGTAGCCGCTCAATGAGCCGACCCAGGCGAATGAGTTCGCTGCGGGCCTCCTGCCACTCGGACGGTAGAGGTGGGGCTCCGATTGCACGTGCAATCCCGGTCCACTGGCCGACAAACCGGTGTCCGTCTTGCTGCCATTCTCGATACGCACGGACAACGACCCAATCGTCAAGGGTTGACGGTGATCGACCTTCTACCCGGATGCTGTCAATCTTCGCCTTGAGACCGCCCCGGAACATCGAGAACATCCCGAACGGTTTCCGGCCTGCCGAAAGCTCGTCTAGTGCCTTGTCGAATGCGGGGTCTGCGGTGTGATCGCACTCCAGCACCATCAATTCGTATTCTCGCCCCTGTCGGTGAATCTCGATCCAGGCCAGGAGCGCTTGATTGAGCGCGGTTAGCTGGGTCGGTTCAACTGCCTTCCGTCCGAGCAGTGCAAGATAGATATCGAGGAGCCACGGCTCCTTACGGACCTCGCCCATAAAATCATCGAAGCCGACTACCCAATCGCGAAGCCGTCGCGCCGTTTCGGGGTCGGGTTTCATATAAGGAATTCGGCCCGACCGGGACGCGGACTTTATTTCTTGAACACGGCCGAGTTCTCCGTGAGCAGCAACGACCCGAGCCAGTGCCGGCAGGTCGTCAGGATTAGGGAGAGCGGCAGTATCGTAACAGAGATCGGTCGATAAGAGCCGGCGGAGCGCTCGAAGCTCGTCTACTTCGGGGTCAGCAAACCTTGGAGCGTGTTGCTGATCCAAAGTCAGCTTGTCAGTGAACCAATGATGTTGCCGGCGCTGCTCCGCAACATTTCGCGCCAATTCCATCGGGCTGATGTCAACGTCGCCATAGCGGAGGCGCGCGAGATTGCGCTCGGCGATTCGATGAAGTTCACCGTCAATTCTTTCGATCTGCCGTCGGAGGTCAACGAGCCGAGCATGACGCTCACGAACTTGTTCAGTCACCAGCCGCGCATCAATAGACTTTGCCTCATCGGCGAGTATCTGCACGGCGTGCTGTAGCTGCCGGGCGCCCTCTCGATCATTATGAATAACCGAGATCGCCAGATCGCGAATACCTTCCGGGATCTTCTCCTGTAAGGCTCTCAAAGCCTCCGGTGTTTTAGCGGTAACTAGAACGCGGCGACGGGTGGCGAGAAAGTGGCAGATGATATTCGCAATAGTATGAGTTTTGCCGGTCCCCGGCGGGCCTTGGACGACGACGCCTGTACTGTCCTCGGCTTCAAGTCGGCGGATAACTTCGATTTGATCATCGTTAAAAGGGAGGGGAAAGAAGAATGTCTCCGGTCCTGCTTCGGCAGTTGCCGGATTGCCCTGGCTGCCGGCCCCCGATCCCGGCGGTCGCCCGCCTGATTGCTGATCCGGAAGGACCAACTCTCGGCTGGATAGATTGATAGCGTCGTAGTCAGCCGTGTAGAGAACCTCGTCGGATGGTTCGACAACAAAAGCGACGGCCGGACTGGGAAGCTCGTCCCGGGTCTCGACTTCGTCAACCCGTCTGATCAGACGCGCAATGTCGTCCCGCCGGAAGTCACCACTTCGTTGCCTGACATAAAGAACCCAGGTGTCCGTGAGTTGCAGAAACGTATCGGCGTCAGGAACAGTGCGGTCCTGCGGGTCAGCGAGGGTATCCGGGTGATAAATGCCGGTGGACGACAGCCGGGCAGAACAGGCCCGTAGGGTTTTCTCAATCGTGCGCCCCTCAAAGGGGGAAAAACCGACATCAGGGTCCTCAACTGTCCGTTCTAATTGCTCGCCAATATCGTGCTGAACCGCTTTGCTGCCTTCGACTTCGAGCGCGTGGAACGCCTTGAGCATCAACTGCGGCGAGGTCTGTCGCGGACGCACATTGAGCGACCCGTCCTCCTGTAGCTCGATCTCAACGAGTTGCTCGATGATCGGAACATTGAGCCGCGTACCCTGGAAAATCCAACGAGCAATACCTACACCGAAGACGAGTTCGATCGGAGTGTCATCGCCCAACGCAATCAAGCGCTGATAGATTTGGTAAATTTTATTATAGAATTCGATAGAACGTCGTCGCGGTCTTTCTACCTCAGCCCATTCAGCCCATAGTCCATCTACATAACTCTGCCAAAGTTGCTGAAATTCAGGAAGATTACGGACGCGGACGATTACGTCCATATGAGCGGGAAACGCCTCATCGGCCTCGACCGGACGCATGACATCCCCGACATCAGCAAGGAGACCTGCTTCCGCAAGGTCGGAGACTTCCTCGATCGGAAGGCGAAGTACGCGCTCTGCGGCCATCTGCGGCGGCTGGTCCGCCGATGGATGGGGGCCAAAGTCGACCCAGCCGTCGAAGATCGGGCCACAGTCCGGGGGACGGGTCTCACGCAGTCGATGAATTTGAAGCCAAGTGTCGTCGTCGAGCGCGGTTTCAACGCCTTCCAGGCAATCTGGAATTCGTGGAAGTGTGGGTACGGCTCACTGGCGAGGTCGAACGCTACCTTCTCGTTAAACGAGAGGAGTTCGTCTGTGTACTTGAGCAGGTTACGAAGTCGGCTCTTCGTAGCCCCGAGCCCCTGCATCGCGCGCTCCCCGTGTGAGCTGCCCATCAATTGTCCGGATTGATGGTTTACCCTATGTTGCTCAAAAATTGCTAAGTCGCAACGAAAACGGGTTCGGCGGGCCTTCCGTCACTGCGTCGCGCGCGCTCAACGCGGGGCGCATCCCTAAGCGACGCGCGCAGTATAGCGTCAGGATCAATGACCAATGGCGCGTCTGCTTTGTGTGGCATGAAAGCGCCGAACGGGTCGAGTTCGTCGATTATCACTAAAGGACAGGCTAGGGCGCGCATCCGCACCCATCCCGGCAAGGTCCTCCGAGAGGAATTCATGAAGCCGCTCGGTCCCGGCTAACGCATTGGCGTTGGCGCTGAGAGTTCCGGCCACCCGGATCGGCGATATTCTGCGCACGGCGAAGCCGCGGGCGGTGATCGCACACATCGCGATCCGGCTCGCGCGCTATTTCGGCAGGGCGACGAAAAGGAAGGCGTGGATACGCGGAACAAGTCCGCGCATGACGGTTGGAGAACCGTAGCGGGCCGGTCATCGGACGGGGTGGGCAGCGCCGGGCCGGGGTATGGCGGCCGAGCCGCCGAAATAGCGGGCAAGCCGGCGTGCGGTTGCCGGCGTGGCCGCCCGTTGGCCGCGCAGGATCTGACTGATCCGCGACGCCGGCAGGCGCAATGCCGGCGACGACGAGGAGCGCCAGCGAAGAAGGGTCCAAGCAGGTTGCAACTGGGCTATTCTCCGTCGCGGCGGTTAGGGAAGGGTCGAGCGGTGGCGGGGCGGCTGCAGCCGAAATGGGTGCGCCCTTGCCTCGCCATCAGGCAGGCGATCGTAAGGGGGCTTGGGGCAGCAATGGACGATGCTAAGCGCTCGGTGAATTGCTCTGCACGCGATTTTCTCGCCGCCTGGTGGCGCGGCGCCGCGGGGCCGGTCCCGTGCGGCGACTGCTCGGCCTGCTGCTATTACGCGGGCATCCCGGTTGACAAGAAGCGCGATCGGAAACGCTTGCCCCACCTCCTGACGGAACGGAACCGTGATGGCGAATTGGTGCTCCAACGGCGTCCAGACGGCGCATGCGTTCACCTAGGCGAGCGAGGCTGCACCGTCTATGAGCAGCGGCCTGCGGTTTGCCGCAGCTTCGATTGCCGCGCCTTTTCGGCGATGGGCTTAGTCGAGCACTGCGATCCTGATCATCGGACGCCAGATTGGCAGTTCGCCGCGTCCGAGCAGACCCGGCCCTAGTCGCCGACGCTGAGCGCGCTCTGCGCGCCTTCGCCGATTGGCTCTGTGGCTTGAAGGCGCCGAAGGGTCGAGATCGTCGATTGTCAGTGAAGGACAGGCTAGGGCGCGCATCCGCACCCATCCCGGCAAGGTCCTCCGAGAGGAATTCATGAAGCCGCTCGGTCTCTCGGCCAACGCATTGGCGTTGGCGCTGCGAGTTCCCGCCACCCGGATCGGCGATATTCTGCGCACGGAGAAGCTGCGGGCCGTGACCGTCGACACCGCGATCCGGCTCGCCAGTCATTTCGGCAGGGCTCCCGAATTCTGGCTCAACTTGCAGACCGGGATGATCTGTCGCTGGCGCTCACCGAACAGGGGCCGGCGATCGAGCGCGAGGTGCAGCCGCGCGCCGGCCTGGCGGCGTAGGAAGGGAAGCACCCGAAAAGGAAGGCGTAGATACGCGGAACAAATCCGCGCGTGACGGTTTGAGAGCCGTACGCGGGCCGGCGATCGAGCGCGACGTCCAGCCGCGCGTCGATATGGCGGCTGCCCCTTCGAGAGGCCCGCTCTGCGGGCTTCTCATCAGGACGAGGTCTGTGCGCTTCGAGGGTTTGCCTCGTTGTGGGTGCCAAACGAAGCCTGCTATGTGAATAAGTTATTGTCGCCTCGGCGAAAGCGGAGGCTCGGTGGCACCGTTCAAACCCCAGCCGCTCCTGGGTTTCCGCTTTCGCGCATAGCTGTCCGGGATTTTGCGGCGAGACGACGTGCACGGCAGACGGAGCCTAGATTTTGGGCCAAAATCGTGCTGCCAAACATGATTTTGAGGTCTGCCGTGCCGTTCAACCCTAGTGCATTTCACCGGTTGTTGAAACCGCTGGATCGCCGGGTGATGGCCGGCGCAGTTGCGGCGCATGCCGGCGATCACGGTGTCGGCGCTGGCGACAACGCCTGGACCTGCGCGCGCCATCTGAAGGCATTGCTGTTTGCCCAGCTTGCCGGCCGGGTTGCCCAGCTTGCCGGGTTGCAGAGCTTGCGCGCGATCGTCGAAGGATTGGCCGGGCAGAGCGCGGCGCTTTACCACCTCAATCGGCGCGCGCCGTGCCGCTCGCCGCTCTACCTGTTGACCAACGACCTCGAGCGGCCGGCCGCCGAGATCGCCCGGCTCTACAAAGAGCGTTGGGACCCCGGCTTTCGCCGGGGCGGGCTGTTGTTGTTCAAATGGCTCAAGCAGAACCTCAAAATCCGCCGCTTTCTCGGGCGCAGCGAGAATGCCGTGCGCATCCAAATCTATGTCGCGCTGATCGCTTTCATGCTGCTGCGCATCCTTGCATCAGACCGCCGCCCGCAGCGTCAAAGCCAGCACCGCCCTCTTGCTCACGCAAATCAAAATCGGCCTGTTCCGCCCGCTCGACCTGCGCCAAACCCACAAGCCCCCGCCCCGGCCGCCGAGCTTGCGCCCGCCGCATCCTCAATACCGCATGGCTTTCCAATGACCCCCCGCGACAAAATCCCGGACAGCTAAGCGCGCACGGGGGAATGACGGATGGGATCGATGTTCCGAAACCATCTTATAGATCTTCCTGTCAGCGATTGCCGTCGACGAAGGCGACGAGTTTGTCGACAAAGGCTTGCGGTTGCTCCCAATGCGGGAAGTGGCCGGCATCGGGGATCAGTTCGAGCCGTGCATCCGGTATTGCCTGCCGCCAGCCTTCGCCATAGGCCGGCGTCACGATCCGGTCTTCGGCGCCCCACAGCAGCAAGGTCGGCCGATCGATCCGATGCAGCCAGCGCCGCAGCCGCGGGTTGTGCATGTAGGGCTTCCAGCCATAAAGCGCGAAGGCCTCGCGGCCGCGCACGATGGCGGCGAGCTCGCTCTCCGGCAAGGCGGTGAAATCGGTGTCGCCTTTGGCTGGCTCGGCCCAGGCGAGTCTCAGATACTCGTCCCGCTGCAATGCGTGCATGTCGGTGATGTCGCGCTCTTCGCGGCCGCCGAATTTGACGCCGAGCGGATCGACCAGGACCAGGCGAGAGAAGCGCGCGGTCGACCGGACCATGATCTCGGCCGCGATCCAGCCGCCAAAGCACGCGCCGACCAGGACCGCATCCTGAAGCCCGAGCTCGGCGGCGAGATCGAGATAGAGATAGGCGAGATCATCGACCGAGCCGGCGCCCTCGATCAGCGGAGAATTGCCCCAACCCGGGTGGCTCGGTGCGATCACCCGATAACGGCGGGCGAGAAGGTCGAACCACGGCCGCTCCGGCATCAGCCCTTCGCCCGCGTGCAGAAACAGCAGTGGCCGGCCGGCGCCGCGCTCGACCAGTTCGAGGCTGCTCCCGGCAATAGTGATCGTGCGCGGCATCAGGCAGCCGGATAATGAGTGCGCAACGCCTCGCCGTTGACCGAGGCCGGCTCGGCGTCGATCAGGATGAAGGCGAAGACCGCGGGCGTCGAACCATTGTTGACCCAGGCGTGCATCGTGCCGCGCTGGACGCAGATGTCGCCCTGTTTCATATGGACGATTTCGCCACTGTCGAATTCGAGGTCGCACTCGCCCGACAGCAGGATCGCGTAGTCGACGGTCTCGGTTCGGTGCATGAATGTGGGCGCGCCGGGGGCGAATTCGGTGACCCGGATCACCGTGCCTTGGCCGGTGCCGACATAATTGTAGCGCTTGACGAACCCCGCCCGCTGCGGGGCGTCGCTCGCTGCCGAGTTCTCGACAGGCATCTTGTCGGTCGACCAGATTTCGCAGCCCGAGATGTGCGGGCGGTTGGGCCTCGGTACTGCGGCGAGCCGTTCGTCGGTGGCGACGACGGCCTTGCCGTTTGCGTCATGCCCGGTGACGATCCGCCGTACTTCCAGCGCCATGGCCGCTCCTCCCTCCGGCTGGGTTTCAACCTCTGCGCAGTCTACAAGGAGAGAGGCGGGGCTGGCCACAGGCCCGCCGGCCGCTTTTAGTCGGGTAGTCCCGCGATAAGGTAGAGCGTCTGCACGATCTGGCTGGGTTTGGCCTTGCCGCCGAAAGTCTGTGCGAAAATCTGAGCGATCTCGCCCGAGCGGTAGATATGGCTCAGCGCACGGTCTACGGCGAGACGAAAAGCCTCGTCGCCGTGGGGCAGCGCCAGGGCGTAGGGCTCGATCGTCAGGTAATTGTCGGCCAGCAGCAACTTGCGCGGCGAGGCGCTCTGCTGCGCGAGAAACACCAGGATCGCGCGGTCGGCGAAGTAGGCCGAGACCTTGCCGGCGTCGAGCATCGCCAGCCCCTCTTCATGTGTGCTCGCGGGCATGACATCGGCGGTAACCCCGGCTTCCTTCAGCGAGTTGCGCAATTCCTGCTCGGTGGTGGTCCCGGCCAGCACCCCGATCTTCTTACCTGCCAATGCGGCCAAGCTGTGCGGCCCGTCGCTGCGGATCATCAGCCCGGCGCCGTCGACAAAGGTCGGGATCGAAAAATCGACTTGCTCGCGACGCGACAATGTCTGGGTCGTCGGTTCGCACAGCAAATCCGCCTTGCCCTGGGCGATCGCATCGAAGCGGTCGACCGCGGTGACCGGAACAAAGACCACGTCGAGCGTCGGGAGCTTCAGCTGCTCGCCCAGTTTTTGGGCCACCGCGCGACACAGATCGACCATATAGCCCGCAGGCTGTCCGCCCTTTCCCTTGTACGAGAAGGGCGGGGCATCATCGCGATAGGCGATGCGAATGGATTTGTCCTGAGCGATACGGTCGAGCGTCGCCGCCGATGCGGCGCCGGCCATGACCGCAAGCGCCATGGCCGCCGCGCAAAGCCATACACCCTGTGCCAAACGCATGATTCCGGCCCCCCCTGTGCTGACGACTTCGATCGCCGGCCGTCGCATCGCAAACATAGACTAAACTTTGTCGGCGGGCAGCGGCGGCGTGACCGGGCGGCGGGGCGCCCAAGGGACCTCGCGGACGTGTTCGAGGTCGATCTTGGGCATCTCGATGCCGAGCGAGCCGGCCACGCGATTGGCGAGGTCGTTGTAGCTTTCGAAATGGTGGCGCAGCCGGCCGCGCCAAGCCGGAACGCCGCCGCTGGCATGCAACTCGAACGCCAACTCGCGGCCGTCGAGGGCCGACGACACATGGTCCCAGGCCATCTGCAACAGGGCCGCGCGCTGCAATGCAGTGTAGCCGCCGCCACCAAAGGATTCGGCGAGGCCGTCGGCGATTTCGGGGGCGGCGAGGTCGCTGTCCGAAGGGGTCACGACCAGGGACGAGCCGGGCACGATGCGCAGGATCTCAGCCATGCGTGGGCGAGCCCGCAGTATGGCGAGACCGCCGGCGGCCAGGTGGGCATGGTTGGGGACGCACCAGCCGTCTGGCGTGAACCGCGGGTCGCGCTCGCAGGCGGTGAGGCAGCTGCGCACGGTCTGCACCTCGACGATCAGATCGAGCAGGTAGTTGATCGTCTGCTCGTGCTGGGCCAGCCCCATCGCGTGGCTGAGCGCGAGCGCCAGACCGAGGGTAAACTCGGCCTTGGACAGCCATCCGTAAACATGGTGCCAGATCAGCCAGCGGACGACGGGCTCGGGGGATTGGCCCAGTAAGAAGACCTGCTCCCAAGGGATGAACACGTTGTCGAGCCACATCTGGCCGTCGAGTTCGTCAAAGCGGCTGCTCAACGGGGCCACGAACGGGTTCAAGTCGCGCACCGCGATCTTGCGGCAGAGGGTAGTGACGCCGGATGCCGCGACCGGCACGATAAACGTCGCGAAGTGCTCGCCGATCTTCAAACCCGAAATGCTGCCGATATAGACGTCCTCGGCATAGGCCGGGCTGGTATGCATGCCGATCTTGCCGGTGACGACGATTCCGGCGTCGGTCTCGCGCACGATCTTCAATGCCACCCGGTCGGCGGGATTTTCGCGCATGCGGTAGCCGATCGTCGGCGCGCCGCCGCAGAACGTCAAAAAACGCCCGGTCTCCGCGATCATCGCGCGATAACGGGCGGCATTGGCGATCTGCTCCGACGAGACGGCGCGCTCCTGCGCCGAGGCGAGAACCCCGAGCGCAATCATGTGACCATAGCAGGGGGTATGGGTGATGTTGCCGGCAGAGAGGAATGTCGTCGCCGCGAAGAACCGCCCCATGCCGCCGAGGTCGTCGCCGCTTTTCGGCGTGACATAGGCCCAGGGCGTACGGTCGGACTGCCGCAGTGCTACATCCTGCCAAGCCGGGTCGCGCAGCATATCGTACCAGGCAACGTATTCGTCGACCATCGCGCGTGTCGCAGGGTGAGTGGTCACGTCGCCGATCATGCCTTCGCCCATGACCCAGACCCGGCGCCCGTCGCGCAACGCCTGCCGGTAATCCGCCCCTGTCCTCATCCGTTGCTCCTGTCGGCTTCTGATCGGCAAGGGCAGGTGTACCGCGCCGCCGCCCAGTTGCAAAGAATGCGGGCCGGACTTTAGGCCGGCGACTTACCCAGCTAGGCGCCAGCGCAAGGTTTCACCGGCTCGGAACGGGACGACAGCGCTCTCGTCGGCGCCAATGCGTTCCGGAATCGGAAATGGCTCGCACTCGAGCGTCACCCGGATTTCGTTGGGCGGCAGCCGGTAAAATTGCGGGCCGTTCAGTGAGGCGAAGGCTTCGAACCGGTCGAGCGCGCCTTCTTCTTCGAACACCTCGGCGTAGATTTCGAGCGCGCAAGGGGCGGTGAAGATGCCGGCGCAGCCACAAGCCGTCTCCTTGGTCGGGGCGGCATGCGGGGCGCTGTCGGTGCCGAGGAAAAAGTGCGGATCGCCCGAGACCGCCGCCCGGCGCAGAGCGAGCCGGTGCTTCTCGCGCTTGGCAATCGGCAGGCAGTAGAGGTGCGGGCGGATGCCGCCGGCGAAGATCGCGTTGCGGTTGATCACCAGATGATGGGCGGTGATCGTCGCCGTCAGATTGGCGCCGGCCGAGGCGACATATTGCACGGCCTCCTCTGTGGTGATGTGCTCGAGCACAATACGGAGTTCTGGGAGCTGGCGGCGCAGCGGATCGAGCACCCGGTCGATAAACACCGCCTCTCGGTCGAACACATCGACCTTGGGGTCGGTGATTTCGCCATGGACGAGGAGCGGCATGCCGATTTCGGCCATGCGTTGGAGCACCGGGCGGACCTGCCCCACGTCGGTGACGCCATAGGCCGAATTGGTCGTCGCATGCGCCGGGTAGAGCTTGACCGCGGCAAAGACGCCCTCGGCATAGCCGCGCGCGACCTCCTCCGGGTCGGTCATGTCGGTCAGATAGCAGGTCATCAGCGGCGTGAGCGCGAGACCCGCAGGAAGGGCAGCCGAAATCCGATCGCGATAACAGCGCGCCGCGGCGACGTCAGTCACCGGCGGCGCCAAGTTCGGCATCACAATGGCACGCGCAAACTGGCGCGCGGTGAACGGCAGAACCATGGCAAGCATCGCCCCGTCGCGCAGATGCACGTGCCAATCGTCCGGCTGCCGCAACGTGATGGTGTCGTTATGTTCAGGCATCTGAGTTTACTCGTCTCAGGCGGCCTCTCCAGCCGAAACGCGAAGACCCGAAAGGAATAGCTCTCGGAGTTTCGGGTTCCGATACCGCATCGCGCCCTCCATCACGACAGGGGTAACGGCCCGCAACCGCGCGATAATCAGTCGTGCGTCTTCGAGCCGTCCCATGTGCACAAAGCATGAAGCGAGAACGCGGTAGGTTATTGGAAAGCCGGGAGCCCGTTCGAGTGACGCGAGCAGGTTTGCCGCTGCCTCCTCGAACCGGCGACTGAAGAAATAGGCTTCACCGATGCCGTTAAGGTAGGATGCTAGACGATCACGCGGGTTAAGGCGCAGGTAGGTCGCAAAATGTTCGAGCGCGAGATCGGGCTGACCGGCAAAAACCCTTAGCAAGCCGCTCCAATGCCAACCCCGCGCCGAGCTCGGGTTGAGGGTCAGGCAACGATCGATCAAGCCAATTGCTACATCTATATCTTCACCAAAATATCCGAGGGTGAGGGCGGCAAGCGCCAGTACGTCAGGGTCGTCGGGGCCGGCCCGTAGTGCCCGTCGAGCAAGATTGACACTGGTAAGCCGGACCTGTTCCGGGTCTTCGGTCCAGCTCATCACCGCGAACCTTTGATGACAATTGGCCGCCAAGGCGAGAGCAGGGCCGTAATGCGGATCACGTTTTATCGCCTGTGCGAGTAGTTCGAGAGCCCGGGCGACCATGTCCTCCTCGTAGGAGAGGCTGAGCGCAAGAGCACGTAAGTACAAATCGTAGGCCGTCAATTGAGCGGTAGGCCGACTTGCCGAGCGAGCCGCTTCGGCGGCCTGCAACGCCGGCTCGATGACCCCGGCGACACCCGACGCCACCTCGTCCTGAAGCTTGAAAACCTCTTCCAACAAACCGTCGAAGCGGTCGGCCCACAGGTGGGAGCCCGTCGACGCGTCGATCAGTTGCGCGGTGATCCGTAGCAGACCACCGTCCTTGCGCACCGAGCCTTCGAGGACATAGCGGACGCCAAGCTCGCGGCCGACCTGTTTCAAATCGACCACCTGACCCTTGTAGGTAAAACTCGAATTGCGGGCGATGACGAAGAGCCAGCGGATACGCGAGAGCGCGGTGATGATCTCCTCGACCATGCCGTCGGCGAAATACTCCTGCTCAGGGTCACCGCTCAGATTGGCAAACGGCAATACCGCGATCGATGGTTTGTCGGGCAGCGGGAGACCTGCCTCCGGCGAAACCCGGGCTACAGGGGTCACAAGGCGGTAACCGCGGCCAGGGATGGTCTGGATACAGCTGCCTTCGGCCCGCCCCATATCGAGGACCCGGCGAAGTGCGGCGATCTGCACCGGTAAGTTGCTGCCCTCGATGACGGTTCCCGGCCAAACGGCCGCCAATATCTCGTCCCTTAAGACGAGGTCCCCTGACCGTTCCACCAACGTATGGAGGACTTCGAGCGCACGCGATCCGATTGCGATCGGAATGAAGGCACCGTTGTGATCCCGCCGAAATAGGCCCCGCCGATCGAGGCGAAAGTCTTCGAACAGGAAGACGTCGGCAGCGGCGGGTGCCTCCATGTGTGTGTCTCTCCACAACGACGAGCAAGGTTCGCAATGAGGCTTGGCCGCCGGCACGGCCAACTCCCTCCCGCCGACGAATTTTGCAACATTTCAAACCGATTCAACAGATTTCATCGCCGCTTTATTGCCCCGCGCACCAGTCCGGAGCTTTTTCGGTCCCGCGGCGGGAGCCGCCCTCGGGATCGCCGGTTTCTGGCGATAAACAACAGGAGCTGCTGGCATGAAGCGTCTAATATCCAAGGTGATCGGAGTCGTAACACTTACAGGTATCGTTCTTTTCGCGGTAGAGCGACCATACGCCGGTGAATACGACGATCCGAACAAGTGCACCCTCCAAACCCTCAACGGGCAATACTTGGTCGCCGCAAACGGATCACTGTTTCCTCCGGCATTCGGGGTGACGGGGCAGTCGGTATCCGCTGCCGCCGGGTATTCGACCTACAACGGCGACGGCACGGGGATGGACTGGGTGACTTTCTCGATCGATGGTGTTGTAGCGGTCGGCGCAGTCCCCACTCCGACCCCAACAACATATACTCTGAAGAGTAACTGTACGGGGACTAAAACAGTAATGAACGGTCCGCACTTCAATATATTTGTGGCGATCGACGGCTCCGGACTGACCGCCATCGCGACAGACCCAGGGTTTGCGGTGTCAGAGTCCGACAGGCGGGTGGATGCCGATCGCTAACACTCGCGCGTATCGTGAATTTGCTGGAAGGGGCATTCGCCGACGAACCAACCACGACAGCGGTCATCGCCGCTATTGATTCACTCTCGGAGGGGCGTCGGCCCTCGAACGCGCCGCGGCATCCGGTGGGAGCCAGTCTTCCAGAAGCTGGGCCTGGGTGTATCGAGCGGCGCGGATGAGAGCGGCGGTTGCGGGTTCGACCTCACCGTATTTTTGAAGATCGCGGATCGCGTCGCGCGCTCCGCGCGGCAGCTCGGCCTCGATCACCGCCGCGATCTCATTTCGCAGACTGGGGCTGGTCTCCAGCACGAGTTCGATGGCGCTTCTGGCGTCGCCAATGCTTTCCACCCAGCCGCGGCGAGGATCGTCGGCCGGAGAATGTTCGAGCTTGATCAGGTGCCGGATAATGCGCTGAATTTGGCTGTGCAGCTCACGTCGTTCGGAGGCGCCCAAGCTCTCGATCTCCTCGGCCAGGTTCTCCCAATCGACCTCCAGGTTTGAGCCACCTCTGGCTGCGGCGCGGAGCGCGTCTGCTTGTTGCTTCGACCAAGCGACGAAATCCTCCGCGTAAAGCGGGTTTCGCTCGGTCACTTTCGCATCGTCCATGGCCGCGCCACCTCTGTCTCAAGCACCATATAGGATAGAGAGCGGCGCTTGGTGTTGCTATCGTCGCCGTAAGCGGAATGGAGATCGTGATGAGCGGGTGCATCGTCGGCTGGGCGCACAGCAAATTCGGCAAGCACGAAGGCAAAGACATCGAGCAGCTGATCGTCGAGGTGACGCAGGCGGCCTTGGCCGATGCCGGGGTCGCACCGGCCGATATCGACGCGGTCTATCTCGGCACGATGAACGGCGGCTTTGTGCGCCAGGAGTTTCCGGCCTCCTTGGTGTTTCAGGCCGATCCCGGCTTTCGCTTCAAGCCGGCGACTCGGGTCGAGGATGCGTGCGCCACCGGCTCGGCGGCGATCCATCAGGGGCTCAACGCAATCGCTGCCGGTAAGGCGCGGCTCGCCCTCGTCGTCGGTGTCGAGAAAATGTCCGAAGTCTCCGGCGCGCAGGTCGGCGACATCCTGCTCGGCGCCAGCTACCGCAAGGAAGAGGACCGGATCGAGGGCGGCTTTGCCGGCATCTTCGGGCAGATCGCGCAGAGCTATTTCCAGCGCTACGGCGACCAGTCCGACGCATTGGCGCGGATCGCTGCGAAAAATCACAAGAACGGCGTTGCCAACCCGCTGGCGCAGATGCAGAAGGACCTCGGCTACGAGTTCTGCCGCACGGTGTCCGACAAGAACCCGATCGTCGCCGGCCCGCTCAAGCGCACCGATTGCTCGCTGGTCTCCGATGGCGCCGCGGCGGTTGTGCTGGCCGACACGGCGACCGCGCTCAGCCTCAAAAAGGCGGTGATTTTCCGCGCCGCCGAGCAGGTCAACGATTTCCTGCCGATGAGCCGGCGCGACGTGATCGCGTTCGAGGGGCCGGCGCTCGCCTGGCAGCGGGCGCTCGCTGACGCTCGTTTGACGCTCGATGATCTTAATCTGGTCGAGACGCATGACTGCTTCACGATCGCCGAGCTGATCGAGTACGAGGCGATGGGTCTGACAGCGAGGGGTGAGGGGGCGCGGGCCATCCTCGAAGGCTGGACCGAAAAGGACGGACGGTTGCCGGTCAACCCCTCGGGCGGGCTCAAATCGAAGGGCCATCCGATCGGCGCCACCGGCGTGTCGATGCATGTGCTGGCGGCGATGCAAGTGACCGGGACAGCCGGCGGCATTCAGGTGCCCGGCGCCTCGCTCGCCGGGGTGATGAACATGGGCGGCGCTGCGGTCGCCAACTTCGTCAGCATCCTCGAACCGCTGCGCGCGTGAACCGGTAGCCCCTCACCCCAGCCCTCTCCCCGCGCGCGGGGAGAGGGAGGGACCCGCGGGGCGGGAGGGTGAGGGGCAAATGGGCGAAGGACAGCCGGGGAGGGGCCATTGACGACGTTCCGGGCGCTGATGCTGCACGAAGACGGCGGAAAAATCGACCCGCGCATCGAGGCGGTCGACGAGACACGGCTGCCGCCGGGCGAGGTCGCCGTCGCGGTCGAATATTCGACGCTGAACTACAAAGACGCGATGGTGCTGGAGGGCCTCGGCCGGCTGGTGCGGAATTATCCGCACATCCCCGGCATCGATTTTGCCGGCACGGTCGAGCGCTCGGATTCGCCCGCGTTCAAACCCGGCGACCCGGTGATCCTGACCGGCTGGCGGGTCGGCGAGGTGCAATGGGGCGGCTATGCCGAAAAGGCCCGGGTCAAGGCCTCCTGGCTGGTTCGCCGGCCGGAAGGGCTGAGTGCAGCGCAAGCGATGGCGGTCGGCACCGCCGGTTTTACCGCGATGCTGGCGGTCATGGCATTAGAGCGGCACGGGTTGCGTCCCGGCCCCACGGGACAAGCCCGTGGGCTGAAGGCCCATGGCGATGTTCTGGTGACCGGTGCAGCAGGCGGCGTTGGCAGCGTGGCGATTGCGCTGCTGTCGGCGCTGGGCCATCGGGTCGTTGCCGCGACCGGCCGGCCTGACCAGCGTGATTATCTGACGGGCCTCGGCGCCGCCGATCTGATCGAGCGCGGCGCACTAGCCGCCAAGCCGTCGCGGCCGCTCGACCGCGAGCGCTGGGCCGGCGCGATCGACGCGGTCGGCGGCAACACTTTGGCGACGATCCTGACCCAGCTCGAATACCGCGCCAGCGTCGCTGCTTGCGGCCTGACCGGCGGCAGCGATTTGCCGGCGACGGTCATCCCGTTCTTGTTGCGCGGGGTCAATCTGCTCGGGATCAACTCGGTCATGTGTCCAGGCGAGGAACGGATCGAGGCGTGGCGGCGTCTGGCGAGCGATTTGCCGCTCGACCGCCTGGAACGGATGACCCGTGTCGAGCCCCTCGCTGCGGCGCCGGAACTGGCGCAGAAGATTCTAAGGGGTGAGGTGCGCGGGCGGACCGTCATCGACATCAAAGCGTAGGCGGGCGGAATTATGAGCGTGTTCGCGCGTTGGCGAGGGATGAGGAAAAGGTCGACCGAGCCCGTCAGCCTGACCCCGGCCCAGCGCGGTCAGATCATCCAGCGCGTCATCGTCGACGGTTGGACGAGCGCCGAATCCGCCGCTGCGATTGGCGTGCCCGAGCGCCTGGTCGATGCCTGGGTCGCCGATTACCGGCGGTATGGCATGGCGAGCCTGCGCCATGTTCCGCGCAAGACGGTCGCCGCGGAGATCCTTCGGCTCTGGTTGGGACGGCCGGTACATGCGGTGTCGCGCACGATCTCCAACGGCCTGCGCCGGCTATTTGCGCGTCAACACCCGACGAACCCCTCATCGCTGGATCGCTTGAACGACGACCGCCGCGACGGCGGATCATGATAGCGGGTTCACTCTTCGACAAAAGCCGATGGTAGCGGAGGCGCCGAGCACATAGTTTTGCCCGAATGAAATTTCGCGACGGCGTGCTGGCGGCGCTGACCTCGGTCATCTGGGGTATTGGCTTTGTCGCCATCAAGCTGGGGTTGCTGAGCTTTTCGGCGCCGCAGCTGACCGCGCTGCGGTTTCTGCTCGCGGTCTTGCCGGTATTCCTGGTGCCGCGGCCGAGGATCGCCTGGCCTCGGCTGGTGGTGATCGGCCTGACCCTGTTCACCGGGCAGTTTCTGCTGCTGTTCTTCGCCATCTCGGCGGGCCTGCCGGCCGGACTGGCCTCAGTGACCCAGCAGACCCAGGCGTTTTTCACGGTGCTGCTGGCCGCAGTGTTTCTGCGCGAAATGCCAAGCGTCGGGCAATGCGCCGGGATGTCGATCGCCTTTGCCGGGCTCGCGTTGATCGGGGCGACGATCGGCGCCGATTTACGGCCGACCGCTCTGGGGCTCGCGCTCGGCGGCGCCTTCAGCTGGGCCGTCGGCAACATCCTGGTCAA
This sequence comes from uncultured Alphaproteobacteria bacterium, assembly GCA_963785565.1. Classification (GTDB taxonomy): domain Bacteria; phylum Pseudomonadota; class Alphaproteobacteria; order ATCC43930; family CGMCC-115725; genus AP-15. The sequence goes on along the minus strand of CAWAVV010000001.1, from coordinate 64,331 downwards.
GCGCTCGGCCGAAGTTCCGGTGTTGTCGCTGGTGGTCTGGGCGAGCCTTGTCCCGCCGCTGCCGGCGCTGATCGTCTCGGGTCTGTGGGGAGGGCATCCGAGCCTGCCGGCGGCGCTCGCTGGCGCGTCATGGCTCAGCATCGGATGCGCGGCTTATTTGGGCGCATTCGCCACGGTTCTCGCCTATGCGATCTGGGGCGATCTGCTGCAGCGCTACTCCGCGGCGCGCATCGCACCCTTCGCGCTGCTGGCGCCATGCACCGGGGTCGTGTCGTCGGCGCTGGTGTTCGGCGAGGTCTTTAGCCCCGTGCGCTACCTCGGGATGGCGCTGATCCTGGCCGGGCTCGCCGTCATCGTCTTTCCCGAGGCGCCGTGGAACGCACCGCCGAATCCTGCCGGATAGCGCCAGGATGACGCCGGTCTCCGGGTCTCATTTCGTGCCGAAGCAATGTTCCGGGCCGGGGAAGCGGCGGGCGCGGACATCGGCGGCGTAGGTTTCGGCGGCGCCGGAGATCAGCGGCGCCAGTTCGGCATAGCGCTTGACGAAGCGCGGGGTGAACGCGGTAAAAACGCCGAGCACGTCGTCGGTGACCAGGATCTGACCGTCGCAGGCGGGCGAGGCGCCGATGCCGATCGTCGGCGCCGGCACCGCCTCGGTAATCGCGCGCGCGACCTTCTCGATTGTTCCCTCGATGACGACCGAGAAGGCGCCGGCCTCGGCGATTGCAGCGGCGTCGGCGGCGACCCGTTCGGCCTGGCGCTCACCGCGGCCCTGGATTTTGAAGCCACCGGCCGCGTTGACCGATTGCGGCATCAGCCCGACATGCCCCATGACCGGAACGCCACGCCGGGTCAGGAAGCGCACGGTTTCGGCCATCTCCTCGCCGCCTTCGAGCTTGACCGCGGCGCAGCCGGTCTCGGCCAGGATGCGCGCGGCGTTGCGGAAGGCCTGCTCCGGCGATTCCTGGTAGCTGCCGAACGGCAGATCGACGACGACCAATGCCTGGGCCGATCCGCGCATCACCGCGGCGCCATGCGCGATCATCATCTCCAGGGTCACCGGCAGGGTGCTGTCGAACCCGTAAACCACCATCCCCAGCGAATCCCCGACCAGCATGAAGTCGACATGCGGGTCGAGGAGACGGGCGATCGGCGCCGTGTAGGCGGTGAGGCCGACGATCGGCGCGCGCCCCTTGACGAAGTCGCCGATGCCGCGCCGATTGACCCGGCCGGGAGTAGTGGCTTGTGCGCTCATGGCTGTCTCCTCCGCCGCGAATGTAAGTCGGGCGGGCGCCGAGTTACACTGCGAGGACGGGGCATCAGGCATGACCGGAGGCTGGCACATGAATGACGCGATCGATATTGCGGCTCTGCAGAACCTCGGCGCCATTGGCCAGCCGCTACGCCGCAAGGAGGATCAGCGCCTGCTGACCGGAAAGGGCCGGTTCAGCGATGATTTCATCTTGCCGGGACAGGCCTATGCCGCGATCGTGCGCTCGCCGCACCCGCACGCCCGGATCGGGGTGATCGACACGTGGCGGGCGCAAGCGATGCCGGGTGTGTTCGGCGTCTTTACCGGCGGGGACTGCGCCGCCGCTGGGCTGGCGCCGATTCCCCACAGCCCGGTGCCGTCGACCCGGTACGACATGAAATTGACCGGCCCTGGCGGCGGTCCGGTCTTTATCGGCCCACAAACGCTGCTGCCATCAGACAAAGTGCGGCATGTCGGCGAGGCGGTCGCGCTGGTCGTGGCGGAGACCGCCGCTCAGGCGCAGGACGCGGCCGAGGCGATAACGGTCCAATACGAGGAACTGCCCTGGATCGCCCGACTGCAAGATGCGCTGATGCCGGGCGCGCCGGTCGTATGGGACGAAGCGCCCGACAACGTTCTCGTCGACACCTGGTTCGGCGACGCCGCGGCGACCGAGCGCGCCTTTGCGGCCGCCGACCAAATCGTCGAGATGAAATTCCATATCGGCCGCGTGACCGGCGTCCCGATCGAGCCGCGCGCCGCCCTCGGCCATTGGGACAGCGAGACCGGCCGCTACACCCTGTGGGCCGGCAGCGGCGGAGCGGTGCGGCAGAAGGCCGAGCTCGCCGCCGTCCTCGGGGTCCCGCCCGAGCAGGTGCGGGTATTGTCGTTCGATGTCGGCGGCAATTTCGGCACGCGCAACCGGCTCTACGTCGAGTTGGCGCTGGTCGTATGGGCGGCACGCCGGCTCGGGCGCCCGGTCAAATACACCTCGACGCGGTCGGAAGTGTTCCTCAGTGATTACCAGGGCCGCGACCTGCTGACCCGCGTCGCACTGGCCTTGCGCGCCGACGGCCGCTTTCTCGGGCTGCGCGCCGACAATGTCAGCAATGTCGGCGCCTGCTGCGCCTCGCTGTCGCCGCTCAGCAAGGGTTCGGCCCTGGTCACCGGCTCCTACCACATCCCGGCGGCGCGGCTCAGGTCGCGTGCGGTCTTTACCAACACGATGCCGACCAACGCCTATCGCAGCTCGGGCCGGCCGGAAGTCACCTATGCGATCGAGCGGCTGGTCGACGAAGCAGCGCGAAGGCTCGGCATCGACCGGGTGGCCCTGCGGCGCATGAACCTGATCGCGCCGGAGGCGATGCCGTACCCGAATGCCGTCGGCGCTCGCTACGACAGCGGCACCTACGAAGCCAACATCGACCTCGCGATGCAGATCGCCGATTGGGACGGTTTTGCCGAACGCCGGGCCGCGACCCAAGCGCGCGGCAGATTGCTCGGCCTCGGGCTTGCGAACTATGTCGAATCCTCCATCGGCGCGCCGCGTGAGCGCAGCGAGATCACGGTGACGCCGCAAGGCCGGGTCGAGGTCGTGATCGGGACCGGCCCGAGCGGCCAGGGGCACGAGACAAGCTTCGCGCAGGTTGTAGGCGCGCTGCTCTCCGTGTCGGTCGAAAATATCGACGTCATCATGGGCGATACCGATGTTGTCAGCCTCGGCGGCGGCTCGCACTCCGGCCGCTCGATGCGCCACTCCGCGACATTGTTCGCCAAGGCCGCGCCGGAATTGATCGCCAAGGGCAAGGCGGTCGCCGCCCTGCTGCTCGGCGCCAGCGGCGATCAGGTCACATTCGCGGACGGCCGATTTTCGGCCCCCCTGCACAACCGCAGCTTCGATTTTCTTGAATTGGCGAGGGAAGGTGCCCGGCTCGGCGCCGATGGCGAGATCGCCCTCGTGACCGACAACGAAATGCACGATCCGGTCTTCCCGAACGGCTGCGCGGTGTGCGAGGTCGAGATCGACCCCGAGACGGGCATGGTCGAGATCACCCGCTACTCGGTCGTTGACGATGTCGGGCGGTGCATCAACCCGCTGATCGTGCACGGACAGAGCCATGGCGGCATCGCCCAGGGGGTCGGCGAGGCGATGTGGGAGGAATGCGTGATCGATGCGGGCTCAGGCCAGCCATTGTCAGGCTCGTTCATGGATTACGGCATGCCGCGCTCGGACAGTCTGCCGTCTTTCGCGACCCGGATCGTCGAGGTGTTGTCGCCGACCAACCCGTTCGGCATCAAGGCCGGCGGCGAAGGCGGCTGCACCCCGGCGCTGGCGGTCGTGATCAGCGCCATCCTCGACGCGCTCGCCTCGCTCGGCGTACGCGACCTGACGATGCCCGCTACCCCGCTCAAGGTGTGGAACGCGATCCAGGAGGCGCGAAAACAACCGCTCTGACCAGCGTCGGCCGCTTTTGACGCTAGCGCCCGGCTGGCCCAGCCGGCATCCAGACCTCGGCCAAGGCCGCCTCGATTTGCCGGCGCAGATCCGGCGGCCGGAACGGCTTTCTGACCAGCCGGTACGCACGCCCGTCGCCCCCGATGCCGGCGGGGTCGGCGTAACCGGAGATGAAGACGATCGGCAAATTCGGGCGCGCCGCCGCCGCTTGCCGGGCAAGATCGGGTCCGCTCATGCCGGTCATAACGACGTCGGTCAGCAATACATCGATCATGCCGTTCCGACCGAGTATTTCGAGGGCTGCGCGCCCGCTGGCCGCCTGCACGACAGCATAGCCCAGACCCGTCAAGATCTCGGCGGTCGTGAGGCGTACGGCATCGTCGTCGTCGACGACGAGCACGATCGCCTCACTCATTCTTTGCTCTAACGTCTCGTCGAATCGGACCGTCGAAGCCTCGGCCTGAGATGTCGCGCGGGGCAGGCAGACGTCCACCGCCGTACCTTTGCCAGGGGCGCTGTCGATGCGCACGTCGCCACCGGACTGATGGGCGGTGCCGAAGACCTGCGACAGGCCGAGACCCGAGCCGGAACTCGGGCCTTTGGTCGTGAAAAACGGCTCGAACGCCTTGGCCTGCACCTCCGGCGTCATGCCGCTGCCGATATCACGCACCGTAATCGAGACATAGTCACCCTCGGCAGCTTCTCCAGGACGGTATGGTGGCCCGCGATGCACGTTGGCCGTTTCCACGGTCACAACGCCGCCTTCCGGCATGGCGTCGCGGGCGTTGATCACCAAGTTGAGCACGACGAGCTCAAACTGGGTCGGATCGACCATGGCGGGCCACAGGTTCGGCGCGAGGCGCGTTTCGATCTGGACCCGAGGGTCCAGCGCACTTTGCAGCAAGCCCTGCATGCCAGATACCAATGCATTCAGGTCGACTACGCGCGGGGATAGCGGCTGGCGCCGGGCAAAAGCCAGCAGATGACCGGTCAGCATGGCGCCGCGCTCAGCCGCGGCGCGCATCGCCGCCAGCCGGTCGACCAGCGTTGGATCGAGCGCCGGCGCCTTTCGGATCAAATCGATGTTGCCGATCAGCACGGTTAGCAGATTGTTGAAATCGTGCGCTACGCCCCCGGTGAGTTGACCCAACGCCTCGATGCGCTGGGCCTGGCGCAGCGCCGCCTCGGCCCGCTCGCGCTCCGCCATTTGTTCGACGAGCCGCTGGTGTGCGTCCTCCGCCGCATCTTTTGCCGTGCGGTACTCGCCGAGCAGCGCCTCGACCTGGCGCGAGCGCTGCGCCAGCAGCAGCAGCAGACTGAAAATAGCCACCGAGGCGCCAACCGCCACCAGCAAAGAGGTCCAGGTCTGCCGTCGCCACGTCTCGAGCACCCGATTTTGGGCGACCGAGACGTTGACTGCCAGCGGAAACGCCTTCAGCGCCCGGATCGCCAACACCCGACGGCTGCCGTCGATCGGGCTGTCCATGATCACCGTGCCGGCGAGGCCGTGGGCCAGGATGTCTTTGAACGGCGGCAAATCGGCATAGCTCTCGCCAATGACGGCGTCGGTGTGGGGGTATCGGGCAAGAACCGTCCCGTCACGCAGATGCAGCAATATCGCGCCGCTCTCGTTAAGTTCGACGGCCCGATAGAAATCTTCGAAATAGGCGAGATTGAGAAGGGCGATCGCAGCCCATTCGAACGCGCCGTCATGGGACAAGATCGGGCGCAGCATCAACGCCGTCCATTGCCCATCCGGCCCGCGCAAAGGGTCGCTGAATTGCAATCCGGTCCCGGCGTGGACTGCTTGCGCCGCAATAAAGGCACGCACGTCCGGCGGCGTCTCGCGTATCGGGCCGGGCCGGGACGAAAAGAGAATGTGCCCGTCCTTATCCGTGACCGCCACCTCCTTGACCTGACGCACCCCGGCGATGCGCCGACGCAGCCAATCATCGTAAGCGCCAGCGTCGATTGGCGGCTTGGCGCGCAGAGCCAGAAACGAGTTGGTCGAACTGCGCAGGATGAAGTCGACGGTCTCGACGGCGCGCCCGGTCTGTTCGGCGAAGACCATATCGAGACGCGCCATCTGATGCTCAGTATCGGCGAGAATTGCGGCGCGGCCGGTCAACAGCTGATGAACGGTTGCGGCGACGATCAGCACGACGACGACAACCGCCAGCGCCTGCAAGGATCGGCTTACCGACAGCGCGCCGCCAGGCCGAGGGGCTGGGTCGATCTCGGGCATCCGGCGGCTCGGCGTCGCTTTGGGGCTCGTCAACCCCGGACCACGCGCGCCGCCCCGAGGGCTCGCCAAAGCTTTTCCGGGGTCGCCGGCGGCGCGATCGCAGACGCGCCGGCATGAGTCGAGGGCATCGTTGACGGCGTTCATCACCGCCGGGATCGCGCCCAAGGTGCCGGCTTCGCCAACCCCTTTGACGCCTAGCGGGTTGCGTCCGGTCAAGGTCGGATTGTTGGCCAGCTCGAACCGGCAGAAATCATCGGCGCGCGGCATGCAGTAATCCTGGAACGAGCCGCTGATCAGCTGCCCGTTTTCCGGATCGTAGACCATATTCTCCATCAGCGCCTGGCCGATACCCTGGACGACGCCACCATGGATCTGCCCCTCGCACAATAGCGGGTTCAATACGCGACCCACGTCGTCGACCGCGGTGTAGCGGGTCAACGCGACCTCGCCGGTCTCCGGGTCGATCTCGACCTCGCTCAGATGCGCCCCGCTCGGAAAGGTCGCGGAACCGGCCGGGCCGAAATTGGCCCGCTCGGTAAAACCCGCCTCGATGTCGTTCGGCAGATAGGCCGTGTCGAAGGACTGTCTGGCTACTTCGGCGAGGGTAACAGACCGGTCGGTGCCGGCGATCGCAAATCTGCCATTCTCGAAGACCACGTCGCTGACGGCGGCCTCCATCATATGGCCGGCGATCTTGCGTCCCTTGTCGATCAGCCGGTCGGCGGCGACCACAATCGCCGACCCGGCGAGTTGGGCCGAGCGCGAGCCGAAGGTGCCGATCCCCATCGTCACCAGATCGCTGTCGCCGTAGCGATAGCGGATGAGATCGGCATCGATGCCGAGCTTTTCCGACAGGATCTGCTTGAACGTCGTGCCGTGACCCTGGCCGTGATCCATGCTCCCGGTCATCAGCACGACCCCGCCTGACGGGTCGAAGCGGATTTCGGCATGCTCGTAATCACGCCCGCCGGTGGCGGCGACGGCGGTCGCTACGCCCATTCCCAGAAGCTTGCCGCGCTTTTTCGCCGCCTCGCGGCGTTCGGCGATCCGGTCGTAGCCGGCCAGCGCCAGGCAATCCTCTAGGTTCTTGACGAAATCGCCGGAATCATAAGTTTGCTGCAGCACTGTCGTGAACGGGATCGCGCTCGCGGGGATCGTATTGCGGCGGCGCAGCTCCACGGGATCGATGCCCAACTCGCGCGCCGCCTTGTCGATGATGGTTTCGGTGACGTAGATCGGCTCGGGGCGGCTGCCGCCGCGATAGGGCGCGGTCGTCATCGTATTGGTCAGCGCCGCGACGACCCGGGCGTGAATCGCCGGAATGCCATAGGTGTTGACCAGACAGGCCAGCCCGATCGTCAAGGGTATGGTCGGGCGGTCGGTCGAATAATAGGCGCCGATCCCCGCCTGCCACTGCGCCCGCAATGCGAGAAACCGGCCGTTGCCGTCGAGCGCGAGTTCGGTGTCGACGATGCTGCCCCGGCCCTGCTCGTCGGTCGCCAGCCCCTCGCCCCGCTCGGAAATCCACCGCACCGGCCGGCCAATGACCTCGGACGCCCACAGCGACAGCGCGTATTCCGGATAGCAGCCGCCCTTCATGCCGAACCCGCCGCCCATGTTGTCGCACACCACCCGGAACTGGTGCTGCGGCAGTTTAAAGATCCGGTCGGCGAGCGCGGCGCGGGTGGCGTGCACCGACTGGATCGTGCAGCGGATCGTATAGCGGTCCTGGGCGCGGTCGTATTCGCCGATGCACCCGCGCGGCTCCATCGAGTTCGCCGTGACCCGGTTGATGCGGATCTCGTCACGAACGACGCGGTCCGCCCCAGCGAACGCCGTATCGACCGCCTCCTTGCTGCCGATCTCGTGAAAGAAGGCCTCGTTGCCCGGGTTTTCGTCCCAAACCGTCGGGGCGCCGGGGGCGAGGGCTGCCGCGGCTGTAACCACCGCCGCCAGCGGCGCGTAGTCGATCTCGATCAGCTCGGCCGCGTCCTTTGCCTGGTTCAGGGTATCGGCGACGACGAACGCCACCGGGTCGCCGACATAGCGCACGCGCCCCTGGGCGAGCAGCGGCTGTGGGCAAACAAAAGCCGGGGTCCCATCACGGCGGCGTCGGCGCACGCCGGGCATCAGGGTGCCGAGGCCGCGGCGCTTGAGATCCTCTCCGGTCAGGACGGCGAGCACGCCGGGCGCCGTCCTCGCCCGCCCGACATCGATCGCGAGAATGCGGGCATGGGCATATGGCGAACGCAGCACGTAGCCCCGCGCGTCGCCGGCTCGACCGGCATCGTCGACATAGCGGCCGCGGCCCTGCAACAAGCGCAGGTCTTCCTCGCGCCGGACCGGTTCGCCAATGGCCTGCACGCTCATCTCTTGCACCTCAGTCCATCAGCAGGCCGCCGGAGAGGTTGATCGACTCGCCGGTAATATAGGCCGCTTCGTCGGAGGCGAGAAAGGCCGCCATCCGGGCGACGTCGTCGGGCACCGACACACGCCCCACCGGTATCAGCTTTTCCCGCTCCGCCGTTTGCGGCAGCCCCCAATGGCGCTGCTGGCCTTCGAGAGCGGTGCGCATCGCGGTGTCGACGACGATCCCCGGACAGATCGCGTTGACCCGGATGCCGTGCGGCGCCATCTCGCGCGCCAATGCCTGGGTCAGGCCGATTACCGCGAACTTGGTCGCGCTGTAGCCGGCGAAATAGGCGGCGCCGGTCTTGCCCGCCCACGAGGCTAGGTTGACGATCGAGCCGGAGCGCCGCGCGATCATATGCGGCAGCACCGCCCGGCTCGCGATAAAGACTCCCTCGACATTGACCCGCAGCATTGCCTGAAACGTGTCGAGCGGCATCTCCAGCGCCGGCCCGGTCCAGGCGATGCCGGCGTTGTTGACAAGGAGGTCGATCCGATTGAAGCGGGCGAGAGTGGTGTCGACGGCGCGCTCGACGGTGTGGGGCGAGGTCACATCGGCTACGACAGCGAGTCCGCTGGTCTCCGCAGCAACCGCCTGCGCGGCGGCATTGTCGCTGTCGAGCACAGCCACCGCCATCCCCTCGCGCGCCAGCCGCCGTGCGATCTCGCGCCCGATCCCGCCGCCGCCACCCGTGACCAGCCCGACCCGACCGTTCAGCGCGTACATCACAGCCTCCGGTTCACGATGGGAGCCAGCCTGATCCGAGCACCAGCGCCAGCTCAAATGGGCAATGTTCGGGAAAGGCGCTTTCGGCCAACCGGGTCTCCAGGGCGGCCCGCGATCGCGCTTCGGCATAGCATTGTTCCAAGACCCCCACGGGGAACGATCGTAAGCTGGGGCTGTCGTCGATCACCGTCGCGATTTGGGTCCGCTGCTCGCCAATTGTCGCGAGCCAGCTGGCGGAGCGTCTTCTCGGTTGGGCTACGTACTTCAGCAAATGGACAAGCAGCACGGTCAGCCGGGTTCTGATTTCGCGGCGGTCGCTGCGCGCCATGCCTTCGAGTTCCTCGGCAATATTTTCGAGATCGAGGCTTTCGACCTCGCCGCGCCGCGCCCGCCCCGCCTGGTCCTCGAGCCAGGCGACGAAGTCGGCTTCATAGTCAGGCGCGTTTTGCCGCCGGGTCATTGCCACTCCCTAATCTTACGCACGCCAATCTTCCGCACCGAGATCCAGCGCGTAGACTTCCAGCTCCTCCCTCACCCCGCGCAGCTGGTGCCGACCGAGAGGCAGCAGACGGCGGTTGTCGGTAACGGCGGCGGCGAGCTCGGCCGAGACCAGCACTTTGGCGCCTAGCGGCTCGCAAAGGGTCTCGATGCGGGCGACTTCGTTGACGGCCGGCCCGATCACCGTAAAGTCGAGACGGTCGGCCGCACCGACATTGCCGTAGAGCACCTCGCCCAGATGGAGCGCCAAGTCAACCGAGGCAACCGGCTTGCCGGCCGTGCGCCGCGCATCATTCAACTGGTCGATTGCCCGCATCGCCTCGACCGCAGCGTCGAGTGCCCGCTCACAGGTCTCGTCTTGCGCCGCATCGGTAAACGAAAAAATCGCCAGCATCCCATCGCCCATGAATTTAAGCACCTGGCCGCCGCGCGCCCGCAGCGAGGCAGTCACGGTTTCGAAGGTCTCGTCCAACATTTCGATGACGGCCAGACCCGGCGTGGTGTCGGCGATGGCGGTAAAACCGCGGATGTCGGCGTACCACAGCACGGCGCGGATGCTCTCGACCGAACCACGTGCTACTGCTCCGGCATGGACGCGCTTTCCGGCGTCGGCACCTAAATAGGCGGCAAGGAGACCGGAGGCGATGGTATGGCCGGCGTCGGCCATCAGCGCCAACGATGCTGCCGGGAGCACGGCCTGCAGCAGCAAGATGTCGTCGTCGCGAAAACCATCGGGCCGGTCAGTGGTGAAGGAGAAACCGACCCCCGTTCCACGCGACGGGTCGCCATCCCCGCCAAACCGAAAGATTTCCGCAAAATAATCGGTGGCGCCCGTTGCCGAGAGGCCCCTAAGAACCGCGAAATCGAGTTGTGCTTGAGGTCCCGACAATCGACGTCGCAGGCACAACAAGGGCTCTGCTTCATTCGCCGACCCCGTCCTCTGGCTCATCAGGTAGGCGAAAGGGCTGTCCAGCCAGTTCTGCTCGTATTCGCTGCCGCGCTCGTATTGCTCGGGCCGTGTAGCGTTGAGGTCGCGCCGCCACGTAAATCCATAGCCGCCCCATTGTGGATGCAGGGTGCGCATCCCGGCAAAGACGCGCCACAGCGGAACGCCGGCATCAACGAGGCGCTGGCACAGGCCATCCAACAGCACGTCGGCCGGCGCTCCGTCGAGTCCCTGGCGCACCGCCCAGACATGCAATTCGATGATTTTCTGTCCGAGTGCGCTGTCAAAGCTCGATGGGCGCGTCCGCGCGTGAAACAAAGGTCCGTCGCTCATTAGACGTTGGTCCCCGGATGTCGAACCCAACGAATAGCTAAGCCGAAGAGGGGACATCTGCAAATTGCTTGCGCCGGGCGCCTCGATTTCGTCATCGCGGGATGCTAAGCCACCCCCCCAGTGCCGACAGGAGACGCCGTGTGCTCGAACGCATTCTCTTAACCAATGACGACGGCATCGACGCGCCCGGCCTCGAAGTACTCGAGCGGATCGCACGGGAAATCGCCCGCGAGGTGTGGGTCGTGGCTCCGGAGCACGACCAAAGCGGCGTTTCCCACGCGGTCAGTCTGCACCATCCGATCCGCATCGCCCAGCGCGGCCCGCGGCGCTGGGCCGTCACCGGCACGCCCGGCGACTGCGTCGTGATGGCCGTCAGCCATCTGATGAAGGCGTCGGCGCCGCAACTGTTGCTGTCCGGGGTCAATCGCGGCGCCAATCTCGGCATCGAGACGGTGTTCTCCGGCACGGTCGGCGGGGCGATGACCGGGATGATGCTGGGCATTCCGGCGATTGCATTGAGCCAGGCCTGGACCGATCGCGCCCATGTCCGCTGGGACACGGCGGCCACGCTTGGCCCGCCGATCGTGCGCCGGCTGTGGGAGATCGGCTGGAGTGCCGCCACCTGCCTCAGCGTCAACTTTCCCGACCTCCCGCCCGACGAGGTGGGACCGCTGACCCTTGCCCGGCAGGGCGCCGGGACGGTCCAAGGCATGGATGTCGAGGCGCGGACCGATCCGCGCGGCCTGACCTATTACTGGGTGGGCTTTCGCCGTGGCGAGCGCGACCAAGGTCCCGAAAGCGACATCGAGGCGCTGAACGCCGGCCGCATCACCATCACCCCGCTGCGCTACGATCGCACCGACGACGAAGCCTACGCGGTCTTGGGGCGGTCCTTGCCGCGCTGGAACGGCGAAGGTGTTCACCTTTAATCAACGCTCGTCGCGCCGGCGCTCAATGCGACATCAGGACCGGTATCGTCATATGATCGAGCAGGTCGCGGCTGACCCCGCCGAGCAGGGTCTCGCGCAATCGCGAATGGTGATAGGCCCCGGCCACGATCATATCGGCGCCGAGATCGGCGGCGCGCGACAACAGGGCATCGCGGACCGAGATTGCGGGGTGCAGGCTTTCCTCGGGCTGCGCCTCAATCCCGTGCCGCCCCAGGTGATGGACGATGCGCTCAAGCGAGGGCCGTTCGCGATCGAGGTCGGCCTGCTGCGCCCCGACATGCATGACCGTGACCGCCTCGGCGCCGCCGATCATCGGCAGCGCATCGTGAAGCGCCCGGTTGGCCTCACGAGTCCCGTTCCAGGCAATCAGCACCCGCCTGCCGACACGCTCGACGGCGCCGGCATAGGGGACGACGAGAACCGGCCTTCCGGCGTCGACCAGGACATCGTCCGGATGCAGCCAGGTCGCGCCGCCCGAGTCGCTGCCCGGATATTGTCCGAGGACCATCAAATCGGCCGCCTGGGCGAGTTGGATCAGCTCTGCCATGTCAGCGCGGTTGAGCATATGCCACTCGCCATCGAGCCCGCTCAGCGGCAGTTCCGCGCGAAAGCGCTCCTCGAGAGCATCGGCCCGTTCGGCATCGGGCAGGGTTTGCCCCGGACTGGCAACGACCGGCTGCCCGCCGATGGCCCTGGCGCCGTCCGGCGAGACCGGCCCGAGAACCGTTGGCGGCAGGCCCGGGCCGGCCGGCGGGATGCTCGATCCCCGCGGCTCGGGCAAGGCGTAGACCGCCGTCAGATATGCCTTGTCGGCCTGCGCCAGATTGAGCGCCAGCTCCAGCCGGCCATCGCCGGCCTCGGTCGCATCGAGGCAAACCAAGATATCGCGAAGCCCCATTCCCGTTCTCCCTGTTATCGCGTCGCCCCGGCCCCGCCGCCGAGAAACGCCCGGTTCCCGGTGGTCCGACAGCCGCGCTCAGCTTCTGCCGGCACCCGGCTGCCGACGCTGCGACAAATACCTCAATTCGATAAGGTCGGACACGCAACAACAGCAAGAATCGAGTTCGCGGAGCATCGCGAACAAATTGGCGGCGGCCTCGGCTAGGTTGGCGGAGCGGCTGAGCCATGCCACTTCGGCGAAGCTCGGTGGGGTGTCGGGGCCGAAGGCGAGGAGGGCCTCGCCGGGATGGGCGTCGATCGCTTCGAGACGCAAAGACAATGACGTTGATCGCGCGACCCAATTCAAATGGCAGCGGGCCGTCCCGGCAGAAATGGCGCCGAACCGCGCGATGATCGTCGCGTGTCTACCCTGCGGCGGGATACCGATACTTTCGAGCGCTGCGCGGGCAGCGTGGAACATAGCGTAATATAGCCGATTGGCGGCTCCGTCGTAGTCGTTAGTGGAGCATTCTGACGAATCACACCCAAAGCTTTACCACACCGGCGTAGGCCGGTGCCCATGGCTCCCATGGATCCCGGCCTTGCGCCGGGAAGGCCGCGGAAGGAAGCCGCGGGTTACAAGCGTCAGGTACCCACCACTAGCATCAAAATCTCGCTTTGCTGAGGCGAGCGCGCTGTCCGCTTTCCTCAGGAACTCGGCCGCGCTGACGCGGGTATATCGTCGCGACGGATATTTCTGGCCAGATTTGGATTTGAGGATTTTTCCGGGTCTTCGAGTTGGCTCTCTGCGATCGGCCAAGGCTGAATATAAAGCCCGGTTTCCAGCAGGATCGGATAAGTGGCCTCGATCACCTGCTGCTTGAGCCTCCAACGATTGTCGATTTCGCCGCGCAGCACCACGGCAACGTCGGCGTCACTGTCTGGTCGGTGATCGCCCCTCGCGCGGCTTCCGAACAGGATCAAGCGGATATATTTGCGCCCGAATTTTTCGCGGAGCTGGGCGTCGAGACGTTGCAGCGCCAACTCTAGGGCGAGTTGGTGATCGCGCGGGCTCTAAGTTAGGTCGCTGGCATTGCTCGTTCCAGACACTTTCTTTGGGCCGATCGGCGAGGATTGTCGAGAACCGCAGTGCACGTGGCCTGTGAAAGTATCAGCCCGGCCTCGGGGTGGCGGCGCGGCGCAGGCGGTCGTTGATCGCATGGCCGAGGTCGCGGTCGGGGATCGGGGTGACGGCGATGCCGGTGAACGGGGGGCGGTCGAGTTGGCGGAGCATTGCGAACAGGTTGGCGGCGGCCTCGGCGAGGTCGTTGGTGCGGCTGAGCCATGCCACTTCGGCGAAGCCTGGTGGGGCGTGGGGGCCGAAGGCGAGGAGGGCCTCGCCGGGACGGGCGTCGGTTGCGTCGAGACGCAAGGGCAAGGACGGGGCGTAGTGGCTCGGCAGCATGCCGGGCGAGCGCGGCGGACCGGCGGCGGGCATCGCAATCGGGCCGAGGAACTCGGTCAGCGCTTCCAGGGTGACGCCGCCGGGGCGGAGCAGGGCAGGGGGCTCGGCCGACAGATCGAGCACCGTCGATTCGAGGCCGACCGGGGTGCGGCCATCGTCGAGGATCAATGCCACCCGGTCGCCGAGTTCTGCGGCGACATGGGCCGCCTCGGTCGGGCTGACCCGGCCCGAGCGGTTTGCTGAGGGGGCGGCGATCGGCCGTCCGGTCGCGCGGAGCAGGGCTTGCGCTGCTGGATGAGCCGGGGCGCGGATCGCCACCGTGTCGAGCCCGGCGCTCGCCAGCAGCGACAACCCGCTGTCACCGCGGCGGGGCAGGACGAGGCTCAGCGGCCCCGGCCAGAATTGTGCGGCAATGCGGCGCGCGCGCGCATCGAATATGGCGAGGGATTCGGCCTCCGCGAGACTGGGAACGTGCACGATCAAAGGGTTGAAGCGCGGCCGGCCCTTGGCGGCAAAAATCGCCACGACCGCGCGTTCATTGGCTGCGTCGGCGCCGAGCCCATATACGGTTTCAGTCGGAAACGCGATGAGCTGTCCCGCGCGCAGCAGCCGGGCGGCATGCGCGATTGCCGACGGGCTGGCCGAGAGGATCGCCGCGGACATGGGCTCACTCTCGCCCGCGGCGAGCAATCCTGCAACCCCACCACCTGCGCAAGGGGTTCGGGATCTTGGCCATTGACATTCCCGCGGCCAGGGTTAGATTAGAACAATCCTAAGAACGTTTCTAATCTATGTCATCCGAGGAGGGAATGATGGACTCGAAAGCCAAGCTGGCGACCGAGGCCGGCATCCCGGTCGGCGACAACCAGAACAGCCAGAGCCCCGGCCCCGGCGGCCCGCTGTCGGCCCAGGACCGACCGTTCCTTTCCAAGGATTGATGAGCCTTACAGACGGATCGGGAACAGAGCAGTACGCGATCGGAGGGAAACAATGGACGCAAGGTTTGATGAGACGAGCGCGGCCAAGTGCCCGGTCGCGCACAGGACCGCGGCCAGGTCCAACCGTGACTGGTGGCCGAACCGACTGGACCTTAAAGTTCTTCACCAGCACTCGACCCTGTCCAATCCAATGGGCGAGGTGTTCGATTATGCCAAGGAGTTCAAGAGCCTCGACCTGAATGCCGTGATCAAGGACCTGCATGCCTTGATGACGGATTCGCAGGATTGGTGGCCGGCCGACTTTGGCCATTACGGGGGTCTGTTCATTCGGATGGCGTGGCACCTCGCCGGCACGTACCGCATCGGCGATGGCCGCGGCGGCGCCGGAGCCGGGCAGCAGCGCTTCGCGCCGGTCAACAGCTGGCCGGACAATGCGAGCCTCGACAAGGCGCGCCGGCTGCTGTGGCCGATCAAGCAGAAATACGGCCGGAAAATCTCCTGGGCCGACCTGATGATCCTCGCCGGCAACGTCGCCCTCGAGTCGATGGGCTTCAAGACGTTCGGTTTCGGCGGCGGGCGCGAGGATGTCTGGGAGCCCGACGAGAGCATCTATTGGGGCCCCGAAGGCAAGTGGCTGGCGGACGAGCGCTACACCGGCGACCGCGATCTGCAAAACCCTCTCGCCGCCGTGCAAATGGGTCTGATCTACGTCAACCCGGAAGGGCCGAACGGCAACCCCGATCCGCTCGCGGCGGCCAGGGACATTCGCGAGACTTTCCGCCGTATGGCGATGAACGACGAAGAAACGGTCGCTCTGATCGCTGGTGGTCACACCTTCGGCAAGACCCACGGCGCCGGTGATCCGTCACTGGTGGGCCCGGAGCCGGAAGCCGCTCCCATCGAGCAGCAGGGCCTCGGCTGGAAAAGCAGATTTGGCACCGGCAAAGGGGCCGACGCGATCACCGGCGGCCCGGAAGTCATCTGGTCCCAGACCCCGACGCAGTGGAGCAACCACTTCTTTGCGAACCTGTTCGGCTACGAATGGGAGCTGACCAAGAGCCCGGCCGGCGCCTGGCAGTTTAAGGCGAAAGGCGCCGCCGCAACGATCCCGGACGCCTACGACCCGGCGAAGCGGCACGTGCCGACGATGCTGGTCACCGACCTCGCGCTGCGGGTCGATCCGGTTTACGAAAAAATCTCACGGCGTTTCTACGAGCATCCGGACGAGTTCGCCGACGCGTTTGCTCGGGCGTGGTTCAAGCTGACCCACCGCGACATGGGCCCGATCGTGCGTTATCTCGGCCCGCTCGTCCCGCAGGAGGCGTTGATCTGGCAAGACCCGATCCCCGCGGTGCATTATCCGCTGATCGGGGAAGAGGACATTGCGGCTCTGAAGGCGAAGATCCTCGCGTCTCGCCTGTCCGTTTCCCAGCTGGTCTCGGCGGCCTGGGCGTCGGCGTCGACATTCCGCGGCTCTGACAAGCGCGGCGGAGCAAACGGCGCACGCATTCGCCTCGCGCCGCAAAAGGACTGGGACGTCAACCAGCCGGCTCAACTGGCGGAGTCGCTGGAGACGCTCGAAGCGATCCAAAGGGATTTCAACGCTTTGCAGTCTGCCGGGAAAATGGTTTCGCTTGCCGACCTGATCGTCCTCGGCGGCTGTGCGGCCATCGAGAAAGCCGCAAAGGCTGCTGGGCACAACGTGAAGATCCCGTTCTCCCCGGGACGCATGGACGCATCGCAGGTGCAAACCGACGTCGACTCTTTCGCGCCGCTCGAACCGACCGCCGATGGGTTCCGCAACTATCTCCGCGGCGAGCAGGCCTTGTCCGCCGAGGAGCTGCTGGTGGATCGGGCGCAATTGCTGACCTTGACGGCGCCGGAGATGACGGTTCTCGTCGGCGGCCTGCGCGTCCTGGGGGCGAATGCCGGGCGGTCCGCGCACGGTGCCTTTACCAAGCGGCCCGAGACCTTGACGAACGACTTCTTCGTCAACCTGCTCGATATGAGCACGCAATGGCAGCCGTCCGCGAACTCCGAAGGCGTGTACGAGGGGCGCGACCGGAAGACGAACGAAGTCAAGTGGACCGGCACCCGTGTCGACCTGATCTTCGGTTCGCATTCGCAACTGCGCGCTCTCGCGGAGGTCTATGGGTGCGCGGACTCGAAGGAGAAATTTGTGAAGGACTTCGTGGCGGCATGGACCAAGGTGATGAACCTCGATCGCTTCGACCTCGCCTGACCTCCGCGGAAGGGTTCTTCGGGAGCTTCTCGAGTGCAACACGGTCGAGCGGCTCGGCCTGACGACCAAACTGCGGGCCGCCGAGTAGCGCGAGCAATGGTCTTACCGTCCCGCATCGGCCTCTGCTAAAGCTGGGGTTGATGGCGGGGCGGGTGATCACTATAGCGCAGCGCAAGGGCGGGGCCGGCAAGACGACCTTGGCCGCGCAGCTGGCGGTCGCCTGGGCGCGGCAAGGCGCCAAGGTCGCCGTGCTCGACATCGACCCGCAGGCAAGCCTCTCCGCCTGGGTGGGGTTGCGACGGGAGCGGCTCGGGGACGCGGCGATCGGCTTTGAGTTCGCGGCGGTGCCGGGCTGGCGCGCCGAGCAATGGATCGCGGATCGCGCCCGAAAGGCTGATCTCGTCGTCGTCGACGGCCCGCCGCACGCCGAGACCGAGGCGCGCATCGCGGTGCGCGCCGCGGGGCTGGTGCTGATCCCGGTCCAGCCCTCGCCGCTCGATCTGTGGGCGACGGAGGCAACATTGGCGATGGCGCGCGACGAGCGGCGGGCGGCGGTCGCCGTGTTGAACCGGGTGCCGCCGCGGTCGACCGCAACCGAGCGCATCGCGGCCGACCTTGCGAGCCTGGGAGTGGCGCTCGCAGCCAGCCGCATCGGCAATCGCATCGCGCTGGTTCACGCGATGGCCCAGGGGCTGGGCGTACACGAAACCGCCGCCGCCAGTCCCGCCGCCGCTGAGATCGGCGCGCTCGCCCGCGAACTGGTCGGCGCTTAGCGCCAGAGCTGGCGGCTCGCCAGGGCAG
The DNA here is from genome assembly GCA_963785565.1 of uncultured Alphaproteobacteria bacterium. Taxonomy (GTDB): domain Bacteria; phylum Pseudomonadota; class Alphaproteobacteria; order ATCC43930; family CGMCC-115725; genus AP-15. The sequence continues at coordinate 46,191 of CAWAVV010000001.1, read as the reverse complement.
CGCCTTGGGCGAGCGCTTCGAGCTTGGCCCAGGCGATCTGCGGGTGGATGCGCCCGCCGAGCCCGCAATCGGTCGAGGCGATAACCTGCTCGCGGCCGACCAGGTTGGCGAAACGAAGGATGCGGTCGGCGACCAGCTCCGGGTGCTCGACGACGTTGGTGGCGTGGCTGATCACACCCGGCAGGATGATCTTGCCGTCGGGCAATTTGACGTCCTGCCAGAGCTTCCATTCGTGCTCGTGACGGACGTTGCCGGCTTCGAACGAATAGGCCTGGGCGTTGACCGCGAGCATCACATCGACGATGCCGCGCATCGGGATGTCGGTGGTATGTGGCCCGTGCCAGCTGCCCCAGCACAGGTGATAGCGGATGCGATCCTCAGGCAAACCGCGCAGCGCGTGATTGAGCGCCTCGATCCGGATCATCGTAAATTTCTTATAGTCTTCGACGTTGGGCTCGGGATCGATCATGTCCCAGCCGGTCGCGGTGGCTGGATCGTCAAGCTGGAGGATTAGCCCGGCATCGAGGATGGTCCGGTATTCCTCGCGCATGGCCTCGGCCCAGGCGTAAAGGAACTCTTCGTCGCTGTTGTAATAGGCGTTGGGAATCCGGTAGGCGCTGCCGGGCGCGACCGACGTCATGAAACCTTCCGCAGCCCCCGCCGCCTTCAGCGCCGCTTTGAAATTGTCGATGTCGGTCGTGATCGCATCCTGGCCGGCGTAAGTAAGAGGGCTGACGCAGACCGGACCGGTGGTGGGCCGGGGACCCATGAAGACGCCGGAGACCGGGTCGGCATAGGCGGCGGCAAACCGCACCCGATCGCGCCGGCGAGCGGCGTTGTTCAATACGATCTCGCCGGGGCGGGCGGGCCGCGGGGTCATATGGTCGAGGCTCGGCCCGCCGAGCTCGAGCCCGCCAAGGCGCAGAAACGCGTAGTTCCACCACGCGCCATAGTTGATGCGATGCCCCATCGACTTGCCGAACTCGCCGTCGCCCGGGACGTCGATGCCGAGTTCCTTTTGATGACCTACGACGTCGTGGACCGCGGTTCGCAATGTCTCTCGAATTGCCTGCTGATCGGTCGTCTCGCCGGCCTCGCGCGCGCGGTTGGCCGCGATTAAGCCGTCCGGGCGCGGCAAGCTCCCGACATGGCTGGTCAGGATGTGGTCGGAGCTGGTTCTCATGCTCGGCTCCACAGCTGCTTGCTGGCGAGCGCCGCCCCTTGGGCGAGTGCTTCGAGCTTGGCCCAGGCGATCTGCGGATGGACGCGGCCGCCGAGCCCACAATCGGTCGAGGCGATGACCCGCTCCCGCCCGACCAGGTTGGCGAAACGCAGGATGCGCTCGGCGACCAGCTCGGGATGCTCGACTACGTTGGTGGCGTGGCTGACGATCCCCGGCAGGATGATCTTGCCGTCGGGCAATTTGACCTCCTGCCACACCTTCCACTCGTGCTCGTGGCGGACATTGCCGGCCTCGAACGAATAGGCTTGGCAATTGACCTTCAGCATGACCTCGACGATGTCGCGCATCGCGATGTCGGTCGTGTGCGGCCCGTGCCAGCTGCCCCAGCACAGATGAAACCGCAGCCGATCCTCGGGCAGGCCCTTGATCGCGTGGTTCAGCGCCTCGACCCAAATCGTCGCCAGTTTCCGATAGTCCGCGACCGTCGGCTCGGGATTAACCTGGTCCCAGCCCTCGGCGATGCATGGGTCGTCGAACTGCAGGACGAGGCCGGCATCGACGATCGCCTTGTACTCGTCGCGCATCGCCTCGGCGCAAGCGAACAGGAATTCCTCGTCGGTCTTGTAGTATCCGTTGCCGATCCGCGCGCAACTCGCCGGCGCGACCGCGGTCATAAAGCCTTCCTCGACCCCGGCCGCCTGCAACGCCGCCTTGAAATTGGCGATGTCCGCCTTGATCGCGTCGTGGCCGGTATAGGTCAGCGGGCCGACGCAGATCGGCGCCGGCGGCCGCGGCCCGGTGGTGATGCCGGAATCGGGATCGTTATAGGCCGTGGCGAACACGGTACGATCGCGGCGGTCGCCAAAGCTGGTCAGCACGATATGGCCAGGGCTGGAGCGGCGCGGCTGCATGTCGTAGAGCGAATTTTCGCCGGCTTCGATGCCGCCCAGGCGCTGCCACGAATAGCGCCACCACGAGCCGTAATTGACGCGCTGGCCCATTGGCTTGCCGAACTCGCCGTCGCCCGGGACGTCGATGCCGAGTTCCTTCTGGTGGCGGACAACCTCGGTGACGGCGTCCCGCAGCGTATCTGCAAGCGCACTCTCGTCATTTGCCGCCCAAGCCGCGATCAGCGTGTCCGGGCGCGGCAGGCTGCCGGCATGGCTAGTCAGGATATGGTCGGAGCTGGTTCTCATGGTTCCCCCCTGATTTTAGCCGGGCCTCGGATCGACAAGGCGGGCCGAGCCCTTGCTTCGGGGACAATTGTAGCACTGGGCGGCCGATTTCAGCACGCGCGATTGTGCCCAATCTGCGCCCACTACGATGCCCACTTGATTTATGGGCACGATTAAAGTTGACCGGCCGCTTCGCATCCGCTTCACTCGGATTGTGGGAAATTGCGAGGTTGTGAGATGAGCGAGGCTCTCTTGCGCCACATCGCCGAATACTGCCGCCGCGCCGGCATGGCGGAATCCACCTTTGGCCGCCTCGCCGTGAACGACGGCAAGCTCGTCACGCGGCTTCGCCTGGGCGGCCGGGTCACCACCGATACGGCGGAGCGGGTGCACGCGTTCATCGCCCTCAAGCCCGAGCCTCAGGTCAACGGCGCGCCGGTCCTGGCGCCGATTGCCGCGCCGCCGCCCGCGGTTGGGGCGGCTCGGAGCTTCCGCTTTTACGACAATCGCCAGAAATATCTGCTGTTTGTCACCACCTGTGGCGAGAAGTGGGCAATCGCCCAACGCGTGGGCATGGAGCTGGCCAATATCCACCCGCGCCCGCCGGCGTTGCGCCTGTTCGATGCCGGCACCGGCGACGGCACGGTGCTGACGCGCACGATGCGCGCCCTGCACCACCGCTTCCCGACGATGCCGTCTTATATCGTCGCCAAGGAGATCAGCCTCGAAGACGTTCGGCTCGCGCTCGAAAAGATGCCGGACCGGCTGTTCGAGCATCCGGCGACGGTGTTGGTCGTGACCAACATGTACTATGCCGAGGCGCCGTGGCTGACGCCGAACTCGGTCACCGCGGCGACGAGTCTCGTCTGGCACGAGCTGGAGCTGACCGGCAATACCGCGCATGATTTCGAGGTGCAGATCGGTGATCTGCAGGGTTTTCTGAGCGAACATTGGCGCGCGCGGATCAGCGCCGGCACCGGCAATCCGGTCTACGAGAAGCCGGTCGTGCTGGTGATCTACCGCGAAGACCACAAATTCTTGCTCGATCAGGTGCGCCCGCGCCGCGGGTTCACCCGTGCCGAATACGATCTGGTAATCGCCTCCCAGCCTTATCGCGCCCGTGCCCCGGTCGAATTCAAGGCGCGCCGGATCGTCGCCCCGCTGGCCCGCAGCCTCGCCCCCGGCGGGCGCCTGATCGCCATCCACTCGCATGGCCACGATCCGGGTCTGGAGATCATCCAGCGGATCTGGCCGGGCGAAGACCCTTTCACGACCGACCGCCACGCATTGTTGCGGGCGACCAAGGCCGAGCTCGGCAGCGCCGGCCGCACCCTCAATTTCGGCGCCTACGCAGATGCGCGCTCGCTGTTTCGCTACGACATGCACACCTTGCCGAGCGAGATCAGCGAGACGATTGGCACCTCGACCTTGTTCGCCGCCTGGAACGCCGCGGTCTATGTCGCGCAAATCGAGGACGAGCGCCTCTCGGGCGCGATCAGCAGCGGCGCCTATCTTGAAGCGACCAAGGAGGTGCTGCGCCAATATGGCGGGCTGTGGTTCTGGGACGAATCCTACGTGATTTCGCGCAAGCGGAATTCAGGATGATCGGAGCGGATATGGGACGGCCGGGCCGGATCCCGGACAATCTCCATCGCAGCCGCGCCGCCGAGCTGATCGGCGGCTCTACGATCGAAATCTCGCCGCATGACGACCCGGCGCGCGAGAAATTGGGAGAACTGCTCGAGCCGGGCACGACGGTGCTCGTCAATCACCCCGCGAGCGTCACCCACCACGACATCGTGGCCGCCTGCGTCAAGTTGCGGCGCGCCGGTTTTACCCCGATGCCCCACATCGCGGCGCGGCGTCTGGCCAGCTTTACCCAGGCGCGCGATTTCCTGCAGCGCGCGGCGGTCGAAGCGGAGGTCAGGGACGTCTTGATCATCGGCGGCGACCCCGCTCGTTCGGTAGGACCGTTTCGCGACAGCTTGGAGCTGCTGGCAACCGGTCTGGTGGAGGATCACGGCGTCCGGCACGTCGCTTTTGCCGGCTATCCGGAGGGCCATCCGAGCATCGATCTGCGCAGCCTCGACAAGGCATTGCGGGCCAAACTGGCGCTTGCCCGGCAACGCGGCCTCGAGGTTTCTTTAATCACTCAATTCGGTTTCGAGGCAGCGCCGGTCCAGCGCTGGATCCGGTCGCTGCGCGACGACGATATCCTCTGCCCGATCCGGATCGGCATCGCCGGCCCGGCCAGCGTGGCGACACTCGCCAAATTCGCCGTGCGCTGCGGCATCGGCGCGTCGCTGCGTGCGCTCGGCCGTGGCCAGACTGCGTTTGCCCGCATCCTCGTCGAAGCCACTCCCGACGCGCTGATCGAGACGCTGGCAGCGGCCGAGCATTGCGACGCAACGAGAGACGGACTGCACATCTTCACCTTCGGCGGCGTCCGCAGAACCGCGGCGTGGATCCATGCCAGGGCCCAAAATCTGACCGTCTGAAGCTCCGCTCAGCGCCAAGTCGGTCAAGAAATCCGTCGCGAGGGTGACGCTGCTCGGGTTGCGCGGATATCTTAAGCAAGGCCTCCGTATTAGGGTGCGCCTCGCCGATGACCGTGCTCACAACCTCGCTCGATCTGCGCTCCGATAGTTTTCGCGGTAATGCCGCGGCGATGCGGGAGCTGGTCGCGGATTTGCGCGAGAAACTGGCGGCGATCGAGGAGGGGGGCGGCGAAGAGGCGCGCCGGCGGCATTTGGGGCGTGGGAAACTATTGCCGCGGGAGCGGGTCCGGCTGTTGCTCGATCCGGGGTCGCCGTTTCTCGAACTCTCGCCGCTCGCTGCGTTCGGCATGTATGACGGTGAGGTGCCGGCGGCCGGGATCATCACCGGGATCGGCCGGATCATGGGGCGCGAATGCGTCGTCGTCGCCAACGACGCGACCGTCAAAGGCGGCACCTATTTCCCGATCACCGTCAAAAAGCATCTGCGCGCCCAGGAGATCGCCGCCGAAAACCGGCTGCCTTGCCTCTATCTGGTCGATTCGGGCGGGGCATTTCTGCCGGCGCAGGACGAGGTGTTTCCCGACCGCGACCATTTCGGCCGCATCTTTTACAATCAGGCGCGGCTGTCCGCCGCCGGCATCCCGCAGGTCGCGATCGTCATGGGATCGTGCACGGCGGGCGGCGCCTATGTCCCGGCGATGTCGGACGAATTGATCATCGTCAAGGGCGAGGGGACGATTTTCTTGGCCGGACCGCCTTTGGTGCGCGCCGCCACCGGCGAGATCGTCACCGCCGAGGAACTGGGCGGTGCAGAAGTGCACAGCCGGATCTCCGGGGTCACCGACCATTACGCGCTCGACGACCATCATGCGCTCGGCATCGCGCGGCGGATCGTCGGCAATCTGAACCGGGCGAAGATGGTCGGGGTCGAGGTTACGCCTCCGGTCGAGCCGAGCTACCCGGCCGGCGAGCTTTATGGCGTCGTCCCGCAAGACACCCGCCAGCCCTATGACGTGCGCGAAATCATCGCCCGCATCGTCGACGCCAGCGAGTTCGACGAGTTCAAACGGCTCTACGGGCCGACCCTGGTGTGTGGTTTTGCCCGGATCTGGGGGTATCCGGTCGGCATCCTCGCCAATAACGGCATTTTGTTTTCCGAGAGCGCCCTGAAGGCCGCGCATTTTATCGAATTGTGCGCGCAGCGCGGGATCCCGCTGGTGTTTCTGCAGAACATCACCGGGTTCATGGTGGGGAAGAAATACGAGGCGGGCGGCATCGCCAAGGATGGCGCAAAGATGGTGACCGCGGTCGCCACAGCGGCGGTGCCGAAATTCACCGTGATCATCGGCGGCAGCTTTGGCGCCGGCAATTACGGCATGGCCGGGCGGGCCTATGGGCCGCGGTTTTTGTGGATGTGGCCGAATGCGCGGATCTCGGTGATGGGCGGCGAGCAGGCGGCCTCGGTACTGGCGCAGATCCGCCGCGATGCGCGCGAAGCACGCGGCGAAGCCTGGAGCGCCGCCGAAGACGAGAAATTCAAGGCGCCGATCCGCGCGCAATACGAGACCCAGGGCCACCCCTATTACGCGAGCGCGCGGCTGTGGGACGACGGGGTGATCGACCCGGCCAATACGCGGATGGTGCTGGCCCTGGCGATCTCGGCGAGCTTCAACGCCCCGGTCGAGCCGACCCGCTTCGGCGTGTTCCGGATGTGACGATGGCGGTTGTCTATTTACCACAGAGGCACGGAGGGCACGGAGGAATCCATTTCCTTTGCTCCGCGTCCTCTGTGTCTCTGTGGCGAGAATGTTCTCGAGAATCCTGATCGCCAATCGCGGCGAGATCGCCTGCCGGGTGATCCGCACCGCACGGCGAATGGGCATTGCGGCGGTCGCGGTTTATTCCGAGGCCGACCGCGGCGCGTTGCACGTCGAAGCCGCCGACGAGGCTTGGCCGATCGGTCCGGCGCCGGCGCGCGACAGCTATCTGAACATCGGTGCGATCATCGCCGCGGCGCGGACTAGCGGCGCCGAGGCGGTGCATCCGGGGTATGGCTTTCTGTCGGAGAATGCCGATTTCGCCGCGGCGTGCGAGGAGGCCGGGCTGGTCTTCATCGGACCGCCGGCCGCGGCGATGCGGGCGATGGGCTCGAAGGCGGCGGCCAAGGCATTGATGGCGCGGGCCGGGGTGCCCCTCGTGCCGGGCTATCACGGCGACGACCAGGACCCCGGCCATCTCGCCGAGGAGGCCCGGCGGATCGGCTTTCCGGTGCTGATCAAGGCCTCGGCCGGCGGCGGCGGTCGGGGGATGCGGGTCGTCGCCGAATTCGGCGAATTCGCCGCGGCGCTCGAAGGGGCAAAGCGCGAAGCCGCCGGCGCCTTTGGCGACGATCGGATGCTGATCGAGAAGTACCTGGCGCGGCCGCGGCACATCGAGGTGCAGATTTTTGCCGACAGTCACGGCAATGCGGTCCACATATTCGACCGTGACTGCTCGATCCAGCGCCGCCATCAAAAGGTCATCGAGGAGGCGCCGGCGCCGGGGGTCGATGACCGCCGTCGCCGCGCGATGAGCGAGGCCGCGGTCGCCGCGGCGCGCGCCGTCGGCTATGTCGGCGCCGGCACCGTCGAGTTCATCGCAGACGCCGACGGCTATTATTTCATCGAGATGAATACGCGGCTGCAGGTCGAACATACGGTGACCGAGGCGGTGACCGGGCTCGATCTCGTCGAATGGCAGTTGCGGGTCGCGGCCGGCGAGAAATTGCCGCTGCGCCAAAAGGATCTTGTCCTCCGCGGGCATGCGATCGAAGCGCGGCTCTATGCCGAAGACCCCGAACGCGATTTTGTGCCGCAGATCGGCATGCTGCACGGGTTGCGCTTTCCGCCGCCGGAGATCGCGCGGGTCGATACCGGGGTGCGGCAGGGCGATTCGGTCACGCCCTATTACGACGCCATGATCGCCAAGATCATCGCCTGGGGCGAGGATCGGCCGGCCGCGATCGGACGGCTGCGCTTGGCGCTGGCCGAGACCGCAATCCTCGGCCTGCACAGCAATCTCGGGTTTCTGGCGCGGCTCGCCGCCGAGCCCGACTTCGCCGCGGGGGCGGTCGACACCGGGTTTATCGAGCGCCATCGCGCCGTGCTGATTCCGTTGCACCGACCGGCGCCCGATGTGGCGCTGGCCGCCGCGGCGATCTCACGGCTGCGCGCGCGTGAGGCGGCTACTCGCGCCGCGGCACAGCACTCCGGCGATCCGTACTCGCCCTGGGCGGGCAACCAAGGCTGGCGGCTCGGCGGGGTCGGTCGCCAGGATCTTACCTTCCGCGACCTTGCCGAGGACCGCGCGGTTCAGGCCACGGCTCGCGGCCCGGGCTGGCTGCTGCAAATCGACGATCGGGCGGTCTCGGCGGATGGCGAGCAGCCGCCGGACGGCGCCTTCGCGGTGACGATCGACGGCATCCGCAAGCAGGTCATCGTGCTTGACCACGGGGCGGAGACTGCCGTGTTCATCGACGGCGAGAGTTGGCTTCTCGTCGAAATCGATCCACTCGCCGCGCGCCAGGGCGAGGACCCGGCGGGCGGTCGGCTCAGCGCGCCGATGCCGGGCCGGGTGACCCGGCTCTTGGTCGAGGCCGGCAGCACGGTGCGGCGCGGCCAGCCGCTGATGGTGATCGAGGCGATGAAGATGGAGCACACGATCGTCGCACCCGCGGACGGGACCGTGGAAAGGGTGCGGTTCGCGGTCGGCGACATGGTCGAGGAGGGAGCCGAACTGATCACCCTCGCGGCCGAGGGCGAAAAATCCTGATCGGGTCGGGCCGATGCCGCTGCATCTGATCAAGCTCGCCGTCGGGATCGACGATGTCGAGCATCTGCGCCGGGTGCGGGCGGCGCGCGCGGCCGAGCGCGGGGGCGGCTGGGTCTATACCAGAAACCACCCGCGCCGGGCGGCGGAAGTGCTCGCCGGCGGCTCGATTTACTGGGTCATCCGCGGCCAGATCCGGGTGCGGCAGCTGGTCACCGGATTTCACAGCGAGCGGGATGAGAATGGCCGCCGCTATTGCCTGATCGACGTCGAGCGGACCTTGGTGCCGACCCTGTCGCGATCGTGCCGGCCGTTTCAGGGCTGGCGCTATCTGGCGCCAGAGGCCGCGCCGCCCGATCGCGCGACGGTCGGCGAGCTGCCGCTGCCCGATCAAATGCTCACCGAGCTGCGCGCGCTGGGACTGATATGATTTGGTAAATTTATTCGGGTGTGCTTCTGGACATGCGGGATCGGACTGCCTATCTCGGCAAGCTGCTGCGCGTCTTTCGAGGATCGCCTCCCCGACGGACATGGGGTGTTGACGGGGGTTGGGGGCGGGGGTATAAGCGCGGCCCCGCTGTGGCCAGACGGCTTGGGGGGATTGTTGATTGAGATTGTGTGGAAGGGAAGGGATGCGCGGGCGGCGGCGCGGGTTGCCGGACGCTGGCGCATTTGCGAGCGTTTTGGAGGCCCTGATATGGGTCCGTCCGCTCGGGCCGGGGTTCCGTGGGGCGTAGCGCTCCGAGGGGGTCGGGTCACGACGGAGGGGCCTGGGATAAACTTGAGAGTTTGATCCTGGCTCAGAACGAACGCTGGCGGCATGCCTAACACATGCAAGTCGAACGCTCCGCGGATTTCGGTCCGGGGGGAGTGGCGCACGGGTGAGTAGCGCGTGGGAACCTGCCCTGTTGTGGGGGATAACCGAGGGAAACTTCGGCTAATACCGCATACGCCCGGCGGACCTCGAAAGGGGGAAACCGGGGAAAGATTTATCGCAGCAGGAGGGGCCCGCGTCGGATTAGCTTGTTGGTGGGGTAACGGCCTACCAAGGCTTTGATCCGTAGCTGGTCTGAGAGGATGATCAGCCACACTGGGACTGAGACACGGCCCAGACTCCTACGGGAGGCAGCAGTGGGGAATATTGGACAATGGGCGCAAGCCTGATCCAGCAATGCCGCGTGAGTGATGAAGGCCTTCGGGTTGTAAAGCTCTTTCGCCTGCGAGGATGATGACGGTAGCAGGAGAAGAAGCCCCGGCTAACTTCGTGCCAGCAGCCGCGGTAATACGAAGGGGGCGAGCGTTGTTCGGATTTACTGGGCGTAAAGGGCGCGTAGGCGGCGATGTAAGTCAGGCGTGAAAGCCCCGGGCTCAACCTGGGAATTGCGCTTGGGACTACCTTGCTGGAGTTCGGGAGAGGAGCGTGGAATTCCCAGTGTAGAGGTGAAATTCGTAGATATTGGGAAGAACACCGGTGGCGAAGGCGGCGCTCTGGACCGAGACTGACGCTGAGGCGCGAAAGCGTGGGGAGCAAACAGGATTAGATACCCTGGTAGTCCACGCTGTAAACGATGTGTGCTAGACGTTGGGGAGCCTAGCTCTTCGGTGTCGCCGCTAACGCTGTAAGCACACCGCCTGGGGAGTACGGCCGCAAGGTTAAAACTCAAAGGAATTGACGGGGGCCCGCACAAGCGGTGGAGCATGTGGTTTAATTCGACGCAACGCGAAGAACCTTACCAGCCCTTGACATGCCTCGTATGGGCCCGAGAGATCGGGTTCTTCGGTTCGGCCGGCGGGGACACAGGTGCTGCATGGCTGTCGTCAGCTCGTGTCGTGAGATGTTGGGTTAAGTCCCGCAACGAGCGCAACCCTCATCTTCAGTTGCCATCGGGTTACGCCGGGCACTCTGGAGAAACTGCCGGTGACAAGCCGGAGGAAGGCGGGGATGACGTCAAGTCCTCATGGCCCTTATGGGCTGGGCTACACACGTGCTACAATGGCGGTGACAGAGGGCGGCAAGGGGGCGACCTCGCGCCAATCTCAAAAAGCCGTCTCAGTTCGGATTGTTCTCTGCAACTCGAGAGCATGAAGTCGGAATCGCTAGTAATCGCGGATCAGCACGCCGCGGTGAATACGTTCCCGGGCCTTGTACACACCGCCCGTCACACCATGGGAGTTGGCTTTACCTTAAGGCGGCGGGCCAACCCCGGTCTTCGGATTGGGGAGGTAGCCGACCACGGTAAGGTCAGCGACTGGGGTGAAGTCGTAACAAGGTAGCCGTAGGGGAACCTGCGGCTGGATCACCTCCTTTCTGGATGCCGGAGGACGGAAGACAGCGGACGGACGACGCAAGTCGGACGCCGGCTCTTCTACTCTGGCAACAGCAAGCGGAGAGGGTTGCGGATGAGGAGGATGTCTGTCCTCGGTCGTCCGTCGTCTGTCCTCCGCCACGCCGCCGTCTGCGCATCCCTTCTCCCGAGCGTCGCTGGGGCGCGGCCCCAGGGGGGCTACCCCGTTGCGGGCTGCCTGTTGCGGGCCGCCCGTGGGGCTAGTAGCTCAGCTGGTTAGAGCGCGCGCTTGATAAGCGTGAGGTCGGAGGTTCAAATCCTCCCTGGCCCACCAATCAGACGACAGAAGACAGAGAACGGACGACGGATTGGGTTCTGTCCTCTGTCGTCGGTCCGCTGTCTTCCGGGGGGTGTAGCTCAGTTGGGAGAGCGCCTGCTTTGCAAGCAGGAGGTCATCGGTTCGATCCCGTTCACCTCCACTTCGCGCCGAAATCGACCGCCGGCGATCGCAGACCAGGTTCTGCTCTGTGTCAGCTGAGCTGCTGATCGCTGCGCCCGATGCTCGGAGAAGACCAGGTTTGGTTCCGGTTTGGTTCCGGTTCCGGGGCGGCCGGGCGGGAAGATCCCGCGCTGGCGGCCGGGGTTCCGGGGCTGATGTTCCGGGGCTGATGTTCCGGGGCTGATGTTCCGGGGCTGATGTTCCGGGGCTGGCGTTGATTGAAGGGTGAAGCGGATTTGTGAATGTGACCGAGGCGGACGGGCCGCGGGCATGGGCTGTTGTTCTGTGGGGCTGTTGCCCTGTGGGGCATCAGCCGGTGTGCGGGGCGCCGTCCGAGAAGTGTCTTCATGCGAGCGGCCGCGGGCGGGGTTGCCCCCCTTTCGAGAAGAGGGTGGGGGTTTGCCCCTGTGCGCGGCGGTTTTCCGGGGCGGTTTGCCGCGCGGGTGATCCTTGGGTCATCGGCGGGGTAGGGCGTCCCTTGCGATCGAGCGCGAATGAAGGGCATCTGGTGGATGCCTTGGCACTGAGAGGCGATGAAGGACGCGGCACGCTGCGAAAAGCCCGGGGGAGATGCGAGCGATCGTTGATCCCGGGATCTCCGAATGGGGCAACCCACCCCGGACTTGATCCGGGGTATCCCGCGCTGAATTCATAGGTTCGGGAGGCGAACCCGGCGAACTGAAACATCTCAGTAGCCGGAGGAACGGACATCAACCGAGACTCCGCGAGTAGTGGCGAGCGAAAGCGGACCAGGCCAGCGGCTGTTGATTTTGGTACCGGAAGCGTCTGGAAAGGCGGGCCATAGCGGGTGACAGCCCCGTACGGGAAACCGGATCGACAGTCCTCGAGTAGGGCGGGACACGAGCAATCCTGTCTGAACATGGGGGGACCACCCTCCAAGCCTAAGTACTCCTCAGTGACCGATAGTGTACCAGTACCGTGAGGGAAAGGTGAAAAGCACCCCGACGAGGGGAGTGAAACAGTTCCTGAAACCGGATGCCTACAAGCAGTCGGAGGACGGACGACAGAAGACAGACGACGGACGGCAGATTTATCTGTCCTCTGTCGTCCGTTCTCTGTCGTCGGTCTGACGGCGTACCTTTTGTATAATGGGTCAGCGAGTTGGTCTTGGCAGCAAGCTTAAGCCGTTAGGCGTAGGCGCAGCGAAAGCGAGTCTGAATAGGGCGCGCGTTTTTTGCTGGGCAACCAGCAAGGGACAACAGTTGCCGGGATCAGACCCGAAACCGGGTGATCTAGCCATGGGCAGGTTGAAGGTGCGGTAACACGCACTGGAGGACCGAACCCACTACTGTTGCAAAAGTAGGGGATGACTTGTGGCTAGGGGTGAAAGGCCAATCAAACCCGGAAATAGCTGGTTCTCCGCGAAATCTATTGAGGTAGAGCGTCGCTTGGTCGGCGCCGGGGGTAGAGCACTGGATGGGCTAGGGGGGCGCGAGCCTTACCAAACCTAACCAAACTACGAATACCGGCGAGCGCAGAGCGGCAGCCAGACGGCGGGTGCTAAGGTCCGTCGTCGAGAGGGGAACAGCCCAGACCGCCAGCTAAGGTCCCCCAGTCGTGGCTAAGTGGGAAAGGATGTGGGACGGCCAAGACAACCAGGAGGTTGGCTCAGAAGCAGCCATCCTTTAAAGAAAGCGTAATAGCTCACTGGTCGAACAGCTGTCCGGCGCCGAAAATGTAACGGGGCTCAAGCCACGCACCGAAGCTGCGGGTGTCAGAGGACGGAAGACAGACGACAGACGACAGAGGACCGATGGAAGCACGCGGCAAGGTGGTGTCGTTCGAAGACCTGGAGGTCTTTCGCCGCGCCTACCGGGTATCGCTTGCGATCCATCGTGCGAGCCTTGAGTTTCCGGCGGTGGAGCAGCGCGCTCTGGCCGACCAGATACGGCGGGCCTCGAAATCCATCTGTGCGAATATTGCCGAGGGTTACGGTCGCCAGAAGGGCTCGAAGGCGGAGTTCAAACGCTTTCTGCGGATGGCGATCGGTTCGTCGGACGAGATGCGAGTGTGGCTGCGCTATGCTCTCGATCTCGGCTATATCGACGAGGTGACTTGGCAAGGATGGCGCGACGACTATCAGCGGATCACGCGGATGCTGCAGAGCCTTGCCGATAAGGCTTGAGCATTCGGTCGCCGATATCCGTCATCTGTCGTCCGTCTTCTGTCCTCTGACGCGGTAGCGGAGCGTTCCGTAGGCCGGCGAAGCCGGGGCGCGAGCCCTGGTGGAGGCATCGGAAGTGCGAATGCTGACATGAGTAGCGTAAATGAGGGTGAGAACCCCTCACGCCGAAAGTCCAAGGGTTCCTGCGCAAGGTCATTCCGCGCAGGGTTAGCCGGGCCCCTAAGGCGAGGGCGAAAGCCGCAGCCGATGGGAAGGGGGTTAATATTCCTCCGCCTGCCGAGCGTGACGAAGGCCGCAAGTCGTTCTCCCTTAATGGATTGGGGGGGCGGCGAAGGACTTCCGGGAAACAGCGCCGGCATCATAGACCGTACCCGAAACCGACACTGGTGGACTGGTAGAGCATACCCAGGCGTTTGAGAGAACGGTGTTGAAGGAACTCGGCAAAATGCCCCCGTAACTTCGGGAGAAGGGGGCCCCGTCCTTGCGCAAGCAGGGGCGGGGGGCACAGAGGAGGGGGTGGCGACTGTTTACTAAAAACACAGGGCTCTGCGAAGTCGCAAGACGACGTATAGGGTCTGACGCCTGCCCGGTGCCGGAAGGTTAAGAGGAGGGGTTCACGCTCTGAATCGAAGCCCCGGTAAACGGCGGCCGTAACTATAACGGTCCTAAGGTAGCGAAATTCCTTGTCGGGTAAGTTCCGACCTGCACGAATGGCGTAACGACTTCCCCGCTGTCTCCAACACCGGCTCAGCGAAATTGAATTCTCCGTGAAGATGCGGAGTCCCCGCGGTCAGACGGAAAGACCCCGTGCACCTTTACTACAGCTTTGCAGTGGTGTTAGGGATGGTGTGTGTAGGATAGGCGGGAGCCGTTGAAGCCCTGGCGCCAGTTGGGGTGGAGGCAACCTTGAAATACCGCTCTCACGGTCTCTGGCATCTAACCGCGCCTGGGCGATCCCCGGGCCGGGACCCTGCATGGTGGGTAGTTTGACTGGGGCGGTCGCCTCCCAAAGAGTAACGGAGGCGCGCGATGGTGGGCTCAGGCTGGTCGGAAATCAGCTGTCGAGTGCAATGGCACAAGCCCGCCTGACTGCGAGAGCGACGGCTCGAGCAGAGACGAAAGTCGGCCATAGTGATCCGGTGGTCCCACGTGGACGGGCCATCGCTCAACGGATAAAAGGTACGCCGGGGATAACAGGCTGATGACGCCCAAGAGTCCATATCGACGGCGTCGTTTGGCACCTCGATGTCGGCTCATCGCATCCTGGGGCTGGAGCAGGTCCCAAGGGTATGGCTGTTCGCCATTTAAAGCGGTACGTGAGCTGGGTTTAGAACGTCGTGAGACAGTTCGGTCCCTATCTGCCGTGGGTGTTCGAGACTTGCGAGGCGCTCTCCCCAGTACGAGAGGACCGGGAGGGACGCACCTCTGGTGGACCGGTTGTGGCGCCCGCCGCAACGCCGGGTAGCTAAGTGCGGACGGGATAACCGCTGAACGCATCTAAGCGGGAAACCCTCCTCAAAACCAGGTCTCGTCGAGAGCCGTGGAAGACCACCACGTCGATAGGCCGGAAGTGGAAGCGGAGCAATCCGCGCAGCCGACCGGTACTAATCGCTCGAACCCGCCCGATCCGAATGCTTTTCTCCGGCATCAGCCGGAGAGAGCCGGAAAACCGCCGGCGTGCAGCGGCAAGCGCCCATCAGGCATCCGCCCGCCGCCCGCCAGACACTTCCCCCGCCGCCTTCACAAATCCCGCCCGGCCATCCCCCCCAAGGGATTATCAAGGGATCATCAAAGGGCGCATCAAGGGCGCCGCCGGGGCGCGCAACCGCCGGGGCGCAACCCTCAAGGGGCGCAAACCCCCGCGGGGGCGATAATGCCAGGGCTGTAATACCCCTAGGGGGCAGTAAGGCCAGGGGGGCTTGGCCAGCCTGGTGGCCACAGCGAGGGGCCAAACACCCGATCCCATCCCGAACTCGGCCGTGAAAACCCTCAGCGCCGATGGTACTGCCGCTCAAGCGGCGGAAGAGCAGGTCGCCGCCAGGCTCGCCAAACCCCCCACCCCCCGGACTTGATCCGCGGGCCCCCAACCCGCCGCGGCACACCGCGCCCCGCCTCGACCCGGCGGCCCCAACACGCCCCCCAACACACATCGCCGCGGGGTGGAGCAGCCCGGTAGCTCGTCAGGCTCATAACCTGAAGGTCGTAGGTTCAAATCCTACCCCCGCAACCATTTTTCTCCGTAGTTACAATTGTATGGGACAATGCCCCGAAGCCCAGCCGGCTTCGGGCATTGTCATGTCCGACGAGGGTCCGAAAAACGCCCGCCCGCGAGCGTCCGGTCCTCGCGGTCAGCTCGCCGCCCGGCCCGGCCCCTGATGGATTGCGGTCATCCCGCCGCGGCCGGGCGTGCCGCCTGAATGGCGCGCCAGACCCGCTCGGGCGTCGCCGGCATCTCGATATGGCGCACCCCGAGCTCGGCCAGCGCATCGACGATCGCGTTGATCACCGCGGCAAGCGCCGGTGTGGTGCCGCCCTCGCCCCCGGATCGGACGCCGAGCCGGTTGGATGGCGTCGGCACTTCGCTGAGCGCGGTGGCCAAGAACGGGAAATTGTCGGCGCGCGGCATTGCGTAATCCACAAAGCTCGAGGTCAGCAACTGCCCGTTCCCCGGGTCATAATAGCTGTTCTCGAGCAGCGCCTGACCCACCCCTTGGGCAATTCCGCCATGCGTCTGACCGTGCAGGATCAGCGGGTTGATTGCTCGGCCGACATCGTCGACCGCAACGTAGGCGACGATCCGAACCTCGCCTGTATCGGCATCAACCTCGACCTCACACACCTGCGCGCCGTAGGGAAAGCTCGCGACCGGCAGCGTCTGGTCGGAGATGCCGGCGAGCGGCCCCTGCAGGTCCGGCGGCAAGTCCTTGCGTGCGATTGCGGCCGCGGCAACCTCGAAGATGCCGATCTCGCGATCGGTGCCGGCGACCCGGTAGCGGCCGCGCTCGAACTCGATGTCGATTTCGCCGGTCTCGAGCAAAAAGCCGGCGATCTTGCGGCCGGTGTCGATGATGTCGTCGGTCGCCTTGCCGATGATCGTGGTGGCCAACTTCATCGAGCGGCCCGAATGAGAACCTCCACCAGCCTGTACTCGCGCGGTGTCATGGGCGACGTAAACGATGCTCTCGAACGGCACGCCAAGCCATTCGGTGACGAGCTGCGCGAAACTCGTCTCGTGGCCTTGTCCAGAGGACATTGTGCCCATCACCAGCTCGACCCGGCCTTCGGGAAGCACCGTGATCTCCGTGCGCTCGCGCGGGGCGCCGCTGGTGATCTCGACATAATTGGCGATGCCGATGCCGCGCAATTTGCCGCGTCGCCCAGCCTCGGCGCGCCGGGCCGCAAACCCGTCCCAATCGGCGAGCGCAAGAGCCGTGTTCATCGCCGCCTCGTATCGGCCGCTGTCGTAGGTGATGCCGAGGGGGTTGGCGAAAGGCTGAGCCCCCGGCGGGATCATGTTCCGGCGGCGCAGCGCCACCGGGTCGAGGCCGAGCCGGTCCGCCGCCAGATCGATCAGCCGTTCGATGACAAAGATCACCTCGGGTCGGCCGGCGCTGCGATAGGGGGTGGTCGAGACCGTGTTGCTGACGGCGCCGCGGCCGCGGAAATAACCGACCGGGATGCGATAGACGCTCGGCATCAGGCCGAGCCCTTTTTGCAATGACACAAAGGCGGCGGCATGCCCGCCGAGATTGCTCAAATTCGAGCCCCGAACGGCGAGGAAATTCCCCTCCCGATCGAGGGCGAGCTCGGCTTCGACCGTGAGGTCGCGGCCCTGATAATCGCTGAGGAATGCCTCGCTGCGTTCGCAGGTCCACTTGATCGGCCGACCGACCCGGCGCGCCGCCCAGGCGAGGAGAGCATATTCGGGGTAGAAGAAGTTGCGCGTACCGAAATTCCCGCCCATGTCCTTGCACACGCAGCGCACCTGCTCCGCCGGCACGCCGAGAACTTGAGCGAGGTCGAGCCGGAGCTTGGCTACGCCGCGGCCGCTCCCGGCGTGGAGGGTGTATTGCCCGCTCGCCTCGTCGTATTCGGCCGTCGTGGTTCGCGTTTCCATCGGGACGCCGGTGACTCGCTGCACCCAGGTGTCGAGCCGCACGATTTCGGCCGCGCGGCTGAACGCATCGGCGGCACCGGCTTGGTCGCCAACCTCGATATCGACACAGAGATTAGCCGGCGCACCGTCCCACAGCTGCGCGGCGCCGGGTTTCACCGCGTCCACGGCGCGCGTCACCGCGGGCAGCGGCTCATAGGCGATCTCGATCAACTCGGCCGCGTCCTTGGCCTGATCGATGGTTTCGGCCACGATCATGGCGATCGGCTCGCCGACAAAGCGTGCCTTATCGGGCGGCATCGGAAAATGAGCGGTCGCGATCGGGGTGAAGCCACGCGTTCGCACCTTCACATCGGGTGGCCCCATAAGGCCGGCATTATGCGGGATCGGCGCCAGCCCGTCGGCGACATAGTCGGCGCCGGTAAGGACCGCGAGCACACCGGGCGCCGCGAGCGCCGCCCCCTTCTTTACCGAGACGATGCGCGCATGGGCGTGGGGTGAGCGCACCATCACCGCGTGCGCCAAGCTCGGCACAACCAGGTCGTCGGCAAAACTGCCCCTGCCGGTGAGGAGCCGGAAATCCTCCTTGCGCCGGACCGGCTGGCCAATTCCGTTCGCCGCCGTGTTTGATGAGGTCACTCGTGTTTCTCCTGCACCGAGGCGCCAAATTAGCCCGTTGGCTGTTCTCGACTCATGCAAGGATGTTCGCACAACGGTCGGGCGCGCGAACGTAGGTGCAATGTTGCTGGTTACCGTCAGGGCAATGGGTACCGCAGCAATCGGTTGCTTGTTTCGACCGTAGTCCCAGTCATGTCGCAAGGTATTGCGTCGGACTTATCATCGATGACGAGACTCATGTAGATGGCTGAGCGCCGCGGGAGATACAAATGAATTCAGGAACGTGTCGCCGGCCGGCCCAACCTCTCGGCGCCGCCCCCGATTAGGTGGTGGCCGCCAGGCCACCATATTGAGGGAGGCCCGTGGCGACGATCCGCGGCGGATCGCTCAAGGAAGGAGCACGAATGAAGGCTGAAGGCGGCGCAATTATAAGCTGGATAATTGACCAACAGGGTCGACCAGGCGACCTGTCAAATTGGGCGAGCTGGTTTCCTAGCGGAGACTTCCGCGTGGAGTGTGAGCAGTCCAGCGATCGCCCCCCAAGGTATTACCTTCACACGTCCAGCTTCGACGGGATCAAAGATACCGAAATACGGGGAGTTGCTACCGAAGTCCTCGCGTTGATGAACGGAGTGGCTAAAATCTGGTATGGCAGTGATGAACCAGTAATCATGGGACTTCCGATCACAGTGCGAGAGGATGGCTCACGTGTCCCTGTCGTTGAGGTTGAGAGAGTGGACAGCTTGCAAATTGAAGCTCTGGCCAAGATTGGGGCTGGAAGTGTACTTCCCCATCCGGTGCCGGCGGGAGTTTGGGTTGCCCTCGCCGAACGTAATCTACAGTTGGCCGATGCCACAAAATATTTCGCTGAGCCCAATAGCTGGTATAGCCTTTACAAAACATATGAAGTAGTTCGCTCTGCTGTAGGCGGAGGAAAGGCGCTTCTCTGCAAAAAATGGTTAGACGAGTCAGTGCTCGAAAATCTTCATCGTACAGCGAACTTCCACCGGCACGCGATGGAGAAACCTCCAAAACGAACACTTCCAAAACGGCCACTATCGCTATACGAGGCGCGCGATCATCTGCGTACTGTTCTGCAGTGCTGGCTTAGGGAGCTGGTCCCGCCCCATCTGTAATCAAGTTAAGATCCTGATCGCCTCTCGAAGGATTTCGTGGGCTTGGCGCGCCGGCTCGGATCGGATATCTGCCCAGCCTGCGGCACTCACACCTGAGCCAGTTGCTCAGCGCTGGCGTTAATGTCGCCGTGGTCAGCGAGCGCGCCGGGCATGCGAACCCCTATGTCACCCTGTCGATCTACACGCACGCGATCGAGGGCATGCAGCAAAGGGCGGTCGAATTGTTCCACACGGCGTTGCGCCCGCATCTGCGATAAGCCAATCCGGGGGCAAATCCGGTGGCAGCTTTTAGCATGTTCTGGAACTGTTCCGCCTCGTCCCATCCCAGTCATTTTGATATCGTTACACTGCGCCGGGTTAGCACAGTGGCAGTGCAGCGGTTTTGTAAACCGAAGGTCGGGGGTTCGAATCCCTCACCCGGCACCAATAGCTCCAATTACTTTAGCAGGTTAGTAGATATACGCTGATTGAACTTACTTTGTCACCGGCCGATCCGGCGAACGAACAGGCCAGCGCGGCGAAGCGATTGCCGAAGGCCAACGCCCGCTTTTCGGAGGATTGGCCGTGCTTGACAGTGGATTGAGGCGTATGCGCTGATTTCCGGCGTAACCCGCTCACACCGGAGAAAGCCATGGCATCAACGGCAACGGCAATGCCCGCGCGGATGTCCGCCGAGGAATGGCAGGCCCGGTGCGACCTCGCCGCTTGCTACCGCCTCGTCGATCTGTTCGGCTGGTCGGACCTGATCAACACCCGCATCACCGCACGCGTGCCGGGGCAGCACGAGAGATTCCTGATCAATCCCTATGGCCTGCTGTTCGAAGAGGTTACCGCGTCGTCGCTGGTCAAGATCGATGTCGAGGGCAACAAGGTCGAGCCGTCGGACGATGAGGTCAACAGTGGCGGCTTCGCGATCCCGAGCGCCGTGCATATGGCCCGGCCGGAAGTCGATTGCGTGCTCCACACCCACTCGATCGCCGGCTGCGCCGTGTCGATGCAAAAAGACGGATTGCTGCCGCTTAACCAGCATGCGCTCCAGGTGATCGGTGATGTCGCCTATCATGACTACGAGGGTGCGGCCCGAAGCCCAGAGGAACGTCGGCGTTTCCTCGCCGATCTCGGCGATCGCCACATCATGGTCCTGCGCAACCACGGCCTGCTGATTGTCGGGACGAGCGTCGCCGCGGCCTTTGTCGCGACCTATCGCATGGAGCGGGCATGCGCGATGCAGCTCGCCTTCCAGCAATCGGGCGCCGAGTTCCATCCGATCGGCGACGAGGCCGTCAGCGCCGCCTTTGACAATGCCGGGAGGCGCCCCGGCGGCGGCCGCAATGATCTGGCCAAATTCGAATGGCCCGCCCTCTTGCGCAAGCTCGACCGCATCGACCCGTCCTACAAGCAATAGCGGGGGGGCAGGGGACCACCCGGCAGGCTGTCCGGCGGAGCCTTTGCAGTTCCTCTTATTCCGACGAGGACCACTTCTTATAGCCCAGCCTCACTGCCTTGCCGAGCCGCAGGGCGTGATCTGTCCAATCTCCTTTCGGCGACGCGGGAGACACCGATTGACTCATCACCTTTGTCCGCCTGCCGAGCCGAAAAATGGCGTCCGTCCAATCCCCAGCGGGGGCTCCGGCCTGTTTAAGGCGTTGCTCCAGACGCGTTTTCAGCGCCTTTGCATTGGCCTTCTCGGGTTCCGTGGCGCCAGCATCCTCGGCAACCGCGGTTACGGCCCGCAGCTTTCGACGGACAGCCTCGACCGACCTTATAACCGCATCGATGCGCATTGCCGGCCATCCTAGCACAGCAGCCGGCTTGACCGGGTTATATTCGTCGTCGGGTAATCGAGAACCGGCGGTAATGCGTTGCCGGCAAAGGGAGCTCCCGCATGACGTTGCCGATGCGCCAGGCAATGATCGCGCTGTGGCGCAGACGGCGCCGGCTGATCGCCAAGTCCTGGGCGCTGTCGCGTCTTTACTATCCGTTGCACGGTGCTCGGCTGTCAGGCCGGCCAAGCGATCAGATCTGGTATTTTGCTTACGGCGCCAACATGCATGAGGCCACGTTTCGGATCCGACGGGGTATCCAGTCATTCGAGTGCCGGCCCGGCCGGATCAAGGGGTATCGGCTCCGCTTCAACCTGGAAGGCCGTCCGAAGGGGAAGGCGGCGCCGGCGAATTTGTGCGTCGATCCGGGCGCCGAGGTCTGGGGCGTGCTCTATCGCATTACCCGGCGCGATTTGATCCGTTTGGACTCGACCGAAGGAGTCCCCGGGCGGGGTTATCGCCATGTGGCGGTCGAGGCCGAAGACGCTGCCGGCCGGCCGCTCCAGGCCATCGCCTATATCGCTCGAGGGAAGGACATCGACGGCAAACCATCGCTGCGCTACATCAGACTGCTGCGCGAGGGTGCGCGAGCCCACGGCCTGCCCGCGCACTACCTCCGGTTTTTGGATGACGTCGACCACACCCGATAGACGTCGGACGTGACGCACCGCCACAATCCTATGAGGGGGGAGAGGTCGAATGGTTCGGTTCGCAATCCGGTTTCAACCCGCATGCGGGCGCGAGATGGTATAATAGGTCATGTGCGGACGTTTCTACCTCACGGCCACGGCGGCCGAAATCAGGAAGGTGTTCCGGATCGATGCCGTGCCCGAGCTCGCGCCCCGTTATAACATCGCGCCGGAGCAGCTCTCCCCGATTGTGATCGCTGTCGACAAGAGCAGGAGCGTTCACATGGCCCGATGGGGCTTGGTGCCCTCCTGGTCGCGCGACCTGTCGCTCGGCGCCGGAATGATCAATGCGCCCGCCGAAACACTCGAAGAGAAGCCGGCGTACCGGAGAGCCTTTGAAACACAACGGTGTCTCGTGCCGGCCAACGGTTTTTATGAATGGCAGACAAAAGGCGCCAACAAGCACCCCTTCAAAATGGCGCTCAGGAGCGGAGCCCTGTTCGCATTCGCGGGCCTATGGGAGAAGTGGGCGCCGGAGAGCGGCGAACCGGTCGAGACGTTCGCGGTGATCACGACGCAGGCGAACAAACTGGTCAGTGAGGTGCACGACCGCATGCCGGTGATCATCGCACCTGGGGACTATCAACGCTGGCTCACCGCTCCTCCGAATACGGCAAGGCGGCTGCTCGTCCCCTATACCGGCGGGATGACGATCGCCCCGGTCAGCGATCGGGTCATCAATGTAAAAAATGATGATGTAGATTTACTGAGGAGGATGTGATATCAGAAATGTATTAACGTGCTCTTGTTCTCTAATGGTGTGAGCCATACAGATGGTTTTCATTGCGCATCCCTCGTCGCCCCCGCGAAAAGCGGGGGTCCAGAGCCTGCCCCTGGCTTGAACAGGGGGCGGCAAACGGGGTTTTGGTTGCTCTGGGTTCCCGCTTTCGCGGGAATGACGCCAGAAAGGATCGGGTACTAACTGTCAAAATCGTACCACTAGGATCACGCGCTTTGTCTTGAGTTCTCGCGCAGCGACGGGGATTGACTGGGTTGATGTGATGGCGTGGACAGGACCTCCGCTCGCCGGATAGCGGCACGCCGCGAGCTTGACGCCCGCCCGATGAAAGTACCAAAGTTGCCGCTGACGTAAATTTCGACCGCAAGTTTGACCTCAGATCGGAAGGCCCGCACTCGTGAGCATCGGAACCCTGCCGCTGTCCCGCTTTACCGTCCTCGACCTCACTCATGCCCGCGCCGGGCCGACCGCGGTCCGCCAGCTCGCCGATTGGGGCGCCAATGTCATCAAGATCGAGCAGCGCGGCGACGACGGCCGCGACGTGACCGGCTCGCGGCGCGAAGGGTTCGATTTCCAGAATCTCCACCGCAACAAGCGCAGCCTCACACTCAACCTGAAGACCGAGGACGGGCTCGCGATCTTTATGAAGCTGGCCGAGAAGGCCGATGTCGTCGTCGAGAATTTCCGCTCGACGGTCAAGCACCGGCTCGGCGTCGACTATGAATCGGTCAAGAAGATCAACCCGCGCATCGTCTATGGCAGCATCTCCGGCTTTGGCCAGACCGGCCCTTATGCCAAGCGGCCGGGCGTCGACCAGATCGCCCAGGGCATGGGCGGGCTGATGTCGATCACCGGATTGCCAGGGCAGGGGCCGGTGCGCGTCGGCATCCCGATCGACGATCTGTGCGCCGGCATCCTGTTGGCGCAGGGGATACTGATGGCGCTGCTCGACCGTGACGTGACCGGCGAGGGCCAGTGGGTCCATACATCGTTGCTCGAAGCGCAGATCTTCATGCTCGATTTCCAGGCCTCGCGCTGGCTGATGGCCGGCGAGGTCGCCAAGCAGGCCGGCAACGACCATCCGACCGGCATCCCGACCGGGCTGTTCCCGACCGCCGACGGGCAGATCAACATCGCCGCGTCGGGCGATCAGATGTTTCGCCGCTTCTGCGAGGCGGCCGATGTGCCGCATCTGCTCAAAGATCCCGACTACGCCACCGGGCCGCAGCGTTCGAAGAACCGCAAGGTGCTCAACGAACGGATCGCCGAGATCACTCGAAAGCGCCCGAGCGCCTATTGGGTCGAATTGATGAACGAGGTCGGGGTGCCGTGCGGGCCGCTCTACACGATCGACCAGACCTTTGCCGATCCGCAGGTACAGCATCTCGAAATGGCGCGGCCGATCGACCATCCCAAGCTCGGGCCGCTCAAGGCCGTCGGCCAGGCGATCAACATGACCCGCACGCCCGAGCCCGAAAAGCTGCGCCCGACCCCCGGGCTCGGCGAGCATACCGAGGCGGTATTGCGCGAGATCGGCTACAGCGACGCCAAGATCGCCGATCTGCGCGCCCGCGAGGTGGTCTAGAGCGGGAAGAGGTGCCGGTGACGAGCGCCATCCCGATCGTCGACATCGCCGAATACCTCGCCGCGCGGCCCGGCGCGCTCGAAGAGGCTGCTCGCCGGGTCGAAGAGGCGCTGACCACGGTCGGCTTCTTCGTCCTGACCGGGCACGACGTGCCGGCGGCATTGATCGAGGCCACCTTTGCCGAGGCGGCGCGGTTCCACCGTCTGCCGATGGAGAAAAAGCTGCGGTTGAAGCTCAACGAGCACGTCAACGGCTATATGGCGATGGGCCGCTATGCTGTCGTCACCTCGGACCTCAACAACAACGACAAAGGCGATCTCAACGAAGCCTTCTTCATCAAGCGCGAGCGAGCGCCAGATGACCCGCTGCTCCGCTCGCGTCGCCGCTTCGTCGGGCCGAACCAGTGGCCGGACGAGGCCGATCTGCCGGGCTTCCGGGCCGCCGTGCTGCACTATGCCGAAGTCATGGACGATTTCGCCCGCCGCTTCCTGCCGGCCGTCGCGACGGCGCTGGGCCTTGCACCGGACTGGTTCGATGACGCGTTTCGCGACAGCCAGTTTACCTTGCGCTTATCTCATTACCCGCCAGTTTTGGCCGAGCCCAACCAGTTCGGCATCGCGCCGCATACCGACAGCAATTTCATGACCTTCCTGGCGCAGACCGAAATCCCCGGGCTTGAGGTCCGCACGCCCTCGGGCGAGTGGATTGAGGTGCCGTATGTTCCTGGGTCGTTCGCGGTCAATTCCGGAGATATGATGGTGCGTTCGACCAACGAGCGCTTCAAATCGACGCCGCATCGCGCGCTGCCGCCGGTCGGCTGCGACCGCTACGCGATCCCGTTCTTTCTCGGGCCGCGTTTCGATCAGGTGATCGAATGCCTGCCCACCTGCACCGGCCCCGGAAACCCTCCGGCTGGGAGCCAATCCGCTACGCTGACTGGCAGGCCTACTGGTACGACGCCAATTACGACCCGGCGCGCCAGCGCGACGTTGCCTAGCCCTAATTACGATAATTAACCGAGCAAGCTTCGGAGATCTTCGGGCGCGTCGTCGAGCGCTTTTCCGCCGGTGCGCCCGCGATCCGGCGGTCTTGCCATGCGCGGGATGCGGGTGCCAACTCCCTCAGCGATCTGCCAGACTGCGCCCGGGCTGAGGAGGAGGGGCGAACATGCTGTTCGGCTTCAACGGACGCGCCACCAGGAATTTCCTGGTCCTTCTGGTCTCGATGCACTTCATCCTGTTTATCGACCGCGTCAATTTGGCCGCCGCGGCGCAAGTCATGCAGAAGGACCTTGGCCTCAGCAATATCGCGCTCGGCCTCGCCTTCTCGGCCTTCAACTACTCCTATGCCCCGTTTCAGCTGGTCGGGGGCTGGTTTGCCGACCGCTTTGGCGCGCGCCGCACCTTGACCGTCTGCGGCCTGGCGTGGTCGCTCACGACGATCGCGACCGGGGCGGTGACCGGGCTTGTTTCGCTGTTTGGCGTGCGCCTGGTGCTCGGCATGGGCGAGGGCGCCACCTTGCCGGCAGCCACCCGCGCGCTCTCGAAATGGATGCCGGTCGAGGCGCGCGGCACGGCGATCGGGGCCACCCACGCCGCCGGGCGCGCTCGGCGCGGGAACGGCGGCGCCGATCGTCGCTTTGCTGATCACCTGGTTCTCCTGGAGATTTTCATTTGTCGCGGTCGGCATCTTGTCGGCTGTTTGGGCGGCGGTGTGGTGGTGGTATTTCCACGAAGACCCGCGCCGGCATCCGGGCATTACCAGCGCCGAGCTGGCGGCATTGCCGACCGCTGATCCGGCAACCCTGGCCGGTTCCGGCCCGGTGCCGTGGCGGCGTCTCGATTCCCGCGCGTGACGCCGTTGATGATCATCTATTTCTGCCAGGGCTGGACCGGCTGGCTGTTTGTGACCTGGATGCCGTCCTTGTTGCAGAAAAACTACGGCCTCGATCTCAAGAAATCGTCGTTCCTGTTACATGGCGATGCTGCTCTGCGCGATGTTCGCCGAGTTGCTCGGCGGGGTCGCCACCGACTACCTGCTGCGCCGCACCCGGCAACCTGCAGATTGCGCGCTCGCGGCTGATCGCCGTCAGCTGGGTTCTCGCGGTGGCGGGGCTGGTGCCGGCGATCCTCGTCCACGATTTGGTTATCGGGCTGGCCGGCTTTACGGTCGCGTTGTTCTTCCTCGGCTTTGCGATCTCGCCGCTGTGGACCGCGACGATGGACATAGCACCCAATTACGCCGGCTCGTCGAGCGCGCTGATGAATGCCGCCGGCGCGGTTGCCGGAATTCTCTCGCCGGTCGCCTTCGCCTGGATCCTCGACCGGACCGGCAGCTGGACGACGCCGTTCGCCTTCTCGGTCGGTCTGTTGCTGTTCGCCATTGTCATGACCCATTGGATTCGGCCCGATCGCCCGATCAGAGACCGTGCCGCGGGTCGGCGGCCTGGCGGTGGCCGGGGATTAGACGCGCGGCGAGAATGCGCGGATGCGCTGCGCCGCGCCTTCTGCCACAATCGACCGATCAGACCAGACCCGCCATCAACGAGGAGCCAACGCCGCCATGCTCGACCAGCCTTTGACCAGCAAGATGATCGCCGAGAAGGACGGGGCGATCGGCCATCTGATCTTCAACAACCCGGCGCGGCACAACGCGGTCTCGCTCGAAATGTGGCAGGCCGTGGCCCAGATCATCGACGATTTCGAGCGCGACGACGCGATCCGGGTGATCGTCGTCAGCGGCGCCGGCGGGCGGGCCTTCGTCTCCGGCGCCGACATCTCCGAATTCAAGGAACGGCGCGCGTCGGAGGAAGCGGCCGCCGCCTACAGCAAGATTTCCGAAGGCGCGCGGATGCGCCTGCAGGAGACGTTGAAGCCGACGATCGCGATGATCCGCGGCTATTGCATCGGCGGCGGGGTCGGCACGGCGCTCGCCTGCGACATGCGCATCGCCGCCGAGGGCTCGAAATTCGGCGTTCCAGCGGCAAAGCTCGGACTCGGCTACGCCTATGACGGCATCAAGAAGCTGGTCGACCTGGTCGGCCCGGCCTATGCCCGCGAGATCTTCTTCACCGCGCGCCAGTTCACCGCCGAGGAGGCGTTGCGCATGGGCCTCGTCAACCAGGTGGTGCCGGACGGGGAGTTGGAGTCTTACGTCAAGAACTATTGCGACATGATCGCGGCGAATGCGCCGTTAACGGTGCGCTCGGCGAAGGTGAATATTCGCGAGGCGCTGAAGGACGAGTCGGCGCGCGACTTGGCGCTGTGCAAGCGTCTGGTCGACGAATGCTTCGCCAGCGCCGATTACGCCGAAGGCCGCACCGCCTTCATGGAAAAGCGCAAACCGGCGTTCACGGGGCGGTGAGGGCGAGGCCGCTGATTGCTAGCACCTCACACTGACATTTTCCGCGAGCTGGGCTGTCATTGCGAGCGCAGCGAAGCAATCCCGGCGCCGCCATGGCACAGCGTCGGGAGTGGCCTCGCTGCGCTCGCAATGACATGACCTCACCAAGTCGAGAAACTTGATGAAACTTCCCGCGCACAGCCGCTACGACTACGTCCCGATCCACCAAGCGGCCGCAATACGACTGGCCCGAGGGCAAGCGGCTCGCCGTCACCTTCAACAACAACATCGAGCATTTCGCGTTCGGCGCCGGGCTCGGCAGTGATTCGACCGGGGCGCCGGCGCCCCAGAGCCATCGCAACTATGCGTGGCGCGATTACGGCAACCGCGTCGGTCTTTGGCATTACCTCGACCTGCTCGACGAGTTCGCCTTGCCGGGCGCCCATAACGTCAACTCGGCGGTGCTCGAAGCCTGTCCCGACATCGTCGAGCGGCTGAACGGGCGGGGCGACGAATATGTCGGCCACGGCCGCACCAATTCCGAGCGCCAGGATGTGCTGTGGGAGGAGGACGAGCGCCGGCTGATCGCCGAATGCACCGAGGTGGTGACGCGATTGTCGGGCCGGCGGCCCGAGGGCTGGCTCGGCCCTTATATCGCCGAGAGCGCGGTCACGCTCGACCTGTTGAAGGAGGCCGGCTACCGCTATGTGATGGATTGGGCGATGGACGACCAGCCGGTGTGGATGCGCACCCGCGCCGGGCCGATCCTGTCGGTACCCTATCCGCTCGAACTCAACGACTCGCCGTCCTTGGTCTTTCGCCGCCACACCGGGCGCCAATTCGCCGAAATGATCGTTGACCAGTTCGACGAGATGCTCGAGCAGTCGCAGCAAATATCCGCTGGTTTTCGCCGTCTCGGTGCATCCCTTCATCATCGGCCAGCCGTTATCGGCTGCGGGCTTTCCGCGACGCTCTTCGGCACATCATGCGTCAGCGCGAGGCGCTGTGGATCACCACCCCCGGCGAAATCGCCCGCTACTGCGAGACCCTGCCGCAGGGTACGATCCCCGGCTCCGGCTAGCGGTAAAAATCCGAAACCTGGCGCCCGGCAGGCCCGTCCCGTCGCTAGGCCCAAGAGATCGAGAATCTCGCGCGCCGGAGCCGGCGTCATGGGTCCCGGCCTCGCCAGCTCAGCAAACCCTGGTGGAAAAAGCGGGCGAAGGCGCGAAGTGTTTCGTCGACCGGCTGAGGCGGCTTCCTCCGATTCAGCAAGTCGGCGATTTCGCCCACGGTCCTTTTCCCATCGACGAGCACCATGATGCGGGCGGCTCTGCCGCCGACCTCCCAACTTTCCGCTCGTCCCGGAATACGGTCGTGCTGGAAGAGGAAACCGCTGTTCTCCGCCGCCGCCAGGCGGTGCACCAGATGCGCGCCGGGAAAGTGCTGCGGAACGATCTCCCAAACCTCGTCTGCGCCAGGCGTCGTTGCGGTCGGCCTTGCTTCGGCATCCCCGGTTTTCCGCGCCACGGTCAGATAGCACACCGCGTTTCGAAAGCTCACCGAAGGACAGACGCTGCTGATATCGAGATTGGTCCCTCGGCGCGCATCGGCCAGGACGACCTCGAATCCGGCCGTTTTGAAGAAAGCCGCGGCTTCCGTTTGATCGAAACGCCAGAGCGCCTTCAGATTGTTCCCGGACGGTCCATAGTTGATCCAGACCCCGTTGTCGGAAAGGACCCGATGCACCTCGTCCGCCAGTGCGCGCGGATCGGCGAGGATATCGGTCAGAAACACCGTGACGACACAATCAATCGAGCGATCGGCAAAGGCGGTGTCGAGCGCATCCATGGCCAACAGCTCGACCGGCGCCTTTGCCGATCGGGGGTCACGCCTGCCGAGGGAGATGCAGCCGCTCTCATTCAAGACGCGTGGCAGGGCCAGGTCGAGGGTCTTCCCGTCGAGTATCCGGCGCGCGGCCGCAAGTATCGGAAGCGTCAGGTCGAACCCCAGAACCCGCGCGAAACCCGCCGAGACTTCCGCCAGCAATCCGCCGGCGCCGCACCCGGCGAAGGCAACCGATTTGCCGCGCGGATCGGGAAAGACCTGCTCGAGCGCGGCGCCGATCCTGGAGTTCGTGACCTGAAGCTCGGAGGTGTCGGTCCAGTCGCGCAAGAGATAGGGCGCCAGCGTATCGAACCTCCAACCCGGGCGTACGATCTGCGGCTCGCCCGCGTGGTCCGCGAGCGCCTCAAGCGCCGGAACAGACGGCTCGAGCAGGGCAAGAAAGGTCTCGGCTTGCGCCGCTTCGACATCGAGGACATCTCGATGCCGTTCGAGCGCCGCATCGGGCAAACCGGAATATGGTTCGACCCGATCGAGCAACTCCCTGCGCTGTCTGGCCTCGCGTGCTGCCTGAATGAGCGAAGCGCGCTCTGCCCGGAAGTAATCCCTCGGCTCCCTGACCAGAAGAGGGATGCCGGCAACCACCGGATATTGCCGGCCGCAACCAGCGCAGCTTAGTGCGAGCCCGCCTGAAATCAGCGGAACCCGGCAATGAAGGCATCGCCAGATTTTCTCGTTCCCCGATGCCTGATGCGCCGCCATGTCACGAATCATCTCACAAATCCCGGCCAGGCTGACAGCCCAGATATACAAAAATCCGATGCTTGGCGCCCTGCAGGCCCATACCCGTCGCTAGTCCTGATTTGACTGCAGAATGTGTTTATGGAGCTCGGCGGTCAGGCTCTCGATGCGCTCGGTCAGCGCCTTGGCCGCCTCGGTCAGCTGCGTGTTCTGATCCAGCATGCGCACCAGCAGCGTAGTCTGCTCGGCCGCGAGGCGCTGGCGCTCTTCGCTGGCTTGGTGCAGATCCTCGCGATGCTGTGCGTCGGCCATCGCCGTGGCCTTGTCGCGATCGGCCTGCCGGGTCTGCGCCAGCAGGATCAGCGGCGCCGCATAGGCCGCCTGCAGGCTGAAGGCGAGATTCAACAGGATGAACGGATATACGTCGAAGATCCACCATCCCGCGATGTTGACGAGGATCCATATTCCGACGATCACCGTCTGCGCGACCAGGAACACCGGAGTGCCGAAGAATCGCGCGAACGCCTCTGCTTTCAGCGCGAACCAGTCATCGCCGAACACCGAGGACAGATGCGCGTGCGGAACGTGAAAGCGGTAGTATCCGCTGTGTCGCGCTGTTGGTTGTCCAGATCGGTTCTGCTGTGGCATGTCGTTGCTGCTCATTTTCCCCTACCCCCTGCCATAATGTTCCGGCGACCTGCCGCGCCAACCGTATAGAATGACTGGCTGACCCGTTTCGACCTCAGCGACGAATTCTGCGACAGTCACAAGGAGGAGTAGGGCAGGCTCGCGCCCCAACCATCCCCAGAAGCCCCGAGGGACTTTTCCGTAAGGTGCTGCCCACTTTTCACGCCAGCTTTACACAGGAGAGCCGATATGACGATCGAGCGGCACAAAGTCGGAGCGCGGATGAGCCAGGCCGTGGCCTATGGCTCGACCGTTTACCTGGCTGGGCAGGTGGGGGATACCCCGGCCGCCGATGTACGCCAGCAGACCGAGGAAGTCCTGCGTAAGATCGACGAATTGCTGGCCGACGCCGGGACCGACAATTCGAAGCTGTTGTCGGCGACGATCTGGCTGTCCGACATGCGCTACTTCAACGAAATGAACGCGGTGTGGGACGCCTGGGTATCGCCCGGCAACACCCCCGGCCGAGCCTGCGTCGAAGCCGGCCTCGCCGCCCCCCACTGGAAAGTCGAGATCGCCGTCATCGCCGCGCGCGGTTAGAGGCATCTGCGACGGGGCAGACCCGACAAAACGCTCTGTCGAGAGACACAACCACCCGCCCTAACAGGTTGCGGAAAAAGTCTGCCGTCGTTCCGGGACGGCCCTCCGGGGCCGGGCCCGGAACCTATAAACACCGGCCAAGCCCATGATTTTTCGAAGCCGATGTTCATGGTTTCCGGGCTCGCGGGCGTGGCCCGCGCCCCGGAATGACAATGATCGGGCCTTTTTCCGCAGCTTCCTAAAGCGCGCGCATAAACGCCACCAGATCCTGCTTTTCTTGCGGGGTCAACTGCGTGCCGAGGATCAGGTTGAAGAACTCGACCGTGTCCTCCAACGTCAGGAGACGCTCGTCGTGCAGATAGGGCGGATTGTCTTTGATCCCGCGTAGCGGGAAGGTTTTGATCGGTCCGTCCCCTATGGCCATCATGTTGTTGATCATCACCGGCTTGAAAAAGCGCTCGGTCTGTAGGTCGTGCATCAGATTGTCAGTGTAATAGGGGGGCTGGTGGCAGCTCGCGCACTGGCCCTTACCAAAGAAGACCTGCTGACCTTGCATCTCGGCTGCGGTCGCCTTGGCACGATCGAGCTTGCCGAACACGTCGAGTTTGGGCGCCGGAGGAAAGTTCAGCATTTCTTCAAAATCGGCCATGAAGTCGACCTGGCTGCCGCGCTCGAGCGGGTTCACCCCTTTTTTCGCGGCGATGACATGATCGCCGTCGAAATAAGCGGTGCGCTGCTCGAATTCGGTAAAGTCCTCGACCGTCTTCAGGGCGCGCTGCGAGCCGAATAGCCGCTGAATGTCCAAGCCGCGCAGCGATATCGTCTTGATACGGTGGCGGAACCACTGGGGCCGAGTATCGGGAGCCAGATGAGTTGCGCCGTTCTGGTGGCCGTTCGAATGGCAATCAAAGCAAGCCGCACCGGTGCTGGGAAGCTCCGCGCGGCGATCCTCGGTGGCGTTGAACTGCTGCTGCGGGAAGGGCGTCAGTAATAATCGCAGCCCTTCCAACTGCCGCGGGGTGAGCAGACCGTTGAACATCTGATAGTAATTAGTCAACGATACCAGCTTGCCCTGCGAGACGTCGCCGAGATCGGGACGTGGCGTCAGGTACATCGCTGGAGGAAATTCGGCGAGGAAACGGTCCGGCAGATCGAAGTCGATGTCGAAGCGGGTCAAGTCGCGTCCGTCCTGGCGTTTAATCGCGTCGATCTCGAACTGGGGAAAAACAAAACCGCCCTCCTGGTGCTTGGGGTGCGGCAACGGGTAGAACCCCTTGGGATAAAGGTTCTGGTCGCGGATCTGGTCCGGGCTCATTGCCGCCAGCCTCTCCCACGTCATCCCGGCGGGCAATTTGACGCGCACGCCTTCCTGTATCGGTTTGGTCCGGTCCATGGTTACGCCCGGAGCGGGACGATCGCTCAGATCGTACCGCTCTTGGAGAAGCGCCATGTGCTCGGCCTCGGCCCTCGGTTTCTCGGCGGATAGTCGAGCGAAGATCGATGAAAAACTCTCCATGATGTCGACCGGCATGTAGCTGGTCAAGCCGCGTGGTCCCTGATTGGCGCCCGCCGTCCCCACCGGGGAGGGGTTCTGGGCCGGAGCCGGGGCCGCTTGCTGCGCATCGGCGTCGCCAAAAGCCAGCACCAGTCCTGCGAACAAGAGAACGATCCAGCGCGCTTTGGAAGATTGGATCATCGCGTTGCTCCTCTGCTCGGGTTGGCCGGGATCAACTTCACTCAGTACAGAGCAAGTGCGATCCAACAACTCTACCAATGAGGGTCAGATTGGTACTTCTCTTCTACAGCCCTCCGTTGTCCAAATCCGTCCCACGGCTCAGCCTCCGGCTTGCGGCAGCTCCATCCGCACGGCGATTGCGGCGCTGGCGATGACGGCGATGTCATTGGTTTCGTTGTCGGGGACGTCGAGACCGCCTTTGACGATCTTGACTGTGACCTCGCCGTGCGGCAGGGCGGCTTTGACCGCGGCGGGGTCGACCCTGTCGGGATGCTGAACCCCGATTGTCACCTCGACCTGCATTTTGCGCGGGTCGAGACCAAGGGTGCGGATCAGCGGCAGCGAGCTGTGATGGAGGGCGTCGGCGACCGCCCGCACCGCCGCCTTGGTATAGTCGCCGCCGTGCAGATCGTTGCCGGCGCCCATTTCGAGAATGACGCGCTTTGCTGGCATTGGTCGCCTCCTCACGGAACATCGAGCCGCACGAGTGCGGCGGCATTGGCGATCACCGTCTTATTGGTGCCGAAATCATTGGCGATTTCGAGCCCGCCTTCGACAACCTGCACCGTACCCGTGCCATGCGGCAGCACCGCCAGAACCGCTTCCTTGTCGACCTGTTCGGGATGGGGCACCCCGATCGTGACCTCGACCCGCATCGAGTTCGACCGGCAGGCCGACGGCGTCGGCGACGCTCAACGAGTTGTGCCACAGCGCGTCGCGCAGGGCGCGCACCGCCGCCTTGGTGTAATCCGCGCCGCGGATATCGGTCCCCATACCGATCTGCAGCACCATGCGTTTCCACGCCATTTCCGCGTCTCCTCGAAGACTGCCGGGTGGTCGTCACTCTATCCGTTCCGGTGCTGCCCGTCATCTCGCGCCGTCGGCCGCTCTCCGCGAAGAGCCGCCGGGCCATGTAAAGGGAGAGTTCTCGCATGATTCGGCGTACCCGGACCCGCACCCGCATCAAAGTAGCGGCGGGGGCCTTTGCCTGCCTGGGGGTGCTGCTCTGGGTGATTGCCGCCGTCGCCCCGGCCAATGCAGGCGATGTTACCATCGATCATATGATGGACCGTTCCCTCGGCGTCGTTGCGGGCGGAGGCTTTATCGTCGGGGGCATCGCTTTGCTGGCGGTCGCGAGCTAGTGGTGTGAACCAGACAGATGGTTCCCATTGCGCATCCCTCGTCGCCCCCGCGAAAAGCGGGGGTCCAGGGCGGCAAACGGGGTTTTGGTTCTCTGAGTTCCCGCTTTCGCGCCGCTTTCGCGGGAATGATGGATGAAGGGATCGGGTACTAACTGTCAAATTCCTACCGCTAAAGCTCGCGAGGCACCGTGGCGGCGCCTGCATCACGCGCGCGCTTTCTCCCTTTTGCCGGCGATCCTGCAACTGGTACCATCACCGGACGATCGCGGGCAGCTCTGCAATTGCCCGGACAAATGGGAGGAAATGCGATGACGGCAACCGACATCGGCGCGCTGCCGGTATTGGAGCATCGCCGGCAATTGCGCCGTGCGGTGATCGCCAGCACGATCGGCACGACGATCGAGTGGTACGACTTCTTCATCTACGGCACGGTGACCGGGCTCGTCTTCGCCAAGCTCTATTTCCCGGGATCCGATCCGCTGGTCGGCACCCTGCAGGTCTTTGCGATTTACGCCGTGGGCTTTGTCGCCCGCCCGGTCGGCGCCGCCATCTTCGGTCACTACGGCGACCGCATCGGGCGCAAAGCAGCGCTGATCGCGACCTTGTTGTTGATGGGGATCGCGACCTTTCTGGTGGCCTTCGTTCCCGGCTATGCGCGGATCGGCATCTGGGGCGCCGTCATTTTGACGATCCTGCGCACAGTGCAGGGGATCGGGGTCGGCGGCGAATGGGGCGGCTCGGTCTTGATGTCGATGGAATGGGCGCGGACCAACGCCCATCGCGGCTTTGTCGCTTCGTGGCCGCAATTCGGCGTGCCGGCCGGGTTGTTTCTGGCGAATTTGGCGGTGCTCGCGTTCAGCGCGATCTCCGGCCCGGCGTTCCTGACCTGGGGTTGGCGCATACCGTTCCTGCTCAGCATCATCCTGGTCGGGGTCGGCCTCTATATCCGGCTCGGCATTCTCGAAACTCCGGCCTTTTCCCGACTCGTCGCCGAGGACCGCGTCGAGCGCGCGCCGGTGCTCGAAGTGATCAAGCGCCAGCCGCGAGAGATCATTCTGACCGCGCTGGCGCGGATGGCCGAGCAGGCCCCGTTCTACATCTTCACCGCATTCATCTTCGCCTACGGCACAAAGGTCCTCGGCAGCTCGCGCGATCTGCTGCTGACGGCGGTGCTGGTCGCCTCGGTCGTGTCGTTCTTTACGATACCGTTTGCCGGCTGGCTGTCGGACCGGATCGGGCGCAAGCGGATGTATCTGATCGGTTCGGTGACGGTGGGGGTGTTCGGCTTTATTTATTTCGCCATGCTCGACACGATGGTGCCGGGCTGGATCTTTCTCGCCATCGTGCTGTCGCTGATCCCACACGACCTGATGTACGGCCCGCAAGCGGCGCTGATCGCCGAATGCTTCACCGGCCGGCTGCGCTACAGCGGCGCCTCGCTCGGCTATCAGCTCGCCTCGGTCATCGCCGGCGGGCCGGCGCCGCTGATCGCGACGGCGTTGTTCGCGGCCTATAATTCGGGCTATGCGATCGCTTTTTACATCCTTGTCTGCGCAATCATCAGCGTGATCTCGGCGGCGCTGCTGCCGGACTACACCAATCGCGACATTTCGGCAGAATACGACGCGGCCTGATTGCCGCCGCGCGCCCTGCAGCCGTTGCACCGCGCAGTTGGCAGAACTCTCTGCGGCTGCTAACCTTATTAACGTAACAAGCGACGCCGGCCGCATTGCGCGCCGGGAGGAGCAACAACGGGCACATGCAAACCGCCCGGCAGTAAGGGGGAAACAAAATGACCACCGCTGACCTCACCGCCGCCAGTGGCGGGCTTTCCGAAATCGAGCATCGCGCGCATTTGCGCCGCGCCATGATCGCCAGCACGGTCGGCACCACGATCGAGTGGTACGACTTCCTGCTCTACGGCCAGGTGACCGCGCTGGTCTTCGGCAAGCTCTTTTTCCCCGGATCTTCCCCGCTGATCGGCGTGCTGCAGGCGTTCGGCGTTTTTTTCATCGGCTTTGTCGGCCGGCCGATCGGCGCGGCGATATTCGGCCACTGGGGCGATCGCATCGGGCGCAAGGCAACGTTGATCGTGACCTTGCTGGTGACCGGTCTGGCCACCGTCGCGGTGGGTCTCGTCCCGAGCTACGCAAGCATCGGCGTCTGGGGCGCCGTGTTGTTGACGATCATCCGGTTGATCCAAGGCATCGGGGTCGGCGGCGAATGGGGCGGCTCGGTGCTGCTGGCGATGGAGTGGGCGCCGAACCAACAAGCATCGCGGCTTCATCTCGTCCTGGCCGCAATTCGGGGCGCCGGCCGGGTTCTTTCTGGCCAATCTGGCGGTGCTGGTGTTCAGTTGGCTTTCCGGCGACCAGTTCCTGACCTGGGGTTGGCGCATCCCCTTCTTGATCAGCATCATCATGGTCGCGGTCGGGCTGTGGATCCGGCTTGGCATTCTCGAGACCCCGGTCTTCCAGAAGGTCCTCGACGAAGAGCGCGTCGAACGCGTACCGGTGCTCGAGGTGCTCAAACGCCAGCCCAAACAGGTCGCGCTGACCGCCTTGCTGAGGATGCCGGAGCAAGCGCCCGGCTACATCTTTGGCGCGTTCGTCTTCACTTACGGGACGACGGTGCTGGGGGCCTCGCGCAATTTTCTGTTGATCGCCGTTCTCGCCTCCGCCGTTCTCAGCTTCCTCTGGGTGACGTGTGCCGGGGCTCTGTCGGACCGCGTCGGCCGCAAGCGCATGTACATAATCGGTTGCGTGTTTGTCGCGGTGTTCGGCTTCGTTTACTTCGCCATGCTCGATACCAGAGTGCCAGCGTTGATCTTTATCGCCATCGCGGTGTCGGGACTGCCGATTATGACGATGTACGGCCCCGAAGCGGCGCTGATCGCGGAAAGCTTCTCGCCCCGGCTGCGCTACAGCGGCAGCTCGCTGGGCTACCAGCTCGCCTCGATCATTGCCGGCGGCCCGTCGCCGTTCATCGCGACGGCGCTGCTCGCTGCCTTCCATACGAGCCAACCAATCGCCCTGTACATCCTCGCTTGTGCCGTAATCGGCATCACCGCGACCTCGCTGCTGACGGACTATACCGGCAAGGACATCTCGGCCGAATATCACGGGGTCTGACCGGGCGGCCGCGCGCCGCCGCGGGCAAATGCGCCACGGACGTTATCGCTGACCGGCACTCTTTGCAGGCGGCGCCGCGAGGCCTACCCGCAGGCGGCGACGGCGCGGCGGGCCATCACGCCGACGAGGTGGGCGCGGTATTCGGCTGACGCGTGGATGTCGGAATTGAGACCGGTGTCGGGGATCGCGATGTCCTTGATCGCGTCGGGGGTGAACGAGGCCGCGAGCGCCGTCTCCATCGCGGGGACGCGGAACACGCAGGGGCCGGCGCCGGTCACCGCGACGCGGACGCCATTTGGCGCGCGGACGACAAAGACGCCGACGATCGCATAGCGCGAGGCCGGGTTCTTGAATTTCTGGTAGTTGGCGCTTTGCGTCTTCGGGAACCTGACCGAGGCGACGATCTCGGTCGGTTCGAGCGCCGTTTCGAACATGCCGGTGAAAAAACTTTCGGCCGGAATCTCGCGCTTGGTCGTGTGCACGGTGGCGCCGAGGGCGACGAGGGCCGCGGGATAATCCGCCGCCGGGTCGTTGTTCGAGATCGAGCCGCCGATCGTGCCGCGGTTGCGCACCGCCGGGTCGCCGATCATGCCGGCCATCGCCGCCAAGGCCGGGATCCCCTGTTTGACGACCGGCGAGCGGTTGACCTCGGCGTGCCGCGTCATTGCGCCGATCACGATCGCGTCGCCGGCATCGGTAATGCCGCGCAAGGACGGGATCGCTGCGAGATCAACGAGATCCGACGGTTTGGCGAGCCGCAGCTTCAAGGTTGGGATCAAGGTCATGCCGCCGGCGACGAGCTTGGCCTCCTCGTTGGCGCCGAGCAGGTTCGCGATCTCGTCGAGGCTCGCGGGCTTGTGGTAGGTGAATTCGTACATCAGGGATCTCCCTATTCCGCGGCGAGCGGCTGGCGGTGCTGTTGGATCACGCGCCACAGTTTTTCGGGGGTTGCCGGCATGTCGAAATGCCGAACCCCGAGCGGTTTCAGCGCATCGACGAGGGCGTTGGTGATCGCCGCCGGCGCGCCGATCGCCCCGGCCTCGCCGCAACCTTTGACGCCGAGCGGGTTGTGCGTGCACAGGGTCACGTTGGTCGACAGCGCAAAGGCCGGCAGATCGTCGGCGCGCGGCATCGCATAGTCGTTGTAGGAGCCGGTCAACAGCTGCCCGGTCTCCTTGTCGTAGACGCAGCCTTCGAGCAAGGCCTGGCCGATGCCTTGGGCCAGCCCGCCATGGACCTGGCCGGCGACAATCATCGGGTTGACGATGCGGCCGAAATCATCGCTCGCGGTAAAGTTGATCACCGCTACTTGCCCGGTTTCCGGGTCGATCTCGACTTCGGCGATGTGCGCGCCTGATGGATAGGTAAAGTTTTTCGGATCGTAAAACGAGGTCTCGTCGAGTCCCGGCTCCAAATCCTCAGGGTAGTTGTGCGGCACATAGGCGGTCAGCGCCACCTCGCCGAAACTCTTCGAGCGGTCGGTGCCGGCGACGCTGAACTTGCCGTCGGCGAACTCGACATCGGCCTCGGCGGCTTCGAGCAGATGGGCGGCGATCTTGCGGCCCTTGGCGACCACCTTGTCCATCGCCTTGACGATCGCCGAGCCGCCGACCGCCAGCGAGCGCGAGCCGTAAGTGCCCATGCCGTAGGGGATCTTGGCGGTATCGCCATGGACGATTTCGACGCTCTCGATCGGGATGCCGAGCCGGTCGGCGACCAGCTGCGAGAATGTCGTCTCGTGCCCCTGGCCGTGGCTGTGCGAGCCGGTCAGGATCGACACGCTGCCGGTCGGGTGGACCCTGACAGCGGCGCTTTCGTAGAGGCCGGCGCGCGCGCCCAAGGAGCCGACCACGGCCGAGGGGGCGATCCCGCACGCCTCGATATAGGTGGCGATGCCGATGCCGCGCAGCTTGCCGCGCGCCAACGCCTCGCGGCGCCGTCCCTCGAAGCCGGCGTAATCCGCCGCTTTCAGCGCCAGTTCCAGGGTCGTCCCGTAATCGCCGCTGTCGTATTGCAGCGCGACCGGGGTCTGGTAGGGATAGGCGTCGGCGGGGATAAAGTTGCGGCGCCGCAGTTCGGCCGGGTCCATGCCGATCTCGTCGGCGGCGAGATCGACAATGCGTTCGAGCAGATACGTCGCCTCGGGCCGGCCGGCGCCGCGATAGGCGTCGACCGGGACGGTGTGGGTGAATGCCGCCTTGGTCTCGACATAGATCGCCGGGGTCGTATAGGTGCCGGCCAGCAGGGTGCCGTAGAGATA
Source organism: uncultured Alphaproteobacteria bacterium (assembly GCA_963785565.1). GTDB lineage: Bacteria > Pseudomonadota > Alphaproteobacteria > ATCC43930 > CGMCC-115725 > AP-15. The sequence goes on along the minus strand of CAWAVV010000001.1, from coordinate 6,474 downwards.
GGTCGGGATGCACGGCGCGAAGGTCGACAGATAGCCGCCCATATTGGCGATCGTCGAAACCTTGAGCGCCAGGAACTTTGCCTGCGCGTCGAGCGCCAGCTCGACATGGGTCACGTGGTCGCGGCCATGCGCGTCGGACATAAAGCTTTCCGACCGCTCCGCGGTCCATTTGACCGGCCGGCGCAGCTTGCCGGCCGCCCAGGTCACAATCGCCTCTTCGGCGTAATGATAGATCTTCGAGCCGAAGCCGCCGCCGACATCGGGGGCGACGACCCGCAATTTCGCCTCGGGGATGTGCAATACAAAGGCGCCCATCAACAGGCGGATCACATGCGGGTTTTGGCTCGTCGTAAAGAGCGTGTAGTCGCCGGTGGCGCGGTCGTACTCGCCGATCGCGGCGCGCGGCTCCATCGCGTTCGGGACGAGGCGGTTGTTGACGAGGTCGAGCTTGACGACCCGCGCCGCCTTGGCAAAGGCAGCATCGACCGCGGCGAGGTCGCCCAAATGCCAGTCATAGCAGAGATTGCCCGGCGCTTCGGCGAAGACTTGCGGCGCGCCCGGCTTGAGCGCTTCGGCCGGGTCGACGACGGAGGGCTCCTCGACAAAATCGACGCGCAACTGTTCGGCGGCCTCGCGGGCCTGTGCCAGGGTTTCGGCGATGACCACCGCGACCGGGTCGCCGACATGCCGCACGCGATCGACCGCGAGCGGCGGGTGCGGCGGCTCGGCCATCGGCGAGCCGTCTTTGGAATGGATCTGCCAGCCGCAGGGCAGCCCGCCGACGCCGTCCGCCGCCATGTCCTTGCCGGTATAGATTGCCGCCACTCCGGGGGTTGACGCCGCCGCCGAAGTGTCGATCCCGGTGATCCGCGCATGCGCATGCGGGCTGCGCAGGATATAGGCGTGGAGCTGATGCGGACGGTCGATGTCGTCGGTGTAAGTGCCTTGCCCGGTCAGGAAGCGGTAATCCTCGCGCCGCCGGACCGGCGTTCCGACCGTAGTCATCGGCCTACTCCGCCGCCGCCCCATGGACGTTGGCCGGCGGCGCCTCGCCGCGCATCACCGCCGCCCCCTCTGCGATCGCCAGGACGATGTTGTGATAGCCGGTGCAGCGACAGAGATTGCCTTCGAGATATTCGCGGATCTCGCGCTCGGTCGGATTGGGGTTGTTCTTGACCAGGTCGAGCGCGCTCATGACCATGCCGGGGGTGCAGAACCCGCATTGGAGGGCGTGGTTGTTGCGAAACGCCTCCTGCATCGGGTGCAGGGTGTCGCCGGTCGCCACCCCTTCGATCGTCAGCACCGAGCGGCCCTCGGCCTGCAGCGCCAGCAAGGTGCAAGACTTGACCGCCTCGCCATCGACATGCACGACGCAGGCGCCGCATTGGCTGGTGTCGCAGCCGACATGAGTCCCGGTGAGCCCCAGATGTTCGCGCAGCAATTGCACCAAGAGGGTGCGGCCCTCGACCGTCGCCGAAACCGGCTTACCATTCACGGTGAGGCTTACCGTCTTTTGCATCGAACCCTCCCTGGATCACAAATCGTCGCCGTCAGCGCGAGCGGCAGCAGCCTGCCGGAGTTTTGTTCCCGGAAGCGCCTTTGGTCAAGGCGTTCCCGGATGCCGCCACTTCGGCTAGCGCACCCCGCCGTTGCGGGTAAAGTAATAGAGCGTCAGGGCGACGACCGCGGTCAGCCCGGTGACCCAAACCGCCGGCGATAGCCTGCGGGTGGGGGTGCTGCCGGCGGTCGCGGTTCCGCCCTCGGCCGGCGTCGGCTCGACGGCGGCGGACGCCATCTGCACCCCCTCGTCGGCCGCGCCGTTGGCCTGGGGCGACCCCGCCGGCTCGGGCGCCACCACCGCGGCGAAGCGGGCGAAAAAATCGTCCGCCATCTTGCGCGAGGTGGCGTCGATCAGGCGCGAGCCGATCTGCGCGAGCTTGCCGCCGACATGAGCCTGAACCTCGTAATGGAGCATGGTCGCCTCACCGCCGTCCGCGTCGAGGTGGACCTTGGCGCTGCCCTTGGCGAACCCGGCGACACCGCCGGTTCCTTCCCCCGAGATCGTGTATGCCCTCGGCGGGTCGAGGTCGGTCAAATTGACCTTGCCGCCGAATGTCGCCTTGACCGGTCCGACCTTGGCGACGACCTTGGCGGTAAATTCGGTGTCCGACACCTTTTCGATGGTCTGGCAGCCGGGGATCGCCTGCTTCAGAATCTCAGGGTCGTTGAGCCCCTGCCAGACGCGCTCGCGCGGCGCGGGAATGCGAAATTCGCCCGTCATTTCCATCGGCGTGATCCTTTCCTGCGTGCGTTGAGTGTGGGGTTCGGCCGCGGCGATTGCAACCGCGCCGATGGTCCAGCGCCATGGCGTCCCGCTTGATCGCCCGGCGCGGAATAAACGCTTGCCCGCTGCGGTCTGCACCGTTGTGAGGTAGAATGAACGGATGGGCTGGATTGCGCAGCGGCGGCAGCAAAGCCGGTTCGAAGCGGTGGCGCTGCCCCATCTCGACGCCGCCTATTCGCTGGCCCGCTGGTTGACCCGCAACGATGCCGACGCCGCCGACGTCGTGCAGGAGGCCTATCTGAGAGCGTTCCGCTATTTCGACAGCTATCGCGAGGGCGACGCCAAGAGCTGGCTGCTTCGGATCGTGCGGCGCACTTGCTACAGCTGGCTGGAGCGCAACCGGCCGGCGGAGGTTGTTCCGCTCGAAACCGCGGCCGATCTCGACGAGGCGGTGGCGGCGCCACCGGACGGGCCGGGCGATACCGAGGCGCTGCTGCTGAGCCGATCGGACCTACGGCGTCTCGACCGGCTGATCGAGGCGCTCCCCGTGCCGCTGCGCGAGGCGATCGTATTGCGCGAGTTGCAAGAGCTCGGCTATCGCGAGATCGCCGAGGTGACCGGGGTGCCGATCGGGACGGTCATGTCGCGCCTCCACCGCGCCCGGTCGGCGCTGCGCCGGGCTTGGGATGGAAAGGATGTGAGCGATGCAGTGTGAGGAGGTGCGCCCGCTTCTCGACGCCTATCTCGATGGCGAAGTCGCCGAGGCCGAGCGGACCTTGCTTCGCGACCATATCAAGGGCTGCGCCGAGTGCGGCCCGGAAGCGGTGGCGCTGGAGCGCTTGCGCGACGGGATCCGCCGCGCGGCGCCGGTCTATCGCGCGCCCCAGGCACTGCGTTCGAGCGTGCGCTCGGCGCTGCGGCGCGAGGCGGCCGCGGCGCGGCCGGCGGCGATGCGCGCGTCCGGTTGGCTCGCCTATGCCGCTTCGATCCTGCTCGCTGTCGCGGTCGGCTCCGGCGGCACGTTTTTGCTGACCGGCGAGCGGCAGGAAAACACTGTCGCCAACGAGGTCATCGACAGCCACCTGCGATCGCTGCTGGGCGACCACCTGACCGATGTCGCCTCGTCCGATAAGCATACGGTCAAGCCGTGGTTCGCCGGGCGCACCGATCTGTCGCCGCCGGGCGTCGATCTCGCCGCCGAGGGTTTTCCGCTGATCGGTGGACGCCTCGACCTGATCCAGGGAAAACCGGTCCCGGCGCTCGTCTACCGGGCCGGTAAGCACGTCATCAACGTCTTCGTGCTGCCAACCAGGACGGGCGATCGTGCCGAAACCGTCACCCGTCGCGGCTACACCCTGCACCACTGGAACGAAGGCGATATCGGCTACTGGGCCGTCTCCGACGCCTCCCCCGACGAATTCTCGAAATTCGAGCAAGTCTTCCGCAAGGCTACCGCGGGCTGATCTTCGGCAGCAAGATTCTCCAAGTGGCGCGGCTGCCGCGAGTGTTAGGATCGGGTATGGCGGCAAGCGGCTTTGCGCTCTTCGACACGGCGATTGGCCGATGCGGCATCGCCTGGGGTGATCGTGGGATCGCCGGGGTGCAGCTCCCCGAGGCGGGCGAGCCGGAAACACGCGCGCGCATGCTCCATCGATTTCCGGCAGCCGGGGAGACAATCCCGCCGCCTGAGGTGCAGCGCGCCATCGACGGCATCGTTGGACTGCTGCGCGGCGGGGAGAGCGATCTCTCCGGCGTCGCGCTCGATATGGAGCATGTGCCGGCGTTCCACCGCCGGGTGTACGAGGTGGCGCGCACCATTCCGCCGGGCATGACCTTGTCGTATGGCGCCATCGCGGCGCGGATCGGCGCATCCGGCGCGGCGCGCGCCGTGGGGCAGGCGCTAGGGCGAAACCCGTTCCCGATTGTCGTCCCGTGCCATCGCGTGCTCGCCGCCGGCGGCAAGATCGGCGGTTTTTCCGCAGAGGGCGGCATCACGACGAAGCGCCGCATGCTGGCGATCGAAGGCGCGCAACTCGATGGCTGACGGAGAGGTCGTGCTCGGCTTCGATCCGTGCCTCGCGGTCGAGCACCTACGCAGCTCGGATCCCGCGCTTGCCCGCGTCATGGATACGGTCGGGCCGTTTCGCCTGGAGCGCGTCAAGAAGCCGAGCATTTTTCTCGCGCTGGCCGAGGCGATTGTCTACCAGCAGCTTACCGGCAAGGCGGCGGCGACGATCTTCGCGCGCCTCTGCGCCCTGTTTCCGGGCGCGCGTGACGGGCCGACCGCCGACCAGATCCTCGGCGCCGGCGACGAAGAATTGCGCGGTGTCGGGCTCTCGCGTTCGAAGCTCCTCTCGCTGCGCGACCTCGCGCGAAAGACTGCCGACGGCGAAATTCCGACGCCCGCCGAAATCGATCGCATGGAGGACGAAGCGATCATCGAGCGCCTCACGCAGGTTCGGGGAATTGGCCGATGGACCGCGGAGATGCTGCTGATCTTCCACCTCGGCCGTCCCGACGTGCTGCCGGTCGATGATTACGGCGTCCGCAAAGGTTTTGCGCTCGCCTACGATCGTGATTTGCCTTCGCCCAAAGAACTCGCAGCCTATGGCGCCCAGTGGAAGCCTTACCGAACCGTGGCGAGCTGGTATCTATGGCGCACCGTCGAGCTGGCGAAGACTCCGCCGAACCGCCGAGCCAAGGAGGAAGCATGAACCTCGAGGGCGGCTGCGCGTGCCGTACGATCCGATACAAGCTGACCGCCACTCCGTTGATCGTTCACGCCTGTCACTGTCGCGACTGCCAGCGTCTGACCGGCGGTCCGTTCGCGATCAACCTCTGGATCGAACGGAGATTTGTCGAAAACAATTCGGCGCCTCCGAAGTCGTACCGGCTGATGGGCGGCGCCGGAAAGCCCCACGACGTATTCTTTTGCGCGACTTGCGGCACCACCTTGTGGAGCCGCTACCACATTGTCCCCAGCGACTGCCTGTTCGTGCGCGCCGGCACGCTCGACACTCCGGAAGCGGTTACGCCGGATGTTCATATATTTACGCGCAGCAAGCTGCCGTGGCTGTCTCTGCCGGAAGGCGTGCCGGCATTCGAGACGATTTATCGGATCGACGAATTCTGGCCGGCCGAAAGCAAGGAGCGGCTGCGCCGCAACCGCGCCGAGCAGGCCTAACCTGCTCGCCCGGTGAAACCCGACAGCGGCAGTCCCGGCTTTACGTCAATAGCTGATAGTCGCCGCATGCGGTCCCAGCTGGTGTTCCGGAACCAAGCAATCTCGGTCGTCGACCACCGATGCCGGGCCGGCCCGGACGACGCGCCGTTCGTCGAGCTGCATGAAAGCTTTTCGATTTCTTATGTGCGCAAGGGCAACTTTGGTTGCCGCGCCCGGGGTGGATCGTTCGAGCTGGTGACAGGGTCGATCCTGATCGGCCATCCCGGTGACGAATATATCTGCACGCACGAACATGGCGGTGGAGATGAATGTCTGTCGTTTCATCCCGCTCCGGCGCTGGTCGAAATGGTCGGGTACCGGCGCGATATCTGGCAGTCGGTCTATGTGCCGCCGCTGCCCGAGTTGATGGTCCTGGGCGAGTTGGCCCAGGCCGCCGTCGAGGGCAGGAGCGAGGTCGGCCTCGACGAAATCGGAATGCTGCTCGCGTCGCGCTTCGTCGAAATCCTCTCCGGACGGCCGCGACGGCCGGCAGCAGTCCGGGCATGCGATCGCCGCCGCGCGGTAGAGGCGGCGCTGTGGATCGACGCGAACGCGCATGAGCCGATCGATCTCGAGAGCACAGCCAGGGAGTTCGGGCTCAGCTCGTTTCATTTCCTGCGGCTGTTCGCAAACGTCCTGGGCGTAACCCCGCATCAGTACCTGATTTGCTCTCGGCTGCGCCGGGCGGCGCGGCTATTGGCCGATGATGCAAGGTCGATCACCGAGATCGCGCTCGATGTCGGGTTCGCCGACCTGTCCAACTTTGTGCGGACATTTCATCGGGTTGCCACGGTATCTCCGCGAAGTTTTCGGCGTGCGGCGAAAGGAGACCTCGGGATCCTCCAAAATCTGCTGCCCCGAAGCGCGGCGAAAATGACTTGAGCTTGGCCATCGCCCACCAGCTGCGTTATTTTTCGCGGTGATGACAGCACTCAGCAGAGACGGCGTGGCGCCCCTTCGTGAAGTT